>NZ_JAKZJU020000001.1:0-1200000 GCF_022809315.2 Mesosutterella faecium | reverse complement strand
GTTCCTTCGCGGCGGTTCTGCCCGCGGCCGCCTTGGCCGCGGCGCGCTCGGCGAACTGCGCCTCCTTGGCCTGCGCCGCCTTCGCCTTCTGCATTTCGCGCTGCGCAATCGCGTCGGCGCGGATGCGGTCGGCCTCCTTCTGCGTGATCACGCTGTAGTCGCCGTAGCGCATGATGCGGCTCAGGCGCCTGGCGATCAGCTTCTCCACCGGCATGCGCTTGAGAGACTTCATCCGGTCGATCAGGGACTTGCTCAGCGTGCGCGCCATGAGTTCGGGATCCCGGTGCGCGCCCCCGAGCGGCTCGTAGACCACTTCGTCGACGAGCTTCAGCGCGCGCAGCCGGTCGGCCGTGAGGCACAGGGCCGAGGCCGCCTCGGGCGCCCTGGCGGCATCCTTCCAGAGGATGGAGGCGCAGCCCTCGGGGCTGATCACCGAATAGGTCGCGTACTGCAGCATGAGCACCGCGTCGGCCACCGCGATGGCAAGCGCCCCGCCCGAGCCGCCCTCGCCGATCACCGTGGTCACGACCGGCACCTCAAGGTGCGTCATCTCGACCAGGTTGCGGCCGATCGCCTCGGACTGCCCGTGCTTTTCCGCGTCGATGCCCGGGTAGGCCCCCGGGGTGTCCACGAAGGTGATCACCGGCAGGCCGAACTTCTCGGCGAGCTTCATGAGCCTCAGGGCCTTGCGGTAGCCCTCGGGATTGGCCATGCCGAAATTGCGGAAGGTCCGGGACTTCACGTCGCGGCCCTTCTGGTGGCCGATCACCATGACGGGATCGCCCCCCAGCCTCGCAAGCCCGCCCACGATCGCGGGGTCGTCGCGGTAGAAGCGGTCGCCATGCAGCTCGTGGAAGTCCGTAAACATCGCATGGATGTAGTCCAGCGTGTAGGGACGGGCGGGATGCCTCGCCACCTGCGAGATCTGCCAGGGCGTAAGGTTCGAGTAGACCTGCTTGAGCAGGGCGAGCGACTTGGCCTCCAGCTGATCGACCTCAGAGGCGATGTCAAGGGACGGATCGGACTCCTGCAGGGAGCGCAGCTCCTCTATTTTCTGCTCCAGAGCCTCAATGTCCTTTTCAAAGTCGAGAAAGAATTTTTTCACGTTGCACCCGTGCGAATGATGACCGCCGGGCGCGAGGCCCTGCGGAGCCGTACTGTCCCTTTAGTTTAGCCAAAAGGGAGTGGCCGGGCCGCAGGCGCGCCGCCGCAGGGATTAGCGTCTTTTCGCCTTTGCCCCCTTGAGGCGGCGGGCCCTTGCCGGCCCCCGCGGGCGCTCAGCTGCGCCTCCAGGTGGTGCCCTGCGGGGTGTCGAGCAGCACGATGCCCTGCGCGAGGCACTGAGCCCGGATCTCGTCGGCCCGCGCGAAGTTCCTGCTCTTTTTGCAGTCGCTCCGCTCCTTGATCAGCCGGTTGATTTCCTCCTCGTCGAGCCCCTTGACCGCGCCCTTCAGGAACACCGCCGGATCGCGCTGCAGGATGTTGAGAACGCCCCCCAGGCCTTTGAGCTGGCGCACGAGCGCGGGATCCTTCGTGCGGTTGATCTCGGTGGCAAGCTCAAAGAGCTGCGCGATCGCCACCGGGGTGTTGAAGTCGTCGTCCATCGCGCGGGCGAAGGCCGCCGCGTGCTTTTCCTCCCAGTCGAGCGGCCGGCCGTCGCCCTGCGCCCCGTCGAGCGCCTCGTAGAGCCTCGTCAGGGCCTTGTGCGCGTCCACGATGAGGCCCGTGTTGAAGGAGATCGGGCTGCGGTACTGGGTGCGAAGGAGGAAAAAGCGCAGCACCTCGGCGCCGTTGCCCGCGCCGAACTTCCCGTCGGTTTCGGAGAGCGCGTCGCGGATCGTCCAGAAATTGTGCAGCGACTTGCTCATCTTCTGCTCGGTGCCGTCGGCCGCGCGGACGCGCAGCGGCCCGGAGTGCATCCAGTAGTTGGCGAACCGCACGCCGTTGGCTCCCTCGCTCTGGGCAATCTCGTTTTCGTGATGCGGGAAGATGAGGTCGGGGCCGCCGCCGTGGATGTCGAAGGTCTTGCCCAGGTAGTGGCAGCTCATCGCCGAGCACTCGATGTGCCAGCCGGGCCGCCCCTCGCCCCAGGGGCTCGGCCAGTGCGGCTCGCCCGGCTTCGCCTTCTTCCAAAGCACAAAGTCGAGCGGATCGCGCTTGCCCTGGCCGATGCCGATGCGGGCGCCGGCCTGCAGGTCATCGAGGCTCTTGCCCGAGAGCTTCCCGTAGCCGGGGAACCTGCGGACCGCGAAATCGACGTCGCCGTCGCTGCCGACGTAGGCGAGGCCCTTGTCCTGCAGGGTCCTGATGAGGTCGAGCATCTGCGGGATGAAGTCCGTTGCATGGGGCTCGTAGGTCGGCGGCAGGCAGCCGAGCGAGGCCATGTCCTGCTGCATTGCCGCGGTGAACTCGCGGGTGAGCTCGAGCGTGGAGATTCCGCGCTCGGCGGCGCGGCGGATGATCTTGTCGTCCACGTCGGTCACGTTGCGCACGAAAGTGACCTGATAGCCCCGCGCCTCAAGCCAGCGGCGGATGACGTCAAAGGCGACGAAGGTGCGCCCGTGCCCGATGTGGCAGTAGTCATAGACCGTCACTCCGCAGACGTACATGCCGACCCTGCCTTCGTGCACGGGCTTGAAAACTTCCTTGCGCCGGCTGAGCGTCGAGTAAATCATCAGGGGATTGGTGGAGATCATGTCTGGACTGCGCTCCTCGCATTCTTAAAAAAGTGAAAAAACGGCGAGACGCCCGCCCCGGCGGGCGGGGGAGTCGCGGAGAATCTTTACCGAACGGGTAAAATCCTTTGAAAAGTATAGCGGTTCGAACGCGCAGGCACGCCCCCGCGCTTTTGCGGCGCGGCAGCCCCGGGTGCCTCTTCCCACCGCTTTCATGAAAAAGCCCATGGATTTTCGTTTATGAACAAAACCATTCGGGCGGCCGCGGCCGCCATATTGATCGCCATCGCCTCCTGGGCCGCCTCGGCCCAGACCGTGCTCTACCCGATTCCGGAGCCGCAGAAGGAGCCGAAGCTTGTGACCGACTATCCGGTTTTCGTGAACCGGATGATCGGCGAGAAGAATTACGAGAAGGCCCTTCAGTACGCCGACCAGGGCCTGGCCCTCAATCCGAAGAACCTGAACCTCATGTTCAAGCGCGGGCTGATTCTCGAGCGCATGGGGCGCCTCGACGAGGCCCGCGAGGCGTACTCGAAGATGATCCGCCTCTACCCTGAGATTCCCGAGCCCTACAACAACCTCGCGATTCTCGTGGCCGACAGCGGCAGGGGCGACATCGATCACGCGATCGAGCTGCTGCAGCGGGCGATCACCGCCAACCCCCGCTTCTCGACCGCGCACGAGAACCTGGGCGACCTCTACGCGCTCAAAGCCCTGCAGAACTACCGCAAGGCCGTTCCGCTCAAGGGCGCCACCCGCGAGCAGCTCAAGCGCGTGGGCGAAAAGATCACCATGCTTCAGATCGTGACCGGCAACGACCCCGCCCCCGAGCCGGCCGCAGGCTCAAAGTCCCAGGCCTCCGCGCAGCCGCAGGGAAGCGCAGCCTCACGGGCGCAGGGCGCCGGAGCCCCTGCCTCCCAGGCGGCCTCGGGCAGCGTTTCGGCCAGCAGCTTCGAGAGCCGCAGCACCGAGAGCAGCCTCTTCAAGCCGCTGCCCGAGATCAAGCCCTGAGGCCGGGCGGGGCGCGGATTCGTTTAGCCGCTACAATTAGGAATCCAGGATCCGGGAGAAGGCGCGAGCCTCTCCCTCCTTACCGTTTATTGAATTAGGAAGACAAAGCATGATCCGTTTAACCACCAGCATGGGCGTGATCGACATCGAGCTCGACCCGGCCAAGGCTCCCGTGACCTCCGCCAACTTCGAGCAGTACGTGAAGGACGGCTTCTACAACGGCACGCTCTTTCACCGCGTCATCAAGGGCTTCATGATCCAAGGCGGCGGCTACACGGCCGGCATGAAGGAAAAGCAGACGCGCGAACCGATCGTGAACGAGGCCTCGAACGGCCTTGCCAACAACCGCTACACGATCGCGATGGCCCGCACGAGCGACCCCGACTCGGCCACCGCCCAGTTCTTCATCAACGTCGCTGACAACGACTTCCTCAACTACAGCGCGGGCAACGCGGGCTACGCCGTGTTCGGGCGCGTCGTGAAGGGCTCCGATGTGGTCGACGCGATCGCCGCTGCGCGCACCGGCCGCCGCGGCTGGTTTGACGACGTCCCGCTCGAGGACGTCGTGATCGAAAAGGCTGAGATCCTCTAACGCAGCCGGGCCCCGGGGAGCCTCCTCCCCGGTCGGAAAAGGACGAGGAAGGAACAAATGTCTGAAATCACAGCTCCGGCTCTGGCCGGCACGACGGAGGTCGCGCCGCTTGTCAACCCGGTCTTCATTTCCGATCTGCATCTCGCTCCGGAGCACCCGAAAACCCTGATGCAGTTTCTGAGGTTCATGAAAACCCAGGTGCCCTACTACGAGGAGCTCGTGATCCTGGGCGACCTTTTCGACTACTGGATCGGCGACGACACGATCGACACCGCCGCGCCGATCGTGAAGGCGCTCGCCTACGCCTCCTCGATCGGCAAGCGCGTGCTCATCACGCCGGGCAACCGCGACGTCATGCTGGGGCCGGGCTTCGCCGCGGCCTGCGGCGCGACGCTGCTCGCCCCCGAGGTGACCGTGGAGTGCATGGGGCGCAGGTTCCTGCTCTCGCACGGCGACGAGTGGTGCACGAAGGACACGGAGTATCAGAAGTTCCGCGCCATGACCCGCGATCCGCAGTGGCAGATCGGGGCGCTGTCGCTGCCGCTTGAAAAGCGCATGGAGATCGCCCGCCAGGCCCGCTCGCAGTCCGAGGGCACGAAGGTGAAGAAAACCGCAGAGATGATGGACGTGGTCGACGTCGAGGTTTACAAGTCCGCCAAGGCCGCGGGCGCCGACGTGGTGATCCACGGCCACACCCACAAGCCGGCGAGCCACGAGCTCGCGGAAATCGAGCGCTGGGTCCTCCCGGACTGGGATCTTGACTCCGGCGCCGGACGCGACCACTGGGGCTACATCCGCACGGTGGACGGCAAGCGGCTGCAGATCATCATGTAGGCCGGAAGGCTTTTGCCCGCAAGGGAAGAGTCAGAAGCGCCGGGGCCGCCCCCGGCGCTTTTGTTTTGCTGACCAGGAAGAGTAAGGCCGGGCCTGGCCGCCGGCCGGATAAAATGGAAGGATCCGTTATTCGGCAGGAGATCCGCAGGCAATGATTCCCATGACTCAAAACAGCACCATCAAGGCCCTCACTTCGCATGTCTCCGTGCGGGACTTCACATCGGAGCCCGTGAGCGAAGCCGACAGGAACGCGATCTTCGAGGCCGCCCGGGCGTCCTCGTCCTCCTGCTTCCTGCAGGTCGTGACCGTGATCAGGATCACGGACCCGGAAAAGCGCCGCGCCTTCGTGAAGCTCACCGGCGGGCAGCGCCACATCGAGTCCGCCGCCGAATTCTGGGTGTTCTGCGCAGACTACCACCGCTGCGAGGCGATGACCGGCAAAGCGCTCGACCTCGGCTGGACCGAGCAGCTGATGGTCGGCTGCACGGACGCCGCCATCATGGCCCAGAGCGCCATGGCCGCCCTCGAGTCCCTGGGACTGGGCGGCGTCTACGCGGGCGGCATCCGCAACAGCATCGAGGAGGCTGACCGCCTGCTCGGCCTGCCGGAAAACGTCATTCCGGTGCTGGGGCTCGCCTTCGGACATCCCGCGTACCGCAACGAGCTCAAGCCCCGGCTGCCGCGCGAGGCGCTGCTTTGCGAAAACACGTACCGCGAGCCCGACCCGGCGCTGCTTGAGAACTACGACCGGGAGCTCGCCCGGTATTACGAAACCCGCAGCCGCAGCCCGAAGAAAGATTCGTGGAAAGCGGGCATCGAGCGGATCCTGCTGCGCGAAAGGCGCCCGTTCCTGCTCGCCTACCTGCAGAAAAAAGGCTTCGGGAAGCGCTGAAGAGCCGCTCGGAGAAGAGGGGCCGCTCCCCCTCTCCCCTCATCAAAGCCCGGAGTCGAGGTAGCTGCGCTCGCCCGGGTCCTTGATGGACGGGCAGCCGCTCACCGGCTCGCCCTTGAGCCGCGCAATTTCGCGCTCCATCGCATTGATCAGGTCGCGCTGCTGGTCGAGCTCCTTCTTCACCTGGGCGAAGGCCCGGGCGACCGGGTCTTCCGCGCCCAGCACGACGCCGTAGGCCTCGAAGACCTTTTTCGGGGCCTGCACCGTCTCTTCCTTTTTCTTCGCCCTGTGGCCCGGCACCCCGACGATGGTCGCCCCCTCGGGCACGGGCTTGAGGCAGACGGCGTTGGAGCCTATGCGGGCGTTGCGCCCCACCGTCCAGCCGCCCAGCACCTTCGCGCCCGCGCCCACGATGACGCCCGACTCAAGGGTCGGATGGCGCTTCTCGCCGCGGCCGAGGCTCGTGCCGCCCAGCGTGACGCCCTGGTAGATCGTGCAGTCGTCGCCCACCTCGGCCGTCTCGCCGATCACCGTGCCCATGCCGTGGTCGATGAAGACCCTGCGGCCGATCTTCGCTCCGGGATGGATCTCAATGCCGGTGAGAAAGCGCGCCACGTGCGAAATCCAGCGCGCCAGGGTCCACCAGCCCTGAATCCAGCACCAGTGGCTCAGCCTCCAGAACTGGACGGCGTGGAAACCCGGGTACGAAAGCAGCACGTCGAGCGTGCCGCGCGCCGCGGGGTCCCGCTCGTTGATGGTGCGGATGTCTTCCCTGATGCGTTCAAACATGAAAAAGCCTCGATTAACTGGCGTCTGTAGGTCAGGACATCATACCCCATACCCGAGTTTTTCACTCAGGTATCAGCAGGCCTTTCCTTTTTTGCTCCCTGCGCGCTCCTTTTTCGGCCGGATGATGGCCGCGCAGATGCCCCGCAGCAGGTCGACCTCAGGCTGGGTGAGGCCCGCGCGCGCCACGATCCGGCGGGTCATCGGCATCAGGAACTTGGGCTCCTTCGGATCGAGCGCCCCGCAGGCCTCCATGGCGCGCTGCCAGTGCTCGAGGAAGCCCTCGATCGCGGGCACCGTGGCGGGAGGCTCCGCCTCGAAGCGCTTCTCCCAGTCGTAGAGCCGGTGCGCGTCGCCCGCGCGCTCGAGCTGCGTCACATGCATTTCGTAGGCGGTCACCTGCACGGACTGCGCGAGGTTGAGGCTCGGGCTTTCCGGATCGGCGGGAATCGCCGCCACGGCCTGACAGACCTCGATCTCCTCGTTGGTGAGGCCGCTGCGCTCCGTGCCGAAGACAAAGGCGATGTCGCCCGGCTCCGAGGCGAGGAAATCGCAGGCGCGGCCTGCCGCCCCGCGCAGGTCCTCGATCGGCGGGCCGAAGCGCCGGTCGTAGCCCGAAAGCGCCCAGGCGAACGTCACCCCCTCGAGGGCCTCGGCGAGGGTCGGCACGCAGCGGCTTTCGCGCAGCACGTCCACGGAGCTCGTCGACAGGGCCACCGCATCGGGATCCTCCCGGTAGGAGCTCACCCGCGGATTGACGACCCAGAGGCTGCGGAATCCCATGGTCTTGACGGCCCGGGCGGCCGCGCCGATGTTGGCGGGAAGGCTCGGCTCGCACAGCACGAAGCGGACCCTGGAGGCTGAAATTGGCGTTTTCATGAAACTGTCACCGGAAACTGGAGAAACGAAGCAGCGCAAAGCTTAACAGCACCGGGCCCTCCCGGAGGCCCCGGGCCTTCATTTCCATTAGAATTGCATCTTTATGAACGAAAAGACGGGTTTTCAAGCGGGCCGCCCGAGGGCGGCGCTCCTTTCAAAACTGCCCGCCCTCCTTTTTTCTTCAGGCGAACCGACAAATGCCTTACATTGAAACTGCCATCCGCGCGGCCCGCGAAGCCGGCGACATCATCAACCAGGCTTCCCGCAGCATCGAAACGATCAACGTCCAGACCAAGGCCTTCCACGACTACGTGACGGACGTGGACCGCGCCTCGGAGCGCGCCATCGTCGACATCCTCACGCACTACTGCCCGAGCCACGCGGTGCTCTCCGAGGAATGCGGCCTGGTGGGCCAGACCAATTCGGAATTCGTCTGGGTGGTCGATCCGATCGACGGCACTACGAACTTCATCCACGGCTTCCCGCAATACGCGATGTCAATCGCGCTGCGCCGCGGCAGCGACATCCTCGAGGCGGTGGTCTACGACCCCCTCAAGGACGAAATGTTCACCGCGGTCCGCGGCGAAGGCGCCCGCCTGAACAAGCGCCGCATCCGCGTCTCCGGCCGCATCGACCTTTCCTCCGCGCTCATCGGGACGGGCTTCCCGTTCCGCGAGAACGATGACTTCGAGGGCTACGCGAAGGTCTTCACCCAGGTGGCGCGCCGCACCTCCGGCATCCGCCGCGCGGGCGCGGCCTCGCTCGACCTGTGCTATGTGGCCTGCGGCCGCCTCGACGCCTTCTGGGAGTCCGGCCTCAAGTCCTGGGACATTGCCGCCGGCTCTCTCATCGTTCTCGAGGCCCGGGGCCTTGTGACCGACTTCGAGGGCAACGACGGCTACCTCGACTCGGGCCGGATCGTGGCCGGCACCCCGAAGATCCTGGGGGCGCTGATGCCGATTCTGAACGGCTCGGCCCCGGTCCAGGCCTGAAGCGGCCCGCGGCTCGGCAGGAGAGGGCGCAGCCTTTTTCGGGCGGCCGCCCTCTTTTTCTTTTCCATGAAGACCTCTCGAGGAACCCAGCTTTGAACGCTTCGAAACCGACTCTCACCACCGAAAACGCGGATCCGGCCTCGCTCACCCCCGCCATGCAGCAGTTCCTTGAGATCCGCCGCGGGCTCGTGAAGCAGTACCCGAACATCATCCTGCTCTACCGGATGGGGGACTTCTACGAAACGTTCTTCGAGGATGCGGTCGAGATCAACCGGCTGCTCGGCATCACGCTCACAAGCCGCGGAAAGACCGTGCCGGTGCCGCTCGCGGGCGTGCCCTACATGACGCTCGACTCCTACCTCGCGCGCCTCGTGAAGGCGGGCAAGGCCGTCGGGATCGTCGAGCAGCAGGGCGACTCCACGACGAACAAGGGCGCGGTTCCGCGCAAGCTCGTGCGCATCGTCACCCCGGGCACGCTCACCGAATCGGAGCTCCTGCCCTCGAAGGCCGACGCGGCCCTGCTCGCGCTCGAGCCCCCGCTCGGGAAAAAGGCGCCGGAATGGTCGATCGTGAGCCTCGTGCTCTCAAGCGGCGCCTTCAAGGCGATGAGCGTCGCCGAGGAGGAGCTCGCGGGCGAGATCGCCCGCATCGCGCCCAAGGAAATCCTGGTGCCGGACTCGATCCGCGAGAAGGCCCAGGCCATCGCCTCCGGGGCGCTGGTCACGCCGCTGCCCGACTGGCACTTCGACCCCGAGCACGGGGCCGAGCAGCTGCGGCACCACTTCCAGATGGAAAGCCTGGACGCATGGGCGGTTTCTGAAAAGCCCGGGATTCTCGCCGCCGCGGGCGCGGTCCTGGGCTACGTCTCCCAGACCCAGATCGAGTCGATGCCGCACATCCGGCCGCTCGTGCTCGAGGAGTCGAGCCGCTTCGTGGGGCTTGACGCCGCCACGCGGCGCAACCTCGAGCTCACCGAGTCCCTGAGAAGCGGCGGCGGCCCCACGCTGCTCTCCACAATCGACCACTGCCTCACCGCGATGGGCTCGAGAATGCTGCGCGGCTGGATCACCCAGCCGATGCGCGCCCCCGAAGTGCCGCGCGAGCGCCACCGCGCCGTGGGCGAGCTGGTTGGCGATTCCGAAAAGTGCGAGGAGCTCGCCGCGGCGCTGCGCCCGCTGCCCGATCTCGAGCGCATCGCCTCGAGGATCGCGCTCGGGTCCGTGCGGCCCCGGGAACTGGCCGGGCTGCGCGACGCGCTGCCCCAGCTCTCGAAGCTTTCCAAGGCCGCCGCGGGCTGCAGCTCCGGGCTCCTCAAGGCCGCCGCCCCCGTGCTCGAACCCCCGCAGGAGCTTTCGGAAACGCTCGAGCGGGCGCTGCTGCCCGAGCCCGCGGTGACGCTGCGCGACGGCGAGGTGATCGCCGACGCCTTCAGCGACGAGCTGCGGCAGCTGCGGAGCCTTCGGGATCACGCGGGCGACTTCCTCACCGAGCTCGAAGCCCGCGAAAAGCAGCGCACGGGCATTCCCAACCTGCGGGTCGAATACAACCGCGTGACCGGCTACTTCATCGAGGTGACGCGCGGGCAGGCCGACCGGGTGCCCGCGGACTACCGGCGCCGCCAGACCCTGAAGAACGTGGAGCGCTTCGTCACTCCGGAGCTCAAGGGCTGGGAGGACAAGGCGATCGCCGCGCGGGAGCGCTCGGTGCAGCTCGAGCGCGAGCTCTACGAGGGGCTCGTCAGGTCCTGCTCGGCCTGGGTCGAGCGGCTCACCGAGGCCTCGGAGGCGGCTGCCTCGATCGACGCGCTGCTGTCGCTCGCGCGCCACGCGCGCGACATGGAGTGGACCGAGCCCGAGCTGTCCGGGCAGAGCGGGATCGTGATCCGCGGAGCGCGCCACCCCGTGGTCGAAAAGGCGATCGAACACTACGTCGCCAACGACTGCGAACTCGTGCCGGGAAGACGGCTGCTCGTGATCACCGGCCCCAACATGGGCGGCAAGTCCACCTACATGCGCAGCGTCGCGCTCATCGCGCTGCTCGCGCTCGCAGGCTCCTGGGTTCCCGCGCAGTCGGCCCGCATCGGGCCGATCGACCGGATCCTCACCCGCATCGGCGCGAGCGACGACCTCGCGGGCGGCAAGTCCACCTTCATGGTCGAAATGGTGGAGGCGGCCGCGATCCTGCACCAGGCGAGCAGCCGCTCGCTCGTGCTGATGGATGAGATCGGGCGCGGCACCTCGACCTTCGACGGGCTGTCGCTCGCGGCCGCGATCGCGCGCGAGCTCGCCGACCGGATCCGCAGCTACACGCTCTTTGCGACCCACTTCTTCGAGCTCACGCAGCTCTCGCAAAGCTGCGCCGAAGTGGCCAACGTCCACGTCCGGGCCATCCAGAGCTCGGGCCGCGTCGTGTTCCTGCACGAAGTGCGCGAAGGACCCGCGAGCCAGAGCTACGGCATCGCCGTGGCGCAGCTCGCAGGCGTCCCCCAGCGGGTGATCCGCGAGGCGCGCTCGACGCTGCGCGAGCTCGAGGAGCGCTCAAGGCTTTCGGGCGATCAGCCCGACCTCTTCTCCTCGCCCGGCGCCGGCGCGCAGGACGAAGCCCCGGACGACGAAGGGGAGGACGCGGAGGCGCAGGCCGCGCTCAGGCTGCGCGACGAAATCGCCGCGCTCGACCCCGACTCGCTCACGCCGCGCGACGCGCTGGCCAGGCTCTACGCCCTGATCGAGCTGGCGCGCGGCGGAAAGTCCGCCTGAAAGCCCGAGCAGCCCGGAAAGCCGGGCCGCCCGGCTCTAATCCTTCAGGAAATACGTGACGGTCGTCACCACGCGCACGTTTTTCTCATAGGGCATGCTGCTGTCGGCGTCCGTCACGGAAAACTGCCCCTGGGTGGCCGCCTTGATCCTGCCGATGTGCGAGCCCGAGTCGGCGGCGAACTTCTGCGCCACCTCGCGTGCGTTTTTCGTCGCCTGCTCCACCATGCCGGGCTTCACGTCATTGAGCTTCGTGTAGATGTAGCGGGTGTTCCAGGCCTCGGAGGCCACCGAGATCCCCTGCCCCACGAGCTCCTTCTGCCGGGAGATCAGGCCTCGCACCAGGGCGACCTTCGGCGTGTTCACGGTAATCACGCCGGTGAGGACATAGCGGGGGCCGCGCGCGCCGTTCGAGTACTCGGTCTGCCGGTCCTGCACGTTCGGGGCCCCGAAGGAAATCTCCTCTTCGCCCAGCCCCGAGCCCTTCAGGAAGCGGATCACTTTCTCGCTGTCGGCCTCGAGCAGGGCGTGGGTGGCAAGGAGGTCGTCTCCGGTCCTCCGGAAGGTGATCGGCCAGATCACCTGGTCGGCCGGCACCCGGCGCTCGGCCAGCCCCTTCACGGTGACCACCCGGGTCTGGCCGATGTAGGCGTCCACAGCGCCCCTCACCGAGCAGCCGAGAAAGACAAGGCCCGCGGCCACGCCCAGGCCCACGCACGCGCCCGAAATCCAGCTTTTGTCCGCCAGTTGCATGGTGCAGCTTCCTCCCCCGCAGAGAATTCTTCCGGCGCCCCGGGGCTGCGGCGGCCTAGCCGAAGCCCTCGCTCACCGTTATGATTGGTCTTCGTTCCCATCTTATCAGCCATGCGCCGCACAGGCGGCGCAGGATATCTTCATGAGCTTCGAACCTGATTTCGACGAAGACGACCCCGATGAAGCGGGAGTCAACGTAAGCGACTTCTCACACTATCTCTCGGAGGACGAATGCCGCCTGGGCTTCGCCATGATCGTCCTCAAGGCGGCCTACGAAATGGTCAGGCGGGGCGAGGACCGGGGCCTGGTCGCCCAGGCCGCGGTGCTGCTGCTGCACGAGGCCGGCATGCCGGTCGACGACTACAACGCGTTCGACTGGGCGAGCGACTACTTTGAGAACGTGCCCTGGGAGGACTTCCTGAACGCCTACGTCTCCAGCCCCGCCGAGGGGCTTTACTCCGAGGAGGAGGCCGACCAGATCCGCGAGGGGCTCGAAGGAGCGCTCGAGCAGGTGAGCCTTGAGGCCGCTGGCTGAAGAAAAAGCGGCCGGAGGAAGGGGTTTTCCGGGCCGAAGCCGGAGCCGCACCGCCCCGTGCAGCCCGAAGGAAAAAGGAGTGCAGCATGACCGATGAATTTGACGCCTACATGCCGGAGCTGATCGAGACCCGGCGCAGGATCCACAGAAGGCCCGAAACCGGCTGGACGGAGTTCGAGACCACGGCCCTGGTCGCGCAGAGGCTCGAGTCGCTCGGCTTCGAAGTGCATCTGGGGCTTGAGGTGATCGACCCGGAGCGCGTGATGGGCCGCAGCGCCGGGGAGGCGCAGGCCGCCCAAGAGCGGGCGCGCCGGGCCGGCGTCCCCGAAGAGCTGCTCGCGCGCATGGGAGGCTACACGGGATGCGTGGGCGTGCTTCGGACCGGGCGGCCCGGCCCCGTGTGCGCCTTCCGCTACGACCTGGACGCGCTGCCGATCACCGAGCCCACGGATCCGGCCTCGGGCCACCTGCCCGCCGTGGAGGGCTTCGCCTCCGTCTTCCCCGGGAAAATGCATGCCTGCGGGCACGACAACCACGCGGCGATCGGGCTGGCCGTCGCGCGCTGGGCCCGGGACCACGAGGCGGACCTGCGCGGCACCCTGAAGCTTATCTTCCAGCCCGCGGAGGAAGGCGCGCGGGGCGCCGCCGCCATGGCCGCCCGAGGCGTGGTGGACGACGCCGACTGGCTCATCTGCGGGCACGTGGGCACCACCGCGGGCCCCGGCGAGCTGCAGATCGCCGACCGCGGCTTCATGGCCACCACCAAGTTCGACGCGGACTTCAAGGGCTGCCCGTCGCACGCCGGGAGCTGCCCCGAGAAGGGGCGCAGCGCGCTGCTTGCCGCCGCGAACGCCGCGGTGATGCTCTCGGCCATCCCCCGGACCTCCCAGGGCGACACCCGGGTCGCCGTGGGCAAGCTCGTCTCGGGCAGCGCGCGCAACATCACGCCCGCCGACGCCCATATGGAGTTCGAGGTGCGCGGCGAGACCGCCGAGGCAAACGAGTTCATGACCGAGCGGGCCGAGGAAGTAGTCCGCGGGGCCGCCGCCATGACCGGGGTCGGCGTCGACCTGAGGCGCGTGGGCCAGGGCTCGACCCTCGTCACGACGCAGGCCGCGCTCGACCTTCTGTACGAGGCCGCGCGGGCCGTGCCCGGCATGAAGGTGATGGCCGCGCCGCCCTGCCCCGGCAGCGAAGACTGCACCGTGCTCATGCACCGGGTGGCCGAGCGCGGCGGCAATCCCGGCTATTTCCTCTTCGGCTGTTCGCACCACGGCCACCACAGGCCGGACTTCGACACCCAGGACACCGTGAGCGACAAGCCGGGCTTCGAGATGTGGGTGCAGGTCCTCAAACGGATCCTCGGCTGAAGCGGCGGGCGCCGCGCCCTTGCGGCAGGCGCCTCCCCCTCTTTCCGCCCGCAAAGGCCTTCTTACTTCCTGAAGAAAAGTTCCTTCATCTAGGGTAAAATACCTAGCTTTACCCCCGGCGGAACCGCCGCCGGGGCCGGTTCACCGCCGACAAAAAAGTCGGGACCAGCCCACAGGAAGAAGACATGGATATCCGGATCGAGCCCAAGGACGCCCGCGACGCCTACAGCACCCCCATCGTCCAGCAGACCGCCTTCTGGTCGGGCGTGAAGCGCCGCCTCGGGATGCGCTCGAGGGCCTTCGAGTATTCGGTGCGCAACAGCGACCTCTACTGCGGCGTCGGGGGCTACTCGCGCACGAACGCCGACTTCATCATGTTCTACCAGTACGTGAACCGGGAGGACTACATCGCGTATCTGCCCTACGGCCCCGAGGTCGAGCCCTCGGAGGAGCGCCAGGGCGTTTTCCTCGAGGAGCTCTCCGAGCAGCTGCGGCCCCGCCTTGACCCGCACTGCATCGGGATCCGCTACGACCTCAACTGGCGCTCCCACTGGTGCCGCGAGGAGGACTTCGACAGCGAGGGCCGCTGGCGCGGCGCCCCGAAAAGGGAGTTCCAGGAGATGCAGCTCAATTTCTCCACCCGGAACTGGAACCTGCGCAAGTCCGGCACCAACGTGCTGCCCGCCGATACCATCCTGCTCGACCTGAGCGAGCCCGAGGAGGTGATCCTCGGGCGCATGAAGCCCAAGACCCGCTACAACATCCGCCTCGCGCTCAAAAAAGGAATCGAGGTGAGAGACATGGGCGCGAAGGCGCTCCCCCTCTGGTACGGGCTGTACCGGGAAACCGTCCTGCGCAACGGCCTGCACCTGAGCCCGATCCGCTGCTTCCAGTCCGTGGTGGCGGCCAAGCTCGACAACGTCGATCCCAGCGTCACGGTGAAGCTGCTGGTCTCCTATGCGGGCGAGCAGCCGCTGGCGGCCATGTTCCTCGTCCTTTCGGCCGGCCGCGCGACCTACCTCTACGGAGCCTCGTCCTCGCAGCACCGCGAGCTCATGCCTTCCTACGCGCTCCAGTGGCAGGCGATCCGGCTGGCGAAGGCCTGCCGCTGCAGCGAGTATGATCTTTTCGGCGTCGCCCCGGACTCCTCCCCCTCGCACCCGATGCACGGGCTGCTGCGCTTCAAGCAGGGATTCGGGGGCTCGGTCTTTCACCAGCTCGGCTGCTGGGACTATCCGCTGCAGGCGGAGAAATACGCCGCGTTCTCGGCCCGGGAATTAAGCTCCCCGGGCTATTACGCCTGAGGCCGGCCGCCCGCGGGCATAAAAAATCCCGGACAGGAAGGAGAGAACCTGTCCGGGCAGCTTCAACAACTCTGTGAGCTGGTTCATATATTACTGATACTGCGATGAAAATCGATACGCTTAACGGATGCGGGGCGATCCGCCGGTCGGCTGACTCAGGCTTCATCCATTGGATCAGCGGCTCCGCGGGCGGCCCGGATTCAGGGGCTTTCCGGCCTCAGGCCGCATCGGCCCGGAGGGCCTTTCTGATTTTGATCCACATCAACCCTTCTCTCTCCCCGGAACGCTGAACATGTCCGCCGCCATCTTTGTCCTCACGATCATCCTGGTGATATGGCAGCCCCGGGGGCTGGGCATCGGCTGGTCGGCCGCGCTCGGCGCGGCCCTTTCGCTGCTTTCGGGCAGCGTGTCGCTCGCCGACATCCCGAAGGTCTGGAGCATGGTCTGGAACGCGAGCGCGACGCTGATCGGCCTGATCGTGCTCACGCTCACGCTAGACGAAGCGGGGCTCTTCCGCTGGGCCGCGATCCGCATCTGCCGGGCCGCGGCCGGAAGCGCCTCCCGGCTCTTCGTGTCCGTGATCCTCTTCGGGGCGCTGCTGGCCGCCCTCATTGCCAATGACGGGGCGGTGCTCATCCTCACTCCGGTGGTCGCCGCGGTTCTGGCCGAGCTCGCCCTTCCGCGCCAGGCCGTGATCGCCTTCGTGATGGCGGCGGGCTTCATCGTCGACACGGCGAGCCTGCCCTTCACCACCTCGAACCTGGTGAACATCATCACCGCCGACTTTTTCGGCGCGGCCTTCGGCCAGTACGCGGCGGCGATGGCGCCCGCGGCGGCCGCCTCCGTGGCCGCAAGCCTGATCGTGCTGTGGCTGCGCTACCGGCGCTGGCTGCCGCGCCGGTACGACGCCGCGCGGCTGCCCCCGGCCTCGGGCGCCATAGCCGACCCCCTGGTGTTCCGGCTGGGGCTCGCCGTCCTCGCGGCCCTGCCCGCGCTGTGTTTTGCCGCAGGCGCGGCCGGCATTCCCGTCTGCGCCGTGACCGGATCGGCCGCCGCCCTCCTTCTGGCCGCCTCGAGGCGGCGCCGGGTCGTCAGCGTCTCGCGCGTGCTGAGACAGGCCCCCTGGCAGATCGTGGTCTTTTCCCTCGGCATGTACCTCGTCGTCTTCGGGCTGAGAAACGAGGGGCTCACCTCGGGCCTCACCCGGGCGCTCGAGGCGCTCGCCTCCCTGGGGACGGCTCCGGCCGTGTTCGGCACGGGGATCCTGGCCGCCGCGCTCTCTTCGGTCATGAACAACCTGCCCGCCGTCATGACCGGGGCGCTCTCGATCGAGTCGGCCGGCGTGCCCGAGGCCCTTCGCACGGCCATGTTCTACGCGAACGCCATCGGCTGCGACCTCGGGCCGAAAATCACCCCGATCGGCAGCCTCGCCACGCTGCTGTGGCTGCACGTGCTCGCCCACAAGGGCCTGAAGGTCACCTGGGGCATGTACATCCGCACGGGAATCGTCCTCACCGCGCCGGTGCTCCTCGCGGCGCTCGCGGCCCTTGCCCTCACGCTGGGCTAGAAGCTGCGGCCCGCAGGAAAAATGAAGGGGAGGCCCGCCGCCTCCCCCCTTTCCTGCTCTGCCGTCAGCCGAGCTTCACCTTCTTCCAGATCTCGGTGATGGTCTCGGTGGGCGGATCCTTCTTCCGGTTGCGGTAGACCGTATGCAGCAGCTCGTGGGCGACCTCGCTGCCCGGCTCGCCCAGATACTGGTCATAGAGCCGGATGACGTCCGGGTTCTCGTGGCTGCGGCGCAGCTTCCTGTGCTGGTCGATCTTGTAGATCGAGGCCATCCTCGCCTTCGAGCGCGACAGGTAGCTGTTCTTGATGCGGATCGTGCCGCCCCCGTCGATGCAGCCGCCGGGGCAGGCCATCACCTCGACGAACTTGTAGTCCGAGCGGCCCGAGTCGATGTCGGAGAGCACCTTCTCGGCGTTGCGCAGCCCGTGCACCACGGCGACCTTCACCGGGCCGAACTTTCCGAGGTCGACCTTCGCCTCCTTCACCGCCTCCATGCCGCGCACCGGGATGAAGTCGACCGAATCGAGCTCCCTGCCGTTCACCTTGCGGTAGACGGTGCGCAGCGCAGCCTCCATGACCCCGCCTGTCGTCCCGAAGATCGCGCCCGCGCCCGTGTTCTGGGACATGAAGGGCGAGTCAAAGGGCGTGGAGGGCAGCCGGTCGAGCTGGATGCCGTGCTGGAAGAGCAGCCTCGCGAACTCGCGCACCGTGAGCACGAGATCGGTGTCGGGCATGCCGTTGCGGGAGAGCTGCGGGCGCGCGGCCTCGTCTTTCTTCGCCGTGCAGGGCATGATCGAGATGAAGCGCAGCTTCTCCGGATCGAGCCCGTGCTCGCGCGCGAACCAGGTCTTTGCCAGCGCGCCGAAGATCCCCTGGGGCGAGCGCGTCGTCGAAAGGTTCTGCCGGAACTCCGGATGGTGCTTCTCGACGTAGTTCACCCAGCCCGAGCAGCACGAGGTCATCATCGGCAGCTGTCCGCCGGAGCTCAGCCGCTCGATGAACTCGGTCCCCTCCTCCATGATCGTCACGTCGGCCGCCCAGTTGATGTCGCAGACGTAGTCGGCCCCGAGCCGCTTGATCGCGGTCACCATCTGCCCTTCGGCATTCGCCCCGGGGGCCATCCCGAAGGCGTCGCCCACGGTCACGCGGGCAGCCGGCGCGAAGGCGACCACCGTCTTGATCTCCGGGTCCTCGAACCAGTCGATCGCAGTCTCGCCCTGGTCGTGCTCGCCCAGGGCGCCGGTGGGGCAGACCATCGTGCACTGGCCGCACTGCACGCAGTAGGGGCTTTCCGCCCAGGTCTTCGCGTGCGCAATGCCCACGCCGCAGTGCGTGCTGATGTCGTCGATCGTGAGGGCGGAGATGCCCTGCACCTGGCGGCAGACCTCGACGCAGCGCCCGCAGCGGATGCATTTGTTCACATCGCGCAGCAGCCCGTTTTGCGTGAGGTCGAAGGGCCGCGGCGTCGTGAAGCGCCCGTTGCAGGTGTTGTGCTTGAGGCCCACGTACATGGCGACGTCCTGCAGCTCGCAGTTGCCGTAGCGCACGCAGCTCGCGCAGTCCTGGTCGTGGTCGGCGAAGATCCAGGCCATCTGCAGGCGCTGCATGCGCCGCACGCGCCTCGTGCGCGTCATGACCCGCATGCCCTCGAGCATCGGGGTGGTGCAGGAGGTCACCACGCGGGTGCCGCCCGGGGCGCTCTTGTCCTCGATTTCGACCAGGCAGACCCGGCAGGTGCCGGGCGTGTGGTTAAGGGGCAGAAAGGCGCAGAGCGTCGGAATGAAAATGCCGGCCTTCTTCGCCACCTGGAGGATGGACTCGCCCTCCGTGAATTCGACTTCCTGATTGTTGATCCAGGCCTTCATCATTTCATCTCCGTTTCGGGCTTCCTGCGATAGAGCCGGTCGGTGTCGTTGCCGGGAATGGGCCGGGGCGTCACCACGGCGTACATCCTGTAGCAGCGCATGCAGCGCTCGGCCTCGTGTTCGGCCGCCTCCGTGGAGATCGTAAGGTCGACCTCGCGGAAATTGTTGCGCTCAGAGACCGGGATGTGCGGCGTCTCGACGCGCGGCCGCTTGAGAATGAGCGTGTAGTCCGCGCCGTCGTCCAGCAGCCTGCAGTCGTGGATGATCTCGCCCATGCGGGTGCGGGGCGTGAAGCCCACGGAGCCGCGCGAGAGATACTCGTCGATGCTGTTGGCGGCCATCTGCCCCTTGGCGAGGCCCTCGATCAGGATCGTGGGGCCGCTCGCGCAGTCCCCGCCCGCGAACACGCCCGGGCGGCTCGTCGCGAGGGCGGAGTTCACGGAAATGTTTCCGCGGCGGTCGAGCAGCACGCCGTCAGCCTCGGAAAGCACGTTGCGCTCAACCTTCTGCCCGATCGCGGCGATGAGTGTCGAGCAGCTCACGTCGTACTCGCTGCCCTCAATCGGCTTGACGCCGCGGCGGCCGCGCGCGTCGCGCTCCGTCTGGCGCATGCGGGTAAGCTTCACGCCCGTCACATGCCCGTCCTCGGAAAGGATGGAGACGGGGTTGGTGAGGAAATGGAATTCAATCCCCTCTTCGCGCGCCGCCTCGATTTCGTCCGGGTCGGCGCTCGCGTCCTGCTCGGTGCGGCGGTAGACCACATGGACCTTGCCGGTGGCGATGCGGCGCGCGGTGCGGCAGCAGTCCATCGCCACGTTGCCGCAGCCCACGACCACCACGTCGCCGTCGATCCTCGGCAGAATCCCGTCGGCCACCTTGGTCTCGATGTCGAGCAGGAAGTCAATGCCGTTCCTGTAGCCCTTCATGCTGGTGTCCTCGCCCGGCAGTCCCAGGTAAGCGCCCTCGGCGCACCCGATGCCGAGAAAGACCGCCCCGTAGCCGTCATCAAAGAGGCTCGAGACGGTGAAGTCGCGCCCGAGCCTCTGTCCGAAGTGCCAGACCCCGCCCAGCTCGCCGATCGCGTCGGTCTCCTTCTGCAGCACGCCCTTGGGCAACCGGTAGGGCGGTATGCCGCGGAGAGCCATGCCGCCCGCCTGCCGGTCCTTGTCGAAGATGTCCACCGGATAGCCCATCATGAGCAGGTGGTAGGCGCAGTTCAGGCCCGCGGGCCCGGCCCCCACCACTGCGACCCGGGCCTTCGTGTAGTCGGTCATCGGGTCCATGCCCTTGAAAAGCTCGGAAATGGGCATTCCCGAGTGGTCGGAGATATAGCGCTTAATCTCCTTGATGGCCACCGGGGCGTCGACGGCGTTCCTGTTGCAGGCCTTCTCGCAGGGCTTCACGCACACGCGCCCGCAGGTAGACACGAGCGGGTAGTGGTGCAGCAGCACCCCGGCCGCGAGCTCCGGATGCCCGTCGCGCACGTAGTCGATGTAGCGCGGAATGTTCACGTGGGCCGGGCAGGCCTCGATGCACTTCGCGGTCATCGTGAGGTACATGTCGCCCTTCATCGGCTTGGCGGGCGCGAGCAGCCGATCCTTGAAGAAGGTGAGCGCACCGATCATCGCCACGGCGGTGGTGCGGCCGATGCCGCACAGGCTCGTCTGCTCCATCTGCTCGGCAGACTCCAGGATGTGGTCCCAGTCGACCTCGGCGGCCCGCCCGGCGTGTGCATCCCGCAGCGCCATCTCGATCAGGATCGAGCCCGTGCGGCAGGGCGTGCAGCGTCCGCAGGAGATCTCATGCACGTAGGAATAGTAGCGGGCGAGAATGCCGGCGAGGGACACCGACTCGTCAAAGACGAGAAAGCCAAAGTTGCTGATGAGGGCGTCAATCGGATTGCCGGGATTGAAGTTGTTGATTTTGTCAAGCGGCAGATCCTTCGGGGCGGCGTGCCCGCCCTGGGTGTTGTCGTACTTGACGCCCTTCCAGACTCCATAGAGTATTTTTCGCATGAAATTCAACTGGCCTGCGGCACGAGCGGCCGCCGGCCGGAACCCGCAGGGCCGCGCGCCCGGCCGCCCCGGCGCAGCAAAAAAGGGGCGGCGCGGCCGCAAGCCGCGGGCGGGTGCGTCTCCTTCGGCACCCTTGTTTCCGGGGGTTGTCAGTATCCTTTCTTATTCTTCTTCACCTTCCGCGCGGAACGCGCCCCCGGGAAACGCGCGCGGTCATGCACACAAAAAACCCGGCGCCGCCGGAAGGCAGAGCCGAGTTTAGCTTAAAAAAGACCGGGGCACAGCCTCAGAGCACACGCTTGAGGAACCCCCGGGTGCGCTCTTCCTTCGGGTGCTCAAGAACCTCCTCGGGAGTCCCCTGCTCAACGATCACGCCGCCGTCCATGAAAATCACGTGGTCGGCGACCTCGCGGGCGAATCCGATCTCATGGGTGACCACGATCATCGTCATGCCTTCCTCGGCGAGCTTCTTCATCACCGAGAGCACCTCGCCCACGAGCTCGGGGTCGAGCGCCGAGGTGGGCTCGTCAAAGAGGATCGCATCGGGGTTCATTGCAAGCGCCCGGGCGATGCCGACGCGCTGCTGCTGCCCGCCCGAAAGGGTCACCGGATAGACATCGGCCTTCTCCTCGAGCCCCACGCGGCGCAGCATCTCCAGAGCCCTCGCGCGGGCCTCGGCCTTCGTGCGGTGCCCCACCACCATCTGGCCGAGCATCACGTTCTCGGCCACGGTCTTGTGGGGCCAGAGGTTGAAGCGCTGAAAGACCATGCCGAGGCGCTCGCGCACCTTGTTCATGTTCGTGCGCCTCGAGGTGATCTCCACGCCGTTCATCGTGATCGTGCCCTCGTCGGGATCCTCGAGTCCGTTGATGCAGCGCAGCATCGTCGACTTTCCCGAACCCGAGGGGCCGATCACCACGACCTTCTCGCCGCTGTGCACATCGAGGTCGATGCCCTTGAGCACGTCGAGCTTTCCGTAGCTCTTTTTCAGGCCGCGGATCGAAATCATCACGTCGCTCATTTCTGGTCTCCTCTGCCCATCCGGGCCTCAAGCACATGGATCAGCCAGGCCAGACCGAGCGTCATCACCCAGTACATGGCGGAAATCGTGAGGTACGGCTCCCAGTAGCGCGCCGAAGCGCCGGCCACCGTGCGGGCCGCGTAGGCGAGCTCGGTAAGGCCGATCGCCGACACGAGCGAGGAATCCTTGAGGATGGCAATGGCGTTGTTGCCCAGGGCAGGCAGCATCCGGCGGAAGGCCTGCGGCAGGACGATGTAGCGCATCGACTGCCAGTAAGTCATGCCCACCGAGCGGGCGGCCTCGGCCTGCCCCTTGTCGAGCGACTGGATGCCTGCACGGAAGACCTCCGACATGTAGGCTCCGGCGTTAAGTGAAATGGCGATGAAGCCCGCGATGAAGGCTCCGTACTCGCTCCTTAGCTCCCGGGCGAGATCGCCGCTCACCAGCAGCCCGTCGACCGGGTGGATGAACACCGGCATCACGGCAAAGTACATGAGGAAAATCTGGACGAAGAGCGGGGTCCCGCGGAAAAAGCTGACCCAGACCGTCACGGGCCATCGCACGCCGTAGTGCAGGATGCCTTTCCACGGAGCGTGCCGCGCCGAGGCCATGCGGGCCAGGCCGAGCAGCATGCCGAGAATCACGCCACAGAACACGCAGGCGAGCGTGAGCTTGATTGTCATACCGGCGCCTTCCTGGAAAAGGGGCCAGTATTCACCCACCACGTCAAATCTAAATGCTGTCATTGAATGCCTATGGGACAAATGCGGGTTGAATGCCGGAAGCTCCTGCCGTCCTTCGGGCCGCGCGCACCGCGGGGAAGGGGCGAGGGAAAGCGGGCTCCCGGCAAAATCAGCCCCGGCGGAGTCTCTGCGTCAACTCGGGCCGGGGCCTCGCTGCAGCTTTGCAGCAGCCTCTTACTTGGTCGGCAGCTTCGGCACAGGGGCCTTGGCGCCGAACCACTTGTGGTAGACCTTCGCGTAGGCGCCGGACTTGATCACCTTCTTCAGGCCTTCGTTCACATCCTTGAGGACCTTGGTGTTGCCCTTCCTCACTCCGATGCCGAAGTACTGATCCTCGAAGGACGGGTCGCGGACCATGTTGAAGTGCTTGGATGGATTCTGCTGGGCGTAATACGCGAACACGCCCACGTCGCCCACGGCGGCGTCAACGCCGCCGGCGTTGAGCTCCTCGAGCGCAAGCGGCGTGTTGTCAAAGCGCTTGATCGAGGTGCTCGCCTTGCCGAACATCTTGCTGCAGGCGATGTCGCCCGCGGAGTTGGCCACCACGGACACCTTCTTGCCCTTCAGGTCGGCCAGCCCCTTCACCTTGACGTTCTTCTGCGTGAGGATGAGCTGGTGGGCAGCGAAGTACGGGGCGGAGAAGTCGATCGTCTCCTTGCGCTGCGGAGTGATCGTGATGCCGCTGATGATGAAGTCGCGGTCGCCGTTCTTGAGCGACTCGAAGATCACGCCCCAGGCGGTGTTCACGAACTTCACCTTGAAGCCCTGGGCCTTGGCGATTTCCTTGACGAGGTCGATGTCAAAGCCGACGAGTTCCTTTTTCGCATTCTGGAATTCGAACGGACGATAGGTGGCGCCGGTGCCAACCGTGTATTCAACGGCCGCCGCATAGGCCTGGCCGGCGGTCATGGCGGCCACAGCAGCGGCCGCGATGAGGAAGCGCTTGAGAACCATAGAGGAACTCTCCCTTTGGATTGAATCGGAAGCGTGAGGCGACCTGCCGGAGGCCCCGCCGCTCGCAGTTAAAAATTTGAAACTGCGACATTATCCACCAAAAGCCCGCGGAAAAAAATCCCAATCCCCTTTTTTCCCCAAAAAAGATTCAGAGGCTCCGGGGACCTTCCGGGGAGAGGCGGCCCTGCGCTCCTCCCCCTGGCTTTTGGAACAGGCGCTCTTTCAGAGCTTCGTGTCGAAGAGAGCCTTCTGCTGCGTGAACTCGAGCATGCCGTAGACGCCGCCCTCACGCCCGATGCCGCTCGCCTTGAAGCCGCCGAAGGGCGCCGAAGTGTCGCGCGGACTCGAGTTGACGTAGACGTTGCCCGCCTCGATGCGGCGCGCGACCTTGAGCGCAAGGGACTTCTCGCCGTAGACGCCGGCGTTGAGCCCGTAGGTGGTGTCGTTCGCGATCGCGACCGCTTCCTCGGCACTGTCGTAGGCTATGACGCACAGCACCGGCCCGAAGATCTCGTCGCGGGCAATCGTCATCTTGTTGCTCACCCCCGTGAAGATCACGGGATGGACGTACCAGCCCTCCTTCGGGCCCGGCTCGGACGGAACGCCCCCGACGAGCAGCTTCGCCCCCTCTTCGATGCCTTTTTCAATGTAGCTCCGGATTTTCCTGAACTGACGTTCGGAAGACACCGGCCCGAGCTTTACAGCCGGATCCCGGGGATCGCCCACGGTGTACTCGCGGCTGATCTCGGCCAGCCGCCGCTCGATCGCGGAAGCCTCCGACCTCGGCACGAGAAGCCGGGAGAAGGCGGTGCAGGTCTGTCCGGAATTAAGGAAGATCGAATTAAAGAGAATGTGAATCGGCTCGTCCCAGTTTTTAAGCCCCGGGAGAATGATGTAGGGGGATTTGCCGCCGAGCTCGAGGCTCACGCGCTTGACCGAGCGCAGCGCATTCGTCGCCACGGTGATGCCGCCGCTCGTCGAGCCGGTAAATGAGACCATCGCGACCAGCGGGTGCGTGGAAAGCGCCGTGCCGATCTCGCTGCCGCGGCCCGTGACGAGATTGAAGACCCCTTCGGGGAAGCCTGCGCGCTCGATCGCCTCGGTGAGGTAATAGGAGGAAAGCGGCGTGTGCTGGCTCGGCTTAAGGACAACCGTGTTGCCCATGAGCAGCGCCGGCACGATTTTCTGAATCACCTGCCCGAGCGGATAGTTCCAGGGCGTGATGCAGCCCACGACCCCCACGGGCTCGCGGTAAACCGAGGAGGCTGCCATCTTTTCAAACAGCGGCACCTTCGGCGCAAGGTCGATGTAGGAGCGGGTGCGCACGTACTGGTACTCGACCTGGGACTTCGTCGTGAAGGCGACCGGCGAGCCAAGCTCGCGCACGGTGATGTCGACCAGCTGCGGCTCGAGGGCCCGAAACTGCTCGAGAAAGCGCTCCATGAGCGCCATGCGGCCCTCAAGCGGCATGGCCGCCCAGGCCGGAAAAGCGGCCGAGGCGGCCTTCACGGCCCGGTCGACGTCCTCGGACGAGCAGGCGGGCACCCGCGCAATCTCCTCGCGGGTGGCGGGATTCTCCACCACAATCCAGTCCTTCGAGGCAGGCTCGCTCCAGCGCCCGGCGATGAAAATCTTTCCAAAATCCATCTGCGGTTCTCCTTTTGCACAAGCCGCCTCTGCCGCCCCTGGGAAAAAAGGGCTGACGGCGCGCGGCCTGAAGAAAGCACAGGGGTTTTCCCTTTGTTGACGTTTATTTTAGTTGCACTTGAGGCGACAAACCTTTCTAATGGAAGGCAATTCCGATTTTTTCGCATCAACCAGCGCGCGGCGGCCGGCGTCATCCGAGGCCCCGCGGGCGAACAAAAGGAAGATCATCGTGGTCCGCATGAATCGTCGCACCCTCCTTGGCGCAGCAGCCGCTGCAGCCGCCCTCTCCGCAGTCTCCCCCAGCGCCCTTGCCATTGGCGAGAGGCCAATTACCATCGTGGTTCCCTGGCCTGCCGGCGGCCCGCTTGACGTGGCGGCCCGCACGCTCGCCGAAGCCGTGGCGCCCGATCTCGGCAACGTCATTGTTGAAAACCGCCCCGGCGCGGGCGGCAACCGCGGTGTGAGCTCCGTGGCGAAGGCCAAGCCCGACGGCCGCACCCTCGTGGTGGGCGCAGTCGCCACGCACGCCATCAATCCGTCGCTTTTCAGAAAGCTGCCCTATGACCCCGTGAAGGACTTCACCCCGATCACGCTGATCGCCCACGTTCCCAATGTCCTCGTGATCACCCCCGAATTTCAGAAGAAGACGGGGATCAAGAGCGTGAAGGACCTCATCGCCTACGCGAAGAAGAACCCGGGCAAGCTCAACTACGCCTCGGGCGGAAACGGTTCGGCCGGCCACATGGCGGGCGAGCTCTTCAAGGCCGAGGCCGGCATCAACATGGTCCACGTCCCCTTCCAGGGCGCGGGTCCGGCCAAGATGTCGGTGCTCTCAGGCCAGACGCAGCTCATCTTCGACAACCTCGCCTCGGCCACCTCCAACATCAACGCGGGCAAGTTCGTGCCGCTAGCGGTGACCACCGCGAAGCGCGCCAAGGCGCTGCCGAAGGTGCCCACCATGATCGAGTGCGGCGTGAAAAACTTCAACATCTCGACCTGGTACGGGCTCTTCGTCCCGGCAAAGACCCCCAGGGCGACGGTTGAGCGCCTCAACGCCGCCTTCACCAAGGCCCTGCGCTCCAAGCCTGTGGTCGAGCGGCTCGCCCGTCAGGGCGGCGAAGCTTCGCCCACCACCTCCGAGGAGTTCGCGGCCCTCATCCGCGAAGAAATCCCGAAGTACGCCCGCATCGTGAAGATCTCGGGCGCCCGGGTCGACTGAGAAACTCCCGCCGCGGGCCCCTGCTGCCTGAGAATCAGAGGGCCCGCACGCCGAACCGGGAGACTGGCTTCGAGCCAAAGCGAGGCTGCCTCCCGCCGCCTTTTCTCCCCCACCTCTGCTTCCTTCAACGAAGGACTACACCTTGAGCATCAAAAATCAGAGGGATTTCTGGGCCGGCATCCTGTTTGCGGCCTTCGGAATCTTTTTCATCGTCACGGCCCAGGAAAATGAACTGGGCACCGCCGAGCGCATGGGGCCCGCGTACTTCCCGACGCTGCTCGGGGGGTGCCTCGCGCTGCTGGGCACCGTCTGCGCGGTCAAAGGGTTCTTCTTTGCCGGAGACTCACCCGACGGGGGCCGCGTCACGCGCTTCAACTGGAAGGTACTCGGCCTCGTGCTGGGCGGCATCGTGCTGTTCTGCCTGCTGCTCGACCTCACCGGGTTCGTGATCGCACTGGCCGTCATGATCACCGTCTGCTCGGCCGCAAGCGAAGAGTTCCGGGCGAAGGAGGTGATCGCCCTCATCGTGATCCTCGCGGCGCTTTGCTGGGTGGTCTTCGTTTACCTGCTCGGCATGACGATCCCGGTCATTCCGGCGTTTCTCGTGAAGTAAGGGGGCGGCCGTGGACTTTCTGAATAATCTCGCAACGGGCTTCGAAGAAGCCCTGTCGCTTGCGAACCTCCTTTACTGCTTCGCAGGCGTCACCGTGGGCACGCTGATCGGGGTGCTGCCGGGGCTCGGGCCCGTGGCCGCCATCGCGATGCTGCTGCCGATCACCTACACGCTGCAGCCCTCGGCCGCGCTCATCATGCTCGCGGGCATCTACTACGGAGCGCAGTACGGCGGCTCCACCACCGCGATTCTCGTGAACATTCCGGGCGACGCCTCCGCGGTGATCACCTGCCTCGACGGCCACAAGATGGCCAAAAAAGGCCGCGCGGGAGCCGCCCTCGGCATCGCGGCCATCGGGTCGTTTTTCGCCGGGTGCGTGGCGACGTTCCTGATCGCGGCCTTCGCGCCGCCCCTGATCTCGATCGCCTTCAAGTTCGAGGCCGCGGAATATTTCAGCCTCATGGCGCTCGGCCTCGTGGGGGCCGTGGTGCTCGCGAATGGCTCGCTCATCAAGGCGTTCTGCATGGTGCTGCTCGGCCTTCTCGTGGGACTCACCGGCACCGACATCAACTCCGGGGCCATGCGCTTCACCTTCGGGCTCGAAGACCTGCAGGAAGGGCTGAGCTTCGTGGCGATCTCGATGGGCATCTTCGGCTACGCCGAGATCATGAACAACCTCGAGCAGCGCAGCACCCGGTCCTTCAGCACGGCTCCGGTCGGCAAGGTGCTGCCCACCTGGAGCGACATCAAGAACTGCGTGGGCCCGATCCTGCGCGGCACGGCCGTGGGGTCGCTGCTCGGAGTGCTGCCCGGGGGCGGAGCGCTTCTGTCTTCCTTCGCCTCCTACACGATGGAGAAGAAGATCGCAGGCAAGAACGCGAACCCGCCTTTCGGCGAGGGCAACATCCGCGGCGTCGCGGGCCCCGAGACCGCGAACAACGCGGGCGCGCAGACCTCCTTCATCCCGATGCTCACGCTCGGCATCCCCAGCAACGCCGTGATGGCGCTCATGATCGGCGCGATGATGATCCACGACATCCAGCCCGGCCCCCTCGTGATGAGCACCGACCCCGGGCTTTTCTGGGGCCTCATCGTCTCGATGTGGATCGGCAACCTGATGCTGATCGTGCTCAACCTGCCGATGATCAACGTCTGGGTGAAGCTGCTGCGGGTGCCGTACCGGTGGCTGTTCCCGGCGATCATTGCCTTCTGCGTGATCGGCACCTACTCGATCAACAACAACGTGTTTGACATCTGGGTGTCGATCGCCTTTGGATTTCTGGGCTACGTCTTCATCAAGCTCGGGTGCGAGGCGGCGCCCTTCGTGCTTGGCTTCATCCTGGGGCCGATGATGGAAGAAAACCTCAGGCGCGCGCTGCTGCTCTCGCGGGGCGACCCGAGCGTGTTCTTCACGCGGCCGATCTCCTGCGGGCTGCTGATCGCGGCCGCAGTCCTCCTTATCGTTGTGCTCGCGCCGGCCGTGCGCAAAAAGCGCGAGGTCGCCTTCCAGGACAACGACTAGCGGGAGATCCCGGAGGCAGCCAGGGCGGGCTTCAGAGCCCCGCGATGTCCGCGACGAGCTCATCCACCTCCGCGTCCGACGTGCTCCAGGACGTGCAGAAGCGCACTACGCTGAGCCCCCCGCGGACTGCTCCCTCGTCCTCGAAGATGTACTTCCGGGCGAGGGCCCGCTTCTGCTCCTCTCCCAGCAGCACGAACTGCTGGTTCGTGGGGCTTGAGCCCGACATGGCAAACCCGCGGCCGAGAAACGCCCGGCGAATGCGCATCGCCTGTTCATCGGCCTTCTTCGCGATGTCGAAGTAAAGCCCTCCTTCGAGCAGCGTGCAGAACTGCAGCCCGAGCACCCAGCCCTTCGCCAGCACGGCGCCGTTTTGCTTCATGCGGGCCTTGAAGCGGCGGGCGAGCGCGGGGCGCGTGATCACCACGGCTTCGCCGAACATCGCGCCGCACTTGGTCCCCCCGAGGTAAAAGACATCGGCAAGGCGCCCGAAATCCTTGAGCGTGAGGTCGTTCGCCTCCGACATGAGCCCGTAGCTCATCCGCGCCCCGTCGACGAAAAGCAGCATGCCGTAGCGTCGGCAGACCGCGGAGATCGCCTCAAGCTCGGCGCGGCTGTAAAGCGTTCCGCTCTCGGTCGGAAACGACAGGTAGACCATCGCCGGGCGCGTGATGTATTCGGCCTCCCCGCTTTCCACGTAGCGGCGGGCGCAGGACTCGACCGCCTCCGCCGTGAGCTTCCCGTCGGCGTTGGGCAGCGTGAGCACCTTGTGCCCCGTGTTTTCCACCGAGGCGCATTCGTGACAGCTGATGTGGCCCGTGTCGGCGGCGATCACGCTCTCGGTGGAGGCGAGGGCAGCGGCGGCGACGACGAAATTGGCCTGAGTCGCACCGGGAAAGAAGAAAACCGCCGCCTCGGGGACTCCGGCGGCCTCCCGGATCATGCCGGCCGCCTTCGCGCACCAGTCGTCCACGCCGTAGCCCGGGTAACGCTCCGGGTTGGTCCGCTCGAAAGCCTTGAGGATCAGCGGGTGCGCGCCGCAGCAGTAGTCGTTGTTGAATCGGATCATTCGAAGGGGTCCTGTCTTGTGTGAAGGGAAAAACGGGCGGAGGGCTCCGCCGGATGGAACCCATTGTATTTTTTTTCCGGCTATGCGCCCGCAGAAATTGTCTGACAGACAAACGGGAAGAGCCGCCTCCTGCTCCCCTAACCCCGCAGGACGCAGCCCCCGGGTCAGAGCGACTGCAGCAGCCCCATCCAGAACGGAATCGTGAACAGCGCGCACACGGTCTGCAGCGTCGTGAGATTCGCCACCGCCGGGCCGTTGCCGCCCATGCGGACCGCGAGAATGTAGCAGGAGTTCGCCGTGGGAAGCGCCGCAAAGCTCATGAGCGCCCCGAGCTCCACCGGGGAGAGCCCGAAAAAGAGCCCGATCGCAAGCGCTGCGGCCGGCACGCAGACAAGCCGCTCGATCGTGGCAAGCGACAGGGGAACCGCCTCCTGCCTGAATTTCCCGAGCTGCAGCCCCGAGCCGATCGACATCAGAGCGAGCGCGAGCGAGGCCGAGCCAAGGCTTTTGAAGACCGAGGTGACCAGCTCCGGCATGTGCAGCCCCGTCACGTTGAAGAAGAGGCCCGCGGCGGTGCCGATGATGAGGGGGTTCTTCACAATCAAGCGGAGAATGCCCCGCGCGCCCTCCCCCTTCGAGCGCGAGGCGGCAGCGAGGTCCGCCACGGCCGCAGCGTTTGAAATCGGCACCCAGACGCCCATGAGCAGCGCAAAAAGCGCGAGCCCCTTTGCTCCGAAGAGCGCAAAGACGATCGCAAACCCGATGTAGGAATTGAACCTATAGCCGCACTGCCGGAGGCTCGCGTCGGTCATCGGCCCCATGGGGGCGATCTTCGAGACGAGCCAGGCGAGCGCCATGCCGATCGTCATCGAACCGACGCCGCAGGCGAGGAAAAGCCCCGTCTGGGAAACCGTGAGCTGAGCGTTGGCGACGCTGTTAAAGAGCAGCGGCGGAAACAGCACGTAAAACACCAGCTTTTCAACGCCCTCCCAGAGCGAGCGGGGGAACATGCGGCTTCTCGACAAAGCGAACCCCAGCGCGATCAGGATGAAGGGCTGAACAATGACGGCAAAAAACGGCATTCGAGCCTCCCCTTGCCGGCGCCCGGGCCCCGCGCGCAGGTGGCGGGGCGGGTGTGCGGCCTTCCTCTTGAAAAAGATTTTAAGTAAAAATACCTAGAGAAAATAGTGATATTTGCTTATGCATGCATAAACAGAACTGATGCAAAATGGCTTTCATCATGCAAAATCTCAGCGACATCAGCCTTGACCTGCTGCGGGTCTTCGGCCAGGTAGCCAAAACCGGCAGCATGACGCTCGCCGCCCGCGCGCTTTTCATCACACAGCCCGCGGTCTCGCGCTCGATCGCGCTGCTCGAGTCGAGGCTGGGCTGTCAACTTTTTTCGCGCAGGGGCCGCTCAATTGCGCTCACCGCCGAAGGCGAGGCGCTTTTTGCGACAACCCGGGACATCGAGTCGGCCCTCGCCCGCGGGCAGGGGCGTCTCGCGGGCCTGCGCAACCTCGAGGAGGGCGAGCTTTCGATCGCATTTCCTTTCCTTCTGCTGCACTATTACCTGATGCCGCATCTCGGGCGCTTCGCCGAGGCGTTCCCGCGGGTGCGCGTGCACCTGAAGTGCGAGAACCGGCGCGGGGAACTCGTGCGGCTGCTTGCCGCGGACCGGATCGATTTCTTCCTCGACGCCGTGCACGGCGACGGGCCCGCTCCGGCTGGAACCGAGGCGCTGCCGCTGCGTCCGTACCGAAACTTCTTCGCGGCCAGCCGCAGGCGCTTCGGGACGATCGAGGGCCGCAGGCTCGCGCTCTCCGAGCTGAACCGCTATCCGCTCATCGTGCTGCGCGAGGGCAGCGACTCGCGCTCATTCCTCAGCCGGACCTTCGCCGCGGCGGGGCTCGAGCTCAATGCGGCCTTCGACTGCGACACCTCGGCGATCATCGAGGACCTCACGCAGGCGGGGCTCGGCCTCGGGGCCATGATCAAATGCGATCCCTCCCCCGGGCACCTGAAGAACCCGGATCTTTTCGAGGTGGAGCTCAGGGAGCCGCTCGAGCGCGGGCGGTTCGTACTTTTCAAGCGCGAGGGCGAAGAGCTCTCGCGCGCGGCGCAGACTTTCTGCGACCTGATGCGCTCTGAGGCCGGCTGATCCCGGGGCGGGCGCTTGCGGAATCCGCGCCAGGGTGCAGAATCTAGTTTTTCAGAAAAAACGACAGACACAGCAATGAAAAGAAGCGGAGAAAAGCCGAAGGACGCCGAGGGCGGCTCCGACATCGAAGAAGTCAAAAGGAGAGCCCTCGCGGGAGACGCCGACGCGCAGTCCGAGCTCGGCCTGAGGTTCGAAACGGGCCGGGGCGTGAGCCGCAGCCTCAAGACCGCGCTCGAGTGGTACAGGAAGGCGGCCGAGGGCGGAAGTGCCTCCGGGCAGTTCAATTTCGCCGACTGCCTTTACGAAGGCTCGGGCATCGGCCAGGACTACCCCGAGGCCTTCAAGTGGTACGAGAGGGCGGCCGAGCAGGGGCTCGCGCTGGCGCAGTACGAAGTCGCGCTGATGCTCGACGAGGGGCGAGGTGTCCCGAAGGACAGCGCCCGGGCCGCTCGCTGGGCGCTCAAGGCGGCCCTGCAGGGCGAACCCAAGGCCCAGTACCTGCTCGGCTGCCTGTGCCTCGACGGCAGGGGGATAGAAAAAAACGAAGCGTACGGGGCGCAGTGGATCGCCATGGCGGCTCTGCAGGGGCTGCCCGTTGCGCAGTACGAGCTCGGAGTCTGCTTCGACGAGGGCACGGGGGTGCCCCGGGACGGAATGAAGGCCTTCGAGTGGTTCACGAAGGCCGCCGAGCAGGGCGACCGGGAGGCCCAGTACGAGCTCGCGGCCTCCTACGACCATGGCATCAGCGTCGAGCAGGATGAGAAAAAAGCCGTGTACTGGGCGAAAAAAGCCGCCTCGCAGGGCCAGCCCGACGCCCAGTATTTCCTGGGGCTGTGCCGCGAATGGGGCCGGGGCCTGCCCCGCAGCCCGAAGCTTGCCGCCCGCTGGTATAAAAAAGCGGCCGATCAGGGAGTGGCCGAGGCCCAGTACAGCCTGGGGCTGCTCTACTCCGAGGGCACGGGAGTCGAGCAAAGCGAGACGCTGGGCTTCGAATGGGTGAGGAAGGCGGCCCTGCAGGGCCTTGCCGACGCGCAGAACTCGCTGGGCGTCTTCTATGAGGAGGGACGGGGCGTCGCCCCGGACGACAAGGAAGCGTTCAAATGGTATGAAAAGGCCGCCCGGCAGGGGCTTGCCGTCGCACAGAACAACCTCGGAGGCTGCTACGAGGGCGCCATTGGGACCGAGCTCGACTACGAGCAGGCCGCCCTGTGGTACCTGAAGGCAGCCCTGCAGGGCGACGCCCCGGCCCAGTGCAGCCTCGGGTCCTGCTACTACCACGGCCGGGGCGTCCCGCGGGACCTGGAGAAGGCCCGGGAATGGTTCGGGAGGGCGGCGGACCAGGGCAGCGTCACGGCTAAATACAACCTCGCGCAGATGCCTGCGCCGGCTTCCGGCTCCAGCTCAGGCTTCAGGCGCGGCGGCCGTATTCTCAACTAAAAAGGCGCGGGACAGCGCCCGCGCCAGGGCCCTTCGGAAACAGGGCCAGTGAATCTCCGGGGCTTTCGCCCCGGAGACTTCCGGCTTAAAAAGAAAGACCGGAAAAAAGAGTCGCTTGTCTGTCAGAACCAGTGCGTGACGCCCACGGTCGTCACGACCCGGTTCGTTTCGGTCGTGTCGGTGTCAAGCAGCCCCGTGCCCTTCGCGTAGGAGACGACGCCGTAGCCCATCGTGCGCTTGCTGAAGTAGTAGTGCACGCCGAGCGACCCCACGTAGCGCTTGTAGTCGTCCTCGTCGCCCTTCACGGCGCCCTTGTTCTTGCCCGTGAGGAACTGGAACTGCCCGAGAAAGCTCGCGGCTCCAACGCTGTAGCGGCCGCCCAGGAAGAAGGCATGTCCCTCGAGCCCGCGGCCGCTGCCGTCATAGACCACCTTGTAGTCGTCGTCCCAGGTCGAGTCGGTGAAGCGGTTCTGGTTCTTGTAATAGTTGTAGCCCGCAAACAGCGTCACCGGGCCCGCGTTCGGGGTCCAGGCGCCGGCAAGCTTCGCCGACCACCTCGTCTTGTTCGGGTCGGTGTCCCGGTAGTCGTGGCCGATGAAGTCGGCCTCAACCCCGGCGATCACCCGCGCATTCTTTCCGTCCCAGCGCGCGTAGATGTTCCCGAAGTGGCTGTCGCGGGCCATCCCGTTCGTCTCTTTGTCGGACGTGCTGCCCGTGAACGAATACTGGCCGCCGAACTCAAAGCCGTTCATCTTCGGGGAGACGTAGTAGAGGGTGTTGCTGTTGAGCCTCCAGACGTTCACCTGCGTGCCCTGCACGCCCGCGTCGTAGTACCCGGTCTCGAAGGGCTCAAAGTCCCAGTAGCGGGAAAGGGACGAAGAGCCCGAGGTGAAGGCCCCGACCCGGCCCGCGCCGATCCGGCCCCAGGAGCCCTTCACATAGATCTGGGACTCGCGGTTGAAGATGCTGCCGCTTTTGCCCTGCGCGCCCGTATCGCTTGCGAAGCCCGACTCCAGAATGAAGCCCACGCTGGAGGAGCCGATTTTCTCCTCGCCTTTCACGCCCCAGCGCGAGCCCGCATAGTTGCCGGAATTCATCTCGAACGTGTCGACGCCCCGGTTTGAGACGTGGGTGTACTGCAGGCCCGTGTCAACGACCCCGTACATCGTGACCGAGGGGGCGGCTGCGGCCGCCCCGGACAGGGCCGCGGCGGCGAGCGCCGCAGCAATCTTGTTGGAATTCATGGTTTTTTCCTTTGAATAGCAGAGAGAGACAGGTGCGGCCCGGCGCCCGCAAAAAGGCGCCGGGCCGCCCTGTCCGGAGAGAGAAAAGCGTTAATTCCAGCTGCCGATCAGCTTCGCGGCGTTTTCAATGTCGTCGGTGAACTGACGGTCGCGGTCGACATAGGGAGAAACCTTGCGGAAGGCGTTGTAGAGCTTCGCGGTGTCGGAGGACATGGCGAAGTTCCCGCTCTTCTGGCGGCGAAGGTCGATTGCCTGGGCGCCGTGCAGCAGCTCAAGCCCGTAGACGTAGCGCGTGTTCTCGGCAATCTGGCCCAGGCGCTGTCCGGCCTGCAGCAGCTGCGTGAACGTATCCTCGATGTCGCCTGCGACCGGCATGCCGTAGAGCGACACGGGCTGGGCGAGCGCCATCGTGTCGACGTGCATGCCCATGAAGGCCTTCTGGATCGCGCCGAAGGCGTGGCCCTTGTTGCCCGGGGCGGTAAGGAACCGGGTGAGGCCCGTGAAGTGCTCATCGGAGAGGTGGATCGTGCGCTGCACGGCGTTGTGCGACAGGTGGGCCACCGCGAGAGAGGCGCGCTGCAGGGCGAGCGCAACCGGCAGGACCTCGAAGTTCGCGCTCGGAATGATCGCGCCGTTCACTTCCTTGCCGTCGATGAAGTAATTGGCGACCTGCTTGCTCTCGGAGCGGTAGTCCTGCTTCGCATTGAGAATCGTGGCGGGGTTGTCGTCGCCCGCGTTGATCTGGACGTCGATCACCTTCTTCAGGTCGGCAAGCGCGTTGTTCGCTTCAGCCAGCGCGTAGACCGTGGTGCGGTAGGAGAGCGGATCCTGCAGCGGACGATCCTTCGCGGGCTGCCAGAGGTAGGAGCCCTTGAGCGAGAGCCTCAGGGACTCGGCCGCCTTGTCGAGGCCGGGGAACGGACGCACGGCGACCGTCTGAGGCAGGAACGGGGCGACGTTGCCGTTGAGCCCCTCGAGGGAAAGGCCGAAGACAACAGGAGTCGTCTTCGTGACCTGCAGGGCCTTCTTGTAGCCGTCAAGCGCATAGGCCATGGCGACCGAGCTGTTCGAAAGGACCGCGAGGGCGTCCTTGCCCTCGGGAACCAGAGGGGTAATGCCCTTTGCCTTGAGGGCTTCGGCGCCGCTCATCAGGCGGCCGTCGACGCGGGCGCGCCACTCGCCGATCATCACGGAGCCGACGTGCGAGGCGAGCAGAATGTCGGCCTCACCGATCGTGCCGCGCGAGGGGATCTCGGGGGTGATGTGCTTGTTGAGGAATTCGCGGTAGAGGTCAGCCACGCGGACCTGGGCGCCGGACTGGCCCGCAAGCATGGTGTTCAGGCGGATCACCATGGACAGGCGGGCGAGGTTTTCCGGCATCATCGGGCCGATGCCGGCCGAGTGCGCGCGGAAGGCGTTGTAGTTGAAGGCGCGGGAGGCGTCGAGCACCTCCTTGGTGAGCTTGCCGTTCGCGTCAAATAGCTTCTTGTCCTTGTTGAGGCCCACGCCGGTGGTGAGGCCGTACACGGGCTTGCCCTGAGCGGCGGCTTCCATCACGAGCTTGTGCGACAGGATCAGATTCTGCCTCGCGCTCGGGGCGATCTCGACGGTGGACTGGCCGTTGGCGACCTCCCAGGCCTGATCCATCGTGAGGTGGTGTCCGTCCAGAGTGACGACGCCGGCGTAAGCGCTGCCGGCGAAGGCAAGGGCGACGGCGGCGGCAATGATCCTAGTTTTTGCCATTTTTAGTTCTCTCCAGTGGTAAGTCGGGCCCGCTCAAGCGGTGCCCTTGAAAAAAAGTTTTATTTTCGACCCAGTGTTCGGTTTCAGGGCATCTTGTGCCTGAAGTCGTGGCAGTTGTTGCAGTAGGACTGCGGTTTCTCGTGCTGCCTGTGGCAGGCGCTGCAAGACAGCGACTCGCCGTAATGGGCCGAATAGTGGGGGTTGGGCTCGGAGCCGCCCGCGGTCTTCTTCGCAAGCGCCGCGTAGCTGCCGTGGCAGCCCTCGCAGGTCTTGTCCGAAGGCGGCACGAAGGCGTTGCCCTTCACGGCGTTGTCCTTCGTGTGGCAGGTCTCGCACTTCATCTTCGCGTGGTGGGCTCCCATCGGAACCGCAGGGGCCGCCCAGGCGTTCAGGGCGAAGGCGCCGAGGACGGCTGCAGACATCGCGGCCAGCATCTGTTTTTTCATCATTTCAGTCTCCTTCCTCTTCTTCGCCTGGGTTAAAGATCAACAGGGGTGCTGCTGGCCGCGGACAGTCCGGCGATGCGGCCGAAGCACAGGCCGTCTGCAATCGCGCAGCCCCCGAGGCGGCTCGCCCCGTGGGCGCCGCCGGTCACCTCGCCCGCGGCGAAGAGTCCGGGAATCGGACGGCCCATCACGTCGAGCACCTCGGCCTTCGGATTGATGCCGACGCCTCCCATGCAGTAGTGGACCTTCGGCCAGACCTTCACGGCGTAGAACGGGGGCTTGTCCAGGACGATCGCGAGCTGCAGCGGGCGGTGGAACTGCTTGTCGTCCTTCGCGCGGACATAGCCGTTGAACTCCTTCACCTGAGCGACGAAAGCCTCGACCGGCATGTGGAAACCGCGGGCAATCGCCTCAAGCGAGTCGAACTTGTGGATCACGCCGTACTTGAGGCCGTTCTTGAGGGTCTGAGCCTTCGCGACGCCCTTCGTGTCGGTAAAGCAGATGGGGTAGACGGGCTTGCCGTTTTCAATCATGGTGAGGATCTTGTCGGCGCGCTCCTTTCGGTCGGCAAGCTCGTTGCAGAAGCGGCGGCCCGTGCGCGGATCCACCATGATGCCCATCGGGAAGCCGGCGATCGTGTTGAACTGGGAGACAAGGCCGAAGCCCTTTTCCTCGGGCGAGCTCCAGGGGCCGAGCTGGATCTGGTCGAGCTGGACGGGAGCGCCGCCGATCGCGAGCATCTTGAGAAGGCCCTCGCCCGTCGCCCCGGGCTGATTCGTGGAGTCAAGCCGGGAATCAAGCAGCGGATCCTGCTGGCTGCGGAACCAGATGTTGCGTGAAAAGCCCCCGGTCGCCATCACAACGCCGCGGCGAGCCCCGTAGGTGACGTCCACCCCGGAATCCTCCTTGGGGAAGATGTAGCCTTCGCGCACCTTCAGACCGATCACGCGGCCGTCGGCGCTGCGGATGAAGTCGCGCATCATCGCGCGCCTGTGCATCTCGACGCCTTTTTTAAGGCAGGCCTCGGCAAGCGGCCGAGTGATGCCGCCGCCCGTGGACTCCACGGTCTGCATGATGCGCGGGACGCTGTGCCCGCCGAAGTGCTGCACGAAGGGCTTGAACTTCACCCCGTAGCTCACGACCCAGTCGAAGGCGGGGCGGGTGCCCTCCACGATCATCTTGAGAAGGTCGACGTGCGAGAGACCGCGGCCCGAGCGGATCATGTCCTTGAGCATCAACTCCGGGGAGTCCTTGATGCCGGACTTCTCCTGCAGGGGGGAGCCGGCCACGGCAAAAGCCCCGCCGTTAATTGCAGAGTTGCCGCCGAAGGCCGGCATCTTTTCGATGAGCAGGACATGAGCGCCCTGCTCGCGGGCGCGCAGCGCCGCGGCGAGGGCGGCAAAGCCCGAGCCCACGACGATCACGTCATAGATCTTGTCAAACCGCGCCTTCGCTGGCGCGGGGGCGGCGTGCGAGGCTGCGGCCCCGGCGCAGATGACGGCGGCGCCGGCCTTGATCAGGCTGCGGCGGCTGGTCTCCTTCTGGATGATGTTTTTTTTCATGCTGACCTCAAAAAAAGGCTCTTTCATTTTTTCACAGAGACTCAAAGCACAAACCGTGCCAGCTTTGAGACGCAGTACCTCCCGCAGCGCGTAATCCACCGTCCGGCGGGGCTTTTAGAACTAATTCTCTCGACGTATCAAAGACTGAATCCACACTTTTTGAACTAACTACTGAAACGATATTTCGTATAAAATTACGAATATTCGTTAAATTACGACATTTCGTTAACAATGGACAATCATCAGAAAGGCCTTGAGGGCCCGGGCCAGGCTCCCCGTGAGCTCTACGAGTCGGTGAGCGAGGTCTGCAGCCTCGCCAGCCCCCTGCAGGCTCTGCGGCGGCTCGTGAGGCTGCTGCAGCAGCAGGGGCTGCCGGTGAGCGGCATCTTCGTGAACACCTTTTTCTCCGAGACCCGAAGCATCCGGTTCTTCGCCCGGGCCGACGCCACGGAGAGCCTGAGGCTCGACATCGAGGTGAAGATCCCCGAGGGGCTCGTGGGCGAACTCTCCTACGAGCACCGGCCGGAGACGCTACTCGTAAGATCGCTCTCGGAGGACCCCGTCACGGCATGGGCGACCCGAAACGTCATTACCGGCATAGGCTCCTACGTCATGCAGCGCCTCGAACTCGACGGGCAGCATGTCGGCGTCATCTGTTTTTACAGCCTGAGGGAGAAAGCCTGGCTTGAGTCGCAGGCGGCGCTCATCGCATCGCTCGCCCAGCCGCTGTCCACCTGGGTCGCCCGCGCCTGGGCCGCCCACATCGGCCGGGAGAACGAGGCCCTCAGGCGGCAGCTCCGGCAGGAAAAGTCCGAGCCGCTCGAGCGGTTCCTTGCCGCCTCGCCCGGGCTCTACCAGGTCGCGCAGAAAATGCGCCGGATTGCCGACACCGACGTCACGGTCCTGATCGAGGGCGAATCCGGCACCGGCAAGGAGGTGACGGCGCGCACCCTCGTGCAGATGTCCTCCCGGCGCAATGCCCCCTTCATCGCAATCAACTGCGGCGCAATCCCCGCCTCGCTCATTGAAAGCGAGCTCTTCGGCTATGAAAAAGGCGCTTTCACGGATGCTAAAAACCGCCACGCAGGCTACTTCGAGCAGGCTGAAGGCGGAACGCTTTTCCTGGACGAAATCGAGGAGCTGTCCGCGCTTGCGCAGGTGAAGCTACTGCGCGTGCTGCAGGAGCGCACCATCACCCGGGTGGGCGGCGAGAGCTCAATTCCCGTCGACGTCCGGATCATCGCGGCCACGAACCGAAGCCTGGAGGAAATGGTTGAAAAGGGGCTTTTCCGGACGGATCTTTATTACCGGCTGCACGTCTTCCCGATCAAGCTCCCCCCGCTTCGGGACCGACCGGGGGACATCGGGCTGCTCGCGAGGCTGTTCTTAAAGCGGATCGCCGCGAAGTACCACCTCTCCGAAATTCCCAGGCTGACAGCCCAGGCCCTGGAGGAGGCGGTCCGCTACCGCTGGCCCGGCAACGTCCGCGAGCTTGAGAACTCGACGGAGCGCGCCGCGCTTGAAGAGGGCCCCATCATCCGGCACCTCGTGCAGCGCCCGGGGCCCCGCCCCGCGCCCGCCGCCCTGGCAAGGCCCCTGCCGCAGCGCGCGGAGCCGGCCGCCCCGGATCTCGCGGCCTACGATTGGGAGGGGTTGCAGAAAGCCTATTTCGCGGCCCTGCTGAAAAGCTGCTACGGCAAAATCTCGGGCCCGGGCGGCGCCGCCGAACGCGCCGGAATGCATCCCAACACACTGCGCAGCCGGCTCTCGAAGCTCGGACTCCTTTAAGCGGGCGCGTCAGGGCCGCGCATCGGGCGGCCGCGGAAGAAAAAAAGCGGAAAGAGGACAGGCTTTGGCCTTCTTCTTTCCGCCGCTTAAGCAAAAGCACCGGCGCGGAAAAGGGCGCGCAGCGGGAGGTGCTCCGCCGCCCGCGCGCCTTTTTTACGTCAGGAGACGTCAGGCCCTGCGCCCGCAGATGTCGCGCGCGAGGTTCACGAAAACCAGGAACGCGGGTTTCATATTCTTCGTGTCCTGAATGTCGAAGTCAGGGCGATGATGGCCGTGATGGTTGCAGCCAAAGAGGAAGAACCCGGGGTTGCCGCCGTGCTCGGCCACGCGGTGCATGAACAGCGTGCAGTCCTCGCTGCCGCCCGCGTTGTGGTAATCGCGCACCTTGATGCCGGGGATCTCCCCGGCCGCCTTGTGCATTGCGGCTAGCGCCGCATCCGTGGTCTCGATCACGCCGGCCTGGCCCGTCTTGATGATCTCGTACTTCACCCCCATCATTTCGGCCGAGCCCTTCACCACCTCCTGAGCGCGGGAGAACATGTAGTCGTTCGCCGCAAAGGTCGAGCCGCGCACCTCGCACTCCATGTGCGCGTGCACCGGGGTGATGTTGCGGCCCTCGCCTGCGTCAAGCCGCCCCACGGCCACGCGCGTGTCGCCCTCGGAGGTGCGCGTGATCGCGGTGAGCATCACGGCGGCGTCGGCCGCGGCGATGAGCGCGCTGCGGCCCTTCTCGGGATTGCCGCCCGCGTGCGAGGGCACGCCCGTGTAGTTCACGTCGAATTTCGTGGTCGCCATGTAGCCGTCGGGCTGGATCACGATTTCGCCGGGCTTCGCCACGGTGCCGACGTGCGCTCCGAAGAACCAGTCGACGTCGTCGACGACGCCCGCGGCCACCATCGCACCCGCTCCCCTCGTGCCCTCTTCGGCAGGCTGGAAGATGAGCTTGATGCGCCCGCAGAGCTCCGCCTTGTGGTCGGAGAGCCAGTGCGCAACCCCGAGGCCCGTGGCCGTGTGCGAGTCGTGCCCGCAGGCGTGCATCACGCCCTTCACCGTGGAGGCGAAGCCCTCGACGGCCGGCAGGTGGCCGCTCTTCGGATCGGTGATCTCCTGAATGGGAAGCGCGTCCATGTCGTGGCGGAACGCGAGCGTGGGACCGGGGCGGCCGGTGTCGAGGATGCCCACGCAGCCGGTGTAGCCGCCCATGCGCTGCAGGATCTCTTCGGGAACTCCGTGCGCGCGAGCCCGCTCCTCGGCCGCCTTCGCGGCCTTCGGATCGCGCCCGAGGACCGCCTCGGGATTCACCACCTCGGTGCCCAGATGGATCTCAAAGCCGAGAGCCTGCAGCCTCTGCGCCACGAGAGCCGTCGTCTCGAATTCAGTCCAGCCGAGCTCGGGGTGAGCGTGAAGCCTGCGCCGGGTCTCGACCATCTCCGGCACGTAAGCGTCGTATTCATCTGCCATGCTGCTTTCTCCTTTTTCAACCGGCAGGGGCGGGCGCGCCTGTGCGATCCGCTCTGCCCATGGGATTATTTTGTACGCGGCAAAGCTCGTCGGCCCGCTTCTTCTCATATCATGTATATGATTTGATGGAACACAGGACATCATGCCTAGCGAATCAATCGACCGCAGGAACCCGCCGGGCAGCAGGCGCCGCATTCCCCGCTACATGGCCGCCAAAAGGACCATCATCGGGCGGCTGCTTGCCAAGCAGTGGAAGCCCGGCGAGAGGATTCCCGCCGAGCCCGTGCTCGCCCACGAAATCGGCATTTCCGTCGGTACGCTGCGCCGCGCGGTCTCCGAGCTTGTGGACGAAGGCGTGCTCTTGCGGCTCCAGGGCTCGGGAACGTACGTGGGCAGCTTCGGAGCCGGGCGCTACTGGAACCGCTTCCAGCCCTTCCAGACGCTTGACGGCAGGCCCCTGCACCTGAAGGAGCGCGTTCCCGTGCGCTTTGAAGAGCTTCCGGCGCAGGGCGAGCTCGCCGAGAGCCTGCAGCTGCCGCCCGGCGAGCGGGTCCTGCACATCACCCGCCGGATCACGAACCCGGACTGCTCCCTGGGGCTTGACGAGCTCTTTCTGCCGGCCAGGTATTTCCCGGGCCTCACGCTGGAGTTCTTCAAGGCAAACCTCGATCCCCACGAATCGCTCTACGCCTTTTACGAACGGGCCTTCGGAGTCGTCATCACGGAGACCGCCAACTACGTCTCATGCGAGGTGTGCGGCCGCGACACGCTCGAGGCGATCGGAAACCCCATCGCCGAGGGCACGCCGCTTTGCTGCTGCCGGCGCATTTCAAAGACCTACGGGCACGTGCCGGTTGAAATGCGGCGCATGAAGGTGAACTTCCTCAAGGTGCAGCTGTCCTTCGATCTCTGAAAGAGCCGCCCCTCTCAGGGCAGCCCCGGAAAGGAGTCCACGTACTTGATTTCTATGTCCGGAAAGGAATCCACGAACTTCACCTTGAAGTCGGGAAACGAATCGACGAAGCGCCACTTTCCGCAGGAGTCCGGGAACGAATCGACCTCTTTCACCTTCAGGTCGGGAAAGCTCGAGACGATCCTCACCTTGATGTCCGGGAATGAATTGACCACTTTGACGTTTCCGTAAAGCGGGATGCCGTTCCAGCTGCAGTCTCCCGAGACTCCCCCGGCCCAGGCCGGGTCCGGAAAAATGAAAAGCAGGGGCAAAACGCCCAGAACCACCGCCCCGGCCATGCTTTGAAATCTCATCGCGCTCCTCCTTGGTCTCCCTCTTTAAGCCCGGACCGCACGCGTCCTCAGTCGTCCCGGTCGACCCGGTATTTCCTTTCAAGCTCCCGGTAGGCGTCCAGCCCGACGAAGCGGTTGAACTGCGAGAACTCGATCATCCGGTCTTTCAGGGAATCGGTGGTGCCTTCCTCCACCAGAGTCCGGAACCCCCGGTACAGGGCGCTTGCCACCAGATAAAGCGACGTGCACGACCAGAAGACGCCGGCAAAGCCCATGTCCCGGATCTCCCGGTTGCTGAGGATAGGGGTCTTTCCGCCCTCGATCATGTTGGCAAACAGCGCGACGCCCGTTCCTTTGAACGCCCGGGCCACAGTCTCCATCTCGGCGCGGTCCCGGAGCGCCTCGATGAAAAGCACCTCCGCGCCGGCCTCGGCATAGAGCCTGCCGCGGCGGATGGCGTCATCGAGCCCGTGGACGGCCCTGGTGTCCGTGCGGGCCATGATGACGGTGGCCGGATCCTCGCGCGCGTCGCACGCCGCGCGGATTTTCTGCGCGTGCTCCTCGGCGGAGATCACCTGCTTGCCATCCATGTGGCCGCACCGCTTGGGCCAGACCTGGTCCTCAAAGAAAATGCACGATGCACCGGCATGCTCGTATTCGCGCGCGACGCGCAGCACGTTCATCGCGTTGCCGTAGCCCGTGTCGCCGTCTCCGATGACGGGCAGGTCCGTCGCGTCGCAGATCTCCTTGAGCGCCTGGGCCATCTCGGTCTGGGAGAGAAAGCCCACGTCGGGGCGCGCGAGCCGCGAGGCTGAAATCGCGTAGCCGCCCATCGCGAGGCAGTTCACGCCCGCCTCCTGCGCGATTTTGGCCGAAAGGGCGTCGTAGATGCCAGGGGCGGTCATAAACTGCCCGTTTTTCAGGTTGCTGCGAAACTGAAGGCGCTTGTCGTGTGCTGAGGTCATGGCGGATGTCCCAAAAATGAGACTTCAGTGTACTGCCGCGGCCCCGGGCGGAAAGCGATCCCGAGGCTTTATCCGCTCCCTTCGCGGTAATACCTCAGACGGGCCGCAGATAAAGAGTCCATCCTTTCTTAAAACTGATAATTTACAAAGGGAAAGATCACACCGCCGCCCCGGGCGCCCTCTCCCCGGGATCTGCGGGCGGGCACGACATTACCAAAGGAGAACGCCATGAATCGCAGAACATTTCTAGCCCTCGGCCTGACGGCTGCCGCGGCCGCAGCCCTGTCGGCCTGCGGCAAAAAGGAGCAGGACTCCGGCGCGGCGGAGGGCGGTCTCAAGCCCGTCAAGCTCGGGACGCTTTCAGGCCCCCATGCCGAAGTGGCCGAAGTGGCGGCAAAAGTCGCGGCCCAAAAGGGACTCAAAGTCCAGGTGGTTGAATTTTCCGACTACGCCCAGGTCAATGAGGCGCTTAACGCGCGCGACATAGACGCGAACGCCTTCCAGCACGTCCCCTACCTCAACAAGGCCATCCAGAGCAAGGGCTACAAATTCACGGCTCTCGGGAAAACCGTGATATTCCCGATCGGCGTGTACTCCCTCAAGATCCACAGCAAGGATGAAATCCATGACGGCGGGCTCGTCACGGTGCCTTCGGACGCCGCGAACCAGGGGCGGGGCCTGCAGCTGCTCGAGCGCAACGGGATCATCAGGCTCAGGGAGGGGACGGGCTCCCATGCCACGGTTCACGACATCGTGGACAACCCGAAGCACCTGAAGTTCCGCGAAGTCGAAAGCGCCAACCTCGGGCGCACTCTGCCGGACGTGGAATTTGCCGTCATCAACGGCAGCTGGGCCGTGAAGTCCAACCTTACGCCCTCCCGGGACGCCTTCCTTCTGGAAGGGGCCGATTCGGACTTCGCCAATGTGCTGGTGGTTCAGACCGACAGCAAGGACCGCCCGGAGTTCAAGATCCTGCTCGAGTCCTTCCAGAGTCCGGAGGTAAAGGACTTCGTGAACAACAAGTACAAGGGCTCGGTCCTCGCCGCCTTCTGACCCCTCGGTGCCGCGGCCCAGGTCTGCAGCCCCGGAAGACCGGTCAATGCGGAAGCGGCTTCATCCATTTCTGGAACTTAAAGAGCCCTTCTCCGCCGTCGCCGATAAAGTCGGCCGGCACGTCCGGCATCGGGTGTCTGGCGTTAAAGAATTCCGTAATGGTGAAGCCGCAGACGTTCACGTAAAAGTGGATGTTCCGCTGCTCGAAATAGGGCGTGCACGTTTCCCAGACGACCGTGTCCGGATACATCTTCTCGATCGCAAACCAGATCTTCTTGCCTATTCCGTGGCTCTGACAGCCGTTTTTGACAAAAAGCAGGTCCAGGTGATTGTGCCCCGTCTTCCGGTCGATCGCCACGACCGCGCCGCCCACCATTTCTCCGTCCACGACGGCTTTGTAGGCCGCAGAGCCCTTCGCGTTCAGCGACTCTTCTATATCCATGTCGGGAAGGACCTTTTTTCACTCGGGCCGTATTTCGCCTCAAAGCCCTTTTGGAAAGCCTCCTGCATGGCCGCCTTGTAGCCGGTCAGGTCCTGTTTCTCTACCGCAACGAGTTCCATATCCTTCAATTTCATTGTGACGACGCCTGGCCGGGAGCACCGGCCCCGCTGTCCTTGAACACCGGAAAAAAGAGCCGGCCCCGCCTCAGAAACTTCTCCGGGGCGGCGCGGCCTGACTCTACGGAATAATTCTCAATTTATGCTTTAGAACTGGTTCGCCGGAGCCCTGTTCCCCAGCCCGTGCTGCGGGCCGCATCCCTCCGGAACCCGGCGGAACCCGGCTGTGCCGTAGATCGGGACCCCAGCCGCAAAGCGATCTTCCTGAACGGCCGTGAGAAATGATGACCGGGAGTACCGCTTCGCCCGGCTGAACAAAGTCCCGCAATTCCCACGCTGGGGCTTAGGACTAAGATTGAATCAAGGCCGCCCTGCCCATGTTGTTGCCTGCTTATATTTTCTCTTCTCGCCTTCAGGAGAGCGCCATGCATTCCACGATCAGGGAAGCTGTTGGACTTCAGAGCTTCAGCGTGCAGACTCTGACAGAGGCCACTCGAGAAAAGCCTGTTGCTTTTTGCGGCTATTTCATCCGATACCGTTGCCTGGACCTTGGGTCCGTGAAAGTAAGCCTCGGCGAGACCGCAACGAAATGGAATGAGGACGGAACGCCCTCCGGCTTTAAAGAGACCTCTTTAAGCTTCGGGATCCAGAGCGACAGCTTCTGGCATTTCGTCTCACAATCGTTCGTGCTGGGAGGAAAAGACCCGTCCTCACTCTATGCGGTATGGATCATCGCATGTCCCCTGATGGAACGCGACACGGCAGGGTCCAGCATCCCATTGACGCTGCTGCACGACAACGTCATGGGCCCGATCATGCCCTGGGATGAGCTGACAGTCCAAGTTTCATTCATTGCCGCTTCGCTCAAGATCATCCCGAAATCCCAACTCGGCGGGCCTCTCAGCATGCGCGCCTCATTTGAAAGCGTTAAAACTGCTTTTTCGCCTGCCCCTCTTTGCCAGATCAGAGCCCCCATGATCAAATGGGATGTGCGTCCTGAAACCGAAACTGCCCTTGGCCGGGTTCCCGGCTTTTTCCACGCCTGGGCCGCTACCCCGTTCGGGTGCCTGGAGGTGTTTTATACGGCGGCCGATTCGAAGGAAATGACGCAGCTCTGCAAAACAGCCGGAGAAAGCGAATGCGTCCTGGAAGCTGAAGGTTGGCTCGTCGGTGACGTGGCAACGGGACGGTTCCGGAACTCCCTCATTCTTGACGAAGCACATGACCTGCGGCTGCTGGCAGTTGCTCAGGCTCACCGGGCTTACAAGCCGCTGCATGCCGTTTTCACCCCTGACATCTCACTGAACGTCAACGGCAAACTGCAAGCCCAGGGCGTTGAGCCTGTGCTTGACTGGCTCAGAGCGAACACCGATTACAAAAAAAACACCTCGCTTGCGTCAAGGTGTGCATACGTCAGGCGGAGAAATCCTCAGAAAAACACGACAGGGCTGGGGATCGGGCTTGTGGATGCCAAAGAGCAAAATATCTGCATGCTATTCGAAGGCCGCTGCGACCCGGCAGGACGAATCGACCGGCTTGAGGTTTCAGCGCCTGCCCCGGAAGACATTGATATGTTTCTTGGGTTTTCCTACTGGACTGCTTATCCGGGAGAATTTTCAGGGTGCTGGGTGAAGAAGACCAGCAGAGAACAAATTGACCAAGCCTGGAAGGGTATGGATCCCGGTCAATTCGACGACCTTGCGTCCACGGAAGGCGACTTCTGGGAATTTAGAAGCCACGATCGTTTGACAGAAGAACCGCTTGTCGAATTCATCGGGACATCCGACGCGGCGTCGGACTGCATCAAGGCCGCCATTGAGGCGTCAACAATTACCGAAAACATGCCTGGCGGGATGATTCTACTGGACGCCGAGGACCGGCCGGGATTATCCCTCCCGGCCCGGCCCTCTGACGAAACCGCTGCGGAGAACACGCTGAATGTCGAGGAAACGGTTCCTGTCCTGCCCGGGCAGATCCACTCCATGGAGGTCAGGGCGAGTTTCCTCCCCAAAGGCTGCGCGAACGGCGAGCTCGCCCTTTTAAATGAACTGGAGCCCAACGCCTTCGCCTGCTTTGTGCCGGGGCTGAGCTCCTTTGCTCATTCATTCGCCCGTGAGCCTGGCTTTAAAGAAAATTTTGAGCTCTTCGGGCTGGCTTTTGATCCGTCAATACGCGACACAGAACCACTGCTGATCACCGAAGGCCCCCTTTACGAGATGGACCTCAAAAACTTTTTGGAGCAAAACCCCGGGAAAACGAAGGCTGATTTCAAAGGTGCGAAAGTCCTGACCGATCAGATGGTTATTCTTTCATCTTCGGAAACGAGCTGCTGGTACAGCTTCACAGGCCCTGTCCTTTCCGTGTCGGACTGCGACCTTTTTGGCACTCCTCTTTACTCCATGGTTACGCCCATTTCCAAAAGCGGGGCCCGTGATTTCTTGATAAGGCTCTACGCCAATAAAAAGGCTTTCAAAAAGCCAGTGAAGGCAGGCGACAGCATCAGCTGTGCGCTGTGGCTGCTGGCCCGGATGCCCAGGAAACAAAACATCATCAACTGACAGGATCGGGCTGACGGCGGAACCTGCCCCTGACGGCTTCCCTCTTGAAACCCCCCTTTGCCCTCTCCAACAGGAGAGGGCTGGCAGACAAGGCGCCAAAGCCTGTCAGCCGCTGGCCGTCACAACGAGCCTGCCGCTCTGCTACTGTCAGCACAGCGAAGAACCCGAACAAACATCGGGAGAATCCATCAGCAGGCGCCTGCATGCCGCTCAAAATCCCGCCCGGAGCAAAACAGAGCTCGGCACGGACCTGACAGTTAAGAAGCCTTTCCAGTGAAACAGCCGTCCTTTGTGACTGGCGTACCTTCGCTTGTCCCCGGTTCCGAAATCCCGTAGAGGCGCTCCGGGGCGTGCGTTTCGCTGCTCCAGGTGAGCAGGGTGCGGGATCCGGTGAGCTCGCGGATGCGGGTGCAGTCCTGCATGGTCTCGAGCACGCCGCGGAACTTTCCCTTCTCGTCCCGAACGGCGACATAGCGGATGTAGACGAAAGCGTCCTTCCCGTCGATCCAGAAATCCGCAGTGTCCTCCTCTCCGGACTTGAACTTCGCGAGGATTTCCTCCACGTACTTCACGCTCGTCCTGGGGTGGCAGTTCCGCACCTGGCGGCCGATCACATTGCGGCTCCGAGGAAAAATACGGTGCTCGGTGTCCGAGTAGTAGGCGACAAGGTCGTTCTCGTCCACGAAGGAAATGTCGAGCGGCAGGTTCCGCAGCACGAGGTTCACCTGCTCGAGCGTGAGCCTGCCGTTCCTCATCTCGAGCTTCCCGTCGGCCGAGGCGCCGGAGCCGAGGCCGTAGCGCACAAGCAGCTTCTGGAGATCGGCCGAGAATCCTTCCCTGACGTCCGAGGCGGCGGGCGCGGCCTGAGCTCCGCGCTCCGGGTCAGCCCCCTCGCCGAGCCAGGCGTAGCCGATTTCCGCGTCGCCCCGGCGCATTTCTTCAAACTCGCGGCGGTTCACCAGCATGAGCGAGGTCGGCAGCAGCACCTGCTCTTCCTTTGCCATCAGGTCCTTCAGGTCTTCGAGGAGGGAGGCCTGGCGGGCGATGAATTCATCATCCTGCCCGGCCTCCAGCAGCCTGCGGTTTTCCCGGATCTCGTCCCGGACCGCATCGTCGAAAAGCCACATGCGGGTGGAGGGATGGTCAAATCCTTTCTTCTCCAGCACGGAGTAGAGCTGGTTCTGCTTGCGGGAGAAATGCCTGCGGATCTCGGAGAGCCTGTCGTAGAGCTCGAGCCACTGGTTTCGGATCACGGGGTACTGGAGAAGATCCTCGATTTCCTGCACGATGCCGCGCTCGCGGTCGTTTTCCTGATAGTAGCGGGCGATCGGGTGGTCGGCCGGAAGCTCGGGGCGGCTGCGGTCGAGCACCGGGCCGTAGATCAGAAAGAGTTCTGAAATCCTGCGGGAGCGGCAGTCGTCGCCGCCCTGCTCCGCCGTGAGGTCCTGTTCGATCCTGGCGATCTCCCAGGGCTTCAGGGACCGGACTTCGCTTTTCAGGCGCCGGTGGGCTTCTTCAAGCGAAAGCCTCCCCTCTTCGTACGCCCTGCGAATGGCAAGCGCCGCTTCAAGTTTCCTATCGTCAAGTCCCCTGATGTCTTTCAAATCGGTCATGGCAGTCCTGCTGAGCTTTGGGAAAAGAAATTCGCATTTCGATTTTTAAAGATGTATTCTAAATACATATTTAAAAACATCAACCCTTTTTGGAGGAGAATCCTCGAAATGAAAGGCACCGCTGGAAAAGTCTTCTCACTGGCCGGGGAAAACGTGCCGGCCGCGGGCTGCACGATCTCAACCTCCCTTTCGGAGACCGGGCACTACGCCATTTCCTGCTTTTCTCTTGCCGCCGGAACGGACATCGGCTCCGAGCTCTACGAGCAGCCCAAAATCTGGCTTCTGCTGGAGGGCAAGGCCGAGGCCCTGGCCGGGGCCGATCCCGTGGGGCTGAAGGCGGGAGACATTTTCCTCACACCGGTCGGAAAACCGGTCGGCATCCGAAGCGCCCAGGGGGCGGTCTATCTGGAAATCGCGCTTAAAGGCCCGGCCCGGGTGAATCCGGTCCTCAGGCCCGGGGCCGCCGCGCAGATTTCCGGCATCCTGCCTCTGCAGCCCGGCCGGATTGTGAACCTCGATCTCGTGGGAAGCCCCGCGCTTAAGTTCGCCCTGATGAGCTTTGGCGCCGGGACGGGCCTTTCCGAGCACGCCGCGCCGGGCGACGCCCTGGTTTTCGCGCTCTCGGGCGAGGGCGTGATCGGCTACGAAGGCGAAAGGCATCCGATCCGGGCGGGGGAAAACTTCAAGTTTGCGGCAGGGGGCAGGCACAGCGTGGGGGCTCCTTCCGGCTTTCAGATGGCCCTGCTGCTTGAGCTCCCCTAGGACGTCCCGGAGGCCCGCACGGACCGCTCCGGCTGCGCTCTGCGGGACCAGGGCTGACGTTTCAGGCTCTTTTAAAGCTCGCGCTGGTGAATTCAAAGCAGGGCGGAAAAATCCCGGAGTCTTTACGGACAAGGAGACCGCAGATGCCAGGGATAACGGATCCGAAGGAGCTGGAAGAGTTCGACCGCAGGCACGGCCGGCCGGGAGCGACGCTGATCATCGGCGGGAGCGCCTCCGGCGGCTCAGAGACGCAGCCAGAGAGCGCTTCAGGCAAAGCGGGCAGCCCGGGCGAGGAGGCTTTCCAGGAAGCCCCGTCTCCGGGCGAATACGCCCTTTCTTCAAGACTGACGCCGCAGCAGCGGCAGGAAGTGACTGCCGCCCGGCCGGCATCAGTTGGAAAACGGAGGCCCTGAGCTGGAAAAGCTGTCGCTCGACGACCTGGGCAGCCTGCTCGCCACAGCCTCGGGGGATCCGACGCTTCTCAATCCCACGGAAACGGATCTGGAAATGTTGGAGTGGTGGGAAAGCTAGAGGCCCGGCGGCCCGGCCGACTTTGCTGCCGCGAAGTTTTCTTTTCTCCGCCCCGGCGGAAAATATAAAAGGCTGCCCTTAAACGCCCGGGGCCGGGGCTCGTCCGCCGGCTTGGGGCAAATGAAACCCCAGGCGCCCTGAAGCAGCCTGGGATATGTGTCTGGTGGAGCTGGCGGGAGTCGAACCCGCGTCCGCAAATCGTCCCCGTACAAATCTACATGCTTAGCCGGCGGATTTTAAAGTCTCACTTTCGCTCATGCCCGTCGGCGGGCCCTTCGAAAGCCAGTCGCTTGATCTCAACCTGCGCGTCACGACTCCGCGCAGATCCAGCCTGAGTATATGGTGATGCTGTCAGTTGCCTGACCCGGCCCTCAGACAAGCCGGTGCATCATCCCGCGGGATTAAGCCGCGAGAGCGTAACGCTCGTTATTGGCGTTTATTACTTTCCGAACTGTTTAACGAGGATTCCGGACCTCGACATGCATTGTGCCGCTTCGTGACCCACGTCGAAACCAAGGCAGCCCCAAAGAGAATTTATTTTACCCGTTTTGAAGCAAGGAGCAAAGCCGCTGACAAATTTTGTTAGAGCAACGCGATAATGTCACGGAAAACTACGGGACTATGTCATGGTCCGGCAACGCGACTCTGTCATAAGCCGGCAATCTGCATGACAGCCCCCGGCAAAGCGATTTTGTCACACAATCACTTCAGAGAGCCTGTTTTTTAGGAGTCGCACATGAAAAACTCGCTTCCTGAAAGAGCCCCGAAGTCCCAGACCGGCACAGAGGAGATTTTCGAACAGGTCGCCTACGGCCTGCTCTCGGTGCCGGAGGCAGCCAAAGCGATGAAGCTGAGCATTCGCCAGTTCTATCGCAGGCTGGCCGCCTGGAAAAGGGGCGAAGCCGCAGATCCGCCCCATGGCAACAAAGGGCGGCCCCCGAGCAACCGCCTGCCAGACGATATTCGTTTAAAAATCATAGAACTGGCAGTTACAAAATATCAGGATTTCCCTCCGACGCTCCTGACTCAGTACCTTGTGAAAAACGAAGGGATCAAAGTGTCGAAGGAAACTGTTCGAAAGATTCTGAGAGAACTCAGCCCTCAGGCCTCAGAGCAGGGGCTCAGAAGAGCCGGTCATTTTCTGAGGCGCAGAAGGTCAAGGTTCGGCGAGCTGGTTCAGATCGACGGCAGCCCGCACAGATGGTTCGGCCCCGGTCAGAAAGAGTGCTCATTAATCGCGTTCATTGACGATGCGACCGGCAGAATCGCCGCTGCCGGGTTCTTTCCCTCGGAGACCGCGGCGGGCTATATGACCGTGCTGCTCCAATACATCAGGGCGCACGGAATCCCCCTTGCGCTATACAGCGATCGGCACGGCACTTTCCGCGCGTTGGCTCAGGGCCGGTCCAAAAATGTAGAGGGCACACAGTTTCAGAGAGTCTGCGACAAGCTTCAGATCGAGCAGATATTCGCTCAGAGCCCGCAGGCAAAAGGCCGGATAGAACGCCTGTTCAAGACGCTGCAGGGGCGCTGGCCGCATGAGTTCAGGGTCATGGGAATCGAAGACATGGCCACCGCCAATCAGCGCATGGACGAACTGATCAGGGATTTCAATCAGCGGTTTGGAATCGACCCAAGAGAACCCCTGAGCGCAAACTGTGCGGTGGCTGAAGAAAGTATGCCCGAGATTGAACGCATATGCGCCTGGTGGCACGAACGCGTTCTGAGCAAATCTCTGAGCGTCTCCTTCGGGGGGTCGATCCTGCAGCTCAAGAATGCGAGCGCTCGGAAGTTTGAGCTGATGGGCAAGAAAGTCAGCGTCATCGAGTACCCGGATGGCCGTGCGCCGGAAATGGTCTACCGGGATGCACGGGGCAAAGAACATCTGCTCTGCTTTGAAGCCCGGAAAAGAAAAACGCTCGAGCGCACGGAATACCTTGAGTCATCGAAGACCATAGACGCATGCCTGGATCGAATCATTGAGAAGGAAGATTTGCGACCCAACGGCTTCGTCATGAAGCTGGAATGCGAAATGGCTGAAGCGAAGCAACGGCAGGCCCAGAGAAAAGAGCGTGACCAAAAGGCCCGTGAACTCGAAGAAAAGCTGAAGCAGCGGAAAAACAGATCTGGCAAATAATGAAATCAACACAGGCTCTCAGAAGATCTTTTTTCCCAACCTGCCCACAGCCCGCACGGGCTTCAGCCCATTTGAGGCGAGCGCCCGACAGAGCGTGGGCAGGGTGTTCTCCATGAAGACGATAAAGGGCCCCAGGGGGCTCTCAATTTCTGTCTTTGGCGGAGAATTTTTGGTGTCATAATCGCTTTGCTAGGGTGTGACATAGTCCCGTTGTGCTGGCATGTGACATTTTCCCTTTGCTCTAACAAAGCCGCTGACAAATTTCCTCAAAACCCAAGCGCCGAGCGCAGGGCCGCGATACCCTGCGCGGGAGCCTCGGGCCGCCACAGCAGCTCAACCCACACGCGCCCCTCGGGCCCCTCGAGCCGGTCGGCCTGAATCTCGCTTTTCACGCCCGAAGCCGACAGCACCGAGGCCGGCACCGGAGCGAAGCCGCCGCCCGAGGCGACCGTCCGCAGAATCGAGGCGTAATCGGGCTGATCCTCAATTAAAAGAGGCTTCACTCCCTGTCTGTCCATCCAGGCCAGAAGCCGCTTTCTGTAGGAGCAGCCCTCGGGCAGGGCCGCCATCGGCAGGTCTTCGAGATCGGCGGCGCCCTCCACCGGGCAGTGCGAGTCGGGATAGATCAGCATCACGTCCTCGCCGAAGGCCTTCGCCCGCCTGATCTCCGGATCCTCCGGGCAGTCGATTGCAAAGACCGCATCGAATTCGCCCGCCTTCAGGCGCCTGAAAAGGTCGCGGCTGTGCCCGACCGCGACCGTCATCGGGCAGGCCGCCTCAAGCCGCACTCGCACGGGCTCGAGCCGGGTCCTGAGCACGCTCTCGAGAATGCCCAGCCGAAAGGTTTTGCCAGCCATCGCTGTCTCCTGGAAGAAAAAAGCCGTGGAAGTAAATTAGCACGGCCTGAATCGCTTCGCCCGCTCGCGCTGCAGGAGACGAAAAACCCGGAGGGAGTCCTGCTCCGTCCGGGTCTTCAGAAGGCTCCCCGCGTGAAGGCCTGCGCTCAGGCAGGCCCTGACGCCGGGGAAATTTCCGTTTCTTAGGAAATGACGTAAAGCACGATGAGCAGAATCGTCATCACCGGCGCCGTGCGGCGCACGATGTCCATCGGCGAGACCCCAGCGACGCCGGCCACAAGAATCAGGCCGCCGCACAGAGGCGACATCTGGCGTCCAAGGCCGCCTGCGATGGCGGCGAGCATGCCCAGAGAAGGAATGGTCATGCCGAATTCAGCAGCATGCGGCGTCACGGCCTCGTTGAAGGCAAAGGCCGCAGCGTCGCCCGAACCCGTGATCAGGCCGAGCAGGAACGGCCCAAGGGAGCCGCCCAGCTTCGCAACGGCCTGGGCGTGCTTCAGGAAGTCCACGAGCTGGTCGATCACGCCCGCGGCGCGGAGTCCGGCGGCGAACACGCCGGCCGCGATGATGATGCCCATGATCTTCGCGTAGCCGGAGCCCATGCCGTCGAAGAACTTCTTCGTGATCTCAGCAGGATTCGCGCGGGTGACGAGGAAGCAGTAGATGGTGCCGATCAGCATGGCCGTGGCCACCGAGACCTTGAGCTCCTTGAACCAGATGGAGCAGACCACGAGGATCACGACCGGCAGCAGCGGGGTGATGCCGCGCAGCACGCTCGGGTGCTCGGGCAGTTCCACCTTTCCGCCCGCTCCGCCCAGGGCGAGGTTCGCTTCCATTTCCTCCTTGGTCTGATGCTTGTTGTAATCCTTGTAGACCACGCACACCACCGTGAGGAGAATGATCGTGAGGAAGCCCAGGATCAGGAGCCTGTTCGCGTTGAGGCCGATCAGGTCCATCACGTCCATGTTCGCCATCTTCGCGATGAAGGCGTTATGCGAGACGCCGGGGTTGAAGAAGGCGAAGGTCGAAATCGGGGCCACCACCACGGCGCCCGCGACCGCGGGCTTGAAGCCCGCGCGGATCAGCAGCGGAATGATGGTCGGGGCGACTGCGGCCGAGCAGCCGGCGGTGGAGGGCAGCGCGATGCTGACCAGAGCCGTGACGAGCCCGCAGGCGGGCAGCAGGAAGATGCCGATTTTCTTCAGAGGCTTGGTGAGAAGGCCGACCAGGTGCACGTCGCAGCCGGTGAGCTTCACAACAGCAGCAAAGCCCATGGCCGAACAGATGGCGATGATCAGGTTGGGGTTCGTCATCGACTTGTCGAACTGGTGGAAGGCCACCATCGGCTTCAATGACAGGAAAGCCATGAACAGGCCGCCGGCAATCAGCACCAGTCGGGTCTCGTAGCGCTTCACAAGGCCCCAGATGACGCCGATCACCCCGACTATGGCAACAATCGTAGTGAAAGTCTGCATTTTTTTACTCTCTGTTTTTTTGTTGCGCCTGACGCGCGCGAACCGGGCTGGCCGCCCGACTTCGGGTCCCGGCCTCCGGTCCAGCCGGCTTCAGACCCTGCTACTATAAGCCCGGACAAAACGTTTTTCTATCCTTCGGCCCGGCGAAATATCACTAAGGCGGAATTGACTTTAGGCCTGCCAGCGCGCCATCCCGGCCCCGGGCGGGCCCCGGACCGGCCGGCGAAGCGCCAGGAAAAGTCATATATATGAATGGATCCTGCCGCCCGAAGGCAGCGGAAATCCGCCGGAGAATAGACCGAAAGATCAGCCCGCGGGCAGCGGCAGGAAACAAGAGGACAGGCCATGGATGCATTTCTCGGACAGTTCGCGCTCCAGTTTTCCAAAAGCATTCCTCTTTTCATCCTGATTGCCGCGGGCTTTGCGCTGTCCCGCTGGGGGCGGTTCCCGAAAAGCGCGAGCGACGGGCTCGCGAAATTCGCCTTTTCGGTCGCGCTGCCCGCGCTCCTCTTCCGGCTGCTTTCCCAGCAGTTCAAGAGCCAGAACAGCGCCGACCCGATGCTGCTCGTCGCTTTCTTCGGCGCCTGCCTCATCGTCTTTTCAATCGGCCATGTTTTCGCGGAGAAGGCTCTCAAAATCGGACCGGTCGGCGCCTCGGTCTTCGGGACGGCCTGCGTGTTCTCCAACAACGGGCTGCTGGGGCTGCCGCTGGCGATGGTGATGCTGGGCGACCAGTACATCCCGTCGGTCGCCGCGGTGCTCTCTCTTAACGCGATGGTGCTGTGGACTCTGGCGACCTTCTCCGCGGAGCTCTCCCAGAGAACCGGCGCGCTGTCGCTCTCGGCTTTCGCGCACACCGCCAGAATCGTCTTTAAGAACCCGCTCATCCTGTCGATTTTCGCCGGCGCGATCTGGAACCTCACGCGAATCGAGCTGCCGTACGCCGTGGATGAGCCTCTGAGGCTTCTCGGCAACGCGGCCACGCCCCTGTCGCTCGTCGTGGTCGGCATGGGGCTTGCGGAATACGGCATCGGCAAAGGCCTTCGCACGGGCGCGATCGTGAGCTTCGGAAAGCTCGCGGTGCAGCCCCTGGTCGTTTTTCTCCTCACCCGGCTGATCGGGCTCGGGCCCGTCGAATCAACCGCCGTGGTCTTTCTGGGGTCGCTGCCCTGCGGCGTGAACGTCTACCTGATGGCCAAGCAGTTCCGGGTGATCGAGGCGGAAATCGCCAACGCGATGGTGATCACGACCCTCGTGTCGGCCCTTACGGTGCCGCTTGTCGTGACAGCCCTGAAGCACGTCTTCTGAAAGCGAAGGCCGGACGAGCCGGGCATCTGCGAAAACGGACGGACTGCCGGCGCGGACCCGCGTTTTTTTTCAGAAACGAAACGCCCGGGCGGGCTTCTGCTCGTCCGGGCGCTTAAACTGGCGGAAGGGGAGGGATTCGAACCCTCGATAGGGCGAGGCCCTATGCCGCCTTTCCAGGGCGGTACATTCAACCACTCTGCCACCCTTCCATGGGATGGGTTTCGCTCAAGCCTTTCAGGCCCGGCCCGGATAAAGGTTTACGTCTCCGGACGCGATCGCAAGCGATCAGCGAGACTTGAAATTATACATACCGATTTCCCGTTGTCAAATTTCCTCCGGGAGTAAAATAATAGTTTTCCTTAAGTGAACGGCAGATCCTGCCGCTTTTGTCTTACTGACTGCCAGAGGTAATTTTCATGGCTCATGTTGTTTGTGACGGCTGCGTCAACTGCAAGCACACCGACTGCGTGGACGTCTGCCCGGTCGATGCCTTCCGCGAAGGCCCCAACTTCCTCGTGATCGATCCCGACGAGTGCATCGACTGCGCCGTGTGCATCCCCGAGTGCCCCGAAGCGGCCATCTTCTCCGAGGAGGACGTTCCCGCGGGCCAGGAGCAGTACATCCAGATCAACGCGGAGCTCTCAAAGCAGTGGCCTTCGATCACCCGCCGCAAGCCGCCGATGGAAGGCTGGGAAAAGTGGTCCAACGTCCAGGACAAGCTGAAGTACCTGAAGCGCTGAGCGGGCCGCGCCCCATGGCTCAGCCCGAACTTCTCGAGGCCCTCGAGGACGCCCTGCCCCAGACCCAGTGCCGGCAGTGCGGCTTTGAGGGCTGCGCCGCCTACGCGCGGGCCATGGCCGAAGGCCGCGCCCCAATCAACCGCTGCGCCTCCGGGGGCGAGGCGGGCATCCGGCAGCTCGCCCGGATCCTGGGCACAAAGCCCCTGCCCCTCGACCCGGAGTACGGCAGGGAGATGCCGTTTGCGGTCGCCCGCATCCGCTCTTCGGAATGCATCGGCTGCGGGCGCTGCGTCCGAGTCTGTCCGGTCGACGCCGTGATCGGGGGGCAAAAGAGGCTGCATGCCGTGATCGAGAGCGTCTGCACGGGATGCGCCCTCTGCCAGAGCGCCTGCCCGCTTGCCTGCATCGACATGGTCGAGGCCGGCCGCGCCTGGAGCCGGGAGGACGCCCGCCTTGCAAGGCGCCGCCACGAGCAGAAGCTCAGCCGCCTCGAAGGCGAGCGCGCCAGGGCCGCCGAGCTCTACCGGTCGCTGGGCGAAGGCGACGAAGCCCGAAGAAAAGAGGCCATCCTCGCCCTTCTGGGGCTCGCCCCGAAAAAAAACTGAGAACCGCTCCCGCCTTTCGAGGACGTCCATGAACAAGGAAAAAAGAGAGGCCATTTACCGCGCGCTCGCAGCCGCGAGGCCCAATCCGCAGAGCGAACTGAAATACAGCACCCCCTTTGAGCTGCTGGTGGCCGTCGTGCTTTCCGCGCAGGCGACCGACAGGAGCGTGAACGAAGCCACCGCGGTGCTCTACCCCCGGGCGAACACTCCGGAGGCGATTCTCGCCCTGGGCGAAGACGGGCTCATTCCCTACATCAGCCGCATCGGGCTCTACCGCTCCAAGGCAAAGCACGTGATCGGGCTGTGCCGGGAGCTGATCGAGCGCTTCGGCGGCCAGGTCCCCGATGACTTCGACGCGCTGTGCTCGCTGCCGGGCGTGGGGCACAAGACCGCAAACGTCGTCCTCAACGTCGCCTTCGGGCACCCGACGGTCGCGGTCGACACCCACATCTTCCGCGTCGCGAACCGCACGGGACTCGCCCGGGGCTCGACTCCCGACGAGGTCTCGGAGAAAATCCGCCGGACATGCCCGAAGGAGCTGCTGCGCAACGCCCACCACTGGCTGCTGCTGCACGGCAGGTACTGCTGCACGGCGCGGCGCCCCCGCTGCTGGGAGTGCCCGATCCAGGCTCTGTGCGAGTTCACGGAAAAGACCCCGAAGCCCGAGCCCGAGCCCGTGAGGCACATCCTTCCCAAAGGCCCGGCGCGCAGGAAGCGCGGGACTGCGTCCCCATCACTGAAAAATAAAACGAAGAAACAGGACTCATGACTGAGAACATTCAGACCATGCCGCGCCTCTCGCTGACGGCGCAGAGCATTCCCGACGACATCCTCGGCCCCATTCTCGCCGAGGGCACGGATCCCTCCTTCATCTCCTTCGGCGGCGGCCTGCCCTGCCCCGAGGGCTTACCGGTCGAAGCGATGCGAAAGGCCTGCGACGAGGTGCTGCGCAGCAGCGCCCAGCGCGCCCTCCAGTACTCCGGCCCGCAGGGCGAGATTGAACTGCGCGAGGCGGTCGCGCGCTATGAGACCGAGCAGCGCGGAACCCCCACGACGCCCGATGAAGTGCTCATCACCTCCGGCAGCCAGCAGGGGCTTGATCTGTGCGCGAGGGCCTTCTGCGACCCGGGCTCCCGCATCCTCGTCCAGCGCCCGACCTACATCGGCGCTCTCGAGGCCTTCAATCTGTCGCGGCCCGCTTACGTCGAGCTGCCCGAAGGCCCCGACGGGCTCGAGCCCGAGGCCATCGGCGAGGAGGCCCGCGGCGCACGCTTTGCCTACATTCTGCCCACGTTCTCCAACCCGACGGGCCGCACGCTCGGCCGCGCAGCGCGCGAGGCGCTTGCCGAGCGGGCGCGCAGCCTCGATTTCTGGATCCTGGAGGACGACCCTTACGGCGAACTCTGGTACCGCAAGGCGCCGCCGTGCACCATCCGCTCGCTCGCCCCGGAGCGCACGATCCGCATGAGCTCCTTCTCCAAGATCCTCGCCCCGGGGATCCGCCTGGGCTACATCACGGGACCGGCCAGGGTGATCCGCATCCTCACGCTCATCCAGAGCTTCGCGGTGCTCTCCACGCCTGCCGTGAACCAGCTCGCGGCCGCCCGGGTTCTTTCCTCAGGGCTCATGGAAACGCACCTTCCGGAAGTCCGCGCGATCTACCGCGAGCACGCCGAGGCGATGCTCTCCGCGCTCGAGGAGCTGATGCCCCGGCACCCAGAGATTCACTGGACGCACCCCGAAGGGGGCATGTTCATCTGGCTGCACCTGCCGAAGCAGCTCGACACCTTCGCGATGATGCAGCGCGCCATTGAAAAGAAGATACTCTACCTGCCCGGCCAGTTCTTCTACGCCCTGCGGCCCGACGTGAACTGCATCCGGCTCGCTTTTGTGACGGTGCGCAAGGACCTGATGCGGGAAGGCGTGAAGCGCCTGTCCTCGCTCATCCGCGACGAGCTCCATCTCTGACCCATTTTTCGGAGGCCTTTAAGACCATGACTCTTCCACGCATTGAAGTGCTCACCACCGGAGGCACCATCGCCGGAACCGGCGACTCGGCCTCGGGCTCGGCCTATCACTCGGGCGAGCTCTCCGGCGAGCAGCTGCTCGCCTCGGTGCCCGACCTCGGCCGCGTAGCCCAGGTTTCCGTGCGCCAGATCGCGAACATCCCCTCCCAGGACATGAACGAGACGGTCTGGATCCGGCTCGCCCGCGCCATCGACGAGGACCGGGACCGGTTTGACGGGTTCGTGGTGACGCACGGCACCGACACGATGGAGGAAACCTCCTTTTTCCTCGACCTCGTGCTCAAGCCCGGCCGCCCGGTCGTTCTCACCGGCGCGATGCTGCCCTCGACCGCCATTTCGGCCGACGGCCCGAGAAACATCTTCAATGCGGTCTGCACGGCCGCCTGTCCCGCCTCCGCGGCCTACGGCGTGCTTGTCGCGATGAACAGCGAGCTTTACGCCGCCCGCGGGCTGCTGAAGTCGCACACGACCTCCGTGGCCACGTTCCGCGCCCGCATCACGGGCCCGGTGGGCTGGACGCAGAACGGAGAGGTGTATTTCGCAGCCGCTCCCGCGCGCGTGCCCGGCCTGCCGCTTGCCTCGAGCGCCGACCTGGACGAATCGAAGGGGCTGCCGCGGGTCGCGGTCATCGCGACCTGGGCGGGCGTCGACGGCGTGGCCCTGGATGCCTGCGCGCAGGCGGGCTGCCGCGGCATCGTGATCGAAGGCATGGGCGACGGCAACGTCCCCTCGGGCCTCATGCACGCGGCCGATGCCGCGGCCTCCGAAGGAATCGCCGTCGTGCGGGCGAGCCGCTCGCCCTTCGGCGCGGTCCTCGCGGCCGGAGAAATCGATGACGCGCAGCACGGCTTTGTCTGCGGCGGGTCGCTGTCGCCGGCCCAGGCGCGCGTGCTGCTGCAGCTCGCGCTGCTCGCGCGGCCCGATGCCTCCCGGGAGAGCCTTCAGGCGCTCTTCGCCCGCTTCTGACTTTTCCTGCCTGCCCGAGCCAAAAAAGGAGCCTTTCAGCCATGGCCATGCCCGAACCCTTAGCCGGACTCGCCGCCGGCGGCATTCCCGCGCAGTCCCTCTGGGATGAAGAAAACGAGACGCTCGCCCTTCGGTTCCCGAACACCTACCCCGGCACGGGCGAAGAGGTGATGGTGTACGTGGCACCGGACTCGGAGACCGGCGGCTGGAAGGTTGACGACGGAGGCGGCGCCTCGGGGCTCCTTGACGAAGCTGGGGCGGATCCCTCCGATGCGGCCGTGACAGCCTTTCTCAAGGCTTCCTACGAGGAAAGCGTGCTCATGATGAACGAGGCGGGCGAATTCGGCATTCCCGTGCTCGAGGCCGAAGACCTTCCGGGCGCAGTGGCGGAGGTCGCGGCCGCCAGCGTCGCTCTTTACGTCCTCGGCCGCTTCGGGGCGGCTCGCCTCTGATGGCGCAGCCGGCCTACCGGGGCCGCTTCGCCCCGTCGCCCACGGGGCTGCTGCACGCGGGCAGCCTCCTTGCCGCCCTCGCCTCGTGGCTGGATGCCCGGGCCCACGGCGGCCTCTGGCTTGTGCGGATCGAGGACATCGATCCCTTCCGCGACATCCCGGGCGCGGGCGAGAAGATCCTGCAGACGCTTGCCCGCTTCGGCCTGGCCTCGGACGAGCCCGTGCTCTGGCAGCACGACAGGCTCGGGGCCTACCGGGAGGCACTCAGCCGCCTGCTTGGAAAAGGAATGGCTTACGGCTGCGCCTGCTCGCGCCATGAAATCCTTGACTGGCATCGCATCCACGGCGGCAATCCCGCGGTCTATCCCGGTCTGTGCAGGAACGGCACAGGGGGGCGCCCCGTGCGCTCGATACGCCTGAGGGTCGACGACGAACCGGTCGCGTTCACGGACCGGCGCCGCGGCCCCTTTGTCCAGAGGCTGGAAAGCGAGCTGGGAGACTTCATCATCCGCCGCGCGGACGGCCTGCCCGCCTACCAGCTCGCAGTGGTGGTGGACGACGGCTTCCAGGGCGTCACCGATATCGTGCGGGGCGAGGATCTGCTCGACAACACGCCACGCCAGATCGCGCTGCAGAGGGCGCTCGGGCTGCCGCAGCCGCGTTACCTGCACCTTCCGCTTGTCCTGAACGAAAGGGGGGAAAAGCTCTCGAAGCAGGCGGGGGCCGCGCCCCTGCCCGAGGACGACACCATGGGCTGCCTCGAGCGGGCCTGGGCGGGGCTGGACTTTCCGAGAATCGGAGCCGGCTCGCCCCAGGCCTTCCTCAGGGCGGCCATCCCGATCTGGGCCGGCCGCTGGGGCGGCTGAAGGACAGAGCCCCCGGCCTGCGGCCTCCGCTTTTTTTAAGAAGCCGCTGCCCGCGCCGCGGCGGGCAGAAAGACCTTCACGCAGGTGCCGCGCCCGGGCTCGGACTCGATCGTGAGCTTCGCCCCGATCTTCTTCGCCCGCTCCTCCATGATCGACAGGCCCACGTGCCTCGCGCGCCGCGCCTCGGCCAGCCTGCGGTCGATGCCGACCCCGTCGTCGGTCACTGAGGCGGTGAAATCCTCGTGGTTCTCCACCCTCACCTCCGCATGCTTCGCCTTCGCATGCTTGCGCACGTTGGACAGCGCCTCCTGAACGATGAAGGTGATCTGCAGCTTCTGCTTTTCCGTGAGGTGCGGGCCGCTGCCGTTGATCACGACGCGGGCCTCGACGCCGGACTGCGCCTCGAAGCGCCGGGTCACCGTGAGCAGCGCGGTCTTGAAGTCCTCCTTGTGGATCTTTTCCCGGAAGTTGAGCAGCAGCTCACGCACATTCTCGTAGCTCTCCTGAACGCCGGCCTTGATCTGCTTCACGCACTCGGCCACCATCGGACGGTCGTTGCTCGCGAGCGACGACTCGAGCAGCTGCACCTGCATGTTGAGGAAGGAGAGCGTCTGCGCGATCGAATCGTGCAGCCCCTGGGCCATGAATGTGCGCTCCTGGACCACGGCGAACTGGCGCTCGCGCTCGTTGAGCCGGTAGTTTTCGACCGCGATTCCCAGATGCGTGCCGAAGGATTCGAGCTGACGGAAGGCGGGCGAAGGAATGTCACGGTCATCCTTGAACTCGAGCTCAAAGATGCCGAGGTTGTTCTGCCCGTTTCTCAGGTGGAAGATATAGGCGCAGGCAAAACCCTCGCTCATGAGCAGCCTCGCCCCGTCGGTGCTGATGGAGGAAAGCTCGAAGCGCGTGGGCAGAGGCTTGGAGAAGGCCTCGCGCACCGGATTGTTTTCGTTGGGTTCCCGGGTGGCGACGTCGAGGTACTGGCCGGAGAGCCCGATCGAGGCGGCGAACGGCAGCCTGTCGCTCGCGCTGTCGAAGAGCCGGACGGCGCAGGCGTCGGCCTTGGTGTAGCTGCGGATGCGCTCGAGGAACCCTTCGGCCATGTCCTCAATCCCGTTGGACTGGCTCAGGAAGGTGGTCATCTCGTAGAGCTGGGCAAGATTCGTGTTCTTTTCCTGCACCGAGGCGGTCTTTTCGGCCACCTTCTCTTCGAGGTTGTTGTACAGGTCCTCGAGCCTCGCGGTCATCCGGTTGAAGCCCTCGCCGATCTGCCCGAATTCGTCGCTGCGGCCGATGTGCACGCGCGCCGACAGGTCTCCGGCCGTCACCTGGCCTATCACCTTGCCCAGCGCCTGCACCGGGCGGATCACCCAGACGTTAAGCAGGTAGAGGATGACAAAGAGGCTGCCGATCGCCAGCAGCATGATGAGCACCTGCAGGTAGCGCATCTGCTCGATGTAGCTCTGCCGGTAGCTTTCGATGATGTTCTTCAGGTAATCGAGCGCGCCGATGTACTCGTGGAAGGCGGAGGAGTTGAAAACCAGGCCCGTGCGCTGCTTGTTGACCAGCCGCGTCTTCACCTCATTGAGCCAGATGAGGCGCACGCGGTCGATTCCCTCCTTCACCTGCGGCGTGTTGGGCAGCTTGAAGGGCTTCCAGAAGTTCTCCTCGCTCAGGCCGTCGAGCAGCTTCTCCGTATGGCTGATCTCCTCGTTGAGCATCTCGGGCGAATAGCCGGGGTTGGCGAAGACCCCTGCCTTGTGGAAACTCAGCTTGATTTCATAGATCTGGTTCACAGCCGCCGCCGAAGACTCCGAGTTCCAGCTGAGCAGCATCGTATAGCCCACCACCCCCACCACAAAGGACACCCACAGAGCCGTGAGCGCGAGCAGCCTCATCGAGAGGCTGCGAAATTTGATCTGGCCGTTTTTCATCTGTCCAATTCACCTTGCCGGGCGGTGCGGGGCGGCCCGCCGCCCGGACCCCTCTGCTTAAAGCAGGGTCATGTTGCCGTCTTCATCCTCGGAAGGCTGCGCCGCGGCCTCAGGCTGCGGGGATCCTTTGGCGGGAAGCTCCCGAAGACCCGTCACGCGGATCAGGCGGGGCGAGACCCCGCGGCCCTTCCTTGTGCGGTGCAGCGTGTACTCGGCGAGACGCTGCCCGCTCAGAGGCTCCTCGCGCGGCTTTTTGGCCCGTCCTTCTCCCTCCACGACGACCCCGGAGGGCGAAATCGGCAGGGCGGCGACAATCCGCTCGCCCTTTTCGAGCCCCATCAGCTGCACCCCGAGCCCGCCGGAGGGCAGCGAGCGGACTTCCCCGATCGGGAAGACAAGCAGCCTGCCGCGCTCCGAAAGCACCGCGATGAGCGTCTGGTCCGCGCCGATGAGCTTCGGCTCGAGCGCCCGGCCGTCGTCAACCCGCAGAAACGCCTTGCCGGCCTTCACCCGGGCGGGCATGTCGCCCAGCTTCGAAATGAAGCCGCAGCCCAGGGTGCTCGCGAGGAACACCGGCTGCTCGGCCGGACCGCAGAGCATGCCGGCGACCTCGGCCCCCGGCTCCATTTCGATGAAGCTAGAAAGGGGAAGCCCGTCGCCGCGCGATCCGGGAAGCTGCGAGACGGCGATCGAGTACGAGCGCCCCGAGCTCGACAGCACGATGAGGGTCTCGGTGCTCCTGCACTCGATCGCCCGGCCCGGACCGTCGCCCACCTTGTAGCTCATGAGCGAGATGTCGTGGCCGTGGCCGCTTCTTGTGCGGATGTAGCCCTTGCGGGAAATCACGATGGTGACCGGCTCGTCGACCATCTGGGGCCCTGCCTGCAGTGTCTGCGCGGGCTGCACGAGCGTTCGCCGGTCATCTCCGTAGGCCTTGGCGTCGGCGCCGATTTCGCGGGCGACAGCCCGGGCGAGCCTGGATTCGGAAGAAAGCAGCTTTTCAAGCGACTCGGCCTCCGAGCGGCACTGGGCCAGCTCTTTCTGGATCTGGATCTCGGAGAGCCGCGTGAGCTGCCTGAGCTTGATCTCGAGGATGTCCTCGGCCTGCCGGTCGGTGAGGGCGAAGGCACGCATCAGCTCGGGCTTGGGCTCGTCGCTGCCCCGGATGATGAGGATCACCTCGTCGATATTGAGAAGAACTTTCTCGCGCCCCTCGAGCACGTGAATTCGGTCCTGAAGCCGCCCGAGGCGGTTTTCAGTGCGCCGGCGGACGGTCTTCACGCGGAAGTCCACCCACTCGCGCAGGATCTCGAGCAGCGGCTTCTGGCGCGGGCGCCCGTCCGCGCCGATCATGACGAGGTTCATCGGAGCGTTGCACTCCAGGCTCGTCTGTGAAAAGAGCGCGGCCACAAAGCCGTCGCGGTCGACCTTCGAGGTCTTCGGCTCGAAGACGAGCCGCACCGGGACGTTTTTGTCGGACTCGTCGCGCACGTGGCCGAGCAGCGCGAGCATGGCCGACTTCGCCTGCTGCTGCTCCGGCGTGAGAGACTTCTTTCCGGCCTTCGGGCGCGGGCTGGTGATCGACTCGATCTCCGAGAGCACCTGGGCGCTCGAGGTCGCCGGGGGCAGCTCCGTCACAACGAGCCGCCACTGCCCGCGCGCCATCTCCTCGAACTCGTAGCGGGCGCGCACGCGCAGCGCCCCGCGCCCCGTGCGGTAAATCTCGCGTATCACCGAAGGCTGCGAGATGATCTGCGCCCCGCCGGGATAGTCCGGCGCGGGCAGCACCGCAAGCACCTCGTCGAGCCCAGCCTGCGGGTTCTCGAGCAGCAGCTGGCAGGCCGCGGCAACCTCTCGGAGGTTGTGGGGCGGAATCTCGGTGGCCATGCCCACCGCGATGCCGCTCGCCCCGTTGAGCAGCACGAAGGGCAACCTCGCGGGCAGCACCGCCGGCTCCTTGAAGGCCCCGTCGTAGTTCGGGACAAAGTCCACCGTGTCCTGATCGAGCTCCGAGAGCAGCAGCTCGGAAATCTTCGTGAGCTTCGCCTCGGTGTAGCGCATCGCGGCCGGTCCGTCGCCGTCGCGGCTGCCGAAGTTGCCGTGCCCATCGACCAGCGGATAGCGCAGCGAAAAGGGCTGCGCCATGCGCACCATGGCGTCGTAAGCCGACTGGTCGCCGTGCGGATGGAACTTGCCGAGCACGTCGCCCACGACGCGGGCGGACTTTACGTAGTTCTTGTCGGCCGTCAGGTGCAGCTCGCGCGACATATCGTAGAGGATGCGCCTCTGGACGGGCTTCTGCCCGTCGCAGACGTTGGGCAGAGCGCGGTCGGTCACCACTGAAATCGCATAATCGAGGTAGGCGCGGCTCGCAAACCGCGCGAGCGTGAGCCTGCCCTCGTCGCGCTCGTCGGCCTCGGTCTCGCCCATGAAGCGGCCCATGAGCGCAAGCGCATCGGGCTGCGCAGCCGCCGGGAGGGCAGCCTGGCCCCGGGCCTCTCCGGGCCCCTTTCCGTCCGCGCCGTCGGCCGTCGCCCCGGGCTGCGTCAGATCGTCTTTCGTTGTCATAAGCGTTTGTCCTTGGCCGGCATCAAACGTCGGCGTTGGCCTGGTCGCCGTAGCGCTCCAGCCATTCGCGCCTTGAGGCCGACTCCTTGTGCCCCATCAGCATCGTCATCACGGCCGAGGTGCTCGCGCGGTCCACGTCGCCCCAGGAGATCGGCAGCAGGCAGCGCGTGTCCGGGTTGAGAGCGGTCTCGCCGAGCTCCGAGGCGCTCATCTCGCCCAGGCCCTTGAAGCGGGCGATCGTGAGGTCCTCCGGGGCGATTTTCTCCTTGGCGAGCTTTTGCTGCGTGCGTGCAAGCTCGCGGTCGTCGAGGCAGTAGATCCGTCGCGCGGGCCTGCGGCCCCGGGCCGGCACCTCGACGCGGAAAAGCGGGGGCATCGCCACAAAGACGTGCCCGGCCTCGACCAGCGCGGGGAAATGCCGGAAAAAGAGCGTGAGCAACAGCACCTGAATGTGTGAGCCGTCCACATCCGCGTCGGCGAGGATGCAGATCTTGCCGTAGCGCAGGTGCGACAGGTCGCCTTCAGCCGCGGCGGCGTGCGGATTCACGCCGATCGCGGTGGCGATGTCGTGAATGATCTGGCTGTCAAACAGCCGTCCCTGGGCAACTTCCCAGGTGTTCAGGATCTTGCCGCGCAGCGGCAGGACCGCCTGGAACTCCTTGTCGCGCCCGACCTTGGCCGAACCCCCGGCCGAGTCGCCCTCGACCAGGTAGAGCTCGTTGCGGGAGGTGTCGGAGCTTTCGCAGTCGGTGAGCTTGCCGGGCAGCACCGCGACGCCCGAGGATTTCTTGCGGTCGATTCTCGGGGCGGAGGACTGCCGGCGCTGCGCCTGGTGGATCACGAGCTCGGCGAGCTTCCGGCCCTCCTCGACGTGGTCGTTGAGCCAGAACTCGAACTGCGGCGCGACAAAGGTCGAGACCAGCTTCAAGGCGTCGCGGCTCGTAAGCCGGTCCTTCGTCTGCCCCTGGAACTGCGGGTCGAGCATCTTGCACGACAGCACGAAGGAAGCACGCGAGAAGACATCCTCGGGCAGCAGCTTCACGCCCTTCACGGCGAGCTGGTGCGCGTCGATGAACGCCTTCACGGCCTGGAAGAGCCCGTCCTTCAGGCCCGACTCGTGCGTGCCGCCGTCCGGGGTCGGGATGAGGTTCACGTACGACTCGCGCACGAGCCCTCCCTCCTCGGTCCAGGCGACCACCCAGGAGGCGCCCTCGCCCTCCGAGAAATTATCCGATTCCGGGCCGGCGAATCCCTCGGCCTCGAACGCGGGTATCACGGGCTGGAACTGCATTTCGGAGGCGAGATACTCGCCCAGGCCCCCCTCGTAGCGCCAGCGCTGGTCGCTGCCCGCGGTCTCGTCGTGGAAGATCACCTCGCAGCCGGGCATGAGCACGGCCTTCGAGCGCAGCAGCCGCACGAGCTTGTCAACCGGGATCACCGGCGAGTCGAAATACTTCGGATCGGGCCAGGCGGTGACGCGGGTGCCCGTCTCGGACTTGCGCCTGGGGCTTTTGCGGGACTTCAGGGGCTCGACGGTGAAGCCGTTTTCGAAGGCGATCGTGCTCTCCAGTCCGTCGCGCCAGACGGTGACCTCCATGCGGCGCGAAAGCGCGTTTGTCACCGACACGCCCACGCCGTGCAGCCCGCCGGAAAAGGCGTAGGCCCCGCCACTGGTCTTGTCAAACTTGCCGCCGGCATGCAGCGAGGTGAAGACGAGCTCCACCACGGGCTGGTGCTCCGTCGGGTGCAGGCCCACGGGAATGCCGCGGCCGTTGTCCTCGACCGTCACGGAGTTGTCCTTGTGCAGCCAGACCTCGATCTTCGTGCCGAACCCGGCGAGGACTTCGTCGCTCGAGTTGTCGATCACCTCCTGAATAATGTGCAGGGGATCGCAGGTGAGGGTGTACATCCCCGGGCGTTCCTTGACGGGTTCGAGTCCCTTGAGAACGCGGACACTCGATTCGACGTAGCTGCCGGTGGTTTTTCGGGTTGACATGTCGCAGGCGAGTAAGACTTTTTGGAAAATTAGGCCGGGCCATTTTAACGCAGCCGGCCGCGCGGCCCCCGCGGGCCCCGGCCCGTTCCCGCCGGCCGCGGAAGGCCCGGGCGGGACCGGACGGCGCTCAGCCGCGGGGATCGCGGATGAGGGAGAGGAACTCCATGCGGGTCGCGGTGTTTTTCAGGAAGTAGCCGCGCATCACCGAAGTCGTCATGGCGCAGTCGTTTTCCTTCACTCCGCGCCAGGACATGCATTCGTGGCGGGCGCGCACGATCACGGCGAGCCCGTGCGGGTGAATGAGCCGCTCAAGCTCGTCGGCGAGCTGCACGGTCGCCTCCTCCTGAATCTGCGGGCGGGAAAAGACCCACTGGGCCAGCCGCGAGAACTTCGATATCCCGATCAGGTGCCCCGAGGGAATCACTCCGATCCAGCACTGGCCGATCACCGGCACGAAATGGTGCGAGCAGGCGCTGCGCACCGTGACCGGCCCGACCGTGTAGACCTGGTCGAGATTCTTCGTGTTGGGGAACTCGGTGATCTTCGGGCGGGGGGCATAGCGCCCCGCGAAAACCTCCTGCAGGTACATCTTGGCGATCCGGTGAGCCGTCTCGCGGGTGTTGGGATCCCGCTCGGTGTCGATCACCAGCGAGCCGAGCAGCGCCTGAACCCGCTCCTCGACCTCCTGCTGGAGCCGCTCCAGATCTCCTTCCTGCAGATACTCGGCGATATTGTCGTTCGCGCAGAAGTCCGCTCCCGCCTTCTGCAGCCGTTCGCGGATAATGTCCGAAATGAGCTTTCCGGCGCTTTTATTCATTGCTGTGCTGCCCTTCTCTTGCCACGGGCCCGGAGTGCTTCTGCGCGGGCCGTCCGCGCGCACCCTGCCCTCTCATTGCTAAAAACTTTAGTTTAACGGCTCCCGGAGGCCCTGAAGCGGACGGACCGGGACTATGATGGGCTGAGCCCCTCTCGGAAACGATGCGCCATGAGAATGAAACCCGCTCTTTTATCCCTCTTCCTTCTCGCCGCCTCGCCCGCGGCTCTGCCCTGCACGCTCTACGGAGCCGCGGGCGCAGCCGCAGGCGGCGGCACGCTCATGGCCAAGGTCCGCGACCAGCTGCCGGGCAGCCAGGTGCTGCGCACCGTCGTCCCCGAAAAGGGATACGCATACCGGGGGCTCTTTGTCGGGAAGCGCCCCACCTTCAATATGGGGATCAACAGCGCGGGGCTGGCCGCAGGGCTTTCCACCGCCGGATCCGTCCCGAAGAAAAAGCGGCTTTCCTACCCCCGCTTCAGGGGCCCCGCGGGCGAGCGACCTCTGGAGTACCTGATGGAGCGCTGCGCAACGGTCGAGGAGGCGCTTGCGGCAAAGGAGGTGTTCGACCATCCCGCGAACTTCATCCTGGCCGACCGCACGGAGGTGGCCATCGTGGAAGTGCTGCCGGACCTTACGCGCACGGTGCGGCGGGTGAAAAACGGCACCGCCGCGCACACCAACCACTACATCGAGCCCGGCTCGGAGCGCTTCAACGAAAAAATCGGAGAAAGCAGCGCCGCGAGGCTGAGCCGCATCCGCAGCCTGCTCGCCTCTCGGAAGGCCTTCAGCCTCCAGGACTTCATCGCCATGGGCCACGACCGCTCGGCCGGCCCCGACGACAGCATCTGGCGCACGGGCGAAGCGCGCAGGGAGAGGACGATCGCCTTCATGGCCGTGAGGATTCCGGCCTCGGGCGCCCCGCAGCTGCATCTCGAGTGGGAAGAGCGGAAGGACGACCCAAAGTCGCTCAGGTCCGCCGACGAAACGCCCTTCCCCGGGGCTCCGGCCGGAACCGCCCGGCCGGCAGGGCCTGAGAAATAAGGCAAAGGCGGCCCGCCATGATCTTCCGCATCATTGCCTTTTGCGTGCTGCTGCAGTTCGGCTACGCCTGCATGCGCGTCACCGTGAGCCTGGACGCGCTCGTGCATCAGGGCGGGGCGTTCCAGGTCGGCGTCATGATGAGCCTGCTCGCGCTTTTCCCCACCTTCCTCGCCATGCCCTTCGGGCGGTGGATGGACCGGGCGGGGGCGAGAAAGCCGATTCTGGCGGGCGCGGCCTGCCTCGCCGCGGCAGCGCTCATTCCCTTTTCCTTTCCGATGGCCCGCTGCGGGATCGTTCCCCTGTATCTGTGCTGCATTCTGGACGGCATCGGGTTCATGTGCATCCAGATGGCCTCGCTGCAGATGATGGGCAGCCTGTCGCGGCCCGAGCACAGGACCGACGCCTTTTCCTGGCTCGCGGTCGGGTTCGCCGCCTCGGGCCTGTGCGCTCCGGTCCTGTCGGGCTACACCATCGACCTCTTCGGCCACCGCTGGGCTTACGCGCTGGCGCTGCTGGCCATTGCGCTGGGCTTTTCCTTATTCGTCCTCAACCTGAAGGTCGTGCCCGCCTCCTGGGGCGAAGTGAAGAAAAGGAACCGCAGGGGCGGCGCCTTCGAGCTGCTCGGCCACCCGAAGCTGAGGGTAGTGCTCATCGTCTCGGCCATTGTCTCGGTGGCCTGGGAGCTCGAAAACTTCATGTTCCCGGTCTACGGCCATGAAATCGGGCTTTCCGCCACCCAGATCGGCTGGCTGATCGGGTCGTTTTATTCCGCGACCTTCATCGTCCGCTTCCTGATGCCGGTCCTGTCAAGGCGCATCGGCCCCTGGTCGTTCATGGTCTTCGTGCTTTCCGCGGGCGCGGCGGCCTACGCCGCCTTTCCCTTCTTCACTTCCCTGCCGCCGCTGCTGGCCGTCGCGTTCGTGCTCGGCCTCGGACTGGGCGCGAGCCAGCCCAACGTGATGACCCTGCTGCACAACAACGCTCCGGCCGGCCGCGTGGGCGAGGCGCTCGGCATTCGCACCATGATGCGGAACGCCGCCCACACGATCGTCCCCGTGTGCTTTGGCGCGATCACCGCCGCGATCGGCGTTTTCTGGATCTTCATCGCGCAGGCCGCCCTCATGGGAGGCTCGGCGCTTCTGGTGCACTTCAGGGACAGGTCCGAGGGCTGAAGCCCTTTTCTGCCTCAGGGCCCGGGGCCTTCTCCCCTGCACGCCGCTGAACGTCCGGACGCCTGGGGCCGGACAATAAAAAAGCACCCCAAGACTCATTGTCCTAGCGGTGCCTCTTAAGCGGCCCACAAAGGGGCACAATCAAATGTGCTTCTAACACATTGATTTTATTAAAAATAATGGTGCCCCCGCTGGGACTCGAACCCGGATCTAACCCTTAGGAGGGGCTTGTTCTATCCAGTTGAACTACGGGGACGCCCGGTTTCCGACCTCGATCGGAAACGAGGAATAGATTCTACTCAAAATGAAAGAACTTTGCTTGCCGGACCCCCGAAAGCGGTGTTTCGCGATACCATGGGCGGAAAAACAAGCGCGTGCATTTCTAAAAGCCCTCTCATGAGAATCCCCTTAAATTCACTCAGGGAAAACCTGGCCGACCGCATCGACCTGCTGATCAAGATCGCCTTCGGCGTGCTGATCGCGATCGGCTGCTACATGGTGGTCGCGCCCTTTGCCACCGCCATCCTGATTTCCGCCATGCTCTGCGTGGTCACCTGGCCCTTTTTCCTCCGGGTCGACGCGCTGGTGAAGGGCCGCAGGACGCTCTCCTCGGCCATCATGGTGCTGATCATCGGCGTGATGGTGATCCTGCCGCTCACCTTCATCGTCATCTTCGCGATGCAGCAGCTCTCGAGCGCCCTCATCCTCATCCGCGAGTGGGTGAGCGAGGGCATGCCGCTGCCGGCCTGGGCAAGCTCTCTGCCCTGGGTGGGCTCCTACCTGCACGAGCCGCTCGGGAAAATAGTCAAATACCCCGAAGTCGCCTCGGCCATCAAGCAGGCCGGCACCGCCCTCACGCGCGGAGTGATCAGCTCGAGCGCCTCGGTGGTGAACATCATCGTGCAGCTGCTCCTTATCGCGGCCGTCGCCTTCATCTTCTACAGGAACGGCGAAACGCTCGCGAAAAAAGTCCAGAGCCTTCTTGAAAAAGTGGGCGGCAACCTCTCCTCCTCGTTCCAGAACATCCTCGTGAACACGACCCGCTCGGTGGTGTTCGGGATTTTCGGCACGGCTCTGGGCCAGGCGCTGCTCGCCTACATCGGCTTTTGGATCTGCGGCATCGACAACAAGACGCTCTTCGCCTTCATGGTGTTCATCCTCTCGATGGTTCCGATGGGGCCCCCCTTCGTGTGGGGGCCGCTTGCCGTCGCGCTCTACCTCAAGGGGGAGGTGGGCTATGCGGTCTTCCTCGCGATCTGGGGATCCTGCGTGGTCTCAAGCGTCGACAACTTCCTCAAGCCCCTGCTGATCTCGCGGGGCACCCCGCTGCCGATGGCGCTCGTCTTCCTCGGCGTGTTCGGCGGCCTCATCGCCTTCGGCTTCCTCGGGATCCTGCTCGGGCCGATCCTGCTGTCGCTCGGCACCACGCTGTTTACGGCCTGGCTCGCCAAGCCCGTGTCCAAGTCCCCGCAGACGCTGGAAATTGTGAGCGAGGCGGCTGAAGACGGAGACGACGGGCAGAAGAAAGCCGGCTGAAAAACGAGCCGCCCTTTTTCAGGGAAGAGGGCGGGAGCGGCCTGACGGGGTTTCGCCCCCGCCGCTACACTTATCCTGCCGCCGCGGTCCCGCGGCCCGCTTTTTTTCAGGACAGGAACACATGATCAGCAACGTTTTGGAAACCGTTCAGAAGCGCTACACCGCCAAGCACTACGACCCCAGCCGGAAAATCACTCCCGAAGACTGGGCGAAGGTTGAGGAAATCCTGCGGCTCGCCCCCTCCTCCGTGAACTACCAGCCCGTTGAATATTTCGTCGCCTCGACGGAGGCGGCCCGGGCCAAAGTGGCCAAGGCCGTCCTCAGCTTCAATGCGGAGAGGGTTCTCAAGGCGAGCCACGTCGTGGTCTTCACGGTGCCCCTTGCTGCGCGTGAATCGCACCTGAAGGCCGTGCTCGAGAAGGAGGATCTCGACGGGCGCTACGCGAACACGGAGCTGAAGAGCGCCCAGGACCAGGGCCGCCGGCACTTCGTCGGCCTGCACCAGATCAGCCCGGCCGAAATCACGGAATGGTTCACCCGCCAGGCCTACCTCGCCTGCGGCTTCGTCGTCATGGCGACCGCCGGGGCCGGCATTGACTCCACCATCATGGAAGGATTTGACTTCCGCGAGCTCGGCCTCGGGGAAAAAGGCCTCGCCTCGGTGCTCGTCGTGAGCTTCGGCTACCACGCCGACAACGACGGCAACGCGATCCGCCCGAAGTCAAGGCTTGCTCGCGATCTTGTGATCCACGAGCTCTAAAAGCGGCGCCCCGCCCCGCAAGGGGCGTCCGACGCAAAGGCCTGGAAGCCTCCCCTGACGCCCGGGGACTTCCGGGCCTTCGATTTTTTCTGCTTCAGGAGCGAAAAGCCGCCCTCAGACCTTCATCAGCAGCTTCCTGTAGTGCTGCAGCTCCTCGACCGACTCCCTGATGTCTGAAATCGCCTGGTGCTTCGTCGACTTCACGGAGCGCCAGACCGCCTCCGGCGCCCAGCGCCTCGCAAGCTCCTTCAGAGTCGAAACATCGATCGAGCGGTAGTGGAAGAAGGACTCGAGCCGGGGCATCCAGCGGGCCATGAAGCGCCGGTCCTGTCCGATCGTATTGCCGCACATCGGGCTTTTTCCCGGGGGCACGAAGCGCGAGAAGACCTCCAGGCAGAGATCCGTGGCCTGCTCCTCGTCGATCGTGCTTTCCTGAACGCGGCGCACGAGTCCTGACTCGCCGTGGGTCTTGCGGTTCCACGCGTCCATTGCCGCGAGCACCGCGTCGCTCTGGTGAATGGCGATCACGGGCCCTTCGTGGATGATGTTGAGCTGTGCGTCAGTGATCACGGCCCCGAGCTCGATGATGCGGTTCACCTCCGGCTGCAGGCCGGTCATTTCCAGGTCCACCCAGATCAGATTCGTCTCCGAAAAACGGGGATCGCGTTCCACTGCCATTTTCTGTCCCTTTATGCTTGAATTGAGCTCACGCCCGCGGACGGCGCCGCAGGCTGAAATTTCCGCCATTTTCGCACTTTCAGGCCGCAGGCGACACCCTGGGGGCCTGCCTTTCCGATGTTGAAGAAAAAAACCGTCCGCGCTAGTCTGCGTTCATCCGCAGTTTGATTTTCAACCGCTTTCCCTGAAGAGACAGCATGCGCCCCGGTGAAAAAAAATCCCCGCTTCCGGCCCTGAATTCCACAGAGGCCCTGGTCATCGCCACGCACGGCCGGCATCACTATGTCCGGACGAGCGAGGGGCGGATTCTCGAAGCTCACCGCAGGGGCAAAAAGGCTGACGTGGTCGTGGGCGACCGGGTGAAGGTTTCCATCGCGGGCGGCCTGGCCGCGATCGAGGGCATCCTGCCGCGCAGCTCGCTGCTCTACCGCAGCGACAAGTGGCGGGTGAAGGAGCTCGCCGCGAACATCGACCTCGTGGCCGTCGTATTCGCCAGCCGCCCGACCTTCAACCCCTGGTTCATCTGGAAGGCGCTGCTTGCCGCCGGCAAGGCGGGGATCGAGGCGGCCGCGGTGCGCAACAAGTCGGATCTGCAGGAAGGCGCCCCTGAAGCGAACGAGGCGCTCTCGCTGCTCGAGGGCCTGGGGGTGCGCACCGTCAGCGTGTCCGCCAGGGGCCGCCCCGAAGAGGCGCGCGGCCTTCTCGAGCCGCTGCTGCGCGGCCGCAGAACGCTTCTGGTCGGACAGTCGGGCATGGGGAAATCCACTCTTCTGAACCTGCTCGTGCCGGAGGCGCGGGCCCTCACCCGCGAATTTTCCGAGGCGCTCGACCTCGGCAAGCAGACAACAACCGCCGCACGGTGGTACGACCTGCCGGGCGGCGGCGCGCTCGTCGATTCGCCCGGCTTCCAAGAATTCGGGCTCGAGCACCTCTCGCTCGAGGACGTGATCTCAGGCATGCCCGACATCGCCGCGGCAGCCGCCCGGGGCTGCCGCTTCGCCAACTGCCGGCATCTGTCCGAGCCGGGCTGCGCGGTGAAGGCCGCCCTCGACCGGGGAGAAATCAGCCCCCGGCGCTATGAGTTTTACGAAGCGCTCGCGCGCTCCGTCCTCAGCCGCCGAGCCTACCCGTCCTAAGGCCCTGAACTTCAAAAAAAACAGGCGGCAGCCTGATTCGTCCGGCCCCGCCTGAGAACTTGTCTGATTCAGCGATCCCTGAAGAGAAAAAAATCTTTGCATTCTCAAAGGGATCTTTGCAAATTCTAGCTGCCGCCCGGTGCAGGGTTCGATAAAGACAGTTCAAACTAATAGATAGTATTAGAACTGTTTAATCGTTTCAGGAATGAATGCGGATCCGGCCCTTGAGCTCCGGACAGATGCGCTCGATCTGCCCCACCTTGGGCACAAGCAGCCTCCTGCAGTTCTCCGCGATGAGCTTCAGGGCGGAGGACGGGTTGCTGCGCATGGCAAGCCCCACGATGTGGCGCGTCGTCCCGGGCTCGTTCACGAGCTTGATGCAGAAGCGGCTCCAGTCCAGGCGGTGGCCGAGCAGTCCCAGCGGAAAGGTGAGGCACCAGCCGAACCCCCTCTCGACCAGGTTGAGCACAACCGCCTTGTTGTCGATGCCGTACTGCTCGGGCAGGTCCACGCCGGCCGCGTCCATGGCCGCCGCGATGTGCAGGCCGATGCCGGTGTCGCGGGGCGAGGACAGGACAGGCAGCCCGCAGCGCGACAGCCGCTGCAGGGTCCAGGGCGAGCCGGCCGCAAACGAGGCGGGCATGACGGCCACCATGGGCTCGTCCATGATCGGCTCGCACATGCACTCGTCGCCCCTCTGGAAATTGTCGAGGACGACGACGGTCTCGATTTCGCGCCGCCGCAGCATATGCATGAGGTAGTCCGAGGAGCCCTGGCGGAAAATGGTGCGGTGGGTCCGCCCCTTGAGGCTCACCAGGAGGTCGGCGCCCATGGTCTGGGTGAACGACTCGATCATGCCGAAATTGATGTCCGGCAGCTTGCTGTTTTCCTCCTGAATCGCGAGAATCGCCTCGCCCAGCTTCTTGCGGGCGCCCTCGAGCGAGCTGCGCAGGAGCTTCGCCTCGATCGTCACCGTGAGAGGCCGGGTCGTGCGGTCAAAGAGCTCGACGGAAAGCGCCGACTCGAGCAGCGCGATTTTCTGGCTCACGGCGCTCTGCGTCACGCCGAGCTCGGCCGCGGCCTCGTGAAAGGAACGCGTGCGGCACACCGCGAGAAACGCCTCGGCGCTGCGCATCAGCACGGTCTCGCAGTCGGATGCGGCGCTGTTGCCCATATCCCGCCTCCTCCTTTCTCAAAGAAAACCTCAGCTCTGGCACTTCGGGCAGAAGCGCGTGCCCCGGCCCGCGATGTGCGTGAGCTCGATCGCTGTCCCGCAGACCCTGCAGGGCTTTCCCTCGCGCCCGTAGACATACAGGTTCGCCGCGTTGCCGCCCTCGCGGCCGCTGCCGTCGAGGAAATCCCGGAACGTGGTCCCGCCGCTTTCGATCGAAGTCTCGAAGACCTGCCTCACGGCCCTGAGAAGCCTTGCCGCCTCCTGGGCCGACACCGCAGCGCAGGATCGCTCCGGCCTGATGCCGGCCAGAAAGAGCGCCTCGTCGGCGTAAATGTTGCCAACCCCGGCGAGATGGCGCTGGTTGAGCAGGAAGGACTTCACAGTGCCTCTGCCCGCCCGCAGCGCCCGCGCGAATCCTTCGGCCGTGAGCTTCGGGTCAAGCGCGTCGGGCCCGAGCGCGTCAAAGCCCGCAACGCCCGAGGAGCCCTGCGAGGGAATGAGCCAGAGCTCGCCCAGCGTGCGCACGTCGCCGTAGGCGAGCACGCCCCTCGAGAGCTGGAAGACGATTCTCGTGTACGGGGGCAGCGGAGCCGCCGGGTCGGCCTTCCAGACAAGCCGGCCGGTCATCCGCAGATGCACGAGAAGGCTCTTCGGGCCGTCAAGGCCCAGCACCAGGTACTTGCCCTTGCGCCGCACGGCGGCAAAGACCTGCCCCTTGAGCGCCGTCTTGAAGGCTTCGGGCGATGCGTTCTTCAGCAGCCTCGGCAGCTTCACATCAACCGACTCGATCCTCGAACCCGGCAGATGCTCGTCCAGGTACCGGCGGACCACTTCGACTTCGGGCAGCTCCGGCATGGCCCCTCACTCGTCTTTTTTGGGAACGAAGGAGGTGAAAAGCCCGCTGCCCATCGGATGGGCGGGCTCGGACTGCTCCCTGCGGTCGAGCGCCTCGCTGATTCTCTTGCGGGCCCGCTCGACGTCGAGCATCTCCTCGGCCTCGCGCTTCACGCTAGCGCTCGCGGGCTTGAGGAAATCGGGTATGAAGATGTCGCTGTCGTCCACGTCGCCCTCCTCAAGGGACTCGACCCGGAGCACCTTCACCGAGAAGCGCAGCGTCCAGCCGGCGTAAGGATGGTTGCCGTCGAGCACCGCCTGTCCGTCGGCAATGTCGGTGACGATGTAGGCCCGGCCCTCGTCGACGGGCACGCCCGGAATGTGCGAGAAGCGCATCCCTTTTTTCAGGTTCTTCACTCCAAGGCTCGCCACGGGCACAAGGTGGACCAGGTTCTCGTCAAAGTCCCCGAAGCTCTCCTCGGGCTCGAGGATGACGTCAAAGCTCTCGCCCTCTTTCTTCCCCACGAGCGCCTGATCCATGCGCGGGAAGACGTCCTCGCTGCCGCAGCGCAGCGACACGCCCTCCTCGCCGGTCTGGTCCACGATGTTGCCGCGCAGGTCCCAGACCGTGACGAAAATAGTGACGAGGCTGCCCGCCTCAACTGTCTTTGCCATTGCACCCCCCCTGATTCTGACTGCCGGCGCCCTGCGGCGCGGCAGCGCCTTTTCCGGAAAGGATCTCGTCCATCGCCGAGCCGGGCCTCGACTCGCGCGCGAGCCGCTCGAGCAGCCGCTCGTCGTCGATGCGCAGCAGCCCCTTGGGGTTCTCGCCCCAGCGGTTCTCGCCGGGCCTGCCCTCCATGGACAGCAGCACCAGCAGCCCGAGCGGCAGAAGGGCCGCCGCAGCGATCACCCACCAGCCCGAGCGCCCGATGTCGTGCAACCGCCTCACCGAGGCCGTGAGGGCGAACCACCCGCTCACGGCTGCGGCCCCCGCCGCGGCCCAGGCCGGGCCGCCCCGGGCCAGAAGCCACGATGCGGCCATCGCCGAGGCCGCCAGCGCCACGGCCCACACGAGCAGGCACAGCGCATAGCGCGACCGCGGCAGCCGCCCCTCGGGCAGCACCGCGAAGAGGTCGCGCAGGAACGCTCCGCGCCGTCCGTTTTCTGTCACTGTCAGACTCCTTTTCCAAAGCCGCCGAAGGCGCAGTCCGCGCTGAAGCCCCCGCGGGGCCGCACGGCTGCGCCTTCGAAAGCCGGCCACAAAGTGCCGCGCCGCCCGGGATGTTACCGGGTCTGCTCGCCCAGCAGCGTGATGATCTTCGGAGCGACCCCGGTCTTGTCAGGCGACCCGTCGGCTCCCGTCACGGTGAGGCGCGACTGGCTGCCCTCTCCCGTGAGCTTGATCTGATAGGCCGGCGGCTCAACCGTCTTGGTGCGGCTGAAGAGGTTCGTGAAGAAGCCCTGCTCCTTCTTCTTCTTCTCTTCGTAGGCCGGATCGAGGTACTTCACGAGGAAGATGCCCTTCGCGCGGTCGCGGTCCGTCACGGTGAAGTTCATGCGGTCGATCGCGAGCGCGACGCGCCTCCAGGCGCGGTCAAACGGCTCCTTGATCAAAACCGCCGCGGCCTGGCCGTCGGCCCCGTTCACGATCTCGCTCTTGTAGACGGGCGCGGTGGCGATCGCCCCCGCGGCCTTCTTTTCAGCCTCAGCCGCCTTGGTGGAGGGCAGGTCCGACTTCTTCACGCCGGGGTTGAACTCCTGCTCGATCTTCTGAGCGAGGCGGGTCGCCATCTCGGCCTCAAGCTGCGGATCGCGCGGACCGGGCTGCCAGATCGTCGCCTCTTCCTTGTTCTTCACCACCTCGACCATGGAGCGGTGCGTGATGTAGATGTCGGTGCCACCCTTGTCGGAGCGCTCAAGCCTGCAGCGGTACTGGTCGCGCTCGCCCGTCGAGTAGACCGCGTCGATCAGCTTGCCCAGCGTCGCGCGGATGATGTCCTGAGGGAGCCTCGCCTTGTTTTCGGCCCACTCGGTTTCAATGTAGCCGGTCTTCGGATCCTGGCTGCGGATCGTGAGGCCCACGGAGGCCCAGAAGTCCTGCACGATGGGCCAGAGCTTCTCGGCCGGAACGTTGGCGTGCACCCAGCGCTCGTCGCCGTCCTTCATGATCTTGGCGGTCACCGTCTCGGGCAGCACGTTCGAGGCGCCGGAGGAGGCACCTGAGGAGGCCGCGGCCCGGCTGCTGTTCAGCTCCGAGGCCTTCACGGGACGGGCCCGCTCGGGCACCGTGTAGCGGTTTTCCTTCGGCAGCTGCGACAGATCCGGCGGAATCTCAAGCGGAGCGCGCGAGTTGCTTGATTCGTACTGCACCTTGTCGTTGTTGAAGGTCTGCCCCAGGTAGGAGCAAGCGCCCAGAGCCGCCGGCAGGGCCGCAATCAGCGCTACGCGCAGCACTTTTCCATTCATGTGTTCGATCCTTCCAGTCATAGAAACCGGGAGCCTCAGGGCTCCCGGAGCGAATCAGTGTACCTTAAATCAGGCCCGCAGCGGCAAGCGCCTTCTCGACCCTCTTCTGGCCGGGCTCGGAGAGCCAGGTGAGCGGCAGGCGGATGCCGGCGGGGATGCGGCCCATGCGCCACAAAGCCCACTTGACCGGAATCGGATTCGACTCGCAGAAGAGCTCATGGTGCAGCGGCAGCAGCCGCGCATTGATTTCACGGGCCCTGGCGACATCGCCCGCGATCGCGGCGGCGGCCATTTCATGCATGAGCCGGGGGGCGACGTTCGCGGTGACCGAGATGACGCCCTGGCCGCCCGCGAGCATGAGCGAGAGGGCCGAGTCGTCGTTGCCCGAGTAAAGGGCGAAGCCGCTGTCCTTCGGCAGCGCGGCGAGCAGGCTCTCGGCGCGGGCGAGGTCTCCCGTCGCGTCCTTGAGCCCCGCGATCCCGGGCACCTCGGCCAGCCGCAGCACCGTTTCGTTGGTCATGTCGCGGCCGGTGCGGCCCGGCACGTTGTAGAGGATCACCGGCAGCCCGCCTTCCTTCGCCACCGTGCTGAAGTGCCTGAAGAGGCCCTCCTGGGTGGGCTTGTTGTAGTAGGGCACCACCTGCAGCGAATAGTCGGCTCCGACCGCGCGGGCCTCCTGCGTGAGCCTGACCGCCTCGGCGGTGCTGTTCGCGCCGGTGCCGGCCACCACAGGAACCCGCCCGCCCACGGCCTCCACGGCCGCCTTCACCACGTCGGTGTGCTCCTGAAAGGAAACCGTGGGGCTCTCGCCCGACGTGCCCATCGAGACGATGGCGTCGGCGCCTTCGCTGACCTGCCAGTCGATCAGCTTCTGGTAAGAGTCGTAGTCAATCGAACCGTCCTCCCTCATCGGGGTGACGATGGCGATCATTGAACCTTTAATCATTTGACAGCCCAGTTAAATTGAACAATGCCGCGGCAGGGTTTCCGGCGCGGTCAGGAAACAAAAATTCATTTCATTTTAGAGCAAAAGCCGCAGGCCCCGGGGACTCAGCGCGCCCCGAGCTCGAAGCGCTGCGCTCCCCGTTCGGGCGAGGGCCTTGCCGCGCAGATCCGCTGCACGAAGCGGCCGCGCTCGGTGCGGCCCTCCTCGTAGGCCACGACCGAAAGCGGGCGAACGAGCCCGAGCAGCTCGCCGCTGCGCAGCCAGTGCAGGGGATTGGAAGGCCTGCCGAAAGCCTCGGCCTGCGGGGCGGTGAAGGTCTCGCAGATGAGCAGTCCGCCCTCAACGAGCGCCCCGGCGAGCCGGGGGAACAGGGGGCGGTAGAGGTAATTCGTGACCACCACGGCCGCGAACTTCTCCTCTCCGAACGGCCAGGGCTGCGACTCCAGGTCCGCGCGCCGGAACTCGATCGCGGGAATGCCGATCGACATCACGCCGAAATCGGGCTCGCGGTCGGCCGCAAGCACCCGAAAGCCCAGCACCGAGGCGTAAAGGCTGTGCCTGCCAAGGCCGCAGGCGAGGTCGAGCACCCGGGCCCCCGAGCGCGGCGCAAGCGGCAGAAACCTCTCCACCCAGGCCGACAGCCGCGGCTCGGTGCCCTGTCTGGCCGCCGGCATCGCTCAGATCCCCGCAAAAAGCGAGACCACGGCCTGCCCGATCCGCACGAGCGGCTCGACCAGGAAGCTCGCCCCGCCGATGAAGCACAGCGCGATCACGATCCACATCCCGTAGGGCTCGAGGCGGTCGATGTAGCGGCCGATGCTCCAGGGCAGAACCCCCACGGCGACGCGCCCGCCGTCAAGCGGCGGGATCGGGATCAGGTTGAAGGCCATCAGGAAGATGTTGATGTTCACGCCCCAGACCGCCATGCGCAGGAAGAACTCCTCCTGCACGCCGGCGACGAGCAGCAGCTTGAGCACAATGCCCCAGAGGATCGCCTGGCATAGGTTGCACAGCGGCCCGGCCAGCGCCACCCAGATCATGTCGCGCTTGGGGTTGCGCAGCGCGCTGAAATTGACCGGAACGGGCTTGGCCCATCCGAAGAGAAAGCCCGGGCCTCCGGCCGCGGCCGAGGCGGCCAGCATCAGCGCGGGCAGGATGATCGTGCCGAAGGGGTCGATGTGCTTGACGGGATTGAGAGTGACGCGGCCCATGGCCCACGCGGTCGCGTCGCCGAACCTGCGCGCGACGTAGCCGTGGGCGGCTTCGTGCATGGTGATGGCGAAAATGAGCGGGATCGCGCAGACGGTGATGAGCTGGACAATGGCATTGATGTTCATAGTGCACGAAGTCTAGCAGGAGGCGGGGGAGGACGTGGGCCCGGCAGGCCGCTCAGGCCCGGTCCCAGTCGAGCGCGGGCAGCCCCGGGATGTGCTTCCATACGGGCTCCAGCCCTTCGGGCAGAGGCCTCTCGCCGCCCGGCCTCGGGCGCGATCCCCCGAGGTTGTGGAAATCCGAGCCGAGGCTCGCCCAGTAGCCTTCCTCGCGGGCGATCGCGGCGAGCAGCCGGTCGGAATCCGCCGACTGGCTGCCGGAGCTCACCTCGATCGCGCGCCCGCCCGCGGCCCTGAAGTCGACGAGCAGCTCCTCCAGGGACTTGCCCGGCCTGCAGCGGTAGCGCCCGGGATGGGCGAGCACGGCGATGCCCCCGCAGGAGCCGATCACCTCGACCGCACGGGCGATGCTCGGCCAGACGGCCTGCACGAAGGCCGGGCCGTCGTCGCGCAGGAACCGGTCGAAGGCCTCCTGCTGGTTGCGCACGATCCCCTCGCGCACGAGCCAGCGCGCGAAGTGCACCCGCCCGAGAGACTCCGGGCTCGAGCTGTAGCGCAGCGCCCCCTCGTAGGCGCCGGGATACCCCAGAGCCTCGAAGCGCCGGCCTATTTCCACGCCCCGCCTGATGCGCTTTTCGCCCACGCTCTCGAAAATCCTGCGCATCACGCCGTCGCGGTGCCTGATGCCGAGCCCCACCACATGGATGGTGATCCCGCGCCAGAGCGTCGAGACCTCGATGCCCGGCACGAAGGTGATGCCTGCCTTCGCGGCCGCGTCCTCGGCCTCTTCAAGACCGTTCACGGTGTCGTGATCCGTGAGCGCGAGCAGCCCGACGCCGCAGCTCTGGGCAAGGGTGACGAGCTGCGAGGGGGAAAGCCCCCCGTCCGAGGCGTTTGAATGGGTGTGCAGGTCGATCTTCATGGGCAAAAAGAGAGAGGGTGCGGCGCTCCGCTTTTGAAACAATAAAAACCGAACAGTTCACAATGTTAGGTCATTGCGCGGCCCCCAGGAGCCGCCGCGGCATGACAAGAATGCGGGAAACGCGGGCGCGCCGCACGGCGGGAGCCCTGGAATCCTAAAATAGAGGTCTTTTTCTCTGATGGGCGGCCCGGCCTTTTGTCCGCCGCCCCTCGACAAACCCTCATCGGGGCGCCGCGGCGCGCGGCCGCCCCGGACTGGAGCACCATGTTCGACACTCTGGAGCATTTCTATTTTCCCAGGGCCAACGCCCGCGGCAGCGCCGTGCGGCTGCAGGAGTCCTGGCAGACGATCCTCGAGCGCAGGGCGTACCCCGCCCCCGTGCAGAAGCTGCTTGGCGAAATGACGGCTGCGGCGGCGATGTTCGCCTCCTCGATCACTTTCCCCGGCTCCGTGCTGCTGCAGATCATGGGCGACGGCCCGGTGCGGCTCGCCATGGTCGAGGTGAAACCCGATCTGGGGCTTCGCGCCGTCGCGAGGCTGCGCGAGGACGTCCCGGTGCCGGAGGGCGCGGGAATGCGCGAGCTCGTCAACGCCTCGGGCGGCGGGCGCTGCGCGATCACGCTCGTGCAGCCCGATCCCGCCCGGCGCGCCGAAAGCTACCAGGGCATCGTCGACATCGCCTCAACCTCCAGCGTTGCCGAGGCCCTCGCCGCCTACATGACGCACTCCGAGCAGATCGAGACCCGGCTGTGGCTGTCGGCCGACGCGATGGCCGCCTCGGGCCTGATGCTGCAGAAGGTGGCTGACGAGGGCGGGCGCGGCGAGGCGCCCGAGTACGATCCGGAGGACTGGAACCGCGTGCAGAAGCTCGCTGAAACGGTCACATCCGGCGAGCTGCTCCGGCTCGAGCCCCGGGAGCTTCTGAAGAGGCTTTTCTGGCAGGAGAACCCCGCGCTGGCCAAGCCCCGGTCGCCCCGCTTCGAGTGCGGCTGCTCGCGCGAGCGCGTGGGCGGCATGATCCGGGCGCTGGGCGAGAAGCAGGCCCTGGAGCTGCTCGCCGAAAAAGGCTCGATCGACGTCACGTGCGAATTCTGCGGAAAGACCTACAGCTTCGATTCGATCGACGTGCAGGCGCTCTTTGAGGAGCGGGCCGCGAAAGCCCCGGGCTCGATCAACTGAAAGGTGAAAAGAGAGACCCACCAGCATAGCTGGTGGTTCTCCCTGAGCGCCTGAAAGGCTCTCATACCAGCCGCGCCCAAACGGGCGCTCATGCGTCTGTCATTCGCATATCTGCTGCCAGCCGCCCGTAAAACGGGCTATTTGCAGATTACCTGCCCTTGAATGGGTCCTCGGCAAACGGCATGCTTAATTGGGCACCCAGTTTGTCTTCATCCAGTTGGTGTCTGATGTACTCCGCGATCTTGGTCTTGTTTTTGCCAACCGTGTCCACGTAGTACCCTCTGCACCAAAATTCTCGGTTTCGGTACTTAAATTTCAAATTCGCAAATTGCTCGTAAATCATTAGGCTGCTTTTCCCCTTGAGATACCCCACAACTGCTGAGACGCTGTACTTCGGGGGAATTTCCAACAGCATATGCACGTGATCCGGGCAACACTCCGCTTCTACGATGTTGATGCCCTTCCACTCGCAGAGCTTGCGAAGTATTTCTCCGACAGCCCGCTTTTTCTCGCCGTAAAACACCTGCCGGCGATACTTTGGCGCAAACACGATGTGGTACTTACAGTTCCACGTCGTGTGCGCCAAGGTTTTTGTATCATTCATTCTCGCAACTCCTCTTAGTTAGGCTGGAGCAAATGCAGTGGCTAGACCGCATTGCTCTTTTTACCAAACTCGGAGGAGTTGTTTTTTGTGCAAAGCTATAAGCTTTACTGAACTCCCAGCCTAGCTGGGAGTTTTCTATTTACCAAAAAAAGCAGGCGCCCCGAAAGGGGCCCCTGCTTCGGGAAAACACGCGCAGCCGGGGCAGCGCCCGGCGGCGGATCAGCGCTTCTGGGCCTGGCCCTGGGCGCTTTTCTTTTCAGACTTCTTCGGGGCGGCCTTCGCGCGGGGGGCCTCGCCCTCGCGGATCTCTTCGGCCGCGCCCTCGGTGTCGTCGCCCATGTCGGCCCCGCCTTCCTTCGACTTCTCAAGGGCGCGGCTTTCGGCCTTCACCTCGTCGGCGGCGCGCCGCGCCTCCTCCTGGGCGAGCCTCGCCTCTTCCTCGGGCGAGTTCTTCACCCGGAAGAGCACCTCGTTGCCGCGCACCATGTAGAGCTCGCGGCGGGCGCGCTCCTCAATGGCGTCGGTGCCCTGGCGCAGCGACATCACCTCGGCGTAAAGAGCCTCATTGGAGGTCTTCTCGCGCTCGATCTGCTGCTGGGTGTCGACCAGCCTCTGCTCGAGCTTCGAGACCCTGAGCCAGCCGCCCTTGCCGAACCACAGCGGCCACTGGATCAGGATCGCAAGAGCCCAGATCACGAGCGCGAGCCAGTATCGCCAGCGTTCCATAAAACCGAAGCCGCTCCAGTCCTAAGACCTTGAATCCCTTCGCCGGCCGGCATCAGCGCAGATGCGCGAAGGCGCGGCGGCCAGGATACTGAGCGGCCTCGCCCAGACGCTCCTCGATGCGCAGCAGCTGGTTGTACTTCGCCATGCGGTCGGAGCGCGACATCGAGCCGGTCTTGATCTGGCCCGCGTTCATGCCCACGGCGATGTCGGCGATCGTCGAGTCCTCGGTCTCTCCGGAGCGGTGCGACACCACGGCGGTGTAGCCCGCGCGGTGCGCCATGCGGATCGCCTCGAAGGTTTCCGAGAGCGTGCCGATCTGGTTGATCTTGATCAGGATGGAGTTCGCGACGCCGCGCTCAATGCCTTCGGCTAGGATCTTCGGGTTGGTGACGAACAGGTCGTCGCCCACGAGCTGGACGCGGTCGCCCAGCGCCCGGGTGAGCTTGGCCCAGCCTTCCCAGTCGCCCTCGGCCATGCCGTCCTCAATCGTGACCACCGGGTACTTCTTCACCCAGCCCTCGAGCACCTCGATCCACTGCTCTGCGCTGTAGGTGACGCCCTGCTTGGTGAGCGTGTAGAGGTTCTTCTTCTCGTCGTAGAACTCGCTGCTCGCGCAGTCGAGCCCGATGCCGATGTCCTCGCCGGGCCGGAATCCCGCCTTTTCAATCGCGCGCACGATGAGCTCGATCGCCTCCTCGTGGCTCTTCATGGCCGGGGCGAAGCCCCCCTCGTCGCCCACGGCGGTGCTCATCCCGAGCCCGTTGATCACGGACTTGAGCGCGTGGAAGGTCTCCGCGCCATAGCGCACGGCCTCGCGGAAAGTCGGAGCGCCGTAGGGGATGATCATGAACTCCTGCAGGTCGAGGTTGTTGTTCGCGTGCGCCCCGCCGTTGATCACGTTCATCATCGGCACCGGCATCGTCACCGCGCCCGCGCCCCCGAAGTAGCGGTAAAGCGGCAGCCCCGTCTCCTCGGCCGCGGCCCGGGCGACCGCCATGGACACGGCGAGGATCGCATTCGCGCCGAGACGGCTCTTGTTGTCCGTGCCGTCGAGCTCGATCATCCTGCTGTCAATGTAGGACTGGTCGGAGGCCTCGAGCCCGAGCACCGCATTGGCGAGTTCCTCGTTGACATGGCTCACGGCCTTCGTGACGCCCTTGCCGCCGAAGCGCTTCGGGTCCTTGTCGCGCAGCTCGATTGCCTCGCGCACTCCCGTGGAGGCTCCCGAGGGAACGGCCGCGCGGCCCATGACGCCGGACTCGAGCCACACGTCGCACTCCACGGTGGGATTGCCGCGGGAGTCGAGAATTTCACGGCCGACAACATCAACGATTGAACTCATCTTTTTTCCTTTGCTTTGTGTGTCAGTGAGGCCGGGCCCGGAGCCCGGCCTGCGTTCATTCTTCAGAAAGTGCGCTCGAGAAACACGCCCGGACGCTTCACCGTCCGGTCGATCGCGACCAGCGTTTCAAGCAGCTCCTTCATCCGGTCAAGCGGCACGTTGTTCGGGCCGTCGGAGAGGGCCCGCTCGGGATTCGGGTGCGTTTCCATGAAAAGCCCCGAGACGCCGGCGGCCACGGCGGCGCGGGCGAGCACGGGCACGAACTCGCGCTGTCCGCCGGAGCATGAGCCGTTGCCTCCGGGCAGCTGCACGGAGTGCGTCGCGTCAAAGACCACCGGGCAGCCCGTGCCGCGCATGATGGCCAGCGAGCGCATGTCAGAGACGAGATTGCCGTAGCCGAAGCTCGCGCCGCGCTCGCACACGAGGAAGCGGTCTTCGGAGAGCCCCGCCTCGCGGGCGGCAAGCCGCGCCTTCTCGACCACGTTCACCATGTCCTGCGGGGCGAGGAACTGCCCCTTCTTGATGTTCACGGGACGGCCGGACTTCGCGCAGGCGCGGATGAAGTCGGTCTGCCGGCACAGGAACGCCGGCGTCTGCAGCACGTCGACCACGGCGGCCACTTCCGGAACCTCGGCCTCGGTGTGCACGTCGGTGAGAACCGGCACGCCCACCTCGCGGCGCACGTCCTCGAGCACCCGCAGCCCGGCCTGCATGCCGATGCCGCGGAAGCTCTTCGCGGAGGTGCGGTTCGCCTTGTCGAAGCTCGCCTTGAAGATGTAGGGAATCGACAGCCCGGCGCAGATCTCCTTCAAGCGCCCGGCGACCTCGATGCAGAGCTCGCGGCTTTCGATCACGCAGGGACCGGCGATCAGGAAGATCGGCCGGTCCAGTCCAACCTCAAATCCGCAGAGCTTCATGCCTTGGCCTTTTCCGCTGCAGCCTTGCGGTCGCGCTGGGCGATCGCCGCCTTCACATAGGCCTTGAACAGCGGGTGGCCCTCGCGCGGGTTGGACGTGAACTCAGGGTGGAACTGCACGCCGACAAAGAACGGGTGATCGCGCAGCTCCATCATCTCCGGCAGGCGGTCCTTCGGAGTGCGCGCGGAGATCACCATGCCCTTTTCCTCGAACTGCGCGACGTAGGAGTTGTTCACCTCGTAGCGGTGGCGGTGGCGCTCGGCCACGTGGTCGCCGTAGATGCTGTGCGCGAGCGTGCCCTCCTTCACCGGGCACTCCTGGCGGCCCAGCCTCATCGTGCCTCCCAGGTCCGAGGCCTCGTCGCGGTGGATCACCTCGCCGGAGCGGTCGTGCCACTCGGTAATGAGCGAGACCACGGGATGCGGCGTGTCGATGTCGAACTCGGTGGAGTTCGCGCCGCCCAGGCCGCAGACGTGGCGCGCGAACTCGATCACCGCGCACTGCATCCCCAGGCAGATCCCGAGGAACGGAATCTTGTTCTTGCGGGCGTACTCGATCGCCTGGATCATGCCTTCGACGCCGCGCTTGCCGAAGCCGCCCGGCACGAGGATCGCATCGACTCCCTTGAGGCAGTCGGTGCCGTGGGTCTCGATGTCGCCCGCGTCGATGTACTTCACCTTCACGCGGGTGTCGGTGGCGATGCCCGCATGGATGAGCGCCTCGTTGAGGGACTTGTAGGAGTCAGCGTAGTCGACGTACTTGCCCACCATCGCGATCGTGACCGAGCCGCCCTGCGGATCCATGAAGTGCTTGACGATGTTCTCCCAGCGCGAGAGGTCCGCGGGCTTCGCCTCGATGCCGAGCTTCGCGCAGACGATGTCGTCCAGGTGCTGGCGGTGCAGGATGAGCGGCACCTCGTAGATCGTCTTCGCGTCGTAGACCGAGATCACGTGATCCATCGGGACGTTGGAGAACAGCGAGATCTTCGCGCGCTCGGACTCCGGAATCGGACGGTCGGCGCGGCACAGCAGCACGTCGGGATAGACGCCCTCCTCGCGCAGCTTCTGCACGGAGTGCTGCGTGGGCTTGGTCTTGAGCTCGCCCGCGCTCGCGATCCACGGGCACAGCGTGAGGTGCATGAAGCAGGTGTTGTTGCGGCCCACGCGGAAGGAGAGCTGGCGGATCGCCTCGACGAAGGGCAGCGACTCGATGTCGCCCACCGTGCCGCCGATTTCAATCACGGCCACGTCGGGGTGCCCGTCCCAGGCGCTGCGCACGCCCTTGAGGATGAACTCCTGAATTTCGTTGGTGATGTGCGGAATCACCTGCACGGTCTTGCCGAGATACTCGCCGTGGCGCTCCTTGCGCAGCACCGACTCGTAGATCTGGCCGGTCGTGAAGTTGTTGGGCTTGTGCATCTTCGCCGAGATGAAGCGCTCGTAATGCCCGAGGTCCAGGTCCGTCTCGGCGCCGTCCTCCGTCACGAAGACCTCGCCGTGCTGGAAGGGAGACATCGTGCCCGGGTCAACGTTGATGTACGGGTCGAGCTTGATCATCGTCACCTTGAGTCCCCTCGACTCGAGGATGGCGGCAAGCGAAGCCGCCGCAATGCCCTTGCCGAGCGAGGAAACCACACCGCCTGTCACAAATACGAATTTGGTCATCGTGATCTCAAAAGTAGGTTGGACTGTAAAGAGAAGATTATAAAGGAGGGCAGGCCGCGGGGGCGCATCAGCCCCGGTCAGCGCTCCTGCCCGTCGTCCCATTCGGGCTGGATCGTGACGTGGTCGATCCCGAAGCGCTTGAAAAGCGCCTGCCTCACCCCCTCGAGCACCCCTGGCCACTCGGCGGGGCCGCCCACGTGCACGTGCGCCTGCACGGCCGCGTGCCCCGGCGCCATCGTCCAGACATGGAGGTCGTGCACGGCGCGCACGCCCGGAACCGCGGCGATCGTGTCGCCCACCGCCTCGTACTCGATTCCCTCGGGGACGGCGTCAAGCAGCACCCGGGTCGATTCGCGCAGCACCCCGTAGGTCGCCTTCACGAGCAGCACGGCGACAAACAGCGACAGCAGCGGGTCGACGATCGTGGGGCCGCCCATCCAGATGATGAAGCCCGCGCTGATCGCGGCAAGCGACCCGAGCAGGTCGCCCAACACGTGCACGAGCGCCGCGCGCGTGTTCATGTTCTTCCGGTCCCTGGAGAGCGACCAGGCCACCCCCAGGTTCACCGCAAGGCCGATCGCGGCCACCAGCATGACCGAACCGCCCGAGACGGGCTCAGGAGTGAGGATGCGGCCCACCGCCTCGCGGAGGATCCAGCAGATCACGGCCGCCATGAGCAGCCCGTTCACGAAGGCGGCGAGCGCCTCGAGCCGCCCGTGCCCGAAGGAGTGGTCCTCGTCGGCTCCTTTCCTCGAGAAGATGTTGGCGATCAGCGCGAACAGCAGCGACATGGAGTCGGTCACCATGTGGCCCGCGTCGCCCACGAGGGCGAGCGAATTGCCGATGAGGCCCGCCGCGAGCTCGATCGCGGAGAAGCCCAGGGTGAGCGCGATGGCGGTCCCGAGCACCGAGATCTTCACCTTCGTGGAGCAGTGGTTGTAGGAGGAGTCGCCCTGCTCGTGCGAGGAGTAGGGCTCGACCTGCCGGCGCGGAACCTGATAAGGCGTTGTTTCTGTCATTTTTGCAATCAAACAAAACGCCCTCCGCAGCGGAATCTGCGCGAGGGCGAAGCGGCCGGGGAGCAGCTCCCCGGCTTTTCGGCGGACGGAGCGGCCGCGGCTTACTTCTTGTCGGCCTTGAGCTCCATCGAGATCATCGGGGCCATGGTGCCGGCGCCGCCGGTGAGCAGACCCTGCTTCGCGTAAATGCCCAGCTTCTGGCGGGTGTCGACGATGTCGAGGTTGCGCATCGTGAGCTGCCCGATGCGGTCGACGGCCGTGAACATCGAGTCGCCCTTCTCCATCGTGAGCCGCTCGGGCTCGTAGGTGAGGTTGGGGCTGCGGGTGTCGAGAATCGTGTAGTCGTTGCCGCGGCGCAGCTCGAGGGTCACCTCGCCGGTGATCGCGCGGGCCACCCAGCGCTGGGCGGACTCGCGCAGCATGATCGCCTGGCTGTCGAACCAGCGGCCCTGGTAGAGCAGGCGGCCGAGCTTGATGCCGTTGATGCGGTACTGCTCGATCGTGTCCTCGTTGTGAATGCCGGTGACGAGGCGCTCGTAGGCGATGTGCAGCAGCGCCATGCCCGGGGCCTCGTAGACGCCGCGGGACTTCGCCTCGATGATGCGGTTTTCGATCTGGTCGGACATGCCGAGGCCGTGGCGGCCGCCGATGCGGTTGGCCTCGTACATGAGCTTCACGAGGTCGGTAAACTCGGTGCCGTTCAGGGCGACCGGGCGGCCTTCCTCAAAGGTGACCGTCACTTCCTCGGGCTTGATCACGACCTCGGGGTCCCAGAAGGCGACGCCCATGATCGGCTCGACGATCTTCATCGAGGTGCTCAGGTGCTCGAGATCCTTCGCCTCGTGCGTGGCGCCGAGCATGTTGGAGTCGGTCGAATAGGCCTTCTCGGCGGACATCCTGTAGTTGAATCCTTCGGCCTGCAGGAAGGCGCTCATCTCGGCGCGCCCGCCCAGCTCGGAAATGAAGGCGGTGTCAAGCCACGGCTTGTAGATCTTGAGGTTCGGGTTGGCGATGAGCCCGTAGCGGTAGAAGCGCTCGATGTCGTTGCCCTTGTAGGTGGAGCCGTCGCCCCAGATGTTCACGCCGTCCTCGCGCATGGCGTTCACGAGCATCGTTCCGGTCACCGCGCGCCCGAGCGGGGTGGTGTTGTAGTAGATCGCTCCGCCCGTGGAGATGTGGAAGGCGTTCGCCTGAATGGCGGCGATGCCCTCGGACACAAGCTGGGGCCGGCAGTCAATGAGGCGGGCCTTCTCGGCGCCGTACTCCATGGCGCGCTTGGGGATCGCCTCGTAATCCTTTTCGTCAGGCTGGCCGAGGTTGGCCGTGTAGGCGTAGGGCAGAGCCCCCTTCTTCTTCATCCAGTGAAGGGCGCAGCTCGTGTCGAGACCGCCGGAGAACGCAATGCCGACCTTCTGGCCGACCGGAACGCTTTGTAGGATTGTTTGTGACATTTGCCGTAATCGTTTTGTTTGGCCCAGCCATGGGCTGTAGAAAAATGGGACCGGAGATGGCAAGGATCCGGACGCTCACCTGTTCATTATCCTCGAATTCAGCCCCTCAAGGGGGCCGGGGAATCCCCCTTTTTTGATCACCGCCCCTCCCGGGGGTTCCTTTCGAGGTACTTTTCCGCGCGGAAGAGAGCCGCGATCGTCTTCGAGTCGTCGATGTCGCCCGAGGCCGCCCGCGCGACGGCCTCCTCGAACGGCACCCAGAAGAGGTCGAGGAACTCGCCCGCGTCGAGGTGGCGCTCGCCGCCCGAGGCCGCCCGCGCGAGAAAGAGGTGGATCACCTCGTTCGAGTAGCCGATTCCGGGGCACATGGAGCCCAGGCTCGCCCAGCCTTCGGCCTCGTAGCCCGTCTCCTCGGCGAGCTCGCGGCGGGCGCAGCTCAGGGGCTCCTCGCCGGGCTCGAGCTTGCCCGCGGGAACCTCCCAGAACGCGCGGCCCAGCGGATAGCGCCACTGCCGCTCAAGCAGCACCTCGCCGCCGCGCAGCAGCACGACGGCCGAAGCGCCGGGGTGCCGGATATACTCCCGGGTCGACTCCCGTCCGTCGGGCAGCCGGACCCGGTCGCGGAACACGTGCAGCAGCCTGCCCTCAAACACGGGCTCGCCGCCCAGCCTCGCTTCCCGCAGCTTCTCATCGTCGGTGATCATCGCCCTCAGCTCCTTGCCAGTCCTTTCCCTGAGTTTCCTTAAGTTTGAAAAAATCCGCCGGTGCGGCTGAGCTCCGGCGGATTCTCCAAAGTGTACTGCTTCGCGCGCGGGCCCGCAGGCCCCGCGCTTTTTCCCGAACAGGCGCTTACTCGGCGGCCTTCGCGGCATCCTTGCGGACGAGGCGCTCGCGGATGCGGGCGGTCTTGCCGGCGCGGCTGCGCAGGTAGTAGAGCTTCGCGCGGCGAACGTCGCCGTGGCGCTTCACGGTGATCGTGGCGATGGCCGGGGAGTAGGTCTGGAACGTGCGCTCCACGCCTTCGCCCGAGGAAATCTTGCGGACCGTGAAGGAAGAATTGAGGCCGCGGTTGCGCTTGGCGATCACGACGCCTTCATAGACCTGGACGCGGGTGTGGTCGCCGTCCTTGATGTTCACGGCAACGGCCACGGTGTCGCCGGCGGCGAACGCCGGGACGGTCTTGTTGAGGCGGGCGATTTCTTCCTGCTCGAGAACTTCGATAATGTTTGCCACTTTAAAAACTCCGGTGCCATCACGAGCGGCGTTTGGAAAAATTTATGAGTGCCGCCGTAGGATGGATTTAAAAATCAGAAGGCTCACGCCTCTTTCGCGGCGTCAGCCTTTTCCCTGGCCGCCCGGGCGATCGCCCGCAGCGTCCTTTCGTCTTCCCGCGAAAGTTTTCCGCAGGAACGCGCAATTTTAATCAAATCAGGCCTCACTGCGCAAGTCGCCTCAAGCGCCCGGTCGCGGTTCCAGCGCTCAACCACCGCGTGGTTGCCCGAAAGCAGCACCTCGGGCACGGGATGCCCGCGCCAGAGCTCGGGCCTCGTGTAGTGCGGCTCGTCGAGCAGCCCCGTCGCGAAGGACTCGTCCTCGGCCGACAGCTCCTTGATCGCGCCGGGCAGGCGCCGCACGACGGCGTCGATCAGGCACAGGGCGGGCAGCTCCCCGCCGGAGAGCACAAAGTCCCCGATGCAGAACTGCTCGTCGACGAACTCGTCGAGGAACCTCTGGTCGATGCCCTCGTAGCGCCCGCACACGAGCACCAGGGGGGCGTCCTCGCGTGCGAAGCGCGCGATGTCGGCGTCTGACAGCGGCCTGCCGCCGGGCGCGAAGGACACCACCCGGCCCGCGTTGCCCGAGGCGCGGATCGCCTCAAGGGTGAGCGCGAGCGGCTCGGCCATGAGCACCATGCCCGGGCCGCCCCCGAAGGGCCGGTCGTCGACCGTGCGGTGCGGGTCGTGGGTCTGATCGCGCGGATTCCACAGCCCGAGCTGCCAGAGCCCGCGCTTCATGGCGCGGGAGGTGATGCCGCACTCGGAGACTGCGGCGAACATTTCAGGAAAAAGCGTGACGACGTCAAAGCGCATGGCCTGCCTCCCTTTCCTCGCCTCCGTCAGAACCAGTCCGGATCCCAGTCAACCGTGATGAGCTTTTTCTCAGGCTCCACCCCGAGCAGATAGGCAGGGACCATGGGGATGAGGTAGCTGTGCGCGGCGCCCTTCACCTGAAGGATGTCCTGCGCGCCGTTGCTGCCAAGCCCCGTGACGGTCCCGAGCCTGTCGCCCGCCCGGTTCACGACTTCGCAGCCCTCGAGGTCCGCGGCCCACCATTCGCCCTCCGGCAGCTCCGGGAAGGCGCTGCGCTCGAGCAGTATCGTGCCGCGCCACAGCCGCGCCTCCTCAGGCGAGTCGCACCCCTTCCACTTCGCGATGATCATCCCGCCGTGCGCCCTCGCTCCCTCGAGCTCCAGGGGCCGGGGATCGCCTCCGGCGGCGGGCCGGAAGGCCCAGGCCCGAGAGCCCAGCAGCAGGTCTCCTTCGCCCGCGGGCGAAATCCTGATCCAGCCTTTCACGCCGTAAGGGCCCGCAGTGCGGCCCATCTCGATCCATTTTGTCATCGTCTTGCTCAAAAGCTCCGGGCAAAAAAAGAGGCCCTTTCCTCCCTACGCCTAGATACCGGGTTAAGCGCTCGCAGCGGCGAGACACGTAGCACGCCGCAAAGCCCGGACGTACGGAAAAAAGGACCGATGTATGAAACAACGCGGCCTGCGCGGGGCGCGAAGGCAATTCCGCCCCGAAGCCGCGCGGCTTCAGCGCCTGAACAATCAGGCAGCGGGGGCAGCCTCTTCGGCGGCCTTCGCGTCGGCGGCGGCCTGGGCGGCAGCCTTCTTGGCGGCGTTCTTCGCGGCCACGGCGGCCTTCTGCTCGGCCGTTTCGGGGGCGGAGAGGGCGGCACGGTTCTTGAACAGACGGGCGACGGTGTCGCTCATCTGGGCGCCCTTGGAAACCCAGAAGTTAACGCGGTCTTCCTCGAAGTGAAGACGAACGTCGGCACCGGCGGCGACCGGGTTGTAGAAGCCGACGCGCTCAATGTAGTGGCTGTCGCGACGCTTGCGGGAGTCAGTGACAACAACGTTATAGAACGGACGCTTCTTGGAGCCGCCGCGAGCCAGACGGATAACAACCATGCTATTTACCTCGTAAATTGACAAAACAAAGCCGCAGCCGGGACCAGAGCCCGGCGCCGGCAGGAAAAAAGGTCCGACGCGGTCCCCTGCCTCAGGGGTCGAGGTCGGAAAAGTGTGATTTTATTGCAATTCGTTTTTCGCCGCAACTGTGCGCCCGCAGCCCGCTAGAGCGCCCTGCGGCGCTCGCCCGGAGCGCTTCGGGCGGCCTCCCGGAGCGCGGCCCGGTCGAGCTTGCCGGTGCGGGTGCGCGGAAGCCTCTCCACGAAGACGGCGCTCCGGGGCTTCCAGTAGGGCGAGAGCCCCGCGCCGCGCAGCAGCGCCCGGAAGTCAGGCAGCGGAAGGTCCGGCGAGCCCTCCACCACGATGGCGACCGAGCTTCCGAGCTCGGGGTCGGGCAGCGGGGCGATCGCGAAGGGGCTCCCGAGCACCGTGCCGATCAGCTCCTCGAGCGTCTCGGCGGGCACCTTGATGCCGCCCGAGTCGATCACGTTGTCGGTGCGCCCGAGCACCCGGAAGCGGTCGCTTCCCGGCTCGAAGACGACCAGGTCGTTGGTCTCGATCAGGGACACGCCGACCGCGGGCGCGCTCACCGCAAGCGTCCCCCGGGGCGACGCGGAAACGCGCACGCCCTCGAGAGGCTCGTACCAGACCCCGGCGCGCGGCCCCGAAAGCGGCCGCAGCGCGATGTGCGAGAGCGTCTCGGTCATGCCGTAGGTCGACCAGAGCCGGTTCGGAAAAGGCGCGAGCCGGGCGGCAAGCGAGCGGTCGACCGCCGCGCCCCCGATCAAAACCTCGCGGGTGGCGGCCAGAAGGGCGCGCTCGCGCTCGTGCTCAAGGGTCGCGAGCACCTGCAGGGGCACGAGTGCGGCAAAGTCGGGCGCGCGCTCGAGGTCCTCGAAAGGCCTGCGGCTCGGGCGCCGGGCAACGAGCCTGAGACCTGCGAGCATCGAGCGCACGACCACCATCTGGCCCGCGATGTAATCCATCGGCAGGCACAGCAGCGCGGTGTCGCCCGCCTGAAGCCCGAGCCTGCGCACGGTCATGCGGGCGCTGGCGGCCATGCAGGTCTTTTTCGCGCGGATCTCCTTCGGGCGGCCGGTCGAGCCCGAGGTATGGAGCACCATCTCGGGCTCGTCCGAACACCACCTCAGGCCGAACTCGAGCACCGGGCGCTCCTGCTCGGAGGCGTTTTCGAGCGCGCGCTCGAAATCCCGCCGCCCCTCGAGCACGCGGCCGTTCAGCCAGAGCCGCTGCGGCAGCTCCGCCGCAGCCTTCTCCCCGGGAGCGCTCAAGGCAGCCTCGGAGACTTGGAAAAGTCCGGGGCCCGCTTTTCGAGGAACGCCTTTCCGCCCTCCTGGGCCTCGTCGGTCATGTAGTAGAGCATCGTCATGTCGCCCGCGAACTGCTGCAGCCCGAGCTGGCCGTCGAGCTCGGCGTTGAGGCCGAACTTAAGGAACCTCAGCGCGAGCGGGCTGTACTGCTGCATGCGGCGCGCCCACTCGACGGTGGTCGCCTCGAGCTCTTTAAACGGCACCACCTTGTTCACGAGCCCCATCTCCAGCGCCTCGGCGGCCGAATACTGGCGGCAGAGGAACCAGATCTCGCGCGCCTTCTTCTGGCCGACGATCGAGGCCAGGTACGAGGCGCCGAGGCCCGCGTCGAAGCTGCCCACCTTCGGGCCGGTCTGGCCGAAGATCGCGTTTTCCGACGCAATCGTGAGGTCGCAGACCGTGGCGAGCACGTTCCCGCCACCGATCGCGTAGCCGTTGACCATCGCGATCACGGGCTTGGGCAGGCAGCGGATCTGCTTCTGCACGTCAAGGACATTGAGCCTCGGCACTCCGTCGGGCCCCACGTAGCCCCCGCGCCCCTTGAAGTGCATGTCGCCGCCCGAGCAGAAGGCCTTGTCGCCTTCGCCCGTGAGCACCACCACGGCGATGTCGGAGCGCTCTCGGCAGATCCGGAAGGCCTCGCTCATCTCCGCCACGGTGACCGGCGTGAAGGCGTTCCTCACCTGCGGACGGTTGATCGTGATCTTCGCGATGCCCTCGTAGAGCTCGAAGCGGATGTCGGAATACGATTTGATCGGCTTCCATTCAATGTCAGACATTTTGTTCCTCAGCTTTTGCCCGGCGCTCGCCGGGCAGATGCGTGATGGCGTTGGTCACCCGGGCGGTCGAGACGAGGCTGCCCGCCTCGTCGAAAAGATCCACGTTCCAGACGTGCAGCCTGCGGCCGCGGCTCAGGAGCCTTGCCACCGCGCGGATGCGCCCGCCCAGCGGCACGGCCTTCACATGGCTCGCGCTCACCTGCACGCCCATCGGGATCAGCCCCGGCTCGAGCAGCGCGGCCGAGCCCCGCCCGGCGAGCGTCTCCTCGACGGAGAGCATCGCGCCGCCCGAGCAGTACCCGTAGGGCTGGCAGCAGCCCTCCGTCACCTCGAGCTCGCCGCGCATCTCCTGCGGATCGTCCCCGGGGATGATGCGGATTCCCAGCGTTTCGGAAAGTCCCATGGCCCCTCCGCGTCAAAGCGCCTTCAGAAGCTCGGCGATGGACTCCTTCGCATCGGCCGCGAGGCCGTAGTCGCACACCTCGAAGATCGGCGCCTCCGGATCCTTGTTGACGGCCACGATCACCTTGGAGCCCATCATGCCCGCGAGGTGCTGCAGCGCCCCGGAAATGCCGAAGGCCATGTAGAGGTCGGGGGCCACGATCTTGCCGGTCTGCCCCACCTGCCACTCGTTCGGAGCGAGCCCCGCGTCGACGGCCACGCGGGTGGCGCCCACCGCGGCGCCAAGCTTCGCGGCGAGCTGGTCCAGGGCCTGGAATCCCGCGGCATCCTCGAGGCCCTGGCCGCCGGCCACGACGCGCTTGGCGGTGAGAAGCTCGGGCCTGTCGCTCTTTTTCACGTCCGAGGAGACGAAAACGCTGCCCTCGAAGGCAGGCGCAGCCGCTCCCGGCGCAACGGCGGCGGCCCCGTCGGCCGCGGCGGGCTCAAAGGAGGTCGTGCGCACGGTGGCCACCACGACGGCTCCTTCGGGGCACTGCACCGTGGTGATCACGCCGCCCGCGTAGATCGCGCGGCGGAAGGTGCGCGGCCCGAGCACGGCTGAGACTTCGCTCAGCGGCGAGACGCCGAGCTTTGCCGCAACGCGGGGCATCGCCGCGCGGTTGAGGAAGCTCATCGCAAAGAAAATGTGGCTGCAGCCCCCGCAGTTGGCCAGCACCTGGGCCGCAATCGTCTCAGGCGACGGATGCTCGGGCGTCTCGACGGCGAGCACGCGCTCCACGCCGTGCAGCTTCGAGGCCTCGGGGGCGGCCCCTTCGGCTCCGTGCCCGGCCACAAGCAGGGTCACGGGAGCGCCCGCCATAGAGGCGGCCGCCACCGCGCTGGCCGTGGAAGCCTTCAGGCTGCCTTCTTCAAAATCAGCAACTACCAGAATCGTCATTTTTGTCTTCAGCCTGAAAAAAAGTTAAAGGACCTTCGCCTCGCAGCGCAGTTTCTCGACGAGCTCCGCGACGCTGCCCACCATCACGCCGGCCTTGCGCGCGGGCGGCGCGTCGTAGCGGGTGACTTTCAGCTGCGGGGCGAAATCGGCCCCGAGCGTCTCCGCCTCGATCGTCTCCACGGGCTTCCTGCGCGCCTTCATCATGCTCGGCAGCGTCACGTAGCGCGGCTCCGCGAGCCGCAGATCGGCCGCGAACACCGCCGGCAGCGACAGCTTCCTCAGCTCGGTCCCGTCCACGGTCTGGGAGGAGACGTAAAGCGCGCCGTCCTTGAGCTCGACGCCGTTCGCGTTCGCTCCGAAAGGCGCATCCATCAGGGCGGCCAGCATGGCGCCCGTCTGCCCCGCGTCGTCGTCGATCGCCTGCTTGCCCACGGCGACGAGGTCGGGCTTCTCCCGGTCCACGACGGCCTTGAGAAGCCGCGCGACGCCCAGCGGCTCGGTCTTCACGTCGGTGTGAACGAGAATGCCGCGGTCGGCTCCCATGGCGAGCGCCACGCGGAGGGTGTCCACGGCCTTCGCCTCGCCCACGCTCACCGCGACCACCTCATCGGCCGCGCCCGTCTCCTTGAGGTGCACGGCGGCTTCGACCGCGATCTCATCAAAGGGATTGAGCGAGCGCCGCACCGCGGGCTTGCCGTCGACGTCCAGACCGCTGCCGTCGGCAAGCGCGTGAACCTTCACGTTGTAGTCGACCACTCTTTTAACTGCAACCAGAACCTTCATTCATTGCTCCTAGGAAAGGGGTTCATGGGCGGAGGCGCCCCGGCACGGGCCCGCCCCTGCTGTGTGGAGAGGCATTATAAAGGTCCCTTCCCGCCTTTAACGAGGACGAAAAAGTCACCTGCCTGCCTTTTTGATACCACCAACGCTCCCCTCCCTACTTCTTCGTGACGAAGCCGGCTACCCCTTCTGGCGCCGCGCCCCGGGCCCCGATTCTGTCAAAATAGAGGGATTGCCCGGGGGGTGTCTGCGCGCTCCCGCCCGCGGGCTTTGCCTTTTTCCTTTTCCCGCGCCCTCCGCCGCGCGGAGCCTGCCGCACTTTGGGGAAACGCGAAGCCCATGATCAGATGAAGTGTTTTGAGTTCTTTTGTTTTTCTGTCCATTTGGAATTAATCAGGAGACCCCTATGCTGTCTGACATTGAAATCGCCCATGCGGCCAAGCTGAAGCCGATCGAGCAGCTCGCCCACGAAATCGGGCTCACTGACGAGGAGTTCGAGCCCTACGGCCGCGACAAGGCGAAGGTGAAGCTCTCCCCGGAGCGCAAGCCCCACGGAAAGCTCATTCTTGTGACGGCCACCTCCGGCATGCCCGCGGGCTCGGGCAAAACGACGACCTCGATCGCGCTCGCCCAGGGACTGCGCAGGATCGGCAAAAAATCCTGCCTCGCGCTTCGGGAGCCCTCGCTCGGCCCGTGCTTCGGCATGAAGGGCGGCGCCGCCGGCGGCGGCTATTCCCAGGTGCTGCCGATGGAGTCGATCAACCTGCACTTCACCGGCGACTTCCACGCGATCACCGCCGCGAACAACCTGCTCGCGGCCATCATCGACAACTGCCGCTTCCGCGGCGAGCACGACATCAAGGAAGTGACCTGGAAGCGCGTGCTCGACGTGAACGACCGGCAGCTGCGCTTCATCGTGACGGGGCTGGGCGGCTCGGCCAACGGCGTGCCCGCCGAGACGGGCTTTGACATTACGGTGGCCTCGGAGCTGATGGCGGTGTTCTGCCTCGCCAAGGACGAGGAGGACCTGCGCGCGCGCATCGACCGGATGGTGGTCGCCACGAAGCGCGACGGCTCGGCGCTCACCGTCAAGGAAATCGGCTGCACCGGAGCGCTGATGGCGCTGCTGCTTGAGGCCGTGAAGCCCAACCTCGTGCAGACGATCGAAGGCGGCCCCGCATTCATCCACGGGGGGCCCTTTGCGAACATCGCCCACGGCTGCAACTCGGTGGCCGCCACCAAGGCCGCCCTCACGATCGGCGACTACGCCATCACGGAGGCGGGCTTCGGCTCAGAGCTGGGCGGAGAAAAATTCTTCGACATCAAGTGCCGCTCGGCGGGCCTGCGCCCGAACGCCACGGTGATCGTGACAAGCACCCGCGCCCTGCACTGGCACGGCGGCGTCCCGCTGGCCGACATCGCCCAGCCCAACATCGAGGCGCTCAAAAAAGGCCTGTGCAACCTCGACCACCACGTCCGCAACATGCAGGGCTTCGGCCCGAACGTCGTCGTGGCCCTCAACCACTTCGCCAACGACGACGAGGCTGAGATCGAGGTGATCCGCAGGCGCTGCGAGGAGCTCGGCGCGCGCTTCGCCGTTTCCGACGGGTTCGCCCGCGGAGGCGCCGGGGCCGAGGAGCTCGCGCGGCAGGTGGTCGAAGCCTGCGAGGGCGACCCCCGTCCGATCAAATTCGCCTACGAGGAGGACGCCCCGATCCTCGACAAGCTCCAGGCGGTCATCACGCGCTGCTACGGCGCGAAGGACTTCAGCCTCTCGCCCAAGGCGGTGAAGGATCTGAAGCAGATCGAGTCGCTCGGCTTCGGACGTCTGCCGATCTGCATCGCGAAGACCCCGCTGTCGCTGTCGCACGATCCGAAGCTGCTCGGCGCCCCCAAGGGCTTCACCATCCCCGTGGAGCGCCTGATCCTCAACGCGGGCGCGGGCTTTGTCGTGATCACGACCGGCTCCATCCTGAGAATGCCGGGCCTTCCCAAAGTCCCCAACGCCTTCAAGATCGACGTGAAGGACGGGCAGATCGTGGGCCTGTCCTGACCTCCCGGTTCAGCCCGAACTGAAAAAAGCCGCCCTTCGGGGCGGCTTTGTCGTGCGCGGGGGGATCCGCTTCAGCGGTCCTGGTTCTTCAGCTTTTCATCCGGGTACAGGAAGGGGATCGCGGCCTTCGTGTAAACGCACATCGAGTAGAGCGTGAGGATCACGGCGATCCAGATGAGCCAGGTCCCGATCAGGGGGATGTTGAGCCCCCAGAGGGGATCGTGCCAGAGCAGCATCGGGATGGCGACCATCTGCGCGATCGCCTTCACCTTGCCGTACCAGTTCACCTTCACGTGGGAGGAGGCGCCGACCTTGGCCATCCATTCGCGCAGCCCCGTCACGGCGATCTCGCGCCCCACGATGATGAGGGCGACCAGCATGTCGATGCGGCGCAGCGCGAGCAGCGCGATCACCGCCGCGCACACGAGCAGCTTGTCGGCCACGGAGTCCAGGAAGGCGCCCATCGGGGTGGTGAGGTTGAAGTGCCTCGCGATGAAGCCGTCCAGGGCGTCGGTGATCGCCGCGATGCAGAAGATCACGCAGGCGATCACGTTCTGCGCGTGCGGGCTGAGGCAGCCGAGATAAAAGACCCCGATCACGAACGGGATCAGCGCGACGCGGGTCCACGTGAGCGCCATCGGCACATTGAGCCGGCTCCGCGGACGGGCTGGCGAGGAATTCTGTACTTCAGACATAAAGGCACCGCAGCCCCGCAGTCAGGGCGCGGGGCGAAGAAAAAAATAACGAAGACGTTCCTGATTGTAATGCGAGCGGAGGACGAATTCGCCCGCCTGCGCAGTGACTTTCATGCCGAGGCCTCGCCGTGCAGCTGCAGGTAGATTTTTTCGGCGAGCGTTTTGGAGATGCCCTCGACAGACTCGATTTCCTCGACGGAGGCGTTGCGCAGGCCCTTCATGCCGCCGAATCGCGCGAGCAGCCTCGCCCGGCGCTTCGGCCCCACGCCCTCGAAGTCTTCGAGACGGCTGCGGCTGCGGGGCTTCGCGCGCCGCGCCCGCATGCCGGTGATGGCGAACCGGTGGGCCTCGTCGCGGATTTCGGCCACGAGCATGAGCGCGGGCGACTGCGGCCCGAGGACCAAGGGCTCACGGTGCTGGTCGCGGGGAAAGACGAGGGTCTCGAGCCCCACCTTGCGGCCCTCGCCCTTGGCAACGCCCACGATGTGGGAAGTGTCCAGCCCCAGGGATTCGAAAACCTCCCGGGCCATCTCGACCTGCCCGCGACCGCCGTCGATGAAGACCACCGTGGGCATCGGGGAGCGGCCCCTGGCCACCGCGCTGTAGCGGCGCGTGATCACTTCCTTCATCGCCGCATAGTCGTCGCCGGGTGTCACGTCGTCGATGTTGAAGCGCCGGTACTCGGAGGAGTCCATCCTGAAGTTTCTGAACACCACGCAGGAGGCGATGGTGGCCTCGCCCGCCGTGTGGCTGATGTCAAAGCACTCCGCGCGGAAGTCCTCGAGCCGGCCGCTCTCGGGCCGGATCCCCAGCGCGTCGACGAGTTCCTGCAGCCTCGACTTCTCGCCCAGCTCGACCGCGATGTGGCTCTCGAGGGCGATTTTCGCGCCCGCCTGGGCCATCTCGAGCCAGCGGCGGCGGGCGCCCTGGGGCTCGCTCACCACGGGAACCCGCCGGCCGGCGATCTCGGAGAGCAGCTCGGAGAGCACCGCAGGGTCCCTCGCGTCCGCGGTCACGACCACGGTCGGGACCGGCAGCCCCTCGTAGTGGTGGGACACGAAGGCCTCGAGGATGTCCGGCGCATCCTCGGGCGCGGCCTCCTTCTCGTGGCTCGGGAAAAAAGCCCTGTCGCCCAGGTGCCGCCCTCCGCGCACCATGGCGAGATTTACGCAGGCCTGACCCCGGTCGACGGCGACCACGATGATGTCGGCGTCGATGTCGCCTCCCGTGGTCTCGATCGTCTGGCCCTCGAGCACGGTCGAGAGCGCGGCAAGCTTGTCGCGGATCCTCGCCGCGTCCTCGAACCGCAGCTCGGAGGCCGCCGCGGCCATCTGGGATTCAAGCTCGGACATGAGCTCTCCGCCGTCGCCCGAGAGGAAGCGCTTCGCCCGGCGCACGTCCTGCGCGTACTCCTCCTCGCTCACCGCGCCCACGCACGGCGCCGAGCAGCGGCCGATCTGGCCGAGCAGGCACGGCCTCGAGCGGTTGCGGAAATTGGTCTCCTCGCAGGTGCGCAGCTGGAACACCTTCTGCAGCACCGCGATCGACTGGCGCACCGCGCCGCTGTTCGGAAACGGGCCGAAATACGTGCTCCTGCGGTCCACGCCCCCGCGGTAGAAGCTGATCCGCGGGTAAGCCTCCGAGCCGATCCTGAGATAGGGGTAGGTCTTGTCGTCGCGGAAGACGATGTTGTACTTGGGCTTGAGGGACTTGATCAGGTTGTGCTCGAGCAGCAGCGCCTCGGCCTCGGAGCGGGTGACGGTGGTCTCAAGCTTCTCGACCTGGGAGATCATGAGCGCGATGCGCGGCGACAGGTCCGATTTCTGGAAATAGCTCGAGACGCGCTTCTTCAGGTCCCGGGCCTTGCCGACGTACAGGCAGTTCCCCGCGGCGTCGAAGTAGCGGTACACCCCCGGCAGCGAGGGCAGATTTCTTAAAATAAGCGCGTAATCGAAATCGGCGGGGGGCGTTCCCTTGGGCATGAGGTCTCCTAACGGCGGGGGATAAGCCGGAAAGCTCGGCTCCCGCGCTTTCCTTTTTCCCCTTTAAGGCCTCAGAGTCTAAAGCACGCGGCCCCGCGCTGCGGCGGCGACAAAACATGCAAAGCTACACTCAGAAGCGGCCCCTGCGCTGCGACATTTTCTGCCACGTGATCGACAACTTCGGCGACGCGGGCGTGTGCTGGAGGCTCGCCCGGGCGCTTTCCGGCGAAGAAGGCTTCGAGATCACGCTCTATATCGACGATCTCGCAACCCTCGCGCGCATCGCGCCCGGCGTCGACCCTTCGCTCCGCCCGGGCCAGAGCGTCTCGGGCGTCACCGTCCGGGGCTGGGAGGAATGCCTCGGGCGCACGCCCGGAAACGCCGTGGTCGAAACCTTCGGCTGCCGGCTTCCGGACGCATTCGAGGAGGCGATCGCCGCCCGGATCGCCTCGGGGCGCCCCACGGCCTGGCTCAACCTCGAGTACCTTTCGGCCGAAGACTGGGTGGAGGGCTGCCACGGGCTGCCTTCGCCGCACCCCAGGCTTCAGGCGACGAAAACCTTCTTCTTCCCGGGCTTCACGCAGAAGACCGGGGGCGTGCTGATAGAGCGCGGGCTGCTTGAGGCGCGGGAGCGCTTCTCCCGGCAGGACAGGGCCGCGGCGCTTCGCAGCCTCGGGGCGGATCCGGACAGCCCCTTCAGCCTCTTTTTCTTCTCCTACCCGAGCGCCCCGGTCGAATCCCTGGCGGCTTCCCTGGCCGCGGACCCCAGGCCGCTGCAGGTCCTCGCCGCTCCCGGCGAGGCCGGCCGCAGGCTGGGCGAGGCGTTGCGAGCGCTTGAGGCCCCGCAGGTGTCCTTCCGGCCCGTGCCCGCGGTGGCGCAGGACAAGTTCGACCGGCTGCTGTGGTGCGCCGACGCCCTCATCGTCCGCGGCGAAGACTCCTTCGTGCGCGCGCAGCTGTCCGCCAGGCCTTTCCTCTGGACCATCTATCCGCAGGATGAGAACGCGCACATCGTGAAGCTGCGCGCCTTCATGGACCGGATCGCCCCGTCCTTTCCCGAGCCCGCCGGGGCGCTCTGGCGGGAGGCGAATCTCGCCTGGAACGAAAACCGCTGGGAAAACCGCCACTGGGCGGCATTCCGCAGCGCTGCCGGTGATCTCGCCGCGGGCGGACGGCGCTGGGCGGACCGCCTGGCCGGCCTCGGCTCGCTCTCCCGCAGCCTCGCCAGACAGATAAAAAAAGAGCTAGAATAATGGGCTTGAAATTTTCCCCGCCCGGCCGTTCGCGAGCAAATGCCAGAAAGTGCCAGGCTTCTCTAAAGGTAGAACTCAGATTATGAAAACCGCTCAGGAACTTCGCGCCGGCAACGTCTTCATGGTTGGCAAGGACCCGATGGTTGTGGTCAAGGCCGTTTACTCCAAGGGTGGCCGCGGCGCCTCCACCGTCAAGATGAAGATGCGCAACCTTCTGACGGGCGCCATCACCGAAACCGTGTACCGCGCTGACGACAAATTCGAGGACCTGATCCTCGAGCGCAAGGACGTGACCTACTCCTACTACGCCGATCCGTCCTATGTCTGGATGGACTCCGACTACAACCAGTACGAAGTCGGCGAAGAGGCCATGACCGAGGCGAAGAAGTACCTGCAGGAAGAAATGCCCGCCGAGCTCACGTTCTACAACGGCCAGCCCATCTCCGTTGAGCTGCCGACCAAGCTCGTGCGTGAAATCGGCTACACCGAGCCCGCCGTGAAGGGCGACACCTCCGGCAAGGTCATGAAGCCCGCCAAGCTGAAGGACACCGGCTACGAGCTGCAGGTTCCCGCCTTCATCAACGTCGGCGACAAGATTGAAATCGACACCCGCACCGGCGAGTACTCCAACCGCGTGAAGTAATTTCCCTGATTTTTCAGGAGAAATGACCGAAGCCTGGCGCATTTTTCTGCACCAGGCTTTTTTTCGGTCCGCCTCTGCCCTGCCCCGCCCCTCAGCACCCAAGGCATGAAAAAGCTCCCCTTCCTTCTTTCCCGACAGCGCCTGAGCGCAGCCGCCCTGTGCCTTGCGGCCGGCTTTCTCCTGCCTTTTTCGGCTCTGCCCGCGGCGCGCTCGGCGCAGCTCGCCTCGTTTCTGATTCCATTCGGGCTTTTGTTCGCCCTGTCGCCGCGCAGGCCGGGACGGATCAGGGCCGCCGCGGCCTTATTTCTTGCGTCCTGCCTGCTGAGCAGCGCCGATGCGGCCCTGCGGGGCTTTCTGATGACCTCCTACGAGTCGGACTACTTCTCGGGGTTCGTCATCCAGGCGCTTGCGAACACCACCCCGGCGGAAGCCCGCGAATACCTCGCCACGGCCCTGCCCCAGATCCTTTTCTGGGCAGGCGCGGGACTTGTGGTTTTCCTGCTTCAGGCCGCCCTGATCCTTCTGGCCCTGAAGCGCAGCCTTCCCCTGCCCTCTCCGCTTCTGAAAAAGCCGGACGAGTTCCGGCCCGGCCTCCCGGCGGGCGCCGCCCTGTGCCTCGCGGCCGCTGCCGTGGCGGGACTCACCCTCTTCAACCACTCATGGCGCTCGCACATGGTGCCGGCCTCCTGGATCAAGGCCGCGGCCTGCGCGAAAAGCTACCGGGACTTCTGGCGACAGAGCGATGAGCGGAACGCCGAGATTGTCCGCGTCTCGCAGGGCCTGATCACTCAGGTGGGCGATTCGCCCAAAACCATCGTTCTCGTCATAGGCGAGAGCCTCACCCGGGACAACATGAGCCTTTTCGGCTACCCGCGCGACACGACCCCGGAGCTGCGCGGCATGGTGCGCAGCGGAGAAATCACCGCCGTTGCCGACAGCTGGTCGACGGCGGCCCAGACCATCGCCGCCTTCGATTCGATGTTTCACTTCCCTGCCCGCCAGGCGCAGCTGCAGGGCCGCGGCAATCTTTTCGCCTTCATCCGCGCCGCCGGCTTCCGTGTCATCTGGATCTCGAACCAGGACGACCTCGCGATCAAGGAGCTCTACCAGGACTACGCTGACAAGGCCGTCCTCCTCAACCGCGTCTCCGGCCGCTCCACCCGGTCCATGGACGAGAAGCTCCTGCAGCCGCTTTCGGCCGCCATGCAGGATCCGGCGCCACGGAAGCTCATCGTCGTGCACATGCTCGGAGCCCACCCGCACTTCGCCCTGCGCTATCCGGAGCGTCTGAAGGACGCCTGGAGCGGGCCCGACAGCGTCTCAAGAGCCATGGAAAAGCTCGGCCGCGGGCCGATCGTGCGCAGCCAGCTCAACGACTACGACCGCGCGATGCTCTATCAGGACGAAGTCCTCGCGCGAATCTTCAGGGTCGTCCGCGACGGGGCCGGACACCGAAGCACGCTCTGCCTGTTTCTTTCGGACCACGGCGTGGAGACCGGCCGCTACGACAACCGCGTCGGGCACTCCCCGGCTTCTCCCTCAAGCTACCGCATTCCTGTCCTTCTCTGGGCGCGGGGGCCGCTTGAGCAGGCGGTCCGGAAGGCGGCCGCCCGCCCCTTCAGGGCTGACTGGACCGACAGCCTGCTGCTCGATGCGGCGGAAATCCGCTGGAAGGGCGAACGGCCCCATGAGTCCCTCCTCAGCCCGGACTACCGGTGGGAAGAGCCTGAATCCAGGCGACGCTTTTCAGCCGCCTTGAGCCGCGACTGAGTCCCGAAAAGAAAGGCCGGAGGCGATGTATCCCGACCTTTGCATAGGTAAAAATACGTAACATTCGAACGAATACGGCCGGAATCTAGGTAATATGCCTTACGTCTTAATGACTGACGTGGAGTGTGAAGAATGCCCAGATATCTTGCAGCTTTCCTGCCGACCGACAAGGGGTACCGCGTCACTTTTCCCGACATTCCAGGGCTTGCGAGCTTCGGCGCCACGATTCAGGAGGCCTACGACAATGCGGCCGTCGCGCTGCGCAGATGCCTGCAGAAGCTCCGCAGCCCGCTGCCGCCGGCCATGAAGAAAAAAGAGATTCTGAGCGCCCTCGAGCGCGCGGGAGTCGCACGCCAGGGGGTTCTGGTCCGTCCCGTCGACTCGTTCGACGCGGAGATCGTCGAGGCCTCAAACTTATTCAGGGCAAGCGAGAAAAGCCTTCTGTCCGGGCTGCCCGCCTCCGGCGGCGATTAAGCGGGGCTACCCCGCAGTGCAGGAACCCGGCGCTTTGCTCCCCTGACAGAGCCGGAGCGCCCGTCATCAGCCTCACGGACTAAGCCTCAAGAATGAGTTGATCTAGGCTAAAGTTCGTACGAACCCCTCCGGGAAAAATGAATTCAACGGGTCCTGAGATCAAAAAGCCCGCAACCTGGAGAGAAGCTATGACAAGAGAAATTTCACGCCGCAGCCTGTTCAAGGCGAGCGTGGTCGGTGCCGCCGCTGCCGGCGCCGCGACCGTTTCCAACGCCGCATCCGCTGCCGAAAAGGGCAGAACCGAAACCTACGACGTGGTTGTGATCGGATGCGGGTGCGCCGGCATGGCAGCCGCGATCGAGGCAAAGAACGCGGGCGCCAAGGTCTGCATTCTGGACAAAATGCCTCGCCCCTCGGGCAATACGATCTTCTCGGGCGGCATCATCAACGCCGCCGGCACCTATGTTCAAAAGCAGGAAGGGGTCAATGACTCTCTTGACGCCTTCTACGCCGACATGATGAAAGTCTCGCAGGGCCGGGGCGATCCCGCTCTGACAAAGATGTACGTTGAAAAATCCGCAGATGCGGTGCAGTGGCTGACCAGCGAGTGCGGGATCAAGTTCCGCAGGCTTGAAAAGGAATCCTGGCCCATGCTGCAGAGAGGCCATGTGGTCGACGGCCCCCTGAAGCCCCACGGCGCGCAGCTGGCAAAACAGATGCTCGACCGCGTCAAGGCGCTCGGAATCCCTGTCTTCTTCAACACCAAGGTGATTGAAATCACCCGCAGCGAGGTGCTTCACGCCACCGGGGTGAAGGCGGTCGACGAGGATGAAGAGCTCGTGACCTTCAAGGCCAGAGGCGGCGTCATCGTGTGCACCGGCGGCTTCCATAACAACAAGGAGCTCATCTGCCGCTATATGTGTGTTCCGTCAAGTCAAAACCAACCACTTTTTGACGCAAAGTCCTTCGTAAGCTGGTTGGTTTTTTCAGGATGTCATGGGAACCTCCAGTCCTTATTTCATCAGCGAGTGGCTTAAGCGATAGCTTTCACCCATGTGTTTAATGAGATAGCCATGATGAGCCAGCCGGTCAATCATCGCCATCAGCAGGCGCTCGTCGCAAAAGATCTTGTTCCATTCAGGAATCGGCATATTTGTCGTTAATATCAGGCTGCGCCGTTCGTAGCAGTCGGCAATCAGTTCGAAAAGCAGGCGCGTGCCCGTTACGTTGGTGGGCAGGTAGCCCCATTCGTCAATGACCAGCAGGTCGCATTTTTCAAAACGCCGCTTCAGCCTGGGCAGCTGTCCCGTCTCGTGTGCCGACGACAGCTCCTCGACCAGCACTGCCATTCGCTTAAAGAGCGCTTTGTAGCCCAGCCTGCAGGCCTGCAGGCCAAGCGCTGTGGCAAAGTGGGTCTTGCCAGTGCCCGGGTGCCCCAACAGGATGAGGTTCTGCTTAGCCTCAATAAAACGACACTGCGTCAACCAGGCCAGGTCAAGATTCCGAGGCAGTTCCAGACAGCTGCAGTCGAAATTCTCCAGTGTTTTGGTGCGCAGGAGACCGGCTTTGACTTGATTACGCTCGACACGATCTCGGACGCGCGCGTCCCAAAGCTTTTGCAAAAGCTGCAGGACGAATTCGGCTCGATCGGTCAGGCTGATCTCTTTGTAGGTTTTCACAACGCTGGTGCCGCCAAGCCTAAGATTTAAAGCAAGTTCTCGGATGCGGGCATCTGTTTCAGCGGCCTTAGACATGCGCCCCTCCCTCCAGCTCCTTGCAGACATCAGAGAAGCTATGCGGCGGCAGATCCATGTTCCCGAGGGCATGGCTCACGCTTTTCATCGGCTTGATGCTGTCGGTCAGCTTGTCCTCAGCTCCCCGATAGGCGGCAGCAACTTCTTCAGCGCTGCGGCTGCCATAGACATCGAGCGCCAGCTCCAGCAGCGAGAGTTCGCTGACAATGTTCCTGCTTTTGACAAAGCGCTGCCGCAGCGCCCGCAGCAGCACACCGCGCCCAGGAGCGGTCAGCTGCTTAAGGTAGGCAGACACTTTTTGCGGGCAGACGGACTGGAGATAAGAGCTGTTGAAAGCGCTTGGGCGCTCGCTGAGCATTTCAAGTTCCACGCCCCAGTTGATGCTGTCCCTGCGGGTTCCGTACTGTCGGTTGTATTCGGAAACGAGCTGCCCGCCCTCGGTGAAGATGGCCAGCTTGTTCCAGAACTTCTTCACAAACGTCTTCGTCCCAGGCGGCAGGCCGACCTGATAGGAATTCGTATCGACCTTGATGCGGCAGTCCTCCGTCACCGTTGCCCGGCCCCAGGAGTGAGTCACTTCGCGTGGGGCGTCCGGCAGCGGATTCATTGCCGCCAGATCCTCCTTGAAAAGGGCATCAATTGACTTGGGTTTGTGCAGATAGTGAGGTTTCCTGGCCTCGTTGAAGCAAAATTCCGCCAGTTCTGCGTTCAGGGCATCGTAGTTGCCGTTGAACGAACGCAGCGGGCAGAAAAAATTCCTTCTCACCCACCCGACGGCATTTTCCACTGAACCCTTCTCGTTGCCTGAAGCAGGATTGCAGAACTCCGCGTCAAAACCGTAAGCCGTCATCAGGGTGAGAAAGTTTTCCGTCAGCTGGCGCGGATGATCCTTTGCGTCGTGGTTGCAAAGCCCATTGCCCAGATTCTTGCGGCGAATGACTTTAGTGACGGCTGTGCTCATGTTGTCGCAGCGAATGATCACCGGGACGCGCCCTATGCGCTTGAACATCTCCGCCAGGCCGTGGGCCAGGCACTCAAAGTTTTGTGCCGGCAGGGCGTACGCAAGCCGAAAATTTGAATGCGGGAAGCTCATCACCAAAATGTAATGGCGGCTTTCTCCGTTTTCACTGAGCATTGTTATTTCACCGAAATCAAGCTGTGCCTTGCCTGGCTGATGGAGCAGCTTGAGATGCTGGCGGCTCTGGGCCTGGCGCAGTGAGCTTCGAATGTCTTTGACCATGCGCTCGACGGTCCGGATGGATACATTGAGCGGAGGCAGATCCGCGGCAAGGCTGCCGGTTTTGATCAATTCATGAATGCGTTTGGCCGTGAGCCTGAGCTTGGGATTGGCAACAGCGCTGTCGCTCTGCAGGAGATTCAGCACGTAAGGCTGGCAGGAGTCGATCTTCTTGGCGCGTTCCTTATGGAAAGGCTCAGGAATCGATGCCTCTTTTTTGATGTACTTCATCACCGTCTCACGGTTGAATCCTGTAATTTTCGCTATTTCTCGGGTTGAGCGGCCGCTGGCGGCCAGCTTCTTGATAAGATGAATTTGGTCCATGGATAGCATTTGCGTTTGCTCCATCTGTTTGGCTGCAGTGGAGCGTGAATGATATTCGTGGACTTTGTCGTTTTAGAGAGAAAAGTGCTTCTCTCAGCCAAATATGCCGCTCACTTTCGTGACGGCACTGGTTGGTTTCTTATTGACGGTTCTGGTTGGATCCTTAGTGTCGCAAAACAGCTATATGGGCGGGGACGTCGCCTGGATGCCGATCCGCGGATCGACCTGCATCACGGGCGAGAACATCACGCTCACCGAGCCTTTCAACCCCATGTATGTCAATATGGATCAGTTCCACGGCGGTCCGATTCACGGCCCGACGCGCGCCAATCCGTCCATCATGGTTAATTACGGCATTCTGGTCAAACAGGACGGCACGCGCTTCATCGACGAGGTCAACACCTACGTGTATGTCGCCAAGGCCATGCCGAAGCTCATACCGAACAACTGGGCCTTCATCATCATTGACGACCAGGTGACGAACATTTCGACGGTCCAGGACCGCATCAACCGCTATCAGAGAAACCACGCCCCGATCTACACCGGGAACACGATCGCCGAACTCGCGAGAAACGCTCACATTCCGGAAGCGACTCTGGTGAAAGTGGTGGATCAGTACAACGCCGCCATCAAGGCCGGAAAGGGCAGCACGCTCACTCCTCCCAATACGCTCAAAGGCGCGCGGCTGCTGGTCAAGCCTCCGTTCCGCGCTTTCCCGTTCCAGGGCGGAATGACGGCCACTTTCGGCGGCCCGAAGATTTCCCTCAAAGGCGAAGTGCTCAACACTGAAGGCAGGCCGATTCCGGGCCTTTATGCGGCAGGCAACGCGATCGGCGGCCTCCTTTACAACGACTACATCGGCGGCTCCCAGCTCTGCGCGGCGATCATCTGGGGGCGCGAGTCCGCCTGCAGCGCCGCTGCCCGGGCCAAAAAAGCCTGACTGAAGCTGAACTGAACAGCACCGGGGATTAAATCGGCCTTTCCGCGGTTTAATCCCCTCACCCTTTTCCTACCTATAAGACTGCCAGTATGATTTCAAAAATTTCCGCTTTGGCCCTGTCAGCGGCCCTGGCCCTGTCCCTGTCGATGCCTTCCTACGCCGGCGAAGGCCCCTTCCTGGCAGACCGGCACGCCAAGGCCGGGGTGCAGTGTTCCGGCTGTCACAAGGAAAATCCGCCCGCCAAAAAGGTCAAGACGGCGCAATGCCAGAGCTGCCACGGCGACTACTCGAAGCTGAAGGAGCGCACCAAGGACATGAAGCCCAACAACGTTCACGACAATCACCTGGGAGAACTGGACTGCCGTGAATGCCATCAGGGCCACAAGGCCGACAAGCTCGTCTGCAGCCAGTGCCACAAGTTCCAGTTCACAATGCCTAAAAAGTGACGACACGGACATCGTTAAAAATCATTTTCAGCGCTTTCCTCATCTTTGCGGACCTGCTCTCAATTTCGTCCTGCAAAGCCGCAGGAAAGCCTCTTTTCGTCGGAAATGTCGATTTCGTCCGGCCGACCGAAAAGGCAACGATCATTGAGTCCACCGTGGAGAGCCTGAGAAAAGGGTTTCGCGACCGCGACGTCCAAATGGTCGAAATCCCCGTTTACCGGCTGGACGAAGCGATCAATGACGGCAAAATCGACATCTTCATCACGAGCGCCGGGCAGTCCTTCCGGATCCAGCAGAAACACGGAACCCGGGTCCTGGGAACTCTCGTCACGAAAAGCTACCCGGATCCCAATCACAGCGAAGGTGCCGCCATTTTTGTCCGCAGGGATTCCTCCCTGCGGACCCTGAAAGACCTCAAAGGAAAGAGCCTGATTGCGAACACGCCCGTCGCATTCACGGGATTTCACGTTCCCATGGGGGAAATCGCAAAAATAGACGCCGACTGGGAGAATTTCTTTTCATCAATGAAATTCGTCGGCGGGGGAGCCGCCCTCGGGAAAGCCCTGGCCTCGGTCGCTACGGGGCAGACTGACGCAGCCTTTGCGCGGCTCTGCTACTTTGAGACATGGGCCAAAAGCCACCCTGAGCTTGCCTCGAAGCTGCGCGTCATCAACTCTCAGACGCAGAAAGGCGAAGCCTGCGTTCGATCGACCGAACTCTATCCCGACTGGACTGTCACGGCAACCGGCCGGCTGACGCCCGAAGAGGCGCGGACAGCCGCCCTGGCGATCATGAATATGCCCCCCGATGAGCATGGGAACACCTGGGGCGTCGCCACAGACTATCTGCATGTGGACCGCCTTTACAGGAGCCTGAGGCTTGGCAAGTACAGGTATCTTCGGGACTGGACCCTGACGCGCTTTCTGAATGAATACTGGCCGGCGCTCGCGCTGGCGCTGCTGTCGCTGCTGGGGCTGATTCTCCATTCCTGGCGGACGGGCTACCTCGTCAGGCGCCGGACCAGCCAGCTGCAGGCCCTGATGGCCAGGCAGAATGATCTGCAGGAAAAAGCGAGGGAAGCCTCCGAGCATCTTGCCGCTCTTCAAAAAATGGGAGCGCTCGGACAGGTCTCCGGAATGCTCGCCCACGAAATGAAGCAGCCGCTTGCAACCATCTCCTTTTACCTGGACGGCCTGAAGCTGCTGCTCGGCAAGGGAGTGATCGGCCCAGAGGACCACCTGAAGGAGCCGCTTGAAGAAATCGAACGGCAGACGAAGAAGGCCAACGACATTGTCGAGCATGCACGGCAGTACGCAAGGACAGCCAAAAGCGGCAGCCGGCGCGCCTGGGTGCATTTCTCCTCCGTCCTGAATCAGACCATAGAAAATTACCGGGTCTCGCGAAAGCGCCCTCCGTTGATTCAGAAAGACCTGGCCGCAGCAGACGTCTGGATCAAAGTCGATCCGCTGGAGATGGAGTGCGTGGTGTTCAACCTGCTTAAAAACGCAGGGGAGGCGGCAGAAACCGTCATGAAACCGACCATCCGGATCCAGACCCGGAGACAGGGGGACTGCGTGAGAGTCACTGTCATCGACAACGGGCCGTCTCTGACTGACGCGGACTTCCAAAAAATACTGGGACCCTCAGGCCCCAGCCTGAAGGCCGGGGGGCTGGGATTCGGGCTGTCCATCGTCCGCGGGCTGCTCGAGGCCTACGGCAGCAAGCTTGTCTTCGAGCGCGGGAGCGCCGGCGGGCTTCAGGCAAGCTTCGAACTTCCCTGCCGGGATCAAAAGCCGCAGGAAAAGGAGAACCAAGTCCCATGAACGAACTCAAGGCCATTCAGGAAAAAGCTCTGATCCGGATTGTGGATGACGAGCAGGACCTCAGAAAAGGCCTCTCATTCCTGCTGGGCTGCGCCGGATGGAAAAGCGCGGGCTACAAATCAGCCAAAGACTTTCTCAGAAACGACAGCCCGTCCGTGCCGGGCTGCCTTATTCTGGACGTCCAGATGCCTGACATCAGCGGCATCGAGCTCCAGCATGAGATGATCAGGCGCAACAACACTCTGCCCGTCGTTTTCCTTTCGGGACACGGCGACATCGACATGGCGGTGCAGGCGATACAGGAGGGGGCCGTGCATTTTCTGCAAAAGCCCGTCGACAGCGCGAGGCTGCTGGCCGCCATTGAGAAAGCGGTGCGGAAATCCCTTGAGGAAAGCCCTGTCGTCACCGACAGCGCCTCAGCGATGCACCGGCTCTCGCTGCTGACCGAACGCGAACGGGAGGTCATCAGGCTCGTCGCGCAGGGGCTGTCCAGCCGGCAAATCGCGGCGCGCTTTGGCATCAGCGAGCGCACGGTGGAGGCTCACCGTTCCTCCGCAAACAAAAAGCTCCATGTCAGCTCCACTTCGGAAGAACTGAAGGAACTTCTAAAGCAGAGTGAAAAATTCTCTGAGCCTTAAAGACAGGCGGGCGCTTAAAAAAGCGGGGCAAATGAAAAGGCCCGGGAGTGTGCGACGCTCGCAGCGTCTTGGCCGGGCCTTGTGGCGGAAACCAGCTTGATGAGGGTTTACTGACCTCGTGGTTTCTCTGCCTTCGTGAATATGATCTCACAGCGCAGCCCCCGGCAGCCAGAGGGCTTTTCCTGATGGCTGAACCGGTGCGCTTCGCAGGAAAATTGAAATGTTGTGCCGGTTTTCACCCGATGGAAGCAAAGGACGCTGCGCCCTCGACTTCATCGTCGTCGTCAAACCAGGTGATCTCCTCCCCCTCGTCCACTTCATCATCCTCGTCATCTTCGAAATCAATCTGCTTCCGGCGGTCCTCGTGCTCGAACTCTGACATTGCGGCTGCTCCAGTGATGTCTTCCAAACTTGAAGAAAAGTTAGCAGACGATTTTGACAAACCGGTGAAAGCCTCGAAATGAGCTACAAATCACCGGGGGCTGATGCCCCGCACGCGGCAGGCGGCCTCAAGCGCCCGAAGCGCCCCCGCAGCGAGCCCCCGGACTGAAAGCCCCTCCCCGCGGGGCCGCCCTTCTCCGGAGAAAAAACAGGAAGCTCGGCCTGAGAAGAGAAAGCGCTCGCTTAACTTTTCCCTGCAAAACAGACCGCTTGGTTTGCTGTTCGGAAAAAATTCTCTTTATCATCCTTTCTGTCAGCACTCCATCCCCGGGCCTGCGGGCATCAGCCCGGCTTTCCAGACGTTCACCGTACAGGAGGCATGGCTATGGAAACGTATGAGGCCGCTCACATGACGCTCTCCGACGAGGACTATATCGAGAAGTACGGCTCGCTTGACCGAGGCGTCGCTCTTCCGGAGCCTTTCGGCTGGCTCGTCTCGCCGGAGGCCGCCGTCGACGACACCGCTGCGGCCAGGGCCCGGCTCACGCTGCTGTCCGTGCTGCCCGATGCGCTTGAGAAAGCGCAGCCCAGCGGGCGGCGCGCCCAGGGCGCGGACAAAACCGAGTTCACCGCTCTCGAATACCCGCCCCGGGAGTCCGGGCTTCCCGGCCTTCCGCTCTATCTGCGCCGCAGGGCGGGCGAGGAGAACTTCGAGCTCTTCACGACAGCGCCAGCCCTGCCCGGGACCCGGGCGGAAGCGGAGGTCCTGGCCGTGCATGCCGACGAAAACGGCGTTTCAGGCGACGCCGCCCTGAAATTCGGGCAGGCCGTGTTCACCTGCGCGCTTCCGTATTTCTTCTATGACGGCCCCTTTCTCGAGCCCGGACGAAAATGCGTGTTCGAAGTCTCAGCCGTCGCGGCCGGCCAGAGCTTCGGCCCCGCCTCCGAGCTCGCCCCGGGAGAGGTCTTCAGCGTCAGCTCAGGTCCCTTTTACGAGCAGGCGCTGCAGGACTTCCTCTCGCAGCACCCGGGCCTCGGCAGGGAAGCTCTGCCGGAAGTGAACGTCTCCACGGAAAACCTGCAGCTCATCAGCCCGCACGGCAGCGACGCGTGCCTGATGGAGCTGCGCTGCAGGGCCGAAAAGGCCGCGAGGCTCGAATTCTTTTCTTCTGCCGTCCTGCGGCTGGACTGCGTCCTGGATCAGGCCTTCGGCGAAAGCCCTCTGGCAGTCTATGCGTCGGAGACGCCCGAATGGACCGTGGAAAAACTCTCCGGGCAGTTTGTCGCCGGTCTCTTCTGGGTCTCGGCCAGGCTTGTCCCGGAGTCGATCCCGAAGCACTAGCGAGGCTGCGGGCGCCGCGCTGAGCGCCCTTTTCCGGCCCTGCCGTCCGGACCGCGCATAAAGCAAAAGCCTGCAGATGATCAACCTGCAGGCTTTCAATCGATTTTCAAACGGGCGGCAGACGAAGGAAGATCAGCTGGCGGGGGTGGTAGGACTCGAACCTACGAATATCGGATTCAGAATCCGATGCCTTAACCAACTTGGCGACACCCCTGTCTTTTAAAGCACCGGTCGCTCGCGCTTCCGGCCCTCGCTTTCAACCGTCTGCTGACGCTTGAAATCTGGTGCGGTCGATGAGAGTCGAACTCATATGGATTGCTCCGCCACCCCCTCAAAGTGGTGCGTCTACCAATTTCGCCACGACCGCATGAATTCTTAAAGATCCTGAAGCAGAAGCATGTCTGCGTCAGAGGTTATGTATTTTACCTCGGAATCTGATTTTGTGAAGGGGTGTTAGGGATATTACTAGGATTAGCGGCCGGAGACGAGGCGTCCGCGGGAACCGAGGAGACCGTGCCCAGCACGCCGCCGCCCTCGGCCTGGCGCTCGAGCTGGTTGTGGCGGGCGAAGGCGCCCGAACCGAGCGTAATCGCAATCGTCGCGAGGAAGAAGATCGTCGCGACAATCCAGGTCATCTTGGACAGGAACGTGCCGGAGCCGGCTGCGCCAAAGAGAGAACCGGAGGCGCCGGAGCCGAAGGCCGCGCCCAGATCCGCGCCCTTGCCGTGCTGCAGCAGCACGAGAATCACCAGCGCAATGGCTGCGATCACCTGGACAGCCAGCCCAATGCTCATCAGAAGAGACATGTCTTTCCTCTTAAAACCTAAGGTTGTCAGCGCCCGCAGGCGCAGATGCCATAAAAACTTTCAGCCTTGAGCGAAGCGCCCCCCACGAGCGCCCCGTCGACGTGGGGCAGCGCGAGAATAGCCGCCGCATTGGCCGGCTTCACGCTGCCGCCGTACAAAACCCTCACTTTCTCCGAGGCTCCGGCGTCCGCCTCGCAAAGCGCTGCGCGGATCGCCGCGTGCACGGGCTCGATCTGCTCGAGCGAGGCCGCGGCCCCCGAGCCGATCGCCCAAAGAGGCTCATAGGCGAAGGCGCCGCCCGCAAGCGACTCAATCCCGCAGCCCCCGAGCACCGCCCTCACCTGAGCGAGGATCACCTCGGAGGTCCGGCCCGCCTCGCGCTCTTCGCGGGTCTCGCCCACGCAGACGATCGGGCGGATCCCCTGGGCGGCCAGAGCCTTCACCTTGAGAACCACCGAGGCGTTGCTTTCGCCGAAAAGCGTCCTGCGCTCGGAGTGCCCCACGATGCAGAGCCTCGCGCCGGCGTCCCTGAGCATCGAAGCGCTCACCTCTCCGGTGAAGGCGCCGCTGCCCTCGCGCACGCTCACGTCCTCCGCGCCGGGCTCGACCGCCTCGAGGCCTTCGGCCCTGAGGCTGCGCACAAGCCGGTCGAGAAAGACCGAAGGCACGCACAGGCCCGCTTCAGCCGCAGGCGCAGCCTGCCGCCAAAGCGCCGCAAACTCCTTCGCCCAGTTTTCAGCCAGGGCGAGGGAGCCGTTCATTTTCCAGTTGCCGACAACCAGAGAAGAGCGACCCTTCATGTCCATTGCCCGTCGATGAGAAAGATTTACTATTTTAGCTAAAAAAAGGAGGGGAAGCCAGTTCCCCTCCTGCCTCATCCGAAGCGCCTTTCAGGCGCCGGCCGCTCAGGCCTGCTGGATGTCAGGGCTGCCTTCGGCGGCCGCCCGCTTCTCATCGTTGATGAGGGCCTTGATCGAAAGGCGCACGCGGCCCTTCTCGTCGGCCTCGATCACCTTCACGCGGACCTTCTGGCCTTCCTTCAGGTAATCGCTCACCTTGTCGACGTGGACGTTGGCGATCTGCGAGATGTGCAGCAGCCCGTCCTTGCCGGGCAGCAGCTGCACGATCGCGCCGAAGTCGAGGATGCGGGTGACCGTGCCCTCGTAGACCTGGCCCACGGCCACCTCGGCGGTGATCTCTTCGATCCGGCGCTTGGCTTCCTGAGCCTTCTCGGTGTCGGCCGAGGCGATCGTCACCGTGCCGTCTTCCTCAACGTCGATCTTGCAGCCGGTCTCCTCGACGAGGCCGCGGATCGTGGCGCCGCCCTTGCCGATCACGTCGCGGATCTTCTCGGGATTGATCTTAATCACGAGCATGCGCGGCGCGTAGGAGGAAAGCTCGCGCTTCTGGTCGCCCACGGCCTGCTTCATCAGGCCGAGGATGTGCATGCGGCCTTCGTGAGCCTGCGCGAGGGCGAGCTTCATGATGTCCTCGGTGATGCCGTCGATCTTGATGTCCATCTGCAGGGCGGTCACGCCGTCCTCGGTGCCGGCCACCTTGAAGTCCATGTCGCCCAGGTGATCCTCATCGCCCAGGATGTCGGTCAGAATCGCAAACTTGTTGCCTTCCTTGATGAGGCCCATCGCGACGCCCGCGACCAGTCCCTTCAGGGGCACGCCCGCGTCGATCATCGACAGGCAGCCGCCGCAGACGGAGGCCTGGGAGGAGGAGCCGTTGGACTCGCAGATTTCCGAGACCACGCGGATCGTGTACTGGAAGTCGTCGTAGTCGGGCAGCACGGCGGTGAGGGCGCGCTTGGCGAGCCTCCCGTGGCCGATTTCGCGGCGCTTGGGCGAGCCGATGCGGCCGGTTTCGCCGGTGGCGAACGGGGGCATGTTGTAGTGGAAGATGAAGCGCTCGCGGCTCTCGGCGGTCAGGCCGTCGACGATCTGCTCGTCCTGCTTCGTGCCGAGCGTCGTGAGGGCAAGCGACTGCGTCTCGCCGCGGGTGAACAGGGCCGAGCCGTGGGTGCGCGGCAGCACGCCCATGCGGATCTCGATCGGGCGGACCGTGCGGGTGTCGCGGCCGTCGATGCGCGGCTCGCCGCGCAGGATGCGGTCGCGCACGAGGTGGGCTTCCATGTCAAAGAGGATGCCGTCGACCTCGTTCTGGTCGAAGTCGGGCTCCACGCCCTTCGCCTCGCAGTCCTTCCTGAGCGTCTCGTGCACCAGCTCGTAGACCGCGCGGATCTTCTCCGAGCGGGGCTGCTTCTGGCGGATGTCGTAGGCGGCCTTCAGGCCGTCGAAGGCGAGCTCGCGGATGCGGGCGATGAGAGCCTCGTTCTTCGCGGGAGGCTGCCAGTCCCAGGCGGGCTTGCCGGCTTCCTCGACGAGCTCGTTGATCGCATTGATCGCGACCTGCATCTGCTGGTGGCCGAAGGAGACGGCGCCGAGCATCACGTCCTCGGGCAGGCGGTCGGCCTGAGACTCGACCATCAGCACGGCGCGCTCAGTGCCGGCCACGACGAGATCGAGCTTCGAGGAGGGCATCTGGGAGACGTGCGGGTTGCAGACGTACTGGCCGTTGATGTAGGCGACGCGGCAGCCGGCGATCGGCCCCTTGAAGGGGATGCCGGAAATGGACAGCGCGGCCGAAGCGCCGAGCATGGCGGGAATGTCGGGGTCGACTTCAGGGTCGGCGGACACGACGGTGCAGATCACCTGGACTTCGTTGTAGAAGCCGTCGGGGAACAGCGGGCGGATCGGACGGTCGATCAGGCGGGAAGTGAGCGTCTCGTGCTCGGAGGGACGTCCCTCGCGCTTGAAGAAGCCGCCGGGGAAGCGGCCGGCCGCATAGGCCTTTTCGACGTAGTCAACGGTCAGCGGGAAGAAGTCCTGGCCCTCCTTCGCCTCCTTTTTGGCAACGACCGTGGCGAGAACCACCGTGTCGCCCATCTGGACGACGGCCGCGCCGGAGGCCTGGCGGGCGATCTCACCGGTGGTGATGGTGACGTCGTTGTCGCCGAAGCGGAAGGACTTGGAGACCTTGTTGAACATGGTCATGTTCTGAGTTTCCTTGTAAAGGGGCAGCCTGTTTCCCCGGGGAAAATCCAGTGGACGGCACGCTGCGGCATCGAGCTCCTCACAGCCTTCGAAAAGGGCTCCATGTCGCAACGCGAAGCCATCATCCCCGCGAACGGCGCCTGGTGAAAAAACAAAAAACTGCGGTCTGGCCGAACTCTTTTGAAATCGGACAGACCGCAGCGCCTAGAACCATCGCGGCAGCAGAATCACTTGCGCAGGTTGAGGGAATCAATGAGCTTGCGATAGCTCTCAACGTTGGTGCGCTTCAGGTAATCGAGCAGCTTGCGGCGGCGGGAAACCATCATGAGCAGACCGCGGCGGGAGTGATGGTCCTTCTCGTGAGTCTTGAAGTGCTCGGAAAGGCCGTTGATGCGGGCCGTGAGAAGAGCCACCTGGACTTCGGGGGATCCCGTGTCACGGTCGGCGCGCTGGTACTGCTTGATGATGTCCTGCTTGTTGATTTCAGCCATTTTTTCTAACCATAAAAAAAATAAACGGGCGATTTCAGGCGTTAGGAACCTGAATCGTGAAAGTCGCTATTGTATAGCAAAAACGGAGGCGCTGCCTGCGCAGCGCCCCGCGCCGCGCCCTCAGGGCGTCTGCTCGGCGAGCTGCGCGTTCATCGGGCTCACGGTCTTCAGCTTGTTGAGGGCCGCGATGTAGGCCTTGGCCGAGGCCGCGATGATGTCCGCGTCGGTGGCCACGCCGTTGACGATCCGGCCGCCCAGCGAGAGCCGCACCACCACGTCGCCCAGGGCCTCCGAGGTGCCCGTGATCGCGTTGACCGCGTAGAGGTCGAGCGTGGCGCCCGACTTCACGTGCGCCTCGATCGCCTTGAAGACGGAGTCCACCGGGCCGTTGCCGTAGGCCTCGGTCGTCACCTCGCCGCCGCCTTCGGTCATCACGACCTTGGCGTACGGGCGCTCGCCGGTTTCGGAGCGCTGGTCGAGGCTCACGAAGCCGTAGTAGTTCGACAGCGGCTGCGAGCCCGAGGGGGCAAAGAGGGCCTGGATGTCTTCGTCGTAGATCTCGCTCTTGCGGTCGGCGAGATCCTTGAAGCGCAGGAACGCCTCGTTGATCTCGTTCTCGCTCGTCACCGGGATGCCGAGCTCCTGGATGCGCTGCTTGAAGGCGTTGCGGCCCGAAAGCTTGCCCAGGACCATGCGGTCCCTGGCCCAGCCGACGTCCTCGGCGCGCATGATCTCGTAGGTCTGGCGAGCCTTGATCACGCCGTCCTGGTGGATGCCGGAGGCGTGCGCGAAGGCGTTCGCCCCCACAATCGCCTTGTTCGGCTGCACCGGGAAGCCGGTCACCGTGGAGACAAGCTTCGAGGTCGGCACGAGCTCCTTGGTGTTGATGCCGCACTGCAGCTGGAAATAGTCGGAGCGGGTGGAGATCGCCATCACGGCCTCCTCGAGCGGGCAGTTGCCCGCCCGCTCGCCCAGGCCGTTGATCGTGCACTCGAGCTGCCGGGCCCCGCCGATGTGCACGCCGGCCAGGGAGTTGGCCGTGGCCATGCCGAGGTCGTCGTGGCAGTGCACGGACCAGACCGCCTTGTCGGAGTTGGGAACGCGGGTGCGGATGTCGCGCACGAAGCTGCCGAACTGCTCGGGGATCGCGTAGCCCACGGTGTCGGGAAGGTTCACCGTGGTCGCCCCCGCCTCGATCGCCGCCTCGCAGATCCGGGCGAGGAAGTCGGGTTCGCTGCGCGAGGCGTCCTCGGCCGAAAACTCCACGTCGTCCGTGTACTCACGGGCGAGGCGCACGGCCTTCACGGCGTTCTCAATCACCTGCTCGGGCGTCATGTGCAGCTTCATCTGCATATGGATGGGGCTTGTTGCGATGAAGGTGTGGATGCGCCCGCGGGCCGCCGCCGAGATCGCCGTGCCGGCCTTTTCAATGTCGCGCTCGAGCGCGCGCGACAGCGAGCACACGGTCGAGTTCTTCACAATCGAGCTGATCTTCTGAATGGCAAGAAAGTCGCCCACCGAGGCGGCGGCGAAGCCCGCCTCGATCACATCGACGCCGAGCCGCTCGAGCTGCTGGGCGATGCGGACTTTCTCGTCCCCGGTCATGGTGGCGCCGGGGCTCTGCTCTCCGTCACGGAGCGTGGTATCGAAAATGATGAGTTTTTCCATCAGGTTCTCCAGTCTTCAGGCGGTCCCGGCGCTGCCCGGGGCGGCCGTTTCGCAGGCCGGGCCCCGGGCTCGCCCGTGACCGCATTTTTGATCAATATAGCGCATAAAAGACAAGCGCCCCATTCCCGGACAGAGGGTGTTAGAGCAACGCGATAATGTCACGGAAAACTACGGGACTATGTCATGGTCCGGCAACGCGACTCTGTCATAAGCCGGCAATCTGCATGACAGCCCCCGGCAAAGCGATTTTGTCACACAATCACTTCAGAGAGCCTGTTTTTTAGGAGTCGCACATGAAAAACTCGCTTCCTGAAAGAGCCCCGAAGTCCCAGACCGGCACAGAGGAGATTTTCGAACAGGTCGCCTACGGCCTGCTCTCGGTGCCGGAGGCAGCCAAAGCGATGAAGCTGAGCATTCGCCAGTTCTATCGCAGGCTGGCCGCCTGGAAAAGGGGCGAAGCCGCAGATCCGCCCCATGGCAACAAAGGGCGGCCCCCGAGCAACCGCCTGCCAGACGATATTCGTTTAAAAATCATAGAACTGGCAGTTACAAAATATCAGGATTTCCCTCCGACGCTCCTGACTCAGTACCTTGTGAAAAACGAAGGGATCAAAGTGTCGAAGGAAACTGTTCGAAAGATTCTGAGAGAACTCAGCCCTCAGGCCTCAGAGCAGGGGCTCAGAAGAGCCGGTCATTTTCTGAGGCGCAGAAGGTCAAGGTTCGGCGAGCTGGTTCAGATCGACGGCAGCCCGCACAGATGGTTCGGCCCCGGTCAGAAAGAGTGCTCATTAATCGCGTTCATTGACGATGCGACCGGCAGAATCGCCGCTGCCGGGTTCTTTCCCTCGGAGACCGCGGCGGGCTATATGACCGTGCTGCTCCAATACATCAGGGCGCACGGAATCCCCCTTGCGCTATACAGCGATCGGCACGGCACTTTCCGCGCGTTGGCTCAGGGCCGGTCCAAAAATGTAGAGGGCACACAGTTTCAGAGAGTCTGCGACAAGCTTCAGATCGAGCAGATATTCGCTCAGAGCCCGCAGGCAAAAGGCCGGATAGAACGCCTGTTCAAGACGCTGCAGGGGCGCTGGCCGCATGAGTTCAGGGTCATGGGAATCGAAGACATGGCCACCGCCAATCAGCGCATGGACGAACTGATCAGGGATTTCAATCAGCGGTTTGGAATCGACCCAAGAGAACCCCTGAGCGCAAACTGTGCGGTGGCTGAAGAAAGTATGCCCGAGATTGAACGCATATGCGCCTGGTGGCACGAACGCGTTCTGAGCAAATCTCTGAGCGTCTCCTTCGGGGGGTCGATCCTGCAGCTCAAGAATGCGAGCGCTCGGAAGTTTGAGCTGATGGGCAAGAAAGTCAGCGTCATCGAGTACCCGGATGGCCGTGCGCCGGAAATGGTCTACCGGGATGCACGGGGCAAAGAACATCTGCTCTGCTTTGAAGCCCGGAAAAGAAAAACGCTCGAGCGCACGGAATACCTTGAGTCATCGAAGACCATAGACGCATGCCTGGATCGAATCATTGAGAAGGAAGATTTGCGACCCAACGGCTTCGTCATGAAGCTGGAATGCGAAATGGCTGAAGCGAAGCAACGGCAGGCCCAGAGAAAAGAGCGTGACCAAAAGGCCCGTGAACTCGAAGAAAAGCTGAAGCAGCGGAAAAACAGATCTGGCAAATAATGAAATCAACACAGGCTCTCAGAAGATCTTTTTTCCCAACCTGCCCACAGCCCGCACGGGCTTCAGCCCATTTGAGGCGAGCGCCCGACAGAGCGTGGGCAGGGTGTTCTCCATGAAGACGATAAAGGGCCCCAGGGGGCTCTCAATTTCTGTCTTTGGCGGAGAATTTTTGGTGTCATAATCGCTTTGCTAGGGTGTGACATAGTCCCGTTGTGCTGGCATGTGACATTTTCCCTTTGCTCTAACACATTCCCGGACAGAGGGAATGGGGCGCCGGGGAACGGGGAGTGCCGGCCGGAAGGATGCCCCGCACCCTCTTTTTCCGGCCGGAGCGCCGTTACATGAGGAAGAGCCAGTCCCCGATCAGGAACGTGGGGACGAGGATGCCCATGCTCCAGGCCATGTACCCGAAGAAGGAGGGCATCTTCACGCCGCGGCTGCAGGCGATCGAGTGCACCATGAAGTTCGGGGCGTTGCCGATGTAGGTGTTCGCGCCCATGAAGACCGCGCCGCAGGAAACCGCCATCAGGGTCTTCGCGTCCACGCCCATCAGCACGGTGGGATCGCCGCCGGCGAGGTTAAAGAACGCGAGATAGGTCGGCGTGTTGTCAAGGAACGAGGAGAGCATTCCGGTGAGCCAGAAGAACACCGAGTTGTTGTAGGTTCCGTCGGCATTGGTCACCAGCGCGACGAGCGGCGCGAAGCTGCCGTCGTGGCCGGCCTTGAGCATCGCGAGCACCGGCACCATGCACACGAAGATGCCGGCAAAGAGCTTGGCCACCTCGAGGATCGGCCCCCAGGAGAACTGGTTCTTCTCGCGGACCACTTTCGGGGTGAGGATGACGGAGAGGACCGCGCAGGCGAGGAAGATGCCGTCGCGCGCGAGGCCCTGCCCGGTGAGCGTCACTCCCAGGAACTGCACCTTGAAGCCCGAGTCCCAGACGCCGGAGAGCAGCACCGCGCCGATCACGATCACGAGCAGCATGATGTTGACGGCGCCCGAGATCCGCAGCGACTCGTTCGCCTCCTTCTTAGGCTCGACCGGAAGGGCGCGCGGATGCTCCTTCTTCCAGCAGATCGTGTCGATCACGAGATAGACCACCGAGAGCAGCCCCACCGTGAAGACCATCGGCAGGAACAGGTGCTCTGCGGGCCAGAAGAAGTCCACGCCCCGCAGGAAGCCCATGAAGAGCGGCGGGTCGCCGAGCGGCGTGAGCGAGCCGCCGATGTTGGCCACGATGAAGATGAAGAAGATGAAGGTGTGCATCCGGTACTTGCGGTGCTCGGTCGCCTTGAGCAGCGGGCGGATCAGCAGCATCGCCGCGCCGGTCGTGCCCATGATGTTGGCAAGCCCCGCCCCGCCCACGAGGAAGGCGAGGTTGCCCGCGGGGCGGCCCGAGAAGTTGCCCGAAATGTGGATGCCGCCCGCCACGACGAAAAGCGTGCCCACGAAGAGGATGAAGGGCAGGAAGTCGCCCACCAGCGCCTCGTTGAGCGCGATCAGGCCGTTTTCAAGCCCGAAGACCACGCTGATCGGGACAATGGTGAGCACGGCCCAGGCAAGCGAGACCTTGCCGAAGTGGTTGTGCCAGAACTTGGCGGCGAAAAGCGGAATAAAGGCGATCGAGAGAAGAATCCCGGCGAACGGAACGGCCCAGGCGAGCGAGAGCTCCGCGCCGCTCATCTCAGAAGCAAAAGCGGCGGCCGGCGAAAAAAATGCGGCTGCAGCAGCCAGAGCCCGCACCGGCAGGTTGGAACAAGACATTTTCCGAATCCTTTTTTTAATTTACGGTCCCCTCCCATCCGAAGGGGGCTGATCCAGCGCGGCTTAAGGGTCGGAAGCCCCGCGGCGCAGCGGCCGGATGCTTTTTATTGTAGTGGATCCGCGGCCCCGCACCGAACGGGCGCGGGGCGTTTTTTTCTCCGGGCCTGCCGTCCCGGGCTGCGGCGGAGGCTAGGCTTTGGGCGAGGAGGCGGCCGCGTCCGGCTCGTCCAGACCGAAGACCTGCCGCAGGTAGGCGAGATAGGTCGGATCCTCGCACATGCCCTTTTCGGGCGTGTCGGAGATCTTCGCCACCGGCTGGCCGTTCGCCTCAATCATCTTGATCACGATGTTGAGCGGCTTCGGGCCCACGTCGTTCATGAGGTTCGTGCCGATTCCGAAGCCCAGGCGGATGCGGTGGTTGAACCGCCGGTAAAGCGCGAGCACGCGCGGAATGTCCAGCCCGTCGGAGAAGATGAGGGTCTTGCTCTTCGGGTCGCACTTGTTCACGGCATAGTGCCGGATCATCGCCTCGCCCCAGCGGAATGGGTCCCCGGAATCATGCCGCGCGCCGTCAAAGAGCTTGCAGAAATACATGTCGAAGTCTTTGAGGAAGGGCTTGAGCCCGTAGACGTCGGAGAGCGCGATCCCCAGGTCGCCGCGGTACTCCTTCGCCCACATGTCGAAGCCGAAGGTCTGGCTGTCGCGCAGCCTCGGGCCCAGGGCCTGGCAGGCCTGCAGGTACTCGTGCGCCATCGTCCCGAGGGGCAGCACCCCGAACTCGCGGGCGAAAAGCACGTCGCTCGTGCCCGAGAAATGGCGCCCGAGATGCTCGATGCAGTACTCGATCACCTCCTCCTGCCAGGCGCGCGAGAAGCGCCGCCTCGCCCCGAAGTCCGAGATCACGAGGTTGTCGTTGTCCGGCTCCTCGAGGATCATCCGGCACTTCTCGGCAAGCCTGCGGCGGCCCAGCTCGAAGCCGTCGGCGGGGATGCGGTGGCGGAAGTAGGTCTCGCTCACGATCGCGAGCACCGGGATCTCAAAAAGAATCGTGTGCAGCCACGGGCCCTTGATCGAGATGTCGATGCCGCAGGGATAGTCGTTCGAGGGCGAGACGCGGATGTACTTGCGCTTGAGGTGGAAAAGGCTCAGGAATTCGACGAAGTCGCGCCGGATGTACCGCAGCGAGGCGAGGTAGGCGAGCTCCTGGTCGCTGAAATGCAGCTCGCACAGGTGGTCGATCTCCTCGTTGATCTCGGCGACGTAAGGCCGCAGGTCAACGCCCGGGGTGCGGCACTTGAAGCGGTACTTCACCTCGGCTCCGGGAAACTGGTGCAGCACGCACTGCATCATCGTAAATTTGTAGAGATCGGTATCCAGCAAAGACTCGATAATCATCCAGAAGCTCCTCAAAGGCCGGGGTGCGGGCAAATTCAGGACCCGGCCCGCGCTGCCGGCCATTGTGGCACAACTGCGCCGCGGCGTTCAGCGCGCCTCTTCCACCCAGTCGACGAGATCGGGATCGGTCGCGGGGACGAGCCTCCGGCACTGGGCGTAAAGGCAGTCGCGCTCGAGCGCGCCGCGGCCGGGCCAGAGCCGGCTGGGGTCGAGCCGCGCGCTGCGCCGCTCGAAAAGGTCGCTTCTCTTCCAGTCAAGCCCCGCGAGGAGCTCGTCGCAGAGCTGCGGCGCGTTGCAGAGGATCAGCGCGTCGCAGCCTGCGTCCAGGGCGGCGCGGGCCCGCTCGAGGATCCCCCCGGCCACCCGGGCGCCGCCCATCGCGAGGTCGTCGGAAAACACGAGCCCCTCGAAGCCGCAGCGGCCCCTGAGCACCTCCGAGAGCCAGCGCCTGGAGAAAGTGGCCGGCAGCGGGTCCATGCCCGGGTAGGCGACGTGCGCGGTCATCACCGAGGCGAGCGCCGGGGCGAGGGCCCGGTAGGGGCCTGCGTCCTCGCGCACGATGAGCTGCGGGTCGCGCTCGTCCTCGGGCAGCTCCTTGTGGCTGTCGGCGCCGGCCCAGCCGTGTCCGGGGAAATGCTTCCCGCAACAGGCCATCCCCGCCTCGCGCATGCCCGAGATCATCGCGAGCGCGAGCTCGGCCACGGCCTGCGGGTCGCGCGAGAACGAGCGGTGGCCGATCACCTTCGAGTGCCCCCAGTCGAGGTCGAGGTCGGGCGCAAAGGAAAAGTCCACGCCGCAGGCGAGCAGCTCCGCGGCGAGCACATAGCCGTGGGCCCAGGAGGCCCGCAGCGCCTCCCCGCGGTCCCGCCCGTACATCCGGCCGTACTGCGCGAGGGCGGGCAGCCTCGTGAAGCCGCGCCTGAAGCGCTGGACCCGCCCCCCTTCGTGGTCCACCGAGATCAGGATCCCGGGCCTCGCGCCGTGGATCTCGTCGCAGAGGGCGCGCAGCTGCGCCGGGCTCTCGTAGTTGCGGGTAAAGAGAATCACCATGCCGGCAAGCGGCGAGGCGATGCGGCGGCGGTCGGCGGCGGTCAGCGCCGTGCCTTCGATGTCAATGACTGCGGGTCCTAGCATTGTGTGTCTGTGGCGGCGCCCCTTCGGGGGGCGCCCCTCGTTTTTCTGGGTTTTAAGGCTGCGTCAGGTGAGGCCGCGCCGCCCCGAAAAGAAAACCCGTCCGGGCGCAATCCCCCCGCCAGGCTTCAGAGCCTGTGCAGCTCCGAGAGGATCCGCCTCGAGTTGAGCGGCCGGTCGCCCACGGCCGCGGCGATGATCGAGCGCAGCAGCGACTTCGCCGCCCTCAGGACCGCCGGGTCCGAGAAGTGGCATTGTACGATTTCCCGCAGCAGCGCGGCGCTGTAGCGCGGGCCGCTGCCGCCCGCGCCGGCGCGCACGAGCTCCGCGCCGCGCAGCTCATAGGTCCCGTCCTCGAACGTCCGGGGCAGCCCGTAGCCCGAGAGCTCGAGCAGCCGCATCTCGAAGAGCCGCAGCGCCTGCTCGACCGTCTTCCCGCGCTCCTGCCCCGAGAGCACGCGAAGCGCTCCCCAGTACGCCTCGAAGAGCCCCTCCTGGGGGTCCTCGAGCGCGGTGAGCCGCATGACGAGCTCATTGAGGTAAAAGCCCGCGAGCAGCGCCTCGCCCTCGACGGGCGCAAAGTCCCCCATCCACCGCAGCCCCGTGAGCGTCTTGGTCGCGCCGCTGCCGCTCCAGGCCGCCTGCAGCGGGCAGAATTCCGCGAGGATCCCGCGCCAGGGGCTTGTCGGGCGCTTCGCGCCGCGGGCCCTCACCGAGACCCGGCCGAAGTCGCGCGAGAGCAGGTCGACCAGCAGGCTCGTCTCCGACCAGGGGCGCGTGCGCAGCACGAACACGGGCTGCCCGGAGACCCGCTCCGGGCTGCCGCGGTTGATGAAGCCCCCGATCGTCTGGAAGGACTGGGAAGACATGGCTCGGGCGCAGGGCTTTCGGGGCTGCTCTTGGCTCAGCTGTAGCCCAGGGTCTTCAGGGCCCGGGCGTCATCGCTCCAGCCGCGGCGCACGCGCACCCAGACCTCAAGGTGCGTGGGCTTGCCCAGCATCTGCTCGATGTCGGCGCGGGCAAGCCTCGAAATCTCGCGCAGCTTCGCCCCCTTTTCGCCGATCACGATCGGGCGGTGGCTCTCGCGCTCGACCAGCAGCGTCGCCACGATGTTCGCGTGCCGCTCGTCCTCTTCCCACTTGTCGATCGTCACCGCAATCCCGTAGGGCAGCTCGTCGCCCAGCAGCCGGAAAGCCTTCTCGCGCACCGTTTCAGCGGCGAGGTAGCGCGGACTCTTGTCCGTGTAGAGATCGGGGTCGTAGTAGGGCCCGTCCTCGGGCAGATGCCGCCGGATTTCCGTGAGCAGCTCCTCGCACTGCGTGCCCTTCTTCGCGGAGGTCGGGACGATCGCCGCGAACGGGAACTTCTGCATGGAAAGGGCCATGAGCGGCAGCAGCGCGTCGCGGTTCTTCAGCTCATCGGTCTTGTTGAGCACGAGGATCACCGAGCACTCCCGGGGCACGAGCCGCAGCACCTCTTCGTCGGGCCCCTTCCAGCCCGAGGCGTCGATCACGAAAAGCACCACGTTCACGTCGGTGAGCACGCCCCGGACGACATTGTTCATGTAGTGCGTGAGGCCGCTCTTGTAGCGGCTCTGGAACCCGGGGGTGTCGACGAAGATGTACTGCGCGTCCTCGCGCGTGAGAACCCCGAGCGCCCGGTCCCGGGTCGTCTGCGGCTTGTGGCTCGTGATGGAGACCTTCTCGCCCACCAGCCGGTTGATGAGCGTGCTCTTGCCCACGTTGGGCCGGCCCACCACCGCGATGTAGCCGCAGCGAAAGCCTGCGGGAACCTTCCTCGCGGGCGGCAGGACAATGCCCTCCTGTCCGGAGGCTTCGGCGGATTTCTCTTCTGTCATGACTGTCCCTTCTCCCTTTATCCTGTGCGCCCGGGGCGCGCCGCCCTTTTCTCTCCCTTCTCAGGATTCCACGGCCTTGAGCGAAGCGGCCTGCGGCAGGCTGCGCAGCGCCGCAAGCGCCGCCTTCGCGGCGTTCTGCTCCGCGCTCTGGCGCTTGGTGCCCTCGCCTATCGTGCGCAGGGCGAACTTCTCGATGAAGCACTCGCAGCGGAACGTTTTCGCGTTCGCCTGTCCTTCCGCGCTGAGCACCCGGTAGACGGGCAGCGGCAGGTGGTTGCCCTGCAGCAGCTCCTGCAGCCTCGTCTTCGCGTCCTTCGACATCCGCTCCGGAAGGTCCTCGAGAATGCCGCGGTAGAGCCGCAGGATCACCTTCTGCGCCTGCTCGAACCCGCCGTCGAGGAACACCGCCCCGAACACCGCCTCCATGGCGTCGGCGATGATCGAGGGGCGCGTGAGGCCGCCCGAGCGGAGCTCTCCGGAGCCGAGCCGCAGGAAGTCGCTGATTTTCACCTCGGCCGCGATCTCGTCGAGGGCCTTCTCGCACACGAGGTTCGAGCGCACCCGCGAGAGCCTGCCCTCCGAGAAGTGCTGGTCCATCTTGAAAAGCTCGTAGCCGATCGTGCAGCCAAGCACCGAGTCGCCCAGGAATTCAAGCCGCTCATTGTGGTCCGCGCTGAAGCTGCGGTGCGTCACCGCGCGCTGCAGCAGCGCCTTGTTGCTGAAGACGTAGCCGATGCGTTTTTCCAACTCAGTCAGTTCAAGCATTTCGCGCTCTTTTCCGCACACACTCACCTGAAAGATCCCACCCGGGACATATGCCCTATGTTAAGCCAGATGAAGAAGGCCCTGCCGATGATGTTCTGCTCGGGCACGAATCCCCAGTAGCGGCCGTCGTCGGAGTTGTCCCGGTTGTCGCCCATCACGAAGTAACAGCCCTCGGGCACCGTGGTCTCAAAGCCCTGATCGGTGTAGTGGATCGCGCCCGGGTTGGTCGAGGGGCCCATCGGGCTCGTGGCGTCGGGCGCGCGCGGGTCGAGCACGATCCGGTGCTCGACGCCCCCGAGGTTTTCTTTCTTTTCGGAAAGCGTGATCATGAGCTCGCGGTCGACGTAGTCGCCCACCGCGGTCTGCGGCTGCTCGCGCCCGTTGATGAAGAGCTTCTTGCCGCTGTAGACCACATGGTCGCCGGGCGTGCCGACGATGCGCTTGATGAGGTCGGTGCCCGGGGTGAGCGGATGATCGAAGACGATCACATCGCCCGCCCTGGGCTTCTCGCCGCGGGTGAGCCGCGTGTTGAGCACCGGGAAGCGCACCCCGTACTGGTACTTGTTCACCACGATGAAGTCCCCCGCCTCGAGGGTGGGCAGCATCGAGCCCGAGGGAATGCGAAACGGCTCGATCACGAAGCTGCGCACGACAAAGACGAGGAGGATCACAGGGAAGAGCCCCGCGGTCCACTCGAGCCAGCCGGGGCGGCGGCGCGCGAGGTAGCCTGCGGTCTTGCGCGCGTCGAGCAGCTGCGGGCTCTGCGCCTCGCCGGCATGCTCGAGGTCGAAGCGCTCGAGGGCCGCCTTTTCAGCCGCGATCCGCTTCTTTTTCCAGTAGAAGACGTCCCCCAGCCAGAAAACGCCGGTCACCACGGTGAGCGCCAGCAGTATCAGTGGAAAGTTCATTCCTTGCTCCTCTCTGCTTATCAGCTTCTTTCCGGGCCGCCCGTCAGGGAATGCGGCCGACCCGCTTCATGTTCGAGAAATTGGCCCAGACGAGGAACGCCCGGCCAACGATGTTCTTTTCCGGGACGAAGCCCCAGTAGCGGCTGTCCTGCGAATAGTCCCGGTTGTCGCCGAGGACGAAGTAGTGCCCCTCGGGGACGCGGCAGACTATGCCGCGGCGGCTGTAGCGGCAGTCCTGCCCGGCGCTCATCCCCGGCACCGGCCGCACTTCGGGCGACAGGCGCGGATCGAGCACGATGCGGTGGCGCCGGCCGTCGAGGTTCTCGAGCCGCAGCTGCTGCCAGCTCTCCTTCGTGCCCTCGCCCGCCCGCGAAGCGGGCAGGCGGCTCAGCGGCTGGCGCTCGCCGTTGATCACAAGCCTCTTGTCAAGATACACCACCTCGTCGCCGGGCAGCCCCACCACGCGCTTGATGTAGTCGAGCCGCGGGTTGACCGGGTAGCGGAACACGATCACGTCGCCGCGCGCGGGCTCCTTCGCCCGCACGATCTTCAGGTTGAGCAGCGGCAGCCGCAGGCCGTAGACGAACTTATTCACGAGCACGAAGTCACCCGGCACGAGCGTGGGCATCATCGACCCGGAGGGGATGCGGAAGGGCTCGAAGACAAAGCTGCGGAACGCAAGCACGAGCAGCAGGATCGGAAAGAGCCCGGCCGTGTAGTCGAGCCAGCGCGGGCGCCTCGCATGCGGCCCGAGGCTCGCGAGCCTCTCGGGCGCCCACACCCAGCGGTCGAGCCCCCAGAGGACCCCGGCCGCCAGAGTGACCGCCACAATGAGCAGCGTGTAGTCCATAGCCTCCCTGCCTTCGAGCGCGCCTCAGGCCGCCCGGCGCGTTACTGGTTCCTCGCGTCGCCCATCTGCAGCACGGCGAGGAACGCCTCCTGCGGAATGGTGACGTGCCCCACCTGCTTCATGCGCTTCTTGCCCGCCTTCTGCTTTTCAAGCAGCTTTCTCTTTCGCGTGATGTCGCCGCCGTAGCATTTCGCGAGCACGTTCTTGCGCATGGCCTTCACGTTCTCGCGGGCGATGATCTCCCCGCCGATCGCGGCCTGTATGGCCACATCGTACATCTGGCGCGGGATGAGCTCGCGCAGCTTCGCGGCGATCTCGCGGCCGCGCCGCCTCGCGCTGCTTCTGTGGATGATGGTCGACAGGGCGTCGACGCGGTCGCCGTTGATCAGCATGTCGACCTTGACCACGTCGCTGGCCCGGAACTCGAGGAACTCGTAGTCCATCGAGGCGTAGCCGCGGGTGATCGACTTGAGCGTGTCGAAGAAGTCGAGCACGATCTCCGCGAGCGGCAGCTCGTAGGTGAGGTGGACCTGGCGGCCGTGGTAGGCGAGGTTCTTCTGAATGCCGCGCTTTTCCTGGCACAGCTTCATCACGGTGCCCACGTACTCGTTCGGCACGAAGATCGTCACCGTGTCGATCGGCTCGCGGATCTCCTCGATGCGGTCCACGCTGGGCAGCTTCGAAGGGTTGTCGACCTTGATCACCTCGCCGTTGGTGAGCTTCACCTCATAGACGACCGACGGGGCCGTGGTGATGAGGTTCTGGTTGTACTCGCGCTCGAGCCGCTCCTGGACGATGTCCATGTGCAGCAGCCCGAGGAACCCGGCGCGGAAGCCAAAGCCGAGCGCCTGGCTCACCTCGGGCTCGAAGTGCAGCGACGCGTCGTTGAGCTGCAGCTTCTCGAGCGCGTCGCGCAGCGAGTCGTACTCCGAGGCCTCGACCGGGTAGAGCCCCGCGAAAACCTGGGGCTTCACCTCGATGAAGCCCGGCAGGGGCTCGTCGGCCGGATTCGCGGCGAGCGTCACGGTGTCGCCCACGCGGGCGTCCTTGATCTCCTTGATGCCGGCCACGATGAAGCCCACCTCGCCCGCCTGGAGCATGTCGCGGGGCGTGGACTTCGGGCTGAAGATGCCGAGCTGCTCGACCAGGTGCGTCGCCCCGGTGGCCATGAGCCTGATCTTGTCCTTCACCCGCAGCGTGCCGTCCTTGATCCGCACGAGCATCACGACGCCCACGTAGCTGTCGTACCAGGAGTCGATCACGAGGGCCTTGAGCTTGCCGGCGCGGTCGCCCTTCGGGGCGGGCACGCGGTGCACGACCGTCTCGAGGATCTCGTCGATCCCCATCCCGGTCTTGGCCGAGCAGAGGATCGCGTCGTCGGCCTCGATGCCGATCACGTCCTCGATTTCGGCTCGGGCCTCGTCGGGCCGGGCCGAGGCGAGGTCCATCTTGTTGAGCACGGGGATCACCTCGACGCCCAGCTCGATGGCGGTGTAGCAGTTCGCCACCGTCTGCGCCTCAACGCCCTGCGTCGCATCGACCACGAGCAGCGCCCCCTCGCAGGCCGACAGCGAGCGCGACACTTCGTAGGAGAAGTCCACGTGCCCGGGGGTGTCGATCAGGTTGAGCTCATAGACGCAGCCGTCCTTCGCCTTGTACTTGAGGGAGGCGGTCTGGGCCTTGATCGTGATCCCGCGCTCGCGCTCGAGATCCATCGAATCGAGCACCTGCTCCTCCATCTGGCGGCTGGAAAGCCCCCCGCAACGCTCGATGAGGCGGTCGGCGAGGGTGGATTTCCCGTGGTCTATGTGGGCAATGATCGAAAAGTTGCGAATGTTGTTCATGGAAAAATTTATGGCGTCCGCGTCCGGGGATCCGGCCGAAAGCGCCGCGGCCGCCGGGGGGCTGTTTGCGTGCGCTCCCCGGTTCGCGCGGCAGGCGTTGAATTTTATCATGGAGGGCCCGGCCGGCCGAAGCGGCGGCCGGGCCCGAAAGGAAGGCTTTCGGCCGCGGCGCAGCGTCAGCCGAGCCGCCGGAAGATGACGGTCGCGTTGGTCCCGCCGAAGCCGAAGGAGTTCTTCATCGCGGCGCGCACCGGCATCTGCCGCGCCTCGTTCGGGCAGCAGTCAATCGCGCAGGCGGGATCCTGGTGCTCCAGATTGATGGTCGGGGGAACCGCCTGGTCGCGGATGGCGAGCACGGTGAAGACCGACTCGATGCCGCCCGCGCCTCCGAGCAGGTGCCCCGTCATCGACTTGGTGGAGCTCATCACGAGATGCCCGGCGGCCTCGCCGAAGACCTCGAGCACGGCGCGGCACTCGTTGGCGTCCCCGATCGGGGTCGAGGTGCCGTGGGCGTTGAGGTAGTCGATGTCCGAGGGGTTCATCCCCGCGTGCTCGAGGGCCATGCGCATGCAGCGCACCGGGCCGTCGACCGACGGGGCGGTGATGTTGTAGGCGTCGCCCGAAAGCCCGTAGCCGGCGATTTCGCAGTAGATCCGGGCGCCGCGCGCCCGGGCGTGCTCGTACTCCTCGAGCACGACGACGCCGCTGCCCTCGCCCATCACGAAGCCGTTCCGGTCCTGGTCAAACGGCCTCGAGGCCCGCTCGGGCTCGTCGTTGCGGCGCGACAGGGCGTGCATGTTGTCAAAGCCGGCGATGCCGACCGGGCAGACCGCGGCCTCCGTGCCGCCGGCCACCATCGCGTCGGCGTCGCCCCGGGCGATCATCGCCGCAGACTCGCCGATCGAGTGCAGCCCGGTCGAGCAGGCGGTCACCATGGCGACGCTGGGGCCCTTCAGTCCCTTCAGGATGGAGAATTCGCCCGAGCAGGAGTTCACGATGCAGCCCGGGATGAGGAAGGGCGAGACGCGCCTCGGGCCGCGGGCCTGCAGCGTGTTGCCGTTTTCCACGATCGAGATGAGGCCGCCGATGCCCGAGCCGATCGAAACCCCGATGCGCGGCGCGCTCTCCTCGGTCACCTCCAGGCCGCTGTCCTCGAGGGCCTGCGTGGCCGCGGCGACCCCGAGCTGCACGAAGCGGTCGAAGCGGCGAGCGTCCTTCGCGGGCATGAAGCGGGTGGCGTCGAAATCCTTCACCTCGCCAGCGATCTGGCAGCCGTGCTCGGCCGGATCAAAGCGGGTGATGCGTCCGATGCCGGAGACGCCTGCCAGGGCATTTTTCCAGGCTTCTTCCACAGTATTTCCGATCGGGCAGACCATGCCGAGCCCGGTGACCACTACGCGTCGCATATTGTGCAGTTCTCCAGAACAAAAAAACTCTAGACAAAAAAAGGAAACCAGTCAGCTCCTGGTTTCCTCTTCTCGGGCAGAACCGGGAGCCTTTCAGGGCCGCCGGAACCGGAAGTCAGGCATCAGGCCTTCTTCTGGTGGGCCTTGATGTAGTCGATCGCCTGCTGGACGGTGCGCAGCTTCTCCTGCTCGCTGTCAGGGATTTCGATGCCGAAGGCGTCTTCCAGGGCCATCACGAGCTCGACCGTGTCGAGGCTGTCCGCCCCGAGGTCCTCAATGAAGGCGGACTCGTTCTTGATGTCCGCTTCGTTGATGCTCAGCTGTTCGGCAACAACCTTCTTGACACGCTGTTCAATATCTTCCATTTAATTCTCCGGATTCGGACAAATGTTTACTCTGCAGAGAAAAATTGACGGATCGTGAATCCGGCCCTGCAGCAAAACTTCAATCGGGCTGAGATTATATAAGAACTCGAAAGCATTTTACCAATTCCGCCGGAATTATCCCATGTACATGCCACCGTTGACCGGGATCACGGCGCCCGTAATGTACGAGGCGGCGGGGCTCGCGAGGAAGGCGACGGACTGCGCGACATCATCCGTTCGGCCCAGACGGCCCAGCGGGATCTGCGCGAGCAGTGCGGCGCGGTGCTCTTCGGGAAGCTCCCGGGTCATGTCCGTGTCAATGAAGCCCGGGGCGACGCAGTTGGCGGTGACGCCGCGGCTGCCGATCTCGCGCGCGAGCGAGCGGGTAAAGCCGATGAGGCCCGCCTTCGCGGCGGCGTAGTTCGTCTGTCCGGCGTTGCCCGAGCAGGCGACCACCGAGGTGAGGTTGATGATGCGCCCGAAGCGCGCCCGGAGCATCGGACGGCAGACCGCGCGGCAGAGCCGGAAGACCGACGAGAGGTCGGTGGCGATCACCCGCTCCCAGTCCTCGTCCTTCATCCGCATGAGCAGCCCGTCGCGGGTGATGCCCGCGTTGTTCACGAGAATGTCGAGGTGCCCGCGCTCGCGCACGATGCCGGCCACAAGCTCGTCGCCCAGGGCGGCGTCGTTCACGTCAAGCTGCGCGCCGCGGCCCGCGCCGGGGCGGACGGCCTCAAGGCGGGCCGTGATTTTTTCCGCGCCTTCGGCGCTCGTTGCGGTTCCGATCACTTCCGCGCCCATGCGCGCGAGCAGGTCGGCCGTGGCGGCCCCGATGCCCCGGGTTGCTCCGGTCACGAGCGCAACGCGCCCGGACAGGCAGTCAGAAGAAAAAATGCTGTTTTCCATAGAGTTTCTCCTCGTGCTTTCAGGCCGGCGCCTCAGCCGATCGCCTGAAGCGCCGCCTCAAGCGTCTCCTCGCTGTTCACGCTGTAGCAGGGGATGTCCGGGACGCAGCGCCGCGCAAGCCCCGAGAGCACGCGGCCCGGCCCGCACTCGATCATGTGCGTGACGCCCTGGCGCTTCATCCCGGCCATGATCGAGGACCAGAGCACCGGGCTGCAGGCCTGGCGCGCGAGCGCTCTGCGTATGGCCTCGGGCGTCGTGTGCAGCTGCGCGTCCACATTGGCGTAGACCGGGATGCGGCAGGGCTTCACCGCGGTGCTCTCAAGCCTCTGCGCGAGCCGGTCGCGGGCCGGCGCGAGCAGCGAGCTGTGAAACGGCGCCGAAACGGCAAGCCGCAGCGCGCGCTTTGCGCCCTTCTGCCGGCAAAGCTCGCAGGCCCGCTCGAGCGCTTCGCTGATGCCCGCGATCACGACCTGGCCGGGGCAGTTGAAGTTCACCGGCTCGACTACGCCCGAGGCGGAGGCCTCCGCGCAGGCCGCCCGGACATCCTCGTCGGAGAGCCCGAGGATCGCGGCCATGCCGCCGCGGCCCACCGGCACCGCCTCCTGCATCGCGCGGGCGCGGAAGCGCACGAGCGGCACCGCCTCCTCGAGCTCGAGCGAGCCCGCGGCCGTAAGCGCCGAGTACTCGCCCAGGCTGTGCCCGGCCATGAAGGCGGGCTCCGGGCCGCCGGCCGCGCGGTACGCCTCGTAGAAGGCGACCGAGGCGGCAAGCAGCGCCGGCTGCGTGTTCACGGTGAGATTGAGCTGTTCGGCCGGACCTTCGCTGCAAAGCCGCACAAGATCCTCGCCGAGGGCTTCGCCCGCCCGCCGCATGACCGACTCCGCGGCGGCGTTGCCCGCAAACCCGGCGAGCATGCCGACGCTCTGCGAGCCCTGTCCGGGAAAAAGTATTGCCAAGCGCATGAATGGTTCCTTTTGTTTTGTCTGTACCGCCGCGCCGGGGGAGGCTCCCGCGCTGCTGCTGCGGGCGGCCCGCCCCCGCGCCGTTCCTGAATCATATAACAGCGGCGGGCCGCCCCGCCTCTAGTAGCGCAGCAGCGCGGCCGCGCAGGTCATGCCCGCGCCGACCCCCTGCAGCAGGGCCGTCTGCCCGCGGCGCAGCCGGCCGCTTCTCACCGCCTCGTCGAGCGCGAGCGGAACGGAGGCCGCGCACGTGTTGCCGTGGTGCGTCACGGCCGTTTCCATCCGCTCCAGGGGGATCCCGAGCCGGCCCGCCACGTGGGTCATGATGCGGATGTTGGCCTGGTGGGGGATGTAGCAGTCGATGTCCGCGGCGCTCAGCCCCGCCCGGGCGAGCGCCTCGCGGGCGGTCGACTCGAGCGACTCCACCGCCTCGCGGAACACCGCGCGGCCCTCCATGTAAAGAAAGCCGCTGCCCCGGAGCCTGCCGCCCTCGATGCGGCCCGGAACCCGCAGGATGTCTCCGCGGCTGCCGTCTGCGACAAGTACGCCCGCGGCGAGCCCGGGCTCGGCGCCTGCCTCGAGAACCACGGCGCCCGCCCCGTCGCCGAAGAGCACGCAGCTTGAGCGGTCATTCCAGTCGAGCAGCCTCGAGAAGGTGTCCGCCCCGGCGACGAGCGCCCGGCGCGCCGCGCCGCTTCGAATCAGCGAATCGGCCGTGATGAGCGCGTAGACGAACCCCGAGCAGACCGCCTGCAGGTCAAAGCAGCCGCAGGGCGGTATGCCGAGCGAGGCCTGCAGCCTGCAGGCTTCGGACGGAAAGAGCTCGTCGGGAGTGGTCGTGGCCACGATCACGAGGTCGATGTCCGAGGGGCTGCAGGACGCGGCCTGCAGCGCGTTCCTTGAGGCCTCGAGGGCGAGCGTGTGGGTCGTCTCGCCTTCCGAGACGATGCGCCGCTCGGCAATTCCGGTTCTCGTGCGTATCCACTCGTCGCTCGTCTCGATGCCGCGCGCGGCAAGCTCCGCGGCCAGCTCGTCGTTGGTCACGCGCCTGGCGGGCAGGGCGCTGCCGGTGCCGGCAATGCGGCTGAAAAGAGTCGGTTCAGTCACTCGAAGCGTGCCTCCTCGGAAAAAACACTCAAAAAAAAGAGGGTTGGATGAACCAGCCCTCTTTTCTTCGCTTGCGCATTCAATGTCTCTTGCGGAACCGGCGCATTCATGCCCGGCATGAACCCGGGACCTGTCCCAGCCCTCCCCGAGAGGAAGGCCGATGCTTCTCCGCTAGAGGAAGAAGCTCTGGCCGTGGGGCCCAGGCAGCTCAGGCTGTCTCAGGCCGCAAGCCCACACCCGGAAAAAAACGCGGCGATCCCGCGGCAGGACATTATTCCTCGTCTTTCTTGGTCTCGACCACTTTCTTGCCGCGGTAGAAGCCCGACGGGCTGATGTGGTGACGGCGAGTCACTTCACCGGTCGTCGGCTCGACGGCGAGAGCCGGATTGGAAAGAAAGTCATGCGAACGACGATTGCCACGGCGGGCAGTCGATTTTTTATTCTGTTGTACAGCCATTTTTAGACCCCACGTTGAAAACAGGGCATTATAAACAAATCTCCGGAATTTTGTGAAGGGCTTCCGGAAAAAACCTAATGCCTGACCTTCAGCCCCGCGAGAACGGCAAAGGGGCTGCGGCTGCCGCCTTCGCCGGGCGCGTCCTCTTCCCCGGGCCCGGCAGGCGGCTCGCAGTCGTCGTGCGCGGGGAAAAGCGGCAGCGCGAGGAGCACCTCCTCCTCGACCCACGCGGCCGCGTCAAAGCGGGTAGATCCTACAGCAATTTCGTCATCCCCGTCTTCGGAAAGCGGGATGGCGTCGGCCTCGGCCTCGCTCTTCGCAAAGAGAAAGGAGGTCTCCAGCTGCACGGGCAGCGTGATCGGAGCGCCGCACCGGCAGCACGTCCCGTGCAGCTCCCCCTTCACGGTGAGCAGCGCCCCTGCAAGCCCGCGTCGCCCTTCGGTTCCCTGCGCCCTCCAGGCGAGCTGCCCGCTCAGAAAAGCCCCCGGAGCGGCGGCGAGCCTCGGCAGCTCAGAGACCTTGAGCACGCCCGAGGCGCACTGCCGGTCTTGCGAAAGCCTGAACACATCTATCAGGACCGCTCCCATGCCCGTTTCCTCTGGTTCGTTACAATAAGTGCCCATTATGATAAAGAATCCTCCGCTTATTTTGGCCTCAAGCTCGCGCTACCGCCGCGAGCTGCTTGACAGGCTCGGGATCGCCTACGAGGCGATCGCCTCCGACATCGACGAAAGCTCCCTCGAGGGCGAAACCCCGCTGCAGACCTCGCAGAGGCTCGCCGTGGAAAAGGCGCGCTTTGTCGCGAAGAGCCACCCCGGAGCCGTCGTGATCGGCTCCGACCAGGTCGCGGACCTGGGCGGGAAAAAGCTGGGCAAGCCCCACACCCGGGAGCGCGCCGTCGAGCAGCTGCTCGCCATGCAGGGCCGCACCGTCACCTTCTACACGGCCCTGGCTGTGATCGCGCCCGACGGCACGGCCCGCGAGCGCCTTTCGGCCACCGAGGTGCGCATGCGGCCGCTCTCGCGCGAGACGATCGAAGCCTACGTGGACCGCGAAAAGCCCTTTGACTGCGCGGGATCGGCCAAAATCGAAAGCCTGGGGATCGCGCTCATGGAATCGGTGAAGTCCGACGACCCCACCTCGCTCATCGGACTGCCGCTCATCGCGCTCACCACGCTGCTCGCCCAGTCCGGGCTCGAGGTGCTGCCGGGGCTGCGCTGAGTGCGCCCCCTGCTTCGTCTGCCCGCTCTCAGGCGGCCGGCAGCAGGTCTTCCACTCCCATCGCGCGCGCGAGCTGCGGCACGTCGTCGACCACCGCCCGGGGCGACAGCGCCTCGAGCGACTCGCGCCGGGCCGCCCCCCAGGTGACCCCGATCGCGGGCACCCCGGCCGCGCGCGCCATCTCGAGGTCGTGCACCGCGTCGCCCACCATCACCATGCGCGGGGCCGGCACGCACAGCTCCTCGGACAGCTCGATCAGCATGTCCGGGGCAGGCTTGGAAGCGGTTTCGTCGGCCGTCTTCGTCGCGACGAAAAGCGGCCCCGCCCCGGTCTTGCGGAAGACGCGGTTGAGGCCCCCGCGGCTCTTGCCCGTCGCGACCGCCAGCCACAGGCCCGAGCGCTTCATGTTCGACAGCAGAGCCTCAATGCCGGGATGCAGCCCGGGCAGCCCCGCCTCCTGCCCGATGTAGGCCTTCCAGTACTCGGCGGCGAAGCGCTCGTAGTCCGAAGCCGGGCACTCGGGCACCGCCCGGCGCATCATGTCCTCGTGGCCGAGCCCGATCACGCTCTCGGCCACCGCAAACGAGGGCTCGGGATAGCCGAGGCTGCGGGCGGCCTGCTGGATCGACAGCGCGATGAAGCGCGTCGTGTCCATGAGCGTTCCGTCCCAGTCGAAGACGTAGAGTTCAAAGGGCCTTTTTTCTCTGTTCATCGAGTGTGTCCAGCAGGTTGCGGCAGGCCACGGGCAGCGGCGCCTCGATCAGGAGCGGCTCGCGGGTCACCGGATGCTCGAAGGAAAGCCTCGCCGCATGCAGGAACATGCGCCTGAAGGGGACGCCGAGCGAGCCCTTTTCCACCGAGCGGTTGAAGTCGAAGTCTCCGTACTTGTCATCGCCCACGAGCGGGAAGCCGCTTGCCGCGGCGTGCACGCGGATCTGGTGGGTGCGCCCCGTGAGCAGCTCGACGTCGAGGTAGCTCACCGGCCCGTAGCGGCGCAGCAGCGTGAAGATCGAGTGGGCGGGAACGCCCTTTTCCTCGTCGACGCGGACGCGCCGCTCGCCTTCGCGGGTGACGTACTTGAACAGCGGCAGCTTCACGTGCTGTCGCTCGTTCTGCCAGTCGCCCTTCACGAGCGCCCGGTAGTGCTTCTCGACGCCGCCCTCGCGCATCTGCCGCTGCAGGCGCACCAGCGCGCGGCGGCTCTTGCAGATCACGATCGCCCCCGAGGTGTCCCGGTCGAGGCGGTGGGCGAGCTCGAGGAAGGGCTCGCCCGGGCGGCTCGCCCGCAGCCGCTCGATCAGCCCGAAGGCGATGCCGCTGCCGCCGTGGCAGGCGAGGCCCGCGGGCTTGTCGACCACGAGCAGGTCGCGGTCTTCGTAAAGAATCGGAAGCGTGTCGTCGGGCAGCGGGGCGGCCCGGGGGCCGGCTTCCTGCCTCTGCGCAATCCGCATCGGGGGCACGCGCACGACGTCGCCCTTTTCAAGCCGCCGCTCGGCGCTGCAGCGGCTGCGGTTCACCCGCACCTCGCCGCTGCGCAGGATGCGGTAGACGTGGCTTTTCGGCACCCCGCGGCAGACCCGCAGCAGGAAATTGTCAATTCTCTGCCCCGCGGCGTCCTCGCCGATCTCCACCCAGTTCACCTGCTCGGGCGAGAGGCTGAGGGCCCTCGAGGAGGGCACCGGCACAATTTCTCTTGATTTCAGCTCAGACATAGATGTTATCCACTATACTATAGGGCGTCGTTTTCAGGTGCGGACCCCCGTTAAGCCCCATCCGGTTTCGAGCAACCCTTGCCGGTCTGCCGTTTTTCCGCGCTTTGCGCAGCAAAAAACACGCGGCCTGCCGTTGCGGTCCCCTGACGATCTGATAGCCCGGGCGCCCCTGAGGCCCCGGGCGGCGGCGACGCCCTCCCCGCGAAGCGAAGATGCGCCTTTCATTATGGCGGTTTTCACGCCCGGGCCGGCGCCGCCGTGGAAAAAGTTTTTGTTTTTTGACTAAGGCGAGTCCTGTACTCGCGCCCAGGAATGCCGCCGGCGAGACGCCGCGGCGGAGCTGCGCGCTGGAGGACGGACGAGCCGGTCGGGCCCGTGCGAGAGCATCACGCCCCCGACTGCGAAAGAATGCATGGAGTGCCGCAGCCGGCCCGCCCCCCGAAGAAAGAAGCGGGCGACGGCCGGTGCGTGCACGTTTTGTTTTTTGGCTGTTTTTTTGGATCAACCCTGAACGTGGATCGCGCTCGAACTACTGTCATGACGGAGCTGCACGGCAGCTCGGAGGACTTCATCCCCCGGGCCCGGGGCCGCGCTGTCTGCAGACCGGGCCCGTCCGCCTCCGGATGCCGGCGACGCGAGAACCCGGGCATCACTCAGAGGCGTTGAGAAAAAGCGGCCCCCAGGCCGCCGCAGCCGAAAATCCCAGTGCAGGCTTCCGCACGCTTGACGCGCCCGCGACAGTGGCGCCAAGGAGTGCTCAAGTGAAGCGCATGCTATTCAACGCCATCCACTCGGAAGAGACCCGGGTGGCGATCGTCGACGGCCAGACGCTGGTTGACATCGACATCGAGACCGTCGGACACGAGCAGCACAAGTCCAACATCTACAAGGGCATCATCACCCGCATCGAGCCCTCGCTCGAGGCCTGCTTCGTCGACTACGGCGAGGAGCGCCACGGCTTCCTCCCCTTCAAGGAAGTCTCCCGCAGCTACTTCAGCAAGGACGTCGACGTCCACAACTGCACCATCAAGGAGGCGCTGAGGGAAGGCCAGGAAATCATCGTCCAGGTCGAAAAGGAGGAGCGCGGCAACAAGGGCGCCGCCCTCACCACGTTCATTTCGCTGGCCGGCCGATACCTCGTTCTGATGCCGAACAACCCGAGGGGCGGCGGCGTCTCGCGCAGGATCGAGGGCGAGGAGCGCCAGGAGCTGCGCCACGCGATCGAAGAGCTCAACCTCCCGCAGGGCATGTCGGTCATCGCCCGCACGGCCGGCATCGGCCGCTCCGTGGAAGAGCTGCAGTGGGATCTTGACTACCTGCTCAAGCTCTGGAGCGCGATCTGCGAGGCCGCGACCCCGCAGTACGAGCTCACCCGCACCGAAAACGGCCGCACGACCACCACCTACGTCACCGAGCCGGTCGTCGACGGGCAGCACCTCAAGCGCATGAACCCCGCCCCGTTCCTGATCGTCGAGGAGAGCAACCTCGTCATCCGCGCGGTGCGCGACTACTTCCAGCCCGACATCGGGGAGATCCTCGTCGACACGGACGAAATCTACGACCAGGTGCGGCAGTTCATGCTCTACGTCATGCCCGACATGGTGAACCGCGTGAAGCGCTACCGCGAGGAAACCCCGCTGTTCTCCCGCTTTCAGATCGAGCACCAGATTGAAACCGCCTACTCGCGCACCGTGACGCTGCCCTCGGGCGGCGCGATCGTGATCGACCACACCGAGGCCCTCGTCGCGGTCGACGTCAACTCCGCGCGCGCCACCCGCGGCTCCGACATCGAGGAGACCGCCTTCCGCACCAACTGCGAAGCCGCCGACGAAATCGCCCGGCAGATGAGGCTGCGCGACCTGGGCGGCCTTGTCGTGATCGACTTCATCGACATGGAGGACCCCCGCAACCAGCGCGCGATCGAGCAGCGCCTCAAGGAGGCCCTGCGCTATGACCGCGCCCGCGTCCAGATGGCGAAGATCAGCCGCTTCGGGCTGATGGAGCTGTCGCGCCAGAGGCTGCGCCCGGCCCTGTCCGAAGGCCACCACATCACCTGCCCGCGCTGCAACGGCATCGGCGTGATCCGCGACACGGAAAGCAGCGCCCTGCAGGTGCTGCGCATCATCCAGGAGGAGGCCGCCAAGGACGGAACCGGAGCGATCCACGCCCAGGTGCCCGTCGACGTGGCCACCTATCTCCTTAATGAAAAGCGCGCCGACATCGCGAAGATCGAGCAGCGCAACCGCATTCCCGTGGTGCTCATCCCCAACACGGCGCTCGAAACCCCGCACTACCACATCGAGCGGCTGCGCGCGACCGACGAGCGGCTTGAGGACCATGTGGCGAGCTATGAGCGCGCCGAAGACCTCCAGCCTGTCGCGACCGACCCCTACGCGCTGAAGAGCGAGGACGACCGCCCGGCCCGCCCCAAGCAGATTCCGGTGATCAAGAGCATCGCCCGCGACACGCCGGCCCCGGCTCACGTGGAGCACGCGAGGAAGCCCGAGCCGGAGGCAGCCCCGAAGGCTGCTCCCGCCCCCAGGGCCGCGGCTCCGAAGAAGGGCTTCTTCTCGCGTCTGATTGACCGGCTGCTCGGCAGCTCCGGTGAAGACAAGCCCGCCGGGCAGGAGGCGAAGCCCGCGCAGGCCGCCTCCGAAAAGAAAGCTCCGGAGTCTGAGGAAGACTCCCGCCAGGCCCGCCGCGTCCGCGGCAGGGGCCGCGGACGCGCGGCTTCCGAGCGCCGCGCCGAGGCCGCCCCGAAGGAGAAAGTCCAGAGCGGAGAAGAAGGCGAGGAGAAGCGGGAAGAACGGAGCGAGCGCTCCGAAGAGCGCCGCACGCCGCGTCCTCTGGAGTCCGAAACCCGGCGCCGCCGCTCGAGGCGCGTGCGCCAGACCGAGCGCGCCGCCGCGCCGAGGCAGGAAGAAAGGCCCGAGCCCGCTCTGAGCGAGGCTGCCGAGCCCGCCGGCACGCCCGCCCCCGAGGAAAAGGCCGAGCCGCGCGCCGCGCAGCCCGCCCAGACCCCGGCCGGAGAGGCTCCGGCCGCCAGGCCTGAAGCGCAGGGAGCCGCCGCCCCCGCGGAAGGCGAGGCCCGCCGCCGTCGCCGCCGCCGGGGCTCGCGCCGCTCTGAAGAGGCTGCCGCCTCGGAGCCAGAGAACGCCGAGGCGCTCGCCGCCCAGGAAATGAAGGCGATTGAGGACAAGGCCGCCCGCCTTGCGATCGCGCCGGCCGCCGCGGACAACGCCGTGTCCGACGTGAACCCGGTCGCCCAGGCCGTGGCGAGCGCCGTGGACGCGCCGGTGGCCGAAGCCGCCCGCGAGGCCGGCCGCAGCGAAGGCCGCCACGGCCGTCACAGCCGCAGGGGCCGCAGGGGAGACCGCCGCGAGGAGTCCGCGGCCCAGCAAAAGCCCGAGGCCGCCTCGGAGGAGGCCGCCCAGGCCGCGCCGCAGCAGCCTGCCGCCGCCCCCGACGAGGAGCGCCGGGAAGAGCCGCAGCAGCGCGGGGAATCCCCGCGGGAGACGCCCCGGCAGACGGCCGAGGCCGCCCCGAAGACCGAGGCTGCCCTGAAGGCTGAGCCCGCCCCGCAGCGCGCCGCCGAAGCGCCCGTTCAGGTCGAGACCCGGCCCGAACCCGCGAAGAGCGCCCCTGAAGAAGGCGCCACCATCGCACAGGGCGCCGCGGGCATTGAAAAAGAGCTCGAGGCCTCGGGCCTGCAGGTCGTGCACACCAACCCCGCTCTCGTGGGCGAAGTGTGCTACACCCAGCCCAAGGCACCCGGCCGCCCGCGCCGGGTGCTGCCGCCGGCCGAAAAGGTCGAGATGGTGCAGATCGAAACCAAAAAAGACCTCTGAGGCCTTCACGGGCGCGGCGCCGTCCGCCCTCCTCTCTTTTGAAGCGGGGGACCGGGCGCGCGCCGCGCCTGCGCCTGATCAGGTAAATCCATGGCCGACCAGAAAGACAAAAGACGGGTGATCCCGATCGTTCTCGCCCCCTCTCCCGCCGCGCCGATCCCGGTGGCGGGACCGGTCCGCGTATCGAGCGGTCACTGGATCGACCGCCGCGGACGCCCTCTCGAGGACATCCGCATCTCGCTCACCGACCACTGCAATTTCCGCTGCCGCTACTGCAAGCCCAAGGAGGTCTGGAACGACTACAAGGCCTACCTCCCGCACGAAGAGCTGCTCAGCTTCGAGGAGATCACGCGCATCGCGCGCGTGGCCGCGGCCCACGGCGTGACGAAAATCAGGCTCACGGGGGGCGAACCGCTGCTCAGAAAAGGCGTGGAGGAGCTCGTCGCCGACCTCGCGCAGCTGCGCACCCCGCAGGGCCGCCCGCTGGAGATCGCGATGACGACGAACGGGTCGCTGCTGCGCCGCAAGGCGCGCGCCCTGCGCGAGGCGGGGCTGTCGCGCGTCACGGTGTCGCTTGACGCGCTCGACGAGAAGATCTTCCAGTCGCTCAACGACGTGGGGTTCCCCGCGGCCAAGGTTCTCGACGGGATCCGCGCGGCGCTCGAGGCGGGCTTTGAGAACACCAAGGTGAACACCGTGGTGAAGCGCGGCGTGAACGAGTCGCAGATCATTCCGCTGCTCGAGCACTTCGAAGGCAGCGGGGTCTCCGTGCGCTTCATCGAATACATGGACACCGGCAACTCGAACGGCTGGAGGATGAACGACGTCGTCACGGCCGCGCAGATTCTCTCGATCGTCCGCACGCGCTACGACATCGAGCCCGTGGCTCCGAAAAACCCCAGCGAGACCGCCACGCGGTGGCGCTACGGCCGATCCGGCAGCGAATTCGGCTGCATCTGCTCGGTCTCCGCGCCGTTCTGCCGCAGCTGCTCGAGGCTGCGCGTGTCGCTTGACGGCACGGCCTACCTGTGCCTCTTTGCCGAGAGCGGCGTCGACCTGCGCACGATGATGCGCGCCGGGGGCACGGACGAGGAGCTCGCGCAGGCGCTCGGCCGCATCTGGAGCGCCCGCGACAACCACTACTCGGAGCTCCGGCAGAGCGGCCCCGCGCAGACGGGCAAGCGCGTCGAAATGAGCTACATCGGAGGCTGATGGCGGGGCCCCTTCGGCGCGGGCCAAAAAAAGGCCTTCTTCGCCGCAACGGCGCCGCCAAACGGGATACCATTTGAAAACTGCCGGATTATTTTTAAGAACACTGCACTATGTTTAGCAATCCTTCAGCGATTACCTTCGTGGGCTACCTCGTGCTGATGGTGCTCGTGGGCTTCTACGCCTGGCACCACACGAGCAGCTTCGGCGACTACATTCTGGGAGGGCGGAAGCTCGGCGGCCTGGTCACCGCGCTCTCGGTAGGCGCCTCGGACATGAGCGGGTGGCTGCTGATGGGGCTGCCCGGCGCGGTGTACCTCTCGGGCATCTGCGAGTCCTGGATCGCCATCGGGCTCACGATCGGCGCCTGGGTGAACTGGCGCGTGACCGCGGCGAGGCTGCGCATCTACACCGAGATCTCCCACAACGCCCTCACGATCCCCGACTACTTCCGCCAGCGCTTCGAAGACAAGACGAACGTGCTCGCCGTGATCGCCGCAACGATCATCCTTATTTTCTTCACGATCTACTGCGCCTCGGGCATGGTGGCCGGCGCGAGGCTGTTTGAAAACGCCTTCCACCTCGACTACAGCCGCGCGCTGTGGATCGGGGCGGCCGCGACCATCACCTACGTCTTCATCGGCGGGTTCCTCGCCGTGTCCTGGACCGACACGATCCAGGCGACGCTCATGTGCGTCGCGCTCGTGGTCACCCCGATCGCGGTGTTGATCGATTCGGGCGGCTTCGAGGCGGCCACCGCGACCGTCGCCTCCATCAACCCGAACATGGTGAACATGATGAGCGGCCAGACCGTGATCGGCGTGATCTCGCTGCTCGCCTGGGGGCTCGGCTACTTCGGCCAGCCGCACATCCTCGTGCGCTTCATGGCGACGCGCTCGATCCGCGTGATCCCGAACGCGCGGCGCATCTCGATCACCTGGATGATCTTCTGCCTGGTGGGCACCTGCGCCTGCGGGTTCTTCGGCGCCGCGTTCTTTGCGAACCACCCCGAGCTCGCCGGCCCCGTGACGGAAAACCACGAGCGCGTCTTCATCGAGCTGTGCAACATCCTCTTCAACCCCTGGATCGCGGGCGTGCTGATGTCGGCGATCCTCGCGGCCGTGATGTCGACGCTGTCGTGCCAGCTGCTCGTGTGCTCCTCAACCCTCACCGAGGACTTCTACCGCCGGATCCTGCGCCCGAAGGCCGGCAACCGCGAGCTCATGATCTTCAGCCGCGGCATGGTCCTCATGGTCGCCCTGGTCGCGATCTTTCTCGCCATGGACCCGAACAACCTCGTGCTCTCGCTCGTGTCCTACGCCTGGGCGGGCTTTGGCGCAGCCTTCGGGCCCGTGATCCTCATCTCCCTGTGGTGGAAGCGCATGACCCGGGGCGGAGCGCTCGCGGGCATGGTGACCGGCGCCGTGACGGTGCTGGTCTGGCACCACTTCGCCTGGTTCGGGCTCTATGAAATCATCCCCGGCTTCCTCTTCGCCTGCATCGCGATCTGGGCCGTGAGCCTGCTCGAGCCTGCGCCCTCCGCCTCCGTGGAGAAGAACTTCGGGCTGATGGAAAAGCGCCTGAAGGCCGAATCCTGAGCCGGGCCCTTCTCCTCCGGCCCGGAGCGCCCCGCCGAAGCACTGCCCAGGCGGGGCGTTTTTCTGCCCTTTCCTTTACGGGCGGCCCCGCGCGGTCCTGCCTTCGCAAGTACGGAAAAGCCGGCGCATCCTGCACGGATGCGCCGGCTTTCCTTCCCGCCCCGGGGAGCGGCCCCAAAAGGATCAGGCCGCTTCGCCCTCGGGCTCGGGCGCCTTCACGACGCTGAAGTCGAGCTTCGAGCCCTTGAGATCCACCTTCACGGTGTCGCCCTCGGCCGCGCCGCCGCGCAGCAGAAGCTCCGCGAGCGGCGTCTCCACGGCGTCCTGCACCTCGCGGCGCAGGGGCCTCGCGCCGAAGACCGGATCGTAGCCCGCCTTCGCGATCTGGGCGACGGCGGCGTCCGAAACCTCGAGCTTGATGCCCTGCTCGGCCACGCGGCCGGCCAGCTTCTTGAGCTGGATGCCCGCAATCTTGCGGATCGAGTCGGCGCCAAGCGAGTTGAACACCACGATCTCGTCAATGCGGTTGATGAACTCGGGCCTGAAGTGCGCCTTCACCTCGTTCATCACCGCCGCCTTCACTTCATCGTGGGGCCGGCCCGCCATCGCCATGATCTGCTGGCTGCCGAGGTTGGAGGTCATCACGATCACGGTGTTCTTGAAGTCGACCGTGCGGCCCTGGCCGTCGGTCATGCGGCCGTCGTCGAGCACCTGCAGCAGCACGTTGAAGACATCCGGATGAGCCTTCTCGACCTCGTCGAAGAGGATCACGCTGTAGGGGCGGCGCCGGACGGCCTCGGTGAGGTAGCCGCCCTGGTCGTAGCCGACATATCCCGGAGGAGCGCCGATCAGGCGGGCGACGCTGTGCTTTTCCATGTACTCGGACATGTCGATGCGGATCATCGCCTTCTCGCTGTCAAAGAGGAAGGCGGCGAGGGCTTTCGTGAGCTCGGTCTTGCCGACACCCGTGGGCCCGAGGAACAGGAACGAGCCGTAGGGCCTGTTCGGGTCCGAAAGCCCCGCGCGGCTCCTCTGGATCGTCTCGGCCACGCGGCGCACGGCCTCGTCCTGGCCCACGACGCGCTCGGAGAGCACCTCGCGCATATGCAGCAGCTTCTCGCGCTCGCCCTGCATCATCTTCGAGACCGGGATGCCCGTCGCGCGCGACACCACCTCGGCGATTTCCTCGGCGCCCACGCTCGTGCGCAGCAGATGCGGCGCGTTCGGATCCTCGTCGCTCTTGACCTGGGCGCTTTCCTTCTTCAGCTTTTTCTCAAGGGCGGGCAGCACCGAATACTGCAGCTCGGCCAGCCTCTCGTAGCGGGCGCTGCGGCGGCACTCGTCCATTTCGTGGCGGACCTGGTCGATCTTGTCGCGGGTCTCCTTTTCGCCGAGCGCGTCGTTCTTTTCGCGCTTCCAGATTTCCTCGAGATCGGAGTATTTGCGCGACAGCCGCTCGATTTCCTCCTCGATCGCCGCCAGGCGCTTCTTGGAGGCGTCGTCGGTCTCCTTCTTCATCGCCTCGCGCTCGATCTTGAGCTGGATCAGGCGCCGGTCGATGCGGTCGAGCGCCTCGGGCTTGGAGTCGATCTCCATCTTCACCCGGGCCGCGGCCTCATCGATCAGGTCGATCGCCTTGTCGGGCAGGAACCGGTCCGTGATGTAGCGGTTCGAGAGCTCGGCGGCGGCCACGATCGCGGGGTCCGTGATCTGGACGCCGTGATGCGCCTCGTACTTCTCCTGCAGGCCGCGCAGGATCGCGATCGTGTCCTCGACCGAGGGCTCGCCGATCATCACCTTCTGGAAGCGGCGCTCGAGGGCCGCGTCCTTCTCGATGTACTGGCGGTACTCGTTCAGCGTGGTCGCGCCGATCACGTGCAGCTCGCCGCGGGCGAGCGCGGGCTTGAGCATGTTGCCCGCGTCCATCGAGCCCTCGGTCTTGCCGGCGCCCACCACGGTGTGCAGCTCGTCGATGAAGAGAATGATGCGGCCGTTCTGCGCGGTCACTTCCTTCAGCAGGGCCTTGAGCCTCTCCTCGAACTCTCCGCGGTACTTCGCGCCGGCGATCAGCCCCGCCATGTCAAGCGAGAGGATCACCTTGTTCTTCAGGGAGTCGGGCACCTCGCCGTTCACAATGCGCTGCGCGAGCCCTTCGACCACGGCGGTCTTGCCGACGCCCGGCTCGCCGATCAGCACCGGGTTGTTCTTCGTGCGGCGCTGCAGGATCTGCATGGTGCGGCGGATCTCGTCGTCGCGCCCGATCACCGGGTCGAGCTTGCCCTCGCGGGCGCGCGCCGTAAGGTCGATCGTGTACTTCTGAAGCGCGCCGCGCGACTGCTCCGCATCCGGGCTGTCGGCCTTCTGGCCGCCGCGCACGGACTGTATCGCAGCCTCCAGGGCCGGACGCGTGAGCCCGTTTTCGCGGGCGAGCCGCCCCGCCTCGCTGCGGTCGTCGGCCAGCGCGAGCAGGAACATCTCGACGGCGATGTACTCGTCGCCGTGCTGCATCGCGGCTTTTTCCGTGAGGTTGAGCACATTGGCGAGGTCGCGGCTCACCTGGACGTCGCCGCCCGTGCCCGTCACGCGGGGCAGGGCCTTCACGGCCTGATCCACGGCACGCGTGAGCGCCGGGACGTTTACGCCGGCGCGGCCAAGAAGCGCCGGCGCCCCGCCGTCCTTGTCATGCAGGACGGCGGCAAGCAGATGCACCGGCTCCAGGAACTGGTTGTCGTTGGCGACAGCCAGGCTCTGGGCGTCGCCCAGAACCTCCTGAAATTTGGTGGTGAGTTTGTCTTGACGCATAAATTCTTAATCCCCTTTTCTAAACGGCGGTTAAGCCCGCCGTCCGATACTTCTTATATGGGGATGAACCTGCGTCCTTTCAAGGCGCCCGCAGGACCTTCTGAAGGGGGAAAGGCCAAAAGAGAATCCGCGGGACGCCCGGGGGGCTTCAGGCGCCCTGCCCGGGCGTCTTCCAGCGGTCGCGGGAGCGCTCGTCGCTTTCCCTCGCCTCCACCCAGCGCAGCCCCTTCGGGGTCTGCTCGCGCTTCCAGAAAGGCGCCTCGGTCTTGAGCCAGTCCATGATGAACTCGCAGGCGCTGAAGGCCTCGCCGCGGTGCGCGGAGGTGACCAGGCAGAGCACGATCTGCTCGCCGATCGCGAGCCTGCCCACGCGGTGGATCACCACGACATCCTCGATTTCCCAGCGCTTTCTCGCGTCCGAGACGATCGTGCGGATCGCCGACTCGGTCATGCCCGGGTAGTGCTCGAGCTCGAGGGCGAGGATGCGCTCGCCCTGGTTGCGGTTGCGCACGACGCCCACGAAGCTCACGGCCGCGCCCGCGCTCTGGTCCTGCCGCCGCAGCGCCGCCATTTCCTCTTCGAGGCTGAAATCCTCGTGCCTTACTTCGACCTTAGTGACGCCCATGGCGGCTCAGCCTCCCGTCACCGGAGGGAAGAAAGCCACTTCGTCGCCCGCCTTCACCGGCGCGTCCTCGGCGGCCATCACCTGGTTCACGGACGAGCGCACGCGCTTCACGTTCGTGAAGGCCGAGGCCCAGGGGTCCCCCTGCCCCATGAGGTACGCGCGCAGCTCCGAGACCGTCTTCACCGACTCGGGGGCGTCCACCACCTCGCTGGAGCGGCCCATCGCGTCGCGCATGAACGCAAAATACATCACCTTGATTTTCATAGCGCCTTTCCTTAGCTAAAAAGTCCCGGAGCCCGCGCCTTCAGGCGAGGAACTCCGCGAGCGGATAGTAGTCCACGGAGTCGCCGCGGGCGATCACCCCGCCCACCGGCACGTCGACGATGCCGTCGGCAAACGCGCACGAGGACAGGATCTGGGAGTTCTGGTTGGGCATCAGGTCGAGCCCGCCCGCGTCATTGCGGCGCACCCGGATGAACTCCTCGCGCTCGCCGCCCTTCCAGTCGAAGTCCGCGCGCACGGCGATCGGCCGCACGGGGTTCGCCTTTTCGCCCTGCATGGCGGCCAGGTACGGGCGCACCAGCATCAGCGTCTCCACGAAAACCGCCACGGGATTGCCGGGCAGCCCCAGAAACGGCACACCCCGCACCTGGCCGAAGGCGAAGGGCTTGCCGGGCTTCACGGCGAGCCGCCACATCGTGAGCTCCCCGAGGCTCTTTACCGCGGGCTTCACGTGGTCTTCCTCGCCCACGCTCATGCCGCCGGTCGTGATGATCACGTCCGAGGTGCGCGCCGCCCGCTCGAAGGCCTCGACCGTGGCCTCCAGCGTGTCGCCGACGCTGCCCACGTCCTCGACCTCGCAGCCGAGCGCGTGCAGCAGCGCCCGCAGCTGGTAGCGGTTGGAGTTGTAGATGGCCCCCGGCCTCAGGGGCTCGCCCGGGCGCATGAGCTCGTCGCCCGAGCAGAAGATGCCGACGCGCAGCTTCTGGCGCACACGGACGTACGCGCGTCCCGCGGCGGCCGCGAGCCCGAGCTTCGAGGGCGTGAGCTTCTCGCCGGCGTGCAGCACCGGCTGCCCCGCCTTGAAGTCTCCGCCCGCGGGACGGATGAAGCGGCCGCGCGGCACCGGCGCGCGGAAGGTGACGCAGCCCTCGCCCGCCTGGGCGAGCTCCTGCTGCACCACGGCGTCGGCTCCGGGGGGAATGGGCGCGCCGGTGAAAATCCGGGCGGCGCTTCCCGGCTCGAGCCTCGTGCCCACGCGGCCCGCGGGAATGCGCTGCGAGACGGGCAGCGTCACGGGGCTGCTCTCCGAGGCTCCGGAAAGGTCCTCCGAGCGCACCGCGTAGCCGTCCATCTGGGAATTGTCCGCGGGCGGCACGTCGATCGCCGAGACGATGTCCTCGGCGAGAATCCGGGACTCGGCGTAAAGCGTCGGGACGGTCTCCGTCCGCTCGACCGGGCGGGCCGCCTCAAGCAGCGTTTTCAATGCCTCACGAAAGGGAATCATTTCTCTTCCTCTCCAAACTGTTGACCGGGCTCTCCCTCAAGAAGCCCCTCCACAAAATCCGCCACCTCCGAGGGGCTGTTCACGTCAAGCCGCGCGAGCTGCGCGGGCGCCTCGAGCTCCGGATCGTCGGTGGCGACCGCGGCGATGTCGCCGCGCTCCAGCCAGAGCGCGGGCGAAGTGCAGCCCCGCCGCCTCACCTCGATTCTCGGAAAGCGCCCCTCGTGCTTGAAGCCCTCGACCACCACAATGTCCACGGGCCGCAGGGCTCGCAGGATTTCGCCGAGCGGCACGCGTCCCTCCGGGGTCTCCTCCATCACAGCCCAGCGCTCCGGGGTGCGCAGCACCACCTGCCGCGCCCCCGCCTCGCGGTAGCGCCAGGTGTCCTTCCCCGGCGTGTCCGTCTCGACATGATGGTGGGCGTCCTTCACGGCAGAGACCGAAAAGCCCCGCGCCCGAAGCTCGGAGACCACCCGGACGGCAAGCGTAGTCTTGCCGCTGCCGGAGTAGCCTACAAAACCGACGAGAAACATGAAAGGTCCTACGGCTCCGAAGTGTGCCTGTCGATATAGTCCTTGACGGCCCGCGCGTCGGGCTCCATCACCTCGAACCGCTGGGGCCTGTCCTCCAGGCCCGCGCAGGAGGGCGGCACCGGCGGCACGATCCCGGCCGCCTCGCGGATCGTCGCGGCGAACTTCGCGGGCTGCGCGGTCTCCAGGCAGATGCACTTCACCCCGGGGAGGCGCTTTCTGCGCGCCACCGTAATCCCGTCGGCCGTGTGGGGGTCGACGAGCACCCCGCGCTCCTCCCAGAGGCCGCGGATCGTGCGGAGGCGGTCGGCGTGCACGCTGCGGCCCGCGCAGAAGCCCGAGGCCTTCACCCGCTCCCAGTCACTGCCCGAGAGCGTGAAGGAGCCTTTTTCGCCCAGCTCCTTCCAGAGCGCGCGCAGCCGCTCGGGGCTGCGCCCCGTCACGTCGAAGACGTAGCGCTCGAAATTCGACGCGCGGCTGATGTCCATCGAGGGCGAGGAGGTCACGTAGGTGTGGGCGGGGTCCCGGGGCCGGTAGCAGCCGGTCTCGAAGAACTCGGCGAGCACGTCGTTCTCGTTGGTAGCCACGATGAGGCTCGCGACGGGCAGCCCCATCTGGCGCGCGATCCAGCCGGCGAGCACGTCGCCGAAGTTTCCGCTGGGGACCGCGAAGGACACCTGCTCGTCGTCGCGCTCAGTGGCCGCGAGCCAGCCCTTGAAGTAGTAGACGGTCTGCGCGGCCACGCGCGCCCAGTTGATGGAGTTCACCGTCCCGATGGCGTGCGAGGCCTTGAAGGCGTGGTCGTTGGAGACCGCCTTCACGATGTCCTGCGCCTGGTCGAACGTCCCCTTCACGGCGATGTTGAAAATGTTGGGATCCTGCAGCGAATACATCTGCGCGCGCTGGAACGCGCTCATGCGGCCGTAGGGCGAGAGCATGAAGACGCGGATGCCGCGCCTGCCGCGCATCGCATACTCGGCGGCCGAGCCGGTGTCGCCCGAGGTGGCGCCCAGGATGTTGAGCCGCCGCCCCTGCAGCCCCAGCAGATGTTCGAAGAGCGCCCCGAGGAACTGCATCGCCATGTCCTTGAAGGCGAGCGTCGGGCCGTTGGAGAGCTGCAGCAGCCCCAGCCCGTCCTCGAGCCACAGCAGCGGCGTGATCTCCGAGGCGTCCTGGCCGGGCCTCGCGTTGCAGTAGGTCTGCGCGGTGTAGGTCGAGCGGCAGAGGCCCCGCAGCGCCTCCTCATCGATCCCGCTCGCGAAGAGCCGCAGCACCTCGAAGGCGAGGTCCGCGTAGGACAGGCCGCGCCAGCGGCGCAGCTCGGACGGGGTCACGCACGGGTAGCTCTGCGGGACGAAAAGGCCGCCGTCCTGGGCGAGCCCCCGCAGCACGATCTCGGCGTAAGTGGCCGGGGCGTCTCCGCCCCGGGTTGAAACGTAACGGATGCTTTCAGACATATCCTCTGGCCCTTTTTTCTCAGTATTGCGGCGCCCCGCCTCAGTTGAGCTCTTCCTTTCGCAGCAGGATCACGCGGCCGGTCACGCTGTCGAGCGCCTCGATGCGGCGGATGGCCTCCTGGACCGCGTCCTCGCGGGCCGTGTGCGTCATGAGGACGATCGAGGTCGAGCTGTCGCCCACGCGGGCCTCGCGCTGGGTGAGCGCCTCGATGCTGATGCCCATGTCGGCGAACACCCGGCTCACGTCGGCGAGGACCCCGGGGCTGTCCTTCACGTGGATGCGCATGTAAAACGAGCAGACCGTCTCGCCCATCGGCAGCACCGGCAGGTACTCCTCGTTGGCGACCCTGTAGCCCAGGGGCGGCACCTGGTGGTTGGCCGACACGCCGATCAGGCGCACCACGTCGACGATGTCGGCGATGATCGAGGAGGCCGTGGGCTCCGAGCCTGCGCCGCGCCCGTAGTAAAGGGTCGAGCCCACGGCGTCTCCCTTCACGACGACCGCGTTCATGACGCCGCCCACATGGGCGAGCAGCCGCCGCTCGGGCACGAGCGCGGGGTGCACGCGCAGTTCGATGCCGTTGCCGCGCCGCTTGGTGATGCCGAGCAGCTTCACCCGGTAGCCCAGCTCCTCGGCGTACTCGATGTCGAGGGACTGCAGGCCGCGGATGCCCTCGATGTAGGCCTTGTCGAAGGAAATGGGGCCGCCGAAGGCGATCGAGGAGAGGATGGAGAGCTTGTGCGCCGAGTCGATCCCGTCGATGTCGAAGGACGGGTCGGCCTCCGCGTAGCCCATCTCCTGAGCGCGCTTGAGCGCCTCGTCAAAGGAGATGTGCTCCTTGCGCATGCAGGTGAGGATGTAGTTCGAAGTGCCGTTGATGATGCCCACGACCGACTCGATGCGGTTGGCGACGAGCGATTCGCGCAGGGCCTTGATGATCGGCACCCCGCCGGCCACCGCGGCCTCGAACCCCACGATCACGCCCTTGCGGGCCGCCGCGGCGAAGATCTCGTTGCCGTGCTTCGCGAGCAGCGCCTTGTTGGCCGTGACGACGTGCTTGCCGGCCTCGATCGCCGCGAGAATGAAGCTGCGGGCCGGCTCGATCCCGCCCATCGCCTCGACCACGATGGAAATCTCGGGGTCGTCGATGAGGGCGTGCCAGTCCAGTCCGAGCTCGCCCACGAGCGGGGCGAGGTCCGAGCGGTTCTCCGGGTGACGGCAGATGACCCTCTGAACCAAGATGCTCGCGCCGGCCCGGGCCGCAATCTGCTCCCTGTTGCGCGCGAGCACCCGCACGACGCCGCCGCCCACCGTTCCTGCTCCCGCAAGCCCAATCCTGATCGCTTCCATACCGATGCCTTTTCCCCCTGAGCCGCCGGGGCCGCCGCTGCCGCCGCAGAAAATGAAGCGGAAGCCCGCGTGCCTGTCCGGGGCTTTCTGTAATTTTGAAGACGCTGCAGGAGAAAATCGTACCAAATATGGCTCGGCCCGGGGTGGAGAGCGGATCCGCCTTCCGCAGCCCGGGGCCTGCGCCTGGCCCCGCTGAAGCGTTATAGTTCCCCTTAAGCAGCATTGCGCGTTTTGAAACCGGAGTCCTCCATGCCCCTGCCTTCTTCGCCCAAAGCCCTGGGCGACATCCTTTCCGATTACGACAGCAAGAACGACCTCGAGCTCGCGGATCCGAAGCCCGCCGAGAAGCCTGCGGCTCCGCCCCGCGGGAAAGCCCGGGCCGGGGCCAGGCAGGCGGCGCTGCTCACGGCGCCCAAGGCTCCGAGGGCGCCGAAAAAGAGCGCGCGCTCCAAGCCCGCCGCTGCCGCAGGGAAGCCCTCGCCGAAGAGCCCGGCCGCGGCGAAGAAGCCCGCGGCGGGAAAGTCCTTGCCGGAGCAGGCCCCGGGCTTTGCGCCTCTGGCGGCCCAGGCTCAGAAAAAAGTCTCGCCGCTTGTCGTGCGGCGGCGCCGCGCCCGCATGGAAGCGGGCTCGAAGCGGCTCTTCGCGCTCGACACCAATGTGCTCCTGCACGATCCGTCCTGTCTCTTTCGCTTCGAGGAGCACGACGTGTTCCTGCCGATCACCTCGCTCGAGGAGCTCGACCGCCACAAGACCGGCATGAGCGACATCGCGCGCAACGCCCGGCAGGTCTCGCGCACGATCGACCAGCTGATGGAGGCCGCCGGGTACCCGGACCTGAACGAGGGGATTCCCCTCAACGCGCTGGGCAACCGCGAGGCGACCGGCCGGCTTTACTGCCAGACCCGCTCCTTCAAGCCCGCGGGAGACCTCCCCGGCTACATCAGCACGGGCAGCGGAGACAACGAAATCCTCAAGTGCGTCGCAGGCCTGGCCGCCGAATGCAAGGACCGCACGGTGGTGCTTGTCTCCAAAGACATCAACATGCGCATCAAGGCGGCCACGCTCGGGCTGCCCGCGGAAGACTACTTCAACGACAAGGCGATCGACGACACCGACCTGCTCTACACGGGCAAGCTCGCGCTGCCGGCCGACTTCTGGGAAACCCACGGCAGCGGGCTCAAGTCCTGGCAGAAGGACGGCAGCACCTGGTACCGCGTGAAGGGCCCGCTCGTGCGCAGCATGTTCGTGAACGAGTTCGTCTACACCGAGGGGGCCCCGGGCGGCTTCGAGGGCATCGTGGCCTCGGTGGACCGCGACGAGGCCGTGTTCCGCTCGCTCCGGTCCTACACGCAGCCGAAAAACGCGGTCTGGGGCATCACGGCGCGCAACCGCGACCAGAACTTCGCGCTCAACCTGCTGCTCAACCCCGAGATCGACTTCGTCACCCTGCTCGGGCAGGCCGGCACGGGCAAGACCCTCCTCACGCTCGCCGCCGCGCTCACGCAGACCCTGGACGAGCGGCGCTACACGGAAATCATCTTCACCCGCGCGACCGTGTCCGTGGGCGAGGACATCGGCTTCCTGCCCGGAACCGAAGAGGAGAAGATGCTGCCCTGGATGGGAGCGCTCGACGACAACCTTGAGGTGCTCAACCGCACAGACCCCGCCTCCGGCAGCTGGGGGCACGACGCCGCAGCCGACCTGATCCGCTCGAGGATCCGCGTGAAGTCGATGAGCTTCATGCGCGGCCGCACCTTCCAGAACCGCTTCCTCATCATCGACGAGGCGCAGAACCTCTCGCCCAAGCAGATGAAGACCCTCATCACGCGCGCGGGCCCGGGCACGAAGATCGTCTGCATGGGCAACATTTCTCAGATCGACACGCCCTACCTCACCGAGGGCAGCTCGGGGCTCACCTTCGTCGTGGACCGCTTCAAGGGCTGGGCGCACGCCGGGCACATCACCCTCGAGCGCGGCGAGAGAAGCAGGCTCGCGGACTTCGCCTCCTCGGTGCTTTGAAAAGCCGGAGAGGAAGCGTCAGGCCCGCCTTCCCCGCCCCGCAGCCATAGAAAATCCGCCCCGCGCCAAAAAGCGCGGGGCGGTCTGTTTTTATTCCCCGGCCCCGGCGGCCGGAAAAAGGGAAAAAGGGCGGGGGCCGGAGCCGCCCGAGCTTTTTACGGAGCGGCAGCCGGAGAGGCGGCCTGCGCCGCAGGGGCAGCAGGCTGGCCCTGGGCGGCTTCGCCCGCGGATGCCGCAGGCGCCTGGGGCTGCGCCGCGCCAGGCTGGGGCTCGGCCGGCCGCACCGCGATCTCGTCCGCGGCCGGGGAGCTGCCCTGCGCGGCAGGCGAAGAGGCCTCTGCGGAGGAGGCCTCGCCGGAGGCCGCCTGTCTGTAGGCGCGGCGCGGCTCGGGCTTTCCAGGGTAGGCCTCAAGCGGCGCCGCCTCGGCCGGAGCCTGCGGCACGGCGGCCGACGTGGAGGAGGCCGTGCTGCCGCCCTTCAGGAAGTGGCCGAGCGCAGAGTTGGTGATGGAGCTAAAGAGAATGAGGGCTAGCATCGTGAAGGCGAGCGCGATCTTCACGCCGATGCCCACGGCCATGCCGATCCAGGTCGCGATGCCGACCGTGCCCGCCTTGAGCATGTCGCGTCCGGCGATGATTTCGCCCGTCACCGCGCCGATGAGCGGGAAAAAGACGATGCCCACCACGCCGGTGAAGAGCCCGAGCAGCGTGCCAGCCGCCGCGCCCCACAGGCCCGCGCGGCTCGCCCCCGCCTTTTTCGCGCCGAGAAACTGCGCGAGGAAGTCGATTCCGACGCCCACCGCCGCGAGCAGGGCGAGGATGACCACGCTGCTCACGCCAAGAAGCGTGTAGCCGCTCGCCCAGGCGATGAGCCAGCCGCCCGCAAAGATGAGCGGCAGCCCCGGAATCGCGGGGATGAGCGTGCCCGCCATGCCGACCGCGATCAGCGCCAGGGCGATGAGATAGAGGAAGTATTCCATAGCGTTTCTGTCCTTAGGTGGTGAGGGCGGCCTCTGTGTCAGCCCTCGCGCGGCACGTCGTCGGGAATGTAGCCTTCGGGCGCCTCCACGCGGGTTTCAAACGACGTGTACTTGCCGTTGAAGGTGAGCTTCACGGTGCCGATGGGGCCGTTGCGCTGCTTGCCGATGATCACCTCCGCCTCGGTGGGATCAGAGTCCTTGTTGTAGACCCAGTCGCGGTAGATGAACATGATCACGTCCGCGTCCTGTTCGATGGCGCCCGACTCGCGAAGGTCCGACATCACGGGCCGCTTGTCGGGGCGGGAGTCCACCGAGCGGTTGAGCTGCGAGAGCGCGATCACCGGCACGCGCAGCTCCTTGGCGAGGCTCTTCAGGCCGCGGGAGATTTCCGAGATCTCGGTGGCGCGGTTCTCCTCGCGCGACCTCCCGGAGCCCGACATGAGCTGCAGGTAGTCGACCACGATCAGGCCGAGCTGGCCGGTGATCGTCATCAGGCGGCGCGCGCGGCTGCGCAGCGAGGTCACGTTGAGGCCCGGCGTGTCGTCGATGTAAAGCGGCGCCTTCTCCATGTCGGCCACCGCCGTGGTGAAGCGGTCCCATTCGCCGTCCTCGTCGAGGCGGCCGCGGCGCACCTTCTGCGCGTCAAGCCGCCCGTGCGAGCAGATCAGGCGCATCGCGAGTTGCTCGCCGCTCATTTCCATGGAAAAGACCGCCACAGGCCAGCTCGCCCGCCCCGCAAAAGCGACGTGCTCGGCGATGTTGAGCGCGAGCGCGGTCTTGCCCATCGAGGGGCGGCCGGCGATGATGATGAGGTCGCCGGGCTGCATGCCGGAGGTCTGGAGGTCCAAGAAGCGGTACCCGGTCGGGATCCCGGTCACGTCATTGGAGGAGTGCGTGCGGTAGCGGTCCGCGATCACGTCCGAGACGTTCGCCGCGAGCTTGTTGATCCGCACGAAGCCTTTTCCGCCCCGGTCGGCCTTCTCGTTGATCTGCAGCACAAGCCGCTCGGCGTCGTCGATGATGTCCTTCGTTTCGCGGCCGTTCGGGGCGAGCGCCGAGCTCACGATCTGGTCGCCCGCGCTGATCAGCTGCCGCAGCATCGAGCAGTCGCGCACGATCTGCGCGTACTGGCGGATGTTGGCCGCGCCCAGCGAGTTCGTGGTGAGCGAGATGAGGTAGGGCCTGCCGCCGGCCGCCTCCGAGCGCCCGCTGCGCTCGAGCTCGTTGAAGACCGTGAGGACGTCGGCGGGCTCGCCGCGCGTGTGCAGCGAGGTGATCGCCTCAAAGATGATCCGGTGGTCGGCGCGGTAGAAGTCCTCGGCGGTGATCACGTCCGAGATCTGGTCGAAGGCCTCGGAGTTCAGCATGAGGCCGCCCAGAATGGTCTGCTCGCTGTCAATCGAGTTGGGCGGCACCCGAACCGCACCCTGCGGCTGCGCGTGCTTGTCCTGCTGCTCAGGCATCTGTTGACTCCTTCCGGTACGCTGTTAAGAGAGGAAAAAAGGGGGGCTGAGGACGGGGTCCCCCCGGCCCTTCGCGCGGAATCGGCGGCGAAGCGCAGCGGCGGACTCCTATCTTAAACCATGCCCCGAAGCGAAGAGCTTCGGGGCCAAAAGAAAAAAGCTGGAAGAGCCCCCGCTGCCGCGGGAAATTCTTCCAGCCTCTGCGCGGTCCCCTCAGAGGAGGGGGCGCGGCATCCGATTACTCGTCGGCAACGACCTGCACGGTAATGTCGGCAGTCACTTCGTTGTTGAGCAGGGCGATCGTGAGCGGATACTCGCCCACGGCCTTGATCATGCCAAGCGGCGTGCGGACCTGGCTCTTCTTGATGCTGAAGCCGAGCTTGCCGAGGGCCTCGGCCACGTCGGAGTTGGTGACGGAGCCGAACAGGCGGCCGTCCACGCCCGCCTTGGAGGCGATCGTGAGGCTCGTGCCGTTCAGCTTCTCAGCGAGGGCCTTCGCGTTGGCGAGGCGCTCGGCCTGAGCCTTCTCGAGCTCAGCGCGGCGGGCTTCGAACTCAGCGATGGCGGCCTTCGTGGCGCGCTTCGCATGACCCTGGGGGATCAGGAAGTTGCGGCCGTAGCCGTCCTTCACCTTGACCACGTCGCCGAGGTTGCCGAGGTGATGAATGTTCTCAAGCAGAATGACTTGCATTTGAATGTCTCCCCGGTATTACTGGTTGTCGGTGTAGGGCAGCAGGGCGAGGAAGCGGGCGCGCTTGATGGCGGTGTCGAGCTGGCGCTGGTAGATCGCCCTCGTGCCGGTCAGGCGGGCCGGCATGATCTTGCCGTTGTCCTGGATGAAATCGCGCAGCGTGTCGATATCCTTGTAATCGATCTGCTCGACGTGGGCCGCGGTGAAGCGGCAGAACTTCTTACGCTTGAAAAGGGCGTTGCCCTGGGAAGACTGGCGGCCGCCAGAACGACCCCTGGAACCAAAAGCCATTTTGATACTCCTAATTGAAATCCGTTATGTAAACAAGCAGACGCTGCGTGCGGCGGGACCGCGGCGAGATGTAGCCCTTCAGGACCACCCGGGCGGGAAGCTCCAGGCTCTGGAGCCTCGCGGCCGTTTCGCCGAACGCCACCACCATGCACTCGAACTCGAGCTTTCGGATCCCTCCGGCTTCCCGGACTTCTCCCTCATGGCGGAGCACTCCCTCGAACACCTGCAGACCCGACGGCGTGTAGCGCGCTTCTTCGCGCTTTACGATGGTGCCGTCAAGGACGAGCGTGTTCACCGCTGGACCAGCGCTGCCCTGCGACCGGTTACTCGGCGGCGGCCTCGGCGGGCTTCGCCTCGGACGCAGCCTCTTCGGTCTTGTGGGCGGCCTTCACGGCGCGGGCGGCGACGGCGGCCTTCTTCGCCTCTTCCTTCTCGACGAGCTTCATCATCGGGGAGGGGGCGGTCTCGGCGTGCTTGGTCTTCACCACGAGGTGGCGAAGGATCGCGTCGTTGAAACGGAAGTTGTTTTCAATGTCGGCAAGCGTCGCATCGGAGCACTCGATGTTCATCAGAACATAGTGAGCCTTCACGAGCTTCTGGATGGGGTAGGCGAGCTGGCGGCGGCCCCAGTCCTCGATGCGTTCGATTTTTCCACCCTGTTCAACAACCAGGTTCTTGTAGCGTTCGATCATCGCGGGAACCTGCTCGGACTGATCCGGGTGCACGATGATGCAGATTTCGTAGTGACGCATTGATCCTCCTTGCGGAAAAAACCGCCCAGGGCGTCTCCCGGTGCGGCAAGGACTAACAAACGAAAGATAGTTATTTTACTCTAAATTTCAAAATTTTGCACGGGAAGCGTTGTCCACCTTCCCCGGGGCGCCGCCCAGGCGCTGCCGCAGCGTCTCAAAGAGGCAGACCCCGGCCGCGACCGACACATTGAGGGACTCGACCGAGCCCTTCATCGGGATCGCGGCGAGCGCGTCGCAGCGGCGGCGCGTGAGCTGCCGCAGCCCCTCGCCCTCCGACCCGAGCACCCAGGCGAAGGCCTTCTTCTGGTCGAAGTCGTAGATCGAGCGCTCGGTCTCGCCCGCCGTCCCCACGACCGTGACGCCGGCCTCGCGCAGCTCTGCGATCGCCGAGGCGAGGTTCACCACATAAATCACGGGCACCGACTCCTCGGCGCCGGCGGCCGCCTTCGCGGCCGCGGGCGTCACGTGCGAGGAGCGGTTGAGCGGCGCGATCACCGCCTGCGCTCCGGCCGCGTCGGCCACGCGCAGGCACGCGCCGAAGTTGCGCGGGTCGGTGACGCCGTCGAGCACGAGCAGCAGCGTCTCGTCGCTGATGGAATCGAGCAGCTCGTCAAAGCTCATCGTGCGCTCGAGCCGGTCGGCCACGGCCGCGACGCCCTGGTGCGGGACGTCGCCCGCAAGCCCCCGCAGCCGCTGCGCGTCGGACTCGATCGGGCGCAGCCCCGCCTCGCGCAGCTGCACGCACAGCTCGTGCATGCGCCGGTCGTGCCGGCTGCGGTCGATGTAGACCTCGCGCAGCGTCTTCGGGTTGAGCCGAAGCCGGGCGAGGACGGCGTGAAAGCCTGCGAGAATCACCTTGTCTGCCATGTCGTCTGTTCCTTATCCCTTTGCCTGTCGTTGTGCCGTGCCCCGGGCTCACGAGCCGTTTCTCAGGCGCCTCGCGCCCTTTTTGCGGCCCGGGTCGCGCCGCATGAACTCGATGCTCCTCGAGTCGAGGTCCACCCCGCTCACGATCACCGAAAGCGGCGTCCCGCAGCGGATCACTTCGCCCGAGGCGCTGCCCTCGAAGGTCGACTTCGACTCGTCGAACACGTAGTAGTCCCAGCCGAGGTTCGAGACATGGACGTAGCCCTCGACAAAGAGGTCGTTGAGCGTCACGTAGACGCCCGAGGGCGTCACCGCGCTCACCGTTCCCTCGAAGGTCTCGCCGCGGTAGTCCTCCATGTAGCGGCACTTGAGCCAGGCCGTGACGTCGAGGCTCGCCTCGTCGGCGCGCCTCTCCGCGGCCGAGCACATGCGCCCGAGCCTCGCCCAGGTCTTGTACATCGGCCCCTTCTTCGCCGCGGCCTGCGCCGCGGACTGCCCCACGCCGTGGCTGCCCGGGCGGGCGGAAAAACCCTGCTCGGCCGCCTCAGGCCAGCCCACGAGCACCTCGGGCCTGTAGCGGCGGCGGGTGAGGATGCCGTGAATCGCGCGGTGCACAAGCAGATCCGGGTAGCGGCGGATCGGCGAGGTGAAATGCGTATAGTACTCGTAGGCGAGCCCGAAGTGCCCGAGCTCGTCGGGCGAGTAGACGGCCCGCTGCATGCTGCGCAGCAGCGCGGTCTGCACCGCCGCCTCGTCGGGCGTGCCGCGGACCTGCCGCATGACCGCCTCGTAGTCGGCGGGCGTAGGCTTGTCGCCGCTCCCCAGCGACAGCCCGAAGCCCGAAAGGAGCGCCCGCAGCTGCTCGAGCTTCTCGGGGGTCGGCCCCTCGTGGACGCGGAAGAGCCCCTCGGCGCGGCGCCGCACGAGGAAGTCCGCCGCGCAGGTATTGGCCACAAGCATCGCCTCCTCGATGAGCCGGTGGGCGTCGTTGTGCTCGCGCGGCAGGATCGCCGTGATGCGGCCCTGGTCGTCGGTCTGCACGAAAGTCTCGCGGCTCTCGAAGCTGATCGCCCCGCGGCGGGCCCGTTCGGCGGCCAGCGCCTTGTAGAGCGCATAAAGGTTCTGCACGTCGGGCAGCACCGCGCCCAGCGCGTCGCGCCCCTCCTTCTCGCCCTTCAGGGCCGACCAGACCTGGGTGTAGGTGAGCCTCGCGTGCGAATGGATGAGGCCGTGGTAGAACTGGTAGGCCTTCACCCGGCCTTCGGGCGTGATCACCGCGTCGCAGACCAGCGTGCAGCGGTCGACGTCGGGGTTGAGCGAGCACAGCCCGTTGGAGAGCTCGACGGGCAGCATCGGAATCACCCGCCGCGGGAAATAAACCGAGGTGAGCCGCTCCTGCGCCGCCCGGTCGATGGCGCTGCCGGGCCGGACGTACCAGGAGACGTCGGCAATCGCCACGAGCAGCCTCCAGCCGCCCGCCTTGAGGGGAGCGCACCAGACCGCGTCGTCGAAGTCCCTCGCGTCCTCGCCGTCGATCGTGACGAAGGCGATGTCGCGCAGGTCCACCCGCCGGGCGCAGTCGCGCCGCAGCACGTGGTCGGGCAGCGCCCTCGCCTGCTCGAGCGCCTCGGCGGAGAACTGCGCGGGCAGCCCGAAGCGGCGCACGGCCATCTCGATCTCGACCGAAGAGTCGTCGGCGGACCCGAGGATCTCCTTCACCTGGGCCCGGGCGGGCGCGCCGATCGAAGGCTGCGCGATCACGGCGGCGACCACCGCCTGGCCGGGCACCGCCGGTGCTCCGCTGAGCCGCACGGGCACGTGGATCCGGCAGTCGGCGGGCCTGAGCCAGTAGTCCTTGCCGCGCTGCTCGACGGTGCCGACGATCTCGCGCGTATTGTGCTCAAGCACTTCGCGCAGCGACACGAGCACGCGGCTGCGGCCGTCCGGACCGAGCTTCACCACGCGGACGCGGTCTCCCGGGAAGACGCTTTCGGCCTGCTCCTGGGGGAACACGTACGAAGGCTCGCGCCCCTCGGCCCCGTCGGGGTCGAAGAACACGCGGCCCGAACGGGTGCCGGCCACCGTGCCCGCCATCCACTCGGCCGAGGCCGAGAGCCGGTAGGCGCCTCCGTCGGCTTCGGCGGCCACGCCGTCCTCGAGTAGCCGCGACAGGCCTGCGGAGACCTCCTCGCGGCTGCGCGACTGGAACTGGTCGCGCACAAGCGACAGGATCTCATCGAGGGCAAGCGGAGTCCCGGCCCGGCCGAGAACGGTCTCGATTTCATAGGCCGTCTGCGAGAGCTGCGAGGCGCTCATCGGCTCCGCGTCGCGGCGCCGCCCGGCGTTTCTTTTTTCTTTTTTACTAGCGTTTACCCTAGATCGACGCATTTTGCTTGAGTTGAATATTGACAAAATTAGTTTTGAAGATAATAATTCTAACCTCGTTTGAGCAGTGCCCGGGTGGCGAAATTGGTAGACGCACTAGCTTCAGGTGCTAGCGCCTTCACCGGCGTGCTGGTTCGAGTCCAGTCCCGGGCACCACTGCTTCAATCGTATCAGGCCTTTCAAGGGCATTCCCAATTCTGGGACTACTTAGGGGACTACTTAGAACCCTTCGCTGTAAACGATCATTGACGCAGTGAAAGCTCGACCTAGAATATAAAGCAGATTGGCTTTCTCGCTCAATCTGATCTGAACCCATCCCCCGCCCGGATGGGTATTTTTTTTGCCCGTCCTCTTACAAAACTTCCTCTACCCTTCAAAAAATAGGGGGAAAAGGGGGAACAAATCCGCTCAATATGGTAACATATTGATTTCATTAAATGTTGTCTTCCCCCTTGCTGTCGTCATCTCTGTTTTTAGTGGAGGGAACGTAGGGGGAATTCCCCCTTTTTCCTCGCCTTCGAAGGAAAATGGCCCATTTCTAGGTGATTTCCCTCTACCTCTTCGGAGTAATAAAAAGGCGGGGATGACCCCGCCAGAATGCCCCCGCAGCTTCATGCTACTACCCTGCGATTTTCTTAAGCTCTGAGACATTAAGCGCCAGATAGCGCACCCCGGCCTCAAGCCCATCAAGCGGCTTTGGGCTTTTATAAAGCCACTTCTTGCGCATCCTCTCTTCCTTGTTTTTGATGCTCGAAGGCGCCATATTGCCCGCATAGCAGGAACGGGGAAGCATCCGGGCCACTGAATCGACCATACGCCCCGGAACAACGTATTTCGAAAAGGCAGACTTTATGAAGTAAGCCGTTTCGTCTTCGCTTCCCTTATGAAGCCCGCGGATGCAGCCGAACACTTCCGTTTTTTCGTCCGGCGTGAAGTTCTCCATGACCTCCCCCGTAATATCATCCTTTGTTCCCGTCTCGTACCGTTGGATGAAATGGCCGCCCTTCTGTACCAGTGCGTCCAGAATCTGCTGCGCGTAGTTTCTCATCTGCCAATCGCTGCCCCGGAAGCTCTCCGCAGCGCTTTCAGCGCATGAATGGATAGCAGCCCCTATGGCCTCATCTGTGTACTCTGGGGGAAGCACTTCAAACTCCCGGGCCAGTTTCAGCGCCGCATAGTAAACCTCAAAGCCTACGAAAACTTCATTCAGCTGCTGCCCCGCGACCATGGAAGGATCAATCCGGGGGATGAAGCGGCTTCTGGCCTCATCCCTGAAGGCCTTCACCTTTTCAGGCAGCGCCGCCGGCCCTTCCTTCTGGTAAAGCTCGATAATCTTCCGGACGAAAGCCGGCCCTGCGGTTCCGTATTGCTCGTTTTCGGTTATCTCAGCCAGTCGATTGACGAATTTAAAAGAATCAGCAAAGGACGGGAAATAGCCCGGCTCGAAAATATCCCGGCTTCCGGGCACTATGGCATTCACCCCCGTAAGCCTTCTTTCGGCTCCTGCCGACTGGTCATTGCAGCCGTTTTCCATCAGGATTTCATACACAGGCTTTTCACCTGTGCTGATCAGCGTTTCACGCCATCCTGATTGCTTCCGCAGCGTAGCGTCCGGGGTTCCGCGCCCCCTCGGCTGCTCGTTCCCGAAAAACAAGGAAACATCCTTCAAGTCGCGGATCAGGCGCCCCGCTAGGTGCAGCTCGTCCAGTGCTGAGACACTGGAGCTATTCCTTCTGAAATGAGCCTCTACGCCTGCGCTCGAAGTGTTCCATGAGCCAAAATGCCCTGAACCGGGTTCAGCAGCGTTTTTGGATGTCCCCCAGACCGAACAGCCCACAGTGGCCGTAACGGACTTGCCTGTGGTGGAGGTTCCATAGAAATGAATCCCCCGGGAACTCTTGTTTATCAGGGCTAGCAGCGCTCCGGCGAAGCTCACGCCTAGCGCCGTCATGATGCGCGAGGATTTAAGCCCGGGAAGCGCTACGTTCGCCTTCCATCCCTCAAGCGTTCCTTTCGATTCATCCGGGTAATCATGGCCCAGGCTGATGACATTCTGGCCGGTCGAAAGCTTCCCGATCACCTCGCCGCCCGGCCGTACATAGCAGTAGCCCGGCTTTATCCATCCGTTCACCGATACGCCGCGCAGCCGCTCGATATTGGCCGTGGGAAAGTTGGATATAAGTTCAGAGATCAGGCCGCGGCCATTCTGCCTCGATCCGGCAAAAATCCGCAGCCCCGCGTTCGAAAGGCGCTTGATCAGGGCGCTTAAATCGTTCACTACATCCATGCCCAGAACAAGCTGCACCGCATTTTCATCTTCATCAATCACCTCGATAATCAGGCCGCGAGTAAGCCCGTCCCTGCTCGAGTATTTGGCAGTAACGCGGATCAGGGAACATAGTTTTATGTCCTTGTCCTCCTCCGCATCCTTCGACTGGTGCAGCCAGTAGGCGCCATCCTTCGGAACAAATTCATGCCCGTTTATCGCGATTTTTGGGAAGGCCCGGCCCTCCTGCACTGCGGGCGCCGTCTCGTCCTGCCCCTCGCTTAAAAGTTTCTTTTTAGTTTTCTCGCTCAGCATGATGCTTTATCGCTCCCTCTATTTTTTTTATCTGGTAGTAGTCGTTGAAATCCGTAGGCTCGCCCCCAATCGTTTCCGAAAACACCGCCCGGTCTATGTCTGAAAACGAAGGGAAGCAGTACCGCCCCGAATAGGTGCGCTGCGCTGCGGAAACCGCGCAGCCTGAACCGTTGCCCACATCCCCGAACACAATGATTTCCGAGTTTGGATAGTCGGCTTGAATGATTTCGGCCGCTCGCTCCAGATTCCCGCAGGACATGGCAGCGAACACCGGAATACCTGCGTACTTTTTCAATCTGGCAATGCTGAGCGCAGTGGCTACTCCCTCGCATATTCCGATCACCGGCGCCGCCTCAAAACCTCCTTGGGTACACCACGAGCCGCCGCGCAGATCGCCGCCCCGGAGGAAGGACTTGCCGCCGTCTCCGTCAATCATTTCAAGGCTGCGAATCCGTCCCTGCTTGATGATTGGAACGACTAGGCACCACTCTCCGGCTAACAGCCGGGCGCCCTTGCCCCGGGGCCAGTAGCCGATAAGTTGGGCTAGTTTCTTGATTTTGATGCAGCCCAATGTGCGGCATTCCCTCACCGGGGAAAGTCCCTTTTTCTGGAAATAGGCGAAGCAGCAGAAAGAGGGATTGACCGGCAGGGAAAAGCTCCAGACCGCCTTAGCCAGACCGGCCGCGGCTTCATGTTCCTTTTCCTGTTTGATTCTGGCCGCCTCGCGCTCAGCCTCAATCTTCGCCTTCATATGGCGAATATCTTCTTTACTTAAACGGCGCCCGCCCTTGGGAAGGTACAGACCGGACAGCCCCGTACTCCAACAGCCGGCCAGAATGCAGCCCGTTGGGAAAACCATGTAGTAGCCGGAATCGTCCCGGCGCCCGCGATCAATCCGATTGGTGCGGATGATCTGGCCGCCGGTCTTGATGTCGCCCCGGTCTTCAATGCCCATTGCAGCGAACAGTTCGAACCGGGTAGGGAAAGTCGGATATCTGCTCATGATGCTTTACACCTCCAGTCCGAGGGGCTTCTAATCGCATCCAACAGCGTTGTGAGCATCCTCCCGTAATCCACGAGGTTCTGGGCCAAAACAAGCAGTCTGTAGCAGAGTTCTTTCGGGATTGTTTCCGGTATTGCGCCCGGGGCGGTTTTCTCAAGCGTTCCAATGATTCGAACGGCTTTGAGCAGATCAGACGAAAACGCATTGACCGCGCCTATGTTTCCGGATAACCGATCAAGGGCCTCAGGGGTTTCAAGCCCCAGAGCGGCGTTCGCCCCGCCTGTAAAAAGGTTTCTCCCTTCGGGAGTATCCCAACAGAGCGCCCACGAGTAAGCCAGATACAGATTGAAGGTCCGCTCCAGTGGGTCGATTTTCTGCTGCTCCGGGGGAAGCATGAACCTGTAGGCCGCCTTAAATCCTTCAAGGGTTTCCGGGTATTTGTTCTCAGCCATGGTTAAGCCCTCTCCATGAAGAAAAGAACAACGAAGACAATGGCCATCAGGAAAGCAGCAACATTCACTGCTGCGCCAATAAGGCGCCGGATGGATGAGAGGGAAGAAGGTGAAAACAGGCTGCGGCCGGATATGCTGCGGCCGCCATTGCGAGCGTTACTCATGGCTTGCTCCTATAGCTAAGTAAGGAATGGAACCGCGCGCCCCTGCTAAAGGGCGGGCGGCACCGTGGGGGTTAGCAGACCGGGCTATAGGAACCGGCACGCCCGAAGGCGTCCCCCACGGCGCGCCCATAGAAACCGCGGGCGCACTAACGCCATGAGATTGAGCAACAAAAAACCGCGCTTGAAGAAGTGCGGCGATTGCTCGCCTATAGCTTTGCGGCCTGCTAAAGCCGTATCCGCTTGTTAATACGGATGCGGAAACTTTATCACCGCGCGGCGCCCCGTGGCAAATATCGGCCGCGCGTTTCGTTCTGCGGCCCTTCTCGCCCTTCTGTGGACTGCCTGAGGTTCCCGGCTGTTTATCCCCGCCGGAAGGCTTACAGGGCTTTCTGGGGGCAACTGGAGGGCGTTCGGGTTCAGTCCGGAAGATGTCGAGGATTGAAATTGATTTCCTGCGGATGCGCTGCATATTCAGGCCTCCGTATTTCTGGATTTCTCGGCCTGTTCATTCAGCCATTTCCGGACATCATCCCAGTACCAGAGGGTGGCCGTCCCCACCTTGAAGGGTTTCGGAAAGGTTCCCTCGCTGACATACTGCCGGATGGTGGAGCGCCCCAGACCAACCGCCGCGGCCACATCTTTAAGCCTTGCTGCAAGCCGAACCTGTTCCTTCGCCTCTGGCTCGATTGTGATTGTTTCCATATTGATGATTCCTCCATTCTGTTCATCAGGCGGCCGTCCTTATCGCCGCCGCTTGAATCTTCAGCCGGAGGGATCCCCACACGCGCAAGCCGTACAGCAACGCATGGGCGCCCCCGGCAATATGAAGGGTATGTGGAGGAATTCAATAAAAAAATATGGGTACCCATAGCTTTAAATGTGGGTACCCATAGCTTTAATTATGGGTGCCCATAATTTCCGACACCCATAAAAGTTTTTCAGTCTTCAGTTTTCTTCTGCGGCCGCCCCGGTTTTACCCGCCAGTTGCTCACCTTTCCCATAGCTTCCTGAACATTCTGGGAAAAAATGCATTTTCCATCCTCACCCACAAAATTCTTCTTCAAATAATCCCGGATGGCCGCGTTTGTTCCGTTCCTGTTCGATCCATACCGCCGGACATGAACAAACGCTTCAATCATTGCAGCCAGTGGGAGAGTAGCAGCTGCGCCCGCCTGTTCCTTTGTGGTTTTCAAAAGCTCGCGGACATCCTGCACCGTTACGCCCCGCCCCAGATCATCATCCTCGCCGGCGCCGCCCCCGGAAGGCGCTGCTGCTTGCTGCTTCCTTAGTTCGTCCCGCTCCGCGGCCACAGCTGCGAGCTGCGCCTTTAGTTGGTCTATCTGGGCCTCCATTTTTTTGATATTGGCTTGCAGTTGCGATATTTCTTCAAGGGATCGCTTTCCGGCGGTGCCAGAATCATTAGAGCCTTCGACAACCAACCCAAAAATAGGGGCATTTAGCGCCAGAGGTTGGGGGCATTTATTGTTGGGCGAAGCAGTGCTTACGAAATTTTTAGCAAATTCATAGAACCATGGAATCGGGAACTCGATATCTATAAGCCTCCTGCCCTCTTCGTTTGAAAGGTCAGAGAAATCGTAAAAGTGGAAAGCGCTAATGATATCGAAAGTTCGTAATTCTTCACTCCATGGAGCATTATTTTGCTTTTCGATAGCACCCCAGAACGCGGCAAATATTTTTACGAAATTTAGTAGTTGTAGGAAAGCCACCCCGCTAAAAGCACATTTCCAATAACCAACCTCACGCGTTAAAAACTCACGGCGAAGCTCCCGGCCCGGGGAACTATTGCTGCCCGAATACATGATTAATTCACGGAAAAAGCCCTTTATGTCTTTATTGAACGCCGGCCCCCATGTTGGGGGAACCCGAGTTTCCGCGTCCGGGTCTATGTCTGCAAGCAGCAGGGCGCCCTCTATCGCCGTCCATCCCTTTTTGGAAAGCCACTTCCTGTGCTGTTCAAGATTCATTCAAGCCCCCTACCCCTTTCACGCCCTCGATCAAACAGATGGGCCGCTCCCCGTCCTGCGGCCGCTTATAAAGGGGTTTCGCAGCACCGCAGGAAAAGCGCCGGGGATCAGTCCGGCGCCGGGAGCGCACCTAGTAGGATTTTATTGTTTAACTGTCCGCGCGGGCACACAGGCGCGCGTCCTCCCCGGGTTTCCTCAGGTTTTAACCGGCTTTCTCGGGCTTTTTCTCGGCTTCCTCAGGTTTTCTCAGGTTTTTAAATCCCAATTGCACGCGTAAAAAATCAGCTAAGGTCGCGGTCTAGAGGCCTTCGCCCGCTACTTTTAGACCCCGGGGGTGGGGTGCAATGGCCGCCGGGCTGCCGGTTTTTCAAAAAATTGATGTTCGTGCGCAAAAATTTGGCTTAGGGCGCGGTCTAGGCAGGTTTTGTTTCCTTCACGGAAAAGACCCTCCACCCCTTTTGTCTGCTTCCGTGCGAAGAATTGCTGCATATACGGGCCAGACCATCCGCAGCAGGGAATCAGGGCGCCCTCGCGCGTCACGCAAAAGCCCAGGCCCTCATTTTCGCCTTCGTTTTTTACTGAAAGTCGTACGCGCGCAAAAACTTGAGCAGGAAGGTCGCGGAAGGTTTGAGTTGGTTTTCAATCCTCCCCGGGGGTGCTTGCCTCGCTGCTCGTCCCCGGGATGGAGCTGCGCCGGTACCCTCTGGCTGTGGCCGCGGGCTTAGTGTGAAAAAATAGGTGCATCACAATCAAGCCTTCAGCGGAGGGGAAAATGAACACCGAAACACAGCACAGGAAGCGGGGCCGGCCGTCCATGTACTCGCCTGTTCTGGCCGCCGTCATTGTTGCCCGCATCAGCGCCGGGGAATCGGAAAGACAGATATGCAGCAGCGAGGGAATGCCTTCGGTTCAAACCCTGAACGCATGGAAGAACAAGCACGAGGATTTTTTGGCCGATACGATTAAAGCCAGAAAGAAGGCCTCTATGCAGTACGACAAGCGCCGGGCTGCGCTGCTTGATCGATTCATGGCCGTTTCTAAAGATATCTATGCCTCCGGCCGGGCCATCCCGGACGAACTCACGAAAACCTACAAGGAAGACATTCAGCGGTTGGCGAGGGAAGCCGGCCTGAGGGATGATCGCCGCTTCAGCCAGAGGAAGAGGATCGAAGGTTGCGCCGGCCAATTGGAGGAAGAGAAAGCCGCAGCGCGGAAGGCTGCACGAAAGGAAGTAGAAAGGATGGAGGAAGCTGAAACGTTTTTAAAAGCCGCCAAATGGAAGAGGATGAACAGTTGGAGGTGGCGATAAGTTTAAATTCACCGCCGGAAAGGCGCCTCAATAAGAGCGGTAAGAAATGTAAAGATCCAACAAAATAAGGCATCTTCACTATTTTTAGTCAACATAAGATGACTTATGTACACTTAATCAAGAAGAAATCATGCCATTGATTCATCACGATTAAATGCAATATAATCAATGCACTGAATTCTTTTCTGAGAGGTGCAGCCATGCCGCGTAAACCGGCCAAACCAAAAAATCCAAACTGGGGCGGAGCCAGAAAGGGCGCCGGACGGAAAAAGATAGGCGAGGGGGTGCAGCGCATTGTCCTGTTCCTTGCGCCGTCCCGCATTGAGAAATTAAAGGCACTGGGCGGCCGCGACTGGCTGAATGGGGCAATTGATGCGGCGCCGCTGCCGGACGCCTCCACGGCCCCGGAAAGACCGGCAAAGCAGGATTGATTTCCTTAACTCTCCGCGCGCCTCCGCGCGAACCGTCCGGAAAACCTATTCACCCCGGCGCCTCCCTCCAGTCCCGGCCGCGGAGGCTGCGGCCTTCTTTGCCCGCCGGCGCCCCCAACACCGGAAAAGCACTGCCCGAATTTCTTTAACTTTTCGCGCGCATGAAGCAGGTTAGCTTTTGTTAGGTTTTCCTGCTCGCCGTCCTTTGCTCTCCCCGTCCGTCCGGCGCTGTGCTTTACTAGTTGCATTTTCACCGCTCCAGATGGGGATGAATCGCAGCTGCCGGAGCAGCAGCGCCTGACAAAAACAAGCGCCGGGATGTAATAGGAAGGAATGGAAAGATAGATAGATAGATAGATAAAAAAATAAATAAATTTTTCCCTTCTATTCCCCCTATATTCCCCCTTAATTCCCCCTTGCTTGTTCAGCTCTAAGCCCCGTCAATACTGCGTTCCCCCTTTTTCCCCCTATTCCCCCCTGCCTTCAGTGCGGAATCTTTGAGAAGCAAAGGTCGGCCCATTCCTGCGTCAGCCTCCTGCGCTCTTCCATGTAGTCGGCCCTGTTGTAGGCAGCGCCTATCTTCGTTTCTATCTTGTGGTGAAGGTTTGCCTCCGCGGCCGCTCGGTCTTTCTTGTTGTCCACCACCCATGTAAGAAAGGAAGCGCGGGCCGTCCCGTGCGGGGTTGGATAGACCGGCGCTCCGGCTCGTTCGGTTTCCTGACGGTCTACAAGCCCCCGCTCAATGCATATGCGCTTCATGGTCTGCTCAAGGATCGCGTTCGTAATGTGGGCGCCCTTCTTCGCCCCGGATGGAAAGACATAGCCGCCCCCATTCAGGCCCATAGTCTCATTTTCTTCAGCCTGGGCTTTCAGCAGCTGCACGGTTTGAGTGGCAAGACAAGCCGTAAAGTCTCCGTTGCCCTTTACCTTCATTTCGGACGCCAGATAGCGCACTACGCCCTTTTCCAAATCCACTGCGCCCCACCTCAGCCCTATCGCGTTTTCTATTCGGACATTGGCCAGAATTGCGTACATGAGCGCCCGCGCCGCCGTTCCCTTCCTCTGGTGAAGCTCTGCGAATAAATCAGGAATCTGCCGCCAATCCACCGCCCCGCGGTGCCCTCCCTGCTGCCGCACCTTCCCGTTAATCAGCGTTATTTGCTTCAAGTTCACCGGGTTTGATTTGTTTCTGCGGAAGCCCGCTACTGTGGCCCAGTCGAAAAACTTTCCCAACAGCGCTAAAGCCTTTCTGGCCGTCTCCGGGCGCTCCAACCACGCAGCCTTCGCCGCCCGGGCTACATCCGAAACTGTCGCTTCCTCAACCGAAATCGAACCCAGTAGGGGCATGATGTGGCGCCGTACCCTGTTGGGTTCGGTAAGCCGATACTTTTCCCGGCTCCAGTTGTCCCTCTGGGCCTCTATAAATTGTTCAAACAGTTCGCCTACAGTTATCGCATCATGTGCGGCCGCAAGCCGGGCCTGTTTGTCCGCAGCCTTCTTCTTTCGTTCCTCTTCCCGGGGATCTATTCCGTTTAGAAGCTGCGCCCTGAGCCGCGCCGCCTGTTCCCTCGCGGCCTTCAGCGTCACCTCCGGATAGAGCCCTAGTCCGAAGGTTTTGTTTTCACCGGAGCGCCTGTAGGTGTATTTCCACCGCGCCGTCACTTTCGGCACGCAGCGCGCCCAGAGAGAAAGCCCCGGTACTTTTCCGTCCGATATGTGGCTTTCACGCCCCTTTGTCTTTGTCTCTTTAATGAAGAACTCAATGGCTATTACCGTCAGGTCTTTTGCTTTTCTCATGTCGCAGCGTTTCTCCGGGACTACTTAGGGGACTACTTAGACATGATAGCTGTAGGCAGTTATCCACAGCACGCAACGGCAACTGAAAAATTCAGAATTCTTTTAACCTGATGTTTTTATTTATCTTCACAGCACGCTGTGGAATTCCACAGCAACGTGTTTGGCGCTAGTCCCGGGCACCACTGCTCCAGCGTTAAGCGGACTTCCAGTCCGGCGGTTCCAGATGAACCGCGCGATCAAGGATCTACGGCATCGGCCCTAGATCCTTTTTTGTTGCCTGAGGTTCCGCTATTGTCGCACAAAGGCCGCGGCCGGGACTGCGGGGCAGGGAAAAACGCCCCCGGCCCCGAATCCTCAGCCCTCCCGCAGCTGCACGCTGCAGACGAGCTGCAGGTCGAGCGCCTCAAGGGCCCGGGCCAGAGTGTCGATTTTCGAGGCGTGCCCGAGATTGAGAAGCCGCGAGGCCTCCTGCGGGAGAATGCCCATGCGCCGCGCGAGCTCCGAGGGGCGGGTCCCCGTCCTGATCATGTCGTTCACGAGCAGGATCTTCACCCCGAGCGACGGGGCCAGCCGCACGAGCTCTTCGCCCGGCTGGGGGGCCGAGGGCTCCGGAATGAGTTCGCCTCTGGCCACGCAGGCCTTCATCGCCCCGATGAGCGCGGCGTGCACGCCGTGCAGCGCCTCCTCGAGGCTGCGGCCTTCGGAACCCGCGTTCTCAAAGTCCCTGAAGCGCACGCTGTAGACGCCGTCCCGGCTGAGCTGGAAGAACGCCGGATAAGCGCTGAAGGCCTTCATCGCGTCTCCTCTGACCCTCCGCCGCCTTTCAGGACGCCTCTCCGAGCCGCTTCTCGCGCAGCTTTTCCACGCCGAGGTCGTCGTACATCTCGAAAGGCTGGTGAATCCAGGGGTCGCCCTTCAGGTAGGAGACGTAGTAGTCGGGCCTGAAGGCGCTGCGCTCCTTCCACCAGAGCACGGCCACGCGCACCTCGGTCACGGCGGGGAAGTTCTTCTTCAGGCTCTCCACGACGCGGCGGATCGTCAGGCCCGAGTCCACCATGTCGTCGACCAGCAGGAGCCTGCCCCTGATCTCGCCGGTGCCGGTGATGCGCGAGCTGATGCTGAGCTCTCCCTGCGTGCGGCCGGCGTCGGCCCGGTAGGAACTCGTCGAGAGGACGTTGAGGGGGCGCGACATCACCCGCGAGAAAATATCCCCGGGGCGCATGCCGCCGCGGGCAAGGCAGAGCAGGGAGTCGAACTCCCAGCCGCTGTCTGCCACCTTGAGCACCAGCTGCTCGTTCAGATCAATGTAGTCCTGCCAGGAAACGAATAAATCGGCCATAGGAAAAAAATTGCCAGCAATCGGATGAAAGAAAAGACCCGGCGGCCTCCCTTACCTCGGAGCCGCCAGGCCCTCAATGATAGCGGGCGGCCGGCGCGGAGGAAACTGCCCTCCCCGCGCACGGCCCGCCCCGGCGAACGGCCTTCAGGCCTCGAAGGGGTCGTGCAGCAGAATCGTCTGCGCGCGGTCCGGGCCGGTCGAGACGGCGGCGATCGGGCAGCCGGCGACCTCCGAGAGCCGCTCGAGATAGCGGCGGGCCGCCTGCGGCAGGTCGTCCCAGCGGGTGATGCCGTACGTGCTCTGCTTCCAGCCGGGGAAGTCCTCGTAGACCACCTCGCAGCTGGCAACCTCCTCGGCGCCGTAAGGCATCACGTCCAGGGCCTGGCCGTCCTTTTTGTAGCCCACGCCCAGGCGCACGGTGTCGCACTCGTCCAGCACGTCGAGCTTCATCACCGCAAGCCCCGTGAGGCCGTTGATCTCCACGGCGCGGCGCAGCGCCGCCCCGTCGAACCAGCCGCAGCGGCGCGGCCTTCCGGTGACCGCCCCGAACTCATTGCCGCGCTGGCGGATCTTTTCGCCCTCCTCGCCGGTGAGCTCCGTGGGGAAGGGGCCGGCGCCAACGCGCGTGCAGTAGGCCTTCGTGATCCCCAGCACATAGTTGATGAGGTGGGGTCCGACGCCCGCGCCCGAGGTGGCCGAGCCCGCAACGGTATTCGAGGACGTGACGAACGGGTAGGTGCCGTGGTCGATGTCGAGCATCGAGCCCTGCGCCCCCTCGAACAGGAACTGCCGGCCTTCGGCCATCAGGCGGTTGAGGGTGTGGGAGACGTCGGTCACCATGGGCTTGAGCCGGGGGGCGAAGGCGAGCGTCTCGTCGATCACCTTCTGGGGATCGAGCGGCTCGGCGTGCAGATAGTTCTTCAGCACGAAGTTGTGATAGTCGAGCGCCCCGCGCACGCGCTCCTCGAAAAACGGCTCGTTGTAGAGGTCGGCCACGCGCACCGTGCGGCGGGCCACCTTGTCCTCGTAGGCCGGTCCGATGCCGCGGCCCGTGGTGCCGATTTTCTTCGCCCCGAGGTTGAGCTCGCGGGCGTGGTCGAGCGCGACGTGATAGGGCATGAGCAGCGCGCTGTTGCCCGAGACATGCATGCGGTCCTCGGCGTCAAGGCCGTGCTTTTTGAGCTCGTCGAGCTCGGAGAAGAAGGCCGAGGGCGACAGCACGACGCCGTTGCCCAGGAAGCACTGCACGTCCGGGTGCATCACGCCCGACGGGATCAGACGCAGCACGGTCTTGTTCCCGTTCACGACAATGGTGTGGCCGGCGTTGTTTCCGCCGTTGAAGCGCACGACGCCATACACCCTGGAGGTCAGCCAGTCGACGATCTTTCCCTTGCCCTCGTCGCCCCACTGAGCTCCGACTACGACTACGTTTCTAGCCATCTCTTCTTCTCCCTAGTCTGTGCCCGCCGCGGTGCCCTTCACCGTCCAGCGGCCATCCTCAAAAACAATCCGGTGAGTGAGCCGGAAGCTCTCCGAGAGCCCCTGCGGCTGCTCGCCGGGCAGCAGCTGGACGACAATTCCCCCCTGCTCCCGGATTCTTTCAATGAGGCTGCCGAGCGCCGGGTCTTCGGAGGCCGGGGCCGTCGTCGCCTCGGGCAGCTCCGCGTCATGCAGCGCGGCGTACTCACGCATGTAAATGGTAAACCCAACGGCCGGGCGGTAGCGCCCGAAGGCGAGCCCGATGCCGTCGTAGCGCCCGCCCCTCAGGATGGGCTCGGGCAGGTCCTCGAGGATGCCCGCAAAGGACACCCCCGTGTAGTAGTCAAAGCCCGTGACCGAGCTGCCGTCGACCGTCACCTCGTCGGCCCCGCAGCGCTCGGTGAGCCAGCGCAGCTCCCGCACGGCCTCGAGCGCCTCGGGAAAGCCCGCGCAGACCGATTCGATCTCGGCGAGGGACTCGGTGCCGCCGTAGATGAGGCAAAGCGACGCGAGCGCGCGGCGGGTGCTCTCCGCGAGCCCCTCCGAGGCCGAGGCGAGCTCCGAAGGATCCTTGTCGCCCAGCGCGGAGACGATCTGGCGCTGCGCCTCGGCGCTGAGGGCGGGGTCGGACTTGAGGACCGCCCGCACAATCCCGGTGTGCCCGAGCACGAGGTGCACGCGCGGCACGCCGATCCTGCGCAGCACCTCCGAGGCGAGCTTCACCATCTCGAGGTCGCTCTCCCGTCCGGTCGCGCCGAACATCTCCGCGCCCACGACATAAGGCTGCCGGGTGGCAAGCGGATGCCGGGGCTTGGCGTGCAGGACCGAGCCCGCGTAGCACAGCCTCGTGATCCCCGGCCGGTTCAGGATGTGCGCGTCGATGCGGGCGACCTGCGGCGTGATGTCGGCGCGGAAGCCCGCAAGGCGGCCGCTGCTTTCGTCCACGAACTTGATCGTGGAGCGCTCGAGCCGGTTGCCGGAGCCCGTGAGCAGCGAGTCGAGAAACTCGAACATCGGCGGCCTGATCACCTCGAAGCCGTGGCTGCGCATGATCCCGAGCGTCAGAGCCCTGAGCCGCTCGAGCTCCCGGGCCTGGCGCGGCAGCATGTCAGAAATATGGTCCGGTAAAAGCCAGTTTGTCATCGAAAAGTCCCCTACTTGCCCTCAGCCCAAGGAAAGCGTCCCGGTCTGCAACAGCCACACCAGCGCAAGCCCGCTGGCGACCCCCAGGGCGCCGATCCACCTGAGCGTGGACTCCGGCACCTGCTGCAGCCTCTCGAGCGCGCTTTTCCAGCGCGCAGGCGCCACCATCGGCATGAAGCACTCAAAAATCACTGCGAAGCCCAGCGCGCAGAACAGCTCATTGACTCCCATCGGGACGCCCTCCCTGCCGCCCGGCCTCTGCTCCGGCGGTCTGCATGGGCTCGGGGCGCCCGCTGCGCCGGGTTTCAGCCCTCGCCGCCGCGAGCCTTGCGGAGAACCCCGAGAGACCGGGGCGGCTGTCGAGCCGCCCGTAAAGCCTGTCGGCGGCGGCATCGGCCGCGGCCCTGAGATCTCCGGCCTGCCTGAGCGCGCTCTCAAGGGTCTGCTGGGCCTTCGCGTCGGCCTGGGCGCGCAGCGCCTGGGCGCTCTCGCGCTCGAGACGGCCCGAGGCGCTGATCTCCCCGCTCCATATCTTCGAGGTGCCGGCCATCGCCTTTTCAAGGCCGCTCTGGCTCATGCGGATGCCCGACACCCGCACGGAGTCGAGCGACACGCCCTGGCCGAGGAGGCTTTTCTGCGCCTCGGCGAGCACCCGCGCCGCAATCAGCCCGTCGCCGCGGCGCACCAGATCGGCGTCTCCGAGCCCGCTCAGAACGCTGCGCGAGCTCTCGCTCACCTTCTTGGAAATGCCCCGGGCGGTTTCCGAATCGCTGCCCCCGAAGCTCTTCCACCACAGCGCGGGATCCGACACGCGCCAGACGACGTCGTAGCCGAGCGCGGGCAGCTCCGCCCCGCCCTCGGGCTCGTCCGAGGAAACCGAAAGCTGCTGGCCGCGCATGTCGACCATGACGACGCGCTCGACCGGATCGGGCAGCTTGGCGTGGATGCCCGGGCTCGCGCGCACGGCCCTGAGCTGCTGCTGCCAGCCGATCACAAGGGCGCTGCGCCCCTCCTCGACCGTAAAGAACGAGAGTCTTGCGAGCAGCCCCAGCACAAGCGCTGCAAGGAGCAGGACGATCGCCTTCTTCATCTTCACCGGCCTCCGTTTCTCAGGTAAGCGCTGCGGTCCTCAGTCGTGTCGCGGTCTTCGGCCGCCGGGGACGAGGCCGCGGCCGCCTTCCCCGCCGGGGACGAAGGCGCGGCTGCGGCCGCGCCGCGCGCGGGGGCAGAGGCTGCGGCTGAGGCCGCTGCCTTCTTCGCCGCCGCAACCTCGGCGGCCGTCACCGCGGGCGGCCCCTCCTTTGCGTCGGCCGGCCCCTGGGCGTCGGGCTTCTTCGAGCGGATCACGGCCATGATGTCGGCCGCGCCGGCCTCTGAGAGCTCGCCAGGATTGGGCAGCGAGGCCGCCATCGCGGCGTTCCAGGCCCGCTCGAGCGCGGCCTGCCGGTCAGCCTCCGGAAACGGCCGGCTGTAGAGGTAGTCGAGGAACTCCGAGTCCGCCTGCGCGACATGCGTCACGCGCTGCTGGTAAGACTCCGCGCTTTCCAGGATGCGGCGCGCCGTGCCCGTCGAGAGCGTCTCGGCGAGGCCCGCCCAGCGCTGGGCGGCGCGGAAAGCCCCCTCGTCGGCGCCCTCGGCCTTCTGGGCGCTGTCGGCGGCGCTCTCCACCTTCACCGGCAGCCTCACGTCGCTGATGGTGACCGACTCGATCTTCACGCCGAGCCCCAGGGCGTCGGCCTCAGCCTGAACCTCGCGGGCGAAGTCCGCGGAAAGAAGCGCCGCGCGGCCCTCCATCGCGTCGCTCACGGTCATGTCGCCGAAGCTCTGGCGCATCGCCCGCCTGAGCGCGGAGCTGATCGCCTGAGACGGGTTTGAAACGTGCTCGAGGTAGCTGCGCACGCCCTCGGGCGCGACCTTCCACTGCACGGCGCCCCTGGCGCGCACGAGAGCGCCGTCTGCCGTGAGCAGGTAGCCCTCGGAGCCCGAGCCGGAGAAGCTCACCTCGCTTTTGCGCATGAGACGGGTGTCCACCATGCGCACCTTCTCAAAAGGCCAGGGCAGATGCCAGTGCGTGCCGGGCCCCACGAGCTCGCGGAAGCTCCCGGTCGTGTAAAGGGCGGCGGTTTCGCCGGCGGGCACGGTGTAAAAGCCCGCGCCGAGATAGGCGGACAGTCCGAAAAAAACGGCGAGCCCGATGAGCGCAGGCAAAATGGTGCGGCCCCTGCCCGGGGCCCCGCCGCGCGGCGCGGAAGGGCGCTGCTGCGGGCGTTTCTCGCCGGGCCGCCGCCCGCGCCCCGTGTTCAGGCCGCGCAGCAGCTCGTTAAACGCCTGCCATTCCGCCTCGAGGTCGCGGGCGCTGCGCCGGGAGTCCTCGCTGCCGGAGCCTTCCGCGCCCGGGCCTGCGTCCCGGGCGCCCCGGGGCGCGGGCGCGCGGGAGCCTTCCCCAGACGAGTCCGACGGGGAGCGCGGCGAGGGTTCACGGGAATCCTCGCCTGTCTCGTCGCGCTTGTTTTCGTGAGGAGAAGCCGCTCCGTCCTTGTCTTCAGGCTCGAGGCGGCGTCCCCAGCGGTTGTCGTCTAGTGGCATAAGAAGGTCTTGTCTTGTTTCCTGCGGGCCCGCGGGGCCCGCCCTGTCTGCGGAAGTCTAGCACCGGAAGGCGCCCGCTCACGGGCTGTCCGCCGGGGGCTCGCCCGTCTTCCCGGAGGCGAGCGCCCGGCGCTGCTCGGCCTCGAGCTTCGCCCGCTCCCAGGGCTCGAGCTCCCGGGGCTGCACGCCGTTGTCGCGCCGCCAGCTCTGCGCCGCCTCGAAAAGGGCGGCCCGAAGCTCCTCGATGCCTTCGCCGGTCAAGGCGCTCACCCCCACCGAGACGATCCTCCCGCCCTCGCCGCGCACGGTTCCGAGCACGGCGGGCGCGAGATCGGCCTTGTTGTACACGATGATCGAGGGCACGTCCGCGGCGCCCACTTCCTTGAGCACCTGGTTCACGGAGTCGATCTGCTCCTCGCGCACCACGCTCGAGGCGTCGACCACGTGCAGCAGCAGATTCGCGTGCACGGTCTCGTCGAGCGTCGACTTGAAGGCCTCGATCAGCTGCGTGGGCAGGTCGCGGATGAACCCGACCGTGTCGGAGAGCACGACCATCTCGCCGCCGCCCACCCAGCAGCGCCGCGCCGTCGTGTCGAGCGTGGCGAAAAGCTGGTTGGCGACATAAGCGCCGGAGCGGGTGAGGCGGTTAAAGAGCGTGCTCTTGCCCGCATTGGTGTAGCCCACGAGGGAAACGGTCATCTGCTCGCCGCGCTGGCGGGAGCGGCGCTGCGTGTCGCGCTGGCGCGAGAGCCTGCGCAGCTGCCCGCGCAGGATCTTGACCCGCTCTGCGATCATGCGCCGGTCGAGCTCGATCTGCTTCTCGCCCGGGCCGCCGGTCTTCGAAAGCCCCCCGCGCTGGCGCTCGAGGTGGGTCCAGCCGCGCACGAGCCGCGTCGAGAGGTGCTCGAGCTTCGCGAGCTCCACCTGCAGCCGCCCCTCGCGGCTTTTGGCGCGGCGCTGAAAAATCTCAAGGATCAGCTCCGTGCGGTCGAGCACGGGCAGCCCCGAGGCCCGCTCGATGTTGCGCTCCTGCGCGGCCGACAGGGCCGTGTCGAACACAAGGACCTCGGCGCCCGCCCCGCGTGCGAGAGAGGCGATCTCGGAGATCTTGCCGCTGCCCAGATAAGTGGCCGGGTCGGGACGGTCGCGGTGCGCCTCGGTGAGGCCCGCCGCCTCCATCCCGTCGGAAGACACAAGAAGAGAAAGCTCGCCCGCGGCATCGGGGCGGCTGTCGCGCCCCGTGCGTATGCAGACGAGCCAGGCCTGGGCGGGACGGCTGTCCCGCTCCTGATCAATTTGGAAAACGGTCAGCTTAGGACTCCGGAGCGGTTACGGTGATGTTCACCGGACGGGTGGGAACCACCGTGCTGATGGCGTGCTTGTAGACCATCTGCGTCACGGTGTTGCGCAGCAGCACCACATACTGGTCGAAAGACTCGACCTGGCCCTGCAGCTTGATGCCGTTGATCAGATAAATGTTGACCGGAATGTGCTCCTTGCGCAGGGCGTTGAGGAACGGATCCTGAAGAAGCTGACCTTTGTTGTTATTCGTCATTTTGTTCTTATCCCAGCACTTGTATCGCGCTTGTTCTTCGTGTCTGTGGCCGCCCGCCGCCCCGGAAGCGGGGCGGAGAAAGGCCGCTCAGCGGCGAGCCGCCTTGCCCTCTATGATACTGCCCCCGGAGAGAATGCTGAGGCGCCGGTCCAGATATTTTTCAAGCTCCGTGATCATCGAGGAGATGCGCTCGAGATCGTTGCTGCCGAGCACGAGCCCGCGCAGCCCCGCCAGGCAGTCCTCGATTTCGAGGTTGGTCTCGCGCAGCCCCTCGAAATCCTCGGGGCTGCGGGGATCCTCGGGCTGCCTCGCGCAAAGCCTCTGCAGCTCCTGCAGCCGGTCGAGCACCACCTCGTTTTTCTCGGCCGAGACGAGCTGCGCCACGCGCGCGCGCCAGATGGTGGTGGCGCTGGGCCGGTCCGCGATGGGCACGCCCCAGCAGATCTTCGCGAGCAGCAGCGTGATCACCGGATGCAGGAGCACCGCGGCGAAGGCCGCGCCCGAAAGGAACCCGGCGACCACGGGGTGCCGCAGCACGACGAAGGCGACCCCCAGGCCCGCGATCGCCACGGTCATCACGGCCACGCCGAGCGGCAGCCTGAAGGCCCCGAGCCCGGTCGCATCGCCCGGGAAGCGGCGCGGCGCGACCAGCTCCCGGGTGAGCAGCGCCGCGGAGGCCGCGAAAACCACCGCCACCGCGTAAAGCAGCGTGTGGTCCGGGTTGCCCTTGGGCGCGCCCAGCCAGTGCACCAGCAGGAAGGAAATCACAAAAACCACGGCCATCGCGGCCCAGGCAATCACCGATCTGCTCTTCTGCATGGTTGTTTTCTCCCCCGGGGAGCGGCCGCGGCCTCAGCCCTTCCTGCGGCCGGAGCCGCCGTCGCCCTGAACATAAGGATTGCGGTTCACGCGGAACTCGATCCGCAGGGGCGTGCCCGCCAGACCGAACTGATCCCGGAACCAGCTTTCAAGATAGCGCCTGTAGCTGTCGCCCACCGCCTGCAGGGAGTTGCCGTGGATCACGATCACCGGGGGATTGGAGCCGCCCTGGTGCGCGTAGCGCATCTTCGGCCTGACGCGCCCGGCGCGCGGGGGCTGCTGCCTCGCCACCGCCTCGATGAGGCTGCGGGTGAGCTTCGGCGTCGAGAGCTTCGCCTGGGAGGCCTCCCAGGCCTCGTGCACGGCCTGCATCAGGTGATTGAGCCCGTTGCGCTTGAGCGCCGAGATGTGCACGAAGCGGGCCCAGTGCAGGAACTTCAGCTTGAGCTCGAGCTGCAGGTCGAGCTGCTCGCGCTGGTAGCGGTCGAGCCCGTCCCACTTGTTGATCGCGACCACGAGGGCGCGGCCCGATTCGAGCGCGTAGGCGGCGATGTGCGCATCGTGCTCGGCCACGCCCGCCTGGGCGTCGATCACGAGCACGACGACGTTCGAGTCGGCGATGGCCTGCAGCGTCTTCACGACCGAAAACTTCTCGATCGCCTCGAAGACCCGGCCCTTCTTGCGAAGGCCTGCCGTGTCGACGAGCGTGTAGGCGCGGCCGTCGTAGTCGAAGTCGACGTCGATCGCGTCGCGCGTGGTGCCGGGCATGTCATAGGCGACGACGCGCTCCTCGCCCAGCAGCGCGTTCACCAGCGTGGACTTGCCGACGTTCGGGCGCCCCGCGATGGCGACCCGCACGCGCCTGGGGCCGTCCTGCGGCCCGGGCTGCCCGGCGCTTTCCGGCTCCTGCCCGGGCTGCGGCGCAAACCGGGCGAGCACGTCGTCCATGAGCGAGCCGATGCCCTGGCCGTGGGCGGCGGAGATGAGGTAGGGCTCGCCGATACCCAGCTCGTAGAACTCGGCCGCCGCTGACGCGGGCAGCCCCTCGGCCTTGTTCACCGCGAGGTAGACCCGGCGGCCCGACTCGCGCAGCGTCTGCGCGATCCGGTGATCCTGGGGCGCGAGGCCCGTGCGCGCGTCGGTCACGAAAATGACCGCGTCGGCCTCCTCGATCGCGAGCTCGGCCTGCGAGGCCATGTGCTTGACGATGCCCTCGGGCCTCACCGGCTCGAAGCCGCCGGTGTCCACCACCAGGTAAGGCACGGGCCCCACCTTCCCGGTGCCGTAGTGGCGGTCGCGGGTGAGGCCGGCGAAATCAGCGACGATCGCGTCACGGGTTCGTGTCAGGCGGTTGTAGAGCGTGCTTTTCCCCACGTTCGGGCGCCCGACGAGAGCAATGACCGGCAGCATAAGCGTGCGGCTCCTAAAAAGTCAGTGATCGTTGCGGGGTCAGCGGGCCCTGACGAGCGCCACCTCGCCCTTGTTGGTCTGGAAGACGGCCCCGTCGCCCACGGCCACCGGGTTGGTGACCACGGCCCCGGAGAGCCGGCCGCGGCCCTGCTCCGAGCCGGTGAGGGGGTCGAGCAGATGCACGTAGCCTTCAAAATCCCCGCAGGCGAGGTAGCGGCCGAGCGGCACGGGCGAGCTGTTGGCGCGGTAGGTCATCGTCGCGTTCTTCCAGAGCTCGGCGCCGCTGTCCTTCGAATAGGCGTGGATGACGCCCTTCGAGTCCACCACATAGACCGCGCGGGAGTCGGCCGTGGGGCCGGTCACGGCGTCGACCTTGGCCGACCAGCGCGTCTCGCCGTTGCGGCTGCTCATGCAGGTGAGCCGCCCCTGATAGGTGGCGGCGCACAGCAGCCCGCCTGTGACCAGCGGGGCGCCCACGACGTCGTTGAGCCTCTCGACCTCGGTGATGCCCGAGGGCTGGGAGATGGCCGCCTCAAGCGCGGGCTTGCCCGCCATCGACACGCCGATCAGCTTGCCGCCGGCATTGCCCACCAGCAGCCCGTCGGCAAAGAAGATCATCTGGCGGGGAGCCCGCACCGACAGGATCGGGACCTGCCCCTGGTAGCGCCAGACCTGCTCGCCGGTTTTGGCCCGGAAAGCCGTGATGCGCGTGTCCGAGGTGTGCACGATCACAAGGTCGCGGCCGACCAGCGGCGGCATGTCCATTTCCGCTGAAAGCGTCTTGCGCCACAGCTCCCGCCCCTCGGCCGAAAAGACCACGACCTGGCCGTCGGCCGTCCCGAGGGCTGCGTAGTAGCCGTCCGAGCCCACCCCGGAGGTGACTTCCGACTTCACCCGCGCGCTCCAGACGAGGCTGCCGTTGGACGGATCGATGCGGCTGAGGCTGTCGGAGCCGGCCGCATAGATGGCGTTGGAGGTGACCGCAGGCGTGAGGAAGCTGTTTTCGGACTTTCCGACCCGCACGCTCCATGCCGCTGCGGTCTGAGCCGAGCCCTTGAGTCTCACGAGATCGGCCGGCTCGTGCGGAGTCCCCGACCTGAAGAGCGAGGAGCAGCCGCCCAGCAGCAGCGCCGAGGCCAGCGCAGCGGCAAGCGCGGAGGCGATTTTCTTATTCATCGGCATCATCCCTTTCCAGATAACTGTTGTTCTTTCCGGCGCCCGACGGGTCCGCCGCCCGAAGGCGGCGGGGACGGGAGCGCGCGGCCGTCACTTCGCGGCCGCAGCGGCGGGCGACGAGGCCGCAGAGGAAGCCGCCGCAGAGGAGGCCGCCGCAGAGGAGGCCGCCGCAGAGGCAGCGGCGGCCGGCACGGCTTCATCCGCGCCGGGCAGCGACTCGAGCTTCATCTGCAGGAACTGCTCGAAGGGCTCTCCCTTCTGGGTGGCGGCAAGCGCCTCCGTCCAGGCCTTCTTCGCGTCATCCGTGCGGCCAAGCGCCTGGTAGACGTCTCCCAGCCGGTCGTTCACGATCGATTTCTCGGCATCGGACTTCGGCTTGAAGGCCTGCAGGAGCTTGAGCGCCTCGTCGGCCTTCTTTTCGTCGAGCAGCAGCCCCGCGAGCCTCACCCGGGCCACGGCCTCGAACTCCTCGCGGCCGGACTTTTCGACCACCCAGCGCAGCTTCTCCTCGGCCGTCTTCTCGTCGCCGGAGTCCATCGCGGAGCGCGCCGCCGCAAAGGCGGCGAGCGGGCCGAACACGGTCGAGCCGTACTGGTCCATCAGGCCCTCGGAGAGCGACTTAATGTTCTTGTCGTTGTGCGTGAGGATCGCCTGCTGGAGCTGCGAGTAGGCGGCCGAGGCCTTCGCCGTCTGGCGGTGCTTGTACCACCGCCAGCCGTTGAAGCCGGCGAATCCAAGGCACACGACGATGACGACCACCATCACCGGGGTGCCCCACTTTTCCCACCAGCCCTTCAGGTTGTCGATGGACTCCTGTTCCTCAAGGTTATAAGCCATATCAAAGATCCTTGGTGTCGATGACGAGAATCTCGTCAAAAATCATACGGGCCGCCTCATCGGCCGGCACGGTCCTCTGGCCGGAGAACGCGCTCTTTTCGGGCATCTCGCGCAGCGGCTTGATGGAAACCTCGCCCGCGGCGGCCTCGCTCTCGCCCACGATCAGCGCAAACTGCGCCCCCGAGGCGTCGGCCTTCTTCATCTGGCTCTTCATGCTCGCCTCGCCGCCGTGCACGATCGTGGCGACGCCCAGGTCGCGCAGCTCCTCGGCGACTTCGACCGCCGGGTCGAGCGTGCCCTCGCCGCAGTGCACGACGTAGACCGTGCAGTCGGGCTCGGACGGATGCACGCCGAACTCCTTCATCAGCTCGAGCACGCGCTCGGCGCCCATCGCGAAGCCGACGCAGGGCGCGGGCTTGCCGCCCAGGATTTCCATGAGCCCGTCATAGCGCCCGCCTCCGCAGATCGTCGCCTGGGAGCCCAGCCGGTCGGTGGTCCACTCGAACACCGTGTGGCTGTAGTAGTCAAGCCCGCGCACAAGACGCGGATTGATCACGTAGTCCACGCCGGCGCGCTCGAGCTGCCGCTCGAGCGAGGCGAGGAACGCCCGGGAGCCCTCGCCCAGATAGTCTATCAGCCGGGGCGCGGCCTCCACGAGCTGCTGCATGTCGGGATCCTTCGTGTCGAGGATGCGCAGCGGATTGAGATAGAGGCGGTGGCGCGCAGTCTCGTTGAGGGCGTCGAGATGCGCCTCGAAGTACTTGATGAGCGCCTCGCGGTGCGCGGCCCGCTCGGCGGGCTCGCCCAGCGTGTTGAGCTCGAGCTTCACCTCGCGGATTCCGAGCTCTTTCCACAGCCTCGAGGTCATGAGGATGAGCTCGGCGTCAACGTCAGGCCCGGCGAAGCCGAGCGCCTCGCAGCCGAACTGGTAGAACTGGCGGTAGCGGCCGCGCTGCGGGCGCTCGTGGCGGAACATCGGGCCGAAGTACCAGACGCGGCGCGGGGCGTCGTAGAGGAGGTTGTGCTCGATCGCGGCCCTCACGATGCCGGCCGTGTTCTCGGGGCGCAGCGAGAGCTTCTCGCCGTTGAGCGAGTCCTCGAACGAGTACATCTCCTTTTCCACCACGTCGGTCGCCTCGCCGATGCCGTGCGTGAAAAGCGCTGTCGGCTCGAGCACCGGCGTGCGCATCGGGCGGTATCCGTAGGATGTCGCCACGTCGCGGACCGTGTCCTCGAAGAAAGTCCAGATCGCGCTGTCGCCCGGCAGCATGTCGTTCATGCCCGTGACAGCCTTGATTTTTGCTTTGGACGCCATGGTCTCAGTTTTCCTTTTGATTGTTTCCCTGCTTCGGCTGCTGCGCTGCGGCGCCGAAAGTGCGCTGCACGTATTCTTCCAGAATCCGGTTGAACTGGCCGGCGAGGTCCTCGCCCTTGAGCGAGGTCCTGCGCTCGCCGTTGATGAAGACGGGCGCGACCGGCGCCTCGCCCGCGCCGGGCAGCGACAGCCCCACGTCCGCGTGGGCGGACTCGCCCGGGCCGTTGACCACGCAGCCCATCACGGCCACCCTCATGCGCTCGACGCCGGGGCAGCCCGCGCGCCACTCCGGCATGCGCTCGCGGATGTATTCGCCGGCGCTTTTGGCCAGCCGCTGGAAAAGGTCGCTCGAGGTGCGCCCGCAGCCCGGGCACGAAGTGACCTCGGGCATGAACGAGCGAAGCTCAAGCGACTGGAGGATCTGCTGGGCGACCAGCACTTCCTCGGTCCTCGGCTCGCCGGGACGCGGGGTGAGCGAGACCCGGATGGTGTCGCCGATGCCGCGCTCGAGCAGGATCGCAAGCGCGGCGCTCGAGGAGACGATCCCTTTCACGCCCATGCCCGCTTCCGTAAGCCCCAGGTGCAGGCAGTAGCTGCAGCGCGCCGCGAGCTCGCGGTAGATCGCCACCAGGTCGGGCACGCCCGAGACCTTCACCGACAGCACGATGCGGTCGGCCCCCAGCCCCACTTCCCGGGCCCTGCGGGCCGACTCCAGGGCGCTTTCAATCAGCGCCCGGCGCAGCACCGCCCCGGGACCGAGCGGGGAGCCCTTCGAGGCGTTCTCGTCCATCATCCGGGCGAGCAGCTCCTGGTCGAGCGAGCCCCAGTTCACGCCGATGCGGACCGGGCGGTCCTCCCGGCAGGCGATTTCAACCATGCGGCAGAAATGCAGGTCGCGCGAGGCGCCGCGGCCCACATTGCCCGGATTGATGCGGTACTTCGACAGGGCGCGGGCGCACTCCGGATAGTCGGCGAGCAGCTTGTGGCCGTTGTAGTGGAAGTCTCCCACGAGGGGCGTGTGCAGGCCCTGCCTGTCGAGCCTGTCGCGGATCTCGGGCACCGCGCGAGCGGCCTGCGGCGTGTTCACCGTGATGCGCACGAGCTCGGAGCCCGCGCGGGCGAGCTCCGCGGCCTGAGCCGCGGTCGCCTCGACGTCGTCGGTCGGGGTGTTGGTCATCGACTGCACCACCACCGGGGCGCCTCCGCCCATCACGACATCGGCGTCCTGCCACCTCACGTGAACCCGGGGGGTGTGCCTGCGGGGAGGCTTCACAATCGCTTCAGCGGTCATCTTGAGCGGATCCGTCAGTTCATCACGAAGCGGGCGACGCTGCCCTTCGAGTAGGCCGAGAGGTCCACCGGCTCGCCGTTGAGCGACACCGCGCAGCTGCCGGTGTTGCCCACCGTCGCGCGGATCGGGAGCCGGCCGGTGAAGCTGCGCTCCTCGCCCGCCTTCATCTCCGCCTGCACCAGCACGCGGCCGTCGGCGTCGACCAGCTTCACCCAGCTCGCGCCGATCGTGCGGATCTGCACCACGCCCTGGCCCGGAGCGGCGCCGCTCTGGGCTGCGGCTGCGGCTTTTTCACCCGCGGCGGGAGCCTGGGCGGCGGGAGACTGGGCGGAGTCAGAGGCCGCGCCCTGGCTTTCCCTGGCCGCCTCCGCGGCCTGATCGGCCAGCGCGGAGGCGGGGGCCGAGGCCGGAAGTGCGTTCGAGGGAGACCTCGGGCGCTGCAGGGCCGCAATGTTGGAGCCCTCGTTTTGCGTCACCTTCACCGCCTCGATGTCGCTGCCGCCGAACTTCTCGACCAGGTCGTGCCCCCAGCCCGCCCAGGCGAGCAGCGCGAGCACCACGACCACCGCGAAGGCGATCAGGACCCTCAGTCCGCGCTTGCGCGCGCTCGCATGGAACTCCACGTCCTTGCGCAGCCCGTGCTCGGGCACCGGGCTGCTGTGCACGAGGTCCGCCGGCGTCCCCGAGGAGGAGGCCGGGGCGTAGGCCTTCATGTAGGCCTCGATCACCGGCTTCGGATCGGTCTCGGTCACCCGGCAGATGTCCCTGATGAAAGCGCGCACGTAGACCGGCTCGGGCAGCAGGCGCATGGTCTCGGCCTCAAGCGCCTCGAGCTGGTTGCGGCTGATCTTCGTGCGGCTCACCAAGTCGTCAAGCGACAGGCCCGCGTTTTCGCGGATCTGCCGCAGCATTTTCCCGAAGCCCGCAGCCGGGGCTTCATCCTTCACTGCCACCTGGGCGTTGTTCTCAGTCATTTTCCTTTCCGGCCGCATTCAGAATCGACGCGGCTTCCTTTCTCTGCCGGATCAGCCGCACCGCCCGGTTGGTCCGGTCCTTCACCTGACCCGCGAGCTGCCCGCAGGCGGCGTCGATGTCGTCGCCGCGGGTTTTGCGGATCGTCGTCACGATGCCCGCGTCGTTCATCCTGCGCTCGAAGGCGAGCACCCGCTCCCGGTCGGTCTTCGCCAGCCCCGAGCCCGGGAAGGGATTGAACGGTATCAGGTTCACCTTGCAGGGCACGCGCCGCACGAGGCTCACGAGCTGGTCGGCCTGCTCGAGCGAGTCGTTCACGCCGCTGAGCATCAGATACTCGAACGTCACGTAGTCGCGGGGAGCGTACTTCAGGTAGCGCCTGCAGGCGGCCATCAGGTCCTCGAGCGGATGCTTGCGGTTGATCGGCATCAGCTTGTCGCGCAGTTCGTTGGTCGGCGCGTGCAGCGACACGGCCAGGGCCACCGGGGCGAGCTGCGCGAGCTTGTCCATCTGGTTGACGAGCCCGCAGGTGGAAATCGTCACGCGGCGCCTCGAGATGCCGTAGGCGTGGTCGTCCATGAACAGGCGCACCGCGGGCACCACGGCCTCGAGGTTCTGCAGCGGCTCGCCCATCCCCATCAGCACCACGTTGCTGATCATGCGGTCGTTGGGATTGTCGGTGCCCGCCTCGCGGCGCAGCTCGCGCTCGGCCCAGAAGAGCTGGCCCACGATTTCGGAGGTCTTCAGGTTGCGGGCGAAGCCCTGCTTGCCCGTCGAGCAGAACAGGCAGCCCATCGCGCAGCCCGCCTGCGTCGAGATGCAGAGCGTCCCGCGGTCGTCCTCGGGAATGTAGACCGCCTCGACGGCGTTGCCGCTGCCCACGTCAAAGGCCCACTTGCGGGTGCCGTCCGAGGAGATCTGCTCGCGAATCGGCTCCGGAGGGCGCACCTCCGCGAGCTCCTCGAGCTTTGCGCGGAAGCTCTTCGCAAGATTCGTCATCCGGCTGAAGTCGCTCTCCAGATTGCGGTGGATCCATCTTGTGAGCTGCACGGCCCGGAAGGGCTTCTCGCCCAGCCCGTCGCACCATCTGGTGAGCCCCTCGCGGTCGAAGTCGAGAAGGTTGATTCGCTCGGCAGCCATTGGCAGTCGGCCTCCAGAAAAAGAGAAACGCGCCGGCGGGAAGGCCCTTCTCCTCCAAAAGGATTCCGGGCCCCGCCGCCGGCGGGAACGCTTCAGAAATTAACGGGAGTGAATCGCGAGCGTCGGGAAGAAGTACGCGATCTCGCGGGCGGCCGTTTCGGGGGCGTCGGAGCCGTGCACGGCGTTCGCGTCGATCGACTCGGCGAAGTCGTGGCGGATCGTGCCGGGGGCGGCCTTCTTCGGATCGGTGGCGCCCATGAGCTCACGGTTCTTCAGAATGGCGTTCTCGCCCTCGAGCACCTGGATCATGACGGGGCCGGAGGTCATGAAGGCCACGAGGTCCTTGAAGAAGGGACGATCCTTGTGCACTTCGTAGAAGCCCTCGGCTTCGGCCTTGGAGAGCTGGCGCATCTGGGCGGCGACAATCTTGAGGCCGGCGTCTTCGAAACGGGTGTAGATCTTGCCGATCACGTTCTTGCGGACAGCATCGGGCTTGACGATGGAAAGGGTACGCTGAATAGCCATTTTGTTTCCAGTAAAAAAGAAAAAACAGGCAGGGCGGGGACGCCGGCCCCGCGGGGGGCCGGAAGCCGCCTCGCCGCAGCCTCTGACGCCGCCCCGGGCGTGCAGCCCCGGACGGCCCTAAATCTAAAGGGATTTATTTTAACATGCCGCGGGACCGGCACCGCCCTTTTCACTCTTCTTTTCACCTTCGCCCTGCGCCGGCTTCGGCCCCGGCAGGAGCAGCGCGATCGACTCGACGTGCCCCGTGTGCGGGAACATGTTCATGACGCCCGCGGCGGCAAGCCGCCAGCCGCCCTGGTGCATCAGGATCGCGCAGTCCCGGGCGAGCGTGGCCGGGTTGCAGGAAACGTACACGACGCGGCCGGGCCGGCGGGCGCTGGCCGCAAGGACCTGGGCCACGGCCTGCGCGCCCTCGCGCGGCGGATCGAGCAGCACCCGGTCGATCCCCGAGGAGCGCTCCCAGAGCGCGTCCCAGTCCTTCTGCGACCAGGTGAAGAGGTTGCGCGCGACAAAATCGGTCTTGTCCGACAGGCCGTTGGCGGCCGCCCCGGCCCGGGCGCGGGCGACCAGCCCCTCGCTGCCCTCGAGCCCCGTCACGCGGGCGCACCTGCGCGCAAGCGGCAGCGTAAAGTTCCCGAGCCCGCAGAAGAAGTCCACCGCGTGCATCCCGGGCTCGAGCTCGAGCATCCTCACCGCCCGGCTCACCATCACCCGGTTGAGGTCGTGGTTCACCTGCGTGAAGTCGGTCGGGCGGAAAGGGATTTCCACCCCGAACTCCGGCAGCGTGAGCCGCAGCGCGTCGCGCAGCGCCGGGTCCACCGGAGCGGCGGAATCCGGGCCCGCGGGCTGCAGCCAGATGTCGGCCCCGTGCTCCCGCCCGAAGGCGAGCAGCTGGTCGAGATCGTCCTTTTCAATCGGAACGAGATGCCGGAAAACCAGCGCCGTGCGGCCCCTGCCGTCCACGGCGACCTCGATCTGGGGCAGCCGCTGCCGGATCTTCAGGGACTCGACGAGGCCGCGCAGCGGGTCGATCATGTCCGAGACATGCCGCGGCAGGATCGGGCAGCAGTGCATCTGCGCCACGAAGCTCGACGAGCGCTCGTGAAAGCCCACCAGAACGCCCCCTTTTTTCGCCACGTCCCGCACCGAAAGCCGCGCCCGGTGGCGGTAGCCCCAGTAGGGCCCGTAGATCGGCGGCAGGACGAGCTCCGGGCGCAGCTTTCCGATGTGCCAGAGCGCGTCAATCAGCACCCGCTGCTTCATCGCCACCTGCGCGGCCGGATCGAGGTGCTGCATGGCGCAGCCCCCGCAGCAGCCCGGCTCAAGGCCGAAGTGCGGGCACCTCGGCTTCACCCGCAGCGGCCCCTCGCGCAGCAGCTTCACGATCCGCCCGTCTTCGAAAGAAGCCTTGTTGCGGACCCGCTCGTAGATCACCCGCTCGCGGGGCAGCGCGCCCTCGACGAACACGGCCTTGCCCTCGCGGTGCCCGACGCCGCGGCCGTTCTGGTCGAGGCTCTCGATTTCTATTTCAAACCTGTCAGGGGTCTTCTGCTTTTTTCTGCTGTGATAGGAACGGCCCATGGCGGGTCACCTCCGGAGCCGGCCGCCGACGAGGCGCGGCTTCTTTTCTTTTTAAAGATGAAAGCCCGGGAACCCTCGCGGCCCCGGGCGCAGTCCTGCGCGGCGGCGCGAATCCGGCCGCCCTGCTCTCAGCGCAGATATTCGTGGGGATCGACCGGCTTGCCGGCGATGCGCACCTCGAAATGCAGCACCGGGCTGGAGGCGTTCAGACCGCCCACCGTGGCGATCTTCTGCCCCGCCTTCACGCGTTCGCCCTTCTTCACGGCAACGCTCTGGAGCTGCCCGTAGGTGGTCACGAAATTCCCGTCCCCGTGCCGCAGGATCACGATGGTCCCGTAGCCCTTGAAGGCGTTGGAAATCAGCAGCACCTCGCCGCCGGCGGCCGCCTTCACGGGGGTTCCGCGGGCGGCCTTGATGTCGATGCCGCGGGTGGCGGCGCTGAATCCCTTCGTCACCTCGCCCTTCACCGGCCACTGCAGGGTCTCGCCGGTCCCCGGGACGGTCTTCACGGCCGTCTGGGCTTCAGCGGAGGCGGCCGGCGCGCTCTGAGCAGTCTTGGGCGCGGGAGCCGCGGCTGCGGCGGCCGGAGCTGCCGCGCTGCGGGCCGCGGAGGCGCCGCCCGGGATCTTGAGAGTGCGGCCCGTCTCGAGCTTGGTCGGGTCGGTGATGCCGTTCTCGCTCATCAGGGCGTGGACGCTCACGCCGTGGTTCTTCGCGATGCGGTAGAGCGTGTCGCCGCGCTGGACGACGTAGGTTCCGGCCGCCGGCTTCGCGGCGGGCCGGACCGGCGCTGCGGCCGGGGAGCCGCCCAGGGGCACGGCCTGCGCCACCGGTTCGGCCGGGGCGGCCGGCGCCGCGGGAACCGGAGCGGTCCGGGCCGGGGGCGTGGAAGAAGTGCTGCTCTTTTCATCCACCGGCGCGAGGCTCACCGACGAGCAGGCCGAGAGAAGCGCCGCGCAGACCGAAGACGCGATTAAAAGCTTTGATGCATGAGACATGCTGCTGACTCCTCATTGAATCCCTTCAGGCGCCTTCCCTGCCGGGAAGGGCCTCGTCAAACCAGGTCGCCGCGGGCGAGAGCTGGCTGTACTGCGTTAAGTCTATTTGCAAAGGCGACACGGATACAAATCCATGCGCGGTTGCATAAAAATCCGTTCCCGGCCCCTGATCCTTCGGATCTCCCGCGCGGCCGAGCCAGTATACCTTCTCGCCCCGGGGGTCGATTTCCTCGAAGACGCCGCCCGCGCTGTGGCGGCGGCCCAGCCTCGTCACCTGCACTCCGGAGAGCACGCCGTAGGGCATATTGGGGATGTTCACGTTCAGCAGCACCGGTTCCGCGGAGCTTTTCCTCTCGAGGAACTGCCTGACGATGTCGGAGGCCACCCGGGCGGCCGACTCGAGCTCCATCCATCCGCGGTCGATCTGGGAGAAGGCGATCGCGTCGACTCCGAACTGAAAGCCTTCGATGGCCGCCGCCACGGTGCCGGAGTACATGGTGTCGTCTCCCATGTTGGCCCCTGAGTTGATGCCCGAGACCACGAGGTCGGGCTTCGAGCGCAGCAGTCCGGTGAAGGCGAGGTGGACGCAGTCCGAGGGCGTGCCGCTCACGGCGAAGACGTTCTGCGCAACCTCGGTCGCCCGCAGGGGCATCTGCAGCGTGAGCGAGTTGCTCGCGCCCGACTGGTTGTGCTCCGGAGCGCAGACCGTCACTTCGCCGAAGGCGCTCATCGCCGCAGCGAGCGCCTGGATGCCCCGCGCGGAGTATCCGTCGTCATTGGAAATAAGTATATGCATGGGCGTTTTCCGTCTATGCCGGGCGGCGCAGCTCAGGCGCCGCCCGGGGCGGGGCCCGCGGCCCCGGATCAATGCCGCTAATGATAGCGGCTTCAGGGGCCGGCGGCCTGCGGCCGGGCCGGGAAGAGGCCGGAAATCAGGGCGCCGGCCTCACGAAACAGGCGGGAAAGTATATACTTCGCCACTGTGATGTTCTTACCAACCGTCCTGTGCTGGCACAGGATCGTTCACTCCTCAAGACATGAAGCTATCGGTTTGGGCCCGCCAAAGAGGCATCTGCTATCAGACGGCATGGAGGCTGTGGAAAAACGGGAAACTGCCCGTGCCCGCCTGCCAGCTGCCCTCGGGAACCATTGTGGTCGATGACGTTCCGGCCGCCGGCGGGGTCGGCCTTTACGCGCGCGTTTCCACCGTGGCCGAAAAAGACCGGCTCGAGCGCCAGATGAGGCGCCTCGAGGTCTATGCGGCGAGCATGGGCTGGAGCGTGATCGACAAGGCGAGCGAGATCGCGAGCGTGACCAACGACCGCCGCCGGGGGCTGCTGAAGCTGCTGAAAAACAAGCAGGTGAGAACCATCATCGTGGAGACCCCAGACCGGGTGCTCCCCTCCGGGTTCTGCTATCTGGACGCCGCGCTTCAGGCCGAGGGCAGAAGAGTGATCGCGCTCGAGGACGCCTTCTCCTCGGAGGATGAAAAAAAGCTGCTGCAGGAGCTGATCGAGCTCTACAGCGCCCGGGTTCTCGGCCGCAGCGGAGCGGCCCAGCGCGCCCGGGACATCCTCTCGATGCTCGAAAAGGAGCCGCAGGAGCGCTGAAAAAGGACGCCTGCCCGCAGCGGGCGCGGAGGGCTTTCCCGCCCCCGCGGCCGGCCTGAATTCAGCAAACCCCGGCTCCGCATCAGCGGAGCCGGGGTTTTCGCTTTCCTGGGGGAAGCGCGGGAGCGCGCCCGGCTCTCAGGCCGCGCCGCCCTCCGCGGGAAGGCGCCCCTTCAGATCGTGGTCCGTCATGGCCGCGACGCACGAGTCGCTCGTGACGTTCACGGTGGTTTCAATCATGTCGATGATCGCGTAGATCGGCAGGATCACGCCCATCAGGTCAATCGGGACGTTGAGCGAGGCCATGAGCGAGAGGGTGAGGAAGTAGCAGCCCATCGGCACCCCGGCGTTTCCAACGGCCGCAATCACGGCGATCACCGTCCAGACCAGCATCGTGCCGCCCGTGATCGGAATCCCGGCGTTCTGCATGAGAAAGAGCGAAGTGACGAGAATGAAGGCCGCGCAGCCGTTCATGTTGATCGTTGTGCAGATCGGCAGCACGAAGCGGGTCACGCGTTTGTCAAGGTGCAGGTTGTTTTCCGCCGAGGCGAGCGTCACGGGCAGCGTGCCCGCGGAGCTCTTGGAAAAGAGGGCCACGGCCATGGCGGGGGCCATGCCGCGGTAAACGCGGACCGGGCTGAGGCCGCGCAGCAGCAGGAACGCCGGCAGCACCACAAAGTACTGCAGGAGGTTGCCGCCCAGCACCACGGCCACGTACTTGCCGAGGGCCCCCACGATCACGCCCGCCTCGATCTGGGCCGAAAGCTGGGCCGCGAACGCAAGGATGCCCAGGGGCAGCACGGCAAGCAGCGCCCGGATCAGCGTGAACAAAAGCTCCTGCAGCCCGAAGATCACCTTGAGCAGGGCCGCGCGGGGCTCGGTCTTCGGCATGAAGGCGAGAGCCAGGCCGACGGCCACGGCAATGAACAGGACCGACAGGACGTTGCCCGCGAGGAAGGGATGCAGAATGTTGTCCGGGATCACGGACAGGAAATGATCGTAGTAGGAGAGCTTCTCAAGGTTCTGCGGCACCTGAGAGGCCCCGGCCGAGGCGATCGAGGCCGGGATGTTGCCCGGGGCGATGGCAATGTAGAGCCCCAGCGCGACGAAGGCGGCCGCAAAGGTCGTGGCGAGCGTGTAGAAGACCGCGTGCCCGAAAATCGCCCGCGTCTCCTTCTTCGCCCCGAGCTGCGAGAGCGTGGTGATGACGGCCAGCGCGATCACCGGCACGGCGATGAACTTGAACAGCCGCGTGAAGACCGTGGCGATGAAGCCGAACAGCTCATTGAGCCAGTCGATCTGAAGCCAGCCGAGAAAGCCGCCGGCAATCAGCGCCGCGAACCACAGAATGATGGTCCGGGTCTGGGATCTGCCCAGGGAGGCCGGCCGGTCCTGGCCGGCAGCCGGAGTCTTGTCTTTATTTTCTTCCTGCATGTTGGGTGTCCTGCGTGAAAAGCAAACCGGGTGCGGGGCGCCGCCGAAGCCGCCGAATGATGCCCGCCGGAGCGGCGCACCGCTTCGGGGAAGCTTACTCTTTTTTTTAAATACTTGAGTAATTGAGTCGGATATTTTTGGGGCCGGCGGCCTGCCGGACAGAAAAACGGAGCCAGCCCGGCTTCGCTAAAGACGCGAGGAAGTGCGAAAAAAGCCGCCCCGGGCCCTGGCGCCGATGCGTCCGGGATCCGTTCGCGGGCATTTGGGATTCAATGAGGCCGCGCGGGCCCGCGGCAGGCGGCGGCTGTTCACGCGCGTTTCGCAGGCCTCTCCTGCCGGCGGACATCGGCCCGGCATGCAGACAAAGAAAAAGGAGGCAACTCACGTCGCCTCCTTTCCTGGATTTGGTCGGGGTGGTGGGATTCGAACTCACGACCCCTTGCACCCCATGCAAGTGCGCTACCAGGCTGCGCCACACCCCGCGACTTCTAACTATAGCACAAAACTTTTATAAAAGAAAGTCCCGGATGGAATCCCGGATGTCCTCCAGTTCCTCCAGAACTCCCTTTCCCGCGGCCGCCTTGGCCTTCTGATCCGTTTTTTTGCGCTTGAGGCATTTCTTCGCACCCGCAAGCGTGAAGCCCTTGTCGTAGAGCAGCTCGCGGATCTCCCGGGCCTTCAGGATGTCCTTGCGCTCATAGCGGCGGCGCGAGCCGTGGCGGCCCGGGGAGAGCTGCTTGAACTCTTCCTCCCAGAAGCGGAGCACGGAAGTCGCGACGCCGACAAGCTCCGCCGCCTCCCCAATCGTAAAGAAGCGTTTGTCGGGAATCGGCGGAAGATCTTCAGTTTTTCTCTCAGCCATTCCTTGGTCCTTCTCCTGTTGATTGGTGATTGTAATCGCAAAAAAAGAAAAGGCAGGGCCCCGCCAAAGCGCAGGCTCTGCCTGATTTTACGGGCGCGGCGGCCTGGATCAGTCGCCCGATCTGGCCGGGCAGCCGGCGAGCACCGCTTCGCGCAGCTTCGCCGAGGCGTGGAAGGTCACGACGCGGCGGGCGGTGATGGCGATGTCCTGGCCGGTCTTTGGATTGCGGCCGGGCCGCTGGGACTTGTCGCGGAGCTGGAAGTTGCCGAAGCCCGACAGCTTCACGGCGCTTCCCATCTCAAGACGGGTGCGGATCTCGTCGAAAAACACGTCGACGAGAAGCTTCGCCTCGCGCTTGGAGAGGCCCATGCGGTCAAACAGGACGTCCACGAGATCCGCCTTGGTCATGGTGGCGCCGACCTGGGCTTCAGGCTTGTTGTCTTTAATGCTCATTTCTCTGCTACCTTTTACTCGCGCAGTTTGATGTTCAGTTTAGCAAGGCTCGAGACAATGGCCTGCACCGCCTTCTCCGTCTCGGACTCCGAGAGCGGATTCTCGCCGAAGGACTCCAGCACAATGCGGAAGGCCATCGACTTGTCGGCCTGAGGCGCGTCCTTCGGACGGTACACATCGAAGAGCCTGAAGTCGGCCAGGCCCGCCAGGCAGGGGTCGCAGGCGCGCGCGGCCTCGACCGTGCCGTAGATCTGGCTCAGAGTCACCGCCCGGGGCACGAGCACCGAAATGTCGCGCAGCTGCGGCTGGAACTTCGACACCGGCCTGTACTGCGGCACCGGCACCGCAAGCAGCGGCTCGGCCTCCACCTCGAAAACGACCGGGGCGAGCGGCAGGTCGTAGGCCTGCTGCAGCTTCGGGTGCAGCTCGCCGATCATGCCGATGCGGCGGCCGTCGAGATAGACTCCGGCGCTGCGCCCGGGGTGCAGCGCGGGGAAGGCCTCGGGCACAAAGCTGAGCTTAAGCGGGAAGGCGATCGCCTCAAGGTCGCCCTTGAGGTCGAAGAAATCGACCCTGCGGGCCTTTTCGCCCCACTGCAGGGAGGCCGCGTCCCCATAGGCGAGCGCCGCGAGGTGCTCGGGCTGGCGCACGCCCTTGACCGAAGTGTCGGAGGGCTCGACCGACGGGTCGCGGAAAAACACGCGCCCGAGCTCGAAGACCCTGACCCGGTCGGCCTTGCGGTTGAGGTTGTAGCCCAGCACGGACACCAGGCCGCCCAGCAGCTGGGTGCGCATCACCGACAGCTGCGAGGCGATCGGGTTGAGAAGGCGGATCGGACTGCTGTTGCCGGCGAAGTCGCGCTCCCAGCGCTCCTCCACGAAGGAGAAGTTCACGAGCTCCTGGTAGCCGCGGGCCGCAAGGCCGCGGCGCAGGTCGTGGCCGCTGCGGCGCTCCTCGCGCTCGGGCAGCATCACGGCGCGCTCGAGCGGGGGATTCTCCGGCAGGCGCCCGTAGCCCCAGAGCCGCGCCACCTCCTCGACGAGGTCTTCCTCGATCTCAATGTCGAAGCGGTAGGTCGGGGAGACGACGCTGAAGAGCTCCCCGTCGCGGCTGTACTCGAAGCCCAGGCGCCGGAAGGCCTGCTCCATGAAGTCGGTCGGAATGTCCACCCCGACCAGCTTCCTGCAGCGCTGCGCCCTCATCTTCACCACCGGCGGGCGGGGCATGTCCTGCTGCACGTCGAGGACCGGGCCCACCTTCGTTTCGGAGGTGCCGCAGATGTCGAGCACGAGCTTCGTGATGTATTCGAGGTGCTCGGCCACGGAGCCGTAGTCGACGCCGCGCTCGAAGCGGAAGGAGGCGTCGGTCGAGAAATTGAGCCTGCGCGCGCGGCCCTGGATCGCGCTGCGGCGGAAGAAGGCGCTCTCGATGAACAGCGAGGTCGTCTCCGGCCCGATCGATCCGGCCTTGCCGCCCATGATGCCGGCCAGCGCCTGCGGGCCGCGGTCATCGGCGATCACGCCGAAATAAGGTGACAGGGCCACCGTGCGGTCGTTGAGCAGCTCGAGGCTCTCGCCCTCGCGGCCCCAGCGCACCGTGATCCCGCCCGAGAGCCGGTCGAGGTCGAAGAAGTGCGTCGGGCGCCCGAGCTCGAACATGACGTAGTTGCTGATGTCGACCAGCGGCGAGATGCAGCGCTGGCCGAGCCGCTCGAGGCGCTCGCGCATCCAGTCGGGCGTGCGCGCGTTCGGGTTGAGGCCGCGGATCACCCGGCCCGCATAGCGGGCGCAGAGGTCCTTGGCCTCGATGTGAATCGGGAACTGCTCGCCGCAGTTCGGCTCGACCGGCGTGAAGGCCGGCAGCGACAGCGGCGCGCCGGTGATGGCGTGAACCTCGCGGGCGATGCCGATCAGGGAGAGCGCATCGCCGCGGTTGGGCGTCACGTTGAGGTCCACCACGGTGTCGTCGAGATGCGCGTAGGCGCGGATGTCCTTTCCCACCGGGGCGTCGTCGGGCAGGATCCACAGCCCGGTGTGGTCCTCGGAGACCCCGAGCTCGCGGGCCGAGCAGAGCATGCCGTTCGAGGCCACGCCGCGCAGCTTCGCCTTCTTGATCCTGAAATCGCCGGGCAGGACGGCGCCCACCAGGGCGCAGGGAACCTTCACTCCGGCCTTGACGTTGGGGGCTCCGCAGACGATCTGCAGGGGCTCGCCCGTGCCGGCGTCCACCTGGCAGACGTGCAGGTGGTCGGAATTCTCGTGCGGGACGCACTCCAGCACCTTCGCGACCACGACGCCCGAGAAGGCGGGCGCCGCGGGCCGGGACTCCTCGACCTCCAGCCCGTGCATCGTGAGCGCGTCGAGAAGCTCCGCGGTGCTGATCGCGGGATTGACGTAGGTACGCAGCCAATTTTCAGAAAACAGCATTTTCCCTTCCTCTCCCCTTACTCGTTGAACTGCCTCAGGAACCGCAGGTCGCCTTCGAAGAACAGGCGCAGGTCGTCGATGCCGTAGCGCAGCATCGTGAGCCGCTCCAGGCCCGAGCCGAAGGCAAAGCCGCAGTATTTCTCAGGGTCGAGGCCGTAGTTGCGGATCACGTTCGGGTGAACCTCGCCCGCGCCGGAGATCTCGAGCCACTTGCCGCGGCGCGCTCCGGTCGTGAACATCATGTCCACCTCGACCGAGGGCTCAGTGAACGGGAAGTAGCTCGGGCGGAAGCGCACGACGAGGTCGTCGGTTTCAAAGAACCGGCGCAGGAACATCGAGTAGACGCCCTTCAGGTCGGCGAAGCTCACGCTGTCGCCCACCCACAGGCCCTCGACCTGATGGAACATCGGCGAGTGCGTCGCGTCGGAGTCGACCCTGTAGGTGCGGCCCGGGGCAATCACCTTGATGGGAGGACGGTGCGTGCGCGAATAGCGCACCTGCATGGGGGAGGTGTGGGGCCGCAGCGGCAGCGGCAGTCCGTTCTCGTCCTTCAGGTCCACGTAGAAGGTATCCTGCATGGAGCGGGCCGGATGATTCGGCGGGTTGTTGAGGGCGGTGAACGTGTACCAGTCGTTTTCGATTTCCGGGCCCGAGGCCACGTCAAATCCGATGGAGCGGAAGATCTCCTCGATCCTGATCCACGTCCTGATCACCGGGTGGATGCCGCCCGCGGCCGAGACCCGGCCCGGCAGCGTCACGTCAATCGCCTCGGCAGACAGCTTCTGCTCGAGGGCCGCCCGGGCGAGGGCCTCGCGGCGCTCGTTGAGCGCCGCCTCCACGGCCTTCTTCGCCTCGTTGATCTTCGCGCCCGCCTGCCGGCGCTCGTCGGCCGCGAGCTCGCGGAGGCCCTTCATCATCACAGTGAGTTCGCCGGTCTTGCCGAGGAACTTCGCCTTGGCGTCTTCGAGGGCGGCCGACTGCGTCGCCTCTTCGAAGGCCTGCCTGGCCTGTTCTATCAGTTTGGATAAATCTTGCATTTTTCTTCCATTCCAGGACGGAAAAAAACTCTGCGGGGCCTGCTGCGGCCCGCTTCGGGAAAAAAGCGCCTGACGCCGCGCCCGCCTTGCGCGGCCCGCATTTTTTCCGAAATGGGTTGACGCGGCCCTCTTCAGGGCATTGATGAAAAAAAGGGCGGCCTCAGAAAACCGGGGCCGCCCTTTTTAAAGCCGGGGAAGCTGCGGGACGCGGCACGCAAAAGCCGGCCGCTCCGCACTCCCCGCCGCGACGCTCTGACGCGGGCTCCGAAAAGCCCGATCAGGCGGCGCGAGCTGCTTTAGCTTTTTCAACCAGGGCGGCGAAGGCTTCCTTGTCGAACACGGCCATGTCGGCGAGCACCTTGCGGTCCAGGCAGATATTGGCCTTGTGGAGGCCGTTGATGAAGCAGCTGTAGGTCAGTCCGTTCGCACGGGTGGCCGCATTGATGCGGGCGATCCACAGGCGGCGGAAGACGCGCTTCTTCGCACGGCGGTCGCGGTAGGCGTACTGGGCGCCGCGCATGACGGCTTCCTTCGCGACGCGGAAAACGTTATTCGCGCGGAGGCTGTAGCCCTTGGAGAGGGCAAGCAGCTTCTTATGACGGGCACGGGCAGTTACACCACGCTTGACTCGAGGCATCTTTTTTTCTCCTATCCAGATCAGGAAGCGATCGCAAGCATGCGCTTGACGTTGAGCTCATTGCACTTCGCAACAGTCACCATGCCGCGCAGATGACGCTTGTTCTTCGTCGTGCGGTGAGACAGGATATGACGCTTGGTCGAGTGTCCAAACTTGATGGAACCGCCGGAGCGAAGCTTGAAGCGCTTCGCGGCGGCCCGCTTGGTTTTCATCTTCGGCATTTGCCGTTACCTCTTTTTTGCATGGCTCAAGGGCGCTTTCCCTTAAAGGGCGGGAAAGGCTTGACGGCCCCGAGTCACTTCTTTTAAAAACTCCGCGCCCGGCCCATTGCCGGCCAGGTCCCGGAGGTACTGCTGAATTGCTTTGCCGGCCAGGGGGCGGCCCCGCGCTGCGGGACCCGCCCCGGCGGGTCACTTCTTTCTCTTCGGCCCGAGGACCATGATCATCTGCCGGCCTTCGAGCTTCGGACGGCTCTCGACCTGCGCGACATCGGCAAGGTCCGCGGTCACGCGGTCGAGCAGCTCCGCGCCGAACTCCTGGTGGGCCATCTCGCGGCCGCGGTAGCGCAGCGTGATCTTCGCCTTGTCGCCGTTTTCAAGGAAACGGCGCACCGAGCGCAGCTTGGTCTGGTAGTCGTTCTCGTCGGTGGCGGGGCGGAACTTCACTTCCTTGACCTGAGTGACCTTCTGCTTCGCCTTCGCCTCCTGGGCGCGCTTCTGCTCCTGATACTTGAACTTCCCGTAATCGATCAGACGGCAGACCGGGGGACGGGCCTTGGGAGCGACCTCGACCAGGTCGACTCCCATGTCCTCGGCCATGCGCAGCGCCTCGGCCGTCGCCATAATCTGGCTCGATCCGTCGGGCAGCGTCACGCGGACTTCCGGAATGCGGATCTCGCGGTTCACGCGGTGCCCGCGCGGCTCTTTATCTTTTGCAGGGATTGTTGCCCTATTCAGTATCACTTGGCGACCTCAATGTTCGACTTTGCGGCGACCTGCGACTCCAGCATCTTCAGGAACTGCTCGAGGCTCATAGCGCCCAGGTTCTTGCCGCCCCTTTCGCGGACGGAAACCGTACCCGCCTGGCGCTCCTTGTCCCCGACCACGAGGATGTAAGGAATCTTCACCTGGCTAAGCTCACGGATTTTATAGTTTATCTTCTCGCTGCGCAAATCCTCTTCTACTCGATAACCCGCAGCGAAGAGTTTTTCGTAGACTTCATGCGCGTAGGAGGCCTGCGCGTCGGTGATCGAGGCGACGGCCGCCTGAACCGGCGCAAGCCACGTGGGCAGCGCGCCCGCGTAGTGCTCGAGTAGCATGCCGATCCAGCGCTCGAGCGAGCCCAGGATCGCGCGGTGCAGCATCACGGGCACCTTCCTCGAGTCGTCGGAGTCCACGTACTCGGCGCCCAGCCTTCCGGGCATCTGGAAGTCGACCTGCACCGTGCCGCACTGCCAGGAGCGGCCGAGGCAGTCCTTCAGGTGGTACTCAACCTTCGGGCCGTAGAACGCGCCCTCGCCGGGCAGGATCTTGTAGGCCACGCCCGCGCTGTCGAGCGCTTCCATCAGCGCCTTTTCGGCCTTGTCCCAGACCGCGTCCTCGCCGATTCTCATCTCAGGGCGCGTCGCGATGAAGTATTCGATGTCGCTGAAGCCGAAGTCCTTGTAGACCTTCTGCACGAGGGAGGTGAAGTGCACGCACTCCGAAAGAATCTGGTCTTCCGTGCAGAAAATGTGGCCGTCGTCCTGCGTGAAGCCGCGCACGCGCATCAGCCCGTGCAGGGAGCCCGAGGGCTCGTTGCGGTGGCACTGGCCGAACTCGCCGTAGCGGATCGGCAGGTCGCGGTAGGAGCGCACGGCGTTCTTGAAGATCTGGATGTGGCCCGGGCAGTTCATGGGCTTCAGGGCGTAGATGCGGTTCTCGCTCTCGGTGGTGAACATGTTGGAGCGGTACTTCGCCCAGTGCCCGGAGCGCTCCCAGAGGGAACGGTCGAGCAGCTGCGGGGCCTTCACCTCCTGGTAGCCGTTGTCGCGGTAGACGCCGCGCATGTACTGCTCGATCACCTGCCAGAGGGCCCAGCCGCGGGCGTGCCAGAAGATCATGCCCGGGGCCTCTTCCTGGAGGTGGAAGAGATCCATCGTCTTGCCGAGCTTGCGGTGGTCGCGGCGGCCGGCCTCCTCGAGCATGTGCAGGTAGTTCTTAAGCTGCTCGCGGGTCGCAAAGGCCGTGCCGTAAATGCGCTGCAGCATCTCGTTTTTCGAGTCGCCGCGCCAGTACGCGCCGGCCACCTTCATCAGCTTGTGCACCTTGAGGCAGCCCGTGCTCGGGACGTGGGGGCCGCGGCACAGGTCGGTGAAGTCGCCCTGCGTGTAGAGCGTGATCTTCTCGCCCTCGGGAATGGCCCGCACGAGCTCGACCTTGTAGTGCTCGCCCTCGGACTCGAAGAACTTCACGGCCTCCTCGCGGCTCACCTCGCGGCGGGTGATCGGCAGATCCTGCCTGACGATCTCGTCCATGCGCTGCTCGATCGCCGCGAGATCCTCCTGCGTGAAGGGCTTCTTCGAGGAGAAGTCGTAGTAAAAGCCGTTTTCAATCGCCGGCCCGATCGTCACCTGCACGGAGGGATAGAGCTGCTTGACGGCCTGAGCCATCAGGTGCGCCGTCGAATGCCGGATAATCTGCAGCCCGTCTTCGTCGGACGCGGTCACGATGGAAACCGCGGCGCTGTGGTCGACCGGCGTGGACAGATCGACGAGCTGTCCGTCCACTCGTCCCGCAATCGCCGCGCGGGCCAGTCCCGCGCCAATCGACGCAGCGATCTGGGCGACCGTCTGCGCTCCCTCGTACTGGCGTTTGGATCCGTCAGGCAGTGTAATTTCGATCATCTGGAACTCCCCATTCCCCACCAGTGTTGCCGGCGAGCCTTATCGGTAAAAAAAAAGTGCGGGCTGAGCCGCACTTTTTTAAGCTAAGGAACTGCTGTGTGACTCGCCCCGTTAGAAACGAGTCAGGGTAGTTTGACCAAATACAATGCAGTCGAACACCGCAGCAGCTCCCAGAATAAATATTGGTAGGCACGATTGGACTCGAACCAACGACCCCCACCATGTCAAGGTGATGCTCTAACCAGCTGAGCTACGTGCCTGAGAGGTTTTTAATTGTACGGATTCGGAAGAAAAAAGCAAGTCCGGGCATCAAAAAACGTCTTTTTAAGGGATATCACTAACCTTTCTCCTCCGCTCAGCAGCGCCTGGCCGATATCACGCCCTTCACCCCGAGAATCTCCTTGAGGGCCTGGTGCAGCAGCGCCGTGCCCGGCACCTCGAGCCCGAAGCGCAGCCGGGCGACGTTCTTCACCGTCTGGGTGTTGACGTGCGTGATGTTGATCTTGAGGCGGATGAAGATGTCGGTCACGTCCTTGATGAGCCCGATCCTGTCGCGCGCGAGCACCAGGATCTCGAGGGGATAGACCGCATCCTCGGGGGGCTTTCCCCAGGAGACGTCGATCAGCCTCTCGCGCGAGTGCTCCATCAGGTTCTTGAGGTTCGGGCAGTCGGCCCGGTGCACCACGACGCCGCGGCCGCGGCTCACAAAGCCCACGATCTCGTCGGGAGGCACCGGGTGGCAGCAGCGGGCCAGCTGCGTGAGCAGCGAGTCCACCCCCACCACGAGCACGCCGCCCGAGCCGCGCCCGCGGGGCTTCGCCTGCAGGGAGCGCAGGGGCGGCTCGGGCGCCTCCTCGGCCTTCTTCTCGGAGGGCGGCGCCACCGCCGCTTCGATCGCCCGGGTCGAGATCTCGCCCTTGTCGAAGGTCGTGCAGAGATCCTCCACGGACTCGAAGCCGAGCGTTTTCGCGAGCAGCTCGAGCTTGAACGTGCTGCGGCCGAGCCGCGCGAGCTCCCGGTCGAGCTTGTCGCGGCCGCGCTCGATCTGCTCCTGGAGCTGCTGCGCGTTGAACCAGGCCCTCACCTTGCCGCGCGTGCGCGGCATCGCCGCGAACCCGAGCTCCGGGTTCATCCAGTCGCGCGAGGGGCCGCCGGACTTCGCCGCAATGATCTCCACCGTGTCGCCCGTGCGGATCCTGTGCGTGAGCGGCACCATCGCGCCGTTCACCTTCGCGCCCCGGCAGCGGTGCCCGAGCTGCGTGTGGACCATGTAGGCGAAGTCGACCGGCGTGCTGCCGGCGTCAAGCTCCACGACCCTGCCCATCGGCGTGAGCGCATAGACGTGCTCGTCCTCGACGCCCGGAGCCTTCGGAGGCTCCACGTCGGAGTGCCAGGCGAGCAGCTGCCGCAGCCACACCACCTTCTGCTCCTCGGCGCTGTTCACCCCGAGGGAGTTGCCCGCCTCCTTGTAGCGCCAGTGCGCCGCAAAGCCGAGCTCCGCGAACTCGTGCATCTCCCGGGTCCTGATCTGGATCTCGACGGGCAGCCCGTTGCTCGCCCGCACGACGGTGTGCAGCGAGCGGTAGCCGTTCGGCTTCGGGTGGGCGATGTAGTCGTCGTACTCGGAGGAGATGGCGCTGAAGGACTCGTTGATGATCGACAGCACCTCGTAGCACTGCGCGACGGTGTCGACGATGATGCGCAGCGCCCTCAGGTCGAAGAGCCGCTCGAAGGGCAGGTGCTTGCGCTCCATCTTGAGCCAGATCGAGTAGATGTGCTTGGAGCGGCCCGACACCTCCGCGCGGATCCCCCTTTTCTCAAGCAGCGCGCGGATCTTGCGCACGCAGTCCTGGACGAAGGCGATGCGCTGGCTGCGCGTCGCGTCCAGCTTCTTCACGATGCTCTCGTAGACCTCCGGCCTCGTGAAGCGCAGCGACAGGTCCTCGAGCTCCCACTTCAGCTGCCAGATGCCCAGGCGGTTTGCGAGCGGCGAGTACAGCTGCAGCGTCTCCGCGCCGTAGATCTCGGCCTCGGGGTTCGGGTGCATGGCGAACCAGCGCAGCGTCTGCAGGCGGCTGGCCAGCCGCAGCAGCACCACGCGCAGGTCCCCGCACATCGCCAGCAGCATCCGGCGCAGCTTCTCGGGCTGGGAGGCGGCGTTCGCCTCCTTGTTCTTCGAGCGCGCCTGCACGGAAAGCCGGATCAGGCCCTGCAGCTGGCGGCACAGCCCGAGCACCCGCGTCCCGAAGGACTTCTCTATCCACTCGTCGGAGTTCTTGAGAAAGACCTGCACCGAATAGAGATAGGCCGCCGCAAGCAGCTCGTCGTCGTCGCGGATTCCCCGCAGGATGGCCGCCATGCCGTCGGCATGGGCGAGCCTCGGCTCGCCGGTCTCAAGAACCTGGCCCTCGTAGATCGGCTCCACCATCGAGCGGGCGAGCTGCCAGTTCACGGGCCTGGCCGTTTCCTTTGTCTCTGAAGCTTCCATCTGTGTTCACCGAACCGCTGAAAAAAAGCAGGCGCTTCTGAAGAAAGCGCGGGGCCCGGGCCGGGCAGGCGCGCGCAGTCAGAAGGCCTTCAGTGCAGTATAGACAATTCCGCAGGAGGGACCCGGCGCGGCGGCTTTTCAGCTCACGCCGATGCGGGCGAGCAGCGCGGCGATGTCGACGCCGTTGCGCACCGAGAGCTTCCGGCAGGCCGAGCCGCGGTGCACCTTCACGGTTTTCTCTGCGATCGCGAGCCGCTGCGCGATCTCCTTGTTCTGCAGCCCCTGGGCGACGAGCCTCACCACCTCTTTTTCACGGTCGGTGAGCGTGCCGTAGGCTTCGCGCTCCGCGCTCACCCGGCGCTCCTGCTGCCGGGCCGCGACCGAGCGCTCGACGGCCGCGCGGGTGACGGAGATCAGCCGGGCCGCGTCGACGGGCTTCTGCAGGAAGTCGACGGCGCCCTGCTTGAGCACGTGCACGGCCATGTCCACGTCGCCGTGGCCGGTGATGAAGATCACCGGCAGCGCGATGCCGCGCTCCTGAAGAGCATCCTGCAGCTCGAGCCCCGTCATGCCCGGCATCCGCGCATCCAGAAGCAGGCAGCCGGGCCTGGAGGCGTCGCCCTGGCCCAGGAATTCCTCGGCCCCCGCGAAGCAGGCGGTCTGGAAGCCTGCGGCCTCGAGAAGAAACGCGGTGGACTGCCGCACTCCGGGATCGTCATCGATGATGCGCACCAGAGGCTGGTCGTTTTCATTCGTCATAGCGCAGCTGCACCTGCCCAGTATAGGATCAAAGCATTAAGACAAAAGACTCAATCTCAGGGGCCTAGTTTACCCTCCCCCAAAGCCTTAAGGGGGCGCCCTTCCCGAAGCCGCGCGGCGGCGCCCCGCGGCTTCGCGCAGGAGGGCCCGCGCCTTTAGTTCTTCAGGCTGTGGATCGGGGCGGGAATCCGGCCGCCCAGGGCCATGAACTTCGAGGACTCGCCGCCCGGCACGCGGATCACGGCGGCCTCGCCCAGCAGGCCTCCGAACACAGCCTTGTCGCCCACGGTCTTTCCCGGCACCGGAATGACGCGCACCGCCGTGGCCTTGTTGTTGATCATGCCGATCGCGGCCTCGTCGGCGATGATGCCGGCCACCGTGGCCGCCGTCGTGTCGCCCGGGATCGCGATCATGTCGAGCCCCACCGAGCACACGGAGGTCATCGCCTCGAGCTTCTCAAAGGACAGGGCGCCGGAGCGGGCCGCCGCCTCGATGGAGGCGTCCTCCGAAACGGGGATGAAGGCGCCGGACAAGCCGCCGACATGCGAGGAGGCGAAGACGCCGCCCTTCTTCACCGCGTCGTTGAGCATCGCAAGGATCGCCGTGGTGCCGGGCGCGCCGATGGAAGACAGCCCGAGGGCCTGGAAGATCTCGCCCACGGAGTCGCCCACGGCGGGCGTCGGGGCGAGCGAAAGGTCGGCCACGCCGAACGGGATGTTCAGCGCCGCAGCCACGTCGCGGCCGATGATCTCGCCCACGCGGGTCACCTTGAAGGCCGTGTACTTGATCGTTTCGGCCACATCGTCGACGGTGACGCGGCGGCCCGCGGCCTTGTCCTGCATCAGCCGGTCGAGCGCCTTCTTCACCACTCCGGGCCCGGACACGCCGACGTCGATCACGACGTCGGGCTCGCCCACGCCCAGATAGGCGCCGGCCATGAAGGGCACGTCCTGGGGGATGTTGCAGAAGACGACGAGCTTGGCCGCGCCAAGCCCGTCGCGGTCCGCGGTGGCCTGCGCGACGTCGATCACGCGCTGCCCCATGAGGGCGACGGCATCCATGTTGATGCCCGCCTTGGTCGAGCCCACGTTGATCGACGAGCAGACCCGGTCGGAGGTCGCAAGCGCCTCGGGCAGCGCGTCAATCAGGTTGCGCTCGCCGGGGGTGATGCCCTTTTCGACCAGGGCGCCGAAGCCTCCGACGAAATCCACCCCCACCTCCTTGGCGGCCGCGTCAAGCTCGCGGCAGACCGCCGCCATCTGGTCGCGCGTGAAGGACGAGCAGACCGTGCCGATCGGAGACACGGAGATGCGCTTGTTCACCACCGGGATGCCGTAGCGGTCGCCCACCATGTTGCAGGTCTCGACAAGGCGCTTCGCGTAGCGGGAGATCTTCGAGCGGAGCCGGTAGGAGAAGGTGTCAAGGTCCGTGCTCGCGCAGTCAAACAGGCTGATGCCCAGCGTCACGGTGCGCACGTCGAGGTGCTCCGTGCGGGTCATGTTGATGGTCGAGAGAATTTCGCTTTCTGAAATCATTCGTGTTCCCTTCTTAGAAAAAGGAAGAGCCCGGCGGGGCTGCGCTCAGCAGATGTCCACGTGATGCATCGCGTCGAAGATCCGGCGGTGCTGCATCGTGAGGGTGAGCCCCATGGCGGCCGCCCGATCGGACATCACGCGGTGCAGCACCCTCACGTCGACGCTCTTGGGCACCGCCACCTCGAAGATCTGCACTGACTCGCCGTTGCCAAGGGGCTTCGCGCGCAGGTCGTGGATGTTGATCCGCTGCTCGCTCATCATCCGCGAGAACGTGGAAACGATGTCGTTGCCGTCCTTGCCCCAGATCGTGACAACGAACGGGTCGGACTCGGGAACGCTCTCGCGGGGCAGCTGCTCGTAGTCCCGGATCACCAGCGAGAGCCTGAAGTGCCTGCGCTCCAGCCCCTTTTCGATTTCCTGCTTCATCTGTTCGTTGGTGAGCCCGTCGGGCTTGTTGACCAGGTAAATGCCTGAAAACTGGTCATGGAGCGTCGACTGCGTCATCTCCTCGATGTTGCAGTTGAGCCGCGTCAGCGCGGAGGACACAGAGGCGACGATGCCGGGCTGGTCGAGCCCGATCACAGCAACAAGCGCGCTGTTTTCCTTGGTGTATTCAGTCATAGCACGGAACCGGGCCCTCGCCCGGAAAAAAGAATTTTCAGCAGTGTAACTCCAAACGGCCGGGGGGCTGGCCGGCGGTCCGCCCCTGCCGCTCCAAAATGGAGCGCAGGCCCGGGAAGCTGTCAAGCGCGTTCTCGAAAAGCGGCCCGGCCAGCTCCTGCGCGGGGATGCCCCGCAGCTCCGCAAGGACCTCCAGGTAGCCGGCGAGATCGGCGGGCTCCGTCCTCAGGCAGCCCGCGTCGCGCCTGGCCGAGGAAGGCATGTCCGGGCAGTCCGTTTCAAGGACGATCGAAGAAAGCGGCAGGCTGGCGGCGAGGCGCCGTATCCGCCGGCTGCCCGCGTAGGTCATGGCGCCTCCGAATCCCAGCCGGAAGCCAAGCCTGAGAAAGGCTTCAGCCTGCTCCTTCGAGCCGTTGAAGGCGTGGATCACGCCGCCGGGCACCTCAATGCGCCGCAGCCACTTCGCCACCTGGTCGGCGGCGCGCCGCGCGTGCACCGACACCGGCAGCGCGAAGTCGCGGGCGATCCGCAGCTGCTCGGCGAAGAAGTACTCGTCCCGATCGAAATGGGCGCGCTCCCCGTAGAGGTCGAGCCCGATTTCGGCCACCGCGATCACGGGCGAGTCGGGATCGGCCCTCTCGCGCCCGAGCGCGGCGCGGAGCTCCGCGAGGGCTTCCTCGGGCGTTTCCGGAACGGCAAGCGGGTGCACTCCGAAGCCCGCCGCCCAGCCGAAGCAGCGGGCGAGCCTCGCGCAGTCGGCCCAGTCGGAAGGGCCGCCGCCCGCGATGAGCCCCGAGACCACCCCCCTGCGGCGGGCCTCCGAGACCAGGCTGGCGCGGTCCCCGTCGAAGCGCTCCGACTGCAGGTGGCAGTGCGTGTCGATCAGCCTCATGACGCGGGGCTCCGCTGCCTCAGCCGGCCGTCCTCCAGCGCGAGCACCCGGTCGCAGCGCGCGGCAAGCTCCAGGTCATGGGTCACGATCACGATGGCCGCCTCCCTCTCGCGGGCGAGCTTCAGGAAAAGATCCCAGATCTGGCGGGCCGTCTCCTGGTCGAGGTTGCCGGTCGGCTCGTCGGCCAGCACGCAGGCCGGCCGCGTCACGATCGCCCGCGCGATGGCGACCCGCTGGCGCTCCCCGCCCGAGAGCTCCGAGGGGAAATGCTCCGCGCGCCCGGCCAGCCCCACCTCCGCGAGCACCTCCGCGGCGGCCTTTTCGGCCAGCTCGCGGCTCTCGCGCCGGATAAGCAGCGGCATCGCCGCATTTTCAAGCGCCGTGAATTCCGGCAGGAGGTGGTGGAACTGATACACGAAGCCCAGCCTGCGGTTGCGCAGCTCCCCGCGCTTTTTCTCCGACATGTGGAGGATGTCCACCCCGTCGATGAGAATCCTGCCCGCGTCGGCCTCATCGAGCCCGCCCAGGCAGTGCAGCAGCGTCGACTTCCCGGCGCCCGATGCGCCCACGACCGCCACCGTCTCGCCCCGCTCGACCCGGAAGGTCACGCCGCGCAGCACCGGGGTCGTCCGCGCGCCCTCTCGGTACGACTTCTGCAGTCCCGAAACCTCGATGGCGGCGCCGTCCCGCCTCATCGTCACTTCGTCATTCATAGCGCAGGGCCTCCGCCGGGTTGAGCTTCGAGGCGCGCCAGCTGGGGTAAACCGTGGCGGCCAGGGACAGCGCGAGGGAGCACAGGGCGATGGGGACGATGTCCCCTGCCCGGGGCTCCGAGGGCATGGTATTGATCAGATAGATCGACTGCGGAAGAAACTCCACATGGAAAATGGCCTCGATCGCCGACACGATGGAGGAGAGGTTGCAGGCGACAAGCAGGCCGAGCGCCACGCCGGCGGCCACGCCGATGACGCCGATCACAGCGCCCTGCACCATGAAAATGGCCATGATGGAGCCCGGGGAGGCGCCCTGGGTGCGCAAAATGGCAATGTCGGACTGCTTCTCGGTCACGGTCATCACCAGCGTGGAGACAAGTCCGAAGGCGCCCACGAGGACAATGAGGAAAAGAATGATGGACATCATCCGCTTTTCAACCTGCACGGCCGCAAACCAGGTCTTGTTCTCCACCGACCAGTCCCGGGCCGCGTAGCCCGGCGGCAGCGACTCGATGAGCTCCCGGGCGATCTGCGGGGCCCGGTTCATGTCCCGGGTCTGGACCCGCACGCCCATGGGGCCGCCGGTGCGCAGCAGCGCCGCGGCGTCCTCGATGTTGAGGAACACCATCGAGGAGTCGTACTCGTAGTGGCCGGCGGAGAAAACCCCGGACACGGTCATCGTGCGGGCCCTCGGAATCAGGCCCGCGGGCGTCATCGTTCCCTCGGGGACCACCAGCGCGATGCGGTCTCCGGGATAGACCCCGAGCCGGGCGGCAAGCACCGACCCCAGCACCACGTGGAAGCTGCCGGGCGAGAGGCTTGCGAGGGTGGAGGCCGGCATCGTCGAGGCGACCTCGCTCGCCCGCGGCTCCTGCGCCGGGTCTATGCCCTGAATCATCACGCCCGTGACGACGCCCCCGTTGGAGACGAGGCCCTGGCCGTTCACGTAGGGGGCCGCCCCCGTCACCCCGGGATTCTTCATCGCGGCGGCGGCGAGCGCCCTCCAGTCCTCGACCGGGCCGCCGACGCGGGTGATCTGGATGTGCGGAATGACGGACAGCATCCGGTCGCGCACCTGCGTCTGGAAGCCGTTCATGACCGAAAGCACCACGATCAGCGCCATCACGCCCAGGGCGATGGAAGCCATCGAAGTGGCCGATATAAATGAGACGAAGCGGTCGCGGCGGCCAGAGCGGCGGCCGGAGCGCGTGTAGCGCAGACCGATGAAAAGTTCGAAGGGAAGAGAGATTTTCATGCCGGAAGCGGCGCCGGACGCAGCGGGGCAAGCCGCCCTGCCGTCAGGCGCCAGAAATAAGTGCCGCCTGTGATTGTAAGCGGGCCGCAGCATCGCCCGGCCTCCGGGCGCTGAAAATTTGAAACTCCGTTTTACAATGTGGCCCAACATGTCTAATGCTTACTTTCTCATTCCCGGCGGCCTGCTGCCCCCGGAGGCGGTCCCGGAGGCGCTCGACGCCGGGGCTCGGCAGAGCCTGGAGGAGCTCCTCGGGGACTGCCGGGCGTCGGCGCCGCAGCGGCTCGCCCAGGGGCTGCTGCTGCCCTTTGCCCGATGCACCCATCACCTCTGGTTCTGGGCGGCGGTGACGCGCGCCCGGACCACGCCGGCCCACGCGGGCTACGAATGGCTCGCGGAGAACGGCCCCGCCCTTGCGGGCGAGGTCTGGTCCGTCACGCCCTGCAGGCTGCAGGACGGACGCACCGCGGGCCTCGGCGGCTCGCCCCTCACCCCCCGGGAGGTGGAGCAGTGCTCTCCCGCCCTGCGGGCCGTGCTTGAAAAATCAGGCTTTGTGCTTCAGCTCTGGGACGCCGAGTGGTACGCAACGAGAAAGCAGGACTGGGCGGTGGTCGCCAGGCCCTGGCGCTGTCAGGAAGGCTTTGCGGCCGATGACGAGGAGGCCCTCGCGGGCGACCGCGGGGAGGCTCTCGCCCTGATGAAGGCCTGCGGTGAAGCGCTCGCCGGCACGCAGGTCTCGCAGCGCCGCCGGGCAGCCGGCCTGCCCGCCCCGGATTTCGCCTGGATCTCAGGCGGCGGGAGAGCGGTCCGCTTTTATCCGCCCACGAAAGTTCGCGCCGTCCTTTCCGACGAGCCGGTGCTGCTGAGCTGGGCGCGCGAGGCCGGGATCCTGAAGGAATACACGGCCCCGGCCAGCGCTCTCGCCTGGCCCGCGGACGCGCCCCCGGGCGACGTCATCGCCGTGGTGAGCGATCTCTGGCAGCCGTGGCTTCAATCCGACTGGCAGGCCTGGCGCCGGGCGCTTCCCGGGGCGCTTGACAAGGTCCGGACGCTTCGCAGCCTCGCCCGCAGCAGAGGCAGCGAAACGGCAGTCTTCGTCGCCTGCGGCCGGGGCTGCGCGGTCACCCTCGCCCCGGAGCGGAAAACCCTGCACAGCAGGCTGCTCGGACGCTTTTCCACCCGCCGCGGCCCCGGTCTGGCCTGGATCGCGGAACCCGCTGCCTCGCCCGACGGAGCCGCCCCATGACGAAGACGCGCTTCATCACCCGGCCCTACGACCCCGCGGTTTCCACCCGCCTGGTCGCCGAGGGCTACTCCCGCCCCGTCGCCCAGGCCCTGGCCGGCCGCAACGTGATCAGCAGAAGCGACATGGACACGGCCTTCTCCGCGCTTGTCTCGCCCAAAAGCCTGCCGGGCGCCGGGCGCGCCGCCCAGCTCCTCGCCGACGCGCTCACGAGGGGCGACCGGGTGGCCGTCGTCGGAGACTACGACTGCGACGGTGCCACCGCCTGTACGGTGGCCCTGCGGGGGCTCACCATGATGGGCTTCAGCCCCAGCCGCCTCTGCTACTTCGTCCCGAGGCGCCTTGACATGGGCTACGGCCTGTCGCCCGTGGTGGTCGACACCCTCTGCGAGGAAAACGGCAGACCCGACCTCATCGTCACGGTCGACAACGGCACCACGAGCTTTGAAGGCGTCGCGCGCTGCCGCGAGCTCGGAATCCGCGTGATCATCACCGACCACCATCTGACGGGCCGGGAGCTGCCGGAGGCGGACTGCTTCGTGAACCCCAGCGCCCCGGGCAGCCTCGGCTGCCCGCTCCTGAGAAACCTGGCGGGCGTGGGCGTGTTCTTCTACGTCCTGATCGCGCTTCGCAGCGAACTGCGCAGCCGGGGGTTCTTCAGCGGCCGTCCGGAGCCCAACCTCGCCTCGCTGCTTGATCTGGTCGCCCTCGGAACCGTGGCCGACGTGGTTCCCCTCGACCGCAACAACAGGATTCTCGTCGCGCAGGGCATCCGCAGGCTCCGGGCGGGCCGGGGCAGCGCGGGCCTCGGCGCGCTTTTCTCCCTCGCCACCCAGAGCCGGCGGCCGCTGTCAACCCTGTCGGTGAAGGACCTGGGATTCGCGCTCGCGCCCCGGATCAACGCGGCCGGGCGCATCTCGAGCATGGACATCGGCATCGAATGCCTGCTCTCCGGACCGGACTCCGCCATGGGGCACGCCCAGCGGCTCGAGGCCATCAACCAGCAGCGCAAGGACATCGAGCAGGGGATGCAGGCCGAGGCCCAGGAGCTGCTCGAGCACATGGCCCTCGGCTCCAGAAAGTCCCTGGTGCTCTACCACAAAAACTGGCACCAGGGCCTGGTCGGGCTGATCTCCAGCCGCATCAAGGAGCAGGTCAACCGCCCCGTGATCGCCTTCGCGGACGTGGGCGAAGGGCTGCTGCGCGGCTCCGGGCGCTCCGTGCCGGGCCTGCAGCTGCGGGACGCCCTTGAGAGCGTGAACTCGGCCCGGCCGGGCATGCTCCTCAAATTCGGCGGCCATGCGCTCGCGGCCGGGCTCACCATCCGGAAGGAGGCGCTCGAAGACTTTTCCGAGGCCTTCGAGGAAACCGTGAGGGCGGCGGCCGGCCCGGACACCTTCACGCAGGAGATCCTCGTCGACGGCGCGCTTTCGCCCGAGGAATTCACCTTCCGGCTGATCCACGAGATCGACTCGATCGTGTGGGGGCAGAACTTCGAGGCGCCGCTTTTCGCCAACACTTTCCATGTCGTCCATCAGCAGCTCCTGCGCGGCGGCGAACATCTCCGGGCCCTCGTGGAGACCGGGGGGCAGACCCTCGAGGCCGTGTTCTTCCGGCACGGAGAGCTTCTGCCGGAAACCGCGAGGCTCGCCTTCCGCCCCGATGTCAACGAGTGGCAGGGAAGGCGCACCCTGCAGCTGCTGATTGAAAACATGGAAGCGTGAAGCCGCAGCGGCCTTCTTCCCGCCCGTTTCCGGGCGGGCCGCTCCATCGCGCCTTCTCCTTTATAATGTAGGTTTTCTCTTTTTTCCCAGCTGGAGCCATACATGGAAGCCGAACAGCTCAATCAGATCGAGCATGGAATTGCCGATCTTGGAGACCGCCTGAAAGGTCTCAGGGGGTATCTTTGACATCGACCGGAAAACCCGGCGTCTCGAGGAACTGAACCGGGAAATCGAAAATCCCAACCTCTGGGACGATCCCAAGCACGCGGAAAAGATCACCCGCGAAAAAAAGCTTCTCGAGGACACGGTCCTCACCTTCAACAAGCTTGAAACCGGCATCCGCGATTCCCGGGAGCTTTTTGAAATGTCGACCGCCGAGGAAGACTGGCCGGCGGTTGAAAGCATCGGTCAGGACGTGGACAGGATCCGCTCCCAGGTCGAAAAGCTCGAGTTCAAGCGCATGTTCAACCAGCCGATGGACTCCGCCAACTGCTATCTGGAAATTCAGGCGGGTGCGGGCGGAACCGAGGCTCAGGACTGGTCCTCGATGCTGGAGCGCATGTACCTGAAGTACACCGAGTCCAAGGGCTTCACCGTCAAGCTCAACAGCGAGACCGAAGGCGACGTGGCTGGCATCAAGAACTGCTCCATCTACGTGCAGGGCGACTGGGCTTACGGAACGCTTCGCACGGAGACCGGCATCCACCGCCTCGTGCGCAAAAGCCCCTTTGATTCCAACGCGAGGCGGCACACTTCCTTTGCTTCCGTGTATGTCTACCCCGAGGTGGACGATTCCATCGAGATCGAAATCAACCCGGCGGACCTGCGCATCGACGTCTACCGCTCCTCGGGCGCCGGCGGGCAGCACATTCAGAAGACCGAGTCGGCCGTCCGCATCACGCACCTGCCGACCGGCATCGTGACCGAGTGCCAGGACGAGCGCTCGCAGCACCAGAACAAGGACCGGGCCATGCAGCAGCTGCGCGCCAAGCTCTACGAGTACGAGATGCAGAAGCGCCGCGCCGAGCAGCAGAAGCTCGAGGACGCGAAGGACGACATCGGCTGGGGCCACCAGATCCGCTCCTACGTGCTCGACCAGAGCCGGGTGAAGGACCTGAGGACCGGAGTCGAGAACACCAACACCACGGCCGTGCTCAACGGCGACCTTGACGGCTTCATCGAGGCGAGCCTCAAGCAGGGCGTATGACTTTTTCAAGGGCGCGCGCCAGCCGCGCGCCCGGACTGGAAAGCAAATGACAGAAAACAAACAGGGAAAAAACTCTCAGCCGGCGCCTGACGCCGCCGCTGAGGAAAATCACATCATCGCCGAACGGCGCGCGAAGCTGCAGGCCCTCCGGGACGCGGGCGTCGCCTATCCCAACGACTTCCGCCGCAAGGACTATTTCGGCGACCTGCGCGAAAAGTACGGCTCCAGGACCCGCGAGGAGTTTGAGGCCGGCGACAGAATCGAAGTTCAGGCCGCCGGGCGCATCATGCTCAAGCGCGTCATGGGCAAGGTCTCGTTCCTCACGGTCCACGACATGACCGGCGACATGCAGTTCTTCGTGACCCGCGACGCCCTCGGGGAGGAAGCCTACAAGAATTTCAAGACCTGGGACGCGGGCGACATCGTCGGAACGACGGGCTATCTCTTCAAGACCAAAACCGGGGAGCTCTCGATCCATGTTGAAACGCTGCGCCTGCTGACCAAGTCCATCCGGCCGCTGCCCGACAAGCACAAGGGAATCACCGATCCGGAGCTGATCTACCGCCAGCGCTACGTCGACCTCATGACCAACGAAGTCTCCCGCCGGCGCTTCATCACCCGCTCCAAGATCATCGCGGCCATCCGCGACTTCATGGCGAAAAACCGCTTCATGGAAGTCGAGACGCCCATGCTGCACCCGATTCCGGGCGGCGCCAACGCAAAGCCCTTCATCACGCACCACAACGCGCTTGACATCGACCTGTACATGCGCATCGCACCCGAGCTCTACCTGAAACGGCTTGTAGTGGGCGGCTTCGAGCGCGTTTACGACATGAACCGCTGCTTCCGCAACGAGGGCATGGACGTCCGCCACAATCCCGAGTTCACCACCATTGAGTGGTACGCGACCTACTGGGACTACCGTATCCAGATGGATTTTACCGAAGAGCTGCTGCGCTATGCCGCCATCCAGGCGACCGGCTCGGCCGTCGTCCAGTACCAGGGCGCCACAGTGGATCTCTCCAAGCCCTTTGACCGCCTGACTCCGAAGCAGGCGATCATGAAGTATTCGGATTACACCGAGGCGCAGCTCGACGACGAGAAGTTCATGCGCGCCGAACTCGCGCGCCGCGGCAATCCGCAGCCTGACTTCGCCGGGCGCGGGACCCTGCTGATGGCGATGTTCGACCTGGTGGCCGAGGAAAAGCTGATCCAGCCGACCTTCCTCATCGACTTCCCGACGGAGGTCTCGCCTCTCGCCCGCGCCTCCGACAAAGACCCCTCGATCTGCGAGCGCTTCGAGCTTTATATCGTCGGCCGCGAGCACGCCAACGGATTCTCCGAGCTCAACGACCCGGACGACCAGGCCGCGAGGTTCAAGGCCCAGGCCGAAGCCAAATCGAAGGGGGACGATGAGGCCATGTACTACGACGCGGACTACATTCGAGCGCTTGAATACGGGCTTGCCCCCACTTCCGGCTGCGGCGTGGGCATCGACCGCCTAGTCATGCTGCTGACCGACGCCCCGAGCATCCGCGACGTGCTCCTGTTCCCGCAGATGCGCCCTGAAACGGGGCTTGGGATCGGCCGGTGAGGTCCGGATCATGACCGATACCAAATGGCGGATCGGAAAGTCCTTCAGCAAGTACTCGAAGATCGCGCGCACGCCGCTCGACCCCTCGCGGACGCCTTTCCTGATCGGCGGAATCCGCTGCGGATCGGCCTCTCCCGAAGACGCGCGGCTGATCGCAGAGCACGCCGAAGGCTTTTCCCTTGACGACGGCGCAGGCCTGGTGCTGCACGACGAGGGGATGGATGAGAATGCGCGGACGGAGGCGCTTGCCTCGGCCGCCGTCCTTCTGCGGGACCAGGGCCGCATCAGAGCCTGGCGCGGGGAGCTGCTGGAAGTCCGCGCCTGCGAGGGCAGCCCGCGCCTTGCCGTCCTCGAGCGCAGCGCCTTCAGGCTTCTGGGGCTCACGACGCTTGCCGTCCATATGAACGGCGTCACCCCCGACGGGCGCATATGGACCTCCCGGAGGGCGCTGGACAAGGCGATCAATCCCGGCCGCTGGGACAACCTCGCCGCAGGCATGGTCGCCGCAGGCGAGCAGCCGCTGCAGGCCATGCGGCGCGAAGCGCACGAGGAGGCCGGACTCGAGGAGGGAAAAGACTTCCGGCTGACCCCCTCTTTCCGCTTCTTCAGCTCCAGGCCCACGGAAAACGGCTGGCTGCGGGAAGCCTCCTACTGCTATCTCGCGGAGCTTTCCCCGGAGGCGCTCCCCCATAACCTGGACGGCGAGGTCGATTCAAGCGAACTTCTCACGGCAGACGCCATGGCCGAGCTTATCGCCCGCGGCCTGGTCACTCAGGAGGCCGCGCTCACGGCCCTTTTCTGGCTGGCTGCGAAGACAGGGAAAAAGCTGCCGGAAGGCTTCTACAGGCCTCTTGTCTGAACGAAAGCGCTCGGAAAAGCACGGCCCGGAAGACAAGCGCCTCCAGAGGAATCCCCTTCTGGAGGCGCTTTCCTTTTCAGCCCTCCGGCCGGCCGCTTCAGGCCAGAGCAGCCACCAGGGCCGCCTTGATGGTGTGGAGACGGTTGCCGGCCTGCTGGAACACAATGGAGGCGGGCGACTCGAACACCTCGTCCGTCACCTCAATCCCCCCGGCCAGATCCGGATGGGACTTGATGACCGCCTGCCCGACCTTCGTCTCCGCGTTGTGGTACGCGGGCAGGCAGTGCATGAACTTCACCTGCGGGTTGCCCGAGGCCGCCATCAAAGCGGCGTTCACCTGGTAGGGCCTGAGGTCATGGATCCTCCTGTCCCAGGCCTCCGCAGGCTCTCCCATGGACACCCAGATGTCGGTGTGGATGAAATCGACGCCGCGGACGGCCTCCTCAGGATCTTCCGTGAGAGTGATCCTCGCCCCCGACTCCTTCGCGAAGCCCCTGCACATTTCAATGATGTTTTCTGCCGGCCAGTAAGCCTTCGGGGCGCCGATGCGGACGTCCATCCCCATTTTCGCGCCGATCATCAGCAGGGAATTGCCGGTATTGAAGCGGGCATCCCCCATGTAGGCAAAGCTGATCGCATGGAAGGGGCGGCCCGCGGAGGCCTCGCGCATCGTCAGAAGGTCGCAGAGCATCTGCGTCGGATGCCATTGGTCGGTGAGCCCGTTGAAGACCGGCACGCCGGCGTAGCGGGCGAGCTCTTCGACCGTGGACTGGGCGAAGCCCCGATACTCGATGGCATCGAAAATCTGCCCCAGGACGCGTGCGGAATCCTTGACGCTCTCCTTGTGCCCGAACTGGGAGGAAGACGGGTCAAAAAACGTTGTGTGTGCCCCCTGGTCGGCGGCGGCCACCTCAAAGGCGCTGCGGGTGCGCGTGGAGGTCTTCTCAAAAATAAGCGCAATATTGCGGCCGCGCAGCCTCTGCGTCTCGGTCCCCGCCCTCTTTGCTTTCTTCAGATCTTCGGCAAGATCCACAAGGAAGCGGATTTCTTCAGGCGTATGGTGGCAGAGGCTGAGCAGGCTGCGGTTTCTGAGATTAAACGGCATGGAATTGTCCTTTTGATTTCGACACGGGCCGCGGAACTGAGCGCGATGCGCGGACCCTTCGCTTAATGTGTCGAGTTTAAAGATTTTTCAACCCGCCCTGCAAATAGAAAACCGCGCGCAGGCGCGGTTTTCTCCTGAAGGAAAAGCTGCGGGTCAAGAGCGCGGGGCCCCAGCCCCGGGCTTTTTGTCCCTCTCTCAGTCCCGCTCGTCCAACCAGGCCTGCAGGATGGCCTCCAGAATGCGCTCGCTGCTTTTTTCCGGGTCGTCCCTGAAATCCGGCAGCTTCATGACCATGTCGTGGAGTTCGGTAAAGCGCAGCGTCGTGGGATCCAGCCCGGGATTGCGATCGCAAAGCTCTTCGGCCACGGCCTGCGCGTCCTTCCAAGTCAGCGCCATGCCTCAGTCCTCCTCCGACACCTGATTGCGGCTGTACTTCGGGATCTCAATGGTCAGATCCTCGGCGCCGACCTTGACCTGGCAGGAGAGCCGGGAGTTGGGCCCCGCCCCCCAGGCGCGGTCCAGGCAGTCGTACTCCCTGTCCGAAGGCTCCTCCAGAGACTGCAGCCCCTTGGACACGATGACATGGCAGGTGGCGCACGCGCAGCTCATCTCGCAGGCGTGCTCGATCTTCACCCCGTGGTCCAGAAGCCCGCGGATCAGCGTCTCCCCTTCCTTCATCTCAAACTGCACGCCCTGAGGGCAGGCCTTGGGATGGGGAAGAACTGTGATTTTCGGCATGATTTCCTTCTCCTATAGTTCGTTCACGCTGTGGCCGGCCAGAGCCTTGCGGATGCTCCGGTCCATGCGCAGCTCGGCAAAATGCTCCGTGGCGCGGGCGAGCGCATCCATGGCGGCCTTGATGGCCTGCGTGTCGGAGCCGTCGGAGAGGCGGAGGGTTTCGGCGGCAAGCTTCCTGATCTCCTCCTGCTCCTGCGCGCCGAGCAGATCCGAGTCTTCCTTGAGCGCGCTCGCCGTCGACTCGACAATCCGCTTCGCCTCGACCTGGGCTTCGCGCAGATCTCGGGCGGCCTTGTCCTGGGCGGCCGACTGATTCCCGTCGCGCAGCATCCGGACAATCTCCTCATCCGACAGCCCGTAGGAGGGCTTGACCGTCACGGAGCTTTCAACGCCGGTGGTCATTTCGCGGGCCGACACGGAAAGAAGGCCGTCGGCGTCCACCTGAAAGGTCACGCGTATCCTCGCGGCCCCGGCCAGCATCGGCGGGATTCCCCGGAGCTCAAAGCGCGCGAGGGAGCGGCAGTTCTCGACCAGCTCCCGCTCACCCTGGACGACGTGGATCATCATGGCCGTCTGGCCGTCGCGGAATGTGGTGAAATCCTGGGCTCTTGCTACCGGAATGGGCGTGTTGCGCGGAATCACCTTCTCGGCCAGGCCGCCCATCGTTTCAAGCCCGAGGGAGAGAGGCGTCACGTCAAGAAGCAGAAAGTCCTCGTCCACGTCGTTGCCGGCGAGCTTGTTCGCCTGAATGGCCGCTCCGATGGCCACGACCTTGTCGGGGTCAATGCCCGTGAGGGGGCTGCGGCCGAGCTCTTCGCTGATGCAGCGCCGGATCATCGGCATGCGGGTGGCCCCTCCGACCAGCACGATGCCCTGGATTTCAGAGGCGGAAAGGTGCGCATCGGCCAGCGTCGCGCGGACCGCCGCGATAGTTCTCTCGGCGAGATCCCGGGTCATGCCTTCAAGGTCGTCCCGGGACAGGCGGCAGTTAAGCCTGCGGCCGTCCTCAAGCTCCACGTTAAAGCGGGCCTCCCGCTCGCTGCTGAGCGCCTCCTTGACCGCACGGCTTTCGGCCAGAAGCCGCCGCTTGTCAGCGGCCGTGAGAGACCCGGGCGCCACAGCGCACGCGCGCAGGGCCCAGTCGAAGACCCTGTGGTCGAAATCATCGCCTCCCAGGGCCGAGTCGCCGCCCGTCGCCAGCACCTGGAAAACGCCCCGGTCGAGCTTCAGGATCGAAACATCAAAGGTGCCTCCGCCCAGGTCGTAGACCATGTAGACCCCTTCGTTCTTCTCCTCGTCCAGCCCGTAGGCGAGCGCCGCCGCCGTGGGCTCGTTGAGAAGCCGCAGGACGTTGAGGCCGGCGAGCCTTCCCGCGTCTTTCGTGGCCTGGCGCTGAGCGTCGTCGAAATACGCCGGGCAGGTGATCACAGCGCCGACCAGTTCGCCGCCCAGCTCTTTTTCCGCCCGCTGCTTCAGCACCTTCAGAACCTCCGAGGAGACTTCCTCCGGCGTCTTCACCCCGGCCGCGGTGGAGATCTTCACAATGCCGGGCTCGTCGAGCAGTTTGAACGGGAGCGACCCCCGGTTGGAAATTTCTGAGAGCGTGTGGCCGATCAGCCGCTTTGCGCTTGAAATCGTATTGGCGGGATCCTGCGCTGCGCTCTCGAGGGCTTTTTCGCCCACCTCAACGCTGCCGTCCGGAAAATAGCGGACGACCGAGGGCAGCAGAGCCTTCCCCTGTTCGTCGACAAGCACCCGGGGCTTGCCGTCCTCGACGGTCGCAACCAGAGAGTTGGTCGTGCCCAGGTCGATGCCGACGGCGAGGTGGACGCTGTGCGGGGTCTCAGACATCCCCGGCTCTGCAATCTGCAACAAAGGCATGCTGCGTAATCCTTTTATATCTTGTTAGAACAGGCGGCCGGGCTGTCGAGCTCGCGGGCCATCTTGTCAACGAACATCAGACGCCGGACAAGCTCGGCCGCTTTCTTCGGATCTTTCTGGTCGTCAAGCGCCGAGGCTATCTCGCCTGTGAGCCGCTCATCCTCAGCGGCGACGGCGGCAGCAAGGCTTTGCATGGCCTTCGCGTCGTTTTTTTCCTTTGCGGCCTCGAAACGCTCCCGCCAGTCCATCTGCTGCATCAGAAAATCGACAGGCATCCGGGCGCTGTTTTCCGCGTCGACGGGAACCCCCATGCGGCCGCAGAGATACACCGCCCGGCTGAGCGGATTCGACAGCACGGCGTGAGCCTCGTTGGCCCGGACGGACCACTGCTCGGCGACCCTCTTCATCGCAGGAGACGCCCCGGCGAACCGGTCCGGGTGGACTTCCAGCTCGATGCGGCGGAAAGCCTCCTCAAGCGCCTTGCCGTCTATCCTGAAGCGGGCCGGAAGGCCGAAAAGCTCGAAGTAATCCTCCGTCAAAGCCATGGCCCGCCTCAAACGCTGAAGGATTTGCCGCAGCCGCAGTGTTCCTTCTCATTGGGGTTCTGGAATTTGAACCCTTCCTGCAGGCCTTCGCGGCGGTAATCAAGCTGCGTGCCGTCGATGTACACAAGGCTCTTCGGATCCACCAGAACGCGGATGCCGAAAGAGTCGAACTCCTGGTCGTCGTCTTCCTTCTTGTCCGCAAACTCGAGCTTGTAGGACATGCCGGAGCAGCCCGATGTCTTGACGCCGACGCGCAGCCCGATTCCCCGGCCCCGCTTGGCAAGATACTGTGCGACATGCTTGGCTGCCGCTTCGGTAAGAGTCACTGCCATTTTCTGTGTCCTGTGTTTTCTGCTTTAGGCCTTGGCGTTTTTCGAAGACTGCTTGCTGCGGTAATCGGCGATGGCCGCCTTCACCGCGTCCTCGGCCAGAATCGAGCAGTGGATTTTCACCGGCGGCAGCGCGAGCTCCTCGGCGATCTGGGAGTTTTTAAGCGCCTCGGCCTCCGAGAGCGTCTTGCCCTTCACCCACTCGGTCACCAGAGAACTTGACGCGATGGCCGAGCCGCAGCCGTAGGTCTTGAATTTGGCATCTTCGATGACGCCGGTTTTGTCGTTGACCTGAATCTGCAGACGCATCACGTCGCCGCAGGCAGGCGCTCCCACCATGCCGGTTCCCACGTCCTTGCGCTCGGCATCCAGCGTCCCGACGTTCCTCGGGTGTTCATAATGATCAAGAAGCTTCTTGCTATAGGGCACTTTGGTGTCCTCCTTCAAAAAATAAAGTTCCTGCCGCGGCCATCAGGAGAGCCGTCCGCCCGCGGCAGGCCGGCCGTATCGCGGCGCAGTGAGCCCGAAGGGGCTCACATTTTGCTCCACTGGACCTTGGCGGTGTCCACGCCCTTCAGGTGCATTTCCCAAAGCGGCGAGAGATCGCGCAGCCTCTTCACGGCCTCCGTGAGTTCCTTAATGGTGAAATCGATTTCCTCTTCAGTGGTGTAGCGCCCGAGCGTGAACCTGATGGAGCTATGGGCGAGCTCGTCGGGACGCCCGAGGGCCTTGAGCACGTAAGAGGGTTCAAGGGAAGCCGAAGTGCAGGCCGAGCCGGAGGAAACGGCGAGGTTCTTGCAGGCCATCATCAGGGACTCGCCCTCGATGTACTCGAAGGACACATTCAGGTTGAACCCCACGCGGTGCTCCATGGTGCCGTTGAGCACAACGCACGGAATGTTCTTCTGAATGCCGGCCCAGAGGCGGTCGCGCAGCTTTTCAATCCTCGCGTTCTCCTCGTCCATTACCTCGCCCATCATCTGGTAGGCCTCGCCCATGCCGACGATCTGCTGGGTGGCCAGGGTGCCGGAGCGCATGCCGCGCTCATGGCCGCCGCCGTGCATCTGGCACTCGATGCGGACGCGGGGCTTGCGGCGGACGTAAAGCGCGCCGATGCCCTTCGGGCCGTAGACCTTGTGACTGCTCATGCTCAGCAGGTCAATGGGCTGCTCAGCCATGTTGAAATGGATTTTCCCGATGGCCTGCGTCGCGTCAACGTGAAAAAGGACGCCGTGCCGGCGGCAGATTTCGCCGATCTCAAAGATGGGCTGGATGGTGCCGATCTCGTTGTTGACCGCCATGATGGACACAAGCGTCGTGTCGGGACGGATGGCCGCTTCGAGCTCCTTCACGTCCACAAGCCCGCCTTCGTCGACATCGAGGTAGGTCACCTCGTAGCCCTCGGACTCAAGGTGGCGCATCGAATCGAGGACAGCCTTGTGCTCGGTCTTCTGGGTGATCAGGTGACGGCCCTTGTCCTTGTGAAAATGAGCCGCGCCCTTGATGGCGAGATTGTCAGCCTCGGTCGCGCCGGACGTCCACACGATTTCGCGCGGATCGGCCCCGATCAGATCGGCAACCTGCTTGCGGGCGGCCTCAACCGCTTTTTCAGCCTCCCAGCCATACGCATGGCTGCGGCTTGCCGGATTCCCGAACTTCTCGGTGAAATACGGCAGCATTTTCTTCAGAACCCGGGGATCCACCGGCGTTGTGGCGGAATAATCCAGATAAACAGACAGTTTGAGCATTTAAAGCTTTCTCCTCAATCAATTTTTCGATTCAATCGTTTTTTTCAAGCGGGGATCGTCCCGCCGGCCTCGGCGCATGGCCTCCGGGTCCACTTTGACAAAAGTGATGCCTTCGGCTGCATTTTTCCTGCGCTCCTCGCACTGCGCCACCAGGCGCGACAGCGTGGCATTCCTCAGAACAGTCTCCAGCGTCTGGTTAAGGGAAGCCCACAGTTCGTGGGTCAGACATTCGATGCCGCTGTGATGGCAGTCGCTGGTCCCGCCGCACTGCGTGGCGTCCAGGTTGTCCTCCACGACATCGACGATGTCTCCGGCCGAAATCTCATCGGGCGACCTGGCCAGAAGGTATCCCCCGCCGGGGCCGCGGATACTCACCACCAGGCCGGCACGGCGCAGTTTGCCAAAGAGCTGCTCAAGATAGGCGACGGAAATGGACTCCCTTTCCGCAATCTCATTGAGGGAGACGGGCTTTTTTCCGCCGTACATGGCCATATCCACGAGAGCTGTGACGGCAAAGCGCCCTTTCGTAGTCAGCCTCATTTTTCGAGCAGCTCCTCTGTTATTCCCTTTGACAAATGCGCATGATACACCAATACCCGACAATTTAACTCAAGAATTGGCCAGGCGTACGCCCGCCCGAACATGAAGGGGAAAAATCAGCCGTCCGGCAGCCACCCGGACCGAATGCAGCCTTCCTGCGCCGCCGGGGCCCTTCCTAGCAGCCTCTCCTGCGGGCATCGCTGCGCCGGACGCGCAAAAAAAGAGGACAGCCCCTGATCGAGCTGTCCCCCGGGAGTGCTGCGGCCGCAGTACTCTGCAGGCCTTAAGAGGCCCCGCTGTCTTTTATCAGTGAAGGAGCGTACATGGACACCCGTCTCTTGACAATCTCAAGCAGCCCCTGGCAGGCATCCTCGCAGTAATCCAGCACCAGGCTGAATCCATTGGCGCCGCCGTAATACGGATCCGGAATGACTGCGGCGTCATATTCGCTGGCATAACGCATCAGCAGATGCAGCTTGTGCCGGTACATCGGGGGACACTGCCGCTGAAGTTCCGTCAGATTCTCCCAATCCATGGCGAGAATGAAATCGCAGGTGCGGTAATCATCCATAGTAATCTGCCGCGCCCTGTGCCCGGACAGATCATAGCCGCGCTTACGGCCGGCCAGCTGCGAGCGGACGTCAGGCGCCTCGCCCACGTGATAGGCATGCGTGCCGGCGGAATCGACGCTCACCTCCGAACTGATCCCCGCCTCCTCCACCATTTTGCGAAATACAGCCTCTGCCGTTGGGGAGCGGCAGATATTGCCCATGCAGACGAATAAGACCTTAATCATATTTGGGTAAATAAACGCAAAAAATGATCCGTTTAGACAAAAAACGATATGGTAGCTTCAATCCTAACTCTTTTGTCGTTTCAAGCACAGGCAATCATTGATACGGTTTGTTGCAGCGCAAGGCGCCGCCTCTTGCTCAGCACTGGTCCGGCACCGACGCCCCGAAGAGTCTTTGGCGGAGTTGCTCGAGCTGGTCGCGCACCCGGGCTGCCTTTTCAAACTCCAGATCCCGTGCATAGTCGTTCATCTGCTTTTCCAGACGGCGTATCTGCTGGGAGGCGGCCTCCTCGCTGAGCGGCGCCCCGGCCGGCTCCGCCGCGGCCGCTTCGTTCTGAACCGCATCCGGCCGATAGACGCCGTCGATGATGTCCCTCACTTCCTTCACAATGCCGCGGGGAGTGATGTGGTGGTCGCTGTTGAACTGAAGCTGCTTGGCACGGCGCCGGTTCGTTTCCGTGATAGCCGCCTTCATGGAGTCCGTCATCTGGTCGGCGTAGAGGATCGCCTTGCCATGAAGATTGCGGGCGGCCCTGCCGATAGTCTGAATCAGGCTTCGCTCGCTTCTGAGGAACCCCTCCTTGTCGGCATCGAGGATCGCCACCAGTGAAACTTCCGGGATATCGAGTCCTTCCCTGAGCAGGTTGATGCCCACAAGCACGTCAAAAACCCCGGCCCTCAGATCGCGGATGATCTCAACCCGCTCAACGGTGTCGATGTCCGAATGAAGGTAACGGACCTTGACCTTGTTCTCGGCCAGAAAATCCGTCAGGTCTTCCGCCATCTTTTTCGTCAGAGTCGTGATGAGCACCCTTTCTCCGCGGCGCGTCCTGGCGTAGATCTCATCGAGGACATCGTCGACCTGGGTCTGGGCCGGCCGCACTTCCACTTCAGGATCCAGCAGTCCGGTCGGACGCACCACCTGCTCGACCACCTGGGCCGAATGCTCAAGCTCCCAGGCGGCAGGCGTGGCCGAAACGAATACCGACCTCCGCATCTTCCGCTCGAACTCCTCAAATTTGAGGGGCCTGTTGTCCATGGCCGAAGGCAGGCGGAATCCGTACTGAACCAGGGTCTCCTTTCTTGAATGGTCTCCGCGGTACATGCCTCCGAGCTGCCCCATGGTAACGTGGCTCTCATCGAAAAACATGATGGCGTCGGCGGGGAGGTAATCAATCAGGCAGGCAGGAGGCTCGCCCGGCTTCAGGCCAGAAAGATGGCGGGAATAATTTTCAATGCCCTTGCAGAACCCCACTTCCTGGAGCATTTCCAGGTCAAACATCGTCCTTTGCTCCAGCCGCTGCGCCTCAACCTCCTTGCCCTCGCGGTGGAAATACTCGAGCCGTTCCTTCAGCTCCTGCTTGATCGTGTCAATCGCCCGAAGCAGGTCTTCCCTCGGCGTGACATAGTTGGAAGCGGGATAAACGACAAAGCGCGGGACCTTCTGACGGATCTCCCCTGTCAAAGGATCAAAGAGCAGCACAGCGTCGACTTCATCGTCAAACAGCTCAATGCGGACCGCCAATTCCGCATGCTCGGCCGGAAAAACATCGATGGTGTCGCCCCGGACTCGGAAAGTGCCGCGCTTGAACTCAAGGTCGCTGCGCTTGTACTGCATCACGACCAGCTGGCGGATGAAATCGCTGCGGCTCTTCGTATCCCCCTGCCTGAGGATAAGCCGCATCTCGGTGTAGCTTTCCGGCTTCCCAATGCCGTAGATGGCGGATACCGTCGCCACAATGATCGTGTCGCGCCTTTCCAGAATGGACTTCGTGGCCGCCAGCCTCATTTGCTCAATATGGTCATTGATCGCGGAATCTTTTTCTATGAACAGGTCCCGGGAGGGCACATAAGCCTCGGGCTGATAGTAGTCATAGTACGACACGAAGTATTCGACCGCGTTGCGCGGGAAGAAATCCCTGAATTCGGAGTAAAGCTGCGCAGCTAAAGTCTTGTTGGGCGCCATGACCAGAGTCGGGACTCCGATCCTTGCGATCACATTGGCCATCGTGAAGGTTTTTCCGGATCCGGTCACGCCAAGCAGCGTCTGCCCCATCAGCCCGTTTTCAAGGCCCTCTGTCAGTTTTTCAATAGCCTCAGGCTGATCTCCGCTCGGGTCGTAAGGAGCGTGCAGTTCAAACGGCGAGCCTTCGAAAGTGAGAATTTTGTCCACAGGAATAAGCCTAAAAGGATGGAGCGGACCTCAAATTTCAATGAGATCTCTCTCCGCAGCCTCATGATCCGGGCCAACATTGTTTTCTTTTGGAGACATAATAGTGGATATTCTGTTTTCTCTGCCCCCTGCTCCTGACCGGGGCTGTCGGGAAAGCAAATATATACATATAAAACAACTCCTCTCTAACTGGAATAGAAATGACAGACAAGCTTTTTGAAAAGATCCCTGCCGCTCCTGAAGACCCGATTCTTGGAGTCGGCCAGCAGTTCAAGGCCGACCCCCGCGCAGAGAAAGTGAACCTGAGCGTCGGCGTGTACCAGACGGAAGAAGGGAAAATCCCTGTTCTGAATGTCGTGCGTGAGGCTGAAACCCGCCTCTACAAGGCAAACAAGCCCCATGGCTACGGCCCGATTTCCGGAAATCCGGACGTCGATCACTATATTCAGGAGCTGCTGTTCGGCAAGGACTCCGAGGTCATCACAAGCAAGCGGGCCTGCACTGTCCAGTCCCTCGGCGGCACCGGCGCCATCAAGCTTGCCGCAGACCTCCTTCATGTCGTGCTGGGCAAGAACAAAGCAGCCACTTCAGCTCCGACCTGGGGCAACCACAACACGATCTTCAAGCAGGCGGGTTACGAGGTCAGCCATTACCGCTACTACAACAAGGAAGCCGGCACGATCGATTTCGACCATCTCATCGGAGACATCAGGGCTCTGGAGTCTGGAACCGTCGTCGTGCTCCACGCCTGCTGCCACAACCCGACGGGACTCGATTTCTCGGAAGAACAGTGGAAGACGCTGCTTGACGTGATCGTCGAGCGGGGACTCACGCCGCTGCTGGACATCGCCTATCAGGGCTTTGACAAGGGACTGGACGAGGACGCCTCTTCCATCCGCCTCTTCGCCAAAGCCGGCATCAGCTTCCTGGTCTCTTCCTCCTTCTCCAAGTCTTTCAGCCTGTACGGCGAAAGAATCGGTGGCCTGACCGTCGTCACCCAGAATGCAGATGAAGCCGCGCGGGTTCTTTCTCAGGTCAAGCAGATGGCCAGAGCCAATTATTCCAATCCCCCGCTTTACGGCGCCGCCCTTGTTGCCACTGTTCTAGGAGATCCCAAGCTGCGCGCGGAATGGGAGCAGGAGCTTGCCGCCATGCGCAACCGCATCCGCGAAATGAGGGAGCTGCTTGCCGAGGCGATGAAAAAAGCCGGTTCTCCCCGCGACTTCAGCTTTGTCACCAAACAGGACGGCATGTTCTCCTTCACAGGCTTTACTCCCGAACAGATCGAGAGGCTGAAGAAGGACTACGGCATCTACGCGGTTGCCAACGGCAGAATCTGCATCGCAGGGCTCAATCACAAGAATATTGAGTACGTGGCCAAGGCCTTTACCGCCGTCCAGAAGTGATGCATCCCGGCAAAGGAAGGAATTTATCCTTCCTTTGCCCCGCATATGTGTTATGCAGTAAAAAAATCTTGACAGAATTCGATTAACTGTGTAAAGTTACTTCTCGTCATTCCCCGATAGCTCAGTCGGTAGAGCAACGGACTGTTAATCCGTGGGTCGTTGGTTCGAGCCCAACTCGGGGAGCCAGATTTTGAAAGCCGGAGCACTTGATGTTCCGGCTTTCTTTTTTGCCCATTTCATTCTTTAACCCTGAACTCCCGGGGTTTCTAGTCTTTAAGAACCCTGGGAGGAACGGGCAGACCAAGCATCGTGAACAAATCACGATGCTTTTTTGCTAACTGCTGGCTGACCCATTTGTTGTGAGTCTTCAACTTCGTGGCCTGGACGTTCCTGAGTTTGGCCAGTGCGAGGGTCAGGGAATTGCCCGGGAGCTTCAGATCAGAATTGCTTTGAGTCTGAGCCCTCGCACTGAAGGACATCCTGGTCCTGAGGGTCTGCGCGAGGATGTAAATGAACAGCCGGCCGATGTAGGTGCTGTCCGTCGAGCGGATCCTGTCGCCGTGGATTTCGTTTTTAAACTGGTCAAAGGACTGCTCGACCACATTCCTTTCCCGATAAATTTCCAAAGCGGCGAAAGGATCCGCAATCTCATTGGTGCGGATGACAAAGCAGCCGTAATAGCGCGTTTCCTTTTCGATTGCTTCGTAGTCAGGCTTCCATACCGGACGTCCTGAGTCATCCTTTGTGCAGGTCAGAAAATTTTTAACGTCCTGCCAGGCCTGGCTGTCGACAGAACGCCCTTCATTCTTCTTTTTCAAGGCTTTCTCGATGGCCTTGAGCAGGTCAAAAGATTCCTTTGCTGCCCGGATGTTGTTTCTGTAGAGATGGAGGGCAACCTTGACGTCCTGGCGGTTGGAGCGCCATTCGGCGTCAGGCGCGGTGACGGCGGCAACCTCCAGCAGGCCTGACTGGCAGGCAGGTTTTTCAAAATCCTTCCTGTGTTTGTCGAACTTTCGTTTGACCGAGTCCTCGACGACCCGCACGCCCTGGACGAACCGCAGGTTCATCTCCAGGGATTTCTGGGTGTTCATGATGCTGCTGTAGCCGCGGTCCGTGACAAGAAGCATCTTGTCCAGTTCAATGCCTTCGTCCCGCATCTGAAAAAGGATTTCACGGAAAGAGGCCGCGTCATTGATGGACCCCTCGTAAATGTGGGCGAAGACTGCCTCTCCGGTGACGTAGTCGCAGACGAAGGCGAGGTTGACCTGCCTGAGTTCCGGGTTCTGTTTGGCATGACCGTAGGCGGCGTCTCTGATCGTCTCGGAGTAGGTGGAGATGCTCGTGCTGTCCAGCGCCAGCATTTGCGGCGGGACATAGCTGCCGGGCTTGAGCGAGGCTTTGATCAGGGCGCTGCGCTGCCGGGCTTCCTCGGCAGAGCGTTTGAAGCGGAGCTTGAAATAGGCCTTGAGCTTGTCGCGGTCCACCTGTTCCAGAACTTCGGAAATTCTCTGGCTGGACAAAGGCCGGGCCCCCGGCAGATAAACCCCTGAGAGCCAGTCGCTGTAGAGCATCATGGCCTGGCCGGCGTCAAACTGGAAGATGGCCAGATCCATGAGCTTTTCAGCAAGATCCGCGCCAAACACGGACTTCAGGTCATCCCTGATGCCGTGGAGAATGCAGTATTCCCGGGCCGCCCAGGTGCAGCCCATGGAAACGGTCTCGTTCTGCTCCCAGCCTTCATCGGAAGCCGGTTCCTGCGGCTCCGCTTCTCCGACGTCCTGTGCGCTGACCAGTGAGTTTCCAGCCCAGTACCAGTCCCTGCCGGCGTATTCCGGATGAAGGGCAAGAAAGGCTTTTCCCACACGGACCTGGCGGGTCTGCGGATCCAGCCTGCCGACATGATGCCGCTCCGCAATGCGCGACTGATGCTTCTTTGGATCCCACTTGTTGCGGTAGGTGTAGACATAGGTCCTTCCCTGTTTGTCCGTGTAAGTGGAAAAGTTCATTTTGCCGGAGGCGTTTTCAGAAGAATCCATGGCGATAGCATGTTTTTATTAATTATAGACTATGTTACCATAAAATAAATATCCCGGCAAATTCAAATCATTGAATTTCCGGGACATTTGAAGTTAATTTGGCCTAAGTTTGTCCTGTGTCAACCCCTTCTGGAGCTAGGATAGCGGGAGTTTCCGTTTAACTTTCAAAGCAGGGAAGGCAAAAGCCTTCGGATTTCCCTTCCAAAGGCTTTTGCCGCGGCATTATAGGGCGCTCAGGGTTTCTAGACCGGCGCCCCGCTTCATCCTCAGTCCCGGGAGCCCCGCCCCCAGCCCATCTTCAGTCCCAGCGCCTTCGCCCTGTCCTCAGAAAGGACATAGCCGAAAATCTGCCGGCGTCCTCCCTCGCCCGGCTCAATGTACACGCCCTGGAGCTCCGGAGTAAAACCGGGCATGCGGTTGACAAGCTCTTCCAAGGCGAGGAAATAATCGAGCACAACACCCTCCCAGACCTCTCCGGGCACGCAGGTGATCACTCCGGGAGGATAAGGCAGCGCGCCTTCCAGCGCGATCCGTCCCGTGGCCTTGGACAGAGCGATAAGCTCGCCGTTTCCCCTCACCAGCTCGTAGTTGGCCGCCTGAGGAAGCATGGCCCGTCTGGGAAGCTCATCTTTTCTGAACATCGCTTTCTGCAGCTGCTTCAGGTCATATTCTCTGTAGAAGTCGTGCAGCTCCTGGCACAGTTTCCTGATCGTATAGCCGCTGTAGCGCTCTTTGTACCGTGCATACAGGCTGGGAAGCACCCGGGAAAGGGGAGCGTCCTGGTCGAGCAACCGTTCGAAATGAGCAATTCTGTTGACAAGGTTCTCCATCTTCGCCAGATCTTCGGCAGGAGTCATCAGAAAGAGAATGGAATTGAGATCCGCCTTTTCGGGAATAATGCCGTTTTCTCGCAGATATTCTGCAAGAATCCCTGCCGGGACGCCGAACTCCTCGTAAGTTCCCTTCTCTATATTGATGCCGGGGGTAGTGAGCAGGAATTTGCAGGGATCCACGAAGTACTGGTCTTTGCCGTAGTCCTCGAAGCCATGCCACTTGGCTCCGGGCTCATACTTGAAGAACCGCAGCTCGCGGGCGATGAGCTCCGTGGGATAAGACTGCCAGGGGCGGCCGTCCACCTCCGGAGGGATAAAAGGCCTGATGTACTTGCAGGTCGCCAGAAGGTATTTCCTCGCATCGATGCCGACCTTGACACAATCGGCCCAAAGCAGACGCCCCGATTCACCCTCATGCATTTTCGCGTTCACGTCCAGCCCTGCGTAAAGAGGATAAAAGGGGCTTGTTGACGCATGCATCATGTAAGCGGAATTGAGCCGCTTGTGCGAGACGTAGCGCTTCTGACCACGGATGTGGTCGTCCTTCTTGTGGATCTGGGACGTCTGGGAAAATCCGGCCAGCTGCTTGTGGACGGACTGCGTCACAAAAATGCCAGGATCATCGGGCCCCAGATGAAGCAGCAGCGGGGAGCAGTCCTTCATCATGGGAATGAACTGCTCGTAGCCCACCCAGGCCGAATCGAAAAGAATGTAGTCGCACAAATGCCCCAGGCGGCTCACGATCTGCCGGGCGTTGCCGATCGTGCCGTCATACGTGCCCAGCTGTATCACCGCAAGCCTGAAAGGCCGGGGCTGCTTCGCCTTGACCGGATCGGCTTCGGCGGCGATTCTGCGTATGTAAGCCTCGTCGAAGCAGTGATTGTCAATGCCGCCGATAAAGCCGTAGGCGTTGCGGGCCGTTTCCAGATAAACAGCCGTAGCGCCGGCCTGGATCAAGGCTCCGTGCTGGACGGATTTATGGTTGTTGCTGTCATAGAGCACCAGATCCCCCGGAGCAAGAAGCGCCGTGAGCACAATCTGGTTGGAAGCCGAGGTCCCGCCAAGGACAAAATAAGTGCTGTCCGCATTAAAGACCCTGGCCGCATGCCTCTGGGCCTCGAACGGCGCTCCTTCATGAATGAGCAGATCGCCCATGGCGACGTCCGCATTGCAGAGGTCGGCCCGGAAAAGGTGCTCACCGAAAAAGTTATAGAACTCCCGTCCGGCCGGATGCCGTCGGAAGAAAGCACCGCCCTGGTGCCCCGGGCAGTCGAACTGGCTCTTGCCCTCCTCCACATAAGTCTCCAGCGCAGAGAAGAAGGGCGGCAGAAGCGAATCCTCATAGCGCTGTGCCGCAGCGTCAATCTGCCGGCCGTTGTAGATCTGGTTGGTCGGATTGTTGTCAATGACCTGTGAGACCTGTCCCAGCAAATCGGGAGGAAACTCCGTATTGTCGTCCTTGACGAGAACGACGGGAATTTCAAAGCAATAGGACTTGACCCGTGAAATCAGCCCCCGGGCGGCTTCCGCAACCGTCATCACGATCGCCGAGGACTCCGTCAAGTCAGAGGATTTCAAATCCACAATTGTTCGTTCAGATACAAATGCCTTGCGGGCTTCCAACGTTGCAGCAATCGTTAGTTTTTTCATGGTCAGGCGCCCGGCCGCCTTTCTGACGGATGCAGGGCTTTCCTCCTTTTCACTGAGGTCGGTCGATCTCAAGGGATCGTCTTCCCAACAGCGCGGGCTACCACCCGGCGCTGGGCTGTAAACTCCGTAAAAGCGGATCCATTTTAAATGACGGGGCGCAGTGCCGCGCCCTTCGGCCAGGCCCGCAGCTGTCCCGGCACATCCTGAAGATAAAAAAATCCCGGGCTGAAGCCTGAACAGGAGCCCGGGATCGAATATGGCGGAAGGGGAGGGATTCGAACCCTCGATACGGTATAGCCGTATGCCGGATTTCGAATCCGGTGCATTCGACCACTCTGCCACCCTTCCGTAAAAAGACAGCAGAGGCGAATGTTAGCAAAATTTATGAAATCCTGCCACTGCACTAGCCTATCCTTTATGACTCAGTTAAACTAAACGAAATTTACGCCGCCCGCGTATAACGCCCTTTGAAACCTTATTTCATAGGCTCAGCCATCTTTGGGAGAGATCAATATGGCTTCAGAAAAAAAAGATACTCAGTATTTTCACGACAAGTTCAAATCAGCAATCGAAGCAATTGAAATCCGTAACAAGAAAGGCTGGAAGGTCCTGCGGCAAAATGCCCTGGACGAACTCCTTTCTGTTGCCAAGGAGTTTGTTTCCAAGACCGGAGAGATGGCCGGAAAGGCTGCAAAGAAAATCGACGATGCATCCGCCAGGCTTCAGGCCGAAAAAAAGGCTTCTGCCAAACAGGCTGCCGTGAAGGCTCCGGCCCCCACGAGCGCCGAGCCTGCTAAAAAAGCCCCGGCAAAGAAAGCGGCAGCCAAGCCTGCCCCCGCGGCTTCGGCTGCAGCGCCAAAAGCCGCAGCCGCCAAAACTGCCGTAAAGAAGGCCTCCGCCCCGAAGAAAGCCGCGGCAGCCGCCAAAGCAGCCCCGGCCTCCAAGCCGGCAGCTGCGAAAACTGCGAAAAAAACAGTTGCTCAGAATGCCCCCGCCTCTAAAAAGACTGCCGTGAAAAAAGTGCCGGCTGCAGTGAAGAAAGCCGCCGCCCCCAAGACGGCAGAGAAGGCTGCGGCTCCAAAAGCAGCCGTAAAGAAAGCGGTCCCGGCAAAGAAAGCCGCTCCCGCAAAGAAAGCTGCGCCTAAAAAGCCTGCTTCAAAGAAAGCGGCCAAGGCCTGACTGATATAGTTCCGGCGCAGCCGGAAAAAGCCTAGGGAACAGGCGGCGGGCGATTGCCCCGCCGCCTGTTCTTTTGCTTCTACGCCTGCGGCGCGCCGGCACGCAGAAGCATGGTCTATGCACGGCACGTTAAGCACGAAAAAAACAGCCCCCGGAAAGCGACAAGCTTTTCGGGGGCCGTTCAGATCCTTCAGGCCTTAATTCCCCGGGCCATCAAGCCGCGGGGCCGATCTTTTCTACTCCGCCCATATACGGACGCAGGACTTCGGGAACCGTAATCGAACCATCAGCATTCTGATAGTTTTCAATCACTGCCACCAGAGCGCGGCCCACGGCGACTCCCGAACCATTGAGCGTGTGAACGTAACGCACCTTTCCGTCCTTTCCCTTGTACCGAGCGCCCATTCTGCGGGCCTGGAAGTCAAGGCAGTTGGAGCAGGAGGAAATTTCACGGTAGGTGTTCTGCGCCGGCAGCCAGACTTCCAAGTCAAAGGTCTGAGCCGAAGAAAAGCCCATGTCGCCCGTAGAAAGCATGATGACACGGTACGGAAGGCCCAGGAGCTGCAGCACTTCCTCGGCATTTTTGACCATCTCGTGAAGGTGGTCGTACGAATGCTCGGCCGGGACAATGCGGACCATCTCAACCTTTGCAAACTGATGCTGGCGGATCATGCCGCGCGTATCGCGGCCGTAAGAGCCCGCTTCGGAACGGAAGCAGGGGGTAAGGGCCGTAATCTTGATCGGAAGATCGGATTCCTTCAGAACCTTCCCGGCAACAGAATTCGTGAGCGGGACTTCCGCCGTCGGAATCAGGTACTGGAGCTCATGCTCGCCTTCTTCCTCATAACCTCCGATCCGGGCCGAGTAGAGGTCTTCCGCGAACTTGGGAAGCTGGCCGGTGCCCTGCATGGTAGAAGCGTTGACGATATACGGGGTGTAGCACTCCGTATAGCCGTGCTTGCGGGTGTGGAGATCCAGCATGAATTGGGCGAGAGCTCTGTGCAGATGAGCGATTTCCCCGCGCATGAAGCAGAAGCGGGAACCGGAGAGCTTGGCCGCCGTGTCGAAATCCATCCCAAGAGGGGCCGCCACATCAACGTGGTCTTTGATGGGGAAATCAAAAGTTCTTGGAGTCCCCCACCGCCACTGCTCCACATTGGATCTGTCGTCGGGGCCGATAGGGCATGCCTCATTCGGAAGGTTGGGGACGCGAAGCATCAGGGCTTCGAGTTTCTTGCGAATGTCTGAAAGGCGTCCCTCCAGCTCAGCCAGCTTTTTAGGAATCGAAGCGGCCTCAGCCATCAGGTCCTCGCAGGGAGCACCGGATTTCTTAGCAATGCCGATTTTTTTTGACAAAGAATTCCGACGGCTCTGCAGCTCCTCCGTTTCGGACTGAACCTGCTTGCGGTCAGCTTCCAAAGCCAGAAATTCTTTTTCAGGGAAATCAAAATTACGCGTCTTCAGGCGTGCAATGACTTCAGGCAACTGCTTGCGCAGAAGATTGATGTCGAGCATTACAAAAAATCCTTTAGAGAAACAAATAAAAAGCGAACCTGCTGCCGCAGCAGGATCCCTGCCGCCACCGCTTCGCTCCAGCTGATGGCTGAATGCAGAGAAGCCCCCGATGACGTCTGCCGCTGCGCAGATAGTTAATTTTGCAACAGGATAACTCAATGATCAAGTTCAGCGTTTTCGCCCCTTGCCCTGCTCCCAGGCCTGTTTGTTAAGCGCATCGAGCCTTGCAAGTTTCTCGGCGATCTTAATCTCCAGCCCTCTCGGGTTCGGTTTATACCAGCGCCTGCCTTCAAGCCCTTCGGGCAGATAAATTTCTCCGGCGGCGAAAGCGCCAGGCTCATCATGGGCATAGCGATAACCGTCGCTGTAGCCGAGTTCAGCCATCAATTTTGTCGGCGCATTCCTCAAATAAAGCGGAACGGGGCGGCTTCTGTCTTTTTTGATTAAAGCACGGACTGCGTTGTAAGCAACCTCGACCGAATTGCTTTTCGGTGCGGCTGCGAGATAGATAACGGCCTGCGCGATCGCGAGTTCTCCCTCCGGAGAACCGAGCCGTTCATAGATTTCAGCAGCTTCAAGGGCAAGCTGAGTTCCCCGGGGATCCGCCAGACCCACATCTTCAACGGCCATGCGCATGACGCGGCGGGCTATATAGCGCGGGTCGCAGCCCCCGTCGAGCATGCGGCAAAGCCAGTAAAGGGCGGCATCGGGATCTGAGCCGCGAACTGATTTGTGCAGCGCGCTGATCTGATCGTAGAAAGCCTCACCTCCCTTGTCGAAACGGCGCTGGGCCGCCGGAACGGACTTCTGGAGGAACGAACGGTCTATTTCCTTCAAATGGCGGGTCTGTGCCATTTCGGCGGAGACTTCAAGAGCGTTCAGGAGCCGGCGGGCGTCTCCGTCGGCAAGATCCACATAAAGCTCACGAGCCTCTTGAGTAATGGTTAAATCCTGATAAAACCTTGCGCGGGCCCGCTCCAGCAGCTCCAGACAATCTTCGGGACGAAGAGCCTCGAGCGTATAGACGGTCGATCGCGACAGCAGAGCGCTGTTGACCTCAAAGGAAGGATTCTCGGTTGTTGCGCCGATGAAGATGAACAGGCCCGACTCCACATGAGGCAGGAAGGCATCCTGCTGGGCCTTATTGAAACGATGAACTTCATCGACGAAGACCACCGTGGGCTCTCCCGTCATCGACTGGTGGGCTCGTGCAGCTTCAACTGTCACCCTTATTTCCTTGACACCGGATAAAACGGCTGAAATCGCGATGAAAGGCAGGTTGAAGGCCTTGGCCATGAGCCTTGCGATAGTGGTCTTTCCGACACCGGGAGGCCCCCACAGGATCATGGAATGGGGATGCCCGCTTTCCAACGCAACGCGTAGAGGCATCCCGGGCCCGAGCAGGTGCTTCTGACCTACTATTTCGTCCACAGAATCCGGTCTCATTCTTTCCGCCAGAGGGGACTGCGCGGACGAATGTGCGGACGAACTTGAATGCCCGGAGCCGGCTTTTACCTGTGGTTCAATTTCACCAAACAAATCTTTTGACATACAAAGAAACCTGACCGTAAGGACTGTTGCGCAGGCGCATTGATTTATGTTAGCTGTTTTGACGTGCGAGGAAGCGGAAAGCTGCCGGGAAAGGGTAAATCTGAAATAAGAACCGCCTGAATGGACTTTCAGGTGCGGGAGCTGCCCCCTGTGCGGACCCGGGTAAGGAAAAGCCCCTCCGGACGAACGTCCGGAGGGGCTTGATGGAGGAGCCTGACGGTGACCTACTTTCACCAGAAATACAACTGACTATCATCGGCGCGAAGGCGTTTCACTGTCCTGTTCGGAATGGGAAGGAGTGGGGCCGCCCTGCTATGGCCGTCAGGCAAAGGCTTTGGCTCCTGTCTGCGGAAATTTTTCCGAGGCACGAACCGAATGGCTTTCGGAAGGAATGAGACTTTCAAGGGCGCGATCGCTTTTTTTCACGCCTTGCTTTTCCCTTTTCAAAACCTCTGCAGCTTCTTTCTCTTCAAGCAGCACGGTTATAGGATCAAGCCGCACGGGCAATTAGTACTGGTTAGCTCCACGCCTCGCGGCGCTTCCACACCCAGCCTATCAACGTCCTGGTCTAGAACGACCCTTCAGTGAGGTCAAGCCTCAGGGAAGACTCATCTTCAGGCAAGTTTCCCGCTTAGATGCTTTCAGCGGTTATCTCTTCCGCACGTAGCTACCCGGCAATGCGACTGGCGTCACAACCGGTACACCAGAGGTGCGTCCACTCCGGTCCTCTCGTACTAGGAGCAGCCCCTGTCAATCTTCCAGCGCCCGCGGTAGATAGGGACCAAACTGTCTCACGACGTTTTAAACCCAGCTCACGTACCTCTTTAAATGGCGAACAGCCATACCCTTGGGACCGGCTACAGCCCCAGGATGAGATGAGCCGACATCGAGGTGCCAAACACCGCCGTCGATATGAACTCTTGGGCGGTATCAGCCTGTTATCCCCAGAGTACCTTTTATCCGTTGAGCGATGGCCCTTCCATTCAGTGCCACCGGATCACTATGACCTGCTTTCGCATCTGCTCGACTTGTAGGTCTCGCAGTCAGGCACGCTTCTCCCATTGCAGTATCCGCACGATTTCCGACCGTGCTTAGCGTACCTTCGCACTCCTCCGTTACCCTTTAGGAGGAGACCGCCCCAGTCAAACTGCCCACCATGCACGGTCCCCGGCCAGGTTCACTGGCTTAGGTTAGAACCTCAAACAAATCAGGGCGGTATTTCAACGTCGGCTCCAAGCGGACTAGCATCCGCTTTTCACAGCCTCCCGCCTATCCTACACAGATCGGTTCAAAGTCCAATGCAAAGCTGCAGTTAAGGTTCATGGGGTCTTTCCGTCTAGCCGCGGGGAGATTGCATCATCACAAACATTTCAATTTCACTGAGTCTCGGGAGGAGACAGTGTGGCCATCATTATGCCATTCGTGCAGGTCGGAACTTGCCCGACAAGGAATTTCGCTACCTTAGGACCGTTATAGTTACGGCCGCCGTTTACTGGGACTTCGATCAGAGGCTTGCACCTCATCAATTAATCTTCCAGCACCGGGCAGGCATCACGCCCTATACGTCGACTTTCATCTTTGCAGAGCGCTGTGTTTTTAGTAAACAGTTGCAGCCACCGATTCTCTGAGGCCCCTTCGCCCTCAGGGTTTCTCTCCCTTCAAGCTACCAGGGCACACCTTATTCCGAAGTTACGGTGTCAATTTGCCGAGTTCCTTCTCCCGAGTTCTCTCAAGCGCCTGAGCATATTCAGCTCACCCACCTGTGTCGGTTTACGGTACGGTCGGCGTTGAACTGAAGCTTAGAGGGTTTTCCTGGAAGCGCTTCAAGTGGCTTCGCCTTCATAAAGAAGGCCCGATTCTTCGTCCTGGATATTCGACAGCGGATTTGCCTGCTGCCATCCATCGCTCGAAAGCCGGGACATCCAACACCCGGTCCACTCTGGCTGCTCCGTCACCCCATCGCATTCAACGCCGGTTCAGGAATATTGACCTGATTCCCATCAGCTACGCTTCTCAGCCTGGCCTTAGGGACCGACTCACCCTGCTCCGATGAACGTAGAGCAGGAAACCTTGGGTTTGCGGCGAGCGGGCTTTTCACCCGCTTTATCGTTACTCATGTCAGCATTCGCACTTCTGATACCTCCAGCAGTCCTTGCGGACCACCTTCGCGGGCTTACAGAACGCTCCCCTACCACTCCGCGCTTAACGCGCGAAATCCGCAGCTTCGGTTATCGGCTTAGCCCCGTTACATCTTCCGCGCGGAAGGACTCGATCAGTGAGCTATTACGCTTTCTTTGAAGGATGGCTGCTTCTAAGCCAACTTCCTGACTGTTTTAGCCTTTCCACTTCGTTTTCCACTTAGCCGGTATTAGGGACCTTAGCTGGCGGTCTGGGTTGATTCCCTTTTGAGTCCGGACGTTAGCACCCGGTGCTCTGTCTCCCGTGCGAAGCTTCGCGGTATTCGGAGTTTGCCATAGTTTGGTAAGACGCCATGTCCCCCTAGCTATAACAGTGCTCTACCCCCGCGAGCTCGTGCACGAGGCACTACCTCAATAGTTTTCGGGGAGAACCAGCTATCTCCAGATTTGTTAAGCCTTTCACCCCTAACCACAGCTCATCCTCTGGTTTTGCAACACCAGTAGGTTCGGCCCTCCAGTGTGTGTTACCACACCTTCAGCCTGGCCATGGTTAGCTCATCTGGTTTCGGGTCTATGCCGTGCGACTCATTCGCCCTGTTCGGACTCGCTTTCGCTGCGCCTTCCCTATCCGGTTAAGCTTGCCACACAACATAAGTCGCTGACCCATTATGCAAAAGGTACGCAGTCACTCCTTGCGGAGCTCCTACTGTTTGTATGCATGCGGTTTCAGAATCTGTTTCACTCCCCTCCCGGGGTTCTTTTCGCCTTTCCTTCACAGTACTTGTTCGCTATCGGTCGATCACTAGTATTTAGCCTTGGAGGATGGTCCCCCCGTCTTCAGCCAGGGTTTCACGTGCCCCGGCCTACTTTTCGAATCCTTAGTACCTTGTCGACGGTTCCCGTACGGGGCTGTCACCCTCTGCGGCGGACCTTTCCAGGTCCTTCCGGTGTCGTCTTCAATATCGAATTCAGGCTGCTGCGCTTTCGCTCGCCGCTACTGGCACAATCTCGGTTGATTTCTTTTCCTGAAGCTACTGAGATGTTTCAGTTCGCCTCGTTCGCCTCCGAGGGCTATGTATTCACCCCCGGATCAGGCTAAAGCCTGGAGTTCCCTCATTCGGACATCTCAGGATCAATGCTCGTTGTCAGCTCCCCTGAGCTTTTCGCAGACTGCCGCGTCCTTCATCGCCTGTGATCGCCAAGGCATCCACCACATGCACTTAGTCGCTTGATCCTATAACCCTGCCGCCTTTTGCCGGCACGGGCTTCAAGTGACCTGTAACGTGTCGCTGTTCTCTTGAATCTGCTTCGGTTTCTACTTGGAGAAACTTGCAATTCGTGAATGCAATCACAACCCATGTTCCAAACTGCCGCTGGAAACCTCATCAATCTCCAGCTGTTTGAAACTTCTCATTCCTTCCTAATTGTTAAAGAACTGAACAGAACCCCTTCGCAGGGATCTTGTTTGAAAAAACGCTTCTTTTCAGCAGCGTCCTTTCAGACATCATCCCGCGGTCATTGCCTTCCGATGGGGAAAACTGGTGGAGACAAACGGGATCGAACCGTTGACCTCCTGGTTGCAAACCAGGCGCTCTCCCAACTGAGCTATGCCCCCGGCGGCCCTTGGTGGGTCTGGATGGATTCGAACCATCGACCCTCGCCTTATCAAGACGATGCTCTAACCAGCTGAGCTACAGACCCGGCCTGTCCTTCTCGCGTTCTGTTTTTGTACAACGAACGATAAGCGTGGGCTCTGACTCCTGAAAGCCTTGCTCTCTTAAAAGGAGGTGATCCAGCCGCACCTTCCGGTACTGCTACCTTGTTACGACTTCACCCCAGTCATGGAACCCACCGTGGTCGTCGTCCTCCTTGCGGTTGGACAAACGCCTTCTGGCGAACCCCACTCCCATGGTGTGACGGGCGGTGTGTACAAGACCCGGGAACGTATTCACCGCGGCATGCTGATCCGCGATTACTAGCGATTCCGACTTCGTGCAGTCGAGTTGCAGACTGCAGTCCGGACTACGATCGGTTTTCTGGGATTTGCTCCGCCTCCTGGCTTAGCTGCCCTCTGTTCCGACCATTGTATGACGTGTGAGGCCCTAGCCGTAAGGGCCATGACGACTTGACGTCATCCCCATCCTCCTCCGGTTTGTCACCGGCGGTCTCATCAGAGTGCTCTTGCGTAGCAACTGATGACAAGGGTTGCGCTCGTTGCGGGACTTGACCCAACATCTCACGACACGAGCTGACGACAGCCATGCAGCACCTGTGTTCAGGCTCCCTTGCGGGCACCCCGGACTTTCATCCGGGTTCCTGACATGTCAAGGCTAGGTAAGGTTTTACGCGTTGCGTCGGATTAATCCACATCATCCACCGCTTGTGCGGGTCCCCGTCAATTCCTTTGAGTTTTAATCTTGCGACCGTACTTCCCAGGCGGTCAGCTTCACGCGTTGGCTTGGTTACCCAGAAATTGCTTTCCGAACAATCAGCTGACATCGTTTAGGGCGTGGACTACCAGGGTATCTAATCCTGTTTGCTCCCCACGCTTTCGTGCATGAGCGTCAGTCATGTCCCAGAGGGCTGCCTTCGCCATCGGTGTTCTTCCGCATATCTACGCATTTCACTGCTACACGCGGAATTCCACCCTCCTCTGACAGACTCCAGCCGTGCAGTCACAAATGCAGTTCCCAGGTTAAGCCCGGGGATTTCACATCTGTCTTGCACAGCCGCCTGCGCACCCTTTACGCCCAGTAATTCCGATTAACGCTTGCACCCTGCGTATTACCGCGGCTGCTGGCACGTAGTTAGCCGGTGCTTATTCTTCAGGTACCGTCATCAAAACCGGTTGTTCACCGGTCCCTTTTCGTCCCTGACAAAAGCGGTTTACAATCCGAAGACCTTCATCCCGCACGCGGCATTGCTGGATCAGGGTTGCCCCCATTGTCCAAAATTCCCCACTGCTGCCTCCCGTAGGAGTCTGGGCCGTGTCTCAGTCCCAATGTGGCTGGTCGTCCTCTCAGACCAGCTACTGATCGTCGCCTTGGTAAGCTTTTACCCCACCAACCAGCTAATCAGATATCAGCCGCTCCTGTCGCGTGAGGCCTTGCGGTCCCCCACTTTCACCCTCGGGTCTTATGCGGTATTAGCTGATCTTTCGACCAGTTATCCCCCACAACAGGACACGTTCCGATACATTACTCACCCGTTCGCCACTCGCCGGCAGGAGCAAGCTCCCCCGCTGCCGTTCGACTTGCATGTGTAAGGCATGCCGCCAGCGTTCAATCTGAGCCAGGATCAAACTCTTGAGTTCAATCACTGCTGTTACTGCTGCCCTGTTTCCAGGGCGTCGCGCTCAAAATCATCGACTGGTGATGCGAAAGCTTCTTTCGAAGCTTCCTATCTTCCATTCGTTTCTTCGAGCACCTGATTTCTTTTGAGCGGAACTCCCGAAGGAATCCCTGAGGCTCTCAAAAACCAGATGCCCACGCTTATCGGTTCGTTGTTCAGTTTTTAAAGATCACTGCCGTTCAAAACGGCGGAGTTCGAATATTACAGACTTAATTTCTTTTTGTCAAGCAATTCGAACTTTTTTTATTTCTCCCCCTCAAACGCAGGGAAAAATAAAACCGCCCAACTTCTATGGCGGCCTCCAGATCAAATGGTTGCGGGGGTAGGATTTGAACCTACGACCTTCGGGTTATGAGCCCGACGAGCTACCGGGCTGCTCCACCCCGCGGTAACCAAACATCTGACGGGTCACTATTGTACGAATAAAATTCTGTTTGTCAAGAACGAGTGAAAAAAAATATGAGCAACCCAGACTTCACACCACAATACTGCAGCCGCTGCGGTCATCTTATGGCCAGCAAGGTCCCCGCCGGCGATGTCAGGGTTCGTCAGGTCTGCCCGCGCTGCGGCTTCATCAGCTACTCCAATCCCCTGCCGGTTTGCGGGACCCTTCCCGTCTGGGAAGACAGAGTTTTGCTGTGCCGCCGCAACATCAGCCCGCGCCGAGGCTACTGGACGCTGCCTGGCGGGTATCAGGAGATAGGCGAATCAACCGCCCAGGGAGCGCTTAGAGAAACCCTGGAAGAAGCCGGCATCCGGGTTAGGCTCGGAAAGCTCTGCACCGTCATGGACGTCCCTTTTGCAAATCAAATCCATTTTTTTTATTTGGCCAGCATGGCATCCCCGGAATTCTGCCCAGGAGAGGAAACCATGGAATGCCGGCTGTTCACTGAAAAGGGAATCCCCTGGGCTGATCTTGCCTTCGGCACAATCAGGGAAACGCTTCGGATTTTTTTTGAAGACCGCAGAAAAGGCAGCCTTGGCACGCACCACATCATTTTCCTGGACAATGACCATCTGTCCAGCGAGAAGACGGTCCCGGACGAGCTCTTTTTATCCCGCAAAGGTTGACTGGCTTTATGGAAACAAACAATTCACCCCCTTGCGGCCCAAATCTGAAGCCTCGCGTTTTTAAATTCCGCGAATTTTCTTCTTTGGAATTCGCGTGCGACTACTTCCATGACAGAAGGCTCGCCACTTTCGCATTCGCACAGAATATCCAGCACGACCCGGTTCTTTTTTACGACGAGATGATCCGGCACGGATACCGCCGCCAGGGCAGCCTGCTGTACCAAACCCGCTGTCGCTACTGCCTCAGCTGCGTCCAGGGCAGGGTGGATGTCCATCGCTTCCGCCGCAGCAGAACCCAGCAGAAATTATGGAACCGAAACCAGGATCTGACCCGAAGCGTCATTCCTGCCGCCAGCGCCATGTCGGAAGAAACCTATAGGCTTTATACGCACTACGAAGCCATCCGCCACCCGGGTTCCCCGATGGTTCGGTTCGGGGAAAAGGAATTTGAAGAAGCGCTTTTGTTCTCAAACGTGGACACCTTTGCGGTTGAGTACCGCATGAAAGGCCGTCTGGTTCTTGTCTCCCTTATGGATGTCCTCCCACGCGGTATTTCCGCCGTTTATACCTTTTATTCACCCGAAGAAGCCCACAGGAGCCTGGGAACTTTTTCAATACTGAATGAAATAGAGTTCACCAAAAAGCTCGGCGCAGAAGCGAGACTTTATCTTGGAGCGTGGCAGGTCAGGAATCCCGGCATGAGCTATAAAAGCCAGTTTCGTCCCTTTGAAGTCTACTGGGAGGACAAATGGCAGCCCCTTGATGAATGCCGGGAGGCTATTTCCGACGCTGCAGACAGGGCCGACCGGCTATTTAAAACTGCGGTTCCGAACTCTTTAAAATAACAGCATTCCTTCCAATTCAAAACAGAAAAACCATGCTCTACGACATCGCTCGATCCGTGCTTTTCCGCATGTCTCCTGAAACAGCTCACGCTGTAATAATGCACAACATTGATTGGGCTGTTGCCTTCGGGCTAACCCGCTTGGTGGCAAAACTGCCAAATGACTCGCCTGTCACGGTCATGGGGCTGAGATTCCCGAATTCCATAGGCCTTGCCGCAGGGATGGACAAAACGGGCTCGCACGTTCAAGCGCTGGGAGGACTCGGCTTCGGTCATATCGAAATTGGCACCATCACGCCGAGGCCGCAGCCGGGAAATGAAAAACCCCGTTGCTGGAGAGTGATACCCGCCAAGGGAATCATCAACCACATGGGGTTCAATAACTGCGGCGCACTTGAAGCTTTGAAGAATTTAAAAAGTGCTGATGCGTTCAAGTTAAGAGGCGGCATTCTCGGCATCAATATCGGGAAACAAAATTCCACTCCTTTGGAAGGCGCTCTGGGTGATTATCAGGAATGCATGGAAAAAATGTATCCAAAAGCAGATTACCTGGCCATAGACATTTCCTGCCCTAATACGCCCGGCCTGACAAAGCTCCAGGATGAAAACGAGCTGGATCCCCTGCTGAAAGGAATCTCTGAGAAAAGAAAGGAGCTGGCGGATCAACAGGGAAGGAAAGTTCCCATTACTGTGAAAATCAGCCCAGACCTGGACACTGACTCCATCCGCCGGGCCGCCGACCAGTTCGTGAAGTACGGAATGGACGCCGTCACAGCAACCAATACGACCATCTCAAGAAGGGGCATCGAAGGGCTGCCTAACAGCACCATGGTCGGCGGGCTGTCCGGAAAGCCCCTGTTTGAACGCTCGACGGAAGTCGTCAGAATTCTATCGGAGCATCTTAAGGGAGCACTGCCCATCATCGCCTCCGGGGGCGTCATGAGCGCCGAAGACGCCGTAGCAAAAATGGAGGCCGGAGCCAGTCTGGTCCAGCTTTACACAGGTTTCATTTATTCCGGCCCGCAACTGATATGCGATGCGGCAAATGCAATCGCCGATTGGCGTCGGCAGCGCTGCGATCATTAGATCAATCAGCCGTGTCCTGGAGCGAAATATTGGCAATAGAAGAACCGCTGAGGGCTTTTATTGCCCTTTGTCCAGAAGAAGAGACCCGGAGAAAAATCTATAAAGTATCAAAACAAATCGAGTGTCTGCAGCCAAACGGAAAATTCAGGCTCACCCCGGCAAACAAGCTTCATATGACGCTTGCCTTTCTGGGCAACATCAGTCAGGAAGACCGCAGGAAAATTCTGCTGATGCTCAGGACAGGTTCATTTCCAGGCTCCCGCTTCGTGCTGGACCGCATGGGCGTCTTTCCAAAATCCGGAATCCTTTGGCTGGGTGAGACCGATTCATCCCTGAGCGCCCTGGCCGGCCAGGTGCGCAAAGAACTCGCCAATATCCGCATTGGTTATGATAAAACCCCTTTCAGGGCCCACGTGACGCTTGCCAGAAACTGGCGGTTGCCGGCTCCTGTGATCAAATTCAAGCCGATAGTCTGGGATTACGGCGCTCCCTGCCTTGTTCTGTCCATTCCCGACGGAAGAGGCCGCAGAAATTACCTTCGCATTAAATCGGAATAAGTCTTTTCAAAAATTTTCGTATGAACCCCACTCCATTTCGCCCGACATTCTGGAACATCCCCGTAGAAGGCCAGATCCTGATCTATATCCTCGGGATCCTCGCCGTACTCTTTTGCGCATGGGGAACGGTCAAATCAGTCAGAGCCATTCTTTCCGGCAAGCCCAAGGCACTCAAAGAGGACCCTCGCGAAAGGCTCCGTCGTTTGTGGAACGAATGTTTTCTACAGACACGCATTATGAGAACGGCTTCGGGGAAAGCGCATTTCGCGATTTTCTGGGGGTTCATTTTCCTATTTTTTGGGACTGCTGCGGCTACGCTGGACTGGGATGTGACAAGAACTCTCTTTGGCGTCCGCTTCCTAAAAGGTGATTTTTATCTTTTCTATAAACTCATCCTCGACTGCGCCGGCGTGGCTGCACTTATCGGCCTCGGTTACGCAGCTTACAGCCGATGGATAAAAAAAGGCCCGTCGCTGGAGGCTTCGCCACGCTTTGCCGCGTTGATCGGATCCCTTGCCTTCATCATCATCACCGGCTTTTTTATTGAGGCGCTTCGCCTGGCTGCGCAGAAACCGGAATGGGCAGGCTGGTCCCCCGTAGGCTGTCTGCTGGCCGGATTATTTTCCAGCCTTTCCGCCCCGAGCCTTACAACAGCGCACGCGCTGCTGTGGTGGATCCACGGCTTGAGCGCCCTCGTGTTCATCGCAGCAATTCCCGCCACCTTTTACTCCCACATCTTTAAGGCGCCGTGGAACATTTTTGAACAGAAGCTGGAGCCTCTTGGAGCCGTTCCCAATATTGAAAAGATCGAGGAGCAGGAATCCTTTGGCATTTCTAAGTTCGACCAAATGTCCTGGAAAAACCGGCTGGACTTCGAAGCCTGCACTGAATGCGCAAGATGCACTGCGGTGTGCCCCGCGGTCAAAATGGAAACTCCTTTGAATCCCAAAGAGTTCGTGCTGAAGCTGCAGCGCGCCGGCAGGCAGAAGGAAACACAGGACCTTTCCGGCGTAATCTCTGAACAGGAGCTTTGGTCCTGCAGCACCTGCGGGGCCTGCCTGAACGCCTGTCCTTCCCGCATTGACATTCCGGATCTCGTCGTCCAGATGCGGACCCACTACGCACTTGAGGAAGGGAAATTCCCTCCGGGGGTTGCAAAAACCCTGCAGAATGTCGCCACGGTGGGAAATCCCTGGGGTCTTGATCCCGGCTCCAGGCTGGACTGGGCTTCCGGCCTGGATGTTCCCCTGCTGGAAGAAGGCAGGCACGTCGATGTGTTGTATTGGGTCGGCTGCGCCGCCTCTTATGACAGAAGAGCCCAGAAAATTGCTCGGGCCATGGTCAAAATCCTAAAGGCTGCCGGCGTCTCCTTCGGCGTCATGCCGGAGGAAAGATGCCATGCCGATTTTGCAAGGCGTCTGGGGGAAGAGTATCTGTTTCAGACCGCAGCCGCGGAAAACATCGAAAATTTCAAGCGCTACAGCTTTGACCGCATACTCTGCGCCTGCCCGCATTGCTTCAATACGCTGGCCCATGAGTATCCACAGTTCGACGGCGGCAAGTTCCAGGTCATCAGCCATGCGGATTTTATTTTGGAGTTAATTTCCAAAAAGCTGCTCCCGGCTCTGTCCCCTGATGAGGTTTCAACCGTTTATCACGATCCTTGTTACTTGGCCCGCTACAATGGGATTGCTCAGTCCCCGCGCTCGGCGCTTCGGACTTTTGTACCAGATCTGCGCGAGCCTGAAAACATGGGGCTTTCTTCGCTGTGCTGCGGCGCAGGCGGCGGACAGTTCTGGTTCGACGGGAGCAGAACTCAGAGAATAAATGTCATTCGCTTCGATGAGCTGAAAGCCACGAAGGCGGCACGCATCGCCACGGCCTGTCCTTTCTGTATGTCGATGCTGGGCACTGCCAAATCGCAGAGGAAGGACGAAGGAACAGTGATCAAGGATATTGCTGAAATCGTCGCAGAAGCTCTGGATAAAAAGAGCCGCTGACCCAAAGCGGGTCCGGCGAGTCCGCCTGAGGAAGCTCGCCGGACCTTGGAACCAGTTCGTGCAGCCGCGAAGAAAAAGCGCCTCACGCACGCAAAAAAAGGCGCATCGCTTTTTAGAGCAGTGCGCCTTTGTCTGACTTGATATTTTTAGGCCTACATCAGATTGTAGGGCAGCCTGGCGGCCCCCATCTTGACGCCCAGCTGCTGCTCATACCAGCTTCTAAGCTTTTTCACATCATTGATGCGGGCGTTGTCCTGACTTTTCCGTGATTTCTTTATCAAACCTTGTGCGGAAGCCTGGTACTCAAGGCTTTCGGCTGTTTTTAAAACTATCCAGCGATGTAGGTAAATTTTTAAGCCATAGGCAGGCGAGAATGGAATTTCCTGCGGATGCTTTCAGCCGTCTCAAGGTCTTTCAGAGGCTCGATCCCGCAGGCGTTAAGGATCTTGTCGCAAAGTTCCTGTAAAGAGAGAAGATCTCCTTTTTCATTCCTGACGCTGAGCGACTCCGCGTTCTCATTGCTGCAGCAGTAGAGGAAAGACTGAGCCTTCTTCAGCCCCTTCAGCCTGCTGATCTTCATTGATTCCAGCGCCCGAATGAGTTCCGCGCCTGAAACATCAAGACCGGACTCGCGCAGCTTCTTCATTAAAAGCCGCTGGAGAACCAGGCCGATGTAGTTGAGGACGAAATGCCCACGGATATGCTGGTCTGTCCAAACGAACACAGGTCTGGCCCTAAGATCGGTCTTGAGCATCCGAAAGTTGTTCTCAATGCGCCAGAGCTGCCGCAGAAGGCCGTAGATTTCGGCGGGCTTGTGCTTCTGCAAATCAAGATTGGTGAGCAGCGCCATGTATCCACACCACTTGCGGCGTTTGTCGTAAAGGGCTGAGTTCAGCTCAACTTTAGTGGTCCCCGGCTTGATAAAAGCTTTGTAGCCGCTTCGCCCCGCCGCTTTCACAGCGGCGGGGCCTCTTGCCACAAGGTCGGAAGCACGCTGCCACTTGAGTTCAAGCTCCTGGCTGTCGTGTTCAAAGCGTTTGGCGGAATAGGTGGCTATGCAGGTGGCCTTGAGGCTGACCGGTCTTCGCTGGCCGGTGCTTTTGTCCACGACCGTGCGCTCAATGGACAAAGGCATTTCCTTGATTCCCCACCGAGGGTCATCCGGACTGGAACTCCAGTGCCAGCCGTCGCAGTCCAGTAATTTCTGCTGGTCCGACACAGACAGCTTGATGTAGGGAGGGAAGCCCACAATGAAGTTGAAATTGGATTCCTGCAGCGCCTCGAGATTGATGTACTGGTTCAGCCCGCTGTCAGCAACCACCGTGACATTCTGGACTCCGTAATCCCGGCTGAATTTCTTCACGACCTCCATCAGGGTGTGAACTTCGGCTGTGTTTCCGGGGAAGATTTCGTAATTGAACGGAATGCCGTCTGCATCCACCAGAAGCCCCAGCACCACCTGGGTCTCCTGGGTCCGATGCTCCTTGCTCATCCCCCGGCGGCGCAGGCCGTCTTCAATAAAACTCTCGAAATACAGTGTGGTCACGTCATAAAGCGCAATTGTCAGGTCGCGCTTGTAGAGCCGCCCAATGCCGTCATTGAGCTTTTTGATGATAGCTTCCTTGCGGTCGGCCAAAATGTCCAGGCTGTCGTAAATCTGATCGAGGCGCAGGTCGCTGAAGTCGAAGACGAATCTTTCCTTGTTGAGCCAGGAGGAGCGCTTCGAGGAAGGGGCGATCAGCCGTGAAACGACAGAAAAGAAAATCGTCTTGTCCACGTCCCAGCCGATCCGGTAGTTGTGACGATAGTTCTGAAAATAATTTGAAATTCCCAGCTGCTCCCACAGAAGCCTGTAGGGTGCCGGCGTACAGGTCCTGCAGTCGGGCCGCCGGTCTGCCGCGCTTGGCGCAGCGACCCGCGACAATACTGTTTCCTGGATCGTCTGGCTGTACAGCGAAGAATCCGCCCTGAGCTGCTCGGCGTGTTTCTGGATCTTCTCCATGGCGTCCGGGTCTTTTTCAAGCAGCTTCTTTTTGTTCCCGTAGCTGGCCAGCACACGGCTGGTGGGTTTGCGGGTAAGCGGGTCTCGGAAGCTTTCGCAAATGTAAACGTATTCCACACCCTTGAACTTCTTGATTGAAACGGAGATGGCCATGGGAAAGCTCCTGTCAGACATTTACATCATATCATGATTAACACTAATCTAACTACATAATTACGACAAAGCTTGATAAACATCAACGCCTCACAAATTTATGTTTGTATTGATATTTATCCTTGTTGAGGACGGCTTTTTAGGTAAAAGTCAGGAAGAAAAAGCGCCTCACGCACGCAAAAAAAGGCGCATCGCTTTTTAGAGCAGTGCGCCTTTGTCTGACTTGATATTTTTAGGCCTACATCAGATTGTAGGGCAGCCTGGCGGCCCCCATCTTGACGCCCAGCTGCTGCTCATACCAGCTTCTAAGCTTTTTCACATCATTGATGCGGGCGTTGTTGCTGGTTGAGTTGAGGACAACCATCAGCACGCGATTGCCATCCACCTGAGACTGCAGCACCATGCAATGCCCGGCGGCGCCGGTATAGCCGGTTTTCTGCAGCCCGATATTCCAATCCCTGCCTTCTCGGATCAGGCGGTTGGTGGATCTGACGTGAATAATGCCCGCCTGGGTCGGAAGTTCAATATTCGGGGTTGTCGAATATTCCCTGATGGTGGGATAACGGTAGGCTTCCGCTGCTATCCGGGCGATTTCCCTCGCTGTAGAGCGGTTATGGACCGACAGGCCTGTAGGTTCTTCAAAGGAGGTGTTCTTCAGACCGAGTTCCCTGGCCGTGTCGTTCATTTTCTGAACAAAGGCGTTCATCCCGCCGGGAAACGTGCGAGCAAGAGTGTGAATCGCCCTGTTGTCCGAACCGGTTAATGCCACATGCAGCAGATCTGACCGCGACAGGGTCATGCCGATGCGGAGCCGCGAGAAAGATGATGAAGGGAGATAGTAATCTTCCTTCTGGACAGTCTCCGGCTCGCTCATGGACAGGTTGGATCTCATGATCACAAGCGCCGACATCAGCTTCGTCAGAGAGGCCACGGGAAGCTGGGAGTCTGCGTTTTTCTCAAACAGGATCCTGCCGTTGTCCTGATTCAGCATGAAGGCACAGGCTGCGTCGAGCATCAGCTTTCCGGAAGAGGAAGGCTTGGAGCGAAGATTCTGGGCGACAAACTGATCTGCAGGTATCTGGCTCGCGGTCGATTCAGGCGCACGGTTAAGGGAGGTTTTGACAACGCCGGAAGAAGCTGCACTGCGGGTTTTTCGGGACTTTTTGGCTCCCTTGGGCGCTTTTATTTTAGGCGCCGCTTCCGCCGCCCCGCGTCGTCTCTGTGAAGCCGACGGGGCCTTCGCCTTCTTTTTCTGAACTGCGACTCTCTTAGGGGCCTTGGCCTTCTGACCTGCCGATTCCACGCGCTGCCCGCGCTCGGCTCGAGCGCTGGCCGACTGAGTTGCCGTTAAGGCGAAGCAACTCAGAAGAACCCCCAGAAATACTTTTTTCAACGAGCAGGGCATGAAAATCTTTGCCTCTTAACGTCTCTGGCCGTTTTTTCAATCAAAAAACGCCGGTTACCAGCTGAATCCAGCGAAACTAACTCAGTATGAATCGATAATACCTTCTTCAAGGTATGTCTGCAATTTGCAGCTGACTCAAAAACCGCGGATCCATTATTTTCAATCGTCAGAATCTACAACTTCAATTTCATATATTTCAATATGTTATTGATTGCACCAGCTTAATACTTGATCGTTTCCCATATTTTTTGTAACCGTTTAATCGACACCGGCATCGGCGTGCGCAGCTTCTGCGCAAACAGTGAAACGCGCAGTTCCTCCAGCAGCCATCTGAATTCCTCCATGCGGGGATCTTTCTGTCCTTTTAATTCGGCTAGCTTCCTTAAAAACGGAACCTCCAGTTTTTGGATATTCCTCATTTTCTCCATATCAGCCTCTGGAGAATCTCTATATTTTTCAAGCCTCCAAGAAATTGCTTCCAGATACCTCGGATAATTTGAGAAGGACTTTGAGGGGATATTGACAATGAAGTTCTTGGGGAACAGACGAGTCAACTGATTGTTAACGTCTTCCAAAAGCTGCTTTTGATTTTTATAGGCATTCAGCTTCTTTGTGATCTGTGCTCCCTTGCCCACGATGTCCGCTATCGTTCGAGCCAGATCCTGCGCAATAAGCGAAAGCCTTCCGCGGGTATCTTCAAGCCTGCGGAAGAATTCTCCGCGATTCTTAGGCAGAGGCTCGGACAGGGCCGTACGCTCCAGCGCGCCGTCGATCAGCTGTGTTTTCAAATCATCGAAGCTTTCAAAATTCCTGCCTATCGGCGGGACGGAGGCCGCCTGGAGCATGACGTTCTGCAGCCCCCGCAGGCTTTTGTCGATGAAGCGGATCTGCTCCTTCAGCTGCAGCCTAAACAGCTTCCTCAGCCCCGCACGATGCGTTCTGGCCGCCTGGACTGGATCGTCAAATACCTCGATTGAAACGTTATCGCCGTGATCCACCAGAGCGGGGATCCCGATAAGAGTCTGGCCTTTGCGGTGAATCTCCATCAGTTCCGGCAGCTCATCGAAAGACCAGGTTGTCAGAGAATCCTCGAGCTCACTGACGGCATCTGCGTCCTTATCCGCGATATGCTGGAAGTCTTTCCTCGCCTGCACCCCGAGCTCAGCCCGCAGTTCCGCAAGACTGCGGCTCATCCCCAGCTGCCGGCCATGCTCATCGACGACTTTGAAATTCATCCTCAGATGAGGAGGAATTTGTTCCATCTTGAAGTCGGACCTTTCGGCCAGAACGCTTTTTTCCTTCCTCAGATCGCTGATCAGGACATCCAGAAGATGGGCGTTCTGGCTGCCGCTGTCCGAATGCCTCTTAAAAAAGCTGTCCGCGTAGTCCGCTATCGGGACGCAGCTGCGCCTCATTCTCGGCGGAAGGCTTTTGACCAGGCAGTGAATTTTTTCCTTCAGCATTCCCGGGACGAGCCACTCGCACCTGACCTCGTCGACCTGGTTCAACGCATAAAGAGGAACCGTGAGCGTCACGCCGTCGCGAGGGCTGCCGGGATCAAAGTAATAATTGAGCGACATGACAATCCCGGACATTTCAATGGTCTTGGGATAGAGATCGAGGGTGACGCCGTGCTCGGTTCTCTGCATCAGCTCGTCGCGGGAAAGCCACAGGATTTTGGGATTCTCCGGTTCCTTTTCCTTCCGCCACTTCTCGAGCGTGGCCGCGCTGCACACCTCCGGCCCCAGCTTCTCGTCATAGAAAGAATAAATGTCCTCGTCGTCCACGAGTATGTCAGGACGGCGGCTTTTCTGCTCAATGTCCTGAATTTCCTTTATGAGGGCCGCGTTGTGCCTGTAGAAAGGAGCCTGAGAATCGAAATCGCCGGCCACCAGGGCTTCTCTTATGAAAATTTCCCTTGCCGCCGCCGGATCATGTCTGGCAAAGGAAACCTTCCTGCCCGAATAGACAGGAAGCCCGTACACGGTTCCGCGCTCCAGGGCGACAACCTCCCCTCTTTTCTTTTCCCAGTGCGGCTCCGCCCAGCTTTTCTTCAGAATGTGAGCCGCGGCCTGTTCAATCCACAGGGGATTCACATCCGCCACGCAGCGCGCATAGAGCTTTGATGTCTCGACAATCTCCGATGCGACGATCCACTCACCGCACTTCTTTGCCCTCGGAGAGCCTGGCCAGATCCAGAACCTGATCCCCCGGGCTCCGGCGTAGGGAGGAGCCCTGAAGTCTGAATCAACTCTTCTCATCCCAATCGAGCCGAGCAGACCTGATAGAAGCGACCGATGAATCTCTTCAAACGTGGCGGGCGCCGTGTTAAGCCTCCAGCCAATCTCTCTGACCATCTCAAGCAGCTGGCGGATGACATCCTTCCATTCCCGCAGTTTCCGCGGCGACAGGAAGTTTCTTTTCATTAAGTCCTCGAACTTCCGGTTCGATTCCTTGTTTCTGAAGGCCTGGCTCACAAAATTCCATAACTTCAGGTAGGACAGGAAGTCGCTGCGGGGATCCGACAATTTTTTATGGGCCTCGTCGGCCGCAGCGGCATGCTCCGGAGGCCTCTCGCGGGGGTCCTGCACCGAAAGGCCGGCCGCGATGATCAGCACCTCGGCCAGGGCGCCGGATTCCGAAGCCGCGAAAAGAATTCTGGAGAGCTTCGGATCCACGGGCAGCTTCGCCAGCATGCGCCCGATTCGGGTCAGGTCGCCCTGCTCGTCCACACAGTTCAATTCGTTCAAAATGGCATAGCCGTCTGCGATAGCCTTCGCTGTGGGAGACTGGACAAAAGGGAACTCCCTGACATCCCCGAGCCCCAGGGATTTCATCCGCAGGATGACCGCCGCGAGGTTGCTGCGCATGATTTCCGGATCGGTGTAGGCAGGCCTCCGGTTAAAGTCCTCCTCGCTGTACAGGCGGATGCAAACACCGTCTGCCACGCGCCCGCAGCGGCCGCTGCGCTGGTTGGCCGAGGCCTTTGAAACCGGCTCGATCAGCAGCTGCTCGACCTTGTTTCGATAGGAATAGCGCTTGACCCTTGCGAGCCCGGAGTCGATGACGAACCGGATGCCGGGTACCGTGATGGAAGTTTCCGCCACGTTGGTCGCGAGCACCACCCTCCTGAGTCCTTTTCCGGATTTGAAAATTTTTTCCTGGTCTTCGGCCGGCAGCCTGGCGTAAAGGGGAAGAATTTCCAGCTTCCCGGCCGGATGCGACTTTCTCAGCTCGTCGGCCGCCTCCCTGATTTCCCGCTCTCCCGGCAGAAAAACCAAAATATCGCCCCTGCCCGTCATCTCGAGTTCATCGGCAGCAGAGGAAATGGCCGTCATCAGATTATGGTCATCGCCGCTGTCATCTTCTTCAATGGGGCGATAGCGGATCTCCACCGGATAGGTCCGGCCCGAAACATGAATAACAGGAGCAGGATGCTCGTCATCCACACCGAAATGACGCGCAAATCTTTCCGTATCAATGGTGGCCGACGTAATAATGAGCTTGAGGTCCGGGCGCCTGGGCAGAATTCTCTTCAAATACCCCAGAAGGAAGTCAATGTTGATGGAGCGCTCGTGCGCCTCGTCAATAATGAGAGTGTCATAGCGGCGCAGGAGGGGATCGGACTGCGTCTCAGCAAGAAGAATGCCGTCCGTCATCAGCTTGATCGTGGCCCCGGGGCTGGTGTGATCCGTAAAGCGGACCTTGTAGCCCACGACCGTGCCAAGCTCTGTGTGAAGCTCCTCAGCAATTCGCCGGGCAACGGAACTGGCCGCGATACGCCGGGGCTGGGTATGGCCGATCAAGCCGGTCCGCCCGCGTCCGGCCATCAGGCACAGCTTGGGCAGCTGGGTTGTTTTCCCCGACCCGGTTTCGCCCGCAACAATAAGAACCTGATTCTCCTTTATGGCGCGGACGATTTCCTCTCCCCGCTGAGAAACCGGCAGCCCCGGGGCCAGCTCTACCGGGCCGACCGGCGTCCTGGCCATCTCGGCGCCAGGGCTGTCCTTCTTTTCAGGTGCAGCGGGACGCCTGCCCGAAGCCGGGGGGCGTTTTCCCTTTCCTGGCGCGCTTTTCCCGGTTTCCTGCCGCTTTCCCCTGCTCAAAAGAGCCAGGGACGGCGCCAAATCCAGGAGCTCGCCTGAGCGCTGCTCACTTTGCTTCTCACCGCCCTCCGCGGGCTGTCTTCTCTCCGCCGCGGCGGGGCCGCCGCTGTCTTTTTTGCTCCTTTCTGTTTGGCGGACTGCGCGGGCAGAAGGCCGCGGCTCCGGCGTTTTTTTAGCTGCCGCAGGCACGGCCCTTCCCGGAAGCACCGCAAAACGCCGGGAACCGCTTTTTTCAGTCTTTCGGGCGGCAGGCTCCTGCAGGGACTTTCGCGGCAACGCCTGAAAATCCTGCGAAGGGACGGCTGGCGCCGCCCTGCGCTTTTTTCTGGCGGTAAACGGATGCAGGGGATCGACGGGCTGATTCGCTGAAGCTCCGGAACCAGCCGTATTTTTTCCCTGCTGAAGGCTGCCGAGCAGCCTGCCCAGATCGGAAAGGCTGCTGCTTGAATTTTTCAAAGACATAGAAAGAGGGGAGGGAGTGACGTTACTTTGGCTGCGGCCATTATAAAAAATGATTTCCGCCTCGGCCCCTTCAGGCTCGTCTTCTCACCGCCGGCTCACAAAAAAGGTATAAATGCTAGATTGACCATAAACGGCTGAGAGCTTCAGCCATCTCACAGAGAGGAATTCGTCATGACCCATATGGTGAAATGCATCAAGCTGGGAAAAGAGGCCGAAGGACTGGACTACCCCCCGATCCCCGGCGAACTGGGGAAAAAGATCTGGCTGAACGTTTCGAAGGAAGCCTGGAAGAACTGGCAGCAGCTGCAGACCATGATGGTCAACGAATATCAGCTGAATCTCGCCGATCCCAATGTAAGGAAGCACCTGCTGAACCAGTGCGACAAGTATTTTTTCGGGGATGGGATTGATCCCTCGGAAGTTCCCAACTACGTCCCCAAAACAGAGGATAAATAAACAGGCCGCCCGGACGGCGTCTTCCTCGGCCGCAGCCCGTGCAAAAGGCCAGAGGATAAAAAAGCGCGCGCCGCCCGGCCGTTTTTTCTGCGCTGTCCGCGGCCTCTCCTCAGGCCGAAGCCCGGGTGCTTTCCACCACTCCTTCATCCGTCCCGAGCAGGAGAACGTCCGCTTTCCTTTGCGCGAAAAGACCCACCGTGACAACGCCCGGGATCTGGTTCATTTCCCTTTCGAGGCCTGCCGGATCCTGAATGAACAGGCCGTGCACGTCCAGAATTTTGCAGCCGTTGTCCGTTGTAAAGTCCCTCAGAACGGGTCTGCCGCCCATTGCCTCAAGCCGGCGGGCCACCGCATGCACCGCCATCGGAATCACTTCGACCGGCAAGGGGAAGTGCCCCAGGATCCGCACCGCCTTGCTGCCGTCGGCAATGCAGACATACTTTTTCGCCATGGACGCGAGAATCTTCTCCCGGGTGAGCGCTCCGCCGCCGCCTTTGATCATGTTGAAGCCGGGATCAATCTCATCGGCGCCGTCGACATAGACCCCTATGCCGTCAATTTCATTGGGATCCAGGATCCGGAACCCGCGTTCCTGAAGACGCTTCGAGGAACGCTCGGAGCTGGAAACGCAGGCTGGTATCCGGAGTCCCGCCCCGGCCAGGGCATCAATGAAGAAATCAACCGTCGAACCCGTACCCACCCCGAGTACCTGGCCTTCCTCTACGTAGGCGACGGCTCTTTCCGCCGCCGCTTTTTTCTGTTCATTCTGGTTCATGGGATTTGTCCCTGCTGTTAACGTGGGTCTTCCGTCGAAAAAAGCAACGGACCGGCCTTGCGCTGCCGGCGAGCTTCATTTTATTTATCTTTCCCCATGCCGGCATTTTTTCGACTTACACTTTCCCTGCCCGGCTTGTTTGGACTACCCCCGAAAATGGAAAAAAGCAGCTTCAGAATTTTTCAGGCTTTCAGAAAAAAAACTTACACAGGGCTGTCCAAGCCCGGTGAAATCTCAACCAATAACTTCAGCTTTTATGCCACATGGCTCGCCCTCGGCATCATACTGGCCGTTTTTATCGTCTCGGCCATGTATGTGTCCCAGATGTACAAGACGACGGAGCGGCGCGCCGTTGTCCAGTCCGCCGAGCTGCTGGCAGAGACCGTTGACGCGCGCCTGTCCACAACCCGGGAAGCCGTATCCCGATTTTCTTTTGGCTTCCAGCACAGATCGGACTGGATCAATTCAAGCAACACCCCCGCCATCGCCAAGCGGCTGCTGAACTCCAGGCCGGAAATCGTTGAGCTGAGCATCCTGAACGGCCAGGGGCTTTCCGTGATGTCCTTTGCCTCCAATTACGCTTTCGAGGCTCTCAGCCTTCCGCCGGGGCTCACGCTTTCCAATCCCGACACGCTTGACACCCTCGCAAAAGCCAGAGCCAGCGGAACGGCGCTTTTTTCCACGCCGTACTTCATAGAAAACGGCAAGACCTCCTATATCGACCTTGTGGTCCCGGCCGCCGTCAAGTCAAACATCATCATTGCGAGAATCTCACTGCCGGCCCTGATGCACCAGCTCGTCCCAAGCTCACTTGCAAACAGCGCCTATCTCTCGCTCGACTTGAACGGCAAGAGCATCCTCGCCTCCGCTCCTGAAAAACAGGGGACGACGGCGCCCTTTTCGCTGCACCTGCCGCCTCTGCCGCCCGCCGTCACCCTGTCGGTTGCGCCTTACAACAGGCCCCTGCTCTTTACGCGGGACGCCTCGACCGTAGCCATCCTGGGACTGGGCGCCGCGCTCCTGGTGGCATTTCTCGGCCTGATCACCTTTCAGCTGAGACAGCGCCGCACGTCCCGCCGGCTGATTACCGAGTCCGCCATCCGAAGCGCCATTTCAGAGAGCATCGCCTCGGGCCTGAAGGTGACCGACAGGGAGGGAAGGGTCTTTTATGTCAACAAGGCCTATACGCAGCTGTTCAGGACACCTGAAAAAGACTTAATCGGCACGAGCCCCGAGGCGCCTGAATGGCTGAAGCTCAAACTAGGCTCGGGGAAAGCCGACAGCCCCAGCGGTTTCCATTTCAACACGACGGCGCGCAGAAGCGACGGCACGAAGTTTGACGCGTCCATCACCATCACCTCTCTCATCGACGAGAAGGGACAGCAGATCGGCTGGCTAGAAATGGTGTCGGACATCACAGAGGCGAAAAAAATAGCCGATGAGTTGGCGCGCAACCGCGAGCGGATCACCAAAGTGCTCGACTCCATCGACTCTGCCGTCAGCGTGCTCGGGAACCGCTCAGGCACCGACCAGCTTCTCTACGCCAATCCGACTTACAGCGCGCTCTGGGGCACGAACCCCGGCCCGCATCTTGCTTTGCTTCAGGCCCTGCCGCCGCAGTCTTCTCCGGGAGAAACCCGCTTTGGAACCGTGCTGCTTGACTCTACCGGCCAGTGGTTCGAGGTGAGGGAAAGGGAGCTCCTGTGGACGGACGGCGAATCCGCCAAACTCCAGATCGCGACTGACATCACTGAGAAAAAGAAAAACGAAGAGCTGATGGCCCAGCAGGAAAAGAAAGCTGAGCTTTCTTCTCGCCTGATGACCATGGGAGAAATGGCGAGCTCCCTGGCCCATGAGCTGAACCAGCCTCTGGGCGCGATCACAAACTACGCCTCTGCTGCGCTCACTCTGGTGCAGATGAATAAACTCACCGTGGAAAACTGCACCGAGGCTTTCGCCAAAATTTCCCGGCAGGCGGAGCGCGCCGCGTCCATCATCAAGCGCATCCGCTCATTTGCCAAGCGGACAGCGCCTGAAATGCAGGCCGTCTCTGTGTCCAGGCTGGTTGAGGAGACCATGGAACTTGCCCTGATTCAGGCGAAGAAGCGCCACGCCACCATCCGGACGGACATTGAGGAACATCTTCCTGACGTCGTCTGCGACTCCGTAATGGTGGAGCAGGTGCTGCTCAATCTTCTGAAAAACGGCATGGAAGCCGCAGAACCCTGCAAAGACCATACGATCACGCTCCGCATTTCAAGGGCCTCGCCCCAGCAGGTGCTTTTCGAAGTAGCGGATCACGGACCCGGCATTTCGCCCGAGACGAAGGAAAAGCTTTTCGAACCCTTCTTCTCGACCAAATCCGAAGGCATGGGGATCGGCCTGAACATCTGCCGCTCAATCGCTGAAATGCACGGGGGAACCCTGAAGGTAGAGGACAATCCCGGCGGAGGTGCAGTCTTTAAGTTCACGCTTCCGACGAAGCCTGAAAACGACTCCGGCTCATAAACCTGCAGAAGGCGCACCGGCCGCACCCCTGGCGCGGCAAGCCCTTCCCGGCAAAAGGTGAAACGAGGTTTCTTGTAGTAGTATTTTCCATGTGCCGTTTCAGCCCGACGATCGGAAACCGGCCGGTCCAGGGGAGCACACCGGACGGGCGCGGCTTACGCACCGCACCGGGGGAAAGGCATTTGAATTCTTCCGGCTCAACCCCGGAAGAAACTGAAGAATAAATTTCAGGCCCCTCGCCTGAAGCATTGAGGACAGCAAGATGACAGTTTTTTCGAGCGCATCTACCCAGGACACGAAAGGCACCGTTTATGTCGTGGATGATGACGATGCGATCCGCGACTCGCTTCGCTGGCTGCTGGAAGCGAATGACTACAAGGTCGAGCTCTACGACAGCGGGGAATCGTTCATCGCCAAATACGATCCCAATGCCATCGCCGTGCTGGTGCTCGATGTGCGGATGCCCGGCATGAGCGGCCTGGAAGTCCAGGAGCATCTGCTGGCGCGGAAAGCCGATCTCCCCATCATCTTCATCACCGGACATGGCGACGTGCCCATGGCTGTGCGGGCTCTGAAAAAAGGGGCCGTGGACTTCATTGAGAAGCCTTTCCAGCAGGCGGCGCTGAAGGCTCAGGTGGAGCACATGCTTGCCGAAGCACGGGAGCGCCGCATGAAAAACGAGCGCCAGAGCCTCAACGAGGCCCTGCTGGCAAAGCTCACGCCGCGCGAACAGCAGGTCCTCGAACGCATCGTGGCCGGCAGGCTCAACAAGCAGATTGCCGATGATCTGGGCATCTCCATCAAAACAGTGGAAGCCCATCGCGCAAGCATCATGGACAAAACGAACTCTGGAACCGTGGCCGATCTGATGCGGGTGGTCATGGATACCTCTCAGCCTGCCAAGTTTCTCGACGGCACACAGAAATAATTTTTCGCATTGAATTCCCGTCTTCCTATGACAGCGCAAATTATCGATGGAAAGGCCATTGCCGCCCGAATCCGCAGCCAGCTCAAGCCCCGGGTGGAAGCTTTAAAGCAACAGGGGCATGAACCCAGCCTGGCCGTAGTGCTCGTGGGCAGCAACCAGGCCAGCCAGGTCTATGTGAGAAACAAGGTGCGGGCCTGCGCAGATACCGGCATCCGGTCCATAGAGAAGAGGCTACCGGAGAACACCAGCGAAGCGGAGCTGCTCGGCATCATCGACGCCCTGAACAAGGATCCGGACGTCGACGGCATCCTCGTGCAGCTGCCGCTGCCGCGGCATATTTCCAGCCTCAAAGTGATAGACGCCATCTCGGCCGACAAGGACGTCGACGGCTTCCATGTGGTTAACGCCGGCCGGCTGCTTGTGGGCCGCCCCGGCCTTCGCCCCTGCACCCCCTTCGGCATTATGAAAATGCTTGAGGCAAGCGGCGTTTCCTGCGAGGGAAAACGGGCTGTCGTGGTGGGCCGCAGCAACATCGTCGGCAAACCGATGGCGCTGATGCTTTTGGAAAAAAACGCCACAGTCTCCATCGCCCACAGCCACACGGCTGATCTGAGGGCTCTCTGCCGGGAGGCTGACATTCTGGTCGCGGCGGTCGGGCGGGCAAAAATAATCGATGCTTCCTATGTCAAGGAGGGAGCCGTCGTGATCGACGTCGGCATGAACCGCGACGAGAACGGCCGGCTCTGCGGCGACGTGGACACGGCATCGGCTGCTGATAAAGCCTCTTACATCACCCCGGTCCCCGGAGGCGTCGGCCCCATGACGATCGCCATGCTTCTGGCGAATACGGTTGAGGCGGCCTCAGCCCGATTCGCCGCGCGGCTAAAATAAAAGCACCTTGCGCGGTTACTCTCAAAAGGCTTCCATGCGCCGCCTAGCGCCGCTGGAAGCCTTTTTTATTTACAGCCGCAGCAGCCGCATTTCAAAAACAGGAACAACAATGGAAAAAAATCCCCTTCTTCAGCTCGACGGACTTCTCGACTGGAAAGCCATTACGCCCGAGCATGTGAAACCGGCGATCACGCAGCTCCTTCATGAAGCCGAAGGCACCCTGGCGCAGGTCACCTCCGAAGACACGCCCGCCGACTTCGACGCGGTGGAAGAGACGCTGCTCACTTCCACACTGCGGCTGTCGCGCGCGTGGGGCGCCGTGGGGCACCTGATGTCCGTCAACGACAGCGAAGCCCTCAGAAAAGTCTTCAACGAGATGCTGCCCGTTGTCACGAATTTCTGGGTTTCCCTTTCCCAGAATGAAAAACTTTTCGAGAAGTTCAAGGCCATCAGGGACAGCGAGGCCTTTGCCTCCATGCCCCCGGTCCGCCGGAAAATCGTGAACGACGAGCTGCGGGACTTCCGGCTCGCCGGCGCTGCCCTGCCGCCCGGCAAAAGGCTCGAGGTGAAAGCGCTCGAGGAGCGCCTGTCCACGCTGTCCCAGAAGTTTTCCGAAAACCTCCTGGACGCCACCAACGCCTGGGAAAAAGTCCTCCCGGACGCCACCCGCCTGGAGGGCATTCCCTCCGATACGCTCGCCCTTTACCAGGCCTCAGCTGCCCAGAAGGGCAAGACGGGCTACCGGATCACGCTGCAGTTTCCCTCCTACCTTCCCCTGATGCAGTACGCAAGGGACCGCCGGCTGCGCGAGGAAGTCTACCGGGCCTTCACGACGCGCGCTTCAGAGCTGGGGCCTGTGCAGTTCGACAACACTCCGGTGATCCGCGAGATCCTGAAGCTGAGGAAGAAAGAAGCCGGGCTGCTCGGGTTCGGCAACTATGCCGAGCTCTCGCTCGCCACAAAGATGGCCGACACTCCCCAGCAGGTCATCCGCTTCCTGCGGGATCTGAATGAAAAGAGCCGCCCCTACGCACTGAGGGATATTGAAGAGCTGAGAAGCTTTGCAAAAGAAAGCCTCGGCATCGCGAATCTGGAGCCCTGGGACATCGCCTATGCTTCGGAGAAGCTGCGCCAGGCCAAATACGATTACTCCGACGAGGAAGTGAAGCATTACTTCACGCAGGACGCTGTCTTCTCCGGTCTCTTCAAGATGGTCGAGAAGCTGTACGGGATACACATCCGGGAAGACAAGGCGAGCGTCTGGGATCCTGACGTCCGCTTCTTCCGAATCGAGGACTCCAGGGGGCAGCTGCTCGCGCAGTTTTACTTCGATCTGTATGCGCGCGCCTCAAAGCGCGGCGGCGCATGGATGGACGGGGATCGTACCCGGCGCCTGTACAAGGGCAGACTTGAAACGCCGATCGCCTATCAGGTCTGCAACTTCACCAAACCCGCTGCAGGGCGCCCCGCCACCATGACTCACGATGAAGTCCAGACGCTGTTTCATGAATTCGGCCACGGCCTGCACCACATGCTCACGAGGGTCGACGAAGCGGCGGTCTCCGGAATTTCCGGCGTCGAGTGGGACGCGGTGGAAATGCCCTCTCAGTTCATGGAAAACTTCTGCTGGGACTGGTCCGTCATACAGTCCATTTCCCGGCATGACGTCACCGGGCAGCCTCTGCCGCGTGCGCTGTTCGACAAAATGATCGCCGCCAAGAATTTTGAATCGGGCATGGCGATGGTGCGCCAGCTGGAGTTCGCGCTGTTTGACATGCTGCTTCATTCCGAGTTCGACCCGGAGAAAGACGACTTCATGCAGCTGCTGGAGAAGGTGCGCCGGGAGGTGTGCGTGATTCCGGTCATTCCCGAGAACCGGTTCCCGATGAGCTTCTCGCATATTTTCGCGGGCGGGTATGCCGCCGGCTACTACAGCTACAAGTGGGCAGAGGTTCTGTCCGCCGACGCCTTCTCCATGTTTGAAGAGCATGGCGTGGTCTCGCCCGAGATCGGCCGCAGATGGCTTGACGAGGTCCTTTCAAGAGGAGGCTCGCGCCCCGCGATGGAAAGCTTCATCGCTTTCAGGGGCCGCCGTCCGACTCCCGACGCGCTCCTGCGCTTAAGCGGGATGGCAGACAAATGAAAATCGCGACCTGGAACGTCAACTCCCTCAAGGTCCGCCTTGAACAGGTGCTCGCCTTCCTGGAGAAGACGAAATGCGACGCGCTCGGCCTGCAGGAGACCAAGCTGCAGGACGATTTTTTCCCCGAGGAGGCCTTTGAGAAGGCCGGCTACGGCTGCTTTTTCTCAGGGCAGAAAACCTACAACGGCGTGGCTGTCCTTGTTCGCCGAGACACGACCCGCGCCAGCGATCCGGTGCGCGGGATTCCCGGATACCCCGACGAGCAAAAGCGCCTCATCGGCGTCACTCTTTCAAAGGAAGGCTGCGGGCCGGTGAGGTTCTTCAGCGCCTATTTTCCCAACGGGACGGCCCCCGGAAGCAAAAAATACCTGTACAAGATAGAGTGGCTCGCCGCCCTGCAGAATTTTCTCGCCGATGAGCTCAAGTCCCATCCGCGCCTGGTTCTTGCGGGCGACATGAACATCGCGCCAGAGGACCGGGACGTCTGGGACCCTGAGGGCTGGAAGGGCCACATCCTCGTCTCCGAGGGCGAAAGGGACGCTTTCGCCTCCCTGCTTGCGACGGGTCTGAAGGATGCCTTCAGGCTGGCGCAGCAGCCAGAAGGATCCTGGAGCTGGTGGGATTACCGCCACAGCGCCTTTCTCAAGAACCAGGGGCTGAGGATAGACCACATACTCGTGTCGCAGCCGCTGGTTCCTGAGGTGTCGCAGGTCGTGATCGACAGGTCATTCAGGGCCCTGCCTCAACCCTCCGACCATGCGCCGGTCATCTGCACGCTGCAGGAGGGCGAGCTGTCCCTGCCCCTATAATGCTTCAGAGCTCCGTTCAAAAGAGAACAAAATGAATTCCCTGGCCGTCCTTATCCTCACCAAGAACGAAGAAAAAAACATTGCGGCCGCAGTCGACAGCGCAAAGCTCATCACCGACGAAATCGTCGTGATTGACAGCGGAAGCACGGACGCAACCGTCCGGATTGCCAGGGAGCACGGCGCGCGCACTGCTTTCCGGGCCTGGGACGATGACTTCTCCGCCCAAAGGAACTTCGCTCTGCAGCAGACGCAGGCCGACTGGGTCTTTTATCTCGACGCCGATGAGCGGATCACGCCCGAGCTCGCCTCCGCCGTGCTCGAAGTCATTCGCTCCGGTGCCTCCTGCCAGTGCAGGATCGAAAGGCGCAGCGTCGCCTTCGGAATTGTCTTCCGCCACGGCGTGCTCAAACCCGACCATGTCATGCGGCTTTTCCCCCGTCTCTCGGTCAAATGGGAACGCAAGGTCCATGAGCACCCGCGCTGCCCCCTGCCCGTTCAGACTCTCCGGGGCTTCATGGAGCATTACACCTATTCCAATTGGGACGACTGGGAAAGAAAGCTCGGCCTTTACACGACGCTGTGGGCCCAGGAAGCGTACAAAAACGGGGTCAGAACCTCGCTGGGCGGAATTCTGGGTCACAGCATGGCCGGCTTCTTCAAGATGTTCTGCCTAAGAGCGGGCTTTCTGGACGGTGCCATAGGCTCGTACGTGTGCTGCACGCATTTCTTTTACGTCATGCTGAAGTATCTGAAGCTCTACGAGCTGCAGAACCAGCAGCGCCCTCAATAAACCTCGAGCGGAGCTGGCCGCAGCCGCCCAGAACGTCCTGCGCCGCACTCTGCCTGATCGTGGCGACTATCCCCGCCTCCCGCAGCCTCCGCACAAAACCTAGGCAGGCTTCTTTCGGCGGCCTTTTGAAGGGCGAACCGCTCACCTCATTGACAGGGATCACGTTGACCATCGCGTTGCGTCCAGCCAGCAGCGCGATGAGCCCGTCGGCCTCCAGCGCCCCGTCGTTGACGCCCTGGAGCAGAACCCACTCGTACTGGACGGGCGTGCGGGCCATGCGGGAATAGGCCTCTGCCGCAGCCACCAGATCCTGCACCGTCATTTTGTCGGCATGCGGCATCAGGGCGCTCCTGAGCTCGTCCCGGGTCGAGTGCAGGGATAAGGCCAGGGCGGGCTTGACGGCCTGGCGCGACAGAGCCATCAGATGCTGGAAAAGCCTGCGGCTGCCCGAGCTGGAGATCATCAGGCTCTTGTGGCCGAAATCCCCGTAAGTTCCCAGAAACTGGACGGCTTCCATCACGGCCCGCAGGTTATGCGCCGGCTCGCCCATGCCCATAAAGTCTACTTTCCGAATTGCCGGATTGATCTCCCTGGCCGCCGCGACCTGAGCCACAATTTCTGCGCTGCCCAGCTGGCGGATCAGCCCTCCCCTGCCCGTCATGCAGAATGCGCATCCCACGGCGCAGCCAACCTGAGTGGAGACGCAGACAGCGTTTTTAGGGAGCACGACGCTTTCCACCGTGCGTCCGTCGGACAGACGAAGAAGCATTTTGCTGGAAACGCCGTCCCCGCCTTCGCGCCGCAGACCGGGAACAGCCAGCGCGGCCAGCTCTTCGCGCAAGAAAGGCAGGCCGGCGCACAGCGTCCGCGGCAGCTTTCCGGCTCCGGGATCGGGCCAGGCCGCACGGCGCAGCCACGCCCTGTAGACAAGCCTTTCATGCTGAGGCTTGGCGCTGCGCTCCCGAAGCCACGCGCTTATTTCTGCAAGATCGGCAAACGAAGGGATTTTCTGCTGCACGTGCACTGTACCGGCTGAGAAGGATACGGCAAGTGTATCCCGTTATTTATCCAGGTTCAGCTCCCGAATTTTCCGGGTAATCGTGTTGCGCCCGAGCCCCAGCCGCTCAGCTGCGTCGACCCGCCTCCCTCCGGTTTTGTCCAAAGCGCAGCGAATGACTACTCTCTCAAAGCGCACCCGCAGCGTATCCATGATGTTCGGCTGATTGACATCCAGGCAGTGCGACACCTCGTCCCCCAGCGCCTTTTCCCAGGACTCGGCTTTTTCTGCAACCGGCTCGGCTCCGGAGACCGCCTGATCGGCAATCACGTTGATTCCCTTCGTGATCTCCTCGGGAAGATCCTCGACCTTGACCAGCTGGGCCGGCGCCATCACGGTGATCCACCTGCATAGATTTTCCAGCTGCCTCACGTTGCCGGGAAAAGGAAAGCGGTTGAGCGCATCCTGCGCCTGAGGCGTCAGGCGCTTGACATCGGTGTTCAGCTCCCGGGCCGTTTTGGCGAGAAAATGCCGCGTCAGCAGCGGAATGTCCTCCGCGCGGTCCTTCAGAGCAGGCAGACGAATCCGGATGACGTTGAGCCTGTGATACAAGTCCTCGCGGAACAGCCCTTCCGCAACCCGCTTCTCCAGGTTCTGGTTGGTCGCGGCAATGATGCGCACATCGGCGTGCAGGGGCTGGTGCCCTCCGACCCGGTAGAAATAGCCGTCTGAGAGTACTCTGAGAAGCCGGGTCTGCAGATCCATGGGCATGTCGCCGATTTCATCCAGAAACAGCGTGCCGCCGTCGGCCTGCTCAAAGCGCCCCGGCCTCGTGGAGGTGGCTCCCGTGAAGGCGCCTTTCTCATGCCCGAAGAGCTCCGACTCCATCAGCTCACGGGGGATGGCGGCCATGTTGAGGGCTATGAAGGGGGCATGGCTTCTCGGACTGCTCCTGTGCAGCGCCCGGGCCACAATTTCCTTGCCTGCGCCCGACTGTCCGGTAATGAGGACCGTGATGCTTGACTGAGACAGCCGGCCGATGGCCCGAAACACCTCCTGCATGGCCGGCGCCTGTCCTATCAGGATGCCCGCAGGCTCCGGAGCCGCCCGATCGGCGGCAGGCTCGGGGACGCCCCGCTCCTGGTCCTCCGACTCGTCCATGGCGCGCCTGACAAGCTCAACGGCCTTGTTGATGTCAAAAGGCTTGGGAAGGTATTCAAAGGCTCCCCCCTGAAACGCGTAAACCGCGCTGTCCAGATCCGAGAAAGCCGTCGTGATGATGACCGGCAGCTTCGGATACTCGCTTTTGATTTTCCCCAGAAGGTCAATGCCATTGATGCCCGGCATCCGGATATCTGACACAAGCACCCCGGGAAGATCCGTTTTCAGAGCGGCCAGAGCCATGCTGCCGTCCTGAAAAGTCCGGCAGTCGAAGCCCGCTTTGGTCAAGGCTTTTTCCAAAACCCATCGGATGGATTTGTCATCGTCTACAATCCAAACCTCTCTCATTTTTCGGGTCTCCTCAACTGGGTTCAAAATCACTTCGACGGCTCAGAAATAGGGATGAGGACAGAAAAATCCGTCCGCCCCGGCACGCTGTCCACGTCGATCGTTCCGCCCTGCTGCTGGATGAAATTCTGTGCGAGGGACAGCCCCAGGCCGCTGCCCTGCGGCTTTCCCGTCACAAGAGGAAAGAAAATCCGGTCCTTGATGTCCGGAGGCACGCCCGGCCCGTTGTCTATCACGTGCACGGAAAGCGCCAGGCGGTACCTGCGCATCCCTATGACGGCCTGCTGCACGACACGGGTCGTGAGCCGGATCCGTGCGGTTCCGTCTTTTATTTTTTCCTCCAGGGCTTCGGCTGCGTTTCGGGCAAGATTCAGAAACACCTGTATAAGCTGTTCGCGATCCGCGCTGACATCGGGAACCGAAACGTCATAGTCGCGCTCAAAAGTGAGGCCCTGAGGAAATTCCGCCAGAAGAAGCTGCCGGACTCTTTCAAGCACCTCATGGATGTTCACGGACGTGACCTGACGCTTGGCGCGGTAGGGCTCAAGCAGTTTGTCCACAAGGCCCTGCAGGCGGTCGGCCTCCCCGATGATGACGGAGGTGTATTCCCTCAGCTCCGGGTTGGTGAGCTCGCTGTCGAGCAGCTGGGCCGCGCCGCGTATGCCCCCCAGAGGGTTTTTGATCTCATGGGCCAGGTTGCGGAGCACCTGGCGGTTGGCTTCAGAGAACCCGAACTGGTGCTCCTGGCGCGCGGCCAGCAGCGTCATCTCATAATCAGTGAACTCGATGAGCAGCGTCGGCTGACCGCGGAGCAGAGGCCCTGCGCTCACCGCCGCCCGGACGGGATGACCGGCCTCTGAATACTGCGGCACATAAAGATTCACAATTTCAGAGATCGAGTCCTGGCCCTGCCGCTCCGGTTCAGCTCCTCCAGGGCAGAATCTCTTCAGCCACTGAGGAAGGCCGCGGAAAAAAAGCGAGGCATCCTGGCCGCAGATCGTATTTTTTGACAGCCCGGTCAGGATTTCGGCTGAGGCGTTCGCGTACAGAACGGCCCCCCGGCTGTCCGTCAGGAAAACCGCCGTCGTGATCGAATCAAGATCCAAAATGCCCTTGGCCGCCGAGGAATGTCTGGAATCCATGGCCCTGAGCCTCCGATGGTTGAAAAAAAGGGGGCTTGCGCCCCCCTTGCTGTCATCCGCCCCGGATATCAGCCGGAGTAGTACATGTCGTACTCAATCGGATGAACCGCCGCCCGGTAGGACTGAACCTCCTGTTCCTTCAGGGCGATGTAGGCGTCGATCATGCTGTTGCTGAACACGCCGCCGCGGGTGAGGAACTCGCGGTCCTTGTCGAGATACTCCAGAGCCTGGGCGAGCTCGCAGCAGACCGTCGGGATCTTGGCGTTTTCCTCCGGAGGGAGATCGTAAAGGTTCTTGTCGGCAGGATCACCCGGGTTGATCTTGTTCTGGATGCCGTCGAGACCGGCCATCATCAGAGCGGAGAAGGCGAAGTAGGAGTTGGCCATCGGGTCGGGGAAGCGCACCTCGATGCGGCGGGCCTTTTCGCTGAACACCTTCGGAATGCGGATGGAGGCGGAGCGGTTGCGGGCCGAATAGGCGAGCTTCACCGGGGCCTCGAATCCCGGCACCAGACGCTTGTAAGAGTTGGTCGTCGGGTTCGTGATCGCATTCAGGGCACGGGCGTGCTTGATAATGCCGCCGATGTAGTAGAGCGCGAGTTCGGACAGGCCGGCGTAGCCGTTGCCCGCGAACAGATTCTTGCCGTCCTTCCAGACGGACTGGTGGACGTGCATGCCCGAGCCGTTGTCGAACGCATAGGGCTTCGGCATGAAGGTGGCCGTTTTGCCATAGGAGGCCGCCACGTTCCAGACGGTGTACTTCAGGATCTGCGTCCAGTCGGCCCTCTGCACCAGAGTGCTGAACCGGGTGCCGATCTCGCACTGGCCGGCCGCGCCCACTTCGTGGTGGTGGATTTCAACCGGAACGCCCTGCTGGGTGAGCAGCGTGCACATCTCGGCGCGGATGTCCATCAGGGTGTCGATCGGGGGAACCGGGAAATAGCCGCCCTTCGGCTGCGCGCGATGGCCCAGGTTGCCGCCTTCGAACTTGAGAGAGCTCGACCACGGAGCCTCTTCGCTGCCGATCTTGAAGAAGCTGCCCGAGGGATCCGTACCGTAGCGGATGCTGTCGAAAATGAAGAATTCAGGCTCCGGTCCGAAGTAAACCGCATCGCCGATGCCCGTTGTCTTCAGGTAAGCCTCCGCGCGCTTGGCGAGCGACCTCGGATCGCGGTCATAGCCCTTGCCGGTGTCCGGCTCGAGGACGTCGCAGGTGAGCAGCAGCGTGTTCTGCTCGCGGAAAGGATCCATGCGCGCGGTTTCAGGATCGGGAAGCAGAAGCATGTCGGAGGCTTCAATGCCCTTCCAGCCCGCAATGGAAGATCCGTCAAAAGGCTGGCCGACGTCAAACGTGTCTTCATTGAGCTCTTCGGCCGGAATGGACAGGTTCTGCTCCTTGCCGCGAGTGTCAGTGAAACGGAGACCAACGTACTTTACGTCGTTGTCTTTTATCATCTGGAGGACGTCATTTGCCGTCGTCATCGCTTTCTCCTAAAGAATCTGCAGATACAGGCCGCAGCCTGAAAAGTGGATTTACTTGGATATAAGCACAAAGCGTGCCAGAATTAAAACCGCGGAAAGACGGGGCTTCTGCACAAGAAGGATGCCGCAGCGCCTCTTTTCGGGGCATCAATTCAAACCTGCATGCCCCATAATAGTGCATTTAAACGGTGAAATGCACCCGCGTGATGCTTTTCATTTCTTCAGTTCCCTGAATCCGATCTCAGCCTGGGTGACCCCGCTTTTCAGGCGGTCCATGACGCGGATGAAATTCGCATCGCGGTTCGAGCGGTCGTTCTCAGGGTGGTAGAGATGGAAAACGCAGGTCGCGAAGGCCCCGCTCTTATGCCGAACGCCTGAATTGAGCAGCCGGACGGCCAGATCCGTGTCCTCATAGCCCCAGCCGGAGAAAACCTGGTCAAACCCGTTGATCCGCTCAAAGTCCTCTCGCCAGACCCCGAGGTTGCAGGTGCGGACTTTCTGCCACCGCCCCGCTCCTATTTTGCGGCAGAGGCTGGTTGGAATGCTTACGAGCGGCAGCAGCCTGTTGAGATCCTTTCTCATAACCAGCCGGCCGATTTCCAGCGCTCCCAGATCCGGCAGGCTGATTTTTTCGTCTTCAACCCGGGCCGTGAAGCACTTGGAAAGCAGCACCCGGTTGCCGGCCACCATCCAGCCGGGCTCGGCGAGGCCCCTGTGCCTTGAAATCCAGTGTCTCTGCGGAACGCAGTCGCCGTCCAGAAACAGAAAATACTCCCCCGAGGCTTCCGAGGCGGCCAGGTTTCTGACGCGCGCCGCCCTGAACCCCCGGTCTTCCTGCCACGCATGCTTCAGCGCGACTGGAAACCTTCCGGCCCACTGCCTGACAAGCAGGCCCGTCTCCTCGCGGCTTCCGTCATCGCCGACGATGACCTCGAAGTCCCTGTCTTCCTGCTCGCTTAAGGCCGAAAGGACCCGATCCAGTGCTTTGGGCCGATTGTAGGTTGTGACGATGACGCTGATCAGCACTTTTTTCTCCAGTCATCCAGGCGCGGTCAAATTAAAAAAATCTCCTGCAGGTCAGAAAGAAAGTCCATTCCTTTTTCCGTCGCCCGGAATCTGCCGCCCGCATCGGCCAGCAGCCCCCGGCGCCTCGCCTCGTCGAGCTCGGGCCTGATAGCCTCCTCCCGAAGCCCCGTCCTGCTCTCAAAATAGATTCGGGGCACACCGTCTGTGAGCCGCAGCGCATCGAGCATAAACTCAAACGGGAGCTGCCTGTCGGCGACCCACCTGGAGTGCGCCGTACCCTGGCCGCGGCGAACGCCGTCCATGTACCTGGCGGGCGATGAATGCTTGGCGAAGCGCAGGACTCCTTTCTTGGTCGAAACCTTCCCATGGGCTCCCGCTCCAATGGCCAGGTAGTCGCCATACTGCCAGTAATTCAGATTATGCCGGCACTGCCGGCCCTCCAGCGCGTAACCCGAGACCTCATAGCGCCTGAAGCCTGCCCTGCCGAGGATGGAAACCACGGCGTCGGCCATGTCGCAGAGCTCGTCAGGATCCGGCAGCCCCGTGGGCGGCCTTCGGGCAAAAGCCGTGCCCTGTTCAATCGTAAGCTGATAAACCGACAAGTGCGTGCTCCCGGCGCCCACGGCCCGCGACAAATCCTCTTTCAGCAGTCCCAGATCCTCGCCCGGGAGCCCGAACATCAGGTCGAGATTCCAGTTGGAAAAGCACCTGCGGACCTCCCCGAGGGTCTCCTCGGCCTGACCGGCGGTATGGATTCTGCCAAGAAGGCGCAGCTGCGGATCCTGAAAACTCTGGACGCCCACCGAAAGACGGCTGATGCCGGCCTCCGCAAAGGCGCCGAGCCTGCCGCTGGCCACGGCTCCCGGATTGGCCTCCATGGAAATCTCGCAGCCGGGCGCAAGGGGCAGCCTGCTTCTGATCCCCGAGAGGAGCCTCGAGACTGACTCCGGCTTCATCAGCGAGGGTGTTCCCCCTCCCAGATAAACCGTGCGGACCTCGCGGCCCTGAACCCACTGCAGCTCTCCGTCCAGATCCTTGAGCAGGCAGTCAATGTAGTCCTGCTCGGGAAGCCCGCCGGGGCAGGCCCTGGAGTTAAAGTCGCAGTAAGGGCATTTGTGCACGCACCAGGGCCAGTGGACGTAAAGCGAGAGAGGCACCGACTCCGGCTCCGGAACGGGGACCGGCCTGTCCAGAAATCTCGAGGACTTTTCTACCATCCCCAGCGCTCTTTCATCAGGGCGGACATCATCCGCATAGCCTGACCGCGGTGGCTTCGCGCATTTTTTTCTTCATCGCTCAGCTCAGCAGCGGTTTTTCCCTCGGACTTTAAGAAAAAGTAAGGATCATAGCCAAAGCCGTTGCTGCCGCGCGGCTCATCGACGATTTCGCCCGCCCAGCATCCGGAGGCGACCAGCGGATCCGGATCATCGGGTTTTTTAAGCGCGACCAGCACGCAGACGTAGTGAGCAGAGCGGTTCCCGCGGCCCTCCAGCCTGGAGATCAGCAGCTCATTGTTGCGCCTGTCGCTTTTTGGCTCCCCCGCGAACCTGGCGGAGTGAACTCCCGGCGCCCCGTCCAAAGCGTCAACGCAGATTCCGCTGTCATCGGCCAGGGCCGGCAGGCCGGTCTGCCGGGCGGCATTTCTCGCCTTGGCCAGGCAGTTCTCCAGAAACGTGCCGAAGGGCTCGTCCGCAGGAGAAACTCCAAGCGAGCCCTGGGCGACGACCTGAATGCCGCGCGGAGCCAGAAGTTCATTGAATTCCCTGATTTTCCCGGGATTGTCAGAGGCAAGAACTATTTTATTCATGGGTCTGTCCTGCAAATGAGTGACAAAGCTTTAAGGCTGGGCGAGCGCTTTCTGCTGTTCCTGCTGTATTTCACGGTTTCCCTTCTGCGCCAGGTCGAGCAGCCGGTTCAAATCCTCGCGGGAAAAGGGCTCCCCCTCGGCCGTTCCCTGAATTTCAACAAAACGGCCTGTTTCCGTCATCACCACGTTCATGTCGGTGTCGCTACCCGAGTCCTCGACATAGTCCAGATCCAGCACGGGGCAGCCCTCGCTCATGCCGACGGAAATCGCCGAAACTGCGCCTTTCAGGGGGCTATCGCTCACCATCCCCCGCTGCTGCATCCACCGCAGCGCATCGACCAGCGCGACATAAGCTCCCGAAATGGAGGCGCAGCGTGTGCCGCCGTCGGCCTGCAGAACGTCGCAGTCGATTTTGATCGTGTTTTCTCCCAGCTTCTGAAGATCGACAACAGCCCTCAGGCTTCTGCCGATCAGCCGCTGAATCTCCTGCGTCCTGCCGCTCTGGCGGCCCTTGGCGGCCTCCCTTTCTGTGCGGGTCCCCGTCGCCCGGGGCAGAAGGCCGTACTCGGCGGTGACCCAGCCGCGGCCCTGGCCCTTCAGCCAGGCCGGAACGCCCGGCAGCACCGAAGCCGTGCAGCAGACCCGCGTACCGCCCTGCTCAATGAGAACGGATCCCTCGGCATAGCAGGTAAAGTGCCTGGTAAAGCGAGTCTGCCTCTTTTCATCAAACGTGCGTCCGTCATGCCTTTTTGCGTTTTCCATGACCCCTTGCGTCCTTTGTCGAAACGATGAGTGATTTTCCCCTCGGGGGGAAGCGCCTGGCAAACAGAATACAATGCTGTTCATCCTTCCGCCTGCTGAACACTTCCCTGCTGACAGGCAGAGGCTATTTTCCATCAAAAGGACACTACCATGGCCGCTGTTTCGAGCATGACGGGCTATGCCACCGTGCAGGCCCCTTCCCCCGCAGGCCTCCTCACCATAGAGCTGCGGTCCGTCAACTTTCGCTTTCTGGACCTCGCGCTGAAGCTCCCCGATGAGCTCCGGCAGCTGGAGGGGCCGATCCGCGAGGCGATAGGCGCCCGCGTGCACCGCGGGAAAATGGAGTGCCGCATTTCCTTGAAAAACAGCGAGGCGGCGGACAGCGTCCGGCTGAACTCCATTGCCGCGGCCAGGCTTCGTGCGCTTCAGGACTCCGTCCTGGAATCATTTCCCGAGGCCGAGAAGCTCTCCGTTTCCCAAATTCTCAATTACCCGGGCGTTCTCGCTGTGCCGGAAATCAACGCCGAGCAGCTTTCGCAGGATGTCCTTTCCGCGGTCGGCTCTGCGCTCGAGTCCTTCACCGCTTCAAGGGTCCGCGAGGGAGCAGCCCTGGCCAAAGTTCTGCTCGGCTACTGCGACACAGTGGAGAAAATCACCCGCAGCATTGCGGCCCGGGTGCCCGACATCCTCAAAAACATGAACGACAAGCTCGAGGAGCGGATGCAGGAAGCCCTCGGGCGGTCCCTGAGCGAAGCCTCAAGCCTCACCAAGGAGGAAGTGAACGAGCGCATCAAAAGCGAACTGACGCTTTACGCGCTCCGGATGGACGTGGCCGAAGAGATCAACAGGCTGATTACGCACACCAACGAGGTTCGCCGGGTGCTGTCGGCGGGCGGTCCTGTCGGCAGGAGACTGGATTTTCTGATGCAGGAGCTTAACCGCGAGGCCAACACACTGGGCTCCAAGGCGGTCGCCATCGAAATGACGAATGCGTCGCTCGACCTGAAGACCACCATCGAGAAAATGCGCGAGCAGATCCAGAACCTTGAGTAAGACGCGGTTTACCCTGCGCTTTTGCCAGCGTAAAATGCCGTCATTCATCCATTGCTGAGCCGCTGTCGCCTGGCGCGGCTCAGTCATTCTTTACTGGACCGATACGGCATGGCTACCGCCCAAAACACTGGCCTTCTGTTTCTTGTTTCCGCTCCGTCCGGAGCGGGCAAATCTTCCCTTGTGCATGCGCTGATCGAAAGCGATCCCCGGGTTCATCTTTCCATTTCCTTCACGACGCGCGGCATCCGCCCGGGAGAAGCCGACGGCCGCGACTACAACTTCATTTCCCTCGAGGAGTTCGAGCAGCGCAAGCAGCGCGGCGAATTTCTGGAATGGGCCTTCGTTCACGGCAATTACTACGGGACGAACAAGCTCTGGATCGAAAAGGAACTGTCCGCGGGCCACGACGTGATGCTCGAAATCGACTGGCAGGGGGCCTTCCAGGTGAAGAAAATATTCCCCGGCGTGATCTCCACCTTCATCCTCCCGCCCTCCATCGAGACGCTGAAACAGCGCCTGGTCGGCCGGGGCACGGACGCTCCGGAAGTCATTGCCAAAAGACTCAGCGGAGCAGGGGCCGAAATAGTTCACGCCCCGCAGTTCGACTACGTTATAATAAACCGCGATTTCGATCAGGCAGCCCGTGAGCTGCAGTCCATTGTTGCGGCAGCAAGGCTGCGCTTCTCCCAGCAGAAGATGCGGAATCGGGAGCTTTTCTCCCGCCTCGGCGTCCCCGGCTGATCGGGGTCGGCGTTTTTTTATTTTAGAGATTGTGAATAATGGCTCGTGTTACCGTTGAAGACTGTCTGGAAAAGATTCCGAACCGCTTTGAGCTAGTGCTCTGCGCTTCCTACCGCGCCAGGCAGATCGCTCAGGGCTACGCCCCTAAGATCGATGCGAAGGACAAACCGACGGTGGTTGCGCTGCGCGAAATCGCCGACGGGCTCACCGGCAAGGAAATGCTTGACAAGGTTCCCCGCTGAGCGTTTGTCCGTCCTGACAATAAAAAGGTCCTGTGCGAAGATATAGCTCAGGACCTTATTTTTTCAAGGGAGCCTTTTTTTGACAGAACAAAAAGCGGCGGACATCCGCTCCCGAAGCATGGAAACAGAACAGGAGCCGGAGCAGGACGACCTGCCCCTGTACATGAGGCCGGCTGAAGTCAAGATCGTTTCCGCAAATGACCTTCTGAACCGCTGCCGCCTTTATCTGTCCGAAACTGACTGCCAGACCATCCTGCGGGCCTACCGATACGCCGACGAGCATCATCTCGGGCAGTTCAGGAAATCCGGCGAGCCTTACATCACCCATCCTCTGGCCGTCGCCTCCATCCTGGCGAGCTGGCACATGGACTGTGTGACCATTCAGGCGGGCCTCATGCACGACGTGCTGGAAGACACCGGCGTTTCCAAAAAGGAGATGGCGGAACTCTTCGGCATCGAAGTGGCCAACGTCGTCGACGGAGTCTCGAAACTCGACAAGCTCAAGTTCCGGAGCGTTCAAACCGCTGCGGCGGAATCCTTCCGCAAGCTCCTGCTCGCCATGGCCAAGGACGTGAGGGTCATTCTGGTCAAGCTGGCTGACCGCGTGCACAACATGCGCACGCTGGGAATCATGAGGTTCGAGAAGCGGTGCCGCATTTCGCGCGAGACGCTTGACATCTACGTCCCCATCGCCCACCGCCTGGGCATGAACCACGTCTTCAGGGAACTGCAGGAACTGGCCTTCCTCAACATGCACCCCGTGCGCTACCGCGTGCTGCACGACGCCGTCCTCAAAACAAGAGAAAAGCGCAAGGAGATCCTGGAGCGGATACTGCAGGAAACCCGCAGGGCGCTCCCCAAGGCAGGGATCCGGGCCAGAGTGCTCGGCCGCGACAAAACCCTTTACGGGATCTACAACACGATGCGCGACAAGCACATCGGGTTCAGGGAAGCCCTGGACATCTACGGTTTCAGGGTCATCGTGAAGACCCGGGAGGAGTGCTACCTGACGCTCGGCGTCCTGCACGCGCTCTACAAGCCTGTGCCCGGACGGTTCAAGGACTTCATCGCCATTCCGAAAACCAACGGGTACCAGAGCATCCACACCACAGTGATCGGACCGAACGGCACCCCGATCGAATACCAGATCCGCACCGAGGAAATGCACCGGATCGCCGAGTACGGCATCCTCACCCACTGGCTGTTCAACGACGACGGGGCCAGCGCGAACGAAATTCAGGCAAGGACCACCGCCTGGCTGCAGTCCCTGCTCGAGATCCAGCGCCAGAGCACGGATTCGTCCGAGTTCATCGAAAACATCAAAATCGACCTGTTCCCCGACCGCATCTACGTCTTCACCCCGAAATCAAAGATTATTTCCCTGCCCAAGCGCTCGACGCCGATCGACTTCGCCTATCAGATTCACACCGATGTGGGAAACCACGCTGCGGCCTGCCGGATCAACGGCGTCGAATCGGAGCTCACTCAGGAGCTGCACAACGGGGACATGGTCGAAATCACAACCGATCCGTCCGCTACACCGCGGCCCGAATGGGTCAAGGCGGTGGGCAGCGGCAAAGCCCGGGCGGAAATCCGCCAGTTTCTGCGAACCATGAAATTCGCGGATTCCGCGAAGCTCGGCTTTGATCTTCTCAAAAAAGCCGGAGAAGACATTTCCCTGGATATTGAACAGATTCCTCCCGCGATCTGGGAGTCCATCCAAAAGGAAATGGGGGCCTCCAGCCGGGATGAATTCCTTGCCGACCTGGGGCTGGGCAAATACGTGGCCGAAGCAGTCGTCAACCGGCTTGCCGTTCTCATGAACACCCGCGAATCCCTCGAGGAAGGGCAGAGCACGGTGCTGCAGAAGACCGTGGAAGTGACGGGCAACGAAGGCATGGCCGTCACACTCGCCTCCTGCTGCCACCCCATTCCCGGCGACGAAATCTGGGGCTTCATGAGGCCGGGCAAAGGGCTTTCGATCCATCGCACGGAATGCAGCCACACCGTGAAGGGGAAGGCCTCCGACCCCGGGCGCTGGATGACCGCCAAATGGGCCGCAGTGCCGGCTTCCGCCCGATTCCGCGTCCCGGTGGACATCACCGCCGTCAACGAGCGCGCCACAGTGGCGGCCTGCATCACCGCCGCCGCCGAGGAGAATTCCTCCATCGTCGGGCTGACCGTCGACCAGGGAAGCGGCAGCACCTGCTATCTGCACCTGATGGTCATGGTCCACGACCGGCTGCACCTGGCTCGGGTCATCAGACGGCTCTCCCACGTCAAGGACATCCAGGAGGTTCGCCGCCGCACCTCCGAGCATTTCAAGGGACCGGCTGCAGAAGCAGCCGAGGGGCAGAAATCCAGCCTGACCTCCCAGCTGAACTCCGAGGATCTCTACGCGGACAGGTCCGGGCAGTAATCCATGCTGAGAAAAGACTTCAATTTATACAAAATACGCCCGAGCTATATCCTCAAGCCGAGGGGCAAGCACATCAAGCTTTTTTATTACGTGCGCTGCGCGCTTCGCAGCCTCACCCCGCGCTTCCTTCTCAGAATAAAAAAAGACCGGCTCTTCAAGTCGCTCGCCACCCGGCCCGACCGCAGGGAAATCCTCGAGCGCGCCGCTTACTACAACAAGCTTTGCTCACACTTCCGCCTGCCGGCGCAGGCCGCAGCGGCAGGCAGCATCAAAAACGGAGGCAGCAACTACGACCGGGATGCTTACGAAATCCTGCGCTTCTTCAGTCCTGAAGAAAAAATCGCCACCGCCTTCGGCGACAACACCCGCGTGCCCGGTGTTCCTTCCATCTGCAAATCCCGTCCCATTGCCGGCGACAACGCCAACTGCGTCCTGCTGAACCTGAACAAAATCCGGCATTTCGTATTTCTAAAAGACCATATTCCGTTCGAGCAAAAGTCCGACCTCGCCATTTTCCGCGGTGCGTGCTTCCAGCCGCAGAGAAAGCGCTTTATGGAAATGTACTTCGGGCGTCCGTTCATCGACTGCGGAGACACCCGCCGCAGAGACAAGGTGACGGAGAACCCCGAATGGCACAAGCCCCTGATCACGCTTTATGACCACCTGAAATACAAGTTCATCCTGTGCATCGAGGGCAACGACGTGGCCACGAACCTGAAATGGACCATGTCCTCGAACTCGGTGGCGGTCATGCCCCGCCCGCATTACGAGACGTGGTTCATGGAAGGCCGGCTGATCCCGAACTACCATTACATCGAAATCCGGGACGACTTCAGCGACCTGGAGGAAAAGCTCCGCTACTACATTGCGCACCCGCAGGAAGCGAAGGCGATCGCGCACCACGCCAATGAATGGGTGCAGCAGTTTCTCGATCCGGACCGGGAGCTGCTGACCGCCCTGCTGGTGATGCGCAGGTACTTCGAGCTCGAGGACTGAGGTCCGCGGGGATCAGTCCCCGGAGCGCGCAGCCAGGATCTGGGCTAAGATTTTCCTTTGCTTCATGCCGCCTGTTCGATTTAGACACATCAATGCCTGCAGAGATCATCGATCTGAGCGACGCGCCCTTCATCGGCAAGGGCGCGCACAAAAAAGTCTTCCAGGATCCCCGGAACCCAGGGCGCTGCATCAAGGTTCCCTTCTCTCTGCCCGACACAGACATCGAGCGCGAGCTCGCGTACAGGGAATGCCCGCTGCTGCGCTCTGCCAAAGGCAATCGAAGCGCGTCCATGCTTCCGCAGTATTTCGGCACCTGCCGCACCAGCCTGGGCACAGGGTACGTTTTCGAGCTGATCCGGGATTATGACGGGCGGATCAGCCGAACTCTGCAGGAACTGCTGGAAGAGGCGGAGAAAGACCCGAAGAAGCGGCCCTCCGTCAGGGAGACGCTCAGGCTTTTCAAGCGGCAGTATTTCAGTGAATGCATCGTGACCTCCAACGTTGAACCGGTGAATTTCCTGGTCCAGCGCGTCAGCCCTGATCGCACCTCCGTGCGCATCATCGACAACATCGGCAGCCCCGGGCTCATCCCCCTAGCCTATTATTTCCACTGCTGCGCCGCCCTCAGGGCACGCCGGCACTGGCGCCGGCTCCTGGAGGAAATCTCCGAGCATTTTCCAGAGATGGAGGCAGCAGGTTTTTGATCGGGCAGGAGCCGCACCCTGCGGCCCCCTATAATGAGTCAGTTACAGGTTCTTCAGTCAGATAAGAGTCGATTATGAAAATAGCAGTCGCCGGCATCGGCTATGTGGGCCTTTCCAACGCAGTGCTGCTGGCCCAGCACAACGAAGTTGTGGCCCTGGACGTGGTCCCGGAGAAAGCGGAGCTCATTAACGCAAGGAAAAGCCCCATCGTCGACCCGGAAATCGACAGGTTTCTGGCCCAGGCCGACCTGAATCTCACGGCTACGACGGATCCCCGCACGGCTTATGAGGGGGCGTCCTACGTCATTGTCGCAACGCCAACCAATTACGACCCTGAGACCAACCATTTCAACACGCGCTCCGTGGAATCCGTGATCGGCGATGTCCTCAGGATCAACCCCAGGGCCACCATTATTATCAAATCCACCATTCCGATCGGATACACGAAAGCGCTCAAGGAGCGGCTTGGGGTGAGCAACATCATCTTCGTGCCCGAGTTCCTTCGCGAAGGCAAGGCGCTCTATGACAACCTGTATCCTTCGAGAATCATCATCGGCGATTCGACGCCCAAGGCGCACGAGTTCGCCAGGCTGCTGCTGGAGGGCGGCAGGAGGAAGGACACGCCCGTTCTTTTCACCGGCTCGACTGAAGCCGAGGCTGTCAAGCTTTTCTCGAACACCTATCTCGCCATGCGGGTCGGATATTTCAACGAACTGGACTCCTTCGCCGTGCGCAAAGGACTCAACACTCGGGAGATCATCGACGGGGTGACCCTGGATCCCCGCATCGGCCATTTTTACTGCAACCCCTCTTTCGGTTTCGGCGGATACTGTCTGCCGAAGGATACCAAGCAGCTGCTCGCAAACTATACCGACGACGCGGTTCCTGAGCGCCTCGTCCGGAGCATCGTGGAGACCAACAGTATCCGCAAGGACTTCATTGCCGATGAAATACTGAAGAAGAAGGCCGGCAGAATCGGCGTCTACAGGCTCATCATGAAATCCGGATCAGACAATTTCCGCGAATCGAGCATCCAGGGCGTCATCCGAAGGCTCAAGGCCAAGGGCGCAGAACTGCTCATCTACGAGCCTGCGCTGAAGGCGGATCAGTTCGAAGGAATCCCGGCCACCCGCAGCCTGGAGAAGCTCAAGCAGGAGTGCGGCCTCATCATCGCCAACCGCTGGAACGACGAGCTGGAGGACGTCCGCTCCAAGGTCTACACCCGGGACATTTTCGGCAACAACTGACGCCGTGGAATGCAGGACGCGGAGGCCCCGGCGATTATTTCCGGGGGGACTCGCCGGTGTATTTGACCTCGAGGATCTCGATGGTCTCGACGCCCCTGGGGGTCGGCAGCCGGACCTCGTCTCCCTCGTGCGCCCGCAGCAGCACCCGGGCTATCGGACTGATCCAGGACACGTCGCCTTTGTCCGGATCCATCTCATCGATTCCCACAATGCGCACCGTGCGCTCCGTCCCGGTCGAGCTCTCCTCATAAGTCACCGTTGCTCCGAAATACACCTGATCAGTCGGGGGACGGTTCCGGACATCAACCACCTGCGCCGACTCAATGCGCTTGTTTAAAAAGCGGATCCGCCGGTCTATCTCGCGAAGGCGTTTTTTCCCGTACTGATAGTCCCCGTTTTCCGATCTGTCGCCGTTGGACGCAGCCCAGGAAACAATGTTCACCACGGACGGACGCTCGACGCGCACCAAGTTTTCCCTTTCATCGAGCATGCGCCTGTAGCACTCAGGGGTCATGTAGTTAGGCGCATGGGCAGGCAGCCCTGGAAGGCTTACTTCATCCTCATCCTGTTCTTCAGCCATGGTGAATCTGTCTCAGCAACGAAAAAAGTCCGCTCGGGTTGAACCGACACGGACTTTTAAAATATGGGGTGGGAGGTCGGACTCGAACCGACGACAACCGGAATCACAATCCGGGACTCTACCAACTGAGCTACACCCACCATAAAATTTGCTGGTCCGCCCGGCAGGATTCGAACCAGCGACCCTCTGCTTAGAAGGCAGATGCTCTATCCAGCTGAGCTACGGGCGGATCGATCGCAACCAGCAGACCTTCGGTCTGGTCGGGGTGAAGAGATTCGAACTCCCGACATCCTGCTCCCAAAGCAGGCGCGCTACCAGACTGCGCCACACCCCGAGAGAATTGAATTATACATAAAACCAACCGAAAATCAACTTTAAGAAACTTTTCTGTCCTCCGGAAAGACCATGGAGAAAACAGATCCCTTCCCCGGCGTGGACTTGATTTCCAGGCGCCCCCCGTGCCTGATCATGATGTGCTTCACAATCGCCAGCCCGAGCCCCGTGCCGCCGGTGTCCCTCGAGCGGCTCTTGTCGACCCGATAGAACCTCTCGGTAATCCTCGGTATGTCCTTCGGGTCGATGCCTATGCCGTCATCGGACACTGAAAGAACAAGCCCTCTGCCCGCCCCGGCATCCTTCCAGTCCACATGAATGTGCCCGTTGTGCGGCGTGTAGCGAACCGCGTTGGACACCAGGTTGGCCAGGGCGCTGCGAACCTCCGCCTCATTGCCCTTCAGCCGGCAGGGCTGCGCGCTCCAAGTGATCTCATGGTGCCCGCCTGACACAGCCCGGCCTTCTTCCACGGCCTGCCTGAGCAGGCTGTCCATATCAATCTCGTCATCCGCGGGCTCCTCAATGCCCTGCTCGAGCCGTGAGAGCGTGAGAAGATCCGACACCAGGTTGCTCATCCTGTGAGCCTGATCCTGCATAAGGGCAAAATGCTCCCGGTCCATGCAGACTTTTCCGTCCGCCGCACCGGCCCCGGCAAGCTCCAGGAACCCATTGATCACAGTGAGCGGCGTCCGCAGTTCATGGCTCACATTTGCGACGAAGTCCTTCCTCACCGAGTCGAGCCGCTCCCGCTCCGTGACGTCATGGGACAAAAGCACAATGTTTTTCCTTCCCAGAACTGTCACACGGATCTCGAGCGATACCGCACGGTCGGCAAATGTCAGCATGAGGGCCTTGGAAAAATCCCCCTTCTCCAGATAAGAAGCGAGCGGGGTGTCCTTGAAAATATCAAGAGCTGAACGCCCGTGGTCGGTTTCAGGGTCGATCCCAAGCTGCTTTTCCGCAGCCTCATTGCACCAGTCCAGAAGCCATCCCGTCTTAATCAGCACCACTCCGTCGGGAAGCGTCGAAAGCGTCCGGCGGTAGCGTGTTTCGCGGGATTTCATTTTTTTCGTGTTTTTCTCAAACTGGATCCTGTTCTGGCGGAGGCGGTCCAGAACTCTGTACCAGCTGTTGTACTGGCTCACCTCGGGGATTTCGGCCAGCGAGGGTTTTTCCAGCCAGCGCGTGATCCAATCTATGCGGCGGAAATCGATGAAAAGAAAAAGCAGTGCGCAGGCCAGGGCCGCGGCCAGACCGTAAATGAGATCGAAGCTCAGGGCGAACACGAGTCCGGTCAGGAAAATCGCGGATACGATGCCGAGAAAGATAAGCATCTCCGACAGAGTCTCTCTCACATTCATAGCCGCAGCTCTTCCTTTGGCCGGTCAGTGCGGATTCACGACTCGATAGCCCAGGCCTCTCACGGTTTCCACCATGCTGCAGGCCGAGGTTTTTGCGAGCTGCTTGCGAAGCCTCAGGATATGGACGTCCACCGTTCTCTCATCAATTTCGTCGGCCGAATCCCAGATCAGCGAAAGCAACTGCCCGCGGCTGAAAACGCGGCCGGGGTGGGAAGCCATGAGAAAGAGGATTTTGAACTCAATTACGCCCAGCCGGATCTGCGTGCCGTCCACCAGGGCTTCGAACCTTTCCTCATTCATTGCGAGCGGGCCGATCGAGACCTCCTTGCCGGCGGACTTCCCGCCCTCAGAGGAGGAACGGCGGCGCAGTACCGCCCGGATCCTAGCCACAAGCTCCCTGGGGGAAAAAGGCTTGACGACGTAATCGTCGGCGCCGGCCTCAAGGCCGCTCACGCGGTCGGACTCGCTGCCGCGCGCCGTCAGCAGAATGACCGGCACATTGGAATAGTTCTCTGAAGAACGAAGCCTCACAAGCCATTCGAGGCCGGAGCAGCCCGGCAGCATCCAGTCCAGGATGATGAGGTCGGGCACGGAGCTCCTCAGCTGCTGGTCCGCCTCTTCCGCACTGCCGGTCTGAACGGCGCTGAAGCCGGCTGTCTTGCACGAGAACGCAACCAGCTCGCTGATCGCGCGTTCATCTTCAACTATGAGAATTTTTTCCATTTGCTTAATTTTTCCGCTGCCTGAGCGTCGAGGCAATTTCCTCGGCCAGCTTCCTCGCCTCAGCTTCCTCCGGAGCCTCGACCATGATCCGCAGCACCGGTTCCGTGCCCGAGGGGCGGATCAGGACGCGCCCCCTGCCCTCCAAAAGGCTGTCCACCTTCGCCTTTGCCTCGAGCAGCGGCTTTTGCTGCATCCAGTCAAATCCTGGCTCGAGCCTGCAGTTGATGAGAACCTGAGGGAGCATATGCAGATCCGCTGTCAGCTCAGCCAGGCTCTGGCCGGTCCTGCGCATGGCAGAGAGGACCTGCATGGCCGTGACTATGCCGTCGCCCGTGGTCTGCCGGTCGAGGCACAGCACATGCCCGGAGCTCTCTCCGCCGTACAGCCAGCCTTTTTCCAAAAGCTTTTCCACAACGTAGCGATCCCCAACCTTGGTGCGCTCGAAAGGAATGGAGAGCTCGCGCAACCTTTTCTCCAGCCCGTAGTTGGACATCAGGGTTCCCGCCACGCCCTTCACCGGGTGCTTGCGCAGCCGGTCGCAGACGATGATGTAAAGCAGCTGGTCGCCGTTGTAGACCCTGCCCTCGGCGTCCGCCATGATCAGACGGTCCGCATCGCCGTCAAACGAAAGCCCCACATCGCAGCCGGCCTTGCGCACCCGGTCCGACAAAGTCTCCGTATGCGTGGCTCCGCAGTTGAGGTTGATGTTGAGGCCGTTCGGTTGGTTGTTTTCAACCGTCACGATGGCGCCGAGCTCGTGGAACACCGCGGGGGCGACCTTGTATGCCGCTCCATTGGCCGTATCGAGGTAGAGCTTCATGCCTTTGAAGTGCACTTTCCCCGAGATTGTCGATTTGCAGAACTCGATGTAGCGCCCCTGGGCGTCGTCCAGCCTCACGGCCTTGCCCAGCCGGTCGCTGTCGATGCTCTGCATGCCCCGGTCAAGCTCAGACTCGATCTCCTGCTCGATCTCATCGGGCAGCTTCAGCCCCTCGGCGGAGAAGAATTTGATGCCGTTGTCCGTATAGGGGTTGTGCGAGGCGCTGATGACAACTCCTGCCGTGAGCCGCAGGGCCTGCGTCAGATAAGCCACTGCCGGGGTGGGAATGGGGCCGCAGAGCACGATGTCGACTCCGGCGCTTGAAAAGCCTGCCTGCAGGCAGGCTTCCAGCATATAGCCAGAGATACGGGTGTCTTTTCCGATCAGCACCGTCGGATGGGCGTCCTTGCTGTGCCGCGCGAGAACCAGGCCGGCTGCATGGCCAAGACGGACCACGAAGTCCGGAACAATGGGAAACGATCCCACTCTCCCTCTTACACCATCCGTACCGAAATAACGACGGGCCATAATCCAGCTTCCTATTGTTTGTTGTCAGACGAAGAACGAACGGCCTGCAGCACCCTGATCGCCTGGAGGGTTTCCGCAACATCATGCACGCGCACCAGATGCGCCCCCCGCTCGATCGCGATCAAAGCTCCTGCAACCGAAGCGGCCACCCTCCGGGCAGGCACATCGACTCCCGTGACGGCTCCCAGACTGCTTTTACGCGACAGGGCCATCAAAAAGGGCTGTCCCTCTTTCACGAAGCGAGACGTTGCTGCCAGTATTTCAAAATTCTGCTGCACCGTCTTGCCAAAACCGAATCCAGGATCCCAGCAGATGCGCGCCGGGTCAACCCCCTTGGATTCTAAAAGCGTTTGCCGGGCTTTCAAATACCCGATGATGGATTCTATGAGCGAACCCTCGCCGGCCTGGCGCCGGTCCTCCTCGGCCGCCTTCCAGCCGTGCATGATGATCAGCCCCGCATCTGTCGAAGCCGCCGCATCCAGCGCTCCAGGCTCCGTAAAGGCCATCACGTCGTTCAGGATGCAGGCTCCGGCCTTCACGCTCGCGAGCATCACCGAGGCACGGCTCGTATCCACGGAAACCGCGCAGCCCTGCCCCGCCAGCGCCTCCACCACGGGAATCACCCGGTCGAGCTCCTCCTGCTCTGACACAGGCACGGCGTTGGGACGCGTGGACTCGCCTCCGACGTCGACGATATCCGCGCCCTGCGCCACCATCATGCGGCCCCAGGCGACAGCGCTCCGGAAAGAGTTGTGCTCACCGCCGTCCGAGAACGAATCGGGCGTGACGTTGAGTATTCCCATCACCAGAGGCCGGTCCAGGGAGAAATTCCGGCCTCCGCACTGCCAGTGACGAACAATAGGCATAAGAGTGCTCCTTGCTGCAAAAACGATTTTCTTCCACCAGGCCGCAGCTCCGGGAACTGCGGATGCCGGCCCAAACCTCCCGGCTCTCGCTTAAAGGAAAAGGCCCGGCGCCGGTTTTAAACCGGCCGCTCAGGCCTTCTTGCGGTCTGCCAGTACGGGGGGCAGATCACGCCGGTTTTTCAACACCGCCGGCAGGCCTCAGCGGCCCTCGCCCCCGTTCTGGCTCTCACTGCGGTCCGGGGAGTCGGACGGGCGGGAGGCCGGAGCCTCCGGCTTAGCCGCCTCCGCTCCGCCATCCGTGGCGGCCGGAGCGCTGTGGGCCGCCCTTTCCGCGTCCACCCTGGGCTGCTCGCCGGATTCCACCTTGTGAGGAGGACGAACCGTACGTCCGGCCATAATGTCATCGATCTGGTCGCTGTCGATGGTCTCCCACTCCAGAAGGGCGGCGGCCATGGCCTCCATCTTGTCGCGGTTGCTCTCGATGATCTTCCGGGCGAGCGCATACTGCTGGTCCAGAATGCGGCGGATCTCATTGTCGACCCGCTGCATGGTCGCCTCAGAAATATGCTGGGTCTTGGTGACGGAGCGGCCAAGGAAAACTTCGCCCTCCTTTTCGGCGTACACCATTGGCCCCAGATCGGGGCTCATGCCATAGCGCGTCACCATGTCGCGGGCAAGAGACGTCGCTCGTTCGAAGTCGTTGGAAGCGCCCGTGGTGGCGTGATGCATGAACACTTCCTCAGCAATGCGCCCGCCGAACAGGATGGCGATCTGCGTGAGGATGTACTTGTCGTCATAGGAGTAGCGGTCCTCGGTGGGCAGCTGCATGGTCAGGCCCAGCGCGCGGCCGCGGGGAATAATGGTGACCTTGTGAACCGGATCCGCGTTGGGCAGGCTGCGGGCGACCACGGCATGGCCGGATTCATGGTACGCCGTGTTGCGCCTTTCTTCCTCGGTCATCACCATGCCCCGGCGCTCCGCCCCCATCATGATCTTGTCTTTGGCGTTTTCAAAGTCAACCATTTCGACAAGACGTGCATTTCTCCGTGCGGCGAAAAGCGCCGCTTCGTTGACGAGGTTCGCCAGATCCGCGCCGGAGAAGCCGGGAGTCCCGCGGGCGATGATGTCTTCGCGGACATCCTGACCGATCGGCACCTTGCGCATATGGACCCTCAGGATCTGCTCCCTGCCGCGGATGTCCGGCAGCGGAACGACCACCTGCCGGTCAAAGCGCCCCGGACGCAGCAGCGCCGGATCCAGAATGTCGGGGCGGTTGGTGGCCGCGATGACGATGACGTTGGTGCCCGTTTCAAAGCCGTCCATCTCAACCAGCATCTGGTTCAGGGTCTGCTCCCGCTCATCGTTCCCGCCGCCGAGCCCCGCGCCTCTCTGGCGGCCCACGGCATCGATTTCATCGATGAAGATGATGCAGGGGGCGTTCTTCTTGGCGTTTTCAAACATATCGCGGACACGGGCCGCACCGACGCCCACGAACATTTCCACGAAATCCGAGCCTGAAATGGTGAAGAAAGGAACGCCCGCCTCGCCGGCTATCGCCTTCGCAAGCAGCGTCTTGCCGGTTCCCGGAGAACCCACGAGAAGGATGCCGCGCGGGATATGGCCGCCAAGCTTCTGGTATTTCGAGGGATCGCGCAGAAAATCCACCACCTCACGCACTTCTTCCTTGGCCTCGTCGCAGCCGGCCACATCGGAGAAGCGCACCGTGTTGTTGGAGCCGTCGAGCATACGGGCCTTGCTCTTTCCGAAGGAGAACGCGCCGCCTTTGCCGCCCCCCTGCATCTGGCGCATAAAGAAGATCCACACGCCGATGAGCAGAAGCATGGGGAACCATGACACAAAGATCGTCGTCCAGACGGAGGGCTCCTCCTCGGCCTTGCCGTAGACCGCCACGCCCGCCTTGCGAAGATCCTCCACCATCCACAGATCGTTCGGAGAAGTGATCTGGTATTCGGCCCCGGAGTTGGGCTTCACAAAAATCTTGTGGCCCTGAATGTCGACCCGCTTTATCTTCCCAGCCTTGGCGTCATCCATGAACTGGGTGTAGCTCGTCGTGTCGACAGCTGCCGTGGTACGGTTGTCGAACTGTTTGAACACCGTAAATAAAACGACGGCAACGAGGACCCAGATCGCTACGCGTCCAAGCAATTTATTATCCAAAGCCAAACTCCATGCATAAAAAGCTTTGCCGGTGCAGGCATACCTTGCCAGGCTCAACAGACAGAACCGGCTATTTACTGGCTGTCGAGTTATAAGCCTAATGGAAAAAGCGGCTGATGGGGAGACCGCCAAACTGCCTTTAACCCTAGCACTTCCGACGCGCGGGCAGGGCTGCTACTTCAATCCCCTGGCGACAATGTACTGCTCGGGGGACGAATCCCGGCTTGCTTCGGGCTTCAGGGCGTGAACCTTCACAAAAGAGCGCTTCACGGCCTCCACGAACTGGGAATAGCCGGAGCCCTGAAAGGCCTTCGTGATGAAAAAGCCGTTTTTCTTGAGGTGTTCCAGAGCAAAATCCAGGGCGAGCTCGCACAGCAGCATTGAGCGGGCCGCATCGCTCGCCGCTATGCCTGAAAGGTTGGGCGCCATGTCGGACATCACGACATCGACCCGGTCATCGCCGACGATCCGGGCGAGCTCGTCACACACCGACTGCTCCCGGAAATCCCCCTGCAGAAACGCCACGCCGTCTATCGGGTCCATGGGAAGAATATCCATGGCGACGATGCGCCCCGAGAGCTTCCCATCCCGACCGGTCAGCAGCTTTCTGGCGACCTGAGACCAGCTGCCGGGAGCAGCGCCGAGGTCCACAACGGTCAGACCCGGCCGGAAAATGTGTTCCTTTTCGTTGATCTGTATAAGTTTGTAGGCAGAGCGAGCGCGATAGCCCTCTTTCTGCGAGAGCTTGACCCAGCGGTCTGTCAGGTGCCGCTCAAGCCATGCCCTGTTTGAGCGAAGTTTTTTGGTGGCTACCGGCATTGAGACTCCTTCGAAGCAGTTTACTGCTTTGCCCCCATCGCCTTTTTCACAAGCCTCCCGCGCTTCGGATGAGCCCTGCGGACAGGCTTTTTAGCCTGCGCCAGGCGCTTCTTGTCCGTCTTCAGGATCTTTCCGCCCCGGCTTCTCGGCTTGCGCGCCTCCCGATCCGGGCGCTGTTCGTTCTTCTCTTCGTTCTTCTGCTCGGCAATGGGGCGCCAGACGGTCACCGTTTTGCCGATCGCCTGAATGAGCGCAGCGTTCAGCTGGTCAAGTATCCGGGCGATGATCTCCGAGCGTGCCTCGCGGTCGTCGCCGGGAATGCGAATCTTGACAAGGCCGCGGGCATTCATTGCCTTGTCTATCTCCTTGAGCACCGCCTCCGTGAGGCCGTTCTGCCCAAGCAGGACCACGGGGGCCAGGTCGTGGCTCTGAGCCCTCAGCTTCAAGCGTTCGTCTCGATCAATAATGAGTTCAGTCATAGCAGGCCCTCGCGGCGGCATCAGTCAGATATAGCGGACAGACAGGATTTCGTAGTCAATATCGCCGCGGGGCGCATGCACCACCACTTCATCGCCTTCAGACTTGCCGATGAGCGCCCGGGCGATCGGGCTGGAAACGGAAACCTTGTTGTGCTCGATGTCTGTTTCGTCAACACCGACGACCTGATAGGTCACTTCCTTGTCCGTTTCGACATCGACCAGCGTCACGGTGGCGCCGAAGACAACCTTCGAGCCGGCGTTGAGAGTCTTCGGATCAATGACCTGAAGGGCAGGAATCCGCCCTTCCAGCAGCGCTATCCGGCCCTCGATGAAGCTCTGCTTCTCACGGGCCGCGTCATACTCCGCGTTTTCAGAAAGATCGCCTTTCGAACGGGCCTCCTCAATAGCGGCCACAACCTCCGGGCGATCCACCCGGCGCAGATGGTCGAGTTCAGCCTTCAGCTTCTCAGCCCCGGCCACGGTTATCGGAATTCGTTCCATTGTCGTTCAATCCTTTCCAAGCGTAAAAAACTCTCCTTCCTGCAAGGCGGCAGGCAGGGGAATTAAAAAATTAAAGAGGAAAAACCTTCGGCCGGCTCCGCGCGGAAATCCATCCGCCCCGCCAGTTAAAGGCGGAACGCGTCTCCGCGTCTGCCGAAAGTCGTCATTTCACCAGTACATGCTATTTTGCACGTAATTTCCCCGCATTGCAAAGACTCAAACTGCTTCCTTGCGGCCGGGCTCACCCGGCGTCGGAATAATTCTGCGGATCCCTGAGCCGCTCCGTGATCTCAATCAGGATATGGATGACCTTGATGTGCAGCTCCTGGACACGGTCGGCGTATCTTCCGGCAGGAGTCACTATGGCGATGTCAGAGGCCTGGGCGAGCGGGGAATTCTCCCTGCCCGTCAGGCCGATAACCTTCATGCCCTTTGCCCTGGCCGCCTGCGCCGCCAGAAGAATGTTGCGGCTCGTGCCGCTCGTGCTGATGGCGAGCAGGACGTCGCCCGGCCGGCCGAGGCCCTCGACATACCTTGCGAACACCTGTTCGTAGCCGTAGTCATTGCCCACGCAGGACATGTGAGAGGCGTCCCCCATGGAGACTGCAGCGTAGGGCCTCCGGTCATTGCGATACCGGCCGGTCATCTCTTCCGCAAAGTGCATGGCGTCGCAAAGGCTTCCGCCGTTGCCGCAGCTCATCACCTTGCCGCCCTTGTCCATGGACTCCGCGAGAAGGCGGCCGGCGCTGGCTATGGCCGCCAGCATCTCCGGGCGGCTGCGCAGGGCCTCCAGCGCGCTCGCCGCGTCGCTGAGATCCCTGGCCACGACTTCTGTCAGATCTTCTTTCACTTGTTGCGCCTCATGCGTGTAAAAGCTGGTGAAGGGATTATAAGGAAGCCCCCGGCGGGCCGCCCGGGGACTTTCCTGCGCTCATATCCTTTCGGTTCTTGCCGCCGAAGCCTTGGGCTGCCAGCGCATCAGGCGGGATTCGGCCAGCCCGACGAACCAGTCGAGAATAACGGCAAACAGCGTGAGCACAAGGATTCCGGCCATGACGGTATTAATGTCGAAAACCCCCTCGGCCTGAAGAATCAGATAGCCAACGCCGCGGGCCGACCCCAGATACTCGCCGATCACGGCACCCACGAAAGCCATGCCCACCGAAGAGTGCAACGAGGAGAACACCCAGCTCATGGCCGACGGGAGGTACACCGCCGTCAGCAGCTGCGTGCGGCTTGCGCCCAGCATCCGGACCGAGTTGAGGACGTTCACGTTGACCTCCCGGACGCCCTGGAACACGTTGAAGAACACGATGAAAAACACGATGGTGACGCCGAGGGCGACCTTCGAGGCTGGCCCGAGGCCGAACCACACTGCAAAAATAGGCGCCAGAATCACACGCGGGCAGGAATTGAGGCCCTTGATGAAGGGATCCGCAATGGCAGCGGCCCGGGGGGAAAGGCCCAGCCACAGCCCCACGAGAAGGCCGGAAACCGTGCCGATGCCGAAGGCGAGCACCGTTTCCCAAAGAGTGACGGCGAGATGCTCGTAAATGTCGCGGTCAACGACGAACCAATTCCAGATTCTCTGGAAGATAACGACCGGTTCGCCAAAGAAAAACGCCGCCTGCGTGTCACTGTCGAAAAAGAAGGGGGGGATGAGACCCGGTTTGGTCATCGCCCACCAGAACACAAAGACGGCAGCGAGCAGAACGAGCTGCCAAAAATGAAGAATCCACTTGTTTTTAAACATGACCTACTTTCCCTGCCGACGCTGGCTCTGCCGCTCGTAACCCTTGAGAACCTCCTCGCGGAGCACGCTCCAGATCGCTCTGTGAAGCGCAACAAAGCGCGGATCCGCGCGCACTTCCGTCACGTCTCTGGGCCGGGGAAGGTCAATGACAAACTCGCCTATCGGATGAGATCCCGGGCCGGCTGACATGACGATCACCCGGTCGCTCATGGAGATGGCCTCATCCAGGTCATGGGTGATGAACAAAACGGCCTTTTTCTTGGCCGACCAGAGATCAAGCAGCAGATTCTCCATGAGCTGCCTGGTCTGGATGTCAAGCGCGGAAAAGCTTTCGTCCATCAGAATGATGTCGGGGTCCATGATGAGCGTCTGGGCCATGGAGACCCTCTTGCGCATGCCGCCGGAAAGATGGTGCGGGTAGCGGTCTTCAAAACCGGCCAGCCCCACCTTCCTCAGCCACTGCTTGCCGCTTTTTTCGGCTTCACTTTTGGGCACGCCCTTGAATTCGAGGCCCGCAATGACATTGTCGAGGGCGTTTCGCCAGGGCATCAGGTTTTCCGCCTGAAACATATAGCCGGCCCTTCTGTTGAGCCCGATCAGCGGCTCGCCGAAAATGCGGATGGTGCCGTGCGAGGGCTGGAGCAGCCCGGCCGTCATGTTGAGAATTGTGGATTTGCCGCAGCCCGTGGGCCCCACGATGCTTACAAATTCACCCTCGGCGATATTCAGTGTGACATCCTTGACCGCCGTATAGTGCTCTTCGTTTTTTCCGTCTTCGGAAACATACGTGCAGGCCAAGTCTTTAATTTCGATGGCAGGAGTTTTCATTTTGCATTCAGGCAGCGGCGGCTGCCCGGGCTGAACGTCCCGGGGCCGCCGCCTGATTGTTCCTTATCAGCGATAGCGCTTGTTGGCGGCTTCCGCAAAGCGGTTGGTGAATGTCGCCGAAAGGTCAATCCTCGCGTTGGCGATCTGCGGATTCACAGTGGCAAGGGCCCGCTTGGCGGTCTCAGGAGCCTGGGCCGGAATCAGACCGTCCTTCGACAGGGCCGGCCTGTTGGCGAGGAACGACTGGATGTAGAGCTTGCGGTTGCCGAGCTGGTAGCTCTGAGGAACGACTTTAAGCACATCCTCCGGCTTTGCCTTCGCAATCCATTTGTCGGCGCGGACGATGGCGTTGGCAATGGCCTGAACCGTGTTGGGGTTCTTTTTAATGAACGCTTCAGGGGCATACAGGCAGCCCGCCACCATCGGTCCGCCGTAGAGCTTGTCGCTCACATTGACCTTCCGGGTATCCACGGCGATGGTGATTTCCTTGTGCTCCATCAGCATGGAGATCACGGGGTCGAGCTGCACGAAGGCGTCCACCTGGCCGGAACGAATGGCGGCTATCGCTCCCGAGGAAGTGCCGATCCCGATGAAGGAAACCTGGGAGGGCTTGATGCCGGCGAAATGCAGGCAGAAATTCGCCATGATCTGCGAGGAGGAGCCCGGCGCGGTCACGCCGATTTTCTTGCCCTTCAGATCGGCAAGGCTCTTGTAGTGCTTCATCGTGTGGTTGTTGATGGCGAGGACGCACTGGGGAGCGCGCCCCTGAAGCACAAAGGCCTGCATCCTCTGGCCGCGGGTCTGCATCACCACGGTATGTTCAAAAGCACCCGAGCAGATGTCGGCCGATCCGCCGACGACAGCCTGCAGGGACTTCGAGCCGCCCTGGAAATCGATGATCTCGACGTTCAGGCCCTCGTCCTTGAAGTAGCCGAGGCCTGCCGCGACTGAAAGCGGGAGGTAGTAAATCAGCTGGCGGCCGCCTACGGCAATCTTGACGCTTTTTTTCTCAAGGGAGGCGGCGCCTGCCGTTCCAAAGGGGAAGGCGGACAAGGCCGTCGCTGCGGAAACGGCGGTAAGGAACTCACGGCGGGAAATGCTCATTTCATTCTCCAAAGTGCTGGCTGCTGAACCATCAATAATAAAAAAGCGGATACACAACTCGCTGACGCGATCCGTGTATCCGCTGCTTGAAACTGTTTCACCGACTGCTGAATTGAATCGGCAACCTCTTGTTACGCAACGACACGGCGCGCAGACAGCAGCGAGCCGCGTAGTAGCAGCAGGGACAGCAGCAGGCCGGCGGCACATGCGGCGCTGCAGGCGATGACTGCTGAAATGTGGCGGATGAATTCCATCCTCAGTCCCTGAACCAAAAACAATGTATCCGACAATATACCTTTTTCATTCGTTTGGCAAAATCTAGGATGTTTTGCCTAATTATTCAGAGGAAAAGGTTTCGTGCCGCGAAATAACCGCCTGAGCCACCGTGGCCACGTCCGTGTACTCAAGCTCCACGCCCGAGGGAATTCCGCGCGCGAGCCGTGTCACCCGGACCTCGGGGCGGTGCCGGGCAATGGCGCGGGCTATGAAATGCGCGGTGGCGTCGCCCTGAGCCGTGAATGAAGTGGCAATGATGACCTCTTTCACCCCGCCCTTCTCGACTCTCTCGAGCAGTTTTCTGAAGCCAAGCTGCTCGGGCCCGATGTCGTCAATCGGGGAGATGCGCCCCCCAAGGATGAAGTACAGCCCCCGGTAGGCAAGGGAATTTTCTATCACCAGCTGGTCGGCGGGAGTCTCCACCACGCAGATTTTGTCTCTTTCGCGGGACTCGTCGGCACAAATCGGGCAGAGCTCTGACTCGCAGAGCGTGTTGCAGACCGGGCAGTGATGAACCTTCTCAACCGCCTCCTGCAGCGCGCTGGAAAGCGAAGCGGCCTGGGCGCGCCCGTCCTCCATCAGCAGGTGAAACACAATGCGCTGGGCGGAAAGCGGCCCGATGCCGGGCAGAGCCCTGAACGCGTCAATCAGCCTCTGGACGCTTGGGCTTAAAACGGGCACTTTGACCGGCCCTCCGCTCAGAACCTCATCCCGGGCGGCAGGGGCATCCCGGCCGTGGCCTGGCGCATGCGCTCCTGCGTCGTGGCCTCGACTGCCTTAAGGGCGGAATTCACGGCTGCGGTCACCAGATCCTCGATCATGTCCCGGTCCTCTTCATACAGGGAAGGGTCGATCTGAATCTGGCGGCAGTCATACTTGCAGGTCATGGTCACCTTTACAAGACCGCCTCCCGCTTCGCCGGTGACCACGATTTTCCCCAGCTCGGACTGCAGGCGCTGAATGTTCTGCTGCATCTTGGCCGCCTGGGCCATCAGTGAATTGAAATTTCCTTTCATGCTTCTTTCCTTTTGTTTCGAGGATTTCCCGCGGCCTCGACAGGCCTTACGGTGTCTTCCAGCACCACGCCGCCGAAGCGCTTCATGGCGTCCCGGACCACGGGGGAGTCCTTAAAGCTCCGGACTCTGGCCGCGTGCTCGGCGATCTTAGCCCTGTTTTCCTGATTCCACACGGTGTCGCCCTGAGCCGCCCCCTTCTCAAAGGTCACCGTAAAGCGGTGCCCGAAATGGCGGGTAAAAATTTCTTCAAGCGATTTCCTGATGCTGTCCGTGGAAAGACTGCTCAGGTCGTTGCGCAGCACCACCCCGGTTCGACGCAGCTCGACGCACTGGGAACGGGTGGCCGCCTGCCGCTCCACTCCGCCAAGATTCACCGCTGCAAGCAGTCCTCGCCAGTTGAGCTCCTGGGGCTCGGCGGAATAATCCGCAGGAGGTTCTTCCTCAACTGGCCCGCCCTGTTCCCAGGGCGGCACCTCCTCGGTCGGCAGCGGAGGCACGGGCGGCAGGTCCGGCTCCGCGCCGTTCTCCACGGCAGGGGAGGCCGCTCCCTGTGAAGCAGGATCCGCAGGTCTTTCCGGGGCCGGCGGTGCGGCGGCAGGAAGGCTCTCCCCACCACCTCCCCGGGACGGCTCCCGAGCCGCCAGACGGGCCGCCGCGCGGCTGCCGGCAGGCTTGAACGCAAGCATCCGCAGCAGCGTCATCGTAAAGCCGGCGTACTCGTCGGGCGCGAGGTGAAGGTCGTTGCGGCCGTTGATGACGATCTGGTAGTAAAGCTGCACCTCTTCGGGAGAAAAGTCCTTCGCGAGCGAAAGGATGTCCTTTGCCTCGGGATCGTTCTGGACGGACTCAGGCACCCGCTGAGCGATGGCCACGCGGTGCAGCAGCCCGGCCAGGTCGCGGAGCCCCTGGGCATAGGAGAAGCTGCGCTCGCCCATCCGGTCCGCAATGCCGATCATCGCGGCGGCATCCCCCTTCTTCAGGTCGCGCAGCAGCTCGACCAGCACGGAGGAGTCCACTACGCCCAGCATCGACTGAACGGCCTGCAGCGTGATCTTTCCATCCGAGAAGGCTATGGCCTGGTCGAGCAGCGACAGCCCGTCGCGCATCGAGCCGCGGGCCCCCGCCGCGATCAGGCGCAGGGCGGCGGGCTCGGATTCGATCTTCTCGATTGAAAGAATGTGCGAGAGGTGCCCGGCTACTTCCTGGGGAGACATGTTCCTCAGATTGAACTGCAGGCACCGGGAGAGCACAGTGACGGGAACTTTCTGGGGGTCCGTCGTCGCCAGAATGAACTTGACGTAATCCGGAGGCTCCTCCAGAGTCTTCAGCATCGCGTTGAAGGCCGTGTTCGAGAGCTGATGGACCTCGTCGATCATGTATACCTTGAAGCGGGCATTGGTCGGCGGATACATGGCCTGTTCGAGCAGCGCCGTCATTTCCTCCACGCCGCGGTTGCTCGCTGCGTCCATCTCGATGTAATCGACGAAATGCCCTTCATCGATCGCCCGGCACGATTCGCAGACCCCGCAGGGCTTGTCCGTGATGCCGCCCTTGCCGTCAGGACCCGTGCAGTTGAGGCACTTGGCAAGGATGCGCGACAGGGATGTCTTCCCAACCCCCCGCGTGCCGGTGAAGAGATATGCGTGGTGCAGCCTTTTTTCCCGAAGAGCATGTCTCAGCGCCTTAACCACATGCTCCTGGCCGACCACGTCGTCAAAATCGCGCGGCCGCCATTTTCGGGCTAGAACTTGATAAGACATCTGCTGGTCCTTGTTTTTTCCCGCAGCCCGCCCGCCGAGACTCCCGCGATGTCTGCGGATAGAGCGGGAAGGCCGCTTCATTTATTGTAGCGGGGGGAAGGAAAGAGCCCGCGCACCCGGAGTGCAGATACAAAAATGGCGAGCCTTATCCTCGGCACTGCTGGCACTCCACTATGGCTGCTTCGTTCCCGACCTGACCAGATTCGTGGCGCCCGCATGCGAGGGGACCCGCCGACCAAGCATTGTACACGATCGCCGCGGGTATTCCAAAAGCGGGAGAGACCGACGCCCGCGGGAGGCCGGGCGGGTGCTGCTTCCGGAGCACCTCAAAGCCGGGCTGCCGCATTCCGGGGAGCCGGCGCCAGCCGGAATCCTCTTTCTTTTGTGCCGGACCCGGCCGCTGGGCTGCATGGATCAGATAAAAAATAAAAAATTCAATCATCTGGCATATCATGGCCGGCGGCTCATCCCACCCGGATCCAAATTCGCGGGAATCCGTCCCGAACGGGGAGAAAATCCGATGCTGTCCGCCTGAAAGTGCTACTATGCACCACGCACGAAGTTTTTTCACTGCGGATCCATTCCGTGGGTCCGTTCATCAGTTATCTGTCAGTAAGCCGTCCGCCCGCTGTCAACGGCGGAGATCCTTAATTGTTAAGTGTCCGGATTGCCGGCTTATCTTTACCCAAGGAAAACCATTATGTCCTTCACTAACGTCACTGACGACACCTATGATGCCGAAGTCCTTCAGGCTTCCATGACGACGCCCGTTCTCGTTGATTTCTGGGCTCCGTGGTGCGGTCCCTGCAGGATGCTTTCCCCCCTGATCGAGGAAGCCGGGGAAGAATTCAGCGGAAAGATCAAGGTGTGCAAATACAACTGCGACGAGTCCGGCAACATAGCCGCTGAACTCGGCATCCGCTCCATCCCGACGGTCATCATCTATCGCGACGGCAAGCCCGTCGCCACCCAGGTGGGCGCCGTCAACAAGGACCAGCTCACTGACTGGATACAGTCCAATCTCTAATTTCCCTTCTTAAACTGCGGGGACCCTCACAAAAAACCGCTCATTGAACGGCTGCGGCCTGACTCCCTCAGGTCTCCGCTTGCGGGGTCCCTCTTCTCGTACCATGCATCTTTCCGAACTTAAATCATTGCGCATTACGGAGCTGCTCGACCGGGCCCAGGAACTGGGCATTGAAAACGCCCAGCGCATGCGCAAGCAGGAACTCATGTTCGCCATCCTGAAAAGAAAAGCCAAAAGCGGCGAACAGATCTTCGGCGACGGAACCCTGGAGGTGCTTCCGGACGGCTTTGGGTTCCTGAGGTCTCCGGAATCCTCGTACCTTGCCAGCACCGACGACATATATATCTCCCCCTCGCAGATCCGCCGCTTCAACCTGCATACCGGCGACTCGATCGAAGGCGAGGTCCGCATTCCCAAGGACAGCGAGCGCTATTTCGCCCTGGTCAAGGTCGACACGGTAAACGGCCAGCCCCCCGAGGCCCTCAAGCACAGGATGCTCTTTGAGAACCTCACCCCGCTTTTCCCGAATGAACCGCTCAAGCTCGAGCGCGACATGAAGGGCAACGAGAACCTAACCGGGCGTCTGATTGACATCATCGCCCCCATCGGCAAGGGCCAGCGCGGCCTGATCGTGGCTCCTCCGAAGTCCGGCAAGACCGTGCTGATGCAGCACATCGCCCATGCCATCACGGCCAATCACCCGGAGTGCGTCCTGATTGTGCTGCTTATCGACGAACGCCCGGAAGAAGTGACGGAAATGCAGCGATCCGTCCGCGGCGAAGTGGTCGCTTCCACCTTCGACGAGCCGGCAGCCCGCCATGTGCAGGTCGCGGAGATGGTGATAGAGAAGGCCAAGCGTCTGGCCGAATCCAAAAAAGACGTGGTCATCCTGCTTGACTCCATCACCCGTCTGGCCCGTGCTTACAACACGGTCGTCCCCACGTCCGGCAAAGTCCTCACGGGCGGCGTGGACGCCAACGCTCTGCAGAGGCCCAAGCGCTTTTTCGGAGCCGCGAGGAACATTGAGGAAGGGGGTTCGCTCACCATCCTGGCGACCACTCTGGTTGACACGGGATCGCGCATGGACGACGTGATCTACGAGGAATTCAAGGGCACCGGCAACATGGAAATCCACCTCGAGCGGCGCCTGGCGGAGAAACGCGTTTATCCCGCCATCAATGTCAACCGCTCCGGAACCCGCCGCGAAGAGCTTCTGCTGCCCCCGGACATCCTCCAGAGAGTGTGGATCCTGCGCAAGGTTCTGTACAGCATGGACGAGGTCGAAGCCATGGAGTTCCTTCTCGACAAGATCCGGGCGACGAAAAACAATGCCGAATTCTTTGACATGATGAAAAGGGCGAGCTGATTTCCCTGTCCCAGCAGGGAATGCTCCATTCCCTGTTGATTCAAATTTGAAAAAGGTACATAATATTTAACTTTCCCAGTCTGGCACGTGGGCTGCATGCCTGCTGTAAGACCCGTTTCGCACGGGCAGGTTCGCAAGGCCGCCAGGGCGACCGACATTTCAACTAGGAATTTAAAAGAAAATGAAGCAGGGCATTCACCCGGAATACAGAGAGGTCGCCTTCGTCGACATCTCCATCAACAAGACGTTCATCATCGCCTCCTCCGTGCAGACGAAGGAAACCATCGAGATCGACGGCAAGACCTATCCGCTCTTCAAGATTGATACCTCTTCCGAGAGCCATCCCTTCTACACCGGAGCCCAGACCCGCATCGTCGAGGCCGGCCGCGTTGAGAAGTTCCGCGCCAAGTTCGCCGCCAAGACCAAGGCCGTGAATGAGGCCGCCGCCAAAGCGAAGGCTGCCAAGTAATTCAGCTTTCAAGCCGCTGCGGAAGAAGTCTAGAGGGGCAGTTTTAAAAACTGCCCCTTTTTTGGTCGTTAAGAAGTCAAAATGCTCAGCTCCCACCAGTCTCCTCTCATTATTTCAGCATCAGCCGCGGCGCGGCTCCCACGCTGGGCCCTCCTCGTTCTGCTCGCAACCCTTGCTCTGGCCGGATTCAGCGGGCATTTCTTCTGGATTGCCAGGGACGAGCAGGTATTCGGGCTGATGTGGACCATGGCCCGGGGAACATGGGCGGACTGGGTGCTGCCCAACATCGCCGGACAGGAGTACTCTGCAACGGGTCCCGGCATCGCCTGGCTGGGGGCGGCCCTCATCCGGCTGAGCCTTTCAGTGCTTCCCCCTTTCCCCATGGCGAAGATTTCGGGGCTACTCTGGTTTGCCCTGGCCGCCAGCTCCGTCTGGTACGGCACCTGGCATCTTGCCCGCCGGGAGGAGGCGCAGCCGATCTCCATGCTGTTTGGTGAGGAAGCAAGTCCCCGCGACTACAGCAGAACGGTCGCAGACTCTGCAACGCTGCTGTTCGTGGCCTCTTTCGGGCTGCTCAGCCGCATCCATGAAATTGGGCTGCCTATCGTGGTGCTTGGCTGCTGGTCCATGGGCACGGCCGGCGTCATCTGGTCTCTCGCGCACAAGAAGGCTGGCGCCGTTGCCGCCGGCGCAGCCGCGGGTCTGATGACCCTTTGCGGCAACATTGCCTGGGGCGGGTGCCTGCTGGCGGCGGAGCTGGCGGTCATCTTCTTCGTGCGCTCCTTCAGGGGCGGGCGGCTTTCAAGGGCGGGCATTGCCTGCGGATCCATGGCTGCCGTTGTCCTGATCTGGCCCCTGTCCGCCCACTTTGCAGGCGTTCCCTTCGATGCCTGGGCCGGGGCCTGGAGTGCTGTGCAGTCGAGCGCCTTTGCCTGGATCACGCCCAACCATGCGACATGGCTGCTGCGCAATTTCATCTGGTACCTCTGCCCGATGTGGCCTTTTGCCGTTTATGCCCTGTACGCCTGGCACCGCGTCATCGGCTGCACCCAGATCATGCTCCCGCTCATTTCGGCAGGCGCAGCATTCGTGGCGCCGCTTTTCGCCGCCGGAATCCCGGAGCTGTCGCTGCTCGCCATGGCCCCCTCGGTGGCCATTCTCGCAGCGTTCGGTCTGGCGGCCCTCAAACGGCGCTCTTACGAAAATCTCCTGGACTGGTTCTCGGCGACCATCTTCTCCCTGGGCGCAGTCGGCCTGTGGTGCTACTACATCGCCTGGCGGACCGGCTTCCCGCCCAAGATGGCCAACAGCGTCGAGCGTCTGGCCCCGGGAGTCGTCCCTTGGGTTGAAGGCTCCCTGCTTTTCGCGACAGCCGCCGTGACCGTCTTGTGGTTTGCCATTGTGGCGAAAAGGCTGAGGCGGCGTCCCAAGGCCCTGTGGCGCGGCCCCTGGCTCGCGGCCCTGGGCATCACGCTTTTCTGGGTGGAGGCGACCGCCCTGTTCAGTCCGGTGCTGGACGCCTACCGCTCATACACACCCGTAGCCCGGGAAATTTCAGGCAAGCTGAGGCTGTTCGGCTACTCTTCGGCCGACTGCGTTTTCTCCGACGCGATCCCTTCAAACCTGCGGGGTCTGCTTTATTACTCCGGCGTTCATTTCGGGACGGGGGAAAAAGCCTGCCGCTTCACCCTCTCGAAGATAAAGAAACGTGACGCGATTCCCTCTGACGCCATCGGAATTCCGACGTTTTACCCCCGGAGCGAAGAAGCGTACCTGATCCGCCCTGGCGCCTCCAAACCCCTTCAGCAGTCTAACGCGCAGCATGTCAAAGGCAACTGAGATCCAGCCCCGGCGCCTCGCGCCGCCCGATATTTCCCTGCGGGGCCTCATACGGCTGGCGAGCCCCCTTTTCGTGGCCAACATGGCGGTCATGGGCAATGTCACCATCGACACCATCATGGCCGGCCGCATGGGCGCCGAGCACCTTGCCGCCATAGCGCTGGGCGGCGCCTCGACGGCCTGCCTGAACATGCTGCTGATCGGAATCATCCAGGGGCTTTCGCCCATCTGCGGACACCACTTCGGAGCCCGTAAATTCGAGCTCATCGGCTATGAGATCAACCAGGCCTTTTACATCGTGTGCCTGCTGTCGCTGCTCGGCGCCCCCATCCTTGCCTGGACCGGCCTGTGGACTTCGCTCGGGCAGGTCACTGGAAACATCGCAAGGATAGCCTCCCTTTATCTGCTTTTTTCCGCGATCGCCCTGCCCTTCGCCCTGATCAGCCGAGTCTTCATTTCCGTAAACGCAGCCATCAACCGAGCCCGGACCACCATGTGGGTCTCCCTGCTGGTCCTCGCGCTCAAGGCTCCGGTCAACGCGGTGTTTATGTACGGTCTATTCGGCCTGCCGGCCCTGGGCGGCGCCGGAGCCGGGCTGGCCAACGCAGTGCTTGTCTTCGCCTCGGCCCTGCTGTACCTGATGATTTTCTGCAAAGACCCCGCCTGCAGGAAAATGCGCGCGCAGCGCCTGTCCGGCCCGGACCTGCGCGCCATGGGCGCCCAGCTGCGCATCGGACTTCCGATCGGACTTTCCGTTTTCTTCGAGGTGAGCTCCTTCACCTTGATGGCCATCTTCATCTCTCGGCTTGGGGCAACGGCGATTTCCGCCCACCAGATCGTGAGCAACATCACCTCCACCCTGTACATGGTGCCCCTTTCCATCGGCATTGCCTCAAGCGTTCTCGTAGCCCAGAGCCTGGGCTCCGGACACCCTGAAGCGGCTGAAGAGATGACGCACCGCGCCCTTCGCTTCACGATCCTCGCCGCGGCCGCAGCGAGTGCGCTCCTGTACTGCTTCAAAGGAGAGATCATCGGCATCTACACGCACGAGGGCAGCGTTGCGGCCCTCGCCCAAACTCTCATCCTCTGCGGCGTGATTTATCACACTTTCGACGCCACTCAGTCCGTGAGCAGCTTCATCCTCAGGGGCTACAAGATCGCCTGGGTGCCCATGGTTGTCTCAGGGCTGTCACTGTGGTGCCTGGGCCTCGGGGGAGGCTACTACCTCGGCTTCTGCGGCTCTCCGCTGGGCGGGCCGATGGGGGCGCTGGGCTTTTGGATTGCCTGCTCGGCCGGCCTTATTCTTGCCGCGCTGTGCCTGGCAGGCTTTGCACTGGCGCACGCGCGGAGCATCACCCGCCTGAACGCCCGCAGCTGAAGCTGGGGAAAGGCGGGCCGCAGCCCCACGCGCATTCTCTGAAAATTTCGCAGCGTTCCGCCGGGCCCTTGCGTTTTCCTCTGCCCGGGCAGCCACCTGCCCGGGCTTCCACTCCCCCCTGCAGCCGCAATGAGCGCCGGTCCCGCTGCGCGCCCCTGGCTGCCCAAAGGGCCCTAGCCTGATTCTTTTCTCAAAATCCGACTGCAAAAACACCCGGAAAGCGTTCTGGCGCCTTCCGGGTGCTGAATCGAAGAATCGATCGCGGGCTTTTCTCTCGCGCCTGCTTCCTTAGGCCTGGAGGTTGCGCAGAGCCGCGATCCTGTCCTCAATGGAGGGATGAGAGGCGAAAAGAGAGCCGACCCCGCCGGTGATTCCAAAGCCGCGCGCGGCGCCCGGAAGCTCCTCGGAAGTGATGGAGCCGAGCCTCTGGAGCGCAGCGATCATAGCGTCCGGAGAGCCCAGCAGCATGGCGGAACCCGCGTCCGCATGGTATTCGCGCCAGCGCGAAAACGCGGCCACGACCATTCCGGCAAGCAGGCCCAGAACAATGTTCAGGATCATCGAGGTGATGTAGTACCCTGCGCCGGGAGCGTCGCTTTCATTCCTGAGAACCTGCCGGTCGACCACCCAGCCGACAAGCCGGGAGAGGAAAATGACGAAGGTGTTCATTACGCCCTGAACCAGCGTCATCGTGACCATGTCGCCGTTGGCCACGTGGCTCATCTCATGGCCGAGCACCGCCTCGACTTCCTTCTTGTTCATCAGCTGGAGCAGACCGGTTGAAACCGCCACGAGCGAATCGCCTTTGGTCGGGCCTGTTGCAAAGGCGTTGGGCGCGCCCTCGTAGATGCCGACCTCAGGCATGGGCACGTTGGCCTTTTCAGCCAGCCCCCTCACCGTGCTCACAAGCCAGGCTTCAAGATTGGTCGCGGGATGTTCCGTATCAATCATCTGCAGACCCATCGTCGCCTTTACGATCATCTTCGAGGTGAGCAGCGACATAATCGACCCGGCGAAGCCCACCACCAGGGCGAAGACGCTCAGCGTCGAAAGGTTGATGGACTGCCCAGCCATGTCGCCCCAGTTGATTCCGAAAAGAACCCCTATCACCGTGAGCACGAGGTTCAGCATCACAACGATGGCAAGGTTGGTCAAAATAAACAGGCCGATGCGCTTTAACATTTCTTTCCTTTCTCGCTAAATCACAAGTCCGCCGCAGACTCCACGGAACGGAACTCTAGATGACTATTTTAAGAAATAGTCAAATATCAAACGTTTCCTGTCGGCTAAAAATGTAAACAATCTTATAGAAGAATCGGCGCTCACTTCTTCATCGAGGCCTGGTCCTGCACCCGCAGGGTCGGATAGGTGTCCCATTCGCCGCAGCCCGGGCACTGCCAGAGGTAACTGTGCGACAGGAAGCCGCATTTTCTGCACTGGAACCGGCCCTGGCGGTCCGACTCCTTCTTAAGCAGAGCAGTCAGCCCCTGGAGCTGCTTGTCCTCCGGGTTCAAACGGTTGCGAAGCTCCATCGCAATGGAGAGAATTCCAAGGGACGGATGCCCCTCCATCGCCTCGCTCACCACCTGTGCAGCAGCCTTCTCGCCGTGGCAGGCAAGCGCCTCGTTCATGGCGAGGTCGACCACCTCGGCGGAAGGAAACTTTTCGAGGGCTTCCCGGAGCACGGCCTCGGCTTCGTTTTGTTTTCCCATCTTTTCATAAGTCTTCACAAGGCGGGAGACGACCAGCGGATAATGATCGGGAGAATGCCTGCGAATTTCATTCCAAGCCTCTACAGCTCCCTGATCGTCTCCCTCCTGGGCCAGCATGTCGCCCTTGAGCATAAGCGCCCTCGGCGCCCTCGGGCGGACAGCCAGGGCCGCATTGATTTCGGCTCTGGCGGCCTGGATGTTTTTGCTCCTGGCGGCCTCCTCGGCTCTCTCGCAGTGGAAATGAGCGATATCGGCGCTGTGGTCTTCGGAGGCCTCCTTTTCCAGACGCTTCGCTGCCGCTATGGCCTCCGTCCAGTCATGCTCCGTGCACCGGATTTTCAAAAGCTGCCTGAGCGCCTCCAGGTGATACGAGGGGCTTCCCGACAGCTTCTCGTAGCACTCGATCGCCTTGTCGTAGATGCCCGCCTTCAGATAGTCGAGCGCGAGCTCGGAAAGCGCCCTGAGCCGGTCCTCATCGCTAAGGTCCGCTCGGTTTATCAGGTGGGTGTGGATTCGGATGGCGCGCTCAAACTCGCCGCGGCGGCAAAACAGATTGCCCAGGGCGTGGTGCAGTTCCACTGTCTCGGAGTCCACCTTGGCCACTTCGATGAAGGCGTCGATCGCCTTGTCCGGTTCGTTTGAAAGCAGTAGCGACAAGCCCCTGAAGTAATTGTCAGGAAGGTCTTTATTCTCTTCCTGCCGCTGCCTCGCATCAAAACCGCGCAGAAACCACCCCGCGGCGAAAAGCACCGGGACAATAATTAAATACCAGAGTTCAAGTTCCATTTTTTTCCGTTCCGGCTGAACAACACTGCTGATTTTAAGAGAGTGCTGCGGCAGAGACTTGCCGCGGGTGAATGTGGAAAGGGGCGGCGCCGGCAGCCTCGCCAGGGCGGCCCTGGCTGGCCTCACCGGGGCATGTCCCGCCCTATGGTAGTTCAAGTTTAGCGGCTGTCCGGCGGCAGGGCCCGCGCCTGTTCCTCAGGTGCGGGCAGAAGCTCGGCTCTTGCATGAAGAGCCCCCGAGGGCCCTAACCCGCACAGGACGCCTAAAAAAAGGACGCAGCAAGCTGCGTCCTTTTTTATTTTTCAGGTCATTCAGAACTCTCAGCCCCTGAATGGCCTGCAGTCACTCTCAGTGATTGCCCAGCTTGGCCTTGAGCAGAGCGCCCAGGTTGGTAGTGCCGGCAGACGGAGCGTCGCTGTTCATGCGTTCCATGGCGCGGCGGGCTTCGGCGGCTTCCTTCTGCTTGATGGACAGCTGGATGTTGCGGGTCTTGCGGTCAACGCTGATGATGACGGCAGAGACCTTGTCGCCCACCTTGAGCTGGGTGGTGGCGTCCTCAACGCGATCCGGGGAAATCTCGGAGGCGCGCAGATAGGCTTCCGTGTCATTGCCGAGGTCGATCACGGCACCGCGGGCATCCACGGACTTGACGGTTCCCTCAACCACAGAGCCCTTCTCGTGAGAGCCCGCGAAGTCAGAGAACGGATCGCCGGAGAGCTGCTTGATGCCCAGGCTGATGCGCTCGCGGTCAGTGTCGATGGACAGAACAACCGCCTCGACCTCGTCGCCCTTCTTGTAGTTGCGGATGGCCTGCTCGCCGGGTTCCTTCCAAGAGAGATCGGAGAGGTGAACCAGGCCGTCAATGCCGCCGTCAAGGCCGATGAACACGCCGAAGTCCGTAATGGACTTGATCTGGCCCTTGACGCGGTCGCCCTTCTTGTGGGTCTGAGCGAACTCTTCCCACGGATTGGCCTTGCACTGCTTCATGCCGAGGCTGATGCGGCGGCGCTCCTCGTCGATGTCGAGCACCATCACTTCAACTTCTTCGCCAAGCGTCACAACCTTGCGCGGATCAACGTTCTTGTTGGTCCAGTCCATTTCAGAGACGTGAACCAGGCCTTCGATGCCGTCCTCGATCTCAACAAAGGCGCCGTACTCGGTAATGTTGGAAACCTTGCCGAACAGCCGGGTGCCGGCAGGATAGCGGCGGGCGATGCCGATCCACGGATCCTCGCCCAGCTGCTTGAGGCCGAGGGACACGCGGGCGCGCTCACGGTCGAACTTGAGAACCTTGGTTTCGATTTCCTGTCCCACCTGAACCACTTCGCTCGGGTGGTGGACGCGGCGCCAGGCCAGGTCGGTGATATGGAGCAGGCCGTCGATGCCGCCCAGGTCAACGAACGCACCGTAATCAGTAATGTTCTTGACGACGCCCTTGACGATGGCGCCTTCCTTCAGGGTGGCCAGCAGCTTGTTGCGCTCCTCGCCCATGTTCGCCTCGAGCACGGCGCGGCGGGAGACCACCACGTTGTTGCGCTTGCGATCGAGCTTGATCACCTTGAATTCAAGGGTCTTGCCCTCATAGGGAGTCGTGTCGCGGACCGGGCGGGTATCCACGAGGGAGCCCGGCAGGAACGCGCGGATGCCGTTGGTCATGACGGTCAGGCCGCCCTTGACCTTGCCGGTAATCGTGCCAGTGACCAGCTCACCGGACTCCTGGGCCTTTTCGAGATTCATCCAGGCCGCGAGGCGCTTGGCCTTGTCGCGCGACAGGATCGTATCGCCGTAGCCGTTTTCAACGGACTCAATGGCCACGGAAACAAAGTCGCCGGGCTTGACGGTGACATTGCCCTGGTCATCCTTGAACTCATCAATCGGAATGTAGGCTTCGGACTTGAGGCCGGCGTTGACGACCACGAAGTTATAGTCAACGCGGACCACTTCCGCAGAAATCACTTCACCAGGGCGCATCTCCTGGGAGGCAAGGCTCTGGTTGAACAGTTCGGCAAAGGATTCGGTTTTGCTGGTTTCAGTGTTGGACATGAAAAAATAAAAACGCCCTTCACGCCTCTAGCGCGCGAAGGCGAGTTAGTTAAAAAAGCGAGAACAAACGCCCTGAAGGCCTTGTCCCGCCGGTCATCGGCACGACTTGAAAACGCGGATCAGTCCGCCCCGCCGAGTGAAACCTGGTCGTACCAGTGCAGGATTTTCACTACGGTCTCCTGAATCGTCAGGCAGGAGGAGTCCAGGATCTTAGCCCCTTCGGCAGGGACGAGCGGCGCGTGCGTGCGCTGCATGTCCCGGCGGTCTCTTTCTGCCATTTCAGAGACAAGAGCATCTAGTTTAACGTCAATCCCTTTTTCTATCAACTGCTTATAACGGCGGCGCGCACGGGTTTCCACCGATGCCGTCAGAAAAACCTTGAGGCAGGCGTCGGGGAAGATGACAGAGCCCATGTCGCGGCCGTCGGCCACAAGGCCCGGCTGCCTTCTCTCACGGCGCTGAAGCTCAAAAAGCGCGTCGCGGACCGACGGAATCTGAGCTGCCAGGGAAGCGGCCGTGCCGACCTCTTCGGTGCGGATTTCCTTGGAGATGTCTTCATCGCCCAGCAGCACGCGTCCGCAGACGAATCTCGGAGCGATCGCGATGGCGTGAGCCGTCACCGCCGCCATATCCGAAAAATCCACATGTGAGCGCAGGCAGGCCAGGCCCACGATGCGGTACAGGGCACCCGAGTCCAGATAATGGAATCCCAGAGTCTGGGCCACTCGCTGGGCCACGGTTCCCTTGCCGCTTGCTGTTGGCCCGTCAATGGCAATGACGGGGATAGCCGCTTCGTTCATCATTTCCTCACGCCTTCAAAACAAAAATCAAAACTCGCAGCCGGTCACAGCCGCGAACTCATCAAAATAGGTGGGATAGGTTTTCGCCACGCAGCCGGGCTCCAGGATCCGCACGGGCACTCCCGCGCAGGAGGCGAGCGACATGGTCATCGCGATGCGGTGATCCCCGTAAGTTCTGACATCGGCCGACCGCAGCGCCTGCGGCGGCTCTACGGTCAGCCAGTCCTCGCCGCTGGCGACTTTCGCGCCCACGCGGCGAAGCTCCGTCTGCAGGGCCGCTATCCGGTCGGTCTCCTTGACTCTCCAGGAGCCTATGCCTGTGAGCTTCGTCGGACCCTCCGCCTTGAGCGCGACCGCCGCCAGGGTCATGGCCGCGTCTGGAATCGCCGTGCAGTCTACCTCTATTCCTCGAAGTTTCCCACTTTCGGGCGCCCGGGCTTCGATCCAGTCCGGCCCCCATGAAATGCGGGCGCCCATTCTCTCCAGAACTCGTGCGAATTCGACATCGCCCTGAATGGAGGCGCTTCCCGCCCCCTCCACGCGCACCGGACCGCCGGCCAGGGCGCCCAGAGCAAGAAAATACGAGGCGCCCGAAGCGTCGCCCTCCACCCTCAGGGGCGCATCCAGCCTGTAGGCTCCGCCCGGGACGAAAAAGGAATTTCCCCGGTCCTCCACCTCGGCCCCGAAGCGCTTCATGAGGCGCAGGGTCATTTCCACGTAGGGCTTGGAGATCAGGGGGCCGTCGATATCGATGACCAGCCCCCGAGGACCCGCGTAAACCTGGCCGGCCATGAGCAGCGCCGATATGAACTGGCTCGAAACGGAGCCCGTGATGGAACAGCGCGGGCCAATTCCCGCCATCGGTCCGATCTGCACCGGCGGGCAGCCCGAGCCCTGAAGGCAGCGGACATCGGCTCCTAGAGCGCGCAGCGCATCAACGAGGGGGCCGATCGGCCTCTGGCGCATGCGCTCCACCCCGTCGAGGACATAATCCCCGCCGTAGAGCGCCAAAGTGGCGCAGAGCGTGCGCATCGCCGTGCCGGCATTGCCCAGGAAAATTCGTGCGCTTCGGACAGGGAAGCGTCCGGAGCAGCCCCGGACCGTGTAGGCCGAAGCATCGGAAGGATCCCGGCGGACGTCTACCCCGAGCGCGGACAGGGCCTCCTTCATCCGCTCCGTATCCTCAGCCTCGAGGACACCCGAGAGCCTGCAGACCGAAGACGACAGCGCCGCCAGGAGAAGAACCCTGTTGGAAATCGATTTGGAGCCGGGAAGAACAACGGTTCCGCAGGCCCGGGACACAGGCGGAATCAGCAGGCTCGGGGGATAGACCTTCATTGACCTTTCTCCTTGGTCTTGGGCGCGGGGCTGGAAAGCCTGCGCCGGGCTCGCGCCGCGAGCGCGAACTCCGCCACCAGAGTGTCGGCGTTTCCCTCGTCGAGCGCCTTCTGAAAGATTTCAAGCTCTTTCCTGTAGCGGCGCAGCCCATCGGATATGGCTCTGCGGTTGGCAAGGCAGATGTCCCGCCACATGACCGGGCTGGAGGCTGCGATTCTGCTGAAGTCAAGAAAGCCGCTGCCGCCCATCGACAGGAGCAGCTCCGGCTCCCGGCTTTCTGCAATCATGGCCACCATGGCATAGGCCAGCACGTGCGGCAGGTGGCTCATCAGGCCGAAAATCCTGTCATGACGCTCCGGAGACATCCGCAGAATCTCCGCCCCGCACCCCTTCCAAAGAGCCTCCATAATCCGGACGGCATCGGGATCTGAATCGGGTTCGGCCGTACTGATGACCCGCTTGCCGATGAACATGTCGGGATTTGAATGCTCTACGCCGGTCTGTTCGCCTCCGGCAATCGGGTGGCAGGGAGCGTAGCGGGCGATTTTTTCGCCCAGCGACCGCCTCGCCGCCAGCTGGACAGTCACCCGGACCGAACCGAGGTCGGTGACCACCGCTCCGGGGGAAAGAACCGGCCTGATCTTCCGGAAGATGGACTCCATGGAAAGAACCGGCGTGGCCACCATCACGACATCGGCTCCGCGGGCAGCCTCGCAGGGGTCGCAGCCGCCCTTTTCGGCAACTCCCATGGCGACCGCCTTCTGCACGGACTGCGGCGAAACGTCGCAGGCGTAGACCGACGTCACGGCACCCGAACGCCTCATTGCCAGGGCGGCGGAGCCGCCCATCAGCCCCATTCCTATAACGACCAGCTTCACGGATTCTTCCCGCCGACCTCAGGCCCCGGCCAGAAATTCGGCCAGAGCGGAAAGGAACCTTTCGTTCTGCGGGCCGGTGCCGACCGACACCCTGATCCACTCGGGCAGGCCGAAGCTCGCGCAGGGGCGGATGATGATGCCGCGGTCGAGCAGCCACTGGTTGAGCTCAGGGGCCTTCGGGCCGATTTTCACCAGCACGAAATTGCTCAGACTCGGCACGAACTCGAGCCCCAGGGCTGCGAAGCGCTCCTGCAGCTGGCGTACGCCCTCGCGGTTCATTTTGTAAACCCGCTCGAGGAACGCGTCGTCATTCAGGCATGCGGCGGCGGCCGCCTGAGCGATGGCATTGCAGTTGAAGGGCGGGCGGATGCGGTTGAGAAAAGCGACGAGCTCGGGCTGGGCAATGCCAAAGCCCACCCTCAGTCCGGCCAGTCCGTAGGCCTTGGAGAAGGTGCGCGTCACCATCAGGTTGGGATAGCGCTTCACCATCGCAATGGAATCAAAACGCTGCTCCGGGGGCACAAAATCCCTGTAAGCCTCGTCGAGCACCACGATGACCGAAGAGGGCACCCGCTCCATGAATTCTTCCATCTGAGCGCCGGTGAGAATCCTGCCGGTGGGATTGTTCGGCGTAGTGAGGAATATCACCCTCACCTTGTCGTCCACCGCATCCGCAATGGCGTCCAGGTCAATGTCAAATCCACGTGCGGGAATCTCAACGGGCTCGCCGCCGTTGGCCAGCGTATCGATCCGGTAAACCGAAAAATAGTACTGGGAAAAGAGCGTCTTCGTGCCAGGCTCGACCAGAGCCTCGCAGGTGATGCCCATCAGCTCGTCGCTGCCGTTTCCGACCACGACCCAGTCGACGGGAACGCCAAAGCGCTTTGCGACGGCAGATTTCAGTTCATAGGCGTTCCCATCCGGATAAAGCGAAAGCCGGGACGCCGCCTTTTTAGCCCCCTCCAGCGCGGAGGCGGGAGCCCCCAGCGGATTCTCATTGCTCGCCAGCTTCAGGATCGAATCGGGGTCGAGCCCTTTCTCCCTGGCCAGCTCGCTGATAGGCTTTCCGGCCTTGTAGGGCTCGATCAGGTCAATATAAGCGGGGGATCTGAATTTTTCTGCCATGCCTTATCCTTTGAAACCAGTAAGCGGCTCAGTCGGCCGCCCTCGGATACGACCCGAGGAATTTAAAAACGAGCGCGTTCTTCCTGACCGCTTCCAAAGCGCGGCGTACAGGCTCGTCTTCCACGTGGCCGCTGATGTCCACGAAAAAATTGTATTCCCAAAGCCCATTTCTGGCAGGGCGGCTCTCCAGGTGCAGCATGTCCACCTTCTCGTCGGCCAGCGGCTTGAGAATCTCGAACAAAGCACCCGCGCGGTTTCGCACGGCAAAGATGAACGTCGTCTTGTCGCCGCGGTCCCCGCCCCGGCGGTGCGTCTTCTGTTGCCCGAGCACCAGGAACCGGGTGCGGTTCTGGCTGGAATCCTGAATGCCCGCTGCGGCCACCTTCAGGCCGTAGAGATCGCCGGCGCGGCTGGCGGCGATGCCCGCGAGCGACGGATCCTGCGCGGCAAGCCTGGCCGCCTCCGCATTGCTCGAGCAGGCCTGCTGCTGAACATGAGGAAGGTTTTTCGACAGCCACTGCCGGCACTGGGCGAGAGCCTGCGGATGAGCGAGCACCCTCTGCACTTTCCCAAGGCTGCCCGACAGCGACAGCAGGTTGTGCACGACGGGGACCGACACCTCGCCCACAATCAGCAGCGGCGTTGTCAGCAGCTTGTCCAAAGTAAGCATGACGGAGCCCTGCGAGTTGTTCTCCCTTGGCACAACGCCGAAATCCGCCCTCCCGTTTTCGACCGCGTCGAACACGTCCGGAACCGTCGTGCAGGGCAGCTCCTCAACGGCTGACCCAAACCTCTTGAGAACCGCCATTTCGGTGAAGGTTCCCGCCGGCCCGAGGTACGCGACGGTCGTCTTTTTCTCGAGCGCCCGGCACGACGAGAGAATCTCCCGAAAAACCGCCTTCATGGCCTTGGGGGAAAACTGTGCGGACAGACCTGCCGTCCGCTCGAGGATCATGTCCTCGCGCTCCGGCCTGAAAATGCTGGCGCCCTGACTGCCCTTGAGAGCGCCGACCTCGCGGACGACCTGCGCCCGCTGGTCGAGCAGCCTCACGATCTCATCGTCTATTGCGTCGATCCGGCGGCGCAGCGCGCCGAGATCCTCTACCCTTTTAGCATCATCCATGGCGGCGGGCGAACTCCTTCATGTAATCGGCCAGGGCCTGGACCCCTTCCTGGGGAACGGCGTTGTACAGGGAAGCTCTCATCCCGCCCACGCTGCGGTGGCCCTTGACGCCCTTCAGGCCGCGCTCGAGCGCCCCCGCGAGGAACGGCTCGTTCAGGCTTTCGTCGCGCAGAGCAAATGTCACATTCATGCGGCTTCTGGAGTCCTTCTGCACCCGCGTGCGGTAAAACCCTTCGGACTCGTCTATCGTCCGGTAAAGAAGTCCGGATTTCAGAGCGGACCTGCGCTGCATTTCTTTCACGCCGCCCTGCCGGAGAAGCCACCGGCAGACAAGGCTAGAGACATAGATGGCGAACACCGGGGGCGTATTGAAAAGCGAGCCTGACTGCGCATAGGTCTTCCAGTCGAGCATGACCGGGCAGGCCGGCCCGGCCCTCCCGATCAGATCATGCCTGACAAGGGCAATCGCGAGCCCGGCGATGCCGAAGTTTTTCTGGGCGCCGAACCAGATGGCTCCAAAGCGGGAGACATCCACCGGACGCGTCATGATGTTGCTCGACATGTCGGCCACCAGCGGGACGCCGCCCGTCTCGGGCACATAATCGAACTCGACGCCGTGAACCGTCTCGTTGTCGCAGTAGTACACGTAGGCCGCATCGGGGTCGAGCCGAAGCTCCTGCTGGCGCGGAGCCCTCGTGCCGTCATCGAGAGCCGCCACATTCACCTCGCAGAACTTCTGCGCCTCCTTCGATGCCTTCCGGGACCAGGTGCCGTTCACGATGTAGTCGGCCTTCCTGCGGGTTCCGAGAAGATTGAGAGGAACCGCCGAAAACTGCTGGTGTCCTCCGCCCTGCATGAACAGCACGTCGTAGCCTTCAGGCACCCCGAGCAGCGTGCGAATGCCGCTCTCAGCCTCTTCGATGACCTTCGCGAAAGCCGGGCTGCGGTGGCTGATTTCCATGATTGAGGCGCCCTCGCCGCGGAAATCAAAAAGTTCGTCGCGAATCACCTCGAGCACCTCGAGCGGCAGCGTGGCCGGCCCCGGGGCGAAATTAAAGCATCTCATGGCTGCCTCCTTCGGCAGAAATTCATTCATCGTCGGGGAGCCCGGCGCCTTCGTTCTGCGGCTCAGCCTCCCCGTTCTCCGCGGGCTCTTCTCCCCGCATGCCGGCCTGCACGGGAGTCACGCTTACCAGCCGGTCGTCTTTCAGCCCGATCAGAGTGACCCCCTGCGCGGCTCTCGAGCAGACCCGAATGTCTGCCACCGGCGTGCGCACGATGTGCCCCTTCTCGGACAGCAGGATGATTTCGTCCTCTTCGGAAACAAGGCAGGCGCCGACCACGCGGCCGTTTCGCTCGGTCGTCGCGATGGCGATCATGCCCTGGGTGTTTCTGCCGTGGCGCGTGTACTCTGCGATCGGGGTGCGCTTTCCAAAGCCGTTTTCCGTGGCGGTGAGCACCATGCGGTCTTCGTCACCCGCTACGATCAGGGCGATGATCCTGTCGGAGTCTCGGATCTTCATTCCGCCGACGCCTCGGGCGGTGCGGCCCATCGGACGAACGTCGTTCTCATCGAACCGGACAGCTTTCCCGGCATCGGAGAAAAGCATGATGTCGTGGTGCCCGTCGGTGAGCTCGGCCCCGATCAGCTGGTCATCGGGATCCAGGCTGACAGCCGAAGTGCCTCCGTTCTGGACCTTGGAGAATTCGCTGAGCGGGACCTTCTTGACGATGCCGCGCGCTGTGGCAAAGAAGACGAAGTGCTCGCGGGCAAAATCGGAAAGCAGGCTCAGCCGGAAGGCGTCCCGGGCCGTGTTGCGGGCCTTGACGGGCAACTCGCCCAGTGTCACGCGCCCCCAGTCCTCGCCCTTCAGTGCGGCGAGCTCTCCAAGTCCCCGGTCGCAGATCGAGCGAGCCTGGGCCCGAAGCTCTGCGGGCAGGTCCGACACTTTCATTTCGCTCCAGGTCTTCGAATGTCCGGCCTCTTTTCGGGCGGCCTCGGTTTCTTCGGTGCCCCACTTCAGAATGCCCTTGATCTCGGCCTGAGCCGTAGCGGGAAGATCAGCGAGCGCCGTCGCGTCCCATTTCTCTGCAGAGATCTGCGGCAGCTCAGACTTGAACGCCGCCACGTCCCTGCGGATCGATTCGCTCACATCGGCCGGCAGCTCCTGCAGCCGGACCTCGTCGCGGCTCAGGCGCAGCAGCTGGCTGCGCACCGGAGCCCTTGCGGTGGAGAAGAAAACGCAGTGATTCTCGTCGGGCGTCGGAATGGCCAGGATGTTCGTGACCTTCTCGAGCGATTTCACGGTGCCGCCCCTGCCGTTGCTCTTTTCAAACTGCTGCAGGGCGATCAGGTTCTGGATCGGGCGGCCCTTCGAGCCGGCGGTCCCCGTGGGCACCATGTAGGCGTGATTGATCAGGTACATGCGCCCGAAGCTTGTAAAGCACAGGAGCTGATCATGCGTGTTGGTGACAATCAGCTGGTCGCCCGCGTCCTGGTCGCGGAATTTTCCGGACTTTCTGCCCTGCCCGCCCCGCCTCTGGGCCTGGTAGTCGGACAGCAGCTGGCTCTTGACATAGCCGTCGCGGCTCAAGGTAACCACCAAATCCTTCTGCGGTATGAGATCGAGCTCGTCGAAGTCAGGGTCTCCGGACGGATCGATCGCGGTGCGGCGGGCGTCGCCGTACTTCTCCTTAATGTAAAGCAGATCGTCGTTGATGATTTTGACGATGCGCTCGTCATGGGCCAGGATGTCGAGATAATCAGTGATCTGCGCGCACAGCTCCTTGTAGGCCGCAATGATGCTCTCCTGCTGCGTCGCCGTCAGCGTCTGCAGGCGCATGTCGAGAATGCGGTCCGTCTGCTCGCGCGACAGCCAGTAAAGGCCGTCGGCCCTCAGTCCGCGGTCGCTCTCGATGTCCTGCGGCCGATAGTCCTGGTAGCTGCCCGCCACCGAGGCGATCATTTCGTTGACGATCTGAGCCTTCCAGCCCCGGTTCATCAGACGATCGGTCGCTTCGGCACGGTCTGAGGAAGACTTGATGATCTCGATGAACTCATCGATATTGGCCAGCGCGATGGCCAGCCCCTCCTGCAGGTGCCCTTCGGCGCGGGCCTTGGCAAGCAGGAAGCGGGTCCGGCGGGTGACCACCTCGCGGCGCAGCCCGATGAAGGCGTCGACCAGCTGCTTCAAATTAAGCAGCTGGGGTCTGCCGTCGAGGAGGGCCACCATGTTGACCCCGAAAGTCGTCTGCAGATCGGTCAGCTTGAAGAGATTGTTCTTGACGGCCTCAGGGTGGGCGTCTCGCCTCAGCTCAATCACGATGCGGATTTCTTTCGACGATTCGTCCCGGAGGTCGGTGATGCCGTCTATCTTTTTTTCGTTTCTGAGCGCGGCGATCTTTTTGATCAGCTCGGCCTTGTTCACCATGTAGGGGATCTCGTCGACCACGATGGACGTTCTGCCCTTGTCGTCCGTCTCCTCGTGAACCTTCGCGCGGATAAGCACGCTCCCGCGGCCCGTCCGATAGGCCTGCCGCACGCCGGAGAGCCCGAAAATGATGCCCCCGGTCGGGAAGTCAGGCGCCGGCATGAACCTGATGAGGTCGTCGACCGTGGCCTCGGGATGGTGCAGCGCGTACAGGCACGCATCAATGGTTTCGCCCAGGTTGTGCGTGGGGATGTTGGTCGCCATGCCCACGGCGATGCCCTGGCTGCCGTTGACCAGAAGCTGCGGAAAGCGCGCGGGAAGCACGGACGGCTCTTTTTCAGTGCCGTCGAAATTCGGCGTCATGTCGACCGTGTCGCGGTCGATGTCGGTGAGCATTTCCTCGGCAATACGCGACAGACGGACCTCCGTGTAACGCATCGCTGCCGCCGGATCGCGGTCAATAGTTCCGAAATTGCCGTGCCCGTCGACGAGGGGATAGCGAAGCGAGAAGGGCTGCGCCATGCGCACGATCGTGTAGTAGACAGCGGTGTCGCCGTGCGGATGGTACTTGCCGATGACGTCGCCGACGACGCGGGCTGATTTTTTATAGGGAACATCGTGGCGGTTGCCCAGCCTCCACATCGCGTAGAGCACGCGGCGGTGCACGGGCTTGAAGCCGTCTCGCGCGTCGGGGAGGGCGCGCCCGATCAGCACGCTCATGGAGTAGTTCAGGTACGCTTCCTCCATTTCGTCGGAAATGTTGACCTGATGAATGTCCTCGTGAAGAGAAACGGGATCGGCTGCCCCGGAATCATTCCCGGAAGAGCCTTCCGGCAAACTGCTAGCGTCTTCTGTCGACATAGACCCTGACCTGAAACCTGCCGCGGACCGAATGGGCCCCCGGCAAAAACACAAGAAATATTTTTATGATTCTAACAAAACGGGGCTCCTGCCTCGGCCTGGTGCTCTGCTGCAGGGGCGCAGCGGCCCGGGAAGCCCAGCCGGCGGCTTTTAACTCTGTCCCTAATATTAGGGAAACCAGAATAGTTGGGGTTTCAGAGTTGAAAAAAAGCGCAGGATTTTCATCCCAAACTCCCATTTAACTGATCAAGAAAAAGGATGACGTAAGTCAAACAACCTCTTATTAAAGTTGATAACTCCGTGATTTCTTTGAAAAAGAAATTGTGGAGTTTTCTTTTATAATGTAAAATGATCCATATTTTATTAATAATGATCATAAAGGCTGTCCCATGCGCCGAAACAACCCTGACAGATGGCATTTCACTGTTGAAACAAACGCCCAAGGACTTTCTTACGTCTATGCCTATCAGACACGCTGGGATCCAGTGAAAAAGCAGTCCCGCCGCAGCGCGAAACGCTATGCGGGGCGGCTGCATGAGGATGGCAGAGTGTCGTTTGGGAAGCGCTTCCTGGCTGATTTTCCCGCCTATGCCGAAGGTGACTTCTTTTACGGAGTCGACAAAACCCTCGTGGATGAAGTGACCTACCGGCAGGACTTTCCGGCCGCACCCGGACCCAAGCCAGAGGAAGATCCGGAGCTGGATGAGACGCTCAGCGCCGGCGTGACCTGGGCGGCCGAGTCCATTGCCGATCAATCCGGGATGCGCAGCGATTTGAAAGCAGTCTTCGGAGACGATGCCAATGACCTGCTGGCGCTTGCCATTTACAAGCTTGACAACGGGGGATCAATGGCCGCCTGCGAGGACTGGCGGCGCAACGTTTACCTCCAGACCCGCAGCCGGCTCAGCTCCCAGCGCATCAGCGAACTGATGGAAAGCGTGAAGCAGAAGAATGTCGAGAGTTACTTTGCCCTGCGGCACCAGAGGATTCTCGAGCAGGCGAGAAGCCGGCAGGAGAAGACTTTTTACGCCTTGGACAACACTTCCGTCTCCACGTACTCGACTACCATCGATGATGCTGAATTCGGGCATGCCAAACGCGATCCAGAGCTCAGGCAGATCAACTACACCTTTGTCTGCGACCAGGCCACCGGCGACATTGCCTATGCGCATGCCTATGCGGGCTCCGTCAATGACGTCACCGCCCTGAGCGACATTCTTTACCGGATGAAAAGCGCCGGATTTGACCTTGAAGACACGGTTCTTGTGACGGACCGAGGCTATGGGAGCCTCTATAACGTGCAGAAGATGCTCGATCTCGAGCTGCGCTTCATTCAAGGCGTCCGCAGGGCCGAAGACTCAGTCCTGCGTGCGCTTGACCGCTACAGCGCGTCTCTGCGCGACGTGAGCTTCTACAACCCCAGGCTCGAGGTGTACGCAAGGACGATCAAGGAAGACTGGACCCGGAATACGGATTTCGGCCCCGTTGGAAAACCGGTCTACGTCCACCTTTACCGCTTTCCGGGAGGAGATGAGCTTGAGATGAAGCAGCTGGCGGCCAGAATCGAGGATCTGCTGGACATCCTCAATGAAGGCGGCAGGCGGCCCGATGACCTGTGGAGAAGCTGCGGGCGCTTTGTAGAAAAGGTCTCTGGCAGGAACGGAGCGCTGAGATGGGTCAGGAAAGATGACGCAATGCGGGACGCCTGCCGCTATGCCGGCATGTTTGTTCTGCGGACCAATGAGGAAGAGGATCCCTTCCGCGCTCTTTGGGCTTATCGCCTGAGGGGACGGGTCGAACTCGACTTCAACCAGTTCAAGAACCAGGTAGACGGAGACCGTCTGCGCTGCTCGCAGACCGGGTACATTGGAAAGCTGTTCATCTGCACTCTGGCCGCCGCCATCAGGCTCATGATGCTGAAGCGGGCCCGCGACTGTGCTGCTCCGGGAGTCTCTCTCCCGCACAACTCGATTGACTGCCTGCTGGCAAAGCTAAGGTGCATCAAGGCGGACAAACGCCCCAGCGGCAATGCCTGGGTGACGCGGCCCATAACGAAGAAGCAGCGGGATTTTCTCTCGCTGCTTCTGTCGGTGCCCTTCCCGCCTAAAGTCCTGCGTTAGGGATCAGTTAACCGGGAGTTTAGGTTTCATCCTGCGCTTCCTCACCGTCCGGTTTTCCGGCTCAGCGCCTCGAGAGCCAGTGGACAAAGACCTTCCCCTGCGCACGCTCCTCGGTTTCCTGAGCGAGCAGCCGGTTTCCTGTCTGCTCGGAAAAAACCTGCAGGTCGTGGACTGAAGCCGGATCCTGGCAGACTACGCGCAGAATCTGGCCCGAAGACATGGCCCGCAGCGCCCGGGCCGTCCTGAGGACGGGCTCGGGACAGCTGCCGTCCACGCTGAGCTCCCGATCAGGCGCTGGGCGCGAGCGAAGCTCCTGCATCACAGGGCCTTTTCCACCCATCCGTAAACGGACTCAAGAGCCGCAGGCAGGGCCGCCGGGTCGGAGCCGCCGGCCATGGCGAAATCCGGCTTTCCGCCTCCCTTGCCTCCCACCTGCTCGGCCACGAAGCGAACCAGCTCGCCCGCCTTGAGGCCGCGCTTGACGATGTCCGGAGTCATGCCGGCGCAGATCTGGAGTTTTCCGCCGTTCTTCGCAGCGAGAACCACCACGGCGCTCTTCAGCTTGTCGCGGACCTTGTCCGCCGTCTCGCGCAGCGAGCGGGCATCGGCGCCTTCAAGCGCCACGGCAAGGACCTGAACGCCCTTGACATCGCGGGCCCTGGAGGCGAGCTCAGCGCCGGCCTGGGTCGAAAGCTTCTCCTTGACGGTCTCAAGCTCTTTTTCGAGCCGGCGGATCTGATCAAAGCAGGAGTCGACCTTGGCGGGAATCTCGTCTTCCGGCACGCCGCGGAAGCGAGACAGCACGTCGTTCACGAGCCGGGTCTTCCTCTGCAGCATGTGCAGCGCGTTCAGGCCGGTCACCGCCTCAATGCGGCGCACGCCGGCCGAAATGCCGGATTCCGACACGATCTTGAAGCAGCCTATATCGCCCGTGCGGGCCACGTGTGTGCCTCCGCACAGCTCCTTGGAAGTGCCGACGGTGACGACGCGGACTTCCTTGCCGTACTTCTCGCCAAAGAGCATGATCGCGCCGGTCTTCTTCGCGTCCTCGATGGACATGATCTCCGTCTTCGACGGGGTGTTCTCGAGGATTTCCCGGTTGACCAGGTCCTCGATCTCAGCGATCTGCTCTTCCGTGACGGGACGGTCATGGGTGAAGTCAAAGCGCGTGAACTCCGGCGTCACAAGGCTGCCCTTCTGGGAAACATGCTCGCCGCAGACCGACTTGAGAGCCTTGTCCATCAGGTGGGTCACGGAATGGTTGCGGGCGATGGCGGCGCGGCGCTCGGCGTCGACCTGCAGCTTGAAAACGTCGCCCACCCGGACCGAGCCTTCGGCCACGTGGGACACGTGCGCGTAGACGTTCGACTTGATGTGGAAGGTGTCGAGGATCTTCACAAAAGTCGAGGCGTTCTCGGCCGTGCCGCTGTCGCCGACCTGGCCGCCCATCTCCGCGTAGAAGGGCGTCTTGTCGAACACCAGCACCGCCTCGTCCCCGGCCTCGGCCACTTCGGCGGGCACGCCGTCCTTGTACAGGGCGATGACCTTGGCACCCTCGGTGACAAGCTCGCTGTAGCCGCGGAATTCGTTGCCCTCGCCGTTGTAGATCAGGCCGGCTGCAATCTTGAACTTCCCGGCCGCGCGGGCCTTCGCCCTCTGCTCGTCCATGGCACGGTCAAAGGCATCCGTGTCGACGCGGATGCCGCGCTCGCGGCAGACATCGGCCGTGAGGTCCGCAGGGAAGCCGAAAGTGTCATGCAGCTTGAAGACGACGTCTCCGTTGAGCACCCCGTTGGTGGTCTTGGAAATGGCGTCCTCGAGAATCTCCATGCCGTTGGCGAGAGTGAGGAAGAAGCGCTCCTCCTCGGCCTTGATCACCTGAGCGATTGAAGGCTTGTTGAGCTCCGGATAGACATCGCCCATCTCCTCGGCCAGAGGCTTGACGAGCGTGTAGAAAAACGGCTTGCGGGCACCGAGCTTGTAGCCGTGGCGGATGGCGCGGCGGCAGATGCGGCGCAGCACGTAGGCGCGTCCCTCGTTGCCGGGGGTCACGCCGTCGGCGATGGCGAAGGCGCAGGCCCGGATATGGTCGGCGATCACCTTCAGGGACGGGGTTCCCGGGACGACGTTGACGGCTCCAGCAGCCTCCACGGCCGACTTGGCGGCCTTCATCAGGTTCTGGAACAGGTCGATGTCGTAGTTGGTCGGCACGTCCTGCAAAACCGAGGCGATGCGCTCCAGGCCCATGCCCGTGTCAATGTTGGGGTGGGGGAGGCGGTTCATCTTCCCGGAGGCGTCGCGGTTGAACTGCGTGAACACGAGGTTCCAGATCTCCAGCCAGCGGTCGCCATCCTCGTCGGGGCTCCCCGGAGGGCCGCCCTGAACCGAGGGGCCGCGGTCGAAGAAGATCTCCGAGCAGGGGCCGCAGGGACCGGTGTCGCCCATCATCCAGAAATTGTCAGATAGGTATTTGCCGCCCTTGTTGTCGCCAATGCGGATGATGCGCTCGGCAGGAATCCCAATCTGCTTGTTCCAGATGTCGTAGGCTTCGTCGTCATCGATGTAGACCGTCACCCACAGCCTCTCGGGCGGAAGCTCGAGCACCTTGGTCAGAAACTCCCAGGCCCACGGAATCGCATCCTGCTTGAAATAGTCTCCGAAGCTGAAGTTGCCCAGCATCTCGAAGAACGTATGATGGCGGGCGGTGTAGCCCACATTGTCAAGGTCATTGTGCTTGCCGCCGGCGCGGATGCACTTCTGGCTGGTCGTTGCCCGCGTGTAGCTGCGCTTTTCAATGCCGAGGTAGCAGTTCTTGAACTGGTTCATGCCGGCGTTGGTGAACAGCAGCGTCGGGTCATCCTCTGGAACGACCGGGCTGGAGGCGACAATGGTGTGCCCCTTGCTCTTAAAAAACTGAAGATAAGCGTTCCTTATCTCCGAAGCCTTCATGTATTTCATCAGATTGGTCCGTGAGGCCGGCGCCTCTGGCCTGTGAAGCCTGAGGCGGGCCGGAACAGTAAAAGGTTCAATCAAACCGGAATGATCCGGATACAGAGGATAGATTTTAACGCTCTGTGAAGAAGGGCAAAAAGCCCCTCCTCTCAAGACATACCCTTCGCTCCCCGATCAGGATCAGTGCAGCCCGTCTTCAGGCGATGGTCGAGTAGCCGCCCGCCCTGTCGGACTCCCGCAGATATTTGTCGAACTGCATGGCCACGGCGCGCACGAAGATCCTGCCCTTGGGCGTCACGACGATTCGATCTGGGTGCAGACTGACCAGCTCGTGCTTCTGGTAGGCGGCGAGATGCTTCAGCTCCCAGGCGAAGTGGCTGTCGAAGTCCACGCCGAATTTTTCCTCGACCTCGCTTTTTTTCACCTCGAACTGGCACATGATCTTCATGATGACCCAGTGCCTCAGCTCATCCTCGTCTGAAAGCCGGAAGCCCCTCATGGTCGCAAGCCTGCCGCCGTTGATGGCCGCATAGTAGCTCTCCGTATCCCGGGGATTGCAGGCATAGACGCGGCCCACCTTGGAGATGGAGGAAGCCCCCAGCGCCACCATGTCGCAGTCCGCGCGCGTCGAGTAGCCCTGGAAGTTGCGCTGCAGGGTGCCGTTCTTCTGCGCGACCGAGAGCTCGTCCGTCTCCTTGGCAAAATGGTCCATCCCGATGTAGCGGTAGCCGTTTGCCGTAAGCGTCCGGATGGCGTTGAACATGATCTCGACCTTTGTCTCGGTCGAAGGCAGGTCGGCGTTCCGAATCATGCGCTGGGGCTTGAATATGTTGGGCAGGTGCGCGTAGTGGTACAAGGCGATGCGGTCGGGCGAAAGCTCGATCACCTGCTCGATCGTCCTCGCAAAGGAAGCCTCGGTCTGCAGGGGCAGGCCGTAGATCAGATCCATGTTGATGGAGTGAAAGCCGTTTGCCCTGGCGGCCTGCATCGTGTCGCGGACAAGCTCGAAGGGCTGGATGCGGTTCACTGCCTTCTGAACCTCGGCATTGAGGTCCTGTACACCGAGGCTCATGCGGTTCAGCCCGAGCTCGGCCATCTTGGCGATCTTGTCGGCCGGCGTCGAGCGGGGATCCGCTTCAATGGAAAACTCCCCGTCCTTCTGCAGCGGAAATCGCTGCCTGATCATCGTCATGACCCGCTCGAGCTCGTCGTTGTCGAGGAACGTGGGCGAACCGCCCCCGAAATGCAGCTGCTCGATCTCGCGGTCCCCGGTCAGGAACTTTCCCACCAAGTCCATCTCTTTCCCAAGAACTTCCAGGTACTGCGCCGCCCGGGCGTGATCCCGGGTCACGATCTTGTTGCAGCCGCAGTAGTAGCAGACATCGCTGCAGAATGGAATGTGCACGTACAGCGAGAGAGCCTTGCGGAGGGGTTCGTCCTGGCGCGACTGAAGCGCCGCCTCGTAATCTTCGGGGCCAAACTCCCGGGTGAACCGATCAGCAGTCGGATAGGAGGTATAGCGGGGGGCCGGGATATCAAACTTTCTCAGGAGGGCCAGATCGGGCAGTTCAACGTAGCTCGTTGCGGGGATACCCATGGATGATTTCTCCAAAAACATGACCTAGATTAAAGTTCCTGTTATTATTGCCGGCGAGAGCTTACTTATTGACAGACGTCAAAACCGCCCGTTCAATGCTCCCCGGCTCTCAAGCGGGTCCGGGTCATATATAGCATCTAAACTGGATGCATTGTACCGGCTGGGGCTTATTCGAACATTAGGGCCGCGTTAAATCAGCACCGGTCATAGGCATTTCTGGCTTTTTGAATGACGACCTCAAAGATCTCTTTATCCGCCCTCCGGGTGGCGTGCTCGAACTGCAACCTCAGGGAGCTCTGCCTGCCCCTTCGCCTCTCGCTCAAGGAAATCGAACGCATTGAGGACATGGTGTCCACCCGCAAGAGAATCAAGCGGGGGGAGGCCCTGTACAGAACGGGCGACCATTTCGACAACCTCTTTGCCATCAGGCTCGGATTCCTGAAAAGCACCGTCATGTCCAGCGACGGACGCGAGCAGGTCACGTCCTTTCACATGGCCGGGGAACTGGTAGGGCTCGACGGCATCGCAAGCGACGTCCATTCCTGCGACGTCATTGCCCTCGAGGATACGGAAGTCTGCGTCCTGCCCTATGAACGCATGCTGGAGATCACCACCTCCATGCGCTCCATGGGGCAGCACTTCCATAAGATCCTGTCGCGGGAAATCGTCCGGCAGCACGGCATCATGCTGCTGCTCGGATCCATGCACGCCGAGGAGCGCCTCGCCGCTTTTCTGCTGAACCTCTCCCAAAGGTTTGAATCAAGGGGATACAGCCGCAGCGAGTTCGTGCTCCGCATGACCCGCGCTGAAATCGGATCCTATCTGGGCCTGAAGCTGGAGACCGTGAGCAGGGTCCTGTCGCGCTTTTCGCACGACGGGCTCATTCAGGTCAACCAAAAGCACGTTCAGATCCTGAACGCGACAGGGCTGCGCGCCATTGTTTCCGGCCAGCAGCCCTTGGACGGCGAAGAGCCCTTCGACGACGACATCAGACTCGACCCCTGAAAAAGGGGAAAAGTCCGAGGCGCCCGAGGCTAGCGACGCAGAATCACTTTCCTCACGGCCGGGTCGGTCACCTCGCAGCGCCGCGCAAGACCGGGGGTCAGCCAGACGGTGCGGTAGTCGCTGCTCATCAGAGCCGCCTCTATGTCCGGCCTCCGGCGCAGGATCCCGAAAGCCTTCTTCCGGCCCATGGCAAAAAGGGCCGTGCACCAGGCATCCGCCTTGGCCCCGTCCCTGTCCGCAATGGTCACGGAAGAAAGATCCGTCTGCACCGGATAGCCGGTTTTTGGCGAGAGGATGTGCCCGTACTGCCTGCCATTGATGACGAGCTTGCGCTCATAGGCGCCCGAAGTGATGACTGACTCGTCCTCAGCGCTGAGAACGGCAAAGTAATCGTTGCGCTCCTCGGCGGGATGCTGCAGCCCGATTCTCCAGGGCCGCCCGGCCGGTGAACTGCCGATCACAACAACGTTGCCGCCCAGATTGAAAAGAGCCTTCCTTGCTCCCAGCTCCTTGAGGTAGAGCGCCATGCGAGTGCCGATATAACCCTTTGCAATTCCGCCCAGATCGATGTCCTGGCCGCGGCCGATCTGGACATAATCCTGCTCTCCGCGCCGGAACACCCGCACGCGGCGCCAGTCGACAAAGGACCTGGCGCGCCGGATCTCCCCGTCGGAGGGAACGGCTTTCCCGCCGAATCCGATCTTCCAGACATCGACGAGCTTGCCGATGGTCGGCTCAAAGGCTGAATCCGATTCCTTCGCAACCTTGAGCGCCGCGGCTACAGCCTCCGCAGCCTCCTCCGGAACCGCCACCGGGCGGCCCGACTGCCTGATCACCTCGATCATCGGGCTCGAGTCGCCGTGAACGGTCAGGATGCCGGCAAGCCTGTTCATTTCCTCGTCAGCCGCCTCGAGCCAGGCCGAGGCCTTGTCCTCCGTCGGAGCGTAAACCTTCAGACCGATCAGGGTCCCCATCGAAAAAGTGTTTTTCTCCGCCTGATAAAGCTGCGGCTCCCCGGATCCGGTTTCCGCAGCCGCAGCCGGCAGCGCCGGAAGAGAGCAGGCCGCGAGCGACTTCAATAAGTTTCGACGGGATAGCATGGATTCTCCAGACATTAGAAAAGGGTGCGCGAACGCACCCTTTCCGAACTCCCGAGGGAGTTTACCTCTCCGGTCTTGCGACCAAAGAAATTACTTGGCCTGCTTCAGAGCAGCGTCAGCACCGGCCAGAATGCCCTTGGAGGACAGGGTGGCGCCGGAAACGGTGGCAACACCCTTCGTGCCGTTGGCCTTGACGATGGCCGGGACAACGCCGGACTCAGCGCCCTTGAAGATCATCGGGGTTTCTTTCTGTTCAAGAACCTTGACGGCGGCAACCTTGCCACCCTTGACGGTCACCTGAACCTTGACAGGACCAGCCTTGCCCTGACCAACGCCAGTGTAGGTTCCGTCCTTGTAAGCAGCATTGGCACCAGCAGCGAGGAGAGCAGCAGCGGCCAGAACAATCAGCTTTTTCATGATGCGATTTCTTCCTATTGAAAGTGAAGAGGCCCAAGCCTCCCAACGTGCTTGACAGCAAAGCACTCTTTTTTGAAGGCACTTCAGTCAAGTAGCGCTAATCATAATACGTTCGCAGGCACTCTGCATTCAAACCTTTCCTTAAGCCGTTCCGGCTAATTCTTTAGGCCAAATGCATTCTGCCTGCGGACGCTCACAGCTTTCCCTTGGAGTCCCTCAGCGTCACGGCCAGATTGAACACCGGGCGCCCGGCCGCATGATCCACGCGGTCGGCCACGAAATAGCCCGTCCTTTCGAACTGGAACTTGTCATCGCCGCGGGCCTGCGCAAGCGCGGGCTCGACGAAGCCCTTCAGAACCTGCTTGGCGTGCGGGTTGATGAGCGTGCGGTAATCCGCGTCCTCCGCTTCGGGGTGCTCCACCTCGAAAAGCCGGCCATAGATCCGGAACTCGGCCGGAACGCCCTGCTTCGCGTCGACCCAGTGGATGGTCGCCTTCGCCTTCACAGTCTCCGAGCCGGCCGTGCCGCTCTTTGTTTCCGGAAAATACCGGGCATGGACCACGGTCACGCGGCCCGATTCGTCTTTCTCGCAGGAGACAGGCTCGATGATGTAGGCGGCGCGCAGACGCACTTTTCGGGCCGGCGATCCGTCCTTGGGGAGCGTGAGGCGCTTGAAGCCTTTCGGCGGGTCCAGCGCAAAATCGCTCTCCTCGATCCACAGCTCGCCCGAGAAGGGGACGTCCCTCTCCCCCATCTCCGGCTTTTTCGGGTGGTTGCTCGCCCGCACGAGCTCCGAGCCCCCCTGGGGATAATTGTCGATCACGAGCTTCAGCGGCCTGAGAACGGCCATGCGGCGGGGCGCCTTGTCGTCCAGGTCTTCGCGCAGGCTGTTTTCCAGAACAGAATAGTCGATGGATCCGCCGGCCACGCGGGACACGCCGCATTTTTTGACGAAGTTGCGCACGGAGGCCGGCGTGTAGCCGCGGCGGCGAAGTCCCATCAGGGTGGGCATGCGGGGATCGTCCCAGCCGTCCACCAGCCCCTCCTTCACCAGAGAAATGAGCTTTCTCTTGGAAAGGACCACGTTGGAGAGATTGAGACGGTTGAACTCATGCTGGTGCGACAGCAGGAAGAAGTTCGGCCGCACGACGTCGAGCGCATGCTGAAGAAGCGGCGTGAAAAGCTCCGTGCGCTCCAGCATCAGGGCAAACAAAGACCGGGCGTCCTCAGTACCGCGGGCCGGAGACGTGCCGGCCTCGGCGTGCCTGTCGAGGATCGCAGCCGCCCGGCGCTCAGGCTCCGAGCTGCCGAGTTTCGCGCGGTTTGCCACGCAGGCGGCCAAAAATGCATCGGCCCGGTCATCGGACCCGCTGGCCATGGCCCGCAGCACCCGCCCCGCCTCTTCGAACTGCGGCGTGCGCAGCAGCGGCACGATGCGCTCCAGAGCCCAGTCATAGAAAGCGCGCTGGTCTTCAAACTCGAGCGTGCAGATGGAATGAGTGATGTTTTCGAGAGAGTCCTCGATCGGGTGCGCAAAGGTGTACATCGGATAGATGCACCATTCGTTGCCCGTCTCCTGATGCTCGGCAAAGCGGATGCGGTAGATCGCAGGATCGCGGAGGTTCACATTGGGGCTCGCCATGTCGATCTTCGCCCTGAGCACCATGCTGCCCTCGGGGTGCTTGCCTTCCTTCATCTCGCGAAACAGCCGCAGGCTTTCCTCCGGATCCCTGTCGCGGAACGGCGAATTCCGCCCGGGCTCGGTGAGCGTGCCGCGGTTCTCCTTCATTTGCTCCTGAGTCTGCTCATCGACGTAGGCATAGCCGATGCGAATCAGATACTCGGCGAACTGGTACATCCACTTGAAGTAAGAGCTCGCGAAAAACAGATTGCTCCTGCCGTTTTCCTCCCAGTCGAACCCCAGCCACTTCACCGACTCCTTGATGGACTCGACATATTCCGAGCTTTCCTTGCCGGGGTTGGTGTCGTCAAAGCGAAGATGGCAGCACCCTCCGAATTTCCTGGCCAGGCCGAAGTTCAGGCAGATGCTCTTCGCATGCCCGATGTGCAGGTAACCGTTCGGCTCGGGCGGAAAGCGGGTGCGGATCCTCGCCGTGTCCTCCTGCCCCTTCTCCTGCTCGGAATACGGCGCAGGGTGTCCGCACCATTTTCTCGGAACCGTCGAACCGCGCGAAAGGTCCTCCTCTATGATCTTCTCAATGAAATTGGAGGCCTCAGCCGTTTCCACCGTTTTGTTGTCACCAGTATTGCTCATGACTGTCTGATCCCTTGGAGCAGGAGTGTTCAATGTAAAGTGATTATTCTAGCGTCATCGGCTTCAGGATTCGGAACCGCGCCGGACCGGCGGCTTTTGAGGGAACCGGGCAATGAGGCTGGAAGTGTCGAGCCTTCCTCCCCCGGCCTTCTGAATGTCTCCGTAGAACTGGTCGACCAGCGCGGTGAGGGGCAGCGTCGAGCCGTTTCTCCTCGCCTCCTGCAGCGCGATTCCCAGATCCTTTCTCATCCAGTCTACCGCGAAGCCGAAGTCAAACCGCCTCTCGAGCATGGTTTTTCCCCGCGCGGACATCTGCCAGGATCCGGCGGCCCCCCGTTCGATGACGGGCAGCACCTTTTCCATATCAAGCCCAGCGTTCTCCCCGAAGGCGAGCGCCTCGGCAAGCCCCTGAACTACGCCGGCAATGCAGATCTGGTTCACCATCTTGGCAAGCTGCCCGCTGCCAGCCCCGCCGAGATGCGTCACCGCGCAGGCGAAGGCACGGGCGACCGGTTCGCCCTTTTCGAAGGCTTCGTCCGATCCACCGCACATCACGGTAAGAGTTCCCTGCTGGGCGCCGGACTCGCCTCCGGAAACCGGGGCGTCGACAAACAGCAGGCCCCGCTTCGCCGCCTCGGCGGAAAGCTCCCTGGCGAGCAGAGCGGAGTCCGTGGTGTCATCCCACAGCACGGCCCCCTGCTTCATCGAGGCGAATACCCCGTCGTCTCCGTACACCACGGAGCGCACGTCATCGTCGTTGCCGACGCAGAGAAAAACGACGTCCGCTCCCGCTGCCGCCTCGGCCGGAGTCGCAGCCATCTCTCCGCCGAACTCCTGCACCCAGCGCCTCGCCTTCGAGGCCGTCCGGTTGTAAACCGTCACAATGTGTCCAGCGCGGCGCAGGTGGCCGGCCATCGGGTAGCCCATCACCCCAAGGCCGACGAAAGCGGCCCTGCGGGGCGTCACAGATTCATAGTTCCTGTCCTTCATTTTCCCGCTGTCCTCCTTTTACGCCTTCTTCCGAAAGAATCTGCCTGAGGGCATCGCGCCTAGGCCACTGCCGGAGCTGCGCCACAATGTCCCCGCCCCGCCCCGCGAGGCTTTCCTCCAGAGCCTGCACCTCGCACTCGAACCGCGGCAGGCTCGATTGCATCTTCTGCCTCACGAACGCCTTCCACCTGCCCAGTTCCTCCGCGTTGAGGTACTCGGGATTGTTGCGCGCCCGATAGCGCAGAAGCAGCTCGTAGTAAACCGGCTTCTCGAAAATGACCCTACCCGAATGAACCCTCTGCTCGAGCTCTCCCGGCGAAAGGTTCTGCAGGGACTTCAGCATGCCCTGGTCCCGGTCCGAGGGGAATCCAGATGAATAAAGCGCAACGTCGGCGTCTTCGGGCTCAGCCTCGTCCCCGGCGCGGGCAGTGAAAGCCCTGGAAAGCAGGTCGCTTGCCAGCCTGAGCCGCTCGGCCGTGAACCAGGAGGCGTTTTTCTGAATCTGACTGAAATCCCAGCCGAACTCTTCTGCGCGCCGCGGGCCGAGCACATGGATGGCCGAGCAGACAAAGGGATGACGGTTGACCGCAAGCCTGTAAATCGGCAGCGGCGAGACTCCCTCGGGAAGATCACCTGTTTTCCTGAAAGTCCTCTGCCGGATGCTCTCCGGCGTCTGATCCAGAAGTTCGGTCGGGTCACGCGTCAAATCCCAGAGATAGACCGAGTTGGGATTCACGCTGTCGACTCCGATCTGCCTCACAAACCGAAGATAGCCCCTGTCCTGCCTCTGGTGCGGGTCGAGCCACAGCACGGCTGGATGATTGATCTGTGCGATGACCTTCGGTTTCGTCTGATTTTCGAACGCCCAGCTCCAGAATCTCGGATTTCGGCTTCGGATGAGCCGCGCAAGCTCAATGGTGGCGTTCACGTCCGAGAGTGCATCGTGGGCTTTCTCATGCCCGAGCCCGTTCGCCCGGCTCAGGCACTCGAGCTTGAAGCAGAACGCGTCCGGGTTCTTCGGCTCCGGCAGCTTCAGCAGCCGCTTTTCATTCAACAAGCCGATGCACTCCCGCCACCGCGGCCAGTTCACGCCTTCCGGCCGCAGCGCCCAGTACGCGAGAACAAGCGGGTAGAGGTCCCAGCGCCCGCAGTCGTCTTTAAACTCCCTCTCATAGGGCGGCAGGAGGTTTCTCCACAGGAGGAACCGGGTCACCTCGTCGTCGAACGCGAAGCTGTTGTAGCCGATGCCCACCGTGCCCCGGGCTCCGAGGCGCCGAAGAACCTCCCTTGCGAAAAGCCCTTCGGGCAGCCCGTGCCTCTCGCAGTACTGGGGCAGAATCCCCGTGAGCGCGCAGCTCTGCGGCGAAGGCAGCATGTCGATTCCCGGCTTGCAGTAAAAGACCTCCCCATCGTCAAGGGGATTGAGCTCCAGATCCGTTCTGCGCCCTGCAAACTGGGCGGGGAAGGCCTCCCCGCGCCTCAGGCCGAAAGTCTCGTAATCAAACCAGTAAAAAGAGTCCGGCATGGCCGCTTCCTTCCGCCTGAACCGTCAGGCGATGATGACGTCAAACTGCTCCTGGGTGTACTCAGGCTCCACAAGCAGGGACACGGGCTTCCCAATAAACTCGTGCAGCAGCTCGAGCGCCTGCGACTCGCTGTCAAGGAACATGTCGATCACTGACTGGGAGGCAAGGATCTTGAACTCCTTCGCATCCTTGTACTGGCGCCATTCGCGCACGACTTCGCGCATGATTTCATAGCACACGGTGCGCGCCGTCTTGATCTCGCCGCGGCCTCCGCATACCGGGCAGGGCTCGCAGACCATGTGGGCGAGGCTCTCGCGGGTGCGCTTGCGGGTCATCTCCACCAGCCCGAGCTCCGTGAAATTGCTGAGCGTCATGCGGGTGCGGTCGCGCGCGATGCCGCGGCGCAGCTCGGCGAGCACCGCCTCGCGGTGTTCATCGCTGTCCATGTCGATGAAGTCGATGATGATGATGCCGCCCAGGTTTCTCAGCCGGAGCTGCCGTGCAATGGTCTGCGCGGCCTCCAGATTCGTCTTGAAGACCGTATCCCCGAAATCCTTTTTACCCACGTAGCCGCCGGTGTTGACGTCAATGGTGGTCATGGCCTCCGTCTGATCGAACACCAGGTATCCGCCGGACTTCAGGTCGACTCGCCGGCGAAGCGCCTTCTCGATTTCCTCGTCAACCTTGAACTTTTCGAAAAGCGAGGCGTCGCCGCGGTAAAGCCGCAGCCTGCCGGCCGCCGCCGGCACAAAGGTATCGGCGAAGCTGCGCAGCGACTGATACATGTCCTGTGAGTCCACGTAGATCGCCTGCGTTTCGGCATGCACCATGTCGCGCAGCACGCGCTGCGCGAGCGACAGATCCTGGTAAAGAAGGGACGGGGCGGGCTGATGCGAGGCGCTGTAGCGGATCTTCTCCCAGAGCAGCTTCAGATACCTCATGTCGTTGAGGAACTCCTCTTCGGTCACACCCTCCTCCGCGGAGGTGCGGACGATGTAGCCTCCCTTCTCGTCCTTCGGCCTCATGGCGGCGACCTGCTCGCGCAGCCGTTCCCTCAGCTCAGGATCGTCTATTCTCTGGGACACTCCGATGTGGGGCTCCTTCGGCAGATAAACCAGCTTCCTGCCGGCAAGAGACACCGTCGTGGTCAGCCTTGCGCCCTTGGTGCCGATGGGATCCTTAGCCACCTGCACCATGACGGCGTCGCCCTCGTGGAGAACCCTCTCGATGGGCAGCACGGCATCGGACCGGTGCGCCTCCTCAATGTCGGCCACATGGAGAAACGCCGTGCGCTCCAGCCCTATGTTGATGAACGCGGACTGCATTCCCGGCAGGACGCGCACCACCCGGCCCAGATATACATTGCCCACAAGCCCCCTGGAAACCTCGCGCTCCAGATGGATTTCCTCCAGAATGCCATCGGAGAGAATCGCGGCGCGGGTCTCCCTCGGGGAATAATTGATCAAGACTTCTTCCAAAGCGCTACCTTTTATCTCCAATCCCCAGCCCGGACCCGGACAGCCCCCGGCAGTCCGCGCCTGGCCGATTGATTAATATCCGTGTAATCTGCCAGTCATTTTAAAAACAAAAGCGCCGGAACCCAACCCGCGTCCGGCCCGCCCGGGAGCTGAAGCCCTTTATGTACGACCAATACGAAACACTGCTGAAGCACGTTTTTGACAACGGCGTGGAGAAAACCGACAGAACCGGCACGGGAACACTTTCCGTCTTCGGCTACCAGATGCGCTTCCCCCTCTCAGAGGGCTTTCCCCTTGTGACGACCAAAAAGCTGCACCTGCGCTCCATTATCTTCGAGCTGCTCTGGTTCCTCAGCGGCGACACCAACATCAAATATCTTCACGACAACCGCGTGACAATCTGGGACGAATGGGCAGACGCCCAGGGCAACCTCGGGCCCATCTATGGCGCGCAGTGGCGAAGCTGGAGAGCCGCCTCGGGAGAGAAAATCGACCAGATCGCCGAACTCATTGAGCAGATCAAAACCCACCCGGACAGCAGGCGGCTGATCGTCTGCGCCTGGAATGTAGGAGAAATCCGGCGCATGGCCCTTCCGCCCTGCCACTGCCTTTTCCAGTTCTACGTTGCCGACGGAAAGCTTTCCTGCCAGCTCTACCAGAGATCCTGCGACATCTTTCTCGGGGTTCCGTTCAACATCGCGAGCTACAGCCTGCTCACCCATATGGTGGCGCAGCAGTGCGGCCTGCAGCCCGGCGACTTCATCTGGACCGGAGGCGACTGCCACATCTACCTCAACCACCTCGAGCAGGTGCGCGAGCAGCTCTCAAGGAGCCCGCGGCGCTACCCCACTCTCAGGATTCTGAGAAAGCCGAAGGATATCTTCTCCTACCGCTACGAGGATTTCGCCTTCGAAGGCTACAACCCCTGGCCCGCAATTAAGGCGCCCATTGCAGTCTGAGCAGCGGGCCGCCCCGTGGCTGGCGTCAGCACTCCACGATGCAGACCGCAAGGCCGCCCGTGCTCGTCTCCTTGTATTTATTGCACATGTCGCGGCCTGTCTCGAGCATGGTCCTGATGGCCTCGTCCAGCGAAACATAGTGGCGGCCCGTGCCGTGCAGCGCAAGCCTTGAGGCAGACACCGCCTGCACCGCGGCCATGGCATTTCTTTCGATGCAGGGGATCTGAACCTGCCCTGCCACGGGATCGCAAGTGAGGCCAAGGTTGTGCTCAATGCCGATTTCAGCGGCGTTCTCGATCTGGTAAGCCGTGCCGCCCAGCACTGCGGTAAGCCCCGCGGCGGCCATGGAGCAGGCGACGCCGACCTCGCCCTGGCAGCCCACTTCGGCCCCGGAAATCGACCCGTTCGTCTTGAAGAGGATCCCGATGGCGCCGGCCGTCAGAAGAAAATCCCGCACGCCCTCGGGAGACGCCCCCGGCGTAAAGCGCGAATAGTATTCCAAAACAGCCGGAAGAACGCCGGCGGAGCCGTTTGTCGGCGCTGTCACGATGCGTCCCCCGGCCGCGTTCTCCTCACCGGTCGCAAAGGCAAACGCCTGCACCCAGTCGAGGGCCGCCAGAGGGTCGGAGCCTGCGGGCTGCTGCTCCAGCCTGCGCTTCATTGAGGACGCGCGCCTTGCCACGTGCCATGGTCCGGGCAGCTCGCCGTCGCGGCTGAAGCCGCGCTCGATGCATTCGCGCATGACCTCCCAGATGTGGTCCAGCCCGGCGTCGATTTCAGCATCCGTGCGCCAGGCCCTCTCGTAGCTGCGGACGATTTCCGGCAGGCTCTTTTTGTCCCGGTCGGAGTACACCATCAGATCCGACATGTGGCGGAAGCGGTAGGGCAGCGCCGCCGTGCGGAAGGATGCCGGAACTTCGACGGAATCCGGATTGCCTTCCACGCCGGCGGCTACGAAGCCCCCGCCCACGGAGTAGTAGCGCCTCTCGTAAAGGAGCCGGCCGTCTCCGGCGTAGGCCTCCGCATTGAGCGCGTTCGTATGGAAGCTGCAGATCTTCTCTGGGCTGAAGGCAATGTCGCGCGGCCAGAGAAAGGGAATTTCCTTTTTGCCGGCCAGAAGAAGCGTCCCGCCGGAGCGCACCCGCGCAATCTCCGCGGAAGCCGCATCCACATCAACCGTCTCCGGGTCCAGACCCATCAGCCCCAGAACGAAGGCCGTGTCCGTGGAGTGTCCGATGCCGGTCGCACCCAGGCTGCCCATGAACTCCACCCGGACGCGGGCCGTCTTCTCAAGCAGCCCTTTTTGCGTGAGCGAGTTGACGAACAGCCTAGCCGCCCTCATCGGCCCGACCGTGTGCGAAGAAGACGGACCGATTCCAACGCGGAATATGTCAAACACACTGATGGCCATGATGTCCCCCGATTCAAAATCCGCAGCGAAGAACCCGGGCGGGGAAGCTTCTCTGGCCGACCGTGACCCAGGCGGCCGCGCCCGGAGCGGTTCCCGCCGGCAGAAGCGCCAGGGCCAGAACGCCCTGGGGCGTGAGGGCCCAGGTCGTGGCAAGCCCGCCCTCCTGACTGTTGCCCTCGATGGTAATTTCAGGCGACTGCGCCAGTTCGTCCGCGCTCAGCCCGCAGTCCACGGCCAGAAGCCCCAGGCGGCACCGCGCGCCGGCCCTGCCCCTCGCCTCGGCGAGGGCCCTGCCGATGAACATGCGCGACGGATCGCTGAAGTCCACGCAGTCCTCAAAGCCGCATTCCAGCGGAGAGGAGGACTCGTCGTAGTCTTCACCCGGAGCTGCCTCGCAGTGCAGAGCCCGGGCGCACCGCCAGACTTCTTCCGAAGCCTGGACAGCCCCCTGAGCCTCGAGCCGGCTGCGAAATTCACGGCATTCGGCGGCTTCGCCCTCCAGAAGGTAAAAATCCGGAAATGCCGCGGCCTTGAGCGAACGGTATCCCCCGACGCCTGCCCAGGCGCCGTCGCGTGGAGGCTCGGCGCCCGCCCGGCGAAGCGCTTCCCCGGCCTGCCTTCCCCCGAGCCAGAACGCTTCGCGGCCCTGCAGCCTTTCCACTTCGGCGTCAAAGGCCACCGCGACCTGACCCATCCAGGCCTGGCCCGAGCCCGCCTCTTCGGGAGGGAACACCAGCAGCCACTGATTCCTGCCTGCGAGCACCCTGGCCTCAAGCATGACGCCGCCCGAAGCGTTGAGAAGCGCCGACCGGAACGCCTCGCCGCAGGCGAACTTGTCCGCATCCGCGGAAAGGAGCCTGCGCAGGAGCTTCCTGCCCTCCTCGCCCTTCGTCTGGGCAAATCCGGCTCCGGCAAAATCCCTGATGAAGGCTCCGGGCAGAACCTCGGCCTCAATATCCCGAGGGGCCTTGAAGATGAACCCGCCTTTTTGTTCCGTACCTTGCCCACTGACTGTCACTTTTGACTCCCCCGCCGCGGCGCCGGCGCCTGAGAAAAGAACCCCCTCAGCCTGCAGCTGCGGCCCTGCCGATGCCGTCTTTAAACTGGATATTGTACAAATGAGCATAAAGACCGCCCAGGGCCAGAAGCTGTTCGTGAGTTCCGGTTTCGCAGATCCTGCCCTTGTCGAGCACGACGATCCGGTCCGCATCGCGGATGGTCGAGAGCCGGTGAGCCACCACAAAGACGGTGCGGCCGCCCATCAGCCGCTCAAGCGAGGACTCGATGTATTTCTCGCTGTCCGTATCGAGCGCGCTTGTCGCTTCATCGAGAAGCAGGATGGGGGCATTCTTGAGCAGCGCCCGCGCTATGGAAATCCTCTGCCTCTGCCCTCCGGAGAGCTTGGAGCCGGCCTCTCCGACCCTCGTGAGCAGCCCTTCGGGAAGCTCCTCGATCAGATCCGTGAGAAAGGCCGCCTGAGCCGCCTTCCGGATTTCATCCATCGACGCATCGGGCCTTCCGTAGGCGATGTTGGCGGCGATCGTGTCATCGAAGATGACCACTTCCTGGCTCACCAGGGCGATCTGGCTGCGAAGCGACCGCAGCGTGTAGTCCCTCACGTCCACGCCATCGATCAGGATGCTGCCCGAGTCAGGCTCCCAGAAGCGGGGAATCAGATTGATCACCGTCGATTTCCCAGCCCCGGAAGGACCCACAAGGGCAATCTTCTCCCCGGGCTTCACCTTCAGGGAAAAGTCCTCAAGGGCGCCCCTGGCCTCTCCTCCGTAGCGCAGACTGACGCCCCGGAATTCGATCTCGCCCCGGCAGGACGACAGCTCCCTGCTGCCGGTCTCCCGCTCGAGGGGCTCCGAGAGCATGTCAAAGATAGAGTCGGCCGCAGCGCCCATTTTGGCGAGCGAACCGTTGAGGCCCGAGAGATGCCGGATCGCAGGCATCAGCAGAAGCAGGGCCGCCAGATAGGTCGTGAACTGTCCCATCGTGAGCCTTCCGGCCTGCGCCTGCAGCAGCGCGACCACCAGAACCACCGCGACAGCCCCCATCGTCACGAGCTGTATGAGCGGGGTGCCCGCGCCCGCCACCTTCTGCTGCATCAGGTTGAGGCGCTTGAATTTCTCGCTTACGGCAGAAAACTTCCTTTTCTCGAATTCCTGGGCGCCGTAGATCTTGACGATCTTGTGCGCGTCAAAAAGCTGGAAGAGCGAGGCTGACATTTCCCCGATTGTGCCCTGCATCATTTTGGTGTACTGGCGCATGCGGCGGCTGACCCAGCGGAGAATGACGGCGATGAGCGGAGCCATCACGAGCGTGACCGCCGTGAGCTTCCAGTCCTGATAGATCAGCAGGCACATCAGGGCTGCAATCTGCAGCACATCGCGGATGATCAGGGTGAGCAGTCCCGAGGCACCCGAAAGCGCGTTGGAGGCCTCATAGAGAAACTTCGAAATAATTTTCCCGGTGGAATATTTCTGGAAAACGCTCTCCGGCCAGTAGAGCACGTTGCCGATCATCATTTCCCGCAGATCGATCATGACCGACTGGGACACGGCCTGCAGGCAGTAGCCGCTCAGGAAGGTGGAGCTCCCATGCAGCAGGGCTATGCCCAGAAGAGCCGCGGGCGCCCAGTAGATGACGTTCGGATTGTGGTCGTAGAACCCCATGTCCGTGAGCTTTCCGAGAAGCATGGCAATAAGCGAGGATGTTCCGGCCGTCACGGCAAGAGCGGCGGCAGCGGCATAGATCCACCTTCGGTAAGGAAGCATCATTTTGAGGAGCCTCAGGATATTGGGATCGCGGATGCTTCTCTTCGGGAGTATTTTTTTTGCCATGCTTATCCAGGCGGGAGTGTGGGAGGGTGCTTTTTGTAAACGGGCGCAGCCGCTATCATATCCTTACCTGACTTTCTGCATCCCCTAAACTGCGCTTTCCGCATCATTCCCGCTTGCAATGAAAATGCCCAAGACCGTCCTCTGCCGCCTGCCTAACCACGTGGGCGACTGCGTCATGACCCTCCCGGCCCTCCGGCTGCTGGCCGACAGCGGCTTTACTCCCTGCCTGACCGGCAAACGCTTCGCCGAGGACCTGATGCTGGGCATGGGCTGGCGCTTCGATCCCATCGAAGGCCACGTGACGGAGGATTTTTCAAGGATCAGAGAGCTCGCCCGCGATTTAGGCGGTCATCCCTGGGGGCTGCTCTTTCCGAATTCCCTCGGCTCGGCCCTGCTCTTCTGGATCGGCGGAGTCAGGTCGGCGGGCTTTCCCACCGACGGCCGGAGGCTCTTTCTTGACCGGCCTGTGCCGGAGCCCGGGCGGATGCACGAAGTCGAGCGCTTCTTCACCGTGGCGCGCGAGGCCATCGAAGCCTGGGGGGGCTCCCCGGCAAGGAGCGCGCCGGAACCCGAGCTCGGGCTGAAGCTGCTCGCCCGGCACCGTGCGGCGGCCCGCAACATTCTCAGGGACCACGCCGTCAAGCAGCCCTACGTCCTGCTCGCACCGACGGCGCGCGGCAAGCACAAAGGAAAGAACAAATGCTGGCCGCACTTCAACGAGCTTGCAGACTTTCTCCGCGCTCTGGGCTACACGCCTCTCATCCTGCCCTCCCCGAGCGAGAAAGAGGACGCGCGGCGAGCCTGCCCCTCGGCAACCATCCTGCCGCCCACGACCCTGGGCAACTACGCGGCGCTGTGCGAGCGCTCCGCCCTCGTCGTGGCCAATGACTCCGGGATCAGCCACGTGGCTGCCGGCGTCGGCGCCAGGCAGGTCACGCTGATCGGAGTGACCGACCGGGACCGCACCGGTCCGTGGAACCCGCGGGCCACGGTGCTCGGAACCAACGGGGCCTGGCCCGAAAAAGAGGAAGTTTTCGAAAAAATCAAGGAACTGCTCGACATCTGAGAGAGCTTCAAAACATGCAGCCTGCGTTCGTCCACCTTCGGTTTCACTCGGAGTACTCCATTACCGACGGCATCGTCCGGCTCGGCCCCGCCGTGAACAAAATGAAGGAGTGGGGCATCGGCGCCTTCGGACTGACCGACCTGATGAACATGTTCGGCAGCGTTCGCTTTTACGAACAGTGCCATAAGGCGGGAATCAAGCCCATTCTGGGCAGCGACCTGTGGATCACCAACGACGAGGACCGGCAGCATCCCTTCCGCCTCACGGTCTACTGCATGAACCATGACGGGTATCACTCGCTTTGCGTGCTGCTGACCCGCGCCTGGCTTGAAAACCAGGTCGTCAAGGGAAGGGGCGAGGTGCGCGGCGAATGGCTGCAGGGCGACGGCAGCAAAGGCCTCATCGCCCTGTCGGGGGGGCCGGAGGGAGAAGTCCAGAGGCTTTTTTCCCGCGGCAAGCCCGAGCGCGCAAGAGAGGCGGCCCTTCGGCTCGCCGGCTGCTTCCCGGACCGCTTCTACCTTGACCTGCAGAGGGCAGGACGCCCGGGAGACGAGGCGGGAGTGCGCTTTCTCTGCGCCCTGGCGGCGCGAGAGGGCCTGCCCGTGGTGGCGACTCATCCCGTGCAGTTCATGGAAGCGAAGGACTTCATAGCCCACGAGGTGCGCGTCTGCATTGCCGAAGGCTACACGCTGGCCGATCCCCGCAGGCCCAGGCTCTTCACTGAGGATCAGTACCTGAAGTCTCCGCAGGAGATGATCGAGCTCTTCCACGACATTCCAAGCGCCGTGGCCAACACCGTTGAAATCGCCAAGCGGTGCAACGTCGACGGCATTCTGAGCAAGCCCCAGCTGCCCCTCTTCGAAACCCCGGAGGGGATGACTCTGGACGACTACATCGACAAGCTCGCCCACGAGGGCCTCAGGGAAAGGCTCGAATTCCTGTATCCGGACGAGCAGACCCTCAAGAAAGAATCTCCGCGCTATCTGCAGCGGCTGGAATACGAACTCGGGATCATCAAGAAAATGAAGTTCCCGGGATACTTCCTCATCGTGCAGGAATTCATCAACTGGTCCAAGAATCACGGCGTGCCGGTCGGCCCGGGCCGCGGCTCCGGCGCTGGCTCGCTCGTGGCCTATTCGCTGCGCATCACGGACATCGACCCGCTGCACTACAACCTGCTCTTCGAGCGGTTCCTGAATCCGGAGCGCGTTTCAATGCCGGACTTCGACGTCGACTTCTGCCAGTGGAACCGCGACAAGACCATTCAGCACGTGAAGGAGAAGTACGGGGCAAGCGCCGTGAGCCAGATCGCGACCTTCGGCGCGATGAAGGCGAAGGCGATCGTGCGCGACGTCGGACGCGTGCTCGGAATGTCCTACGGCAAGGTCGATGACCTGGCCAAGCTCATTCCCGCGCCTCCCGGACAGGACGTCACGCTCGAAAGCGCCAAACAGATGGAGCCGGATTTCGCCGCCGCCATCGCAGGCGATGAGCAGTACCAGGAGCTCATGAAGCTCGCGATGCCGCTGGAGGGCATCACCCGCAATCTGGGCATGCACGCCGGCGGGGTGCTGATCGCCCCGGGGCCGCTCACAAACTTCTGCCCGCTGTACAACCAGGATGGCGCGCCGGAGAACACCATCAGCCAGTTCGACAAGCACGACGTCGAAAACGTCGGGCTTGTGAAATTCGACTTCCTCGGCCTCACGACGCTCACGATCATCAACAAATGCGTCGAGTACATCAACAAGCTGCACCCTGAAGCCCGGTTCGACCTGCGCAGGATTCCGACCGACGACCCCGAGACCCTCAGGCTGTTCCAGGAGGGCAACACCACCGCCGTCTTCCAGTTTGAATCGCCGGGCATGAGGCAGCTGCTGCGCCAGGCGCATCCGGACCGCATTGAGGACCTCGTCGCCTTGAACGCGCTCTACCGCCCCGGCCCGATGGAGATGATTCCGACCTACCTCGCCCGCAAGTCAGGCCGCGAGCCGGTCACCTACCTCGACGACCGCATGAGCTCCGTGCTGCAGGAAACCTACGGCATCATGGTCTACCAGGAGCAGGTGATGCAGGTAGCGCAGGTGATCGGCGGCTATACCCTGGGCGGGGCCGACCTTCTCCGGCGGGCGATGGGCAAAAAGCTCAAGCAGGAGATGGTCCGGCACCGGGCCATCTTCGTGGCAGGCGCGGCCAAGAACAACGTCAGCGAAAAGGTCGCAAACGAAATCTTCGACTTGATGGCGAAGTTCGCAGGCTACGGCTTCAACAAGTCGCACGCCGTCGCCTACAGCTACGTCGCCTATCAGACGGCGTACCTGAAGGCGCACCACACCGCCGCCTTCATGGCGGCCAACATGTGCCTGATCCTCACGGAGTCGGCCAAAATCCACTCCTTCATCGAGGATTTGAAGCTCTGGGGCATCAGAGTGCTTCCCCCCGACATCAACAAGAGCGATTGGTTCTTCACCGTGCCCGATGAAAAAACCGTCCGCTACGGGCTGGGCGGCATCAAGGGCGTCGGCGAGGCTTTCATCAACTCGATGATGAAGGAGCGGGAGGAAAACGGCCCCTTCGAGGACCTTTTCAGCTTCTGCTCGCGCCTGAAGGCGCGCGACAGCGCGGGCATGTCCCGGCGGGCCCTCGAGGCGCTCATCAAGGCCGGTGCGTTCGACTCCGTCGACAGGGACCGGGCAAAGCTGTTCGGCAACCTGACCCAGGCGATGAAAGCGGCCGCGGATATGGTCGAATTCTCCGGACAGGGCAGCCTTTTCGGCGATGCAAGCGGCGCTGAGGCGATCGTCAACTGGGTTCCCGCCGAGCCCTGGAGCAAACACGAGGAACTGCTCTATGAAAAGGAGTTCATCGGTTTTTGCCTCACAGGCCACCTTTTCGATGAATGCCGCAGCGAAATCCGCCGCTTCATCCCGACGACGATCCAGAAAGTCAATGCCGGAGGCAAAGGCTCCGCCCCCAAGGGCAAGGATGCGTACCGTAGAAGGGCGACCGTGAAAATCGCAGGCGTCGTCACGAACATCCGCCAGATTATGGGGAAAAGCGGCAAGATGGGGGCCGTCACGCTTGACGACGGCACCGGCTCCATTGAGGCGCTTTGCTTTTCAAAAGTCTGGGATCAGTTCCGGGACGCCTTCAGGACCGATGAAATCGCGATCGTGAGCGGCTTCTCGCGCTGGGACGAAAAAAACGAAGCCGTCTCCTTCGTTGTGGACTCAGCCACGGACATGCCCCGTTTCAGAGCCGAACACCTGGCCTCTCTGTCGGTCTCGCTCACCGAGGGGGCCGACCTTGACGGACTCGAGAGCCTTTTGAAAGAATCGGAGCAGAAGTCTTCCGGCTGCCCCGTCCTGTTTGAAATCAGCGCGGGCGGCAGCGTCGGCCAGATGGCCGTCTCCAGACCTCAGCTGGTGTCGGCCGAGCAGTCGATCCTCGACAGGATCGCCCATGTGCGCGGCGTTGAAAAAGTCTTTTTCAGTTATTTGAACGAGCAGTGAGCTTATGGATTCGAATTCGACGCAGCGGGAGCTTTTCCCGCTCAGCATTGTCATCCTCACGAAAAACGTGGAGGACAAGCTCGAGGACTGCCTGAAGAGCTGCCAGTGGGTGGACGACATCCTCGTCGTCGACTCCGGAAGCACGGACCGCACCATCGAAATTGCAAAATCCTTCGGCGCATACGTGATCAATCAGGGATGGATGGGCTACGGGCCCCAGCGCCGCTTTGCGGTGACGCAGGCCGCCCACGACTGGGTGTTCTGCATCGATGCGGATGAAAGGCTCACCCCGAAGCTGTCCGAGTCCATCAGAAAGGCCCTGGCCGGCCGCACTGAGGGCGACGACGGCGGTCCGCACGTCTACGCGTGCTCGCGCCGAAACTGGTTCCTTGGAAGGTTTCTGCATCACGGCAGCGGCTATCCGGACCGCCAGACCCGGTTCTTCAACCGCCGCTATGCGAATTGGACCGACGATCCCATCGAAGAAAAGCTCGTTTCCAAGGAAGAGCCCGTAGTTCTCGACGGAGACCTGCTTCACTATCCGTCCAAAAGCATTGAGGAATTCCTGATCAAGCAGATGAAATTCGCCCATCTGCGGGCAGACTACCTGATGACTCAGAAAGCCCCCTCGGGCATTCTGCGTCTGTGCGTGAGCCCCGTTTTCCGCTTCATCAAATCCTATTTTTTCAAGCTTGGCTTTCTGGACGGGTTTCCTGGCTTCATCTACACCGCAGGCGGGTGCATTTACGCTTTCGTCAAGCACGCCATGCTGATCGAGATGTCCAGGAACCTGAAGACCTCCCGAAACAACAGGAGCTGAAGGCGAGCGAAAAGGAAGACAGGGGGAACAGCTTCAGGGCGGCCCGCCCTGGCCCCGGGGTCACGGAACCGGCGGCGCGCTCCCGCCCTCAGTTCCGTTCATTTTTCTGAAATGCCCTACAGCGGGAGCAGGGCTTCGCCCCCGCCGTGCGGATATCTGCGGGGCAAAGGCAGGGAAAGCCGGACTGGCTGGAACTGCAGGGGGTGCGAGGCAAAGACCTGAAGACAAAAGAAAACCCGGACGTCGCAGGACAGTCCGGGAAATCGTTATGGTGCGCAGTACAGGGATTGAACCTGTGACCCCCGCCGTGTGAAGGCGATGCTCTACCTCTGAGCTAACTGCGCAACTGAATAGATTTTCAATTTTATGTGTTTTTTCAGCATCTGTCAAATTTTTGAGCTTAACCGGCTTTTCCGGCAGGCTCGCCGTCCGGCACCGCATCAGGATCAAGCCTCCAGAGGCACACTCCCTTGCAGGCTTTGTCAATTTTGTCGAGCTGCTCCTCATGGGCTGCCAGCTCTTCCTTCGAGGCTCTGATCACTTTCAGCAGCGAGGCGTCCGGCAGCGGCGGCAGGCTTTCCTTCCCGCCTTCCATCGCTCCCAGGTCGATCCTGAAGCTGTCCTGGCCGCGGGTGAGCGCGATATAGACCTCGGCCAGCAGCTGCGCGTCGAGCAGCGCTCCGTGCAGTGTTCTTGCGGTGCTGTCTATTCCAAACCGGGAGCAAAGCGCGTCGAGCGTGTTTCTCTGTCCGGGGAACTTTTTTCTCGCGATGGCAAGGCTATCGGTTATCCTGCAGCTTTTTTCAAGCGGAGGCAGCCCGGCGCGCCGCAGCTCCATGTCGATGAATCCGACGTCAAACTCGGCGTTATGAATGATGAGCTCGGAGCCTTCGACAAACTTGAGAAAATCAGGCGCGATTTCTGCGAAGCGGGGTTCCCTGGCGAGCCTCTCGGTCGTCAGTCCGTGCACTTTGACCACCTCCTCGGGGACTTCCCGCTCGGGGTTGATCAGCACGTGGTAGAGGAACTTCGAATCGAGAGTGAATTTTCTCCCGTCGAGCTGCACGCAGCCGATCTCTACCAGCCGGTCGCCTTTATCGGCGTTGAGCCCTGTTGTTTCCGTATCAAGGCAGATCTGCCTCATGGCCATTTTCATTCTCCAAGAGACTTCAGCAGGGCGGCGAGCTCGGCGGACACCTTGTCACAGCCGGGCCGTCGGCCCTGAGCGGCCTCCACTCCCCAGTTGGCCAGCCGGTCGGCCGCCTCGTTGTTCTCGATCCCGGCATGCCCCTTGACCCACTGCCATCGGATGTCAAACCGCTGCACCAGGGCATCGAGCTTCTTCCAGTAGGCCTCGTTTTTGACGGGCTTGCGTCCCGCGGTTTTCCATCCCCGGGCCTTCCAGGCGGGAAGCCATTCGTTGATCCCGTTTTTCACATACTGGCTGTCCGTGTGAATCACTATGGGGCAAGGGCGCTTCAGGCTGGAGAGAGCCGCGATCACCGCCGCGAGTTCCATGCGGTTGTTTGTCGTGACGGGCTCTCCTCCGTAAAGGTCGAGCGTGTGGCGGCCGTAGATCAGCCTCGCCCCCCATCCGCCTGGCCCCGGGTTGCCCTTGCAGGCCCCGTCGCTCCAGATTTCCAATTCACCGGTTCCGATCCCTGGCATACTCTGACGCACCCCCTGCAGCCGCTTATCGGCCGGCTTCCCGCCGGGCTCCGGCCTGAGCCGCAAACCGCCGTCCGGCGACAGTTATTTTCCGATCGCTGAACGACACCCGCCCGATAAGGCGCATGCCCTCGAGCACCTTCACTGCCGAAAGCATCATGACGCCTCCGAGCGAAGGCCACCAGCGGTCTCCCGCCTTGTCCATCCAGCGCCAGCTGTGCATGGCCGAGGCGCTCCGGCAGGGCGGCTCGTAGCAGCCGAAGGCGCCGCGGTCTATATCGAGCCCCAGCAGCCCGAACCAGTCCCGGAGCCGCGCGAGAGTGACGAGCGAGGAGCCGCTCGGAAGGTAGGGCCCTCCCAGCCCGATGCCGCTCAGGCGCTGCCTCAGGCCCCAGAGGCTCAGCGGATTGAAAGCCGTTATGACAAGCCTCCCCTGCGGAACAAGCACCCGGGCGGCTTCCTTCAGGGTCCGGCGGGCCCGCTCGACGCTGCCCGACAGCTCCAGAGCATGCGGCAGGACAATGAGATCCATGCTTTCTGAGGCGAAAGGCAGCTCGAAGGGCCGCGCATAAACGAAGCCCCTCTGCTGCAGACCGGGATAGGCGGGAATTTTTTCCCCCGACACGGTGCAGACATGGGAGGCGATCCGGTTGGCCGCAAGAAAATCAATCTGAGGAATCCCCACCTGCAGGGCCCTGTATCCGAAGCTGTCCTCCACCACCCTGGCAACGCGGGCCTCCTCCCATTCGAAGGCCAGCCGGCCGGCCGGAGTATGCAGAAAATCGCATATTTTTAAATTTCTTTTGCCCACTGCCGCCGCACCGTCACAGAAAAAGAACCGTTTACCAAATAGCACATTTGCTTCTATCGCTTGGGACAGCACATAGAGTACCATCTAACCACTGCAAACTGTTCTCGCTTTTCTTTCGATGTTTCTTCGCACCGCATTCACCGTGCTGGCAGGCCTGCTGCTTGCCTCCGCCGGACAGGCTCAGAGCGTCCAGGCCGGCGGTTCGCCTTCCGTGGAGCCGAAGGCCCAGGCAGCCCCGGCTCCTGGCGCGGATGCCCTCCGCGGCCCGCTTGCACAGTCGGAGGAAGCCGCCGGACCGGAGGTCTGGGGGCGGATCAGGCGCGGCTTCAAGATGCCGCCGCTGGACAGCCCCAGGGTCGACAGCCAGCTCGGGTCGCTCACGAGGCACCCTCAGAGCTTCACGCGCTCGGCGGAAAGGGCCGGTCTGTATCTTTATCACATCGTCGGCCAGGTCGAATCCCGGGGCATGCCCATGGAGCTGGCGCTGCTGCCCTTCGTGGAAAGCTCCTTCATGCCGACAGCCGTCTCTCCGGCCAAAGCCTCGGGGCTGTGGCAGTTCATCCCCAGCACCGGAACCACCTATTCGCTGGAGCAAAACCTCTGGAAGGACGAGCGGAGAGATGTCATTGAAAGCACGCGGGCTGCCCTTGACTATTTTCAGAAGCTCTACGATCAGTTCCATGACTGGCACCTCGCGCTCGCCGCGTACAACTGGGGGGAAGGAAATGTCCAGAGGGCGATCGACCGAAACGCCGCCGCGGGGCTTCCAACCGACTACCAGCACCTGAGGATGCCCTCCGAGACGGCCAACTACGTGCCCAGGCTCGAGGCCGTCAAACGCATCGTGCAGAACCCCGCCCGCTACGGCATCACTCTTCCGGACATCGGCAGCGAGCCTTATTTCGTCCAGGTTTTCAGGGACAAGGACATCGACATCAAGACCGCCGCGAGGCTCGCGAACATGAAGCTCGAGGACTTCACGATGCTCAACCCGGGGTTCAACCGCCCCGTCATCGTGGGCGCCCATGAAAACGCCATGCTGATTCCCGCGGACAATCTCGATGAGTTCATGGAAAACCTCGCTCGCTGGCGCTCCAACGGCCGCCGGGTCTCCTCCTGGAAGACCCATCGGATGCAGCCCGGCGAGAGCCTCCTCAACATCGCGGAAAACAACGGCATGACCATCGAGGAGATCCGCGAGGTCAACCGCATTCCGAGCAACCGGCGCGTTGCCCAAAACTCACTGCTCCTTGTGAGGGCGGATTCCGGAGAACCCCGGGATGAGATTGAGGCCGGAGGCGCTTTCTTCCGCCTCGAGCCCGTGCCCTCGGTGCCGAAGGTCCGCTACCGCCAGATACGCTACCGCGTCCGCAAGGGCGACACGCTCGATGACATCGCTGACCGCATGCACATCACCAAGCGCTCGATCATTGTGACCAACCGCCTGCGCCAAGCGAAGATTCGCAAGGGCCAGAGCCTTACGCTGACAGTGCCGGTCATCAACCGCGCGCCGGACATTGAGCGCATTTCTGCGGAAAATGCAGCCTACAGGGAATCGCGCCGGTACCGCCTGAACGCCAATCCCCCGAAAAAATCGGCCAGGCGCTCCACCGCCTCGGGCAAGGTCTCGAAAAAAGCCTCCGCGCCTAAGAAGAGCGCCGCCGGGAATGCGAAGCGCAAAAGCTCGGCGCCGTCCGCCAAGCGCCCTGTGCAGAACAGGAAAAAAAATAAAAAGGCCGCACGGCGTCAGGACTGAGCGGGGCTGAGGGCTTCCGTTCAGTTGCTACAATGTCGGCATCGATCCCCCGGTTTGCATTGCGGGGAGTTTCTTGTATTTTTCTGAGTGAGCATTATGGGATTCCTAAACGGAAAAAAGTTTCTGATCACAGGCGTGCTTTCCAACCGCTCCATTGCCTACGGCATTGCGAAAGCCTGCCGCAGGGAAGGTGCTGAACTCGCTTTTTCCTATGCCGGCGAGCACGCCAGGGAAAGAATCGGGAAATTTGCTGAAGAATTCGGCAGCGACGTGATTTTCCCGCTCGATGTCACTCAGGATGACCAGATTGCCGCCGCCGTTAGCCTGCTCAAGGAGCGCTGGGGCGGACTCGACGGTTTCGTCCACTCCATCGGATACGCGCCCCGCGAGGCGATTTCCGGGGACTTCCTTGAGGGGCTTTCCCGCTCCGCCTTCGCCACGGCCATGGACATCTCCGCCTATTCTTTCCCGGCCCTGGCCAAGGCCTTTCTGCCGCTCATGAAGGGCAGGCAGGCCTCCGTTCTGACGCTTACGTATCTGGGCAGCGAGCGCGCCGTCCCGAATTACAACACGATGGGCCTCGCCAAGGCCGCCCTCGAGGCCTCCACACGCTATCTCGCGCTGTCCCTCGGAGCGGACGGAATCAGGGCCAACGCCATTTCCTCCGGCCCGATCAAGACGCTGGCCGCCGCCGGGATCAAGGATTTCGGGAAAATGCTGCATCAGACGGAGCAGGCCTCTCCGCTCAAGAAGAACGTGACAACCGAAGAAGTCGGCAACGCGGCCGCCTTCCTGCTGTCGGATCTGGCAAGCGGCATCACCGGTGACATCGTCTACGTGGACGCCGGCTATCACATTGCCGCCGGAGTCGATGCGGGGCAGTAACGCAATGCCCGTCTTTAAGAAAGCGGCCATCTTCGTCAAGCAGTCCGGACTGCCGCGGCCGCTTCTTGCGAGGCTGCTCGACGTGGTCAGCCGCTCGGGAGTCGAGCCCCTGCTCGACGAAGCTGCCTTCAAAACCATGGGGAAAGGCTGCCGCTGGAAGCCGCACGGCCCGCAGGAGCTCGGCGAGAAGGCAGACGTCGCCATCGTGCTCGGCGGCGACGGCACAACCCTGGGAGTGGGCCGGCTGCTCGCCCCTTACGGCAGGCCCATCATCGGCATCAACGCCGGCCGGCTCGGGTTCATCACCGACATCGTCCTCGAAGAGGTTGAGCAGATCATCCCGCAGATGATGGAGGGGCGGTTCGTCCGCGACGACCGTCCCGTCATCGAGGGTGCGGTGCTGCACAAAGGGAAAAAGGTCTACGAGTCCAACGCCATCAATGACGCCGGCATCACCCACGGGCGGATCGGCGGAATGGTGGAGTTCACGATCTATGTCGACGGGCAGCGCATGTCCACGCAGAGGGCCGACGGCATCATCTACGCCACGACCACTGGCTCTACGGCCTACGCGCTCGCAGCCGGCGGCCCGATACTGCACCCGTCGCTGCTGGGCGCCGAGCTCGTCCCGGTTGCGCCGCACACGCTGACCAACCGGCCCATCGTCCTGCCGCTGTCCTCGGTCGTCGACATCGAACTGACGGAAGTCAAGGACGGCCAGGCGTATTTCGACATGCAGGAATTCTGGCCCATGGACGAGGGCGACGTGCTTCACATCCATGTCGGGAAAAATCACTTTACGCTGCTGCATCCCGCCGGATACAACCACTTTGACCTTCTGAGGCGAAAGCTGAAATGGAACCTGATGCCGACCAACCCCGGCTTCAGCCAGCAGGAAACCTCGGGAGAGTGAGCGCGGGGCGGCGCCTTCTGGAGAACTGACGATGCTGCAGTGCCTATCGCTTTCCGAGTTCGTCATTGTTCCTCACCTCAGCCTCGAGCTCGGCCCGGGGTTCACGGCGCTCACCGGCGAAACAGGAGCCGGCAAGTCCATCCTGATCGACGCCCTGCAGCTGCTTCTCGGAGCCCGCGCCGACACGGTCGTCATTAGGGAAGGAGCACCGAAAACCGAGGTCAGCGCCATCTTCTCCTCCAGCAAAAGGCTGGAGCACTGGCTCGCCCAGAACGGATTTGACCCGGACAAGGAACTGCTGCTGCGCCGCACTTTGGACTCGTCGGGGCGCTCCCGGGCCTGGATCAACGGTTCGCCGGCCACGGCGACGCAGATGCGCGCCCTGGGCGAAAGACTCGTCGACATCCACGGCCAGCACTCCAACCAATCGCTACTCAAGCCCCAGGAACAGCTGCGGCTGCTGGACGCCCATGGCGAAATCCTGAACAAGCGAAACGCCGTCCGGGAGCTTTACGAAACCTGGCAGGAAGCCCGCCGCAGGCTTGAGTCTGCCTCCTCCAGGCTCGCGTCGCTGCAAGAGGAAATGAACCGCCTGTCCTGGATGAGCGAAGACCTCGAGGCGCTGGCCCCGGAGCCGGGCGAGTGGGAGAGGATCTCCGAAGAACACACCAGGCTGGCCAACGCATCCTCCATCGTCGAGGGGGTGGGGAAAGCGCTGGGGGCGCTCTCCGACGATGATGACGCGTCAGCCGCCTCCTGCATCGGCCAAGCCAGCAGCAGGCTCGAGTCTCTGGCGCGCTACGACCCGAGGCTCGAGAACCTCGTGCAGCAGCTCTCCGACGCCTCCAGCATAGTGGATGACGCCGTGAGCACCCTCAGGCAGTATCTCGACTCCAGCGACCTCGACGAAGAGCGTTTCGCCGAGCTCGACCGCCGGCTTTCGGCCTTTTATGACACGGCCCGCAAATTCCACGCGAGGCCCGAGGACCTGGCGCAGCTTCGCAGCCAGGTGAAGGAAAAGCTTGCCGCGCTGGAGCAGGGCATCGACACCGAAGGGCTCTCCGAGGCCGAAAAGGAAGCGCGCGGGCGTTATATGCAGGCCGCCGCAGATCTGTCGCGAAACCGCAAAAAAGCCGCGGCCTCCCTGTCCCGGGAAGTGACCAAAGCCATGCAGGTCCTGTCGATGGAGGGCGGACGGCTCGAAGTGAAGCTGAGCGAAACCGAACCCGGCCCGTTCGGGCTGGAGCGCTGCGACTTCCTGGTCGCGGGACACGCGGGCGTGACGCCCCGCGAGCTTACCAAGGTTGCCTCCGGCGGTGAACTCTCAAGAATCAGCCTCGCCATTGCCGTCATTACAGCCAAGGCCACGCCCGTGGGAACCCTTATCTTCGACGAAGTGGACGCCGGCATCGGCGGGGCCGTAGCCGAGGTGGTGGGACGTTTCCTGCAGACGCTGGGCAGAGACAGGCAGGTGATCTGCGTCACGCACCAGCCCCAGGTCGCCTGCTGCGCCGGCAGGCACCTGCATGTCGAAAAGCAGACCGCGGACGGAGTGACCACGAGTTCTGTGAAAGCCCTCGGAGAAGAAGAAAGAGTCACGGAAATCGCAAGAATGCTGGGCGGCATTCGAATGACCCAGGCCACGATCATTCATGCCAGTGAGATGCTGAAGAACTCCGCCCCTTCAAAAGGGGCTTCCGATTAGAATGCGGTTTTTCAGGTATTTTTTTATCTAGCTGCCGCTGGTTATGTCGATTTTCTCCCGCCTCAGGCCGGGCCCGTTCTCCCGCAGAAACATATGGTGCTGGGCCTTCGCCCTGATTCTGTCGTCCGCTTTCAGCCTTGCGCTGCCTGCCGCCATGGGCTACTCGCACTCCGGAGACATGCCGTGGAAAAGTCTCGACCCGGTGAACTTCCTCGCCCCGGTGCTGGCCCTGCTGATTCTCTCCCAGCACTGGCTGACCAGACGGCTGATCGCCATCCCGGCCGTCGCAGTCGCTGCTCTGTATTTTCCTGCAGGCATGCTCTACGGCAGACCCAATATTCTGATATCTGTCGCCCTGCTTCAGACCAACCCGGCGGAAGCCGCCGAGTTTGCCTCCAATACACCGCCCTGGCTGTTCCTGGGGACAGCCGGCATGCTGGTTCTGGGGCTGGCCGCCATCCGGGCCTGCCGGAATCTGCAGCTGAGGGCCGCGCCCGTGTGCTGCTGCGCCATCGCGCTCGCCGCTGCCGTCCTGATCCAGATTTACGGGCGCGGCCGGGATCTTGATTCAATCCAGGCCGCCGGCTTTGCCAGGGATCTGGCCGTTTCGGCCTGGTCCGGAGCGCAGGAGCTCCGCGACGAGGCTTCTGCACCGGAACCGAGCTGGGCTGACGTCACCGCAAAGCCCCGCTTTCAGGACTACGTCCTGGTGATCGGCGAAAGCCAGAGAAGAGACTATGCATCGGTGTACGGCTACCCGCTGGACACGACCCCCTTTCTCAGGAAATCTCCCGGCATTTTTTTCAGCCACTTCGTCGCCCCCGGCGGCAACACCGGGATCTCGCTGCCCAGACTCCTGTCGCTGAACAAGCCCGGAACGGACAGCTTCAACAGCGCCAACAATGTCCTCACGCTGGCCAACAGCGCCGGATTTGACACCTGGTGGCTTTCTAACCAGGGCCGCGGCGGAGCCTATGACAACCCCATCGCCCAGATCGGCGTTCGGGCCAAGCACACGGCCTGGCTCAAGGGCAATTACGCGGATCCCAACGTGGACGACTTCGAGCTGCTGCCCAAGCTGCGCGAGGCGCTCGACTCACCCGCGGACGGCCCCAGGCTTTTCGTGCTCCATCTGATGGGCTCCCACCCGACCTTCTGCACGCGCCTCTCGGGCCGCGCCGTCGAATGGGACGTGGGAGATCCCAGCATGTCCTGCTACCTCACGACCTATCGGATGATGGACGAGATGATTGAAAAAATCGTCGGGATGCTCGGCAGCAGAGGCAGGACCTGGTCGCTTCTTTACTTCGCCGATCACGGCCTGTCCATGCAACCCAAGCCCGGTACGGAAACCGGCAGGGAGCTTGAGCATGGCTACGATGCGAAACAGAATTACGACGTCCCGCTTTTCTCCATCTCAAGCACCAGCACGACCCACGAGGTCAATCCGGCAGCCCGCAGCGGTTTCCGAATGCTTCAGGGGCTCGCCCAGTGGCTCGGCATCAGCACCTCCACTTTCCCTGCAGACCCCGAGGCAGACTTCTGGGGGCGCAGGGACGACAGCCGGGTGCGTGTCTTCGGCAACCGCGATTACGGCAAGCTCAAGGATGACCCTGCGGTCATTTACGAACTGAAAAAATAAAGGTTAATCCGCGGAGCGGAGAGCGGCTTCAGCGGCCGGACTTCTCCCGCTCTTTCTTCTGGCAGGCCGGGCAGATGCCGTAAAGCGACAGGGAATGGCTTTCCAGCCGGAAGCCGAACCGTTTGGCTATTTCCTTCTGACGCTCTTCGATGTCGCGGTCCACGAATTCCTCTACCGCGCCGCACCGGGTGCAGACCAAATGGTCGTGATGGTAGCCGTCATCGAGTTCGAACGTCGCGAAATCTTCCCCAAAATGATGCCTCGTCAGCAGCCCCGCAGCTTCAAACTGGGTGAGCACGCGGTATACCGTGGCAAGGCCGATATCCATATTTTCAGCAAGCAGCTCCTTATAAATGTCATCGGCCGACATATGGCGGCTTCCCTTCTGGGACTCGCGCTGGAAAATTTCAAGTATCTTCATTCTCGGGCCGGTTGCCTTCAGGCCCGCCTGCTTCAGCTCTGCCAGCTGATCATGCCGCTTATCGCTTTCACTCATATGCAAAGTCTCTGCGGAAGTTTTCTCTTTTGTCTTATGATACGTGAAGTTTTATAAACAGATCACTTAGGCATCTTTCTCGTCGGATACATATGGCACTCCCGCATAAGCTGCTCGCAGCTACCGTTATTGCATCTGCCTGCTCACTGCTGGCAGGCTGCCAGACCATGTCCAGAGCCTGGGATTCCGCCGTCGCGTGGACCCCGACTTTCCTACATCCCTACCGCCCGGACGTCCATCAGGGCAACCTCGTCACCTCGGAGATGATCGGGCAGCTGGAAAAAGGCATGTCTCCCGAGCAGGTGCAATTTCTCCTGGGCCGGCCGCTGCTCCAGGACGTGTTCCATAAAGACCGCTGGGATTACGTTTACTATCTGAACCGCCGCAGCGGCGACACCGAGATCCGCAAGCTCACGGTGTACTTCGGCAACGACGGCCGCGTCTCCAGGTGGACTGCAGATCAAATGCCGGACGAAACGACGGCAGACCTGCTGATTCTCAACGACAAGGATGCCCTTGAGAAGAACAAGCAGAAAAAACAGGAGGCCGCCTCCGCCCCGGCCCCGGCTGACAAGGCCAAGGGCACTGCCGGGCAGCCCTCCGAGCCCGTAAAGGAATCCAAATGATTAAGGTAGCCGTTTCAGGCATCTGCGGCCGGATGGGCCAGATGCTCGTCAGGGCCCTCGCGGCCGCAAAGGACATGGAGCTCTGCGCCGCCCTGGGGCACGGCGGAAGCGCCGGCGTCGGCAAAGACGCTGGCGCCCCCAGCGGCATTGCGACGGGAGTTTCGGTCTCCGATGACCCGCAGGAGCTGTGCAAGGCCGACGTTGTCATTGATTTCTCGCGTCCTGAAGGAACGCTGGCGATCCTGCCCGAGTGCGTTCGGCTTAAAAAGCCCGTTCTGATCGGAACAACAGGCTTTGACGCCGCAGGGAAAAAAGCGATTGAAGAGGCTTCCCGGTCGATTCCCGTCATTCTCGCACCCAACACCTCGGTTGGCGTCAACGCTGTTTTCCGCCTGGTCGCCGAGGCCGCCCGGCTGCTACCGGACACGGATGTGGAAATTGTGGAAATGCACCACCGCAACAAAGTCGATGCACCCTCCGGGACCGCGCTTGAAATGGGGCGGTGCATCGCGCGGGCCAGAGGCCAGGATTTCGATGAAGTAGCCATTCTTTCCCGCGAAGGCCACACAGGCCCGCGAAAGAATGGGACAATAGGCTTTGCCGCCCTCCGCGGAGGCGATGTCGTGGGAATCCACAAGGTCATATTCGCAGGAACCGGGGAAAGGGTTGAGATCTCCCATCACAGCACCACCCGGGAAGGCTACGCCGACGGCGCCCTTGTCGGGGCGCGTTTCCTCGTGAATCAGGCCGCAGGCCTGTACTCCATGGCCGACGTACTCGGAATTCCCCGGTAAATCAGTTAAAGTTTGATCTGCAGGCCCGCAGCAAAGGACCGCAGAGTTTCTTCTCTTGATTAGGCAGTAAAAAATGCAAGAACAACTTGACGCACTCGATTCCATCGTCACGCAGCTCGTCCAGCGCGCGGATCACCTCCATCAGGAAAACGATGAGCTGAAAAAGCAGCTTTCCGACACCCAGGCGGAGCTGGCCAGCACCAAGGACGAGCTGGCCAAAACCCGCGGAAAGCTGGAAGACACCGGCATTCGGATCGGCCTGCTGATCGAGCAGCTCACGCGCGACACCAACATCGAGCCGATCGTGGAGGAGGATTCCTCCGACCAGACTCAGGAGCAGAACGCGGCGGCCTGACCCCCGGGCTGAGCGATAGCGGGACAGACCGCCTATGTCAGATCTTTCTCTGAATATCATGGACCGGACCTTCCGTCTTGCGGTGGCTCCGGAAAATGCTGAAAAACTTCAGCGCTGCGGCGCGGAGCTCGATCGGAGAATGCGCGAAATCAGGGAATCCGGCAGGGTTCTCGGCTATGACCAGATCGCGGTCATGGTGGCGCTCGATCTCATATGGACCGGGTTCGACAAGGACGAAGAGGCGAGGATCAACAAAAGCAGGCAGCAAGAAGCTTCCAGCAAAATCGAGCAGCTTCGGGCCGAATGCGAAGCGGCGATTGCCCGCAATCAGCCCGAGCAGACCCCGGCGGAAAGCGCGCCGGAGGCTGTGGATGCCTCTCTGCCGCGGGATTAGAATGACAAAGGAAGGTGCGCGGCCCCGGAAGAAGGCGCAGTCCCCTCGGGCCGCCATGAAAGTTTTCCCTGCGCTGGCCGGATCCAAGGATTTAATGTTCCAGAACCAATGCACTACGTGCTAGGCCGCTGATCTCATTGGCCGAAAGCGCTTTCGGACACGCGATGTCCGAGCCTCGTCCGCCGTGGAGGCGACCGCCCTGAACCCTCGGTTCAGGATACTTATCCTTCCCGGACAGCCGCAGGGATCCCAGTTGTGAAAAAGCGGAGGGCCGATCAGCCTTCCGCTTTTTTTTATTCCGCGCTTTTTCATGCGGCGCCGCGCCGTCCCGTCAGGACGCGCCGCGGGACCTCCTGCCGAGATAGCCGTGCAGAAGGAGCACCAGACCGAGGAGAATAAGCGGCATGGTCAGCCACTGTCCCCTGGTGAACCCGAGCGCCCTGATGCCGAGGAACCAGTCCGGCTCGCGGACATACTCGACAAGAAAACGGCACACCCCGTAGCCGAGCAGGAAGACTCCGGTCGGAGCCCCCTGAGGCCTGGGCTTTCTTGAATAGAACCACGTCAGAGTGAAAAGCAGGACGCCCTCCAGGCCGCATTCGTAAAGCTGGGAGGGATGCCGCGGCAACATGTCCCCCGACTGGGGAAAGGCCATGGCAAAAGGAAAGTCAGGGCTGGTCACCCGGCCCCACAGTTCTCCGTTGATGAAATTTCCTATCCGTCCGAAAAACAGCCCGACCGGCGCGAGGGGGATGACAAAGTCCGCCGTCTTCATGAAGCTCTTGTGGTGCGTCACAGAAAAATAAGCGATGGCAGCCGCAACGCCCAGCATCCCCCCGTGGACGCTCATGCCGCCTTCCCAAATCGCAAAGACGCGCTCCAGGTGATGGATGTAAAAGTCAGGCTGGTAGAAAAAGCAGAATCCAAGCCGCCCGCCTATCACAACGCCAAGAATGCCGTAAAACAGCAGATCCTCAAGATCGGAAACCTTCAGCCCCCTCCACTCTTCTCTGCAGCGCAGCCTCGCCAGCAGATAAAAAGCCGCAAACCCGACCAGATACATAATGCCGTACCAGCGGACTGACACCGGCCCGATCGAAAACGCAACCGGATCAAATTGTGGATGAATCAGCATGGCGAGATCTTCTTAATTTTCAAAACCCGAGCATTGTAGTGAAAAAAAGAGCCCTCTCCCGGAGGAATGGCTCCCCCGGAAAAAGACTCTTTATGTCAAAAGCGGGCTAAGTCCCGGATGATCAGGACAGAACCGCGCCCTTCATGCCGGAGCTGACCAGCTTCGCGTAGCGGGCCAGGTAGCCCGTTGTGATCTTCGGCTGGCGGGGCTTCCATGCCGCCTTGCGGCGCGCAAGCTCCTCGTCGGGCACGCACAGCGTAAGGGTGTTGGCCTCGATGTCAATGGCTATCTGATCGCCTTCGTGCACCAGAGCGATCGGGCCGCCGTCGGCAGCTTCGGGCGAAACGTGTCCGATGGAGGCTCCGCGGCTCGCGCCCGAGAAACGCCCGTCAGTGATCAGGGCCACAGTGCTGCCAAGCCCCGCTCCGATGATAGCCGAAGTCGGGTTGAGCATCTCACGCATCCCCGGACCGCCCTTGGGACCCTCGTAGCGGATCACCACGACATCGCCCGGGTGAATCTTGCCGCCCAGAATGGCGGCGATGGCGTCATCCTCGCAATCGAAAACACGGGCCGGGCCCTGGTGCTTCATCATTGAGGGATCGACCGCTGAGCGCTTCACCACCGAGCCGTCGGGAGCAAGATTGCCCTTGAGAACCGCGATGCCCCCCTCTTTCATGAACGGATGGTCAATCGGGCGAATCACCTCGGAGTTCAGTATCTCGTGCCCGGCGATGTTTTCTCCCACCGTCTTTCCCGTGACAGTGCGGCAATCGAGATGCAGTCTGCCCAGTTTGGACAGCTCGTGCATCACAGCCGGAATGCCACCGGCCTGCTCGAGATCGAGCATCGTCGCCTCACCGGCCGGGGAGAGGTGGCAGAGATTGGGCGTATGCTTCGAAATTTCATTCGCATAGCCCAGGTCGATCTCAATGCCGCATTCGTGAGCGATAGCCGGCAGATGGAGCATGGAGTTGGTTGAGCAGCCAAGCGCCATGTCAACCATCAGAGCGTTTTCGAAGGCCTCGGCGGTCATGATGTCGCGGGGCCTGACGTTTTCTTTCACCAGGTCCAGGATCCGCATGCCGGTCTTTTTAGCCAGACGGATTCTCTCGCTCATCACGGCAGGGATGGTTCCGTTGCCAGGCAGCGCCAGACCGAGAACTTCGCTCATGCAGTTCATGGAGTTGGCGGTGAACATGCCGGCGCAGGACCCGCAGGTCGGGCAGGCGCAGTTCACGAGCCCGTTGAGGTCTTCCGCAGTCATCTTGCCTGCGTGGAACGTGCCGACCGCCTCAAACACGGAGGACACCGTCACCTTGTGGCCCTTGAACCAGCCGCCGAGCATGGGGCCGCCGGAAATGACGATGGACGGAATATTGATGCGGGCCGCAGCCATCAGCAGGCCGGGAACGTTTTTGTCGCAGGCCGCCACCATCACCAGGCCGTCAAAGGGGTGCGCGATGGACATCGCCTCCGTGGAGTCCGCTATCAGCTCGCGCGAAACCAGGGAATACTTCATGCCCTCATGTCCCATGGCAATGCCGTCGCAGACCGCAATCGCCGGGAAAACAATGGGCACGCCGCCGGCCAGGGCGACTCCCTGCTTGACGGCGTCCACGATCTTGTCCAGATTCATGTGTCCCGGAACGATATCGTTCTTGGAGCTGACAATGCCGATCAACGGGCGCTCAATCTCCTCATCCGTCAGGCCCAGGGCCTTCAGCAAAGCAAGCCGGGGGGCAGCCGTTGGGCCCTTTTTCATCTTGTCACTGCGCATTAGTTTCTCCTCAATTCGAGTCGTTGGACTGACGGGTTGAAGCGTGCTAGTCCTTTATTTTCAGCTTCTGGAAGTTATACAACGAAACAATACAAAATTCAGTACTAAATTGTATATACTTTCTTGAATCAGATTTACATCCGGACAGATCCAGCAGCCCGGCCAAATAAAGGCAGCGAAAGTAAGCCGGGATGGAGCCAGCCCGGGATCTGCACAGAAAAAGGGAATAAAAGCGGCATCCCCGATGTTTTCCCCGGTCTCTCCGGGGGCTTCCGCGGCAACGGGCCGCGTGGAACTGGTGCGGGGAAAAAAGAAAAACCCGGGTCGCCTGTGAGCGATCCGGGATGGAAATCTGGTGCCGGTGAAGAGAGTCGAACTCCCGACCTTCGCATTACGAATGCGCTGCTCTACCAACTGAGCTACACCGGCCTGCTTTTCTGCTTGTCTGAGCAGAAAGAGGTTTGTATTATATTCAACAATAAATAAAATAGCAAGACATTCCGTCCGCGGGTTTAAATTTAAAATACCCGCGGCTGGATTTTCAGCTTTTTTTTATCTTCCCCTTTAAGTTACTCCGTCCACAATGGCAACCGTCAGTTCCTGTTCGCCCCTTGTTTTGGAGGATGAGTCGGCAACTATCCGGCTGGGCAGCCTGCTTGCGGGCGCATTCTGCGGCCTGAGCCGGAAAATAGCCGAGAGCGGCTTCAATCTCAGGCTGGACGGAACCCTGGGCGCGGGCAAGACCACCCTCACCCGGGCCATGTTGCGCGCGCTGGGGATCACCGGCAGAGTCAAAAGCCCGACCTTCACTTTGGTTGAGACCTACGACGCGCCCCTTTTCACGGTGCACCACTTTGACTTCTATCGGTTTGAGTCCCCGGAGGAGTTCGACGACGCTGGCTTCCGCGATCTCTTCGGACCGGGCAAGCTCACGGTCTGCGAATGGTCCGAGAAAGCCCTGCCGTTCCTCCCCGCGCCCGACCTGACCATCTTTCTTTCATTGTTCAAAGACGGAAGAAAAGCCCGGCTGGAGCCCTGCGGGGAGGCCGGGGAAGCGGCCGCTCGAGAGGTTTGTAGGCAATGGATTTAGTTCGTCGCGATTTTCTCGCCCGCAGCGGCGGGATTCTCCTTTTTTCGCTTCTGCCGTGGGACATCGCCTATGGCGCAGACATTCTTGACGTGCGGCTGTGGCCCGCGAGTGAATACACGCGCATCACCATTGAACACAACGGCAACCTCAAGTTCCGCTCATTTGTCGTCCGAGATTCATCCCCCGTCCGGATGGTCGTAGACATCGAAGGGCTCGCACTTTCCGATAGTCTGAAGAAGAAGATCAGCGAAGTCCGCCCCAGCGGCCCCACCATTTCCGCCATCCGCATCGGCCAGAACAAGGCCAACGTCGTGCGGCTGGTCATCGACGTGAAGGAAGACATCCGCCCTGAGATTTTTGAACTGGCACCGATTGCGAACTACAACCGGCGTCTGGTTATGGATCTTTATCCGAAGTCTCCCCGGCCGGTCGACTCCGCCGAAGCCGAGGACGACCCGATAGCCGCGGCTCTTGGCGGCAGGCGGCAGCCTGCGGCCGAGAGCCCCTCGCGCAGCTCTTCCGGCACGCCTTCCTCCGGCTCTCCGCGGATCACTCTCATGATCGACCCGGGACACGGCGGCGAGGACCCGGGCGCCACGGGCAGTGCGGGAACCCACGAAAAAGACGTCGTTCTCTCCATCGCACAGAAGCTGGAAAAACTGGTTGCGAAGGAAAATGACATCCAGTGCTTTAAAACCAGAGGCAGCGATTATTTCGTGCCGCTCGGCGAGCGTGTCCGTCTCGCTCAGAAAGCTAGGGCCAACCTCCTGGTGAGCATTCACGCCGATGCCTGGATTTCCCCCAGCGCTAGCGGATCCTCAGTCTTTGCCCTATCCGAAAGAGGCGCCTCCTCGGCCGCGGCCAAATGGCTCGCCCAGAAGCAAAACGAGGCCGACCTGATAGGCGGCATCAACCTCAGGGGGGTCAACCGCAAAGTCCAGAATGTCATCGTTGACATGTCCAATTCCTGGAAAATCAGCTACAGCCTTGCCCTGGGGCAAAGCGTTCTAGGACAGCTCTCGAAGCTCAACAACCTCCACAAGCACAATGTGGAGCAGGCCGGCTTTGCCGTCCTCAAGGGGCAGGGCATCCCTTCCATCCTTGTTGAAACGGCGTTCATCTCCAACCCCTCCGAAGAACAGAGGCTGAGAAACGAGGACTACCAGTGGCAGCTCGCCCAGGGCATCCTGGAAGGCATCAAAAAGCAGATCGGCAGGGACAAGTCCCTTCTGCAGGGTTGACCTCCGCCCCCTGCGGCCTCAGGAAAACTGACACAGCGCTTTGATAGAATAAGGGCCACCCTAAGCACCTTTTCGGAGTCTTTTAGATGGCTCTTGTAGCAATGCGTCAGCTGCTTGACCACGCGGCTGAAAACAATTACGGCATCCCCGCATTCAACGTCAACAATCTCGAGCAGGTCCAGGCCATTATGTCCGCGGCCGAAGAAACGGGCGCTCCCGTCATTCTTCAGGCTTCTGCCGGAGCCCGCAGCTATGCAGGCGAGCTGTTTCTCGAGCATCTCATCAAGGCGGCCGTCGAGTCCTATCCGGACATCCCCGTCGCCATGCACCTTGACCATGGCAGGAGTCCATCGGCCTGCTTCAGCGCCATGCGCTACGGCTTCACGTCAGTGATGATGGACGGCTCGCTCATGCCCGACGGCAAGACCGTGGCGAGCTACGAATACAATGTCAGAACCACGCGCCGCATCGTTGAAACAGCCCACAGCATTGGCGTTTCCGTTGAGGGCGAACTGGGCTGCATCGGCTCGCTCGAGACGCTGAAAAGCGCCAAGGAAGACGGGCAGGGAGCGGAAGGCTCCCTCACGCGCGAGCAGCTCCTCACCGACCCCGAGCAGGCCGCGGACTTCGTCCGCGAAACCCAGCTCGACGCCCTGGCCATCGCGATCGGGACCAGCCACGGGGCCTATAAATTCACACGTGAGCCCACTGGAGAAATCCTGGCGATCGACCGCGTCAAGGAGATACACGCAAGGCTGCCCAACACCCATCTCGTCATGCATGGCTCGTCTTCCGTCCCGCAGGAGTTCCTGGCCGAAATCCGCCGCTACGGCGGAGTCATGAGGGAAACCTACGGCGTCCCCGTCAAGGAAATCCAGACGGCCATTCAGCACGGCGTGCGCAAGGTGAACGTGGACACCGACATCCGCCTTGCCATGACCGCCGCCGTCCGCCGCTTCCTGGTTGAGCATCCGGGAGACTTCGATCCCAGGAGCTATCTGAAGGCCGCGAGAAAGGCCGAGCAGGAAATGTGCAAATCCCGTTATATAGCCTTCGGCTGCGAGGGACAGGGAGCGAAGATTCACCCGATTCCCCTGTCCAAGTTCGCAAAAGGCTACGAGGACGGCTCCATTTCCCAGAAGGTCATCTAAACTCTGGGAACCCCCAGCCCCCGAGGCGGATCCTTCGCGCTGATCCGCCTCTCTTTTTTTGGAATTTGACATGTCAGGTGACGCTCGCGAACTCAAAGGCAGGACAGGGCTGCGCAGGCTGGTCAACGCCTTCGGCTACTCCATTGACGGCTTCCGGGCCATCTGGTCCTCCGAGCAGGCATTCAGGCAGGAATTCTGGCTCAGCGTCGTGCTGATTCCCGTTGCGGTTCTGTTGCCGGTCAGCAGGACGCAGAGCGCCCTGCTCGTCTTCTCGCTTTTTTTCCTCCTGATCGTCGAAACCCTGAATTCAGCCATTGAGGCTGCCATTGACCGGATCGGGCCGGAAATTCATCCTCTTTCCAAAAAGGCAAAGGATCTCGGCAGCCTAGCCGTGCTTCTCACCTTGGCGGCGGACGCCCTGATCTGGGTGCTGGTTCTGCTCGACGCTTTTTGGTGAGCAGCGGCGTTTCCCCCGCTTCAGCAGGGTTAAAATGATTCCGCTTCCGTGTCCTTGCAATCTCTTTTATGGAGAACCATCCATGACAGGCCTTTTGAAAACCAGCCTGAAGTCGCTTCCGCTCGTTTACAGCGGAAAAGTGAGGGACAGCTACGCCGTCGGCGATGACAAGCTGCTGCTTGTGGCCACTGACCGCATTTCCGCCTTCGACTTCATCCTTGGGGCCCCCATCCCTTACAAGGGACAGGTTCTGACAGCGCTCACCAACTTCTGGTTTGAGAAATTAAAAGGCGTTCTGCCGAACCATCTGACCGGCATTGCGCCTGAGTCTGTTGTTGCTCCCGACGAAGTGGAGCAGATCAAAGGCAGGTCCGTGGTCGCCATGAAGCTCAAGCCCATTTTGATCGAATGCGTGGCCCGCGGCTACCTGACCGGTGGCGGCTGGAAGGAATACGTCGCCAGCGGCTCCGTCTCCGGCGTGAAGCTGCCGAAGGGCCTGCAGATGTCTCAGAAGCTCGACGAGCCGATTTTCACGCCGTCGGCCAAAGCGCCGGTCGGCACGCACGACGAGCCGATCAGCTACGAAGAGTGCGTGAAGCGTTATGGCGGAGACATTGCAAAGACCATTCGCGATGCGACCCTGGAGCTTTATCGCCGCGCCGCTGACTATGCCGCAACCCGGGGCATCATCATCTCCGATACGAAATTCGAGTTCGGCATTGACAACGAAGGCCGGGTCCGCCTGATGGACGAAGTCCTTACTCCGGACTCCTCCCGCTTTTGGCCCGCCGACCAGTACAACGTCGGCATTTCTCCGCCTTCCTTCGACAAGCAGTACATCCGCGACTGGCTTGAGTCGACCGGCTGGGACAAGAAAGCCCCTGCTCCGGTTCCGCCCGAGGACGTCATCAACCGCACGAGCGAAAAATACCGCGAGGCCCTCTTCCGCCTCACCGGCATCAAGCTCGGCTGATGGGATCTGAACCGCAGCGGTTTGAACGGAGGCTGAGGGATGCGAATCCCCCTCCTCCGTTTTTTAATCCCTCTCTCTATTTGCAGGATTGAAGAAATGGACAACAGCAAACAACCCGTGGTTGGTGTTCTGATGGGATCGGCCTCCGACTGGGAGGTCATGAGCGGCGCCTGCCGGATCCTGGAGCAGTTCGGCGTTCCCTTTGAGGCGCGCGTCGTCTCCGCGCACCGCATGCCCGACGAAATGTTCGCCTATGCGGAGTCCGCGCGCGGCCGCGGCATCAAATGCATCATTGCCGGCGCCGGCGGAGCTGCGCACCTGCCCGGAATGCTGGCGGCCAAAACCACGCTGCCGGTTCTGGGCGTTCCCTGTGTCTCCAAGTATCTCAGAGGCCAGGATTCGCTCTACTCCATTGTCCAGATGCCGAAAGGCGTACCCGTGGCCACATTTGCCATCGGCGAGGCAGGGGCCGCCAACGCGGCGATCTTTGCTGTCCGGATGCTCGCGGCGAGCGATCCCGTGCTGGCCCGGAAAATGACGGAATTCATGGCCTCCCAGAACCAGGCCGCCCGGAACATGTCCCTTCCTACGGGCGACTTCAAGGAGGCATGCTGAAAAATGACTGATTCACACGTCCTGCTGCCCGGCAGCTGGCTTGGCATGATGGGAGGCGGGCAGCTCGGGCGCATGTTCAGCGTGGAAGCCAGCCGCCTCGGCTACCACGTCGCAGTCCTCGATCCCGGCGAGGTCAGCCCGGCCGGTGAAGTTTCCGCGCTTCGGATTAAAAAAAGCTACAAGGACCGTGAAGCGCTGGATCAGATGGCCTCGCTGTGTCCCGCAGTCAGCACGGAGTTCGAAAACGTCCCGGCCGCCTCGCTCGCCTATCTGGCTGAAAAAGGCTGCCGCACCGCGCCTCTTGCCGAGGCGGTCTCCGTTTCTCAGGATCGGAACAGGGAAAAGGCCTTCATAGCGGCCGCCGGAGTTCCGGTCGCCCCCCACGCCCCCATCCTGTCTGAATCTGACTGCCAGGAGGCGCCGGCGGAGCTCTTTCCCGGCATTCTGAAGACAGCCAGGCTCGGCTATGACGGAAAGGGGCAGGTCGTCGTCGGCAAAAAGGAACAGCTTCTACAGGCGTATCTGTCGCTCGGGAAAGTGGAGTGCATTCTCGAGAAAAAGCTCGCGCTGAAGACAGAGTGCTCCGTCATTGTCTGCCGAGGGCTTGATGGAGAGACGGCCACTTTCCCTGTTTTTGAAAACCACCATCTGCACGGGATTCTTGCCGAAACGGTTCTCCCCGCGAGAATTCCCGATGAAACTGAGGCCCTCGCAAGAGCGGACGCCATCCGGATTGCCAACGCGATGAAGTACGTCGGCGTTCTCTGCATCGAGTTCTTCGTGCTCGAGGACGGCTCCGTCATCGCCAACGAAACGGCGCCGAGGCCTCACAATTCAGGGCACATCACCATCGAAGCGTGCATGACGAGCCAGTTCGAGCAGCAGGTGAGAACCATGGCGGGGCTGCCCCTCGGCAGCACTTCGCTTAAAACGCCCGGCATCATGCTCAACATTTTGGGCGACGCCTGGGAAAAAGCTGGCGGCGAGCCCGACTGGGCACGCGTCCTCGCCATCCCGGGCGTGAAGCTGCACCTCTACGGCAAGGCAGAGCCCCGGCATGGCCGGAAAATGGGGCACGCCGCCTGCCTGGGCAGAACGCTGGACGAGGCGCTTGAGCGGGCAAAAAAGGTGGCCCGCATCCTGCAGCTACCAGAACCGTTCTGAGGACGACGCACGCCATGACTCTGAGCCCTGAACAGGAAAAGGCCGTGGAGACGGCCTGCGAGGTGCTGGAACGCGGAGGGCTTGTCGCCTTCCCGACGGAAACTGTCTACGGACTGGGTGCGGACGCTGACAATGAACGCGCCGTAGGCCGTGTGTTCGAAGCGAAGAAACGACCGACCTGGCACCCTCTGATTGTTCACCTGCCCGATGCCGACAGCCTCTCCTGGTGGGCCTCGTCCGTGCCGAAGGAGGCCGTTGTTCTCGCGGAAAAATTTTGGCCGGGCCCTCTCACGATGGTCCTGCCCAGGGCCCGCAGGTGCGGCCCCTGGGTGACAGGAGGACAGTCAAGCGTAGGGCTCCGGTGCCCTTCGCACCCGCTCGGGCACGCGCTCTTCAAGGCCTTTTCTGGCCCCGCGCACCGGGGGGTCGTGGGTCCTTCGGCCAACAGCTTTGGGAGGATTTCTCCGACCACGCCGCAGCATGTCCTTGACGATCTGGGCCTCAGGCCGTCGGGCAAGGTCGACTACATCCTGGACGGGGGCCCGTGCACCGTTGGCGTCGAGTCCACCATCATCAACCTCTCGGGCAGCGAGCCCGAGCTGCTGCGCTACGGCGCGATCACGAGAGAAATGCTTCAGGAAGCGCTCGGCCGCCCGGTGGTCAACCCCCGGGCTGGCTCTCCCAGAGTCTCCGGCCAGCTCAAGAGCCACTATGCGCCACGCACCCCCCTCACGCTGGTAGAGGCCGAGAAGCTGCCCGAGGCTGCGGCCGCACTCAATCCGCAGTCCTGCGCTGTCATGGCGCCGAGGCAGATCCTGGACCGGTGTCCCGGCAATGTCGTTTTCAGGCTGGAGGCGCCCGAGGACGAACCTGCATACGCGGCCCGGCTCTACAGCAGCCTGCACCTGCTGGACGCGTCCGGCGCGACACATATCCTTGTGGCCAAGCCGCCCACAGGCTCGATCTGGGCTGCGGTCAACGACAGGCTGGCGCGGGCTGGAGCGCCACGGGGGCAGAAATGAAGCTTGACTACGACTGGAAAAACGCTGATCTGCCCATTGGAGCTCTGGATTCCGGCCTGGGCGGGCTTTCCGTCCTGCGGGAAATGCGCAGGCTGCTGCCACACGAGAACCTCATTTTCGCAGGCGACTGCGGCAAGGCTCCGTGGGGAGACCGTACGGACGCCTGGATCACCGCCCGTACTGAAAAAATCGTTCGCTTTCTTGCCTCAAGAAAGATCAAGGCCCTGGTCGTCGCCTGCAATACCGCGACAGCGGCCGCAGTCGACACACTCAGGCGAGAGCTGCCCTTCCCGATCATAGGGATCGAGCCCGCAGTCAAACCGGCCGTCGCGCTCTCCCGCGACGGCATAGTCGGCGTCCTTGCCACAACGAGAACCATTCACTCGCCGCGCCTGCAGAGCCTCATCAGGCGCTTTGCGGGAAATGACAGGGTCATCCTGATGGCCTGCCCCGGGCTGATGGACCGGGTGGAGGCGGGAGATTTCCACTCGGAAGAAACCCGCCGGCTCATCGAGAGCTACGTCGGCCCCCTGCTCAAGCAGGGCATCGACACGCTGGTTCTCGGATGCACACACTACCCGTTCCTGGCCGACGAGATTCGGCGCGCAGCGGGAGAAGGCGTCGCCATCATCGATCCCAGCCCCGCGGTGGCACGGTTTCTGAAGAAAAGGCTTGAGGAAAATTCTCTTTTATCAGGCCGCTCAGCCGAAGGCCAGGTTGAATTCTGGTGCACGGGCCGCGCAGATGTCCACACCAGCGTCCTTCGCAGGCTCTGGCCCGGGGAGGTCGCCATGAAGCCGCTCGACCAGGCCTGGCCGGAGCTGCTGCGGGACTAGCCTGCAGCACCGCCTTGCCGGTCGCGCTCTTCTGAGATTCTCTCGGCCAGCCTTTCGGCCAGCGAAAACATGGAAAGCGGGGCGCATCCCTCGGCCTTGTTGTTTGCGACAACAAAAGAGTTCTGCCTGCCCCGCAGCGCTGACAGTATCAGACTCACGATGCCCTCTCTGGTGACCGGATCGGGCCTTTGGATGCTGGAAAAAGGCTCAAAACGCTGCCTCGCGTCGTCAAAGCGGTCCCCAAGGGCAAGAGACCAGCGCACCACCAGTGGACCCTTGAGCCCCGCCGGGGGCCCGGACTCACCGATGCGGTCCAGGGCGAAGAGCGCATTGGTCTGTCGGGCAATGTCGGGCATGCTCGGGTGCAGACCGATGACAAGCCGCGCCCCGGACTCCCTCAGGACGTTTAAGAACCGAGGCGTATAAATGGCGGGCGTCCTGATCTCGACGGCGTAGAAGGCATCGGGCGAGCGCTCGGAAATCGGCGGCAGCCTGGAGAGAAACTCTCCCAGGCGCTCGATCTGGCGGACCCGGTCCTGCGGATCCCTGAGCCACCCGCGGGGCAAAGCAGAAAACTCGAAAACCAGCGGGCCCGCCTTGCCGCCCAGCCCTTCGAGAACCGGCAGCACAAACTCTTCGGCGGCCTTCCTGTCATTCAGGTAAAACGGATTTTCTCCCAGAGGCCTGCCGCCCGCTCCGCGCTTCATGCAGTCGGTCACGGCAGCCGGCGCCTTCACCAGAAACCTGAAATTATCCGGAACCTGCCCGGCAAAGCGGGCGTACTGAAGCATGGGCAGCGGCCTGTAGTAGGCCCGGTCGACGCCGGCCGTGGTCAAAATGGGGTTGGCGCTGTAGGCCCTCAGCCCTTCCTGAGCCAGATTCCGGGTGCTGCTGAAACGGCTCCAGACGATGCCTTTCCAGCCGGGGAAGGCCCAGGAGGACGAGCCCAGATGCACCGAACGGGGAATAATCCTCGCCGCGCGCCTCATAGACTCGGAGGGCGGCTCAGGCGCAATGGGGACTGCGTCCTGCTCCTCCTCGAACAGATCAAAACCCGCCATTTCTCACCCCGCAGAATAAAAGGAAAGCGGCCCGGGCGCCCGCCGCTCCGGCATCCCGCATCTGCTATAAACATAGCAGACATCACGAAGCCTGGCCGCCAGGACTTCCCGCGGCGCCCCGGTTCTGTCCGCGGACGGCCTCCGGGACGGTTGAGCTAAAATTTAATGGTTCTGCTCATGGAGCGGAAACCTTACCTCTCTTAACCTTCCTGGATCTCGAAAATGGAACTTTCTGCTCTGACCGCCCTGAGCCCTCTCGACGGCCGTTACGCCAGTCAGACCGACGTCCTCCGGAACATTTTTTCCGAATACGCCTTCATGCGCGCGCGCGTCCGCGTCGAAACCGAGTGGCTGATCGCTCTGTCCGAATTCGGCCTGCCCGAACTCAAAAACATCTCCGATCACGGCAAAGCCTTCCTGCGCGGCCTCGCTGTCAATTTCTCGCTCGAGGACTGCCAGGCAATCAAAGACATCGAAAAGACCACCAACCACGATGTGAAGGCCGTCGAATACTGGATTAAGCGGCAGGTGGCTCACGACGAGGAGCTCGCCCGCGCCTCCGAATTCGTGCACTTCGCCTGCACTTCGGAGGACATCAACAACACCAGCCATGCGATCATGCTCAAGGAAGGCCGCGCCGAGCTGGTGAGCTTCCTCAGGAAGATCCATGCGACGCTGGCGGACTTCGCCCATCAGTGGGCCGACGTCCCCATGCTGGCCCGCACCCACGGGCAGCACGCCTCGCCCACAACCGTCGGCAAGGAATTCTCCGTATTCGCCGTCCGGCTGCAGCGCATCATCGAGGCCATTGAAAACGTCAGGATTCTGGCCAAGATGAACGGAGCGGTAGGCAACTTCAACGCGCACCTGATCGCCTACCCGGAATACGACTGGGAGGGCTTCGCCAAAAAAGTGGTCGAAACCCGCCTGGGGCTGCACTTTGACACGCACACGACTCAGATTCAGCCGCACGACTACATGGCCGAGCTGTTTCAGGAAATCTCCCGTGCGAACACCCTCTTCATCGATCTGGACCGCGATGTCTGGGGCTATATTTCCCTCGGCTACTTCCACCAGAAGCTCAAGGCGGGCGAAGTCGGCTCCTCGACCATGCCGCACAAGGTGAACCCCATCGACTTCGAGAATTCCGAGGGCAATCTTGGCATGGCCAACGCCTTTTTGAACCACCTGGCCGGCAAGCTGCCTATTTCGCGCTGGCAGCGCGATCTCACCGACTCCACCGTTCTGCGCAACATGGGCGTGGCCTTCGGGTACTGCTTCGTCGGCTACAACGCCCTTACCAGAGGGCTTGGAAAACTCGAGATCAATCTGCCGGGAATCGCCTCGGATCTCAACGGCGCCTGGGAAGTCCTCGCGGAAGCCATTCAGACCGTTATGCGCCGCTACGGCATTCCGAAGCCCTATGAACAGCTCAAGGCTCTCACGCGGGGCAAGGAGGGCATCACGGAGCAGGTTCTGGCCGACTTCATCCGCACGCTGGCCATCCCGGACGAAGCCAAGGACAGGCTGCTGAAGCTGCGCCCGTCGACCTACATTGGGAAAGCCGCGGAACTCGCCCGGAGGGCGTAACCGCCAGGGGGCTCGCCGCCCCCTTCGGGTCCGGCGCACCCCAAAGGAGCGGCCCTCAGACGCTGAGGGCCGCCGTTTTAATCAGCGCCCAGACCTTCTGCCCCTTCTCCAGGCCCAAATTTTCCGCGGCCCGTCGGGTGATTCTGGCCATCAGGCGGCTCGAACCGCAGGTGAGATCGACCAGACTTTGCGCCGGGCTTACGTCCGGCTCTATGTCCCTGACTGTGCATTCAAGCGAGTTCTGGATGCTGCTGGCTGCCTCCGCAGTCCGCGACAGCGCCACATCGCGGGCAAAGATCTTCACGCGGACCTCTTCGCCCGGCTCGGTGCGGGCCGACGGAATCCAGAGCGTTCCGCCGGAATCAAGCCTTACGCAGGCGAGAGCGTACTTCTCGTCAGTGCCGGAAATACGCCCGTGCAGAAAGCTCACGCGGTCGGTCTCGATTTCCACCGGGGCCGAGATTTCGCAAATCAGGCGGGAAGCGGGTCCGCGCTTCGTGATGACGCCGTTTTCTATCAGAATGATGAAGTCTGCGAGCCTTGCCACTTCCTCGGCGGAATGCGTCACATAAAGAACCGGAATCTGGAGCTCATCGCGGATTTTCTCTATCCAGGGCATGATCTCCTGGCGCCTTGACCAGTCAAGGGCCGACAGAGGCTCATCCATCAGCAGGATTTTCGGGTTGAGAACCAGAGCCCGCGCAATGGAAACGCGCTGCTGCTCGCCGCCGGACAGCTCGTAAGGCCGGTGATTCAGCAGCTTGGACAGCCCGAGCAGCTCCACAGCCTCGTCAATCCGGTCCCGGCTGCTTCCGCCGCGGCCGAACTTCAGACCGAACTGGATGTTTTCCCTCGCCGTCATATGCGGGAAAAGGCTCGCCTCCTGAAAGACATAGCCGAGCGATCGCTGCCAGGTCGGAACGAAAACGCCTTTGTCGGAATCCTGCCAGAGCTCGTCACCAATCTTCACGATTCCGCGGGCCCGCTCCAGCCCAGCCACTGACCTGAGAATGGTGGTTTTGCCGCAGCCCGACGGGCCGAACAGGACCGTAATGCCCGTGCTCAGAAGCTCAAAATCAACATCCAGCGAGAAATCCTTCCCGCGGGAAAGCCTGAGGGCCACCCGCCCCCCCATTTCGTTTTGAGCACTCATTTAAAGATCCTTCCCGCCTGCCTGTTGAGCTGCGCCAGAGCCAGCAGCACGATAAAGGAGAACACCAGCATTCCTCCGGCCAGAACATGGGCCTTGCCGTATTCCATCGCCTCGACCAGGGAATAAATCTCGGTGGAGACGACCTGCGTCTTTCCAGGCACGTTGCCGCCGATCAAAAGCACCACGCCGAACTCCCCGATCGTGTGCGCAAAGGTAAGGACTATCCCGGTCAGGAACCCCGGACGGCAAAGAGGCACCACCACTTTCACAAAAGTCGTGAAGGGCCGAACCCCCAGAGTTGAGGCCACCTCGGAGGGCCGCGGCCCGAGGGACTCGAAGGACGTCTGCAGGGGCTGGATCATGAAGGGCAGCGAGTAGACCATCGAGCCGATCAGCAGCCCCGGAAAAGTGAAGGTGAGCAGTCCAATCCCCAGCGACTCCGTGAGCTTTCCCAGCGGCCCGTTCGGCCCCATGAAAATGAGCATATAAAAGCCGAGCACAGACGGCGGGAGGACCAGAGGCAGCGTGAGCACCGAACTGAGGGTCGAGCGCAGGGCGCTCTGGCCGCGGGAAAGCCACCAGGCCACCGGTGTGGCGAAGATCAGGAGCAAGAGCGTCGTCATCAGAGCGAGCTTGATGCTGACGACTATCGGATAGAGCTCCTCAACGGTAAATGACGAAAGAACTTCCTCCATGACCTTCCCTTGAGCGAAACCCCGGCTTACTTGACGGCGTAGCCGTAGTGGAGCTTCACCTTATTGGCTTCATGGGAGCGCAGGAACTGCATGAACTTCTTGGCCGCCGCGCTCTTCTCGCCGTGCTTGAGCAGCACGGCATCCTGCTTGATCGGCTTGTAGTACTGAGCGGGGACGATCCAGCCGGAGCCCGAGGTCATCTTCCCGTTCTTATAGACCTGGGAAAGTGCGACAAAGCCCACCTGGGCGTTGCCGGTCTTCACGAACTGGAAGGTTTTGCCGATGTTGTTGCCGGTCACGAATTTCGGCTTGTACTGGTCGAGCAGGTGAAGGGCCTCGAGGGTCTGGTAGGCAGCCTCGCCATAGGGGGCGAGCCGCGGATCGGCCACGGCGCACTTGTCAAACTTCATTTCCTTCACAGCCTTGCCGGCGGCATCCACCCGGGAAGCGTCGGAAGACCAGAAGACGAGCTTGCCCTGGGCATAGGTAAAGGAGGAGCCCTTGACGCCCAGCCCTTCAGCCTCGATCTTAGCCGGAGTCTTGGCATCGGCAGCCAGCAGGATGTCAAACGGAGCACCGTTCTTAATCTGGGCGTAAAAAGCCCCGGTGCTGCCAAAGGAGAGCTTCACCTTGTTGCCGGTCTGTTTCTCGAACACCGGAGCAAGATCCGTTGCCGGGGCAGTGAAGTTGGCGGCAACGGCCACATGGATCTCTTCGGCCTGAGCGGGAAGAGCCACTGCGAGGACGACAGCCGCGGCGACGGCGGCGCAAAGCTTCTGCATGGAAATCTCCTTACAATGAATAGGGTTGAATATTTCCTTATTCAGCATACGCTATTCGTTTTTGGAATAAATTCCATTCTACAGCAAAGTCTCTCCCTTATTACCATGTCCGAAAATCTTTCCAAGACCTCCGTCCCGCCGGAAATGCCCCCTGCCGAAGGCGGCGAGGATCTGAATTCAGCCGCTTCGCTTTCGCTTGCACGCTCCCTGTCGGCTGTCAGCGACAGAAGAATCGACATCCTGAGGCGCATTGGGGAGACCGGGTCCATTTCCGAGGCGGCGCGCGCCTCAGGAATCTCCTACAAGGCGGCCTGGCAGGCGCTTGAGTCCCTGGAAAACCTCGCAGGAGGGAAGCTGGCAGAAAAGGCGGTCGGCGGCGCAAAAGGCGGCGGCACCAGACTCACAGCTACAGGCCGGCAGGTGATTCGGATCTCCGACCGCCTCGCCCAGGCCCGGGCCCAGATACTCGCCGGATTTTCCAGGGAAGACCAGTCGCTGGCCGAGCAGCTTCACACGGGCAGCCTTCTCACCAGCATGAGGAATATTCTGCCCTGCACGGTCGAGGACATCCACCACGGGCCGGCCCAGGTCGTCGTCTACCTGCGGCTCGACGAGCACAACGTCATCAAGTCCTCCATTACGCAGGAAAGCGCCCAGCTGCTGGGGGTTTCCATCGGCATGCGCATGCTCGCCGCCACAAAGGCGACGGCCATCGACATCGCAAGGGTGTTCCCCGACGAGCGCTATGAGAACATCCTCAGGGGAACGGTCACCCGCTGCGCCAGATCTGAAAAGGGCGGCGAGGTCACCCTGAAGCTGCCCAGCGGACTCCTTGTCGTCGGCTTTGCCCGCCGCGGCCACAAGCTAAGCATGGGCATGGCGGCGGAAGCATCGGTTCCCTCTAAGGCAATTGTCTTAGGACTAGTTTCTGCGGCTTCAAAAGCTTAAGTCATCCTTAAGTTGTTTGATCATGATCAAGTGCAGAGCGCACAGTTCCAAAAAGCAAGGGCCTATGATGTCGGCTGAGCCGGATATGGAGAGGTCCGCCTCTGAAAACATAAGTTTTTAAAAAGAAAGCAAGCTGAATCCATTGGCTTGAAATTTCTAGGAAATTTGATCATGAAAAACTGCAAAAAAGGCACCATCCTTATCGGCCTCGTCGGTGCTGTCATCGGTCTTGTCGCTTTCGGTGTGTTCAACTCCGTTGTCCACTGGGCCGGCTCCACCCAGTTCTGCGGCACTTTCTGCCACACCATGGATTATGTCTACGCAGCCTACCATCAGGGGCAGCACTTCAAAACCCCGTCCGGCGTAACCGCGGGCTGCTCCGACTGCCATCTGAAATACGGCGCCCAGCACAATGTCGGCGGCTTCGAGTACATTGGAATGCTCGCCCACAAGGCTCAGTCCGGCACCCATTCCTTCATCGGCCAGGTCACCGGCTCGATCTCCACGTTTGACAAACAGAAGGAAAAGGCTCCCGAGATGAGCAAGAGCGTCATCCAGTGGATGGCTTCCACCGGCTTCCAGAACTGCCGCTCCTGCCATGACCTGTCGAAGATGAAGAACGACAAGAACCCCGATGTCGCCGCCTTCCACGCTGTCTTCGCCAACGACAAGTCCGCCAACTGCCTTGAGTGCCACAAGACGGCCGGCCACAATTACGCGAACATCAACACCCAGGCTGACGCCGATGCGATCATCGCCGGCAAGGCTCCGGCTGCTGCCGCCTCCGCGGCTGCCGCCTCTGAGGCCGCCTCTGACGCCGCTTCCGCCGCAGCCTCTGATGCCGCTTCCTCTTCCGCCGCTGCCAAGTAAGCAGACAGCACGGATCTGAAGCAAGTTACGCCCGTCAGGGCGGACAGTCCCCAGAAGGTGAGACACTTTCTGGGGATTTTCATGTCCCAAAGGGCGGCCCGGAGAGTTCGCAAGGAAGCTTTGGGGTTTCTAAAAGCGCCGTACAGGGATCCTTCTTGTCTTTAGAATGAGAAAACCGCTGTCATTGTTGGAGTTTTGAAAGCATGAGTTCGTCTGTTGTCTACCGTTCTGATTACAAAGAGCCCGACTACCGCATTGAGTCCGTAAACCTTGTTTTTGACCTGGATCCTCAGACTTCAACGGTATTCAACACCATGAAGGTGTCGCCCCTGGGGGCGCAGCCCGTTGAACTTGTTCTGGATGCCGACGGGCTCGAGCTGGTGTCCATCTACGAAAACGGCGTGCAGCTGCCGCAGGAGCGCTACAGCCTCACTGAAAAGGCGCTCACCGTGCACGGCATCAACAAGCCGGCGACACTCACCATCGTCAACAAATTCCATCCGCTGGCCAACACGCTGCTGTCGGGCATCTATATCTCCAACGGCAACTTCATGTCCCAGTGCGAATCCCAGGGATTCCGCCGCATCACCTACTTCCCGGACCATCCGGACATCCTCACCCACTTCCACGTGGAAATCCGCGCAGACAAGGAAAAATACCCTGTCCTGCTGTCCAACGGAAACCTGGTTCGCCGCGACGAGCTTGAAAACGGCCGGCATCTCGCCGTCTGGGATGACCCTTCACTCAAACCCTGCTATCTGTTCGCGCTGGTCGCCGGCAATTTCGTCAAGCGCGAGGAAAAGATCAAACTCGCCAACGGCAAGGACTGCCTGCTGCAGGTATGGGTGGAGCCCCAGAACAAGGACCGCACGGCCCACACCCTGGAGTCCATCAAGAAGGCCATCCGCTGGGACGAGCAGCGCTGGGGCCTCGAGTACGACCTCGAGAGGTTCATGCTGGTGGCGACCGATGACTTCAATTTCGGAGCCATGGAGAACAAGGGCCTTAACATCTTCAACACCCGCTACGTGCTCGCCTCCCCTCAGATCGCCACGGATCTGGACTACTTCAACATCGAGTCAGTGGTCGGCCACGAATACTTCCACAACTGGACGGGGGACCGTGTGACGCTCCGGGACTGGTTCCAGCTCACGCTGAAGGAGGGGCTGACCGTCTTCCGCGACCAGGAATTTTCGCGCGACATGCTGGGCAAGGCGGCGGCCATCAAGCGCATCATGGACGTGCGTTTCCTGAGGTCCCGGCAGTTCCCAGAGGACGCGGGTCCGATGGCCCACCCCGTTCGCCCGGAAAGTTATCGTGAAATCAACAATTTCTATACAACAACGGTCTATGAAAAGGGCGCAGAGATTTACCGAATGCTCCAGACCCTTCTCGGACGGGAGAAATTCAAGGAAGGCCTCAGGCTGTATCTGGAGCGCAACGACGGCCGGGCTGCGACCTGCGAGGACTTCATCAACGCGATGGCGCAGGCAAGCGAGCGGGACCTGGGACAGTTCTTCCGCTGGTACGGCCAGGCGGGCACCCCGCGGGTGACCGTCAAGAGCTTCTGGGACCCCGAAGCGCACACCTACACGCTGGTCGCGAGCCAGAGCACGCCGGAGACTCCCGGGCAGGCCGATAAAAAACCGTTCCTGATCCCGCTTGCCGTCGGACTGCTCGATCCCTCTGGAAAAGACATCCCCCTGCAGCTCGAAGATGAAACAGAGCCTGCGGGCACGACGCGCGTTCTTGAGCTGCGTGATGCAGAAAATGAATGGACTTTCGTCAACATAGATGCAAAGCCCATCCCGTCCCTGCTTCGTGATTTTTCGGCTCCCGTCATTCTCAACTATCCCTACAGCCGCAGCGAACTCGCTTTCCTCGCGCGCCACGATTCGGATCCGTTCAACCGGTGGGACGCCATGAACCGGCTGATGCTCGAGGCCCTGAACGACATGGTCGACGCGATTGAGACCGGGGCCCGCCCGAGCGTGGACCAGGATCTGCTGGCTGCCTTCGAGCAGATGCTGACAGACGAGAGGCTTGCCCCCGCCTTCCGCGCGATCTCGCTCACGCTGCCAGACGAACAGCTCATCGGAGAGCGCCGCACCCTCATCGACCCCGAGGCCATACGCTCCGCCCGGGAAGAGCTGCGCTCCGTGATCGGCCGCCGGTACTCTTCGGTCCTGCTGAAGATCGCCGAGAACTACCAGACGCCCGGCGAATACTCGCCCGACGCTGAATCCGCCGGAAAGCGCGCCCTGAAGAATCTCGCCTTCAGCTACCTGCTGGCCGGAGGCAACCCCAAGGCGCTGCTCGCGCTGCGCAGTCAGTTCGAGCAGGCCAACAACCTGACCGACCAGCTCTCGGCGCTTACTTCCATCGTCAATTCCGCCAGCCCTGCGAAACTCGACATGCTGGTGGATGCCGCGCGGAAATGGAACGGCGTTCCCGTGCTGATCAATAAGTGGCTTACAGTGCAGGCCTCGGCCATCGCTCAGCCCGGGGAAGTGCCTGTGCTCAGCAGAGTGCGCGAACTCATGGCCAGCGGGGCCTTCAACATTGCAAACCCGAACAGCGTCTACGCGCTGATCCTCGCTTTCTGCAACAACGCCCCGGAATTTCATCGTCCGGACGGATCGGGCTACAGGTTCTGGCTTGAGATGATTCAAAAGCTCTGCAAGGTGAATGCCTTCATCGCGGCAAGGATTGCGAGGGTTATGGACAACTGGCGCCGCTACACCCCGGAGCGGGCCCGCCAGATGCACGATGCGCTGAAGCTTGCCGACAGCCTTCCCAATCTGCCCACCGGCGTCAGGGAGGTTCTTGACAAGGCCCTCGGAAAACAGGCCGGCGAATGATGCACCTTTTTTTCATGATTTGAGGAGATACTCCATGGCTTTGATGACGCTTCACCAGTACCTGGTCCGCGAGAAGCGGGAAAACGGCGTTCCGGAAGAACTGGCCGAACTGATCCTTTCAGTCGCCGATGCCTGTAAAAAAATCCGCTCCAAGGTTACGGAAGGAGCACTCGCCGGCGTGCTCGGCATGGCAGGAACGGAAAACGTTCAGGGCGAAGACCAGAAAAAGCTCGATGTCATCAGCAACGAAATCATGTGCGGAGCCAACGCTCCCTCCGGCACCCTCTCGGGCTTTGCCAGCGAGGAGATGACGGAGGTGATGGGCGTGCTCTCCGAGTATCCGGTCGGCCCCTACCTCATCCTTTTCGACCCGCTTGACGGCTCAAGCAACATCGACATCAACGCGCCGATAGGCACTATTTTTTCAGTTCTTCCGTGCCCGGGCGGCGCGAAGCGCAGCGTCACAGAGAAGGATTTCCTGCAGCCTGGAGTGAACCAGGTGGCCGCCGGCTACGCCATGTACAGCACTCAGACCCAGCTGGTCTTCACGCTGGGCCACGGCGTGTCCGCCTTTACCTTCGATCCTGCGGTCGGCGAGTTCTACCTGACCCGCGAGCACATCACCGTTTCGCCGTCCACCGCCGAGTTCGCCATCAACTGCTCCAATATGAGGCACTGGCAAAAGCCGGTCCAGCAGTATGTGAAGGAGCTTCTTGCGGGCGAGACCGGACCGAGAGGAAAAAATTACAACATGAGGTGGGTTGCGGCCATGATCGCCGAAGCTCACCGCATCCTGAGCCGCGGCGGTATCTTCATTTACCCGAAGGACGACCGCATTCCTTCGCGTCCCGGGAAGCTGCGGCTGATGTACGAGGCCAACCCTATGTCCCTGCTGATGGAGCAGGCCGGGGGACGGGCTACCAACGGCCTGCAGCGCATTCTGGAGATCCAGCCTGAGAAAGTCCACCAGCGTGTGGCCGTCTTCATGGGTTCCTCAGAAGAAGTCGACTATGTCACGGGGCTGCACCGCCGGCAGGACTGACGCTGCCCGGAAAGCCGTAGACTAACTTTCGGCCGGGGAAGCTCCAGAGCTTCTCCGGCCTCCTTTTTATTCAGATCAGCCTCTGGTCGGACAGCTCCTCCAGCCTCGAGGCCGTTTTCCCGAGGGAGTCCTGGCTTTTCTTCATCTCGGCCAAGACCGCCTGAAGCTCCTGCAGCGTCTGACCGCCGCCCTGCAGCGCCGAGGCCGACGGCGCGGCCAACTTCTCATCCAGCCTCACAAGCCGCTGATCCATCGCGTCGAGCCGGGCCTTCAGGCTGTCCTCGAATTTGACAACCCTGGAGCCCTCCGCATTTTCCGCTTCCTCACGGGCCTTCCGGGCCTCGCGGTTCGCCTTCTGGAGGTCCACCAGCGCGGTGGCCTGCTTCCAAAGCATCCACAGCAGGCAAATCAGGAACACGAGGCTGCCGCCCAGGATCAGAAGCAGACCGAAGGGCGCATTGACCGTGAACAGGATGAAGCTCACGGGCATCGTGGTCATGATCGGCCCCCAGTTGGCGATCACAAAGAGCACGGATGCTAGGAAAACGATTAACACGGCGATAGATCTGAATGTCACTGGGCACCTCCCTTCCGGAACCGGCCTGGCCGAAAACGCGCCGCGGCCTTTTCTCTAATCCTAAAGCAAAGGAGGTAAACATATGACAAATTACCCCCTCCAGGGGGATATTCATCTGTTGCCCCGCAAACAAAGGCCTGCCTCTGCGAAGCTCCTTTGCCGGGGAAGGATCATGCCATTAGAATTTGCGCCAGCGGAATATCCGCCAACCTGAAGGAGAGAGCCTTGAACCTGAACACCCGTTACCCGCATCTGCATGTCATCGACCACCCCCTGGTGCAGCACAAGCTCTCCATCATGAGAAGCAGGAACTGCCCCACCAAGGACTTCAGGCAGCTGCTACGCGAAATCTCCCTGCTGGTGGGCTATGAGCTCACGCGGGACTTCCCCCTGACCCGCCGTCACATCGAGACTCCCGTGGCCCCCATGGAGGCCCCGTTCCTCTCCGGGAAAAAAGTGGTCATCGTGCCCGTCCTGAGGGCCGGCCTCGGAATGACTGACGGGCTGCTCGAGCTGATTCCCTCAGCACGCGTCGGGCACATCGGGCTTTACCGCGATGAAAACAAGCAGCCGGTCGAATACCTGGTGCGCATGCCCAAGCATCTGGAGGACCGCACCTGCATCATTACCGACCCCATGGTGGCTACCGGCGGCTCGGCCGTCCATGCGGTCGATGTCCTGCTCAAGCGCGGCGTATCCGAATCCAATATCCGCTTCATGTCCCTCGTGAGCGCTCCCGAAGGGCTCGACTTCTTCTTCCGGGCCCATCCCAGCATTGACCTGTACACCTGCGCTGTCGATGAAAAGCTGAATGAAAACGCCTACATCGTGCCCGGCCTCGGAGATGCGGGCGACAGAATTTTCGGAACCGTGGGCTGAAGAGATTTTCAGCAAAATTTAAGGGTATTTACCAATAAATCTGGAAATTAAAGCATTTTTATATGGTATTTACCCTTAATCAAGACCTGAAAAAGGCCCGACCGATTGGAAATAGCCCCGTTTATTTGATCTGGGTTAAATGATTAAGCCAGTCTGAAGAGCACAATGGTGCTCACCGAAAAGCACTTTTTATACCAACGATAAGTCAGGCTGCAGAGATCAGCCTGTTATTTTGGAGATTTTCCATGCAGCTCCCAGACAATGTCCTGCGTGCCCACACCCCGACCGCTGAGGACAACATCAACGGAACCAACCTGAAGGACGCGAAGCGCCAGTCCCGCTGGACGGCCTGGGCGGACGTCACTCAGTCCGTCACCGGCGGTCTGCTCGCCCTGTTCCTGTTCTGCCACATGGCCTTCACCAGCTCCATCCAGGTCTCCAAGGATCTGTTCTGGAACCTGGTGGCCACCTCCGGGCTGACCTTCATCGGAGGAACGGAGCACGCCTGGGCCCACGTCATTTTCATCGGCTTCATCACGTTGCTGATCTGCCTGCACGGACTCACCGCCCTGCGCCGCTTTCCGAGCAGCTATCGCCAGTGCCGCGACATGAAGGGACACGTCCGTCTCCTGCACCATTTCGACACCACGCTGTGGGCCGTCCAGATCCTGACCGCCGTCGTGCTGCTGGTCTGCGTCTTCCCGCACGTTATTTCCATGCTGACCAATCCGAGCGGAATTGGCCCGAACCTTTCCGGCATCCACGCCTATCACGACGGTCTGCTCTATACGCTGATCTTCCTGGTCGCCGCTGAGACTCACGGCCTCATTGGCCTTTACCGCGTCCTCGTGAAGTGGGGCATCTGGAAGGGCGAGCGCGAAGGCCTGCGCAAGGCGATGCTCGTGATCACCGCTCTGATGATTCTCTGCGGCGCCGCCACCGCCTGGAAGTTCTACAGCATCGGCGCCCAGCTGGTCAACGCGGGACAGACGACGAAGTACGAGCCCGTCAATCCCTGGTATGAAATCGATCAGATGCAGAAATAAACTTTCAGCCTGCTGATTCGGCAGATCCCCTTCGGGCAATAGCACGAAGGGGATTTTTTTGTGAAGTGGTATTGAAGTGGTATCGATTTTTTGGACACAAAGGGGTCCAAATCAATGTCTATACCACTGAAAATAAGAGAGCGAGCCTTCGAGGGGCTTTTACATGGACAACCGAAAAAGGCTCTGGCCAGAGAGTTGGGGATTTCAACAGGAGCCATTCGGGACTGGTCCATTTTTATCCAGTATGGCTTTTTTGACTGGGTTACCAAACCCTATGTAATACGTGGTCAGCCCAAACTGTTGAGGCGTAGTTTCCCTAACGGGGCATGCGCAAGCATGCCCCAACTTTAAAAATCTCAATTAAAAAGCTCAAATCGAAGAATCAGCATCGAGCCGCCGCACCAGTGCGCGCATGATCAACACTTGCGCGCACCCATTATTGCGGCGGCGAGCGTCGAATTTCATCTGCCGCCACAACCTGATTCCCATAACCATTCCTGCCGATGCACTTGTAGCGCCAGCTCTTCGTGTGATGAGGAGGCTTCACAGCAATACGTCCGCGGTCGTCATGAGGAAGGTTTTCTCTTCCTCGCTGTCAATATTGAAAACTAAGCACCCCCCAAAAAAGTGAAAACTTGGGGACCACCCCGACGTACGATGATCAGCTGGTTTGAGTGTTTTCTGCCCCCACCTCCTTTGCTTTAGTTTTCTTAAATTTCCGCATCCTGCCTTCATGGATCCTGTAGCTCTCGCCTTTAATTGCGATGGCGGTGCAGTGATGGAGCAGCCGATCCAGGATTGCGTTTGAGGCCGCTTTGTCCCCCATGAACAGCTCCCACTGGCCGGCTGGCCGGTTGCTGGTCACAATGACGCTCTTCTTTTCGTATCTCAGAGCCACCAGGTGGTACAGCAGCTGCGTCTGCACCGGCGACAGCGGCGTATAGCCGAGTTCATCGATGATCAGCAGCCTGGACTTGTTGATTTCCTTGAGTTTGTTTTCAAAAACGCCTTCGCTGTAGGCCTTTGAAAGAACTTCAATTAAATCCTTGGCACTGAAGAAACGAACCGTCATGCCGGCGCGAACGGCGCTGACTCCCAGACCGATGGCCAGATGCGTCTTCCCCACTCCCGGAGGCCCGACCAGGACGACATTTTCCCCGTTGCCGACCCATTCCAGGCTGCACATTTCACGAAAAAGGCCAGGGTCGATGGACGGCTGAAATGTCAGATCAAAATCCCTCAGTTCCTTAATGACCGGAAAATGAGCGCCGCTCATCCAGAGCGAGCAACGGTTGGCATTGCGCCGCCTGATTTCCTCTCCGAACAGAAACGCAAGGGCCTCCCTGACCGTCATTTTGTTTTCAGTGGCGCTCTTGAGCAGGTCTTCAAGATTGTCCCGAATGAACGTCAGCTTCAAGCGGGCCGCACAGGCCTTAAGCTCTTTGTCTGTTTCCCTCATGGCCGAACTCCTTCGGGTTCAGCCCCAACAAAAAGCAGGTTGTATTGCGCAGAGTTTCCCGGCATGCCCGCACCAGCTGCCTGATACGCCTGATAAACGGGATCTTTCTGAAGGATTTTTTTTTCTTCCTCAAAGGCTTTTGCAGCGTTCCTCGGGGTTGACAACGGCTGCTGGCGAGGCGAATATGCATCTGCGGTTTTATCCAGGCAGATGATCCGTTTCTGTCCACAGTACACCTCGAGGTTTTGTGAGCTTACATGGAGTCGGACCTCTTGCAGCCGACAGGCATCGGGGAGTCGATAGCAGCGGTTTTCCAAATGGATGAAACCGCATTTGTCTGCCTTTCTCGTCACCCAGATCGCTGAATACTGAGGACCGCACGGCAGCGGCCTCAGCGCTTTCTTTTCTTCGGGCCAGCGCTCCAGGGGCGTGTGCTGGAAACTGGCCAGCACACGCCGGTCGGCCGTCTGGCCGCACCAGGCCCGCAGGTTCATGTTCAGCTGTTCAAAAGATTTATAGCGCACCCCCACCAGTGCATTGTGCTTGACGTATCCGACGCTGCGCTCAACCTTGCCTTTGGACCGGGGCTTGCGGACGGCAGTGGCGACAGGGGTGAAATCGTACTGGTCTGCCAGAAACTGGTACCGGTCAGTGAAGCGAACCTCACCCCGGCGTTGGTGGAAAGCCACCAGCGAGGCTGCGTTGTCGCTGATCACCTGCCTAGGAACTCCTTGAAAATAAATAAACGCCTGCTCTATGCCCTGCAGCCAGGCCTCCTGGGTCTCTCTTTCAAACGCCATGGCGAAAATGCGCCTCGAATAGCCCAAAATGGCGACAAAAACATGCACATGCGTCATCTGGCCTGCAATTTCAACGTCTTTTTCGCCAAAATCAATCTGCATCTGGTCGCCTGGCTGGGGCTCAAACCTGTCGGGCGAAGGCATGTTCTGAAGCTTGACCTGATGCCGGAAGCCTCTGATGAAGCGGTTGAAGACGTCCTGCCGCACTTCCACTCCATATTTTTCCTGGATCAGCCGGATGGTCACCGGGCCGCTGCATTCTGCCCTGAGAAAAAGTGCCTGGGCATCTTCAGTATGGGCCTGGAGGAAGGCAAGGCTGGGGCCGGGACGCCGGCCGACTTTCAGTGGAACAACGCCCTTGATGTACCGCCTGATGGCCTTGCGGGACACGCGCAGCGTGCGATGGATGTACCTGATGCTCTGCCCTTGCTCATGCAGAGCCAGAATGCTTTGCTGAATTGATTTTGAGAGCATGAAGTCGGACCTTTCATAATGTGACTTTCTGCTCTGATGTTTTAACGAATTGCGATCCACAACGGAACCCTCTCATAAAAAAAATTGGGAGGGGTGGTCTCTTGGTTCTGAATAATTTGGTGGGTACTTTATTTCAATTCACGACATTCCTCGCCGCCTAGTGATATTCGGGTGCGGCGGGAGCGCACTATAAAAAACGCAGTTTCATAGACTTGAACTATTGCATTTTCCTGCGTTTTCCCGACGCCTTGAGCCGGATCGTCACTACAACATTGGCCTTCGTGGTCCTGAGAAAATATTCTTAGCTGCTCTCCGACTTAAGCCGCAGCCCTCGATCTGCCGGCTTTGATAGGCTGAGGCCTGTATTCCAGCCTTTCTCACAGAGTATTCTCCAGGCGATGCGGGCGAGCTTTGCCGCGATGGCGCAGACCTTGACGCCGTATTTCTTTCCGGACGCCTTGATCTTCCGGACCCATTCGCCAAGAGCTCCCTCGAGCCTGTCAGCCATGATCATCAAAGCCGCGGCCCCCTGAACTAACATGGATCTGGGGTGTTTCGGCCCTCTCTTCGTAATGTGGCCCAGGGTGTCCCTGTCTCCGGTCGAGTTCTGGCGGGGCACAAGGCCGAGAGACGCCGCAAACTGCCGGCTGTCGCGGAAGCGGGAGGCTTCCCCGCAGTGCGTGAGGAGAGCGCCGGCGCATTTGGGGCCAATGCCCGGAATTGTCATCAGACGCTTCGAGGCCTCGTTTGCACGCACGAGTTCGTCATATTTCTGTCCGGCCTTTTTCTCCCATTCAGAGGCCTCGAGCCAGGAGTCCCGTAGCATCAGGAGGGCTTCCCCTGCCAAAGGCGTCAGATCCTTCGTATGCGTCTCTATGAACTCCGGCAGCTGTTCGGCTATGAACCGGCTTGTTTGAGGACTGCTTAAACCATATTCGAGCAGCAGGGCGTGAATTCTGTTTCCGAATTCTATGCGGGTCTTCATGTAGCCCTGATAGATGCGCTGCAGGGACTGGAGATCCTGCTGCGCCTGGGTTTTCGGGACCACATAGCTGATGCCTGGAATGTACCAGGCCCAGGCGATGTAGGCGGCATCAAGCATGTTGTTCTTCTGATGCCCGCACCGTATGCGCTTCACATCCCCGGGGTTCAGGAGGCGTCCGTCGTGCCCCAGCGCTTTCACCTTGCGGACGAAGCAGTGGCTTCCGCCGCAGGCCTCCATCAGAACGGAGGCCCGGGGCATGTTCGCAAGCCTTTCCAGCAGCTTTTCCTTCGAAATGCGGGGCAGCTTCAGGGCTATCTTCCGATCTTTGTCAAAACCAACAACATCACCGTGAGTTTTGGCAAGGTCGATGCCGATGACAACAGCGGGATTGTTTGAGAGGGTAGAATTCATGGCGGAGCGCTCCTTGGTTTTGGATACCTCAGTTATAACCCCGGGCGGGGTTGTGTTCTGAGAAGCAAGGGCGCTCTTTTTGTTTTCAGCTACAGTTTTCATGATAGATGGTCACCGCGAGTAAGGCCCCGCTGTAGGGGGCTGACCATCTCATTAACACCCGCAGGGAGCTGCTTCATAAAGCTGTTCACTATTGGCTGGATCACTATCCGATTGGCTACAGCGACGTGGCCAGGCTCCACGGCATCAGGCCCTCCGGTCTTTATGCAGCCATCCAAAAGGACCTTGCTAAACTTCCTGAGCAGCTGCGCCCGAAACGCATTCGTTTCTGGGATGAGAAGCCAGCAGACTCACTTGGGGAATTCAAAATGGCCATCGAGAAACTGTCGGATATTCCAGCCGACCGCCCGCTGACCGCCGCGGAACGCAAAGCGCTTTTCGAAGAAGTCAAGGACGCCAAGGCTCGCCTGATCTGTGCGGAAGCCCTGCTGGAGACCGCCATTGAAGGCTGCAGGGACGAATTTAAAAAAAAAGAATTGAAGCGGCAGCTGCAGCTCACCAGAAAGGCGTTGAAATCCTTCGAGTTTGTCGAATCCTGAAATTGCCCAGAAGCTCTTTTTACGCCTCTCAGGAATCGACTGAAAAGGAGAAAAAGGATGCGGATCTGGTAAAGAAAATCACCGAGATTCAAAACAAGTATTTCTTCACGATCGGCCGCCGCATGGGGCGCTGCTCAAGCGCCTCTACGGGACAGAGGTGTGCGAAACCACCCTGCAGCGAATCATGAGCCGCAACCATCAGGGAGCTCTCATCCGCCGAACCCGCAAGGCTAAGCCGCAGGCAGGAAAAGCAACTCAGCAGAAGCTTCCGGTCAATAAGCTCGATCGTGAATTTCATGCGGACAAGCCCATGTTTCGCCTGGTCACGGACGTCACGTACATCCCGTACTTTGAAAACGACGAATGGCACTGGGGATACCTTTCTCTAGTCCAGGACCTGTTTGATCGGTCCATTGTTGCCTGGGTATTCTCGAGAACCCAAGACAACGCGCTGGCGGTCTCCACTTTGCAGATCCTGTCTTTCCGCAAGTTTGCCCCCGGGGCCATGCTGCACAGCGACCGTGGAAGCTGAAGTGGTATCGATTTTTGGGACACAAAGGAGACCGGAACACTGGCCATGCCGTTGAAAAAAGGCCTCCTGCTCAGCGCCCGAGCCAGAAACCCCGGCCGCGTCGGTTCTGGCCGTCAAAATGACGAGCGTACGGGACAACCCTCTTTATGCTGAAAGAGCTTTGCGGGCGGAAGTCCCTGAGCTCAAGCACTGACAAGGAACAAGGTAGGGTAGTGCTGTACACATTAGGTGGTATACCGGTAAAACTAGGCCCAACGTCTGTACTCCGGATGAACATCCGCCCGCAGGCGGGAGAGTGCAGGAAGAACTCCTGCTGCAGCCCCCGCCGCGGCTGCCCAAGCATCTCAATGCGGTGAAAACGCCCGGGCAAGCCTGTATATAGGGCATTTATGTCCGTACTTTGTTAGAGCAAAGGGAAAATGTCACATGCCAGCACAACGGGACTATGTCACACCCTAGCAAAGCGATTATGACACCAAAAATTCTCCGCCAAAGACAGAAATTGAGAGCCCCCTGGGGCCCTTTATCGTCTTCATGGAGAACACCCTGCCCACGCTCTGTCGGGCGCTCGCCTCAAATGGGCTGAAGCCCGTGCGGGCTGTGGGCAGGTTGGGAAAAAAGATCTTCTGAGAGCCTGTGTTGATTTCATTATTTGCCAGATCTGTTTTTCCGCTGCTTCAGCTTTTCTTCGAGTTCACGGGCCTTTTGGTCACGCTCTTTTCTCTGGGCCTGCCGTTGCTTCGCTTCAGCCATTTCGCATTCCAGCTTCATGACGAAGCCGTTGGGTCGCAAATCTTCCTTCTCAATGATTCGATCCAGGCATGCGTCTATGGTCTTCGATGACTCAAGGTATTCCGTGCGCTCGAGCGTTTTTCTTTTCCGGGCTTCAAAGCAGAGCAGATGTTCTTTGCCCCGTGCATCCCGGTAGACCATTTCCGGCGCACGGCCATCCGGGTACTCGATGACGCTGACTTTCTTGCCCATCAGCTCAAACTTCCGAGCGCTCGCATTCTTGAGCTGCAGGATCGACCCCCCGAAGGAGACGCTCAGAGATTTGCTCAGAACGCGTTCGTGCCACCAGGCGCATATGCGTTCAATCTCGGGCATACTTTCTTCAGCCACCGCACAGTTTGCGCTCAGGGGTTCTCTTGGGTCGATTCCAAACCGCTGATTGAAATCCCTGATCAGTTCGTCCATGCGCTGATTGGCGGTGGCCATGTCTTCGATTCCCATGACCCTGAACTCATGCGGCCAGCGCCCCTGCAGCGTCTTGAACAGGCGTTCTATCCGGCCTTTTGCCTGCGGGCTCTGAGCGAATATCTGCTCGATCTGAAGCTTGTCGCAGACTCTCTGAAACTGTGTGCCCTCTACATTTTTGGACCGGCCCTGAGCCAACGCGCGGAAAGTGCCGTGCCGATCGCTGTATAGCGCAAGGGGGATTCCGTGCGCCCTGATGTATTGGAGCAGCACGGTCATATAGCCCGCCGCGGTCTCCGAGGGAAAGAACCCGGCAGCGGCGATTCTGCCGGTCGCATCGTCAATGAACGCGATTAATGAGCACTCTTTCTGACCGGGGCCGAACCATCTGTGCGGGCTGCCGTCGATCTGAACCAGCTCGCCGAACCTTGACCTTCTGCGCCTCAGAAAATGACCGGCTCTTCTGAGCCCCTGCTCTGAGGCCTGAGGGCTGAGTTCTCTCAGAATCTTTCGAACAGTTTCCTTCGACACTTTGATCCCTTCGTTTTTCACAAGGTACTGAGTCAGGAGCGTCGGAGGGAAATCCTGATATTTTGTAACTGCCAGTTCTATGATTTTTAAACGAATATCGTCTGGCAGGCGGTTGCTCGGGGGCCGCCCTTTGTTGCCATGGGGCGGATCTGCGGCTTCGCCCCTTTTCCAGGCGGCCAGCCTGCGATAGAACTGGCGAATGCTCAGCTTCATCGCTTTGGCTGCCTCCGGCACCGAGAGCAGGCCGTAGGCGACCTGTTCGAAAATCTCCTCTGTGCCGGTCTGGGACTTCGGGGCTCTTTCAGGAAGCGAGTTTTTCATGTGCGACTCCTAAAAAACAGGCTCTCTGAAGTGATTGTGTGACAAAATCGCTTTGCCGGGGGCTGTCATGCAGATTGCCGGCTTATGACAGAGTCGCGTTGCCGGACCATGACATAGTCCCGTAGTTTTCCGTGACATTATCGCGTTGCTCTAACACATTTATGTCCGTACTTAAAAATCTGAACTAGGTAATTTATATTAGTTTTTTAGTTCTGAGTCATAAAAAGTAACTGAATATTTCTTAATCATCCGTTTTATGTCAAGGCTTAGTCATTTTTTCTTATCGCTCGCTACCACTTTATGAGAAACTTTGTTCAGTCTGATTCACCTCGGAGAAGAGAAAAAAATGATTCCAACAGTATTCTGGATAGAGCTGTGCGTCATTCTCGCCGCATTGTTTTATGGCGCTCGCAAGGGCGGTATGGCTCTGGGCCTGGTCTCAGGTATCGGCCTGCTGATTCTGGTCTTCGTCTTCCATGTGAAACCCGGCACTCCGCCGGTCTCCGTGATTCTGACCATTCTGGCCGTGATCATGGGCTCGGCCACGCTGCAGGCTTCAGGCGGCCTTGACTGCCTGCTGCAGGTTGCTGAAAAGGCTCTTCGCTCTCATCCTCGCCTGGTGGTGTACATCGCCCCGTACTGCGCCTGGATCCTCACGATCCTCTGCGGCACGGGCCACACGGTCTACACTCTCCTGCCGATTATTTACGACGTCGCCATCAAGACCGGCATCCGTCCGGAGCGCCCGATGGCAGCCTCTACGATTGCCGCTCAGATGGGCATCATCTGCTCGCCGGCTTCCGTGGCGCTCGTCTCCGCCGTTGCTATTTTGGACGGCCATGTCCTGCCTGATGGAAGCTCCGTCGACATGATGAAGATCCTCTCCGTGACGATCCCTGCCGGCGCCATCGGCGTGTTCGCCGAGGCCACGTACTCGGTGTTCCGCGGCAAGGACCTGGACAAGGATCCGGAATTCCAGAAGCTGATTTCCGATCCGGAGCAGAAGAAATACGTCTACGGTGATTCCGTGACCCTGATTGGCAAAAAGTTTGCCAAGTCCCAGTGGGCCGCTCTGTGGATCTTCCTCGGATGCGTTGCGATCGTGGCCATCTTCGGCGCCGACAAGAGCCTTCGCCCCGTCTTTGGCGGAAAGGCAATGTCGATGACCCTCATCATCCAGATGATGATGCTGGTCGCTGGCGCCCTTATGGTGATCTTCTGCAACACCCGCGCTGCTGACGTCGGCAAGAGCTCCGTGTTCCGCGCCGGCGCCATCGCCATCGCCGCCGTGTACGGTGTTGCGTGGATGTCCGATACCCTCTTCCAGGCTCACCTGCCTGCCCTGAAGGCTTCGCTCACCGGTGCCGTCCAGACCTACCCCTGGCTCTATGCAGTTGTGCTGCTGGTGGTTTCCAAGTTTGTGAACTCGCAGGCCGCGGCCGTGGCCATCATCCTCCCGGTCGCGCTGCAGGTGGGCGTGCCCACCGGCATTGCGGTGTCCATGATCTCGGCCTGCTACGGCTACTACATCCTGCCGACCTATCCGTCTGATCTGGCCGCCCTGCAGTTCGACCGTTCCGGCACCTGCCACATCGGCAAGTTCGTGATCAACCACTCGTTCATCATCCCGGGCCTGATCGGCGTGATCACCGCCACTCTCGTGGGTACGCTGCTCGGCTGGCTCTATGGATGGATCTGACCTGCCGGCTATTCCTCAATAAATCACATTACTGAGTGAATTCAGGCCAACAGCGGGACTCTTCACGGAAAGAGTCCCGCTTGTTTATTATGAAGCCACCAAAAACATTCCTTTCCCTGGCACGACCTTGACCATGAATGTCCTTTACCTGCAGTGCGCCATGGGCGCCTCGGGAGACATGCTGACCGCCGCCCTGGCCTCTCTGCTGCCCGATCCTGCCGGCTTTGCCCGCGACATCAACTCACTCGGAATTCCCCGCGTCTGCGCTTCGCTTGAACGGGGCTCCTCCCGCGGCATGGCAGGCTGGAGGGCGAGAATAGAAATCGACGACCGGGAAGAAGACGCCCATCCCCGCAGCCACGGCACCGTGCACGGCCACTCCCACGCGCGGCTCGATGAAATTCTCGGCTTCATCCGCTCTCTGCCCGTATCCGGCAAGGTCAGAGCGAACGCCTGTTCGATATACAGCCGGATTGCCGAGGCCGAGGCGCAGGCTCACGGATGCACGCCAGGCGAAGTCCATTTCCATGAAGTCGGAACCGCCGACGCCGTCTGCGACGTCGTCTCAGTGTGCCTGCTCATGGAGCGTCTGAATCCCGGCAGAGTCGTCTGCTCGCCGGTCTGCGTCGGCAGCGGCCTCACCTACACCGCACACGGCTTCCTTCCGGTTCCGGCCCCGGCCACAGCCCGCCTTCTTCACGGCGTCCCGTCTTATGGAAGCGACTTTCCCGGCGAACTCTGCACGCCCACCGGCGCAGCTCTGATTTCGCACTTCTCGAATGCGTTCGGACCGATGCCGGAAATGACGCTGCTCAAGGAGGGCTGCGGCCTCGGCTCAAGGGAATTTTCCCAGCCCAACTGCCTCAGGGCACTTTGGGGGACTGCCCCCGACGGGGACTCCGAGGCCGGCCCCTGCGATTCGGTCTGCGAACTGTCGGCCAACATCGACGACATGACCGCGGAGGACATCGCACTCGCCAGGGAACTGCTGATTGACGACGGAGCCCTCGACGCATGGGTCATCCCCCTCGCCATGAAAAAAGGCCGTCCCGGCTCCATGCTCTGCGCCCTCTGCGCTCCCCCTGAGGCCGCCCGGATTAGACAGGCCTTTTTCAAGCATACGAGCACACTCGGGGTCCGCAGCAGAATCCTCCGGCGAGCCGTCCTGGACAGAAGCATTGAAACCGTGGACACAGCGCTTGGCCCCGTGCGGGTCAAGACCGCCCGAGGCTGGGGCACGGAGAAATCCAAGCCCGAATTCGACGACATAGAGCGGCTGGTGAGGGAAAGCGGCCTGAGCGCCGCTGAAGTGAGGGCGCTCGTGAGCAGAGAAAGAAAGGGCTGAGCGGTATCCTGCTTCAGCCCTGACTCTGACGGTCGTAGTAGCCTGAAAGCGTATCAAGAACCCTGCAGGCGAGACCTGAGAATTCCTCCGGAGCGGTGGAGGCCGCAGCCTGACGGGCAGATTCCATCAGAGCCGGAGTGAGCTCTTTGGCAAAGGCTCTTGAAAAATGGAGCTCCGCCCGGCCCGGAGCCACCAGCCGCAGCCGGAAGGGCAGCCGCGGTGCGCCTGCCCGCCGGAGGGCTTCTCTGACGGCCTGCTCCGCCCGCTTCAGCTTCAGCAGCGTCCCGACCGTCGGGGCGCGCCCGTAGGGCAGCCGCGTGAGAAGGCACGGCTCCGGGAGCTGATCCGGACGCTCCATGCCGGTTTCAGCCGCGAGGAAGTGGATCTCCGGCTTGCCGAGCCTCGCCTCCTGCAGGGGCGACTCGATGCCGAGCTCCTTCAATGCGCGAATTCCCGGCCTCCACACCCCGGGGCTCACGTCCGAGTGGTTCGTTCCGTCGCATACGGGCAGGCCTTCCGCCTCCTGCCGGATAGCGGCAAAAGTGGCCTTCTTGCATCCGTAGCAGCGCTCACGCGTGCCCCGGGCCACCTCTTCGACATCCAGGGGGTCAAGCTCTATGAGCTTAAGCCTGAAGCCCTGGCGGCGGGCCCACGAAAGTGCAAGATTCTCATCGCCTCCGACGTGAACGCCCGTCACGTGGATCAAAAGGGGAGCAAAGCCCAGAAGCCGGGATGCATGCGAAAGAAACCGGCTGTCAAGGCCGCCGGAGTACGCAAGGGCGAACCGGCGCTCTGGGGCAACGCGCTGCAGGACGACGCGCAGCCGCTCCATCAGCTCTGAGCCTTTTGAGGAAATTGTCATGAAGCCCCCAGATTCAGTATCCGCGCCGCCGCGCAGGCCGCGCCGTAACCATTGTCGATATTGAAAGTGGACAGCCCCGGAGCGCAGGAGCAGAGCATCGCCGAAAGCGCGGTCTCCCCGGCCCGGGCCGCTCCGTAACCCACGGAAGTCGGCACGCACAGAAGCGGCCGCGAGGTGAGCCCGCCGAGCACGGAGGCCAGGGCGGCGTCCAGCCCGGCGCAGCAGATGACGACCGAGCAGGCATTTATTTCCTCGAGCCGCTCCTGCAGCCGCCACAGCCCGGCCACGCCGCAGTCCTCGAAATACCGGTGCTCGATTCCCAAGTATTCAAGCGTTCGGCCCGCCTCATGCGCCACAGCGGCGTCCGAGGTCCCGGCAGTCACAACGGCCACTGCGCCGCGCACCACGCCTTCAGGCCGCAGCGAGTCGCCATAGGCCGTGCGCGAGAGAGAATCGTAATCGTAAAGGCGCCTGACCTCCAAAGGAGCGGCTTCGAACCGTTCGGGGGCCAGACGAGTAAAAAGAACGGGGTGCCCGCTGCCTCGGACGAAGCGCTTCAAAAGGATCATGAGGCTCGCGTCATCCTTGCCCTCACAGAAAACAGCCTCAGGAAGGCCGACGCGGCTGCGCCTGTCGTAGTCAAAACAAATGGTGTTCAAAGAGGTCTCTCCTTGCCGGCCGGGCGAACCTGTGCCGCAGGGCTGCTTCAGACGCCCGGGCTTCAGGGGCCGTGTCCACTTTAAAACAAACGCCGCGGGGCCGCGAGACCGCCTGCGCCCGCGGCCCGAACCCCATGAAGCAAAAGCAGCGGGATCTTCTCCCGCTGCTTCTGCCGGGAGCCCCGGCTCCCGGGCTGTGTCCTTCACAAAAAAACAGGGACGAGCCTACTTCACGAGGCGGGGAACCGTCAGGGAGCCTTCCGGCATCAGGATGATGCTTGGCCTTTCACCCACATACTGCTTCGCGCACTCGAGCGCCTCAGGCACCGAGCTCACGGCCGCGGTGAAAAGCATGTCCTTCGCCATCTGGCGATCCAGCCGAGTCACCAGAATGAATTTCGCTTTCTTCATGGGGCGCGTGATGGCAAAGGCCTTGTTCGCGCCGATGACGAAATTCTCGCGCAGCTCGGCCTCAATCGCCTGCGGAGTCTTCAGCCTCCTGAAGGTTTCCTCGAGCTTGGCCGAGCCGCTGCCTTCCTCGCAGTCAGCCAGCAGAACCACCACACCGCCCTGCCGCACGGCCAGGGCGGCGTTGTCCATGGTTTTCTGCATCTGGTAGACATTGATGTCCTTCGGATAGCCGCCGCAGGAGGCGATGACCAGATCGGCCTCCCGTTTGATCGGGGCGCCGTACACCTCGTCGACAAAACGGCAGGCCTCCTTGTGGGCCGCGATGTAATCGCCGGCGAACATCTTCAGGAACTGGTGCTTCGCATTGAGGATCGCATTAAAGAGGAACAGCGAGCGGCCCTTCGCAAAACGCGCCACGCCTTCCATCTGGTCCTCGTAGACCGGATTGCCCGTCGTGCGTCCCAGGCCCGCGTTCGGGTCAAGCATGAAGCTGTGGTTTTTTCGGACCGTCTCCATCGCGGCGCATCCCGGAAGAATAGCCTTCCTGCCGCCGCCGTAGCCCGAGAAATAATGATGGACGATGGTGCCTGTCAAAATGACGTGGTCGACGTCGCACAGGTGCTTGTTGATGAGAACGGGCGTACCGCGCGAAGTCTGGCCGAAATAGCGGAAGTCCTCGTCAGCCCTGCAGTCCGAGTTGTACATTCTCAGCCGGGAGGCCACGTCCTCGCCGACCGCCTGGACCATCTCTTCATGAGTCATCAGGCGGTGCGTGCCAAGCGAGAACACAATCTTCATATTCTCGTCGGGCACGCCCAGCCGGTTCATCTCGTTGACGAGCACCGGCATGAAGTCAAAGGAGTTGGCCACGCGCGTGGGATCGTTGCAGATAAAGGCAACGGTCTGCCCCGGCTTCACAATGTCGTCAAGAGAAGGGCAGCCGATCGGGTGCCTGATCGCCTCAAGCACCCCGGCCTTCACGTCCTGCATCACCGGGTAGTCCTCGGTGCGGATCTCCTGCAGGACAAGATCCTCGTCAAGGTCGAACTTCATCCGGCCGCGGCCGTATGCGAAATCATACTGTTTGGTCGTCATCTCAGTTTTCCGTTAGGCTAAAAATCCATGGATCAAAACTTTCTTCCGGGATCCGGCACTCCCGCCCCGGGGCTTCTGAACCCGCGCTCGCTCGCCCAGACGGCGGCCTCGACGCGCGAGCGGAACCCCAGCTTCTTGAGCATGTGCTTTACATGCACCTTCACCGTTCCGTCCGTAATGGACAGCCGGGCGGCAATGGCCTTGTTGCTCAGTCCGCTGGCAATGTAGCCGAGCACCTCCTGCTCGCGCGAGGTGAGGCTGTCTGTATTTTTCTCCTCGTTTTCGGTCCCGCCGTTGCGCAGGGTGAGAGCGAGGATATTGGTGAGGCTGTCGCTGATCACCATCTGGCCCTGAAGGACCCTGCGCACCAGGGTGACCATCTCCTCCGGGGTATGGTTCTTTGTCAGAAAACCGTCCGCCTCCATCCGGATGGCCGCCATCAGCTCATCGTTGAAGCGTCCCTGCAGCAGCATGATGCCCCTGCAGGCAGGCTGCTGCTCCTTGACGAACTGCAGCAGGTCGAGTGCGGCGTGATCCGGCAGCGACAGATCCAGAATCACGAGCTTCAGCCTCCGCGCAGAGACTTCCTGACGCGCTTCCTCCACCGAGCCGGTGCTGTAGACTTTCGGAGCAAGCCCCTGTTTTTGAAGGAGATCAGCAAGGGCAAGGCGGTATATCGGGTTTTCATCCACGATCAGAATGGTTTTCTGGCTATCGTCCGCTCCCATATGAAAATCCTTGTCTGAAAAAAACGCTTCCGCCTGCCGACCGGGCATAAGCCGGGCCATCAGCCCCAGGCGAATTTCTGCGCCGGCAGGCAAGGAATCGCGCACAAATGTCACTTAAGCAATAGAAGGTTACTACTTTAGTAGTCGTCTGTTCAGCAGTCAAGGCATACTCAGATCAAGATATTTGAAAGTATTCCGGGGCTGCCGCCGCAAAACAGAGGCCAGGGGAGAATTTCTCCCCCTCCCCCATAAGGGGAATGAGAAGTTCCAAAGATTTAATACGCCGCGGGCTTTTAGTGGCTAAAATACCGGCACTTGTTTATTTTTTCCTTTATGAGCTGGGGCGGCTTTCCCGCCTCAGTCCATCGTTTTATACAGGTAGAATCATGTCCGGTCATTCCAAGTGGGCCAACATACAGCATCGCAAGGGCCGTCAGGACGCCAAGCGCTCAAACATCTGGACGAAGGTCGTCCGCGAGATCATCATCGCCGCCCGCGTCGGCGGAGGCGGAGACCCCGACATGAACCCGCGCCTGCGCCTGGCTCTGCAGAAGGCGAAGGCCGCTAACGTGCCGAAGGACACCATCAAGAACGCCATCCTCAAGGGCACCGGACAACTCGAGGGAGTGAACTACGAGGAGGTCCGCTACGAGGGGTACGGTGCCGCCGGCGCCGCTCTCATCATCGACTGCACCACGGACAACCGCGTCCGGACGGTGTCTGATGTCCGCCACATCCTCACCTCCAACGGGGGCTCGCTGGGAACGGAGGGCTCCGTCGCCTTCATGTTCAAGCACTGCGGACTCATCGTCCTGCCCTCCGGCTCCGATGAGGACAAGGTGATGGAAGTAGCCCTCGAAGCCGGCGCGGAAGACGTGGTGGCCAACGAAGACGGGACCCTCGAAGTCATCACTCCTCCGACGATCCAGGAATTCGAAGCGGTGCAGAAAGCCCTGGAAGGCGCGGGCTTTACCCCTGAGTATGCAGAGATCACCATGAAGCCGGTCAACGAGACCGTTCTGTCCGGCGAGGATGCGGTCAAAATGCAGCGGCTCATCGACGAGCTGGAAGACAACGATGACGTGAGCAAGGTCTACTGCTCCGCCACACTCGATCTTCCCGAAGAAGAAGCCTGATCCGAGAAGCTCCGGCGCCGCTGCAGCGCCGGGCCTCGGGAAGACCGAAGAGCGGATTTCCTCAACGAATCCGCTTTTTTTTATGACAAATCCCTGACACTGGGAGGCTGAAATGAAAGTTCTGGTTGTCGGCAGCGGCGGAAGAGAGCACGCCCTCGCCTGGCGCATCGCACAAAGCGATCGGGTTCAGACCGTTTATGTCGCTCCGGGCAACGCCGGAACCGACGCAGACCCGCTGCTGACCAATGTCGCGGTCAAGGCGACGGATCTCGAGGCCCTGGCGGCCTTCGCTCGCGACAACGGCGTCGACTACACCGTGGTCGGCCCCGAGGCCCCTCTTGCGGCCGGCATCGTCGACCTGTTCCGTTCAAAGGGCCTGCAGATCTTCGGGCCCACGAAGGCGGCCGCGCAGCTCGAGTCTTCGAAGGATTTCGCCAAGGCCTTCATGAAACGCCACGGCATTCCCACCGCGGCCTACGAAACTTTCACCGACCTGCAGGCCGCGGAGAGCTACATCCGCCGCCACGGCGCCCCCATCGTCGTCAAGGCCGACGGGCTGGCGGCCGGCAAGGGCGTCGTCGTCGCAGCCACCGTCGAGGAGGCCCTGCATGCCGTCAGGGACATGCTCTCCGGCAATAAATTCGGGGCCGCGGGCTCGCGCGTAGTCATTGAGGACTTCCTCGAGGGCGAAGAGGCCTCCTTCATCGTGGCCAGCGATGGGCAGCATGTCCTGCCGATGGCGACTTCTCAGGACCACAAGCGCCTGCTCGACCACGACCAGGGCCCCAACACGGGAGGCATGGGAGCTTATTCCCCCGCACCCGTCGTCACCCCGGAGATCCACGACATCGTCATGCGCGAGGTCATTCTCCCGACCGTCGCGGGCATGGCCTCCGAAGGCCACCCCTTCACCGGATTCCTTTACGCCGGCCTCATGATCGGCCGGAAAGCCGACGGAACCCCCAGCGTCCGCGTGCTTGAGTTCAACTGCCGCATGGGGGATCCCGAGACGCAGCCCATCATGAGCCGCATCCGCAGCGACCTGTCGCTCGTCTTTGAAGCCGCCATCGGCGGCCGGCTCGACCAGGCCCGGATCGACTGGGACGCCAGAAGCGCTCTGGGCGTAGTCTGCGCCGCGGCGGGCTACCCTGAGCACCCGAGGAAGGGCGATGTCATCGAGTCGCTGCCCCGGGTGGATTCCGACCACCTCGTCTTCCATGCCGGCACGGCCTGGAACGACAAGCATCAGATGGTGGTGAACGGCGGCCGGGTGCTGTGCGTCGTCGGCCTGGGCGACACCCTGCGCAAAGCGCGGGACAAAGCCTACGAGGCCGTGGCCCAGACCCGCTGGAACGGCATGCAGTGCCGTTCCGACATCGGCTGGCGCGCCCTTAAGTGATAGTTCCAACCGGAGAGGCTCCCTCCTCTCCGGGATTCTTGATAAGGTAGGAGCCGTAAAGAATTTTCCTTTGCAGCACTGATGTGCCTGTCATGAAAACAAAATCTTTTATCCTCTCCTCGTGCGTTCCGCTGCTTGCCGCGTTTTCCTCCTCGGCTTCGGCTGTGGCGATCGCTGAGCCTTTCGCCTACCCGGAAAGCCTGTTGTCCGGGCAGCCCGTGAAGGGCAAGGCGACGGCTCCCGGCATGAGCTTCGGCACGCTTAAGGTGGAGTTGGAGAAAACGCCCATCCGCGAGCTCTCCAGGCGTCTCGGCGCCCCGCTCGCTCGCGAAGGCAAAGGCGATTTCACTCGAGACTGGACCTGCCTTAAAAACGGCAGGCACGCGGTCTGGATCATCGCCTCGGATTCGGCGGCCGTGACCGAAGTTCAGATGGCTGCCCAGTCCGAAGCCTCAGGCAAGCCCGGGAAGTGCTACGCGCTGCCCCGCGAGTTCGAAGCGGCCTCGATCGGCGGGATCGTGCCGGGAATGAAGCTGAGCGATGCTCTGGCCAGGCTTGGCAGCCCGACGTATTCCTCCGATGACGGCTGGTATTTCTGGTCGCAGTACAAGACGATCGAGGAGTACAGCAACACCCGTATTCAGATCAACTGGACGGGCATCCAGGCCTCCAATGGAAAGGCCGCCCGGATCTTCTCCAGCCAAGTGACCAACCCATGAGCGGCCCGCTGCTCCCCCGCCGGGGCACGGGGCTGCTGGGAGGGACGTTTGACCCCGTCCACAACGGGCACCTGGCCCTGGCGCAGCAGGCGCTGGAGTCCCTGCGGCTCGGCCGCGTCGACTTTGTGCTGGCCGCCAGGCCCTGGCAGAAGCGCGTCCTCACTTCCATCTCCGACCGGGCCAGGATGCTCGCCCTGGCGCTGGCCGGCCGCGAAGGGATGCGGGTCAACCTGACGGAAGTCTTCAGGGACGGCCCCACCTACACCGTGGACACCCTGCGGGAGCTGCGCCGCCGCTGCGGGGCCTCCGAGCCGCTCGTTCTGCTGATCGGAATGGATCAGTGGGCCAATCTCACGACCTGGAAGAATTGGGAAACGCTCACTGACTACGCCGACCTCGCGGTTTTCAACCGCGGCGAGGCGCAGCCCTCCGTGCCCGAAAGCCAGATGCGCTGGTCCGCTCCGAGGATCGTTCCGCGGGAGGCGCTCAACCGCAGCCCCTGCGGCTTCATCTCTTTTTTCGACATGCCGCCGCACGAGGCGAGCTCGACGGCGATCCGCCGCCTGCTCTCGCTCCCCAGAACGGCGGAAAATACCGCTAAACTGGAAAAATGGCTTCCTTCGGAAGTCGCCCGGTATATTTTTCAACAGAGGCTGTACGCCTCCGGCAGATAACATCTATGGATATTCGCAAGCTTCAACGCACCATCGTCGATGCCCTCGTGGACCTGAAGGGACAGGACATCGTTGTGTTCAATACTGAAAAATTAAGCGATCAGTTCGCCCGCGTGGTCATCGCCACAGGCTCCTCCAGCCGGCATGCCGTGGCGCTGGCCGAAAATGTCCGGGAGGAAGTGAAAAAAGCGGGAGGAGACATCGTGGGAGTGGAAGGGCGCGAGACGGGCGAATGGGTGCTCGTCGACTGCGGCGCGGCGATCGTCCACGTGATGCAGCCCCAGATCCGCGAGTACTACAACCTGGAGGAAATCTGGGGCGGCAAAAAGGTCAACATGAAGATCGACCCGGAGTTCGCCCTGCTCTCGCCCGCCAAAAAAGCGGCGCTGAAGCTCTAAGGCACCATGAAGCTGTGCATCGTCGCCGTTGACCTGAGGTCCCCGGCCTGGGCCTCGCAGGCCTGCGAGGACTACGCCAAGCGTTTTCCGCGCGACTGGAAGGTGGAGCTCAGGACCGTCCGGGAAGAACCCCGGCGGGGCCAGCCCCGGGAGAAGCTGATGGCGGCGGAAGCCGAACGCATCAGACGGGCGGTCCCAAAGAATTCCATCCTTATCGCACTTGACGAGCGCGGCAGGGATCTCACCACCATGCAGTTCGCCGCGGAGCTCAGGCGCTGGCAGGAGGAAGGCGAGTTTCCAGCCTTCATTATCGGAGGCACCGACGGAATCGACGCCGCGCTGAAAAAAGACTGCCGGATGCTGATCCGCCTGAGTTCGATGACCCTGCCTCATGCGCTCGCGCGGGTCGTGCTCTTTGAGCAGCTCTACAGGGCCTGGTCCATCCTTAACAATCACCCTTACCACAGAGCCTGAAACATGCCCGCCTGCCTTTATCTCGCCAGCAAAAGCCCCCGTCGTCTCGAGATTCTCAGAAATTTAGGCTACGCCGTCGCGCCCCTGCCTCAGGGCGGCAGCTCCCCCTTCGCCTTTGCAGGCGACGAAGAACGCGCTCCCGGCGAGAGCAGCACCGACTATGTGCTGAGAACCGCCCGGACCAAGGCACTGCAGGCCTTCGGGGAAATCAGGTCGCGGAATCTGCCGCGGCGGCCGGTCGTGGCCGCCGACACCACCGTCGTGCTGGGCGAGGACATCCTCGGCAAGCCCCGGGACAAGGCCGAAGAGCTTCAGTTCCTGCGCCGCCTTTCCTGCCAGACGCACATCGTGCGCACCGCTGTTTTCGCCGGCACGGACGAAGCGAACCTGCGCGGGCTCGTGTCGGAATCCCGCGTCACTTTCGGCAGAATCACCCCCGAGGACATGCTCGCGTACGCCTCGGGCAGCGAGCCCTACGACAAAGCCGGAGGCTACGCCGTGCAGGGCCTCGCGGCCGTGTTCATTGAAAAAATAGAGGGCTCGTACTCCGGCATCATGGGACTGCCGGTCTACGAAACGGCAGCCCTGCTGAGGGAATTCGGCTGCGGGCCCTTTCAGGACTGAGCCTGCAGTCCCATGAGCTCCACCTCAAACACGAGCGTGGCCCCGGGCGGAATCACTCCGCCTGCACCCGAGTCCCCGTAGGCAAGCTGCGGGGGGATGCGAAGCCTGCGCTTCTCGCCCACCTTCATGCCGATGAGACCCCGCTCCCAGCCCGGGATCACCATCCCGGCCCCGAGCGGGAACTCGATGGGCTCCCCGCGCTCCAGGCTTGAGTCAAACTGCGTTCCGTCCTCGAGCCAGCCGGTGTAGTGCACGGAGACCACGTCCCCCTGCCGCGCCTCTGGCCCCGAGCCCTCGCGAAGCGTCTCAATTTCGAGTCCGCCGTCATCTGCGGGCTGCGGCTCGCCGGCGCTGCGGACGCCGACAAGCTCCACCTCGAACACAAGCGTGGCCCCGGGCGGAATCACTCCGCCTGCACCCGAGTCCCCGTAGGCAAGCTGCGGGGGGATGCGAAGCCTGCGCTTCTCGCCCACCTTCATGCCGGCGAGTCCCTGCTCCCAGCCTGGAATCACCATCCCGGCCCCGAGCGGGAACTCGATGGGCTCCCCGCGCTCCAGGCTTGAGTCAAACTGCGTTCCGTCCTCGAGCCAGCCGGTGTAGTGCACGGAGACCACGTCCCCCTGCCGCGCCTCTGGCCCCGAGCCCTCGCGAAGCGTCTCAATTTCGAGTCCGCCGTCATCAGCGGGCTGCGGCTCGCCGGCGCTGCGGACGCCGACAAGCTCCACCTCGAACACGAGCGTGGCCCCGGGCGGAATCACTCCGCCTGCACCCGAGTCCCCGTAGGCAAGTTCCGGAGGAATGCGAAGCCTGCGCTTCTCGCCCACCTTCATGCCGGCGAGCCCCTGCTCCCAGCCCGGAATCACCATCCCGGCCCCGAGCGGGAACTCGATGGGCTCCCCGCGCTCCAGGCTTGAGTCAAACTGCGTTCCGTCCTCGAGCCAGCCGGTGTAGTGCACGGAGACCACGTCTCCGGGCTCCGCCTTTTCCCCCTCTCCGGTCCGGAGAACCTCAATTTTGAGTTCGGTCATTTTCACGCTTCCTTGCGCAGCCGAGCGCCGGGAGACTTTTCCCTGCTTTTCGGCAATCAGGTAAAATGCAGAGCCGCTGCGCGGAAAATCAATGCCGTCAGCGCAACTGCCAGACAATACCGGGCAGCCAGGCCGCCCGGGATCCACAGCCGGCCATCGGGCCGGCACGGTTTCCTCAATATACCGGGAACCGCCCGTCTGATGATAGATTAACTAACAGAGCACTCCACTGCCTGGGCCAGCCCGCAGCCGCGGCTGGCATCGGAGCGCCTTAAGGTTTTCCTCCAAGTGAACCAACCGTTTGCAGATCTGGGGCTCATCGAGCCCCTGAACCGCGCCGTAGCCGACATGGGCTACGAGCAGCCGACCCCGATACAGCAAAAAGCTGTCCCCGCCGTCCTCCAGGGCCGGGACATTCTCGCGGCAGCCCAGACGGGCACCGGCAAGACCGCCGCCTACAGCCTGCCCCTGATCCAGAAAATCTCGGCCGACAAGGCCCCCGTCCAGCCCAAGCAGGTGAAGGCGCTCATCCTCGCGCCGACGCGCGAGCTCGCAGCGCAGATCCACGAAAACATCCGCTCGTACTGCCGCTACACCAGAGTCAGCTCCGCGCTGGTCTTCGGCGGAGTGAACATCAAGCCGCAGACTGCAGCCCTCGCCGGAGGCGTCGACATCCTGATTGCGACGCCGGGGCGGCTCCTCGACCATGCGGGCCAGGGCAACGTGGACCTTTCCGCCGTGCGCTATCTTGTCCTCGACGAAGCCGACCGCATGCTCGACATGGGCTTCATCCACGACATCCGCCGCATCCTGAAGCTCGTGCCCGAAAAGCGGCAGAACCTGCTCTTCTCGGCCACCTTCAGCCCTGACATCCGGCGCCTTGCCGACACGCTCCTCTCCAACCCCGTATCGGTCGAAATCTCCCCGAACAAGGAATCGGCCCTGATCCGCCAGCAGGCCTACAGCATCGCCAAAAACCGCAAGCGCGAGCTGCTGCGCGATCTGATTGTCGACGGCGGATGGGACCAGGTGCTCGTGTTCACCCGCATGAAGCACGCCGCGAACCGTCTCTGCCAGCAGCTTACCCGCGACGGCATCTCCGCGGCCGCCATTCACGGCAACAAGAGCCAGAACGCTCGGACGCGCGCCCTGGCGGACTTCAAGGCGAAGAAGGTGCGCGTGCTCGTCGCCACGGACATCGCCGCCCGCGGCCTTGACATAGAGCAGCTGCCGCATGTGGTGAACTACGAGCTGCCGGATGTCCCCGAAGATTATGTCCACCGCATCGGCCGCACAGGCCGGGCGGGCGTTGAGGGACACGCCGTGAGCTTCGTCTCGCCGGAAGACCGCCCGCAGCTTGCCGCCATTGAAAAGCTGCTGAAGGAAAAAATCGAGCTCATCACCCCCGAAGGCTATGACGGACCGCAGCCCGAGGACATGGCCGAAGACGACCGAAAGGCTGAGCAGAGCCGCCGCCGGCAGCTCGCCCGCCAGAGCGAGGCCCGCAGGGCCAGGAAGAAAGAGCCCCGCAAGCCCCTGCCCAGCGGCTCAGCCCAGGCTGTCGCCGAGGCGCTTCCCGCCGCCGGCGAAGGCGACCGCGGCTTCTCCGACCGCGATCCCTCTGCCGGACGCGGCCGCAGAAAACCCGCCCGCGGCTCGGCTGCCTCTGCCGGAAAGAAGGCCGCAGGCCCCGATTTCGACCCGGACAATTTCGGCAATTCAATTCATTACCGCCCCCGCAAGCCCGCGCGGCGCGGCCGCAGCGCCTCCATCGGGCGCTATGAGCCGAAGGATCCCTTCGCGCCGGAGCAGCAGGCGCTGTTCCTGCCGCAGAACATGCCGGGCGAGGCGCCCTATCCTGCCGGAGGGAAACCCCGCGGGGCCTCCTCGCGCCCGGGCAAAGGCCGCTCCCGCAGAAGCGGTCAGCCCCGCCCCGCCCGCAGCACCGACTACTTCGAGCAGAACTCCCGCTACAGCGACAGCAACACCCGAAGCAACCTGCCCCCCGGAATGATCGCGCGGCGCAGCAGCCGCGGCCGCAGGCACTGACGAAGCGCGGGAAAAGAGCCGGCGGCCCCTCTTTCCCGCGGCGCCTGTCCGGATTCTCCCGCGCTTAAAATAGTCCGTTGGTTTCCTTTTCCTGGAGCAGACGCCTTGAAAGCCAGCCTGACACGCTCTTTCCTCCTTGCCGCCGCATTCCTGCTGGCCGGCTGCTCGACAACGGCCCCGCAAAAGCCCCAGGAGCAGGCTGCGGCCTCCCCCCGGCAGCCCGCAGCGGCGGCGCCCGCCGAGCGGCTCCCGCAGGCTTCTCCGTCAGCAAAGCCCGCCGCTCCGCAGGAACAGTTCCCCGCCGACCCCCTGATCGATGCCCCGTACCAGACGCTCGCCACCTGCCGCGCTGCCGAACCGCTCGTCTCGGGAGAGCGCTTCGGCGACACGAGGCTCATCTGCCGCGGGCTGCATGTGTCGGCCACGATCACCGAATTCCGGGACGCGGGCTGGCGAATAGAGGAACTGCGGATGACGGAATCGAAAACTCCCGACGGGGTCGTGACCCTGCCTTTCAGCGTCACGCTGAGAAAGCTCTTTTAAATTGATTGCTGTCTTATTGAGAAGGGGGTACGCACGAACATGCAAGAATCAGCCAGCCGGATCGCAAAGCTCAGGGAGCATTTAGTGAAACAGGGCCTCTCGGCCTGGATTTCGATCACCTCCGACCCCCACGCCTCGGAGTACGTCCCCGGGCGCTGGGCGGAAAGGGCCTGGCTGTCGGGCTTCACCGGCAGCTACGGCATTCTTGTCGTCACAGCCTCGGAGGCGCTGCTGTGGACCGACAGCCGCTACTGGGTCCAGGCCTCGCGCCAGCTCGAGGGCTCCGGCATTGCGCTGATGAAGCTCGGTGCGCCGGACGTCCGGGGCTGGATCGAGTGGCTCGCCGAAAACCTGGCCTCCGGCTCGAGCGCCGGGATCTCCGGCGAGAGCCTGCCGCTCGAGCTTGAGACGAGGCTGCGCGAGGCGCTCAGCCCCAGGGGCATCTCGCTGAGAACCGACCTGGACCTGGCCGCCGAAATATGGACAGACCGCCCCGCCCTTCCCCACAGCCGGATTTACGAGAACACGCTCGCCCCGGAGCCAGCGGGCCGCAAGCTCGAGCGGCTTCGCGGAGAGCTGGCGGAAAAGGGCGCCGACGCCTTCGCTACCTCGGCGCTGGACGAAATCGGCTGGCTCACCAATCTGCGCGGCTCGGATGTGGACTACAACCCCGTTTTCCTGTCGCATCTGCTCGTGCTGAAAGACCGGGCCTTTGTCTTTCTCAATGAAGACAGCCTGCCCGCCGAGCTTCGCCCGAAGCTTGAAGCCGAGGGCTTTTGCGTCCGCCCCTACGACGCGTTCAGGGACAGCCTGCGGGCCCTGCCCGCCCTGAGGCTTTTCATCGACCCCTCGGTGATTTCCTCCACGGCGGCCGGCGCCATAGGCAGGCAGGTGGAGATCATCAGGGGGATGTCGCCCATCGCGCTGCTCAAGACACGCAAGACAAAAGAAGAGATCCACCTGATTGAAGAAACCATGAAAAAAGACGGCGCGGCGCTCTGCAGGTTCTACGCCTGGCTTGAGGGGGAGCTCGCCCGAGGCAGCGGCCTCACTGAAATGGACGTGGTCCGCAGGCTCCATGAAGAACGGACCCGGGAAAGCGGCTACGTGAGCGAGTCCTTCGGCACCATTGCGGCGGTAGGCCCCAATGCGGCCCTTCCACACTACACGCCCGACGAAGCCCACTGCAGTCCGCTTGCGGGCGACACGGTGCTGCTGATCGATTCAGGCGCACAGTATCAGAGCGGCACGACGGACATCACCCGCGTCACGGCGATCCACCGCCCGCCGGAGGCGCTTCGGAAGGACTATACGGCCGTGCTCCGTGCGCACCTTCATCTGCTCAACGCGTACTTCCCCGAGGGGGCTTACGCCTCGCAGCTCGACACCTTCGCCCGCGCCCCGCTCTGGGAGACTGACGCGGACTTCGGCCACGGCACAGGCCACGGCGTCGGCTTTTTCATGAACGTGCACGAGAGGCCCTATTCGATTTCCCCGCGCAGCCTGCCCTCGGAGGCCACCCGCACGGTGGAGGGCATCGTCGTGTCGGACGAGCCCGGGATTTACAGGGAGGGGCGCTGGGGCATCCGAATTGAAAGCCTCATCACCCCGGAGGTGAGGTCGGAAAGCGAGTTCGGGCGCTTCATGGGCTTCCGGGCCCTGACGCTGTGCCCCATCGACACGCGCCTCATCGTGGCCCGGATGATGAAGTCAGAAGAAATCGCGCTGCTCAACCGCTACCACCGCCAGGTCCGTGAGGCTCTCCAGGACCGGGTGGAAGGCGAGGCGCTCGACTGGCTGCTCAAGTCCACCGAATGGTTCTGACCCCGCAGGGAATCCTGAAGCAGAGATGCGCATGAGCCTTTAACGATCATTTACGGAGTCTTGACGTTTTTTTGCAAGCCGTCGACGATTTTTTTACTTTCTCCGGCGTATCTTTCCCAGAAAAATGGCCGCGTTTTTCATTCAAACAGAGGACCCATGAACATTTCTTGGCTCAAACCGCTGGTTATTTCCGCGATCGCGGCCGCGCTGGCCTCGGGCTGCAGCGATTCAGGGAAAAAAAAGCCCGCTGTGAAACCCGTTGAAGTTTCGACCGTTACGGTGGCTCCGGTGGATGTTCCCCACTGGCAGGAAGTCATGGGGAAGACGGAGGGCACCTCGCAGGTGGAAATCCGCTCGCAGGTCTCCGGCATCCTCAAGCGCATTGCCTACGCCGAGGGCACTCCGGTGAAAGCCGGCCAGCTTCTGTTCGTCATTGACCCCTCGGCCTGCGAGGCGGCGCTCAAAGAAGCGCGCTCGCAGAGGGACCAGCTCGCCGCGCAGGCCGCGCAGGCCACCCGCGAGCTCAAAAGAACCCAGGGCCTTGAGGTCGCTCAGGCCGCCTCAAGGAAGGAGCTCGACGATGCGCTCTCCGCCGAACAGTCGGCAAAGGCAGCGCTTTCCGCCGCGCAGGCCAGGGTCGAGAGCGCTGCAGTGGACCTCGCCCACACTCAGATCCGGGCTCCTTCCCCCGGGGTGGCCGGACTTTCGCTGGTCCATGCGGGGGCGCTGGTCACGCAGCACACGACCCTGCTCACCACTTTGACCCAGAAAGGCGATCTGAGAGTCGTTTTCGCCATCAGCGACCGCGATCTGGGCGAAGCAAGAATCTCGCGCAGCAGCGCCGTGGAAGTGGTCAATCCGGAAGGAGCGAGGCTGCCTGCGCGGCTCGACTATGTTTCTCAGGCGGTTGACGACGACCTCGGGACGAGGCAGCTGCGTGCCAAGCTGCAGAAAACGACCGGGCTCCTTTCCGGTCAGTTCGTCCGGGTGAGGCTGCAGACGGGAGTGGAGAAAGGGGTTTACCTCGTGCCTCAGGGGGCCGTGCTCCAGCAGTCAGACGGCACCTATGCGCTTTACACGATGAAAGACGGCAAGGCGCACAAGACTGCGGTAACCGTGGGCGCATGGGACGATGCAAACTGGATTGTCCGCTCCGGCCTGAAGCCTGGCGACCAGGTGATTGTCAATCAGATCCTGAGGCTTCGCGACGGCCGCGAGGTCAAGGCGGCCTCCCCGGCCGCCGCGGCAGGCTCCTCTCCGGCTCAGTAAATCGAGGCTCCGGACATGCTCTCCCAGTTCTGCATCAAGCGCCCCATCTTTTCCACCGTCATGGCGATACTGATCATCCTGGCGGGGCTGATTTCCATCCGCGTGCTGCCCGTTTCGCAGTACCCGAACATCACGCCCCCTTCGGTCATGATCAGCGCTTCCTATGACGGGGCGGACATCCTCACCCTGTCGCGCACGGTCGCACAGCCCATCGAGGCCCAGCTCTCCGGCATTCAGGGCCTGCTCTACTACAGGACGACGCTGCGCTCGAGCGGAGAGGTCCGCATCGACTGCACCTTCGACATCGGCATCGACCCAAACGACGCGGTCCTCGAGATCAACAACCGGGTCCGCACCGTTGAGCGCAAGCTGCCGCAGGCCGTGCGCAACGTAGGCGTGACGGTCCGCAAGAGAAGCTCCGACAACCTCCTGCGCGTCATTCTCACCTCACCCGACGGCAGCATGTCGCCGATCGAGATGGCCGACTACGCGAACGTGAATATCGTCGACGAGCTCAAGCGCGTGGAGGACATCGGCGACGTAACCATCTTCGGCAACGTGGAATCCTCGATGCGCATCTGGGTCGACCCGCTGCGGATGGCCAAGCTGAAGGTGACGACCTCTGACATCCAGAACGCCATTTCCAGCCAGAACATGCAGTACGGCATCGGGCGCACCGGCTCGGCCCCCACCGTGGAGGGCCAGCAGCTGTTCTACACGGTCACAGGGCGGCGCCAGCTCGTCAATCCGGATCAATTTCGGAACATCGTCATCAAAAGCGACCCGAGCCTCGGGGTGGTCCACCTGCGCGACGTCGCCCGGGTGGAGGTCGGCAACCGCAACTATGAATTCGTAAGCCGTCAGAACGGCGCCCCCGCGGCCAACATCGCCGTGTTCCTGCAGTCGGGCGGCAACGCCCTCGCCGCGGCCAACGCGGTAAAGGCCAGGCTCGAGGAACTCTCCGCGCATTTTCCGAAAGGCAAGCTCGCCTACAACGTCACCGACGACACCACCGTCTTCGTGAAGGCCTCCATCCGCGAGGTTCTCATCACAATCGGAGAGGCCTTCCTGCTGGTGCTGGGAGTCGTGTTTCTGTTCCTGCAGAGCTGGCGCGCGACCCTCATCCCCATGATCTCCGTGCCGGTGTCGCTGATTGGCTGCACCGCTGGGCTGTGGCTGTGCGGCTTCTCCATCAATACGCTCACGCTTTTCGCCATGACTCTCGCGATCGGCATCGTGGTGGACGATGCCATCGTCGTGCTCGAAAACGTCGACCGGCTGATGACCCAGCAGCACCTGCCGCCGCGACAGGCCGCGCAGCTGGCCATGAAGGAGGTCTCGAGCGCGCTCATCGCCATCGTGCTCGTCCTTTCCGCGGTTTTCATCCCGGTCGCCTTCCTGGGCGGCATGGCGGGCGAGCTCTACAGGCAGTTCGCCGTTACGGTCGCCATGGCCGTGATCATCTCGGGCTTCAATGCGCTTACCCTTACCCCGGCGCTGTGCGCCCTCTTCCTGAAGCCCGGGGACGCCTCGAGGAAAAAGCCGCGCTTCTTCCTCGCCTTCAACCGGATCCTTGCCGCCTCCACGGATTTCTTCATCCGCATCGTGAGCTGGCTGCTCGCGCACGGGAAGCTCTGCTTCGTGCTGCTGCTGGCCGTCTCGGCGCTTGTCTGGGAACTGATGGCGGTCACGCCGACCTCCTTCATTCCCACTGAAGACCAGGGGCTCGTGAGGATGACCTTCCGCATGCCTGACGGAACCGCTTTCCCGAGGACCTACAGGGCCGCCACGGAAATCGCCGACCAAATCCGAAAGCTACCGGGCATCGACTCTGTCGTGTCTGAAACCGGGCGAGACTCGACCACATCGGACTTCAGGCCCGACATCGCCTCTTTCACGGCAAAGCTCAGGCCCTGGGACGAGCGCAGCGTCACCTCCTCGGACATCCGAGCCCGGATGCAGTCAATCGCCGGAGCCCGCACGGACGGAGTCGGCACTGCAACGCTTCCCGCGGCGATTCCGGGTCTGGGCAGCACCAACGGCTTCACCGGCTTCATCCTAGCCCGCGGCAGCGACAATCCGAGAGCCCTGCAGGCAGTGACCGACGACTTCATTGCGGCGCTCCGGGAGCATCCCGAACTCACATCGCTGCGCAGCTTCCTGCAGGCCGAATCCCCGCAGCTTTCCGCCGAGGTGGATGAAGAGAAAGCGGCCGCGATGGGAGTCGACATCGCCACGGTCTACAACACCCTCGGCACCCTGATTGGAAGCACCTACGTCAACGATTTTCCCCGGGACTCCAAGCTGCTTCGCGTCATCGTCCAGGCCGACGCCCCCTACCGGATGAATCCGCAGGACATCGGGCGGGCCTGGGTACGCTCCAGCTCCGGGGAGATGATCCCGCTCTCCACTCTGGTCACGGTAAAGAGGACCTCCGGCCCCATCAGCATGACGAGGCTCAACGGCTACCTGGCCGCGCGCTTCATGGGCGCCGCGGCTCAGGGGGTGAGCTCCGGCAGCGCCATCAGCCTGGTCGAGAAAGTCGCCGACGAGGTGCTTCCGGAAGGCTATACGATCGGCTGGGTGGACCAGGCCTGGCAGGAGAAGCGCATCGGCAGCTCCTCCTCGACTGCCTTCGGGTTCGGCATCCTCGTCGTATTCCTCATTCTTGCGGCCCTATTCGAGCGCTGGTCTCTGCCTGTCGCGGTGGTGCTCGCGCTGCCGTTTTCGCTGCTCGGGGCCTTCCTCGCAGTGGATCTAAGAGGCTTCAGCAACGACATTTATTTCCAGATCGGCCTGCTCGTTCTGATCGGACTGGCGACCAAAAACGCCATTCTGATCGTGGAGTTCGCCCTCCAGAAAATGGCCGAAGGCGAAGAGCCCGGGAAAGCCGCGGTCGACGCTGCGCGGCTTCGCTTCAGACCCATCCTGATGACCTCGCTCGCGTTCATGCTGGGCGTGCTGCCGCTTGCGATCGCGAGCGGAGCCGGAGCCGCCGCCCGCCGTTCGATGGGAACCGGCGTACTGGGCGGGATGCTGCTCTCCACATTCATCGCGACGCTGTTCGTTCCGGTGTTTTTCACCTGGTTCGCCTCGCTGGGCCGCCGCCGGTCCGGCGGAAGCGGCTCGCCTGCTGAAAAGAAAGGGAAGGGGGAAAAATGAAGCGCTCCTTTGCTCTGCTTGTGGCTGCGAGCCTCGGCTTGATCGGACTTTCCGGCTGTTCAGTCCCACCGGGGCTGCCCGAGACGCTGCCCGCTGAAAAAGCGCACCTTCCCGCCGGCTGGCAGGCTCCCGCGCTGCAGGGCAGCGTCGCATCGGAGCGAGACGACTGGTGGTCCGAGCTGCGTGACCCGCAACTCAGCTCCCTCATCGAATCGGCGCTTCGCGACGCCCACAACGTGAAGGCCGCTGCAGCCCGGCTCGACGCCGCCCGGGCCTACGCAAGACAGCTCGGGGCCGACCTCTATCCCGAAATCGGCCTGGCTGCCGACTCAGGCCGCAGCAAAACCCGCAGCACTTCCACCAGCGCCGTGTCGCGGCCCCACTATCTCAGGGCGGCGGCAAGCGCGTCCTGGGAGCTCGACTTCTGGGGCAAAAACAGAAATCTTAGGGAATCGGCCCTCGCCTCGGCCGACGAGAGCCTGTGGGCGGCGCGGGCCGTAAGGCTCTCGCTTGCCGGGAGCATCGCCCGCGAATACATCGGCTGGCTCGGATCGCTGCGCAAGCTCGATCTGGCGGTCGACAGCTTCGAGACGATGCAAAAGACCCTTGAGATCGTCCGCTCCCGCCGCGGCCTCGGAACGGCAACCGACGTGGACGTGAGCAGCTCCGAGGCGGAGCTCGCCTCGAGGAAGGCGGACGCGGACACGCTTCGGCTCGAGGCCGAACGGCATGAGCACGCGCTCGCCCTGCTCGCCTCCCGCCCGGAGCTGCGGCTGCGAAGGCCCGCGGCGCTCGAACTGCCCTGCCCGGCCGTGCGCCCGGGGCTGCCGAGCGAACTGCTGCAGAACCGGCCCGACGTGCGACAGGCTGAGGCCGCCCTGCGCAGCAGCCATGCGGAAATCGCCGCGGCCTACGCGGCCTTTTTCCCCAGCATCTCGCTCACCGGCTCCGCCGGCACGCAGTCGCGCGAGCTCAGCGGCCTTTTCGGTGCCTCCATCTGGTCGCTGGGAGTGTCGCTCGACCTGCCGATATTCGACTTCGGGCGGCGCACCGCGCGCTACGAAGAGACCAGGGCCGCGGAGCGGGCGGCCCTCGAGGCTTACCGCCAAGCTGCCGAACAGGCCTACGGGGACGTAAGGGACGCCCTGTCCTCGACCCGTTACCTGAAGGACATCGAGGAGTCACGCCGCGCCTCGCTCGAGGCCTCGCAGCGCGCCCTGCTGCAGGCGCTTGACCGCTACAGACTGGGCAGCGAGGGGTTCCTCACGGTCCTGACCGCCCAAAGGACTTTCAACAGCGCCGCAGCCAGCCTGGCCGACGCACGCTCGGAGCGCCTCTACGCCTATGTGAGCTTCAACGAAGCGCTTGGGGCGGGAGCCTCAGGGGAAAAACCGTGAAGCCCTCGAGAACCTACCTGCTCTGGACGCTGGGGCTGCTCACCGCGTTCGGACCGTACATCACGGATCTCTACCTCTCGTCGCTGCCCGAGCAGGTCGAATACTTCAGCACGGTCCCCGCGAAGGTCCAGCTTGGGCTCACCTCCAGCATGATGGGGCTCGCGGCCGGGCAGCTCGTGATCGGGCCGCTTTCCGACCGATGGGGGCGCAGGCCGCTGCTGCTGACCTGCCTCGCCGTCTTCACCGTGATCACCGTGCTCGCCATCTTCTCCGCGGACATTGACAGCTTCATCGGATGGCGCTTTCTGCAGGGCGCGGCCGGCGCGAGCGGCATCGTGCTGTCGAGATCGATGGCCACCGACCGGTTTGAAGGCAGGGACCTCGTGAACGCCATGGGCACGATGGGCTCGGTCAACGGCATCGCGCCGGTCACGGCGCCGATCATCGGCGCGGCCCTCGCCTCGGTCACGGACTGGAGAGGCATCTTCGTTGTCCTCTGCCTGATCGGTGCGGCGCTTTTCGCCATGTCGCTGCGCATTCCGGAAACGCTCGAACCGGGCAGGCGAAGCCGGCGCGGCCTTCTTGCGGTCTTCGGGACGCTTTTTACGGTCTTCCGCGACAGAGGCTTCAGCCTCATCGTGGCGCAGCAGTGCATGGCCTTTGCCCTGCTCTTTGGCTACATCGCATCCTCGCCTTTCATCCTGCAGCGAATTTACGGGCTCTCGGGCCTGGGCTTCAGCCTGTGCTTCGGCTTCAACGCCCTTGGGATCGGCCTGGGAGCCGCCTACGCGGGCCGCCAGGGCAGCCCCTTGAGAACGCTCTGCCACGGCTCGGCCGCCGTCATGTGCGGCTCGCTGCTCACCGCGGCCGCCCTCTTCCTGCAGGCACCGCTTTTGCTCCTCGAGCCCCTTTTCTTCCTGACCCTCATGGCGCTCGGGCTCACTTTCCCGACAGCCTCGGCCGTCGCGATGAGCCGGCAGAGAAAGCTCGCGGGGGCGGCCTCGGCCGTGCTCGGAGCGTCGGGGTTCGTCACCGGAGGCATCGTCTCCCCCCTGGCCGGCATCGGAGACATTGCGGTTTCGACGGGAATCGTGCTCGGCGCGGCCGGGTTCGGAACCTGGGCGCTCGCTCAGCTCTGCCGCTGCTACCTTGAAAAGCGGCCCGAGCAGGACAGCCGGGGCAATCCGGTGGACTTCGGCCGCTCCGCAGGGCGCTGACCCCCTCCCCCAGGGAGAGGCCCGGCGGGAGCGCAGGGCGGCATCCCAAAAGGCCTGCCCCGAAAGCAACAATGGGGGCCGCCGCTTAACCGGAAACTCCCGCTATCCTAGCTCCAGAAGGGGTTGACACAGGACAAACTTAGGCCAAATTAACTTCAAATGTCCCGGAAATTCAATGATTTGAATTTGCCGGGATATTTATTTTATGGTAACATAGTCTATAATTAATAAAAACATGCTATCGCCATGGATTCTTCTGAAAACGCCTCCGGCAAAATGAACTTTTCCACTTACACGGACAAACAGGGAAGGACCTATGTCTACACCTACCGCAACAAGTGGGATCCAAAGAAGCATCAGTCGCGCATTGCGGAGCGGCATCATGTCGGCAGGCTGGATCCGCAGACCCGCCAGGTCCGTGTGGGAAAAGCCTTTCTTGCCCTTCATCCGGAATACGCCGGCAGGGACTGGTACTGGGCTGGAAACTCACTGGTCAGCGCACAGGACGTCGGAGAAGCGGAGCCGCAGGAACCGGCTTCCGATGAAGGCTGGGAGCAGAACGAGACCGTTTCCATGGGCTGCACCTGGGCGGCCCGGGAATACTGCATTCTCCACGGCATCAGGGATGACCTGAAGTCCGTGTTTGGCGCGGATCTTGCTGAAAAGCTCATGGATCTGGCCATCTTCCAGTTTGACGCCGGCCAGGCCATGATGCTCTACAGCGACTGGCTCTCAGGGGTTTATCTGCCGGGGGCCCGGCCTTTGTCCAGCCAGAGAATTTCCGAAGTTCTGGAACAGGTGGACCGCGACAAGCTCAAGGCCTATTTCAAGCTCCGCTTCAAACGCTCTGCCGAGGAAGCCCGGCAGCGCAGCGCCCTGATCAAAGCCTCGCTCAAGCCCGGCAGCTATGTCCCGCCGCAAATGCTGGCGCTGGACAGCACGAGCATCTCCACCTACTCCGAGACGATCAGAGACGCCGCCTACGGTCATGCCAAACAGAACCCGGAACTCAGACAGGTCAACCTCGCCTTCGTCTGCGACTACGTCACCGGAGAGGCAGTCTTCGCCCACATTTACGAGGGGTCCATCAATGACGCGGCCTCTTTCCGTGAAATCCTTTTCCAGATGCGGGACGAAGGCATTGAACTGGACAAGATGCTCCTTGTCACGGACCGCGGCTACAGCAGCATCATGAACACCCAGAAATCCCTGGAGATGAACCTGCGGTTCGTCCAGGGCGTGCGGGTCGTCGAGGACTCGGTCAAACGAAAGTTCGACAAACACAGGAAGGATTTTGAAAAACCTGCCTGCCAGTCAGGCCTGCTGGAGGTTGCCGCCGTCACCGCGCCTGACGCCGAATGGCGCTCCAACCGCCAGGACGTCAAGGTTGCCCTCCATCTCTACAGAAACAACATCCGGGCAGCAAAGGAATCTTTTGACCTGCTCAAGGCCATCGAGAAAGCCTTGAAAAAGAAGAATGAAGGGCGTTCTGTCGACAGCCAGGCCTGGCAGGACGTTAAAAATTTTCTGACCTGCACAAAGGATGACTCAGGACGTCCGGTATGGAAGCCTGACTACGAAGCAATCGAAAAGGAAACGCGCTATTACGGCTGCTTTGTCATCCGCACCAATGAGATTGCGGATCCTTTCGCCGCTTTGGAAATTTATCGGGAAAGGAATGTGGTCGAGCAGTCCTTTGACCAGTTTAAAAACGAAATCCACGGCGACAGGATCCGCTCGACGGACAGCACCTACATCGGCCGGCTGTTCATTTACATCCTCGCGCAGACCCTCAGGACCAGGATGTCCTTCAGTGCGAGGGCTCAGACTCAAAGCAATTCTGATCTGAAGCTCCCGGGCAATTCCCTGACCCTCGCACTGGCCAAACTCAGGAACGTCCAGGCCACGAAGTTGAAGACTCACAACAAATGGGTCAGCCAGCAGTTAGCAAAAAAGCATCGTGATTTGTTCACGATGCTTGGTCTGCCCGTTCCTCCCAGGGTTCTTAAAGACTAGAAACCCCGGGAGTTCAGGCTTAACGCGTCAGCCCCCATTGTCCCTGAAAGCAGGCGGCCTGCCTGCTGTCTTCAGTCAGCGAAAAAAGCCTTCACCTTGTCGAGGAAATTCTGGTTCTTCGGAGAATGCTTGGCCCCGTTCTCGCCGATTTCCTTGCCGAATTCCCGCAGCAGCTTCTTCTGCGAGGAAGTGAGGTTCACCGGCGTTTCCACATAGACGCGACAGAAGAGATCCCCGGTTACGCCGGAGCGCAGGCTCTTGATGCCTTTGCCGCGGAGCCTGAAGACCTGGCCGGTCTGCGTGCCCTCGGGCAGGGTGATGCGCGACTCGCCGTCGAGCGTCGGAACCGTGATTTCTCCGCCCAGGGCCGCCGTCACGAAGGAGATCGGCTGATCAATGTACAGATTCGAGCCGTCGCGGCGGAAGAGCTCGTGATCCTTGATGTGCACGACCACATAAAGATCCCCGGCCGGGCCGCCGTTGACGCCCGGGCCGCCCATGCCGGAGAGGCGGATTCTCTGGCCCTCGTCGATGCCGGCCGGAATGTTGACCTGCAGCGTCTTGGTCTTGCGCTGGTGGCCCGTGCCGTTGCAGTCAGGGCAAGGGGACTGGTTGACCTGTCCGCTGCCGTGGCAGTTCGGGCAGGTCTGCTCCACGGAAAAGAACCCCTGCTGCATGCGCACGGTGCCGCGTCCGCCGCAGTGCGGGCAGGCGACCTTGTGGGTCCCAGGACGGCAGCCCGTGCCGTGGCAGGTCTCGCAGGTCTCCCAGACCGGGACGCGGATTTCAGGCTTGACGCCCTTGGCCGCGTCCTCGAGCGTAATGGTGAGTTCGTACTGGAGGTCCTCTCCGGAATAAGCCTGCGGCCCCGAGTGTCCTCCCTGCTGATTGCGGAACATGTCGCCGAAAATATCGCCGAACACGCTGCCGAAGATATCGGCGCCGTTCATTCCGCCCATGCCGCCCATGCCGGAGCCGCCGGCCGCCCCGCTGTCGACTCCAGACTTGCCGAAGCGGTCGTAGGCGGCTCTTTTCTGGGCGTCGGAAAGCACGGAGTACGCCTCGCCCACCTCTTCGAACTTCTCCTTGGCGGTATCGTCGCCGGGATTGCGGTCCGGATGGTATTTCATGGCAAGGCGCCGGTATGCCTTCTTTATGTCTTCCGCAGAAGCATCGCGCGACACACCCAGCACTTCGTAATAATCCCTGTCTGCCATAGTTCTTAGTCCACTAAGCCCCTGCGCCCTTTTCGGGGGAGCGCCGGAACAGAATTCTTAAAACCGCAAAAGGGTCGGTCCCCGTTCATAGGGAATCGACCCCCTGCAGCTCATCTCCGTTCAGAGATGCGCCTGCGGTCAGTGCTTGACTTCCTTGAAGTCAGCGTCAACCACGTCATCGTCCTTGCCGCCCGGCTTCTTCGCCTGCTCCTGGGCAGGCTTGGCGGCCGACTGCTGCTGCGCGGCTGCATTAAGCTTTTCGCCGATCTTCTGGGCCGCCGCCATCAGCTTTTCAACGGCCTTGTCGATCGCCTCCTTGTTCTCGCCGCGCTGAGCCTCCTCAACCGCCTTGATTTCGGACTCGCAGGCGGCGCGGTCGGCCGGGTCAACCTTTTCGCCCAGATCCTTAAGGGTCTTGCGAACCTGAGAGACGGCGGCATCGGCCTGGTTCCTCGCCTGGGCGAGATCGAAGCGCTTCTGGTCCTCGGCCTTGTTGGCCTCGGCTTCCTTCATCATGCGGTCGATCTCTTCATCGGAGAGCCCGGAGCTTGCCTTGATCTCAATGTGGTTCGCCTTGCCCGTGGCCTTGTCCTTGGCGCTCACGTGCAGGATGCCGTTCGCGTCGATATCGAAGGTCACCTCAATCTGGGGCAGTCCGCGAGGAGAAGGCGGAATGCCGTCGAGGTTGAACTCGCCCAGCAGCTTGTTGCCTTCGGCCATCTGGCGCTCGCCCTGATAGACCTTGATGGTCACGGCGGGCTGATTGTCCTCGGCGGTCGAAAACACCTGCTGGTGCTTGGCCGGGATCGTGGTGTTGCGCTTGATCATCGGGGTCATCACGCCGCCGAGCGTTTCAATGCCCAGCGTAAGCGGAGTGACATCGAGAAGCAGCACATCGCGGCGGTCGCCCGAGAGCACCGAGCCCTGAATGGCTGCACCGATAGCGACGGCCTCGTCCGGGTTCACGTCCTTCCTCGGCTCCTGACCGAAGAACTCCTTCACCACCTGCTGGACGCGCGGCATGCGCGACTGGCCGCCCACCAGGATCACGTCGGAAATATCCGAGGTGGTCAGGCCGGCATCCTTGAGGGCCTTGCGGCAGGGCTCGATGGAGCGCTGCACCAGATCCTCAACAAGCTCCTCGAACTTCGCGCGGGTGAGCGTCTTGGTGAGGTGCTTCGGACCCGTGGCGTCGGCCGTGATGTACGGAATGTTGATTTCCGTCTCCTGACGGCTCGAAAGCTCGATCTTGGCGGACTCGGAGGCTTCCTTCAGGCGCTGCAGGGCAAGCGGATCCTTCGACAGGTCGATGCCCGTGTCCTTCTTGAACTCCGAGATCAGGTACTCCATGATGCGGCGGTCGAAGTCTGCGCCGCCGAGGAACGTGTCGCCGTTGGTGGAGAGCACCTCGAACTGCTTGTCGCCGTCGACGTCAGCCAGCTCGACGATGGAGATATCGAACGTGCCGCCGCCCAGGTCGTACACAGCGATCTTGCGGTCACCCTTGCCGCCCTTGTCCATGCCAAAGGCGAGCGCGGAGGCCGTCGGCTCGTTGATGATGCGCTTCACTTCCAGACCGGCGATGCGGCCCGCGTCCTTCGTGGCCTGACGCTGGCTGTCATTGAAGTAAGCCGGAACCGTGATGACCGCCTCGGTGACGGGCTCGCCCAGATAGTCCTCGGCCGTCTTCTTCATCTTGCGCAGAACTTCAGCAGACACCTGCTGCGGAGCGAGCTTGCGCCCGTCCTGCACCTCGACCCAGGCGTCGCCGTTGTCGGCCTTGACGATCTTGTAGGGGAGATGGCTCATAGCGTTCTGCACGGCCGGGTCATCGTAGCGGCGCCCGATCAGACGCTTCACCTCGAAAATCGTGTTCTTGGCGTTCGTCACGGCCTGGCGCTTCGCCGGAATGCCGCAGACCACTTCGCCGCTGTCCATGTAGGCGACGACGGAGGGAGTCGTGCGGGCGCCTTCGCTGTTTTCAATGACATGAACTTTGTCGCCTTCCATCACGGCGACGGCAGAGTTCGTCGTACCAAGGTCAATGCCTATGATCTTGCCCATTTTCTAATCCTTCTTCTACGAGGCGCTGCGGCCTCATGCCGAACTTTGAATCCTTTCGCGGCAGGAGCTCGCTCCTGCCTGTACCCCCTATATGGGGGCGCCTTTTTGTTTTTTCAACCCTGCGCCACCGCGACCATGGCGGGGCGCAGCACGCGCTCCTGAATCATCCATCCCTTCTGGAAGACGACGGCCACCGTTCCGGGGGCTGCGCTCTCGGAGGCCGGAACCATGGACACGGCCTGGTGGAAGTTGGGGTCGAATTTCTGGCCCTTCGGGTCGAAGCACTTCATGCCCGAGATTTCCATCGCATGAACCATCTGCCTGTAGACGGCAAGCAGCCCTTCCTTGAGGGGCCCCTGATCGTCTGCGGCATGGTCGATCGCCTTCTCGAACGAATCGATGACGGGCAGCAGGTTGGCGGCGAACTTCTCAATGCCGTATTTATGAGCTTTCAGCACCTCGGCGTTCGCCCGCTTTCGGGTATTTTCAAGGTCTGCCATGGCCCGGACGTAGAGATCGTAGTTCTCCGCGATCTTTTTCTCCGCCGCCTCGAGCTGCTCCTTCAGAAGCTGCTCAGCGCTTTTCTCCGCGGGCTTCTGCGGCGCCTCGCCGGCAGGAACGGCCTCCGGGGCTTCCGGCAGAGCCTCTTCCTTCTTTTGCGCCGGCTCCTTGGCCGCGGCGGCCGGCTTGTCTTGCTGCTGAGCTGCTGATTCCGTCATAAGGTGGTTCTCCGAAAAGTAAACTTTTCACAAAAAAGGCTTTAACCCTATATGGGGTTCGAAACCCGCCTTTCACATAAGTAAAACCACCAATAGAGAGGAGCGCCCCGGGCTCTCTCTTATATCCAGCCCTTCAGCTCCTCGGCAATGAGGGAGGCGTAAAAGGAGAGGGCCTCCTCAGACTCGTTGATGCAGGGCACGTAGTTGAAGCTGCCCCCCGGGCAGCCCGCCAGGAAAGCCGCCCGCCCTTCGATGTTGATTTCCTCGCAGGTCTCCAGGCAGTCGGTCGCAAAGCTCGGGCACACGACGTCGACCCGGCTCACGCCTTCGCCGCCCAGGGCCCGCAGCCTCTCGAACGTGTAGGGCCGCAGCCACTCGTGGGGGCCGAAACGCGACTGAAACGACACCTCCCAGGCCCCGTCTGCAAGCCCCAGCTCGCGGACGATGAGCGCGGCCGATTCCTCGCACTCCCTGCGGTAGGAGTCGCCCTTTTCCTCCACGCATTCGAGCGGAATGCCGTGAAAGCTGAGCAGGAGCCGGCCCGAAAGCCCGGGCAGCGGCCCTTTCTCGCGCCACAAGGCGCGGACCTGCGCGGCAACCGCGCGGGCCCAGCCCGGGCGGTCGTAAAAGCGCTTCACGGTCCTCACGGCCGGCGGGTTCCTGCGGCCGAGGCAGTAGCGCGCCGCGGCGTCCATCACCGAGCCCACGGTCTGGGGGGAATACTGGGGAAACAGAGGCAGCAGAAGCATCTGCTCGACGCCGTCGCGCACCGCCCGGTCGATCTGCTCGTCAAGCCTCGGCGCGCTGTAGCACATCGCGCGGCGCACCAGGAGCCGGGGCTCCCGGCCCCCGAGCCGCTCCTGCAGCCCCGCCTCGAGCGCCTTCATGTGAACATCGAGCGGCGAGCCTTCGCTCGTCCAGATGCTGGCATAGCGCACGGCCGATTTCGCCGGCCTGAAAGGCAGCACCACGCCGTACAGGATGGGCAGCCAGAACGCCCGTGGCATCTCCACGATCCGGGGATCCTTCAGGAAATCCTTCAGGTAGCGGCGCACCGCCCCGACCGAGGGGTTGTCCGGAGTGCCCGTATTGATCAGGAGAACCGCAATGTCTGAGCGCCGCATAAAACCCCGCCGGTGTCCCTGTGGCCTTCAGGCCGCAGCGTGGGCCGAAGACCGGCCCGCCCGCTGGTGCAGCGCGAACAGCACCGCCGCCGCTGCCACCGACATCCAGAGCTTGCCGATCACCTGCCCCCAGAAAAACTCCAGGCTGCCGAAGGCGAAGAAAAGAAAAAGCGCCGAATCGGCCATCGCGCCGGCCAGGCCGGAGGCGAGAATGGCGGAACTCGGATACCTTCCCCGAAGCGGCTGGTAGACAAGCAGGTCCACCGTCTCTGAAAACAGAAAAGCCGCGGTCGAGGCAAAAATCAGGGAGGCCGGGGAAAGGAATCCCGACAGCAGCGCGCCGGCCAGAATTGCCGCAAAGGCCGCCTTCACTCCAAGGTAGTGGTGCACCCCGTCGCGAAGCACAAGGGCCGCGCCGGCCACCATCACGCCAGAAGGCGCCATCACGCCCGGCCAGACCGGCACAAGGCAGGGCTGCCCCTGCGCCGGGCAGACGAGCCCGACGTTCATCACGACCCAGTTCCCCAGGGGAATCGTCAGGACGTAAAGACAAAGAAAAAGCAACCCCGCCGCGAGGCTGCGGCGCCCGGCCGCCGCCCCGTCTTCATGCTGAATATGAAACATATCCGCCTGCCTCCAGCCACAGTGGGATGGTCTCCCAAAGCAGCCTCGAAAAATTTTAAGGGCCCAATCTTAACAGGAGCTGAGCCTCAGCGTCCCGTGTCGAAAAAGCGCAGGATGCGCCGCGGCAGGTAAGTGATCTCCCCGGGCCACTTTCCGGTCGGAAATCCGATGTGCCCGCCCTGCTCAGGCTGCTCCAGGTAAACGAAGGAGGATACGTCCTGCTCGCGCGGAAGGGCCGAGACCGGCTGAAAGGGATCGTTGAGCGGATTGAGCGCGAGCAGCGGCACCCGCACGTCGCACAGGACCGGCTTGGCCGAGCAGCGCCTCCAGTAATCGAGTCCGCTGCGAAAGCCGTGGGCCGGCGCGGTGTAGACCTCGTCGAACTCGTACATGTGGCGCACCCGGCGGAATCTGCCGACATCGATGAAGGCCCCGAACCGGGCGATTTTCCTTTCCACCTTTTCCTGCAGGGTGGACAGGAACATCTCGTCGTAGAGCCGGATGACGCCGTGGTCCATCACCCGGTAGCCCTCCACGATGTCGAAAGGCCCTCCCACCGCAGCGGCGGCCGTCACGAACGAGGCCTCGGAGCCCATGTCGCCCAGATATTTGGCGATGTAGTTGGCCCCGAGCGACATGCCCGCAACATAAAGCGGCGCATTCGGGAACCTCCCGTGAATTGTCTTCAGCACCCACCCGCAGTCATCCGTGTCTCCTGCGAAGTAGGCCCTCGGCAGCCGGTTCATCTCTCCGCCGCAGGTCCTGTAGCAGGGCACGACGCCGCGCCAGCCTCGCCCTGCCGCCTCATGCATCAGGGCGACCGCGTAATGGCTCTCGGGCCCGCCCTCGAGCCCGTGGAAAAGCACCAGCACCGGAGCCCGCGGGTCGCCAGGCTCCGGCCGAGCCCAGAAGAAAAGCTCGAAATCCCCGTCCGGGGTGTCGCAGTGCTCGCAGCGGTAGGACACCTTCGGCCGATGTGAGAGCTTGGCCGGTATCACGGTCTGAATCTGGGTGCCCTTCGCCCAGGAGGGGGCACTGTAGTCGGAAATCAGCACTGGCATGTGAACAGTTCCTCACTTCGCAGGGGAGGGCCCCGCAACACCGAAAACGGCCGACCAGAGACGCAGGACGGCCTCGCGCTCGGGCCCCATCTGCCCGGGCTCCACCCGGACCGGGCCGTCGCCCCGCGCGAGCCGCACCTCGCGCTGTATCTCCCTGTAGCGGCGGTAGGCCGCGGCAGCTCCCGCGGCGATCTCCCCGGGAATGAGCCCCTGCTCTCCCGCGATCGCCAGCAGCCGGATGTTGCCCAGGTTGTCCAGCAGCTCGGGCTTGTCGCAGGAGCAGGCGAGCACCAGATACTGCACGGCAAACTCGATGTCCACCATGCCGCCCCGGTCATGCTTGATGTCGAACAGGGGCGTGGGGTTGCGGTGCCCCTCGAGCATGCGCTCGCGCATCTCCAGAATCTCGCGGGCGAGCTTCGCGCGGTCTCTCTTCATCCGGAGGATCTCGCGGCGCTCCTTTTCAAACCTCGCTCCGATCGAGCGGTCTCCCGCGCAGAAGCGGGCCCGCGTGAGCGCCTGCAGCTCCCAGGTCCAGGCGCCCTTGCCGTCCTCGTTGCGCTCGTAGGCCTTCCAGAGATCGAAGGGCGAAACGAGCAGACCGTCGTCTCCGTTGGGCCGCAGCCTCAGGTCAACCTCGAAGAGCCTGCCCGAGGAGGTCTGCATGGACAGCCAGTTCATCATCCGGCGCACGAGCCGGCTGTAAACGAGCTCCGCATCGGGCCGATCGTCGTCATACAGGTAGATCAGGTCAAGGTCTGAGGCATAGCCGAGCTCCTTGCCGCCGAGCTTTCCGTAGGCAATCACCGCAAACCGCGGCTCGCCCTCGAAGCGGCGCGAGAGCGACTTCCAGGCGAGGTCCATCACCAGCTCGATCACCGTGTCGGCAAGCGCCGAGAGCTGATCGGCGAGCCGCTCGGTGCTCAGCCTCCGGTCGAGATCCGCCATGAGAAGGCGAAAAACCGCGCCGTGGTGCGCGTCTCGCAGCAGGTTGAGCTGCCGCTCCTGATCGTCTCCAAACGCCTCCAGATCGCGCTCGAGCCCCTGCCGCCAGCGGCTCCAGTCGACGGGCGTGTCGTTGCTGAACTCCTCCACGCGCTGGTCGAGCAGCTCATCGAGGATGATCGGGTGCTCCGTAAGATAGTCGGCCGCCCAGCGGCTTGAGGCAAGAACGCGGCCCACGCGCCGAAGCATATCGGGATACTGATAGAGCAGCGCCACGTAGGTGGGGCGGCCCGCTATGACCTCCAGCAGCCTCAGGCACCGGTCAAGCTCCTCGCCGCTGCCCACCGTGCTCGAGTCCTGCCCGGCCCAGCCCGCGCAGTGCTCGAAAACAGTCTCCACGACGCTGCCCATGCGCTCAAGCGCTCCATTGCTGCGCCCGAGCGTCTTCGAGCGCATCATGAGCAGCACCCGCTCGGCCAGCTCCGGGGCGTGGTCGTAGCCAAGCGAGGCGATTTTGGCGGCGAGATCCTTCTCGACTCCCGGCGCCCCGGAAAGCCAGCCCTCCGGCCAGCCCGAGGGAGCGGCGCCGTCCTCCCCGTCGCGTGCGTGAAAAATAGAGTCAAAAGTCTCCGAGACGAACCCGCGGATTTCGGAGAGCTTCGCATCGAGCCGCCCGGGGTCCTCGCCCATCAGCCCGGCCACGCGCGCGCGGGCCTGCGGATCGGAAGGCCAGAGCTGCGTCTGCTGGTCGTCGACGTACTGGATGGCGTGCTCGAGGCTGCGCAGGAACACATAGCCGCGCTTGAGCCGCTCGGACTTCTCCTGCGTGAGGATGCCGCGCTCGGACAGGTAGGTCAGCGTCTGCAGCGTGCTTCTCGAGCGCAGCTGCGGATCCCTGCCCCCGCGGATGAGCTGGTAGGTCTGGGCGATGAATTCGATTTCCCGGATTCCGCCGGCCCCGATTTTGATGTCGACGCCGCGGCCCCGGTGCTGCAGCTCCCTGCGCCGGGACTCAGCCCGGATCATGTCGTGCAGGCGGGCCAGGGAAGAGACGGCGCTGAAGTCCACATACTTCCTGTACACAAAGGGCCGCACAAGCGAAGCCACGGACGAGCACTGGCCGCGGAACTGCTGCTCGGAAGAAAAAACCGGCGAGGAGACGATCCGCGCCTTGATCCAGGCGAACCGCTCCCACTCGCGGCCCTCTGTATAGAGGTACTCCTCGAGCATGCCGCTCGAGCAGGCCATGGGCCCGGAGTCGCCGTCCGGCCGAAGCCTCATGTCGACCCGGAAGACGAACCCGCAGCCCCGGATGTCGGAGAGCAGGGGAATTATTCTGCGAGAGGCCCGCTCGAAGAACTCGCGGTTCGAAATGCTTCTGCGCGGCTTGAAGCCGCCGCTCTCCTGCGTCTCGCCGTCCTCGTCGTAAAGGAAGATGAGGTCGATGTCCGAGGAGACGTTAAGCTCGGCGCCGCCGAGCTTGCCCATGCCGACAACCAGCAGGTCCTGGGGCTGCCCCGTGGTTTCCGAACAGGGCACGCCGAAGCGCTCGGCCAGGCTCGTCACCACGCATTTCACGGCGGCCTGCACGGTGATCTCAGCGAACCGCGTCATGGAGGACACCACCTCCGGGTAGCCGCCGATCCTGAGAGCGTCGCGCACCAGCAGCCGCATGATCAGCCCCCGCCTGAGCTCGCGCATCCGCAGGGCGAGCTCCTCCTCGTCGCGCACCTCCGACAGGGAAGCGCGGATCGCCTCCATGTCCGGCGCGGCCGCAGCGAGCGATTTCATCGTCTCGATCTGCGCGGATTCTTCCTCGCTGCCGCATACTGCGGCAAGCGAGCGGCGCAGAAACGGGGAATAGCTGAGAATTGATTTGAACTGGCTGTTTTCCATCGATTGTTCGCCCGCAACGAAGTATCGGGAAAGTGTATCCCATTATGGTGCGGCGCCGCTGTGCTAGAGTGGTCGCGGCGGCATGCAGCAAAAACACAGAGGGAGTGCATGACAGGCAGAGTCCATTTTTTCAAACCCCGCAGCCTGCTCAGGGCGGCAGCAGCGGGGCTTATCTGCCTGTACTTTCTGGCCGCCGCGCCGATTCTGCTTTTCCGCTACCTCTTTCTGCCCCATATCAACGATTACCGCGAGAGCCTCTGCAGCTACCTCTCCTCGAAGACCGGAGTGCAGATCAGCGCCGACAGGCTCGTCCCGTCGGGCAGCTCCATCCTCCCCCGCTTCACCATCGAGGGGCTGGAGGTGCGGCAGCCGGGTTCGGCAGACGGCATCCGCGTGCAGAAGGCCGAGGCGGTGCTCGACCCGAGCTCCCTGCTGCGGCTTCAGCCCGTTTTCAGCAGCCTCAGCATCACCGGGCCGCAGCTCGACGTGAGGAAAACAGGCGACGGACTCTACAGCGCGGGCGGCTTCACGTTCGACCTGTCGGGAGGCAGCGAGGACTCGCGGTTTCTCAGTTGGCTGATGTCTCAGTCGGGCGTGTCCGTGCGGCAGGCCTCGATCACCTACCGGGACGAAACAGCCGGGGACGCCCCGCTGCTGAGACTCGTGGGCACGGGCTTTGCCCTCCGGCAGACGCTCTCCGGGTGGCAGGCCGGGTTCCAGGGATCACTGCTCGCGCCAGGGCGCGAGCCCTCGCTCATCGACCTGAGGCTGCAGGTCGGCCGTTCCCTCGGCATGAGAAAATCAAACTGGAAGACCTGGAGGGGGCGCTTCTACGCGAGCGCCGGCGACATTTCGCTCACCGGCCTGTCGGACGCGCGGCAGGCCGCACCGCACATTCTGGCCGGACGGGCCGCAGCGAAGGCCTGGGGCGAGTTTGACGGCGGTGAGCTCTCTTCGCTTATTTCCGAGGCCCGGGTCTCGGGGCTGCGGGTCGAACTTGCACGGGGGGCGGCCCCGCTTGACGTCCCCTCAGTGTCGGGACGGGTGCTGCTTTCGCGCGGCCGCGACGGCGGGCTTCGGGCCTCCTCTCCGGGGATCAGCCTCCCGATCGGGCCTGGCGGACGCACCGCTGCGGTCTCCTTCACGCTGGAAAGCCACCCGAAGGACAAAGACCAAAACACGCTCGTGCTTTCGGCCTCTTCCGCAGACCTCGAAACCCTGTCGCGCGCGGCGCGGGCCGCCGCAGGCCCGGGGCGCCTCACCGAGACGCTCTCAAGAATGGCTCCCCGCGGTTCCCTGAAGCAGGTTTCTCTCCGGCTTAGCGGCTCCTGGGACGCGCCTCAGTGGGAAGCAAGCGCCGATTTCCACGACGTTTCCTTCGCCGCGCAGCCCGAGCAGCGGCACGACGACCCCGGAATTCCTGGCGCCAGCCGCCTGAGCGGCCACCTCTGGATGAATGCGGAGCAGGGCGCCGTGCAGCTTGACTCAGCCGGAGGAACGGCTGCCTTTCCCGGCATTTTCGAATACCGGGAAGTCCCCTTCAGGCGTCTTACGGGCAGCGTCTTCTGGAATGCACGCGGACCCCTGCGACTCGCTTTCCGGGACCTGAAGCTCATCAACGACGACCTCGCAATCTCGGCTGACGCCGACTGGCGCGACGCGGACGAAGGCGGCATCATCCGCGTCTCGGGCGAGGCCTCCCGCGCCCGCATGCCGGCCCTGTACCGCTACATGCCCATCGTGGCCGGGCGCACCATCCAGACCTGGCTCGAGCAGGCGCTCCGCGGGGGGCTTGCCGACCGGGCGTTCGTCGAGTGGAACGGCCCGCTTTCGGCCTTCCCCTACACCGGCCGGGACGCGGGCCGCGGACAGTTCCTCGTGACCGGCAGCTACAGCGGGGCAAAGCTCGACTTCCTGCCCACCGGGCAGAAAAACAGCGCGGGCCAGTGGAGCGAGGGCGGGCAGTGGCCCGTCATCGAGCAGGCCTCGGGGCAGTTCCTGTTCCACGGCGACCGCATGGTGATAACCGCGCAGGATGCGTCAAGCTTCGGCGTGCGGATCCCGGAGGCGGTCGCTGAGATCCCCTCGATGGGCCTGTACACGCCGCACTCCGACCTGTACGTGCGCGGAAGCGCGCGGGGGGCCGCGCAGGACATGATCGGCTACACGGCCGCAAGCCCCGTGTCCGGCTGGCTCGGCCACTTCCTTGACTCCGCCCGCGCCACGGGGAACGCCTCGCTCGAGCTCTCGCTGCAGATCCCGCTCGACGAGCCCGAACACTCCCGGGTCGCCGGAGAGCTCGATTTCAGCGGCAACGACATTGCCTTCGGAGGCGGCATTCCAGAGCTCGGACAGGCCAGCGGGCGGCTGCACTTCACGCAGGATCACTACTGGGGCGAAAAGCTCACGGCGAACGTCTGGGGAATGAGGGCCTCGGGGCGCCTGACGCGCACCGCCGGCGGGGACACGGAAATCCTCGCCTCGGCCAGGGTGTCTCCGGAGATTGCGAGGCCGCTGCTTGAGGCTCAGCCGGAAGCGCTCGCGATGCTGGAGCGCATCCAGGGCTCGGCCGAAGCCTCCGCCCGCATCCTCATTTCGGACCACTCCACGCAGGTGCGGGTGACAAGCAGCCTGCAGGGGCTCTCCGTCAGGCTTCCGAGGCCGTTCGGCAAGCACTCTGAAGAAGAAGTCCCTTCCGTCTTCAACTGGATCTCCCGCGACGGAGCGCCGCTTGAAATTTCGGCCCGGTACGGCGACAAGGCCAACGGGATCGCACGGCTGGCCGCCGGACCTTCGGGCCTGAGGCTCGTGCAGGCCGCGCTCGCCGCGGGCGAGCAGGCGCAGCTTCCGGCCCGGGGCCTGTCGCTTCGAGCGACGCTGCCCGACATTCCGATCGAGCCCTGGCAGGAAACGCTCGAGCCGGTGATCAACGCCGCAGGCCGCTCTCGGACGGCTGCCCTCTCCGAGAGCCTGGGGCCGGTGTCGGCCAGAATCAGGACGCGGCAGCTCATCTTCAAGGCGCGCAGCTTCCCAGATGTCACGCTGTCGGTGCGGCACGGCCAGCCCGGCCAGAAAAACTCGGTCTGGGAAGCGGAACTCCGCTCCCCTCAGGCTTCGGGCAAAGGCCTCTACCAACCAGGAACAGGCCACACTCCGGCCTACCTGTCGCTTGACCTCACACGGCTTTATATCCCGGAGGAGAGCCGCAGAAGATTCCACAAAATATTTTCAGACACTCCGGCCGAGCGCCTCCCCTCGATGGACGTGCGGATCGGAGACTTCAAGGCGGGCGGCGCTTCGCTTGGCAGCATCTCGCTCAAGGCCCGCGCCTCCGACCCGAGCCTGAAGGATCACCGCTGGCGGCTTGAGTCCTTTGCCGCGCGCCTCCCCGAGGCAGCCCTCACTGCATCGGGGCAGTGGGAGCGGGGCGGAGCGTCCGGCCGCAGCCTCACGAGCCTCAAGGGAAGCCTCGTCGTCAAGGACAGCCGCCGGCTGCTCAAGTCGCTTGATCTGCCCTCCGACGTCGTCCGCGACGCGCCGGGGAAAATCGAGCTCGAGGCGAACTGGAAGGGCGCTCCTCAGGATTTTGCGCTGAGGAATCTCAACGGCAGGCTCTCGGCCGACATCGGCGGAGGCCGCTTCATGCAGGTTGAGCCCGGCGTGGTCGGCCGGTTCATGTCGCTGCTGTCGATGCAGTCGCTCATGAAGCGGCTCACGCTCGATTTCAAGGACGTGTTCGGGCGGGGCTTCTCCTTTAACTCCATCAAGCTCAACGGCACCACCACGAACGGGGTCTTCACCACCGATGACCTCGTGGTGGACGGCTCGGCCGCCTCCATTGCAGTCAGCGGCTCGGTGGATCTCGCCCGCCAAAGCATGGACGCGAAGCTGCTCGTGCTGCCGGAGGTGCACACCGAGGCTCCCGCCCTTGCGCTCGCCCTGGCCAACCCGCTGGTCGGAGTCGGCAGCTTCATCGCCCAGTTCGCCCTCAAAAAGCCAATCTCCTACATTCTCGCGACGGAATACACCGTGAAGGGCCCGTGGGACCACCTCTCGTTTGAGAAAACCTCCGCCGCGCCCTCCGCGCAGAACTCTTCTGCCGGCAACTGACGGCCGGGGCTGCTTTTGGACTCGCGCGGCCTTCGTGGGATAATGGCAGGCATCGTGTTATTGAACAAAAGCCGATGTTTGACTCCATCAGACTTGTTACCGGGATCACCCTGCTCACGAAGCTGCTGGTCGGGGCCTACCCGCAGTGGCAGGGCTGTGCGCCGTCGCGCGCCCAGCGGATCTATTTTGCGAATCATTCGAGCCACATGGATGCCATCGTGGTCTGGTCTTCACTGCCGCCCGAGCTGCGGCAGAAGACCAGGCCCGTGGCTGCCAAGGACTACTGGGAGAAGGGCGCGCTTCGCCGCCGCATCGCCATCAAGGAGCTGCGTGTGGTTCTGATCGACCGGCTTCACTCCGGCCACACCAACCCTCTTGACCCGCTCAAGGAAGCGCTGCGCCAGGGCGACTCCCTCATCATCTTCCCGGAAGGCACCCGCCGGCCGCAGCCGCTGCCCTCGCCCTTTAAGAGCGGGCTGTGGAGGCTGATGCGCGAATTCCCGCAGGTCGAACTGATCCCCGTCTACATCGAGAACCTCCATCGCTCCATGCCCAAGGGCACCCTGATCCCGACGCCGACCATCTGCTCGGTGCGCTTCGGTGCGCCTCTGCCGCACAGCGTCGAGGACGGCAAGGAGGAGTTCCTTAACCGTGCCCGCGACGCCGTGATCAAACTGGCGAGTTCCTAAAGGAGGACGGATCATGATGCGACTTGGCATTCCCATTGAAGCGGCTTATCTTCTGATCCTCACCTGCCTGATCTTTTTTGCAGCGATCGCGACCGGCTACGGGCAGTGGGCCTCCTCGCGGGCGGCCAGCATCCAGCAGCAGCAGCGCATCCGGATCGTCAACTCCCGCGTGCGCTCCTCGTGGTGGCTTATCGGAATCTTCGCCGTTGCCTTCTGGCTCGGGCAGGGAGCGCTGCTCGTTGTCTTCGCCTTCATCTCGTTTTTCCTCCTGCGCGAGTTCATCGCGCTCACGCCGACGCACTACACGGATCACTGGGCGCTTGTCATAGCCTTTTATGTGGCCATCCCGGTCCAGTACCTGCTGATCGCCTACGAGCAGTACCTCTTTTTCACAATCTTCATCCCGGTGTACCTGTTCCTGCTGCTGCCCGTGGTCATGGCCGCAAGCCACGACACGGACCGCTACCTCGAGCGCGTCGCCAAGGTCCAGTGGGGCATCATGCTCGCCATCTTCTGCGTGAGCCACGCACCGGCCATCTCTCTGCTCGATTTCAACAGGTTTTCGAGCAACGGCCCGCTGATGCTCGTCTATTTTCTGATGATGGTGTTCTTTGCCGACCTGTTCGCCGTGCTGATGAGCTCCATTCTCGGCGGGCGCCCGCTGCAGTCCAACCCAAACAAAACGGTCAAGGGAACGCTCGCCGGCAGCGCGATGACGCTGCTTTGCGGTCTGGCCCTGTTCTGGCTCACGCCCTTCAGGCTCTGGCAGGCCGGGCTCATGACGCTTGCCATCATCATCGCCGCTCTCATGGGTGATCTGGTGATCTCCTCGGTGAAGAAAAGCCTGGGGGCGAGCTACCGCAGCGCCGAAGACGACGTCTACATCACGCGCGGCGTGCTCGAGCGCATGGCGCCCCTCACATTCGCGGCCCCGGTGTTCTACCACCTGATCGTCATTTTTTTCATGAACTGAGCGGTTTGCGCCTCCCGGCACCGAGGAGTAAAGTAGTTTCACTGCGTTGCCGGAGCGCGGATCCGGCATAAAGAGATACAGACACTGATGTCCTTCGCTTCAGACTTCTACTATTACGGCTACTACCTTTATCGCCCCCGAGGCGGTAGGGTTCGGCGTATCTGAAGCAGCAGGAGTTTCAGCGCAGTCCACTCACCGCCCGGCGGAGTCAGCCCGGCGGTTTTTTATTGCCCGGCGGCCCGGCCCCCTCTCTAGGAAAACAAAATGATTCAGGAAACTGACCACATTGACCGTTTCATGACCGACGACCTCCGGATCAGGGAAATCCGCGAGCTCACGCCTCCCGCGCACCTCATCCACGAATTCCCCTGCACAGACGCCGCTTCCTCCACCGTCCACCAGGCCCGCGAAGCCGCCCACCGGATCATCCACGGCGAGTCCGACCGCCTGCTCGTGATCGTCGGCCCCTGCTCGATCCACGACCCGAAGGCCGCCCGCGAGTACGCGAAGCGGCTTGTCGAAGTGCGGCGGGCCCTCGCGAACGACCTGGAAATCATCATGCGGGTGTACTTCGAGAAGCCCCGCACCACGGTGGGCTGGAAGGGCCTCATCAACGACCCCGACCTCGACGGCTCCTACCGCATCAACCACGGCCTGCGCGTCGCCCGCAGCCTGATCCTCGACATCACGGAGATGGGACTGCCGATCGGCGTGGAGTTCCTCGACATGATCAGCCCCCAGTACATCACTGACTTCGTCTCCTGGGGCGCCATCGGGGCGAGGACCACCGAGAGCCAGGTCCACCGCGAGCTAGCCTCGGGCCTTTCCTGCCCGATCGGCTTCAAGAACGGCACCGACGGCAACACCAAGATCGCCGTCGATGCGATCGGGGCGGCCAACCACCCGCACAGCTTCCTCGGCGTCACCAAGGGCGGCATCTCGGCCATCGTGTCGACGACCGGCAACGAGGACTGCCACCTCATCCTCAGGGGCGGCAGCCGCGCTCCCAACTACGACGCCGCCAGCGTGAAGGCGGCCTCCGAAGCGCTCTCCAAGGCCGGTCACGACCCCTACCTCATGATCGATGCGAGCCACGCGAACAGCCGCAAGATCTGCCGCAACCAGATCCCCGTGGTGGAGGATATCGCGGGCCAGGTGGCCGACGGGAGCCGCAGCATCATGGGCGTCATGATTGAAAGCAACCTCGTGGAGGGCCGCCAGGACATCGTGCCCGGGCAGCCGCTGGTCTACGGGCAGTCCGTCACCGACGCCTGCCTCGGCTGGGACGACACCGAGGTGCTGCTTGAGCGGCTCGCCCGCGCCGTGCGCGACCGCCGCGCCCGCAACCAGTGAGTTCATCCGCGCCTCTGAAGCCGCAGAACCGCCCCCTGATGAGACGCCGGGGAACCTCCCGGGGCAGAGCCAGACTGCCGGCGGAATGCTCAGCGATTCTGTCTGATCCCGTTTCCGCTGCAGCCTTCCCCCGCCTCCGCGAGGGCGGCAGGCGAAGCAGCCTGCCATGCATTGACTGGAAAAGATATTTCCGCAATGCCGCGCAGTTCTTGTCGGGGAAATGAGCTCATCCTGCGGCCCATTTCATTCGCACCGGCTTCCGGGCAGCACCATCGCGTTGCTCTAACGCGGCAGAACGGGCGTATTTGTTAGAGCAAAGGGAAAATGTCACATGCCAGCACAACGGGACTATGTCACACCCTAGCAAAGCGATTATGACACCAAAAATTCTCCGCCAAAGACAGAAATTGAGAGCCCCCTGGGGCCCTTTATCGTCTTCATGGAGAACACCCTGCCCACGCTCTGTCGGGCGCTCGCCTCAAATGGGCTGAAGCCCGTGCGGGCTGTGGGCAGGTTGGGAAAAAAGATCTTCTGAGAGCCTGTGTTGATTTCATTATTTGCCAGATCTGTTTTTCCGCTGCTTCAGCTTTTCTTCGAGTTCACGGGCCTTTTGGTCACGCTCTTTTCTCTGGGCCTGCCGTTGCTTCGCTTCAGCCATTTCGCATTCCAGCTTCATGACGAAGCCGTTGGGTCGCAAATCTTCCTTCTCAATGATTCGATCCAGGCATGCGTCTATGGTCTTCGATGACTCAAGGTATTCCGTGCGCTCGAGCGTTTTTCTTTTCCGGGCTTCAAAGCAGAGCAGATGTTCTTTGCCCCGTGCATCCCGGTAGACCATTTCCGGCGCACGGCCATCCGGGTACTCGATGACGCTGACTTTCTTGCCCATCAGCTCAAACTTCCGAGCGCTCGCATTCTTGAGCTGCAGGATCGACCCCCCGAAGGAGACGCTCAGAGATTTGCTCAGAACGCGTTCGTGCCACCAGGCGCATATGCGTTCAATCTCGGGCATACTTTCTTCAGCCACCGCACAGTTTGCGCTCAGGGGTTCTCTTGGGTCGATTCCAAACCGCTGATTGAAATCCCTGATCAGTTCGTCCATGCGCTGATTGGCGGTGGCCATGTCTTCGATTCCCATGACCCTGAACTCATGCGGCCAGCGCCCCTGCAGCGTCTTGAACAGGCGTTCTATCCGGCCTTTTGCCTGCGGGCTCTGAGCGAATATCTGCTCGATCTGAAGCTTGTCGCAGACTCTCTGAAACTGTGTGCCCTCTACATTTTTGGACCGGCCCTGAGCCAACGCGCGGAAAGTGCCGTGCCGATCGCTGTATAGCGCAAGGGGGATTCCGTGCGCCCTGATGTATTGGAGCAGCACGGTCATATAGCCCGCCGCGGTCTCCGAGGGAAAGAACCCGGCAGCGGCGATTCTGCCGGTCGCATCGTCAATGAACGCGATTAATGAGCACTCTTTCTGACCGGGGCCGAACCATCTGTGCGGGCTGCCGTCGATCTGAACCAGCTCGCCGAACCTTGACCTTCTGCGCCTCAGAAAATGACCGGCTCTTCTGAGCCCCTGCTCTGAGGCCTGAGGGCTGAGTTCTCTCAGAATCTTTCGAACAGTTTCCTTCGACACTTTGATCCCTTCGTTTTTCACAAGGTACTGAGTCAGGAGCGTCGGAGGGAAATCCTGATATTTTGTAACTGCCAGTTCTATGATTTTTAAACGAATATCGTCTGGCAGGCGGTTGCTCGGGGGCCGCCCTTTGTTGCCATGGGGCGGATCTGCGGCTTCGCCCCTTTTCCAGGCGGCCAGCCTGCGATAGAACTGGCGAATGCTCAGCTTCATCGCTTTGGCTGCCTCCGGCACCGAGAGCAGGCCGTAGGCGACCTGTTCGAAAATCTCCTCTGTGCCGGTCTGGGACTTCGGGGCTCTTTCAGGAAGCGAGTTTTTCATGTGCGACTCCTAAAAAACAGGCTCTCTGAAGTGATTGTGTGACAAAATCGCTTTGCCGGGGGCTGTCATGCAGATTGCCGGCTTATGACAGAGTCGCGTTGCCGGACCATGACATAGTCCCGTAGTTTTCCGTGACATTATCGCGTTGCTCTAACAGGCAGAACGGGCGTATTTGTTAGAGCAAAGGGAAAATGTCACATGCCAGCACAACGGGACTATGTCACACCCTAGCAAAGCGATTATGACACCAAAAATTCTCCGCCAAAGACAGAAATTGAGAGCCCCCTGGGGCCCTTTATCGTCTTCATGGAGAACACCCTGCCCACGCTCTGTCGGGCGCTCGCCTCAAATGGGCTGAAGCCCGTGCGGGCTGTGGGCAGGTTGGGAAAAAAGATCTTCTGAGAGCCTGTGTTGATTTCATTATTTGCCAGATCTGTTTTTCCGCTGCTTCAGCTTTTCTTCGAGTTCACGGGCCTTTTGGTCACGCTCTTTTCTCTGGGCCTGCCGTTGCTTCGCTTCAGCCATTTCGCATTCCAGCTTCATGACGAAGCCGTTGGGTCGCAAATCTTCCTTCTCAATGATTCGATCCAGGCATGCGTCTATGGTCTTCGATGACTCAAGGTATTCCGTGCGCTCGAGCGTTTTTCTTTTCCGGGCTTCAAAGCAGAGCAGATGTTCTTTGCCCCGTGCATCCCGGTAGACCATTTCCGGCGCACGGCCATCCGGGTACTCGATGACGCTGACTTTCTTGCCCATCAGCTCAAACTTCCGAGCGCTCGCATTCTTGAGCTGCAGGATCGACCCCCCGAAGGAGACGCTCAGAGATTTGCTCAGAACGCGTTCGTGCCACCAGGCGCATATGCGTTCAATCTCGGGCATACTTTCTTCAGCCACCGCACAGTTTGCGCTCAGGGGTTCTCTTGGGTCGATTCCAAACCGCTGATTGAAATCCCTGATCAGTTCGTCCATGCGCTGATTGGCGGTGGCCATGTCTTCGATTCCCATGACCCTGAACTCATGCGGCCAGCGCCCCTGCAGCGTCTTGAACAGGCGTTCTATCCGGCCTTTTGCCTGCGGGCTCTGAGCGAATATCTGCTCGATCTGAAGCTTGTCGCAGACTCTCTGAAACTGTGTGCCCTCTACATTTTTGGACCGGCCCTGAGCCAACGCGCGGAAAGTGCCGTGCCGATCGCTGTATAGCGCAAGGGGGATTCCGTGCGCCCTGATGTATTGGAGCAGCACGGTCATATAGCCCGCCGCGGTCTCCGAGGGAAAGAACCCGGCAGCGGCGATTCTGCCGGTCGCATCGTCAATGAACGCGATTAATGAGCACTCTTTCTGACCGGGGCCGAACCATCTGTGCGGGCTGCCGTCGATCTGAACCAGCTCGCCGAACCTTGACCTTCTGCGCCTCAGAAAATGACCGGCTCTTCTGAGCCCCTGCTCTGAGGCCTGAGGGCTGAGTTCTCTCAGAATCTTTCGAACAGTTTCCTTCGACACTTTGATCCCTTCGTTTTTCACAAGGTACTGAGTCAGGAGCGTCGGAGGGAAATCCTGATATTTTGTAACTGCCAGTTCTATGATTTTTAAACGAATATCGTCTGGCAGGCGGTTGCTCGGGGGCCGCCCTTTGTTGCCATGGGGCGGATCTGCGGCTTCGCCCCTTTTCCAGGCGGCCAGCCTGCGATAGAACTGGCGAATGCTCAGCTTCATCGCTTTGGCTGCCTCCGGCACCGAGAGCAGGCCGTAGGCGACCTGTTCGAAAATCTCCTCTGTGCCGGTCTGGGACTTCGGGGCTCTTTCAGGAAGCGAGTTTTTCATGTGCGACTCCTAAAAAACAGGCTCTCTGAAGTGATTGTGTGACAAAATCGCTTTGCCGGGGGCTGTCATGCAGATTGCCGGCTTATGACAGAGTCGCGTTGCCGGACCATGACATAGTCCCGTAGTTTTCCGTGACATTATCGCGTTGCTCTAACAGGCAGAACGGGCGTATTTGTTAGAGCAAAGGGAAAATGTCACATGCCAGCACAACGGGACTATGTCACACCCTAGCAAAGCGATTATGACACCAAAAATTCTCCGCCAAAGACAGAAATTGAGAGCCCCCTGGGGCCCTTTATCGTCTTCATGGAGAACACCCTGCCCACGCTCTGTCGGGCGCTCGCCTCAAATGGGCTGAAGCCCGTGCGGGCTGTGGGCAGGTTGGGAAAAAAGATCTTCTGAGAGCCTGTGTTGATTTCATTATTTGCCAGATCTGTTTTTCCGCTGCTTCAGCTTTTCTTCGAGTTCACGGGCCTTTTGGTCACGCTCTTTTCTCTGGGCCTGCCGTTGCTTCGCTTCAGCCATTTCGCATTCCAGCTTCATGACGAAGCCGTTGGGTCGCAAATCTTCCTTCTCAATGATTCGATCCAGGCATGCGTCTATGGTCTTCGATGACTCAAGGTATTCCGTGCGCTCGAGCGTTTTTCTTTTCCGGGCTTCAAAGCAGAGCAGATGTTCTTTGCCCCGTGCATCCCGGTAGACCATTTCCGGCGCACGGCCATCCGGGTACTCGATGACGCTGACTTTCTTGCCCATCAGCTCAAACTTCCGAGCGCTCGCATTCTTGAGCTGCAGGATCGACCCCCCGAAGGAGACGCTCAGAGATTTGCTCAGAACGCGTTCGTGCCACCAGGCGCATATGCGTTCAATCTCGGGCATACTTTCTTCAGCCACCGCACAGTTTGCGCTCAGGGGTTCTCTTGGGTCGATTCCAAACCGCTGATTGAAATCCCTGATCAGTTCGTCCATGCGCTGATTGGCGGTGGCCATGTCTTCGATTCCCATGACCCTGAACTCATGCGGCCAGCGCCCCTGCAGCGTCTTGAACAGGCGTTCTATCCGGCCTTTTGCCTGCGGGCTCTGAGCGAATATCTGCTCGATCTGAAGCTTGTCGCAGACTCTCTGAAACTGTGTGCCCTCTACATTTTTGGACCGGCCCTGAGCCAACGCGCGGAAAGTGCCGTGCCGATCGCTGTATAGCGCAAGGGGGATTCCGTGCGCCCTGATGTATTGGAGCAGCACGGTCATATAGCCCGCCGCGGTCTCCGAGGGAAAGAACCCGGCAGCGGCGATTCTGCCGGTCGCATCGTCAATGAACGCGATTAATGAGCACTCTTTCTGACCGGGGCCGAACCATCTGTGCGGGCTGCCGTCGATCTGAACCAGCTCGCCGAACCTTGACCTTCTGCGCCTCAGAAAATGACCGGCTCTTCTGAGCCCCTGCTCTGAGGCCTGAGGGCTGAGTTCTCTCAGAATCTTTCGAACAGTTTCCTTCGACACTTTGATCCCTTCGTTTTTCACAAGGTACTGAGTCAGGAGCGTCGGAGGGAAATCCTGATATTTTGTAACTGCCAGTTCTATGATTTTTAAACGAATATCGTCTGGCAGGCGGTTGCTCGGGGGCCGCCCTTTGTTGCCATGGGGCGGATCTGCGGCTTCGCCCCTTTTCCAGGCGGCCAGCCTGCGATAGAACTGGCGAATGCTCAGCTTCATCGCTTTGGCTGCCTCCGGCACCGAGAGCAGGCCGTAGGCGACCTGTTCGAAAATCTCCTCTGTGCCGGTCTGGGACTTCGGGGCTCTTTCAGGAAGCGAGTTTTTCATGTGCGACTCCTAAAAAACAGGCTCTCTGAAGTGATTGTGTGACAAAATCGCTTTGCCGGGGGCTGTCATGCAGATTGCCGGCTTATGACAGAGTCGCGTTGCCGGACCATGACATAGTCCCGTAGTTTTCCGTGACATTATCGCGTTGCTCTAACAGGCAGAACGGGCGTATTTGTTAGAGCAAAGGGAAAATGTCACATGCCAGCACAACGGGACTATGTCACACCCTAGCAAAGCGATTATGACACCAAAAATTCTCCGCCAAAGACAGAAATTGAGAGCCCCCTGGGGCCCTTTATCGTCTTCATGGAGAACACCCTGCCCACGCTCTGTCGGGCGCTCGCCTCAAATGGGCTGAAGCCCGTGCGGGCTGTGGGCAGGTTGGGAAAAAAGATCTTCTGAGAGCCTGTGTTGATTTCATTATTTGCCAGATCTGTTTTTCCGCTGCTTCAGCTTTTCTTCGAGTTCACGGGCCTTTTGGTCACGCTCTTTTCTCTGGGCCTGCCGTTGCTTCGCTTCAGCCATTTCGCATTCCAGCTTCATGACGAAGCCGTTGGGTCGCAAATCTTCCTTCTCAATGATTCGATCCAGGCATGCGTCTATGGTCTTCGATGACTCAAGGTATTCCGTGCGCTCGAGCGTTTTTCTTTTCCGGGCTTCAAAGCAGAGCAGATGTTCTTTGCCCCGTGCATCCCGGTAGACCATTTCCGGCGCACGGCCATCCGGGTACTCGATGACGCTGACTTTCTTGCCCATCAGCTCAAACTTCCGAGCGCTCGCATTCTTGAGCTGCAGGATCGACCCCCCGAAGGAGACGCTCAGAGATTTGCTCAGAACGCGTTCGTGCCACCAGGCGCATATGCGTTCAATCTCGGGCATACTTTCTTCAGCCACCGCACAGTTTGCGCTCAGGGGTTCTCTTGGGTCGATTCCAAACCGCTGATTGAAATCCCTGATCAGTTCGTCCATGCGCTGATTGGCGGTGGCCATGTCTTCGATTCCCATGACCCTGAACTCATGCGGCCAGCGCCCCTGCAGCGTCTTGAACAGGCGTTCTATCCGGCCTTTTGCCTGCGGGCTCTGAGCGAATATCTGCTCGATCTGAAGCTTGTCGCAGACTCTCTGAAACTGTGTGCCCTCTACATTTTTGGACCGGCCCTGAGCCAACGCGCGGAAAGTGCCGTGCCGATCGCTGTATAGCGCAAGGGGGATTCCGTGCGCCCTGATGTATTGGAGCAGCACGGTCATATAGCCCGCCGCGGTCTCCGAGGGAAAGAACCCGGCAGCGGCGATTCTGCCGGTCGCATCGTCAATGAACGCGATTAATGAGCACTCTTTCTGACCGGGGCCGAACCATCTGTGCGGGCTGCCGTCGATCTGAACCAGCTCGCCGAACCTTGACCTTCTGCGCCTCAGAAAATGACCGGCTCTTCTGAGCCCCTGCTCTGAGGCCTGAGGGCTGAGTTCTCTCAGAATCTTTCGAACAGTTTCCTTCGACACTTTGATCCCTTCGTTTTTCACAAGGTACTGAGTCAGGAGCGTCGGAGGGAAATCCTGATATTTTGTAACTGCCAGTTCTATGATTTTTAAACGAATATCGTCTGGCAGGCGGTTGCTCGGGGGCCGCCCTTTGTTGCCATGGGGCGGATCTGCGGCTTCGCCCCTTTTCCAGGCGGCCAGCCTGCGATAGAACTGGCGAATGCTCAGCTTCATCGCTTTGGCTGCCTCCGGCACCGAGAGCAGGCCGTAGGCGACCTGTTCGAAAATCTCCTCTGTGCCGGTCTGGGACTTCGGGGCTCTTTCAGGAAGCGAGTTTTTCATGTGCGACTCCTAAAAAACAGGCTCTCTGAAGTGATTGTGTGACAAAATCGCTTTGCCGGGGGCTGTCATGCAGATTGCCGGCTTATGACAGAGTCGCGTTGCCGGACCATGACATAGTCCCGTAGTTTTCCGTGACATTATCGCGTTGCTCTAACAGGCAGAACGGGCGTATTGACCGGAACGGTGTCATGGAGTACATTACTCCCCATAGATTGCGTCATCCCACGCGGATGTCGAACCTCTTTCTTTAATGAGTTTCAGCATGATACGCAGCGCCCGCTTTTGTTTTAGCTTCGGCTTTTTTCGCTGTCAGGCGGAAAGAGTCGTTGAGGGCGTTTGAACATTTCTGAACACTCGCACATTCTCCAACCGCCAGGACCCAGAGCCCGGCGGTTTTTTTATTGTCCGTCGGCTCCGACCCCCTCTAGGAAAACAAAATGGACCAGGAAATTGACCGCTTCATGACCGACGACCTCCGGATCAAGGAAATCCGGGAACTCACGCCCCCCGCGCACCTGATGCATGAATTTCCATGCTCGGACACCGCCTCGGCCACTGTGCAGCTCGCCCGGAACGCGGCCCACCGGATCATTCACGGCGAGTCCGACCGCCTGCTCGTGATCGTCGGCCCCTGCTCGATCCACGACCCGAAGGCCGCCCGCGAGTACGCGAAGCGGCTTGTCGAGGTGCGGCGGGCTCTCGCGAACGACCTGGAAATCATCATGCGGGTGTACTTCGAGAAGCCCCGCACCACGGTGGGCTGGAAGGGCCTCATCAACGACCCCGACCTCGACGGCTCCTACCGCATCAACCACGGCCTGCGCGTCGCCCGCAGCCTGATCCTCGACATCACGGAGATGGGACTGCCGATCGGCGTGGAGTTCCTCGACATGATCACCCCCCAGTACATCGCTGACTTCGTCTCCTGGGGCGCCATCGGGGCGAGGACCACTGAGAGCCAGGTCCACCGCGAGCTCGCCTCGGGCCTTTCCTGCCCGATCGGCTTCAAGAACGGCACCGACGGCAACACCAAGATCGCCGTCGACGCGATCGGGGCGGCCAACCACCCGCACAGCTTCCTGTCAGTTACCAAAGGCGGCATCTCGGCCATCGTGACCACGACCGGCAACGAGGACTGCCACCTCATCCTCAGGGGCGGCAGCCACGCTCCCAACTACGACGCCGCCAGCGTGAAGGCGGCCTCCGAAGCGCTCTCCAAGGCGGGCCACGCCCCCTACCTCATGATCGACGCAAGCCACGCGAACAGCCGCAAGATCTGCCGCAACCAGATCCCCGTGGTGGAGGATATCGCGGGCCAGGTGGCCGACGGGAGCCGCAGCATCATGGGCGTCATGATTGAAAGCAACCTCGTGGAGGGCCGCCAGGACATCGTGCCCGGGCAGCCGCTGGTCTACGGGCAGTCCGTCACCGACGCCTGCCTCGGCTGGGACGACACCGAGGCGCTGCTCGAGCGGCTCGCCCGGGCCGTGCGCGACCGCCGCACCCGCAACTGCTGAAAAAAACAGCGCCGCCTCCGGCCCGGCGGGACGAACCGCCCGGACGGAAAAGCGGCGCAGCTCGAGGCGCGTCGGGAAAAATCAGTGACGGCGCTGCTGATGAGTCGGAGAGCCCGTCGGGGCGCCCGCGGCGCGGCCCTCAATGTGACGGAATGTGATGCGGCCCTTCGACAGGTCGTAGGGAGAGAGCTCGAGCGACACTTTGTCTCCGGCCAGAATCCGGATGTGGTGCTTGCGCATCTTGCCGTTCGTGTAGGCGATCAGCTCGTGCCCGTTGTCGAGCTTGACGCGGTAGCGGGCATCAGGCAGGACTTCCAGAACCTGCCCGGACATTTCAATAAGGTCTTCCTTTGCCATATATTGAGGAGGCGGAGCGCGGAGACCCTCCGCGGCGAAGCCGCCTGCGTTGTTTCCTATACAAAATAAAAATGAGTTCCGCACGGGCGGCAACCCCGCCGCCGGTTGCCCGGGAGTCCGCGCCGAAAGCGAAAAACGCCGCGCGCATCCAGGCAGGCAGAACAAAAGCGGATTTTACAGGGATTTTTCACTGCGCGGAGCGCAAAAGCCGCCTTAAGCGCAAAAATAATCCTTTCTTTTAAAATACCTGCGGGCCTCAGGACCGGCGCACGAAAGGCAGACGGGTCCCCGGTTTTGAGCCTATAAGTGAAAACCCTTATTTTCGCTTTCGTTTTTTCCTTTTCGCCTCTCTTAGTCTTTCATCCTGCAGTGTCAGCGTTGCTGGCAGGAGCTGTAAACAATGAAGAATGTGCTGGTGCTTTACTGGAGCCACGACGGCCACACGGCCCGCGTTTCCAGAACCATCTGTGAAACCATCCGGGCCGAAGGCCACAATGCCGAAATGATGAGCGTGATCGAAGCCGACCGGGAGGGAGTTGACCTGGGCCGCTACGATGTGCTGATCCTGGGCGCCGCCATCCGGTACGGCCGCTTCAACAAGACGTTCGTTCAGTTCGTCAACAAGCACGCGGCTGAAATCGATGCCAAGCCCAACAGTTTCTTCAACATCACGCTCATTGCCCGCAAACCGGAGAAAGCCACCCTCGAAGGCAATGTCTATGCCCGCAAGTTCGTCCAGAACAGCCTCTGGAAGCCGCGCGAGGTCAAGTGCATCGCCGGCAAGGTCGACTATCCGAACTGGAGCTGGTTTGACGCCGTGCAGATCCAGCTCATCATGTCCATGACCAAGGGCCCCACGGACCGAACGGTGGTCCGCGACTACACCGACTGGGACGACGTCAGGGCATACGCCAGGCACTGCCTCACGCTCGCGTGAGAGGCACGCGCTTCCTGCGCTCTTGAAGGGGCAGAGTGCGCGCGCGGCCTGCGGCGGCTTTAAGAGAGGGCCGCCGGAGGCGGTGCGCCTGCGCCCCTGCGGGCACAGGGCAACAGTAAGAATTGCAAGGACCCGTTTATGCCAACTTATCCGTGGATTGCTCACTACGAAAAGGGAATTCCGGCGGAAATCGACCCTGATTTCTGTCCCAGCATCCCCGCGCTTCTCGACGACGTCGCCCGCCGGTTCGGCGACCATACGGCCTTCGTCAGCATGGGCCAGAAGCTGTCTTTCAGGCAGGTGAGCGACTGCGCCTCCGACCTCGCCGGCTACCTTCAGTCGGCCCGCGGCCTGAAGCCCGGCGACAGGGTCGCGATCATGATGCCCAACATCCTTCAGTACCCCGTTTCGCTCTTCGGCGTGCTGAAGGCCGGCTTCATCGCGGTCAACGTCAACCCCCTGTACACCGCCCGCGAGCTGCACAACCAGCTGCTCGACTGCGGGGCGAGCGCCGTCATCATTGCTGAGAATTTCGGCCGCACGCTGGAAAAGGCGCTCCCGGGCACCGGGGTCCGGCTCGTGATCTCCACGGGAATCGCCGACCTGTTCGGACTCATGAAGCGCACAATCGTCAATTTCGCGCTCCGGCATGTGAAGAAGATGATCCCGGAGTTCTCCATCGAGGGGCTCGTCCCCTTCCGGAGCGCGCTCGCCGAAGGCCGTTCGCGCGGCTTCCGCCCCGTCGCCGTCAAAAACACCGACGTCGCACTGCTGCAGTACACGGGCGGCACCACGGGAATCTCCAAGGGCGCGATGCTCACGCACCGCAACGTCCTGGCCAACGTGGAGCAGACCGGGCGCTGGATCTCGCAGACGTTCCAGATCGGAAAAGAACGGGCGCTCACCGCGCTGCCGCTCTACCACATCTTCTCCTTCACCGCGACGCTGTGCTTCCTGAAGCGGGCGAGCGCCCAGCTGCTCATCGCGAACCCGAGGGACATCAACAACGTGATCGACGCCTTCGAGAAATGGAAGCCCACGGCCTTCCCGGGCGTGAACTCGCTTTTCAACGCACTTTTAAACAGCGAGCGCTTCCGCGGCCTCGACTTCTCGCAGCTCAAAATGACCGTGGGCGGTGGTGCGCAAGTCCAGCGGCCCGTGGCCGAAAAATGGAAGAAAGTCACCGGGCACACCATCCTCGAGGCCTACGGCCTCACGGAAGCCTCGCCCGGCATCTGCGGGAACCTGCCTGACTCCCCCTGGGACGGCTCAGTGGGCTTTCCCCTGCCCAGCACCGTGATTTCGATCCGCAGCGACCGCTTTGAAGACCTCGGCGTCTGCGCGGACCCCGCTCAGATCGAGGCGCACACGGGAGAAATCTGCGCAAAGGGCCCCCAGGTGATGAAGGGCTACTGGAACCAGCCCGAGGAGACCGCCCGGGTGCTGCAGGACGGCTGGCTGCACACCGGCGACATCGGCTGGATGGACAAGGACGGCAGGGTCACCATCACCGACCGGAAAAAGGACCTGATCATCGTCTCAGGCTACAACGTCTACCCCAACGAGGTGGAAAGCGTGATCGCCTCCAACCCCAAGGTGCTCGAGGTGGGAGTCGTGGGGGAGAAGTCCAAGACCTCGGATGAGACCATCAAGGCCGTCATCGTGAAAAAGGACCCCTCGCTCACCGTTCAGGAGGTCAGAAGCTGGTGCCGCGAGAGGCTCACCGGCTATAAGCGCCCGAGGAAGATCATCTTCGTCGAGAGCCTGCCCAAATCCCCGGTGGGCAAAATCCTTCGCCGGGAGCTTCGCTCGCTTTAGGAAGCTGACGCGCCGGCCTTCACCTCGATTTCCCTGCCCTGCGCGGCGACGGTCTCCCCGCCGCGCAGCTTCGCGCCGCGGCGGGTTTCCTTGCGCCCGTTCACGAGCACCCGGCCGGCCTGAATCGCCTCCTTGGCCTCTCCGCCGGTTGAGAACACGCCCGCCGCCTTGAGCAGGGAGTCGAGCTTGATGAATTCCGTCTTGAGCTCAAAAACCGTTTTTTCCATTGTTTTTTCCCTTCATTGTTCCTTTGCCGGGCCGGCGCTTTGGCCGCTCATGAACTCCCGCAGAGCCTGCCCCAGGATTCGGATGGTTTCCGATGCCTTCCTGCAGCAGAACACGTCCGCCCCCTGCCCGACGGGCATTCGAAGCAGATCCGCGCGCCCCAGCTGCGCGGCCCGCTCCATCAGATCTTGCATGATGAAGCGCTGCCAGGGATAGCCCGAGGAGGCCACGCCGGCCCGTTTCAGGGCCTCGATCAGGCCGTTTTTCATCACCCGCTCGAGCCGGCCCGAGAGCTGGTCGCTCAGGCACGTAGCCGTGTCGGAGGCGGCGATCATCGAACGCTTCATCAGTCCGGGAGCCGCCGACTCGTGGCTGCAGGCTACGGCGGTGCCCACCATGACGGCGGAAGCGCCTGCCACCAGGGCCGCGACCGCGCCTGCCGGCGTGGAGATGCCGCCCGAGGCGACCAGCGGCAGGCTGACGGCGCGTCCCGCGCCCGCAAGCAGCACGGAAAGCCCGACCGAAGACTCCTGCGGCTCGCTTTCAAAATAAAGCCTGGGGCCGCCGGCTTCAGCCCCCTGCAGGATCACGGCATCGGCGCGCGCCGAGCGCTGGACCTTCGCCTCCCGCAGCGTAGTGGCCGCTCCGAGGATAAAGACCCCGGCCGCATGCAGCCTCTCCTCATAGGCCTCCCTGTAGCCCCCGAAGGAGCAGCACGCCGCCTTCACTCCGCAGTCGAGGAGCGCCTCGAGCTGGCGCTCGAAATCAGGCTCCCGGAAGGCGTCCAGGTCGACCTGTTCGGGCAGCCCCAGCTCTCGCCTGAGCTCGCCCAGCGCGTAGATCACCTTCAGGGCCTGGCCGCGGTCGCCCCGGTCGCGCGGCGGGATGCGCAGATTGACCGCGAACGGCCGGTCCGTGATCTCGCGCACACGCCTCACCTCGCGCTCGATGTCCTCGGGCTCGAGCAGGTCAGCCGCAAGCACCCCGAGCCCTCCGGCGCAGGAAAACGCGGCGGCAAGCTCCGGCGTGCTCACGCCGGACATCGGGGCCGACAGCAGCGGAATTTCGATGCCCAGCCTTTCGCAGAATCGCCGGGCCCGTTCGGCCGCCGCCCTCATCATGCCTTCCTGTGCCTGCATCCTCTCCCTCCTGACCCGAGCAGCGCAGTGCCCGAACCGTTAAGATCATACTAGCCGAATGAGACGGGGCGGGCCCGCGGCTCATCTTCCGGCCTTTTCTGATGCTGCGTTTGGTTTGTGGTGAAAAATGCCTAGAGTGATTGTGGGGATGTCCGGCGGGGTCGATTCCGCGGTGAGCGCCTGGCTGCTCAAGCAGCAGGGCTATGAGGTGATCGGCCTTTTCATGAAGAACTGGGAGGACGACGACAACGGCGAGTACTGCACGAGCCGCCAGGACCTGATCGACGCCTCGAGCGCGGCGGACGTGATCGGCATCGACCTGCAGGCCGTCAATTTCGCCCGGGAGTACAAGGAGCGGGTCTTCTCCATCTTTCTCAAGGAATACGCCGCGGGACGAACGCCCAACCCCGACGTCCTGTGCAACTCCGAGATCAAGTTCAAGGCCTTCCTGGACCGGGCGATGGAGATGGGAGCGGACTGGATCGCCACCGGACATTACGCCCGCACCCGCAGGGCCGAGGACGGCACCACGGAGCTGCTCAAAGGAGTCGACCCCTCCAAGGACCAGAGCTACTTCCTGCACCGCCTCTCGCAGCGCCAGGTGAGCCGGGCGCTCTTTCCCGTGGGCGGGATGTACAAGAAGGATGTGCGGGCTCTCGCTCGCAGGATCGGTCTGCCCGTAGCGGACAAAAAGGACTCCACCGGCATCTGCTTCATCGGGGAGCGCCCCTTCAGGGAGTTCCTCGAGCGCTACCTTCCCACTCATGAGGGCGAAATCCGGACGCCGGACGGCACTCCGCAGGGACGCTGCGTCGGCAGGCACATCGGGCTCGCCTTCTACACGATCGGCCAGAGGAAGGGCATCGGCATAGGGGGCGCCCGGGGCCTGGAGGAAAAGCCCTGGTTCGTGGCCGCCAAGGACATCCGCAGCAACGTGCTCTGGGTGGTGCAGGGCCACGACCACCCCTGGCTGCTCAAAGACCACCTCTACGCCTCGGAGCCCTCCTGGATCTCGGGAAAGCCGCCCCGGCAGGGCGGGCGCTTCGGGGTGAAGACCCGCTATCGCCAGAGCGACTGCCCCGCCGTGCTCACCGGTTCCGGAGAGCACGAGTTCTCGCTTCGCTTTGACAGGCCGCAGTGGGCCGTCACCCCGGGCCAGAGCGCCGTGCTCTATGACGGCGACGTCTGCCTGGGCGGCGGATTCATCGAGGGACTGGAGACGGGCGAGGCCCGCTGAAAAAGGGCCCGCGGCCGTCTCTGCGCGAAAAGGGACGGCCAGAGGCTATTTCTTCTGCCCGGTGATGAGGTCCACCCCGGAGCGGCGCCGGGCGAAAAGCCCCGCGGCCACCACGAGCAGCGCGCAAAAGAGCGATACCGGCAGATGCCAGGAATCGATCCCGGAAACCCGGTCCGCGACGAAGCTGTCGGAAATGAACAGTCCACCCGCGATCCAGCCGAGCAGCCCACCGCCCAGGAGGATGATCACCGGGAAGCGGTCAAGCACCTTCAGCACGAGCTGGCTGCCGAAGACGATGAAGGGCACGGACACCAGCAGGCCGAAAATGACGAGCATGGTCTGGTGCGCCTCGTGGGCCTGCTGCGCCGCCCCTGCGATGCCGATCACGTTGTCGATGGACATAATCAGGTCGGCCACGATGATGGTCTTGATCGCTCCGAGCAGCTTCGTGCTGCCCTCGACCTCCTCGGGCTTGCCGTCGTCGGGCAGCAGCAGCTTGTAGCCGATCCAAAGGAGGATGAGGCCGCCCGCCAGCTTCAGTCCCGGAATGTTGAGCAGCATCACGGCGAATGTAATCAGGATGACGCGCAGCGTGATGGCGCCGGCCGTGCCCCAGAAGATGCCCTTCGCCCTCTGGCTGTGCGGCAGGTTCCGGCAGGCGAGCGCGATCACCACGGCGTTGTCGCCGCCCAGCAGCACGTCGATCAGGATGATCTGGCCCACGGCCGCCCAGTGCATGGTCGTAAATACGTCAACAATCCAGTCAATCAATTGAGTCGGCTCCGGTCAAAAAAGTCAGCAGATTCCCTTCTTCTTCAGAACGGAAAGCAGCAGGCTGCCCATCTCCGCGGGATTCCTCGCCACGGGAATGCCGCACTCCTCAAGGATGCGGATCTTGCTTTCGGCCGTGTCCACGCCCGCGGCGATGATCGCCCCCGCGTGGCCCATGCGGCGCCCCGCAGGGGCGGTGATCCCGGCGATGAAGCCCACGACGGGCTTGGTCATGTGGTCGCGGGCCCAGCGGGCGGCCTCCACCTCATCGCTGCCGCCGATCTCGCCGATCATCACGACGGCGTCCGTGCCCGGATCTTCCTCGAACATCCTCAGCAGGTCGATGTGCTTGAGCCCGTTGATCGGGTCGCCGCCGATGCCAACCGCAGCTGACTGCCCCAGGCCGCAGGCCGTAATCTGATCCACCGCTTCGTAGGTGAGCGTGCCCGAGCGGGAGACCACGCCGATGCGCCCCGGGCGGTGGATGCTCGCCGGCATGATGCCCAGCTTGAGCAGCCCCGGCACCAGCAGCCCCGGGCAGTTCGGCCCAAGCAGCAGCGTGTGGCTCTTGCGGTCCTTCATGTAGTTCCGCACCCGCAGCATGTCCTGCACCGGGATGCCCTCCGTGATGCAGACCACGAGATCCAGATCGGCGTCGACCGCCTCCAGGATCGCCCCCGCGGCGAACGCCGGCGGGACGTAGATCACGCTCGCGTTGCCGCCGGTCTGCTCCTTTGCCTCGCGCACTGTCGCGAAAATCGGAATGCCGTCCATCTGCTGGCCGGCCTTGCGGGGGTTCACGCCCGCGACAAAGCGGTCGGCCGCGTTGGCGTAGGCCCGGCAGGCGCGGGTATGGAACTGCCCGGCGTGCCCGGTGATGCCCTGCGTGATCACGCGGGTGTTTTCATTGACAAGAATGCTCATTGCGCCGCCTCCCTTGCCGCTCTGACGGCCTTCTCCGCCGCATCAGACATTGTTTCAGCCGAAATAAAGCTCAGGCCCGACTCCCTGAGGATCCGATGGCCTTCCTCCTCATGGGTGCCGTGCATCCTCACCACCATGGGCAGCTTGAGATTGAGCGTCCTGGAGGCCTCCACCAGCCCCTGAGCGACGATATCGCACTGCATGATTCCGCCGAAGATGTTGATCAGAATCGCATGGATGTTGGGATTCTCGAGCATGATGCGGAATGCAGCCGTGATTCTCTCGACCGTGGCGCTGCCGCCGACATCGAGGAAATTGGCGGGGCTGCCCCCGTAGAGCTTGATGATGTCCATGGTCGCCATGGCCAGGCCCGCGCCGTTCACCATGCAGGCGATGTCCCCGTCGAGATCGATGTAGCTGAGATTCGACTTCCTTGCGAGCAGCTCCAGCCTGTCCTCGGCCTGGGGGTCGAGCATCACAGCCGTCTCGGGATGACGGAACAGCGCGTTGTCATCGACGATCAGCTTCGCGTCAAGGGCAATCACCTCGCCGCCGCGGGTGATCACCATGGGGTTGATTTCGAGCAGCGACGCATCCTCGTGGACAAAAGCCTCGTAGAGCTTCAGAAGCGCGGCCCCGAAGCGCTCGTGCACCCCGTCCTCAAGTCCGAGCTCAGAGGCGAAGGTCTCGAAAGCGCCGGCTCCGGGAGCCTGCAGGGGATCAATCAGCATGCGCCGGATCGCCTCGGGGCGCTTCTCGGCAAGCTCCTCAATCTCCATGCCGCCCTCGGCTGAGGCGAGCACGCAGATTTTCTGGCTCGAACGGTCAATAAGAATGGCGGCGTAGAGCTCGCGGGCAATGTCGCAGGCCTCTTCAATATAGAGCCTGTGCACCGCAATCCCCGCCGGTCCGGTCTGACGTGTGACCAGCTTCGAGCCCAGCATGGCGCGCGAGATGTCGGTCACTTCCTGCAGACTGCGCGCGATTTTCACACCGCCCGCCTTGCCGCGCCCGCCGGCGTGAACCTGAGCCTTGACCACCCAGGGGCCGGAAGCGCTCAGACCTTCAGCCGCCTGCGCCGCGGCCCCGGCCTCGAACACAGGAACGCCCCGCAGCAGCGGGACACCGTATTTAGCCAAAATTGATTTGGCCTGATATTCGTAAACTTTCATAAGAAGAAATCATTTCGCGCCGCACGGATTCGCGGACGGAGACGGAGGTTGTGCTGCAAAATATGAAATTATTTCAAAACCCTGCCTAAAGGTTTTTAGTCTAGACCGCGGCGCGCGCGGTCGAAGACGTCGCGGATAATAGAATACCCGAATCCTCTGGACAGAAGGAAGCGAATCTGCCGCCCCCGCTCCCGCTCGTCCTCGGGCAGGTTGCCGAACTTCTTCGACCAGACCTGATAGGCCCGCTCCTCCTCGGTACCGCCGAGCTGCGAGAGAGCCGCCTCCGCCGCCTCTGCCGGGACTCCCCGCTGTCTGAGCTCCATGCGCAGGCGCGCCGCCCCGAGGCGGCCGCCTTTCTGACGCACGAATTTCTCAGCAAAGCGCTCGTCCGAGAGATAACCCAGCGACTCGAGCCGGTCGAGCACCGCCTCGAGCTCCGGCTCCGCGCTGTCGGGGAAGCGGCGGCGAAGCTTCCGCCGCAGTTCCGCCCGCGCATACTCCCTGCGGGCGAGGGCCGCCACGGCCTCCGCAAGGAGACTGCCGCGCCTCGACGGGGTCTTCCCTTTCCCAGACCGGGTCTGCCGCAGGGCGTCTTCGGGGGCCCCGCTCTCCTCTTTGCGCATCACAGGAACTCTTCAGGCGAAAAGTCTTCCTCGGGATCGAGCACCACGGTCGACTCAGCGGGCTCCTCCTTCTCCTTCTCCTTTTCCTTCGCTTTCGCGCCGGAGTCTTCTGCTCCTCCGGCCTTCTCCTCCTTCGCTTCGGGCTTTTCGGCGGGCTTGTCCGCATCCTTGGCCGGAGCCTCGGGCTTTGCGGCCGCCGCTTCGCCCGCGGCCGTCCCGGAGCCCTGAGCGTCGAGGCTGCGGATGCCCTTGATCGCGCGGATCTTGTTTTCAATTTCGCGGGCCACCTGCGGGTGGGCCTTCAGGTACTCGCAGGCCTTGTCCTTGCCCTGGCCGATCTTTTCGCCCGCGTAGCTGTACCAGGCGCCAGCCTTGTCGACGATGTCGAGGTCTGCCCCGATCGTGAGAATCTCGCTCTCACGGGAAATGCCCTCGCCGTACAGAATGTCGAAAACCGCAGTGCGGAACGGCGGGGCCACCTTGTTCTTCACCACCTTGACGCGGGTCTCCGAACCGATGATGTCATCGCCCTTCTTGATCGAGCCGCTGCGGCGGATCTCGATTCGCACGGAGCTGTAGAACTTGAGGGCGTTCCCGCCGGTCGTCACCTCGGGGTTGCCGTAGGAAACGCCGATTTTCATGCGGATCTGGTTGATGAAGATCACCATGCACTGCGTGCGGTTGATGGAAGCCGTGAGCTTTCGCAGGGCCTGGCTCATCAGGCGGGCCTGCAGGCCGGGAAGCGCGTCGCCCATCTCGCCCTCGATTTCGGCCTTGGGGGTGAGGGCCGCCACCGAGTCCACCACGATGAGGTCCACCGCGCCGGAGCGCACGAGGGCATCGCAGATGTCGAGCGCCTGCTCGCCGTTGTCAGGCTGGGAGATCAGCAGCTTCTGCAGGTCCACCCCGATGCGCTCCGCGTACTGCGGGTCGAGCGCATGCTCAGCGTCGATGAACGCGCAGGTGCCTCCCGTTTTCTGCATCTCCGCGACAACCTGGAGGGTGAGCGTCGTCTTGCCTGAAGACTCGGGGCCGAAGACTTCAATCACGCGGCCCCGGGGCAGCCCGCCGACTCCAAGCGCGATGTCCAGCCCGAGCGAACCCGTCGAGACGACGCTGATGTCCTGGTTCACGCTGCTGCTGTCCATCCGCATGATGGAGCCTTTCCCGAACTGCTTTTCAATGAGGGAAAGAGTCGCATTCAGCGCCTTCTGGCGCTCTTCCTTCTCCACGATCCGGACCGCGCGGGTCGACGCCTTGTCCTTGTTTTTCTTGTCTGCTGCCATATCAGTGTTCTCCGAAGGGGCTCCCGAAGGGCCCCTGCTGCGTTAATGAAATCGATTCGTGCGAAACACGCCGCCTTTGTTCTTTTTTCTCCAGGCCGCGCATCCCGCCTGTGCCTTTTTCTATATCTTGCCCTTATTTCTGAAGGGGATCAGTTTTTTAAAATTTCATTTTTATTAGAGGTTACCCTAATAAACGAGACCTGAGTTTTTAAAAAAACAGCCGGCGATTCCCCCGTTGATTTTTTCTCTTGACAAAAGCAAATAAAAAGTACTAAAATTCTTGGCCTAGCTAGCCGAAACGTGAAGCTTGACGAGCTTGGATTTGGGTCGTTAGCTCAGTTGGTAGAGCAGCGGACTTTTAATCCGTTGGTCGCGAGTTCGAGCCTCGCACGACCCACCACGATGGGCGGCTTGCAAAGGAATTATGGGCGCGTAGCTCAGTTGGTAGAGCAGCGGACTCTTAATCCGTCGGTCCAGGGTTCGAGCCCCTGCGCACCCACCATAATTCAAAGAAAAAGCCGTAAGGCTTTTCGATTTGGGCGCGTAGCTCAGTTGGTAGAGCAGCGGACCCTTAATCCGTCGGTCCAGGGTTCGAGCCCCTGCGCACCCACCAATTCGAAGGGTAGAACGCAACTGCGTTCTACCCTTTTTCTTATGCATTTTCCCGCCTTCCCGGTTCCCTGCTGGCCGCCTTCAGGCGGTGTTTTCCGCGGCAAAGCCGCCCCTGGGAGAGGACCGGGCAGAAAATCACCCGCGCCCCGCCCCTTTCGAGGACGGTGCGCGGGCGCATGGAGAGAAGGCTTCAGAACGGGGCACGCGGGGTAGGGAGAGCGGGCCGCGGCCCTGTCTGCCGGCGGCTCTCAGGCCTTGCGCCGGGCAAGGTACTTGCCGACCAGGCGTCCGAAAGTCACCGTGCGGCCGCAGGCCATGCCGGTCACGAGATTCGGGTAGGTATTGGCGAAATAAGAGCCCGAGTCATTTCCTACGACATAGAGGCCGGGAATCGGATTGCCCTCCGTGTCGATCGCATTCATGTGAGTGTCAATCTGGATGCCGTCCATCGTGCAGAGGATGTAGCCGCAGTTCTTCGCTCCATAGAACGGGGGCTTGTCGACGGGAGACAGACGGAAAGGCTCTTTCCCGTAGTCCTCGTCCTTGCCCTTTCTGACAAGCTCGTTGTAGCGGGCAACAGTTTTCTTCAGCTCCTCGGGCGGCAGCTTCAGACCCCTCGCCAGGTCTTCGATCGTGTCCGCCTTGATGAGGAACCCCTTCTCGATCAGCCCGGGCAGCATCTTCTCGACGGTCTGCCACGGAATGTTGGGCGCGGCGCCGTTCTCGAACGGATACAGGCGCGAGCAGCCGTGCTGCTTGAACTGCTGGACGTAGCGGGTCCAGTTGCTGTCAAAAAGGGTGTAGTGGCAGTGGCCTTTCTGATACTCGTCGGCGTGCAGAATGCCCTCGTAGGTGCCCGATTCGTTGAAAAAGCGGTGGCCGTCGGCGTTCACCTTGAGCCAGGGCTGGGAGCCCATCCAGAAAAAGCCGTTGTCGCCGGATTTGGCGGTCTCCACACCCACCTTCTGGTCGGGACGCAGCGCGCAGCGGTCAAACATCATCATGCTGTGCGTCTCATCCATTTTGGCGCCGACCCAGAGACAGGCCCGGATGCCGTCGCCGCGGGCGCCGGGCATGGAGCCGTTGCGGCCGATGATGCGCAGGTTCCAGGGCTGGAGGGCCTCCATCATCGGATAGTTCTGGGAGTAGCCGCCGGTGGCGACCACGACGCCCTTGCGGGCGTTGTACCGGACGTATTTGCCCTCGGAGTTCCTCGCGATGCATCCCGTCACGCGGCCGCCCTTCCTTTCGAGCTTCACCATCGTGGTCTCGTAGTCGAAGCGCGCGCCCTTTTTCACCGCATAGTCGTGAAGGATGATGTTGCCCGTAAGAACCGGTCCCTTGGAAGCGGACTGGATCTTGCCGCCGCCGATGGAATAGGGCCAGGCAGGCGAGTGCCCGGTCGGGAAATGATGGTAGCGGGACTGGTCCACCTTGTCGCCGGATTCGTGCACGAGCTTGATGCCGCGCTCCGCGAGCCGGTCGCCGTACCAGTCGATCGCCTCGCCCGAGCGGTCGCACCAGAGCTTGACCAGGTCCTGGCTGAGGTGCCCGGCGGCGTACTGGGTGGCGGCGGTGACGAAGTCGAACTTGTCAATTTTCGTGCCGTAGGCCTTCTGATACCTGGAATTGATGGCGCCAAGATCATCGCGGATGCCGGTGCCGGTGGGGAAGCGGTCGATGCCAATCACCTTTTCGCCCTCCTCCGCGGCGGCGGCCACGGCGAACATGCCGCCCGTGCCGCAGCCCACTACGAGGACGTTCGTGTCATAGGTCGCGGCGATGTCCTTCTCGGCAATCTCGGGGGGCTTGCCGAGCCAGTCGCCGCTGTCGGAGGACTCGCCCTTCGTGATCACCTCGACCGGAATCTCGCCCTTTGCCTGCGCGATGCACTTCGCTGCAGCCTGGCTCACAGCCTTGGAGGTGATGGACGCTCCGGAGACGGCATCGATTTTTGCGGACTGGGCCTTCAGAAGGTTCGCCTTCAGGCGCGCTCCGGCGGCCTGTCCAATTGAAGGAGTCTCATGGGAGACGTCGAGCACCACGTCCGTGATGCGGTCCTCGCTGAAGGTCATCGTGACGATGACATCGCCGATGCCCGAAGCCTTGGCGGAATAAACCCCGGGCTTGTACAGGCCCCTGGCGGAGGCTACGGAGGGCACCGCGGCGGCCGCTCCGGTGAAAAGGCTGCTGCGCAGGAAACTCCTTCGGGAAACGATCTTGTCCATGCTATGCTCCTGTGGTTGTTCATCTCAAGCCGCTGGGGCTTGAATTCTTTACAGGCATCTTGAACCCGGGTGCAGGACGCAAGTCAACGAAAGGACTAGGTCGGGATGACAAGGCTCGGCACTTCTACCGGACTACCCGAAAGCCCCGCCGCTGCGCACTCGAAGCCCCGGGCCGCCGTTTGAATGAGGGTTTCCACTTATGACACCGGCCCAAGCCGTTATTCTTCTTCTGGCCCATTGGCCCGGTCCTGGCGTGGCATAAATAAAATAAAAATAAAATCAAAGCGTTTTATAAAACACGAAGGACGCTGCAATGGAAGGAAGGGACAAAAGCTCTGGGCAGGACATCTACAGAATCGGCGAATACGCCCGCAGCATGGGTGTTACACCCGACTTTCTGAAGCACTACGAGGAGAACGGGCTGCTCTATTCGAAGCAGCGGGGCGGGGGCTACCGCTTCTACGCCTTCCACCAGTCTCCCGTCATCCTCGAGTGCATGAGGCTTCGGAATTACGGCGTCACCGTCCGGGAGATGCGCCCCCTCATCGACGAACTTCCGGCCGAGGAGGCTCTTGAGCAGCTCGACCTGAAAACGCAGGCTCTTCGCCGCAGGATCGAACGCGACAGTGCGGTCGTGGCCGAGCACGAGCGCCTGAAGGCCTGGTTTGCAGGGCGCAGGGACGCCGCCCGGGCCGCCGAGGCGGCGGGCAGGCCCCGCTGGGGCAGCGACTGGGAGGTCCGCGAAACTCAGGCCTGGCTGTACCTGCCGCACTCCACCGGGCTGTCCTTTCTCGACGATCCCAGGATCCGCGGCATTCTGCCCCGGTGGATCGACTGGATGCCCGTTGTCAAATCCTCTCTTTCAATCGAACCTCCGGCCGAAGGCGCCCCCGCAGGAACTGGCTCACAGGAGCTGGCCTTGAGCTGGGGGCTCATCGTGAAGGAGTCCGATGCGCACCGCTACGGCATCCCTCTGAACGAAGCCGTCACGCGCATTCCGCCCGGCAGAGCCTTCCTGCTGCACTTCTCGGAGCCGGACCGCGGAGACTGGGAGGATGTGCTTGAAGAGCGCTCGCGCTTTGCCCTGAAGCAAATCAAGGCGCTGGGGCTCAGACTGCGTGGATCCATGCAGATGGTGCTTCTCATGCATGCCCGGATGAATTCGGACGACGGCTCGCACGAACGCTGCGGCTTTTTCCTCGCCCCGGTCCATTAGCCGGGCATACGGCGCCTTTTTCGCCGGACTTTTCCGCGCTTCTCCCCCGGACCACCGGGTAATACGGCAAAAGCCTTCTCCACGGCCGCCCCGCGGCCCGCCCGCAGCCTTTAAACTTGCAGACTCGAGGCCGCCCCGTCAAAGGGAACGCGGCATGCGGCGGTTCAGGAAGAAAAAAGACATGATTGAACTACAACACATTTGGCAGACCTATCCCTCCCCGGACGGCAAGGGCACCCTGGATGCCGTGAAGGACGTCTCCGTCACGATCGAGGACGGAGAGATCTTCGGCGTCCTCGGCAGGAGCGGAGCCGGAAAATCCACTTTGGTGCGCTGCATCAACCTGCTGAACCGCCCGACGCGCGGCAAAGTTCTGGTCGACGGCCAGGATCTTCTCGCCCTGGACGACGCGCAGCTGCGGACCGTGCGCCACAAGATCGGCATGATTTTCCAGCATTTCAACCTCCTCTCCTCGAGGACTGTTTACGGCAACGTCGCCCTGCCGCTCGAGCTGACCGGAATGCCGAAGGACAAGATCCGGCAGAAGGTGGAGCCGCTTCTCAAGCTCGTCGGGCTCACGGAGCACCGCGACAAGTACCCCTCGCAGCTCTCAGGCGGACAAAAGCAGCGCGTGGGCATCGCCCGAGCGCTCGCCAACGACCCGAAGGTGCTCCTCTCTGACGAGGCCACCTCGGCCCTCGACCCGGAGACGACCGTCTCGACGCTCGCGCTGCTGCGCAGGATCAACCGGGAGCTCGGGGTCACCATCGTGATGATCACCCACCAGATGGAGGTGGTGAAGCAGATCTGCGAACGCATCGTCGTCATGGATCACGGCGAGATCATCGAACGGGGGTCCGTGCTCGATGTCTTCCGCAGCCCGAAGCACCCCACGACCCGCAGCATGCTGAGCGGCATCCTCTGCACGGAGCTGCCGCCCAGCGTGCTTGAAAAGATCCGCGCCGAATTCGCCGCCCACCCGGGGCAGTGCAACAAGGCCCTGCGGCTCACTTTCGTCGGCGAGGAGGCCACGCAGCCTGTCATCTCCACCTGCGCGACGGACTACGGGGTCAACTTCAACATTCTTGCCGGGCAGATTTCCGAAATCCAGGAAAAAACCTTCGGCAGCCTCACCGTGGTGGCCTCCTGCTCGCCGGAAGCCTACGATCGGGTCCACGCCTTTCTCCTGGCCAACCATATTCAGATTGAGGAGTTAAACGATGCTGTTGTCGCCTGAAATGTGGAAGATGCTGTTCGACTCGTTCCTGGAGACGCTCGAGATGGTGGCGATCGCGGGCTGCATCGGGGCGGCCATCGGCATCCCGCTCGGGGTGCTGCTGTTCTCAACCTCCCCGAAGGGCATCCGCCCCGCCGGAGCCTTCAACCGCGTCACGGGCATCATCGTCAACGCCATCCGCTCGACCCCGTTCATCATCCTGCTGGTGGCGATCCAGCCCCTCACGCGCCTCATCGTGGGCACCTCGATCGGCACCGCCGCTGCCCTCGTGCCGCTTACGATCGCCGCAGCCCCCATGATTTCGAGGCTGGTCGAGTCGAGCCTGCGGGAAGTCGACAGGGGCCTGGTCGAGGCGGCCCTCTCCATGGGAGCGACCGACCTGCAGATCGTGAGCAAGGTGCTGCTGCCCGAGGCGCTGCCCGGCATCATCGCCGGCATCACCATCGCTCTGGTTTCGCTGGTGGGCGCCTCGGCCATGGCCGGCGCGATCGGCGGAGGGGGCCTGGGCGATCTCGCCATCCGCTACGGCTACCAGCGCTTCATGCCCGAGATCATGTACACCGTCGTGATCGTGCTGATCCTCTTCGTGCAGGGCATGCAGTCGCTCGGCGACTGGACCGTCCGAAAGGTCTCGCACCGCTGAGATGCCCGCCCGGCCTGTCAGGGATTGGCAAAAATGTCCAATCCCTGATATCATTAGGGACTCATGCGGGTGTAGCTCAATGGCAGAGCTGTAGCTTCCCAAGCTACCTACGAGGGTTCGATTCCCTTCACCCGCTCCAGTTTCGAAACCGACGCGCCAGATTGAACGCGTCGGTTTTTTCGTCTGACAAAGGAAAACTTCGAGCCATGAGCACAGACCTCACTCCGGAGCAGCTCGAGGAGCTGAAAAAGCGCCACATCCGCAGCTTCAGCATGCGCCGCGGGCACATCAGCAACGCCCAGCGCCGCTCCCTCGACGAACTCTTCCCGCTCTATGAAGTCGCCTATGAGGAACGTCCGGCCGACTTCGAGACGATTTTCGGCCGCAAGGCGCCGCTTGTCTTTGAAATCGGCTGCGGCATGGGAGAGACCACGGCCGCCATCGCGCAGGCCCACCCCGAGATCAACTTCCTCGGCTGCGAAGTGTTCCCGCCGGGCGTCGGGGCTCTTGCCAAGCGGCTGAGCGAGATGTCACTCACCAACGTGCGGATCATCCGCCATGATGCGGTTGACGTGGTCGAGAAAATGATTCCGGAAGACTCCCTTGCCGGCGTCCACATTTTCTTTCCCGATCCCTGGCGCAAGGCCCGGCACCACAAGCGCCGCCTGGTAGCCCAGCCCTTCATCTCGAAGCTTTGCAGCCGCATTGCGCCGGGCGGCTACCTGCACTGTGCGACGGACTGGGAGAACTACGCCGAGCAGATGCTCGACGTGCTCTCGCACGAGCCGGCGCTGCAGGACTGGAAGGGATGCGGCTACTGTCCGGTGATGGCCAACCCCCTGTGCGAGCGCCCGAGCACCAAGTTCCAGCAGCGCGGCGAGCGGCTGGGCCACGGAATCTGGGACCTCGTCTACATCCGCAGGCCCTGAGACGGCGGGGGCGGCGCCCCTGCACAAAAGGCAGGGCGGCCCCGCGTCTCCGGCGCGGGCCCCGTCAGGGCAGGAAGGCGCAGTAGCCCAGCACCACCAGCCCGAAAACGATGCGGTACCAGCCGAAGCCCCGGAAGTTGTTGTGGGCGACGAACCTCAGGAGCCACTTCACTACAACGAGAGCCGACAGGAAGGACACTGCAAAGCCTATGGAAAGCCCCAGCAAGTTGACCTCCACCAGATCGGCGCGGCTCTTCCACAGATCGTAGACCGTCGCCCCGAAAATCGTGGGAATGGCCAGAAAAAAAGAGAACTCCGTCGCGGCCTGCCGCGACAAGCCGCAGAGCATGCCTCCGATGATCGTGGCCCCGGAGCGGCTCATGCCGGGAATGAGCGCGAAACACTGCATGCAGCCCACTTTCAGCGCATCGCGCCACGTCATATCGTCCATGGCGGCAACGCGCGGGCGGATTCCGAGCCGCTTGATCCTGTTTTCCACCCAGAGAATGATGACGCCGCCAACCACCAGCGCCGAGGACACCGTGACGGGGTTAAAGAGCCTGCTCTGGATAAACCCGGCCAGCAGAACGCCCGCCAGGGCCGCGGGCAGGAAGGCGACCACCGTGTTCACGGCGAGGTTGCGCTGGATGCCCGGACGAAAGAGGTTTTCCAGAACCAGCAGTATTCTGCTGCGGTAATGCCAGCAGACGGCGAGGATCGCCCCAGCCTGAATGGAAACGATGAAAGTGTCCTTGTCGGGCGGACGGAAGCCGAGGACTCCCGCTGCCACGATCAGGTGCCCGGTCGACGAGATGGGGAGAAACTCCGTGAGCCCCTCGACGATGCCCATCATGACAACCTGGAAGAGATAAAAAACGTCCATTTTCAGAAATCCGCTGACCGGGCGGGCGCACGCGGTCCTCCCGTGAAAGCCGCCACTTTAGCGCATTTCGCGTAAAAAAGCCGCCAACCGGAATCCGGACGGCCCCGATTCCGGTCCCAAAGAATGAAGGAGAGCCCTCTTCTCAGTGCTTGAGCGGCTTGAAGCGGATGCGGTGCGGCCGCGCCGCCTCCTCGCCCAGGCGGCGGACCTTGTCGGCTTCGTACTCGTGGAAGTTGCCCGAGAAAAAGACCACTTTGGAATCCCCCTCGAAGGCGAGAATGTGGGTGGCGATCCTGTCGAGGAACCACCGGTCGTGGGAGGTCACCATCGCGCAGCCCGGGAACTCGAGCAGCGCGTCTTCCAGCGCCCGCAGAGTCTCCACGTCGAGATCGTTCGACGGCTCGTCGAGCAGCAGCACGTTGCCGCCCGCAAGCAGGGTCTTCGCCAGGTGCAGCCTGCCGCGCTCTCCGCCCGAAAGGTCCCCCACCCGTTTCTGCTGGTCCTGGCCCTTGAAATTGAAGCGGCCGAGATAAGCGCGCGAAGGCATCTCGAACTTGCCCACCTGGATCACGTCGAGTCCGCCGCTCACGGCTTCGAAAACGGTCTTGTCGTTGGGCAGCGCCGTGCGCAGCTGGTCCACGGCCGCAATTTTCACGGTCGGCCCGATGCGGATCTGGCCCGAATCGGGCTGCTGCTTGCCGGTGATCATCCGAAAGAGCGTGGACTTGCCCGCGCCGTTCGGACCGATCACACCGACGATAGCCCCCGGGGGAATGACAAACGACAGGTCGTCGATCAGCAGCCTGTCGCCGAAGCCCTTGCTCACATGATCGAACTCGATCACGGACTTGCCCAGCCGGTCCGCCACAGGGATGAAAATCTCGTTGGTTTCGTTGCGCTCCTGATACTCGTAGGAGGACAGCTCCTCAAACCGGGCGAGACGGGCCTTGCTTTTCGCCTGCCGGCCCTTGGGGTTCTGACGCACCCACTCGAGCTCGCGGGCGATTGCCTTGCTGCGCGCCTCGTTCTGCCGCCGCTCGACTTCCAGCCGCTTCTCCTTCTGGTCGAGCCAGGAAGAGTAGTTGCCCTTCCAGGGAATGCCTTCGCCGCGGTCGAGCTCGAGAATCCATTCAGCTGCGTTGTCAAGGAAATAGCGGTCGTGGGTGACGGCCACAACAGTTCCGGGGAAGCGGTGCAGGTACTGCTCCAGCCACTCGACGCTTTCCGCGTCGAGGTGGTTGGTAGGCTCATCAAGCAGCAGCATCTCGGGCTGGGAGAGCAGCAGCCGGCAAAGCGCCACCCGGCGGCGCTCGCCTCCCGAGAGATTGCCGATGCGGGCGTCCCAGGGCGGCAGCCTCAGCGCGTCGGCGGCGATTTCCATCTGAGTCTCGGCGTTGGTTCCCGCCGCGGCAATGACAGCCTCAAGCTGCGCCTGCTCGGCGGCCAGCTTGTCAAAATCCGCGTCCGGATCAGCATATTCGGCGTATACCTCTTCGAGCCTCTTTCTCGCCTGCATCACCTCGCCCATGCCGGCTTCGACCGCCTCGCGCACCGTCGCCTCGGGATCGAGCTCCGGCTCCTGAGGCAGATAGCCGATCTTGAGCCCCTTCTGGGGAATGGCTTCGCCCTCGAAGTCCTTGTCGACTCCGGCCATGATCTTGAGGAGCGTGGACTTGCCCGCTCCGTTCAGGCCGAGCACGCCGATCTTCGCCCCCGGGAAAAAGGACAGGGAAATATCCTTCAGAATCTGTTTTTTGGGAGGAACGATCTTCCCAACACGATTCAGGGAAAAAACATACTGAGGCATACGGTGTCTCTCACTAACTGTAAAAAGAAGGTCCTGCCTTGAAGCGGGCGGCAGGCGCCCGTTGCCGCGGTCCTACTTGCGAAGCCCAAGGTAGCCCTTGATGCGCCAGAGGCTGCGCAGGTGGTTGCCGCGGCGAAGCCGCGCCAGCCGCTCCGGCCCCATGGCCTCGGGGTGGCATTCCTGCCACTTTTTCAGCACGCCGCTCATGTCGATGTCCTCGAGAATGCGGCGCAGCCCGCGGGGCAGCCAACGGGTGCTCACGGCCGCCTGGAAATCAATGAGTCCCGGCGTTCCATCAGGCCGGACAACCCAGTTGCCGGTTCCGCGGGCGTCGAGGTGGACGAGTCCTGCCCGGTGCACCCTCTCCATCAGGTCTTCCATGGCCTTCAGGAATGCCACAGTCATCCGCTCGGGCTCGCGCGCGAGCACCCGGGAGAGCGACTCGCCCGGCACGAAGGAAACTGCGATGGCGCTGCGGTCGATCCTGAAACCTTCGGAGGGCACGCCGTCGACGCCCTTCAGAATCCGTATCGCCCTCAACTCGCGCCAGAAAAGAAACGGGGCGAGGAACACACGGACAGGAAAAGAGCGGCTTGAAAAATCCTTCACCGTCCAGTCCCTGCCTCGGCAGGAAAAAAGGGACACGCGCGCGTTGGCCGCATGCCCCTCCCGGAGCAGCTTCAGGGGCCCGGCTTCCATCTCCGCCCTTGTAAAGGCGCGGCCGCCGGAAGGCTGCTGCGAAAGCATTCAGCGATCAGAGGCCAACCAGGCCGCTGCCGGAGATGCCGCTGCCGCCCTGAGGAGGAACCTGGAAGCCCTCCGTACCGGGAGTCACGATGCGGTGCGCGGCCTGCTCGCGAAGATCCTCAAGTCTCTTGAGCGTGTCCTCGACGCCCTGCTTGGCGGCCTCCCCGTAGGACGCCACGGCCTCGGCGAGCGTGCCGGCCTTGATCTCGAAGCTGATCGGCAGCGCCCCCATGTGGGTCATGATCTGAACCTCACCCATGAAAACCGGAGTCCTCGAGGCGTCGGCCGTGCCGTCAGCCTTGACGGGCGTCAGCACGCGAATCGTTCCTACCTTGCGGTCAGAAATGATTTTTTCCTCGAAAAGGTTGCCGGCATCCATCTCTGCCTTGAGTCCGCTCAAATCCGCCATGTTCTCTTTCATCCTTTCTGTTAAAAGAGGCCCCTCAGCTAAAGGAAAGGCCCTGTAGCGCAAAGCTTACATTATCCCACATTCAGCCGAGGAGCTCGGCGCGCGGCGAAGCACCCGCACATCCGCCGGGCCGGCCGGCGGGACTTTCAGCGGACGACGAGGACGGGCACCGGAGACTCCTTGATGACCCTGGCCGTCACGCTGCCCAGGAGCACAGCCGACAGCCCGCTTCGCCCGTGGGTCGCCATGACGATGAGGTCGCAGCCGCGGCTGCGGCACGCCTCCAGAATAGCCTCGGCAGGCGTATTGCCTTTAACCGGCAGGAACTCCGCGGTCATGCCGTTGCGCTCCGCAAGTCGCTTGGCCTCCTCGAGCCTTTCTGTGGTCTCTGCCTTCACGCGGTCGTTGTAGGACTCGAAGCTCTCGGGCCTATAAGCCGTTACGTTCGCATACGAATAGGGTTCCTCGGCCGAAACCACCAAAAGCTGCGCCCCAAGCTGCTTCGCCAGCTTCATAGCCTGGTCGATGCCCTTCTGGGCAAGCTCCGAGCCGTCCGTTGTCGCAAGAATTTTTTTAAACATATTGTTTTTCCTCCTTCTCAGACCTGGTTCCGGGGCGCCCCGGCGCGCGCCCGGGCCGCCAGTTCACCAAGCACCAGGGAGGCAAGCCTCAGTCCGAAACTGGCCGTCACCGTCATGACGGTGCCCAGGCCAGCGCCCTGAGGAAGCTTCGCCGCCTCCTCCGGCGGAAGCCTGCGCAGGGGCTCTGTGGAATAAACCGCCGTGACGTGAAAGCGCTCGGAGCGGCCCTTAGCGCTTCCCCGGGGAAAGCCGTACCGCGACCGCAGCTCGCGCCTTAACGCCGCGATAAGGGGGTCGGACCTGACGTCTGCCACATCGGCCGCCTGGATTTTCCCGGGATCAACCCGGCCCGCCCCTCCCCCGCTCGTCACCGTGAAAAGTCCCCTGCCGTGGCCCCAGGCGATCAGGGCGGCCTTGGCGCGCAGAGAGTCGATGGCATCAATCAGTCCGTCGGCCTGAGGCAGTTGCTCATCAATGCGCTCCGCTTCAAGCACCGTGCAGAGTCCCTGCACCCGGCAGTCCGGGTTGATCAGCCGGACGCGCTCGGCCATCAGCTCCGCCTTGGGTCGTCCGTAGGCCCCGTCGAGAGCGTGGCACTGGCGGTTCGTGTTGCTCTCCTCGCTTACGTCGCCGTCGACCAGGGTAAGGCGGCCGACGCCGGCCCTCGCCAGCGCTTCGGTCGCCCAGGATCCGACGCCGCCCATGCCGACTACGATGACGTGCGCCTGCTGAAAATAATGAGCGGCTGCGGGGCCGTACACCCTTTCGATGCCGCCGAACCGCCTCTTGTCTGTTGTTGTTCCCATGGGTTCGTTCCTGTGGCTGCCGGCATGCCGTTCCGGGACGGAAAGCAGCCGGAAGAAATGTAGCGCAACTGCTTTTAGTTGCGGTAAAGTGATATTAAGCCTGAACCCGGCGCTGCAAGGGATTTAAGGCCGGGTTCTGTTCTTTACCGGGCTCCTTTTACGGATCCCGCAGACAGATTAAAGAGGCCACTTATGAAGATCCTGCTCCCGATTGATGGCAGCGAGTACAGCAAAAACGCCATCGACTTCGTCGCTTCACGCACAACGCTTCTTGGGACCAATCCCAAAATCGAGCTTCTGAACGTGCAGGTGCCTCTGCCGGCCCGGGCAAGCCGCCTGGTGGGCCGCGAGGCACTGGACAAGTACTACAAGGAAGAGGCTGACAAGGTTTTTGAAGTCGCGAAGAAATCCCTTAAGCGCAACGGCATCGAAGTGGCGGAGAATTTCGCCGTCGGAGCGCCGGACGAAAAGATTGCAGCCGAAGCTGAAAAGCTCGGCGCCGACCTTATCGTAATGGGTTCTCGCGGTCTCACGCCCCTCAAGGGGCTCTTCCTCGGCTCGGTCACCACAGGCGTGCTCGCCCGCACCAAGTGCCCCGTGCTGCTGCTGCGCGGCAAAGAATCTCCGACCACCGATGCCCTGAGAGTCGGCATCGCCGTCGACGGCTCCAAATACGGCCAGGCTGCAGTCGACCACGTCCTCAAGGACCGTGCACTGTTCGGCAAAGATGCGAGCTTTTTCCTGATCAACGTGGTGAACGACTATGCGGGTGCCGTCATGCCCGACATGGCCGGCATGGCCCTGCCCGCGCTTTCCGAGGACGAGATCCTCGAGCTGCAGAAAAAAGAATTCGCCGAGACTGTTTCGCCGCTACGCCCGCTGTTTGCTAATGCGGGCATCAAGCCCAAGGAGGTCTGCCTGGTCGGCAACCCGAGCGATGAGATCGCGGCTTACGCCAAGAAGAGCAAGCTGGACATCCTGGTGATGGGCTCCCACGGCTACACCCGGTTCAAATCGGCCGTCATGGGCTCCACCGCCACCCATATCGCTGCCGAAGGCAACGTGCCGCTGCTCATCATCCGGGCCGGGGATTCCACAACCCCCGACGCGGCCTGAGCCCCTAATGCCTGCCGCCCGCTCCCGGCGGCGGGCGCAGGAAAAAAATTCCCCCCGTCCTGATCCGGCGGGGCGTTCCGCTCTGCAGGAAGCTGCAGCCGGAAGCCGCCCCGCGGCCAGACGGGGGTGTATTTGCCGCGGAGAAACTTCTTTCCTTAGAAGGGGATGTCCTCTTCCAGGCTGTCCACATCACTGGCCGGAGCCGCGGGCTTCGGCGCAGCAGCAGGGGCCGCGTGCGGCTGATTCAGGTTCTGGCGCTGTGCGGACTCGAATCCCGCGGGCGCATCGCTCTGCGAAGGCGCCGAGCCGGCGTTGGCGCGAGCGCCAAGCTGCATGGACTCTCCGATAATCTCGGTCGAATATTTTTTAACGCCGTCCTTTTCATAGCTGCGGGTGCGCAGCCGGCCCTCAATGTAAACTTCGCTGCCTTTCTGGAGGTACTGCTGCGCGATTTCTGCCGACCGGCCGAAGAGCACGACGTTGTGCCATTCGGTTTCCTCCCTGCGGTTTCCGTCGCGGTCCTTGTAGCGCCGGGAAGTAGCGACGGCCAGATGGCAAATGGGAGTGCCGCCCTCAGAGGCGTAGCGCGTCTCGGGATCCCGGCCAAGGCGGCCTAGCAGAATGACTTTGTTGACTGATGCCATGTTTTTTCTCTCGTACACGTGATAAAAATAAGGAGGCCGCCCTGCGTTCGCCCGGGGAGAGCCATGCAGGGAATTATATGAGCGTTGCAAGGAAAATCCCGCGGTTTAAAAATCGATTTTTAAACCGCCGTCCTTTCGCCCCGGAAGCGGCTGCCTTATCATCCCTGCTCTGAGGCCGCCGTCAACTTTTCCCCATGAAACCCATCCCACCCGAACGCACGCAACTCACCGCAGAGCTACGGCACCAGTTCCGAGAATCTCAGCTGCTCGGCGCAGTCGGAGCCGCAGGGCTTGTCCTTCAGGCCATAGCGATCGGGCTCTTCTCGGGCCTCACCATCGGGGTCTTCAGACTCGCATATTCGGCCCTTAACGCCACCTCCGTCTTCAGGGCCTCGCAGTGGCTCCTCATGGGATGGAGAGGACTGGCCATCATCACGGCGTGCCTCGCGGCGCTTTGCCTGCTTTCCGGCCTGCTGCTTCGGATTGAACCCATGATCGGAGGCAGTGGCATCCCCCAGGTGGAGCTCGCCCAGGCGGGAAAGTACCCCCCCATGATCTGGTACCGCGTGCTCGCGGCCAAATTTCTCGCCACGCTTACTTCGCTCACGGCCGGATTGTCGGTGGGCAGGGAAGGGCCCTGCATTCAGATGGGAGCAGCCATAGGCGTCGGAGTAGGCAGCTTCTTCCACGGCCGGCACGCCCAGGACATGCACCGCTATCTCAGCGGCGGGGCCGTGGCCGGCATGACCTCTGCCTTCTCCTCCCCGATCGCGGGCGTGCTCTTCGCGATCGAAGACATGCGCATCGTGCTTGACCGGCGAATGTTCCTGTTTCTGGCCATCACCGCCCTGACGGCCTGGGCTTCTGTGAGCGGCATTCTGCACCTGCCCCTGGTCATGCCTTTCTCACGGCTTGAAATCCTCACCCTGGGCCAGGCCTGGATCATCCTGCCTGCGGCCTGCCTCATGGGAGCGCTGGGCGCCGCGTACAGCCGGGCGCTGATCGGCTGCACCCTGTGGGAGGACCGCTGCGCACGGCTCACCGGCTGGAAACGCCTCGCCCTGCCTTTTTTCTTCTCCGGTGCCCTTCTCTACGCCTACCCCACGGTCCTCGTCGGCTTCGGGCCGTCGCAGGTTGGGCTTGAAATGACCAGCCTCACCCTTGCCTCGCTTGCCGTCCTCTTTCTCGTCAAATCGGCTTTTTCCTGCCTGAGCTTCGCCTCCGGGGTTTCAGGCGGCATCCTGATGCCCATTCTCATGGCGGGGGCCGTCGCGGGCTCTGCCTGCGCCAAGGCGCTTCTGTTTTTCGGGCTCATTTCAGAACCCCAATACGGAACCGTAATGGCGGCCTGCATCGCGGGATTTTTTTCCGCCGTCGTAAGGACGCCGCTTTGCGCAGCGGCGCTGCTGCTGGAGATGACCGGAGCTTGGTCGAGCTTCCCCGTCATTGTGGCCGCATCGCTCATCTCCGGCTGGATCGCGGACGCGACCGGCACGCGGCCTGTTTATGAATGCCTGCGCAACCGGATCCTCGAGCGGCAGGCCAGAACCCGGGAGGCTTGAACGTCCATGCAGATTTCCGGCGCCAGAACCCACAACCTCAAGAACATCTCCCTCGGCCTGCCTCAGGGCCGGCTCATCGTCATCACGGGCCCCTCAGGCTCCGGAAAGAGCTCACTGGCCTTTGACACGATTTACGCCGAAGGGCAGAGGCGCTTTCTAGAAGGGGTCACGGGATTCGCCAGGCAGTTTCTCACGCTGCTGCCACGACCCGATGTCGACTCCATCGATGGGCTCTCGCCCACAATCGCTGTGCGGCAGCTCACCAGGGGAGGCTCCCCCTTGTCAAGCGTCGCAACCTCCACGGGAATCGCGGAACTCCTGAGGCTGCTTTTTGCCAGGGCCGGAACCCCGTGCTGCCCGATCCACGGCATAGAACTTAAGGCCACTCCGATTTCCTCCATGGCCTCCAGCATTCTCGAATGGCCTCAGGAAACGCCGGTGCTTGTACTCTCGCCGGTCACCTTCGGTACCGGCTTCGATTTTTCAGAGTTTTTCCGCCGCATGGCTTCACTTGGCTTTCAGCGATTCCGCGTTGGCAGCGCCATCATGCTCCTTGACGAAATCAACCCTGAAAGCCTCACCGCGTCGCCTCCCGGCCGCTTGGACATTGTCGTCGACCGCCTCAAACTCCGTCCGGGCTCCCGGGATAGGCTGAGTGAGAGCCTGGAGCTCGCCGCCAGCCTCTCGGGCGGCAAAGTCGGAGTCATGCACTACAGGACGGGCGAAGAGCTGCGCTTTTCCACGAATTACAGCTGCCCGGAATGCGACTTCTCCTTCTCCAGGCTCGAGCCTTCCCTCTTTTCTTCGCTGAGCCCTCAAGCGGCTCCGGCAGAATCGGACGCAGGGGATCGAGAGGCCGCGCTGCACGTTTTCCTTGGCTCCCCGAAAGGCCCGAACTACCCCGCTTTACTGTCCCGTACCCTGTCAGATTTCGGGGCTTTCTTTGAAACTTTGAAGTTTGAAGATGCGCGGGCCGCCATCGCCGACCCCGTGCTTCAGGAAATAAAGGCTAGGGCAGGATTCCTCATTCAAGCGGGCCTCGGCTACCTTTCGCTCTCAAGAACGCTGGACACACTTTCGGGAGGCGAAACTCAGCGCATACGCCTGGCCGCGCAGCTGAGCACTCGGCTCTCCGGCGTCACTTATGTTCTGGACGAACCCTCCGCGGGCCTTCATCCCGCTGAAAACGACCGGCTGATTAACACGCTGCTCAGCCTGCGAGGCCAGGGCAACACCGTCATCGTGGTGGAACACAGGGAAGAAACCATGAAGGCGGCAGACTATCTGGTGGATATGGGCCCCGGAGCCGGAGAGCACGGAGGCATGGTCTGTGCGGCCGGGACACTCAAGGAGGTCATGGCCTCACCTGCGTCCCTTACCGGAGCCTTCCTGTCGGGCAGAAAAAAAATGCCGCTCCCGGTCAAGCCCCGTGTCCCGGGCAAGACCTGGATCACCATCCGCGAAGCCCGAGCAAATAACCTGAAGGGCATCAGTGTGCGGATCCCCGAGGGCTGCGTCACAGCAGTCACCGGGCTGTCCGGATCCGGAAAATCTTCTCTGGTCAACAACGTTCTATACAAGGCCGCTTCCCGGATGCTCAACCATGCCGATGGCGCGGACCCGGTCGCCTGCACAGGCATCGAGGGACTTGAAAATTTCAGCCGGGTCCTCATGGTCGATCAGTCTCCAATAGGACGAACGCCTCGTTCAATCCCTGCATCGTACCTTGGCCTTTTCCAGCTCATCCGCGAAGTGTTTGCGGAAATGCCTCTGGCGAAGGAGCGCGGATATACAGCCGGTCGGTTCAGTTTCAACATTCCGGGCGGGCGGTGCGAAACCTGCCAGGGCGAGGGCATACGACAAATCAAAATGCAGCTGCTGCCCGATGTGTTCGTTCCCTGCGACACCTGCCACGGAACCCGTTACAACAGTGAGACGCTTGAAGTACGCTACAAGGGTTTGAACATTGCTGAAGTGCTGGACCTCACCGTTGAGCAGGCCATGGAGCACTTCAAGGCCAGGCCCGCCATCATGAGAAAACTCCGGGCTCTGGCCGAAGTCGGGCTGAGCTATATCCATCTGGGCCAGCCTTCCCACACACTTTCCGGCGGAGAGTGTCAGAGAATCAAAATCGCCGCGGAACTGGCCCGGCCGGACGTTGGGCGGACTCTCTACATTTTTGACGAACCCACAGCAGGGCTCCATATGTCGGACATTGCAGTGCTTTCAAACATATTTCAAAAACTCTGCGACGCGGGCAACACCGTCGTGCTGACTGAACACGAACCACAGATCATCGCCTCTTGCGACTGGGTAATTGATCTCGGCGGACGGGGGCCAGAGGGAGGTTGGCTGGCCGGGGAGGGAACGCCGTCCTATATCAAATCCCTTCCGCAAAGCCTTACAGGAAAATATCTGTAAAAAATCTAAATCCCCTTACCTTTGGTATACAAGCATTAGCGAACCTTTTGGCAAGCTTCCGCGCCCAACGGGAAAAGCTTAATTTTAGAAACCGAAATTCTCTTTTTATTTTTTAAGCATCAACGTCCTTGACGGCCCCTACTTTTCACGATTATGCGATTAATCAGAGGATTGCTCGCGATTTGTGAGATCAGCTCTGACGCGTACGCCAACCAAAGTTCAAGCTGCTCAACTTTCCTGTTTTGAAGAAGGATAAGTTTTAGCCAAAACACACCCCCACAACGGTGGGGAAACACCCAAGTCGCATACTCTGCAGGCTTATGACACGGGAACACCCCCTTGGAGATGAAGGGGAAACGCGCTAGTAATTACCCTTGTTTGATGTTATCTTGACTGCGTCGAAGTTTACAGCAACGGCTTTCAAACAAAGATCATGAAACGCACAAAACAAGCCCGCAGCTTCATGATAACCGTCGACATACCAGCTGAGGACTGCCCAGCAAAAACATGGGTTTCGGCCGGAGAAGTTCTACCCGGCAGATCTGTGAAAGATCACTGTCTAATAGTTGGCGCAATAGCGAAAGAACTCATACAGCTATTTCCGCCGCGGCTAAGGAATTTATTTCCCGACGGTGCAGATCTCATTGCGGCAACTCACGATATTGGCAAACTCAGCCCGTCTTTTTTCCTAAGAATCGCCCTTCAAACAAAGAGCCAAAGACTCGCAACCAGCGCCAACCAACTTCTCAACGAAACGGGTTTCCCAAAATCTCCGCTGGCTATTCGCGATTACGAATCTGCAGGATGGGGTGGGCACCCTGGAGTCAGCTACGCAACTGTCAAAAAAATGACTGGCCAAAAGAGGCTGGCCATTATTGTCGGGCAGCACCATGGCTATCTGCCTAAATCTCTTGAAAGCCAAAATCCTGATCAAAAAGATTTTGGCGGACCGCTATGGGAAAAAGAGAGGGAAAGGCTAGTTGAAGAGCTAGAAAATATTTTCCGGACGCAATTTCCAGAAAGTATTTCGATAAGTCAGATGCAACTGCTATCTGGCCTAACAACCGTCGCTGATTGGCTTGGATCCGGCGCTTTTTTTGACGACCCTTCGAGAAACTGGAAACCTTTGGTCTCGGCAAGTATTCAAGAGGCTGGATTTATATCCCCGATCATCACAAAAGGTTTGGCCTTCGGCGATCTTTTCAGCGACATAAATGGCACCAAATATGAGCCTACAAAAACACAAAAAGCGCTGGCAGGCATAGCCTCTTCGCCTGGTGTTTATATTCTTGAGGCTCCGATGGGGGCCGGCAAAACAGAAGCAGCTCTTTTTGCTGCCTATTTAGCTTTATCCACTGGAAGAGCCAGAGGCATTTATTTTGCTCTGCCAACTCAGCTTACTGCTACAAAAATATATGAAAGGTTCTGTTCGTTTCTAAATTTTGCCGTCCCTGGATCATCACTTCCACGACTACTGTTTGCTGGAGCTGACGCATTTTTTGAAAGTCGAAACATGGGCAGAGGAGAAACGGCTCCTGGTGGAAGCTGGTTTTCAGGAAAAAAACGAGGGCTACTAGCCCCCTTTGCTGTAGGGACCTTAGACCAAGCCCTTCTTTCAATTATGGGAGTCAAGCATAACTTTGTGCGTACTTTCGGACTGGCAGGAAAAGTTGTCATTATCGATGAAGTGCACAGCTACGATGCATATACCGGCTACCTCCTGCAAAAATTAATTGAAACCCTCGACAGCCTCTGTTGCACAGTTGTTCTTCTTTCTGCAACCTTAACTTCCAAAACTAGGACATCGCTGCTGCGAGGAGCCAAAATCGAGGCTGCGAGCTACCCTCAAATTTCCTACCGGCGGCATTCTGGGGAAACTAACCATATCAGCCTTCCTGCTCTGAAAGATAGAACCATAAAAATATCTTTTCTTAGTACGAAAAATGCGGAGCAGACAGCAATTGATGAAGTTCTTGTACGAGCCAGTGAAGGGCAACAGATCATTTGGATAGAAAACGATGTCGCTTCCAGTCAAAGGATATATATGGAGCTTGCGGCTCGTTGCGCTGAACTCCATTGTGACTGCGGCCTTTTGCATTCGCGATTCACTTTTTCCGATCGCCAGAAAATAGAAAATAAATGGGTTTCCTATTTTGACAAATCAGGCAGACGAGACAGAAATGAGAGGGTGTAAAGAATTTTGTGGGCGCTCTGAGATAATGCTTCTTGGAGAGCCTAAATATGAGACGCACACCTGATCCTTTTGACAAACTCGCGGAACAGATTCTGGAAGACCTGAAGAAGTCCGGCCGGGAAATCAAATCCTCCGGGGAAGCGGATGATTTCATGGCCCACCTGCTGGGGCGGCTGCTGACGAAAATGCTGGAGGGCGAAATGACCCATCATCTGGGTTATGAAAAGGGCCAGGCACGTCCGGGTGACAATGAGCGCAATGGCCACAGCTCCAAAACCCTGAAGTCTCCCAAGCTTGGAACCATCCATGTGGACGTACCCCGGGACCGCAAAGGCCGCTTCACACCCCGGATTGTTCCGAAGCACAAAAGGACGCTGGATGGGTTCGACGAAAAAATTTTGGCCCTTTATGCCCGAGGCCTGACGACACGGGAAATCCAGGGCTATCTTTACGACGAATATGGGATGGAAACCAGCGCCGAGTTCATCAGCGATGTGACCGACGCCATACTTCCCGAGCTTCAGAAATGGCAGGACCGTCCTCTCAGCCCTGTCTATCCGGTGATTTTCTTTGACGCCATCAGGATCAAGACAAGGGGCGAAAACGGGGTGGTCACTCCCCGGGCAGTCCATATCGCCCTGGGCGTGGATACCGATGGAAAGAAGGATGTCCTGGGTCTTTGGATGGCCGAAAATGAAAGTGCCAAATACTGGCTTAAAGTCTTTAACGAGCTGAAGAATCGAGGCGTCAACGACATTCTTATCGCCGTCACGGACGGGCTTAAAGGGATGCAGGAGGCTTTGGAGACGGCTTTTCCGAAAACGATGCTGCAGACCTGCATCGTCCATTTGATCCGCAACAGCCTCAAAATGGTCAACTACAAGGATTACAAGGCGGTTGTTGCTGCGCTGAAGCCTGTTTACCGTGCTGTCAACGCCGAGGAAGCACGTCAGGCGCTGAACGATTTTGCCCAGTCGGAACTTGGGAAAAAATATTCCTACATCGAAAAAATCTGGCTGGACGCATGGGATCGCGTGATTCCTTTCTTTGAGTTCTCACCCGCCGTCAGGCGGTTGATCTACACCACCAACGCCATTGAAAGCTTGAACCGGGACCTGCGAAAGGTTGTCAAGACAAGAGCTTCTTTCCCAAGCGAGACCGCTGCGCTGAAGCTGCTTTACCTGGCGATCCGAAAGGTGGAGAGGAGATGGGTGAGGCCATCACCTTATTGGAAAACTGCCATGCGAGAATTAACCATTGAGTTCGGAGACAGGATCGCACCTTTCTTCGATTAACCTAAAGGGGGCGCCCACAAGAATTTCCATACCCTCAGAAATGAAAAAGGAAGAGTTTTAATTGGGACGCAGATTTTAGAGCAAAGCTTAGATTTAGATGCTGATTTCATGATTTCTAGAGTTGCACCGGCCGACTTGCTGTTTCAAAGACTGGGGCGGCTGTGGAGACACAGGGACACGATTCGATCTGCGGCTGCTCGAGCAGAAATATGGATACTTTCTCCTAATCTGCAAGATGCTTTAGAAAAGCCCTATCAGGCTTTTGGCGCTTCAGCCTACGTATACAGCCCTTATATCCTCTGCCGGACAATCGAAGTGTTCAAAGATAGATCTGGACTGAACATCCCATCCGATATTCCTGTAATGATTGAATCTGCGTTGGGGGAGCGTAATGAAACCGGTTTATTTTCCGTTAGGAAAAATGAACTGGAAAATGGGGACAAATGTCACCACCGAATCGGCATCCGCGAACTCATTAATCGCGCATCGCTACAGGTAGAGAATCCCGAATTTTCCAACATTGACGATTCTGCGGCCCAAACACGCTACTCGGACATGCCAACAGTCGATGTCCTTCTGGTGAAAGAAGTAGAGCCAGTTAAACAATGTTCGTCGACCATCCTTTACACCTTAGACGGGGAAAAAATTAAATTCCCATGGAAATATGACAGCCAAACGCCAAGGGAATGGTGCAAAACTGCTTCCGAAACGCGAAACTGTACAGTAAAACTTCCGCTATCGCAGGCTCAAGAATTAAAAATTCCATCAGAAATAGCAAAAAAATTGGGGTTTGGGAACTTTATTTATCTGGCTGCTGATGACAAAGCAGGGGGCCTTTATCTGGCTCTTTGCCAAAAGACCGGGACTGTCACAACAGGATTGAAAACGTGTCTTAAGCATGATACAATTTATTCATCAAAAATCGGTTGGTACCGGTGTAAGGAAAGCAATGCGAAATAATTTTTGCCTTATTGATGACCCTTGGATACCGACTGCATACCGCGGCCTTGTATCTTTGCGTGATGTTTTCTCGGATTTGTCCCTTAAGCATCTCGCAGGCACCCCTGTCGAGAACATTGCACTGATGAAATTACTCCAAGCAATTTCACAGGCAGCTCACACGCCTGCGAATACGGAAGAGTGGCTGTTGGAAGGGAAACATTTGGACCAATTCGGAGAAAACTGCCTGAAGTATCTGAACCGGTGGAGGGACACTTTTTTTCTCTACGGGGACCGCCCCTTTCTGCAGTTTCCGTCCGTCATAAAAGCAGCCGCAAAACCCGTCGGGGTGCTAATTCCCGAAATCGCCATGGGAAATAATGCCCGACTGACACAAATTCAGGTGGATCACCCGCCCCACTCCGACGCAGAAAAGGCCCTGATATTAATCATTCAGCAAAGTATGGCGCTTGCAGGAAAACGGCCGGACAAGACTATATGCTTAACCCCTGGTTACATAAAGAAATCTGCGAAACCGGGGCCAGGAATGGATTTCATGGGGGCGTTGCACAGCTTTTGTTTCGGGACTTCTCTTCTCGAAACCATTTGGCTGAACACATTTACTTTAGAAGACATAGCACGGCTGCCTCAATTTCCTAAGGGACTCGGAGTACCCCCTTGGGAAAAAATGCCTTCTGGTGAAGATGACTCTGTAGCAAAAGATCTGAAATCTTCTTTGATGGGACGCCTAGTCCCGCTCAGTCGCTTCTGCCTTTTTGAAAAGAAGGACGAGGTTCACTTTACTGAGGGCATCAGATATCCCGGATTTAAAGAAGCAGGATTTGATCCATCAATGCTCACACTCAAGCAGCCTGATGGCATCAAGCTGCGCTGGACGAATCCAGATAGAAAACCCTGGCGTGATCTGACAGCCATCACTTCATTCCTAGACTCGCAAAGCGGGCATGACACTGACTGTCAACAGATTTCCGTCTGCTTATCAAAATTAGGGTTCAGCCGAGAAGAAATTGGCATCTGGTCTGGCGGGCTTAGAGTTACCAATTCAACAGGTGAGCAGAAGGTTTCAGCCTCCAATGACTCCGTAGAATCATCGGTCACGATAGAGCCAAATGAGGACTGGTTTAATGCATACAAGGTTGCCATGCAGGATTTCGAAGCCATGGGGAAAATTCTTTATGGCTGCACGAACGGTTATTTTAAAAAATTAGGTATACAGGATAGTTCATTTGCTGCTCGGGCCGAAAGGAATTTCTGGGAAAAATGCGATCCTCTGAAGCAGATGATTATTGATCACTGTGATGATCCCGACTTATTAAAGGAAATAAAGCAACGGGTTTCGCGTTTCCTTATGCAGTCTTATAACGAAGCCTGCCCTTCCAATACGGCGCGCCAGATCGTAGCCTGGGCTCAGTGCCGGCCTAATTTGTCACGTTTTTTTAAATGATTTTTGGAGTTGAACAATGGAAGGAAAAAAGTCTCTCCAGCAACAGTGCGAAGATACTGTCAAATACCTGATTAAACGCATTTCTGATAAAGGTATTGCTGCCGATCTCCGCCAAGCCGACAACCCTGTCACCTCTTACAAGGCGTGGCCGACCCTAATTCGTGGAGGAATTGACATCCGGCGACCTGATCGAGACGCCTATTTTGTCATTGCAGCAGCCCTAGCGCGCGGCAAAGTACAGGAAGACGGAACTCAGAATCTTGGTGAAGCTCTCAGGGCAAGCTTTGACAAAGATAGTGAAAATCAGGGGGAACCGCGACTTCGTCGACTTCTCTCGTGTGACACTGTAGACGAAGCCTGTCAGATTGTCCGCCCAATCATTCATTTAATTCAAAGCCGAGAGAAAGCGAGTCTTTCTTATAGTCGACTTCTTTGGGATTTGAAACTATTCCAGTCTGATGCATACCGTGATCGAGTAAAGGAGATCTGGGCGTATAGCTTTTACGGAGAAGATACTCGCAAAAAAGAGGAGACAAAGTCAAATGGCTCTTAAGCATTACATCAGCCTCGTTTCACTGAGTCCCGTTGACTGCGCGTGGCTGAAAGTTACGGACGCCTACAGCCTACACCGTATCGTCTGCAGTATTTTTTATCCAAACGAGCGAAATCCTGATGACCCAATTAACGGTGGAATTCTTTGGCGAGTGGTTGGATACAAGCCGCAAGTAGGGGTTCGCATCCTTCTGCTCTCTGACAGACTTCCCGAAAAGCAATTAGGACAAGTTGACACTAAAGAAATTCCCGAAGATTTCCTTAGTTATGATTTCTACCGATTTACAGTTCGAATCAATCCAACCGTAAGATCCCGAAACGCAGGGAACCCTCAAAAATCTGGAAAGATCCGACCTGTAACCTCCAACGATGACATTCGTTCCTGGTTTGTGAAAAAGAGCCCCCGTTGGGGGTTTGAAGTAGACCCGCTTCGGATTGAAATCGGCCCACGCAGAGTCGTGACTTTTCCTCATAAAAAAGATGGTCAAGTCACCATTTTCCAGGCAGACCTTTCTGGAGCTTTAAAAGTAACTGATCGAACCGCATTCTCAAGAGCTTTTTATTCTGGAATTGGTCGAGGCAAAGCTTTTGGATGCGGCCTTCTTCAAATTGTCCCGGTTTCTAATTTTTAAACGAGGTTCATTATGAATAATAAGTACGCTGGTGAAATTATCGAATTCCACATCCTTCAAAGTTTTCCTGTTACATGCCTTAATCGAGATGACGTTGGCAGCCCGAAAACTGCCATCATAGGCGGAGTTCAAAGAGCCCGCGTCAGCTCTCAGTGCTGGAAACGTCAAGTTCGAATGGCACTTCATGACCAGCAAAAGGAACTGGGCATCCACCTTGGCGTAAGGACTAAACATGTTAATGAACTGATTTCTGCTGCGTGCTGCAACCTGGGAGCAACTCAGGACAAAGCCGATAAATGCGGACAGATCATTGGGGATGCATTAACGAAGGACACTTTGCTTTTTATAAGCCCGGCAGAATGTGAAGCTTTCGCAAAGTTTGCAAAAGAACAGAATTTTGACATCAAAGAGGATAAAAACTTAATAAAAAGTTTGTCTGCAATTTCGAAAAAAATCCTCAATAAAAATTTCGATGCATTGGACATAGCTCTTTTTGGCCGCATGGTTGCACAGGCTCCAGAAATCGACGTTCAGGCTGCTGCCAGTTTCTCCCATGCGATTTCCACCCATAAATCATCACCGGAAATTGACTTCTTTACCGCGCTCGACGACCTGCCCGAAGAGGGAGAAAGAGGCGGTGCTCACATGGGCACGCTCGAATTTTCTTCCGCAACATACTATCGATATATCAGTCTGGATCTTGGACTTCTCGCGAATACCTTGGGCCTCGAAGACAACTCTAATGGTTTGATGGGGAAAGCTGTCGAGGCTTTTGTAAAAGCGCTTTTCATTGCTGTCCCCGCAGCACGGCAAAGCACCCAATCTGGAGCCTGCCCATGGGACTTTGCCAAGGTGTATATCCGCAAAGGACAAAGAATGCAGCTTTCTTTCGAGCAACCCGTTAAGTCAAAAGACGGTTTCCTTAAACCTAGCATTGAAAGCCTGAAAAACAACCTTGCAAAAAAGGAAAAAATGGCCGGTACTTTGTTTGGGAAAAAAGCCGAATTTGAATGGGGAGAAAACGCCGATTACTCGATCGACGATCTAATTTCTGACCTCCAGAAGAATTTATAAGGCGAGTTATGAAAACCTTATTCCTATGGCTAGAAGGGCCACTGCAGAGCTGGGGATATAACTCTCGATTTGATCGCCGGGAAACGTTGCCCTTTCCCACCCTTTCCGGAGTATGCGGGATCCTTTGCGCCGCGTTAGGGCTGGGAGGCCCCCAGAAGGACTTTCTAAAAAAACTTACCGTTGGAAAATGGGAGGCTTTTTCATACGGTGACGCCCACCGGCAACCCCCTCAGCTCTGCGATTTCCAAATGGTGGGGAGTGGGTATCCCTCTAATAATCCATGGCTCACTTTATTTATACCCAAAACTAGCAATGGGAAAAAGCCAACAGGAGTCACAGGATCAAAATTAACGTACCGCTATTTTCTGCAGTCGGGAGCCTTTGCTGTTTTTCTTACCTATGAGGAAGACACCTTTGTTGAAAAACTTGCCGAGGCACTTCAACAACCTACTTGGCCTTTATCTTTAGGTCGAAGAAGTTGTGTCCCATCTGAGTTGATTTTCCAAGGGATTTTTGGATCTGTAAAAGACGCAAAAGCAAAAGCAGACGAAATAGCAAAAGAAAAAGGGCGTCAGCTTCTGTTCCAAGTAATTGAAGGGGCGCACCCTGACTCTGGGGAAGTGTTCCTTCTTAAGGATGTACCGGTTTCATTCGGAATAAAAAAAATTTATCAGAGTCGGTATGTCACCTTAAACAGGGTACAGGAGTAGATCAGGAAATAGCCATGACCGCCGGCCCTAGAATTTTCGTCAAAATAACGCGAGATACTCTGCCCAAAGTTCGAGATAAATTTCCCTTTTTATATCTGGAACACGGCAGAGTAGTGGTTGATGACAGCAGCATCAAATGGATTGATAGTGACAATAATCTCGTGCGCATTCCTGTAGCCACTATCAGCTGCTTGATTCTAGGCCCTGGCACTTCCGTCACCCATGAAGCTGTGAAGGTCTGTGCAGCTTCGAACTGTATGCTGTGCTGGGCAGGAGAAGATTCTCTTTTGTTTTACGCATTCGGAGATACCCCCACAGCCGATACGAAACAATTTCGCCTCCAAATGGAACTCGCCGCCAACCCTCAAAAAAGACTTGCGGTTGCGGTGAATATGTTGAGGGAACGCTTCCCGGAGGCGGATCTTGACGGGAGAAGTCTTAGTGAACTCAGAGGGATGGAGGGAAAGAGAGTTAAAGCGCTTTATATTGCAAAGGCGATGGAATATCACGTCGGTTGGAAAGGGCGGTCTTTTGTTCCTGAAAAATTTTGTTTTTCTGATACCACTAATAAGATTTTAACTGCTTGCAATGCGGCTCTTTACGGAATTACTTCATCAGTAATTCACGCTTTAGGCTATTCGCCTCATATAGGTTTCATCCATTCAGGCTCTCCTCTTCCTTTTGTATACGACATCTCCGATCTTTACAAAGCTGATGTGTCTATCGACTTAGCCTTTTCATTGACTAAACTGCTGGGAGGTGAATATGACCGAATTAAAGTCCTCAATAATTTCAGGCAAAGAGTTATTGATATGAACCTTTTGCAGAAGATGTGCACCGATATACCTAAAGTTTTAGGAGGACGCAGTGGTTGTATTGGTAGCAAATGACCTTCCCATGAAAATAAGGGGGAGACTGAAACTGTGGTTTACAGAACCAAGAGCTAATGTGTTTGTTTCAGGAATCACAGATTATGTGGCAGACAAGGTTATTAGTTATCTTCTGCAAAATTGTCCGCCAGAGTCCGGTTTAATCATATTTAAGGATCTTTCTAAACCTCCCTTTTACAGGCTGTATACCTTAGGGATTCCTTCAAAGAAAGTGGTTGACTTTAATGGTCTGCAACTTGTTTTAGAAAAGGCCGGCACGTAATCCTTGAGCTCTTTAACAACTGGGACCACTAAATATTGATTTAATATCTTGCACTTTATACAACATTTTGAACTTTTCCCCACGTGCGTGGGGATGTTTCTTCCACTGGTAGTCGGTGACGAAGCCGCGGAAGCTTTTCCCCACGTGCGTGGGGATGTTTCCGCCGAGCGCGTCGGCGACCTTCTGGTGAGTAACTTTTCCCCACGTGCGTGGGGATGTTTCCATCTGTAGCGAAGGTGAGCGCGAGCGCGTCGGCTTTTCCCCACGTGCGTGGGGATGTTTCTATTCACCGTTAGCTCCAACGGCCATTGACAGCCTTTTCCCCACGTGCGTGGGGATGTTTCTGCATAGCTTCGTCCACCTGCCGATCTCAGCCCCTTTTCCCCACGTGCGTGGGGATGTTTCTCTCCCTGGCCTGGCGCGCAGCCTCGACGAGCACTTTTCCCCACGTGCGTGGGGATGTTTCCAAATAGATAAAAGAAAAGCCGCCCTAAGGCGGCTTTTCCCCACGTGCGTGGGGATGTTTCCCTCTGTCATTTCCTCTCCTCCATCTCCCCTGTCTTTTCCCCACGTGCGTGGGGATGTTTCCAGAAGGCTCGACCCTGAAAGGTCAGAAAAGGTCTTTTCCCCACGTGCGTGGGGATGTTTCTCAGAAGATCAGGATCGACCAGAGACTTGACTGCTTTTCCCCACGTGCGTGGGGATGTTTCCGTTACTTCACGCCGGACATTGGTTTCCACGTCCTTTTCCCCACGTGCGTGGGGATGTTTCCCGCTGGGGGATCCCCGACCTGCCCCAGGCTGCCTTTTCCCCACGTGCGTGGGGATGTTTCAAGGCAATACGGGAACTTATCGATCTCGGTTTGCTTTTCCCCACGTGCGTGGGGATGTTTCTAACGAAAAGTGGCGGGGATAAAGCCCAAGAGGCTTTTCCCCACGTGCGTGGGGATGTTTCCGCTGCGCCGACAGGTCGACACGATCCGGGAGGCTTTTCCCCACGTGCGTGGGGATGTTTCAGCAAGGGAACTGGCCCGCCCTGCGCCTGCGTACTTTTCCCCACGTGCGTGGGGATGTTTCCACGCTGGGGCCGGTGAACGAGGCGCTCGCCTGGCTTTTCCCCACGTGCGTGGGGATGTTTCTCTCACCTCTCAGCATTGCTTGAAGCCAACCGGCTTTTCCCCACGTGCGTGGGGATGTTTCTGCAGCAGTTTGATCGACCGGCAAAGAAGCACGCTTTTCCCCACGTGCGTGGGGATGTTTCCCCGAGGAAGTGGAGCGTGTCTCGATCTTCGAGCTTTTCCCCACGTGCGTGGGGATGTTTCTACATCGGCGGCTCGCGGAAGTCGATCGGCAGGCTTTTCCCCACGTGCGTGGGGATGTTTCCTTAAAGATGTTCTTGCTTCGCTTATGCAGGAACTTTTCCCCACGTGCGTGGGGATGTTTCCGAGTGGTCCGAGACCACAGCCTCTGTTTCTGGCTTTTCCCCACGTGCGTGGGGATGTTTCTCACAAGCGCCGATGGGCGGTATTTCCTTGCCGCTTTTCCCCACGTGCGTGGGGATGTTTCTGCCAATGCTCTGGCTAGCTTGGGGTTCAAGGGCTTTTCCCCACGTGCGTGGGGATGTTTCCGCCTGCTCGGTATTTGAGACGACCTGCGACGCCTTTTCCCCACGTGCGTGGGGATGTTTCCAGCAGCCAAAGTCCGATGTCAAGGACGACCCCCTTTTCCCCACGTGCGTGGGGATGTTTCCCCCTACGGGGCGGGCCACGCTTGGGTCAAAGACTTTTCCCCACGTGCGTGGGGATGTTTCAAGCGTATGGCGTATCAGGACGACGGCATGCAGCTTTTCCCCACGTGCGTGGGGATGTTTCTGTGGGCTCGCGCGAGGACGCGGGCGCCGTTGCCTTTTCCCCACGTGCGTGGGGATGTTTCCCCTGCGCAATCGTGTACACGCGCTCAGTCGCCCTTTTCCCCACGTGCGTGGGGATGTTTCCCACGGCAGTTCGTGTCCGTGGTAGTTCCAGTACTTTTCCCCACGTGCGTGGGGATGTTTCTCCAGTTCGCGCTTCACTTTTGCCACAGCAGCCGCTTTTCCCCACGTGCGTGGGGATGTTTCCGGGTACCGTGTCGATTACACGATCGAGCTTTCCTTTTCCCCACGTGCGTGGGTGTCGTGAATTGAAATAAAGTACCCACCAAATTATTCAGAACCAAGAGACCACCCCTCCCAATTTTTTTTATGAGAGGGTTCCGTTGTGGATCGCAATTCGTTAAAACATCAGAGCAGAAAGTCACATTATGAAAGGTCCGACTTCATGCTCTCAAAATCAATTCAGCAAAGCATTCTGGCTCTGCATGAGCAAGGGCAGAGCATCAGGTACATCCATCGCACGCTGCGCGTGTCCCGCAAGGCCATCAGGCGGTACATCAAGGGCGTTGTTCCACTGAAAGTCGGCCGGCGTCCCGGCCCCAGCCTTGCCTTCCTCCAGGCCCATACTGAAGATGCCCAGGCACTTTTTCTCAGGGCAGAATGCAGCGGCCCGGTGACCATCCGGCTGATCCAGGAAAAATATGGAGTGGAAGTGCGGCAGGACGTCTTCAACCGCTTCATCAGAGGCTTCCGGCATCAGGTCAAGCTTCAGAACATGCCTTCGCCCGACAGGTTTGAGCCCCAGCCAGGCGACCAGATGCAGATTGATTTTGGCGAAAAAGACGTTGAAATTGCAGGCCAGATGACGCATGTGCATGTTTTTGTCGCCATTTTGGGCTATTCGAGGCGCATTTTCGCCATGGCGTTTGAAAGAGAGACCCAGGAGGCCTGGCTGCAGGGCATAGAGCAGGCGTTTATTTATTTTCAAGGAGTTCCTAGGCAGGTGATCAGCGACAACGCAGCCTCGCTGGTGGCTTTCCACCAACGCCGGGGTGAGGTTCGCTTCACTGACCGGTACCAGTTTCTGGCAGACCAGTACGATTTCACCCCTGTCGCCACTGCCGTCCGCAAGCCCCGGTCCAAAGGCAAGGTTGAGCGCAGCGTCGGATACGTCAAGCACAATGCACTGGTGGGGGTGCGCTATAAATCTTTTGAACAGCTGAACATGAACCTGCGGGCCTGGTGCGGCCAGACGGCCGACCGGCGTGTGCTGGCCAGTTTCCAGCACACGCCCCTGGAGCGCTGGCCCGAAGAAAAGAAAGCGCTGAGGCCGCTGCCGTGCGGTCCTCAGTATTCAGCGATCTGGGTGACGAGAAAGGCAGACAAATGCGGTTTCATCCATTTGGAAAACCGCTGCTATCGACTCCCCGATGCCTGTCGGCTGCAAGAGGTCCGACTCCATGTAAGCTCACAAAACCTCGAGGTGTACTGTGGACAGAAACGGATCATCTGCCTGGATAAAACCGCAGATGCATATTCGCCTCGCCAGCAGCCGTTGTCAACCCCGAGGAACGCTGCAAAAGCCTTTGAGGAAGAAAAAAAAATCCTTCAGAAAGATCCCGTTTATCAGGCGTATCAGGCAGCTGGTGCGGGCATGCCGGGAAACTCTGCGCAATACAACCTGCTTTTTGTTGGGGCTGAACCCGAAGGAGTTCGGCCATGAGGGAAACAGACAAAGAGCTTAAGGCCTGTGCGGCCCGCTTGAAGCTGACGTTCATTCGGGACAATCTTGAAGACCTGCTCAAGAGCGCCACTGAAAACAAATACGTGGTCAGCCCAAACTGTTGAGGCGTAGTTTCCCTAACGGGGCATGCGCAAGCATGCCCCAACTTTAAAAATCTCAATTAAAAAGCTCAAATCGAAGAATCAGCATCGAGCCGCCGCACCAGCGCGCGCATGATCAAAACACTTGCGCGCGCCCATTATTGCGGCGGCGAGCACCGAATTCCATCTGCCGCCACAACCTGATTCTCATAACCATCCCTGCCGATGCACTTGTAGCGCCAGCTCTTCGTGTGATGAGGAGGCTTCACAGCAATACGTCCGCGGTCGTCATGAGGAAGGTTTTCTCTTCCTCGCCGCCTAGTGATATTCGGGTGCGGCGGGATCGCACTATAAACGTCGCAGTTTCATAAACTTAAACTATTGTATTCACCTGCGTTTTCCCGCCGCCTTGAGCCGGATCGTCACTACATCATTGGCCTTCGTGGTCCTGAGAAAATATTCTTAGCTGTTCTCCGGTTTAAGCCGCAGCCCTCGATCTGCCGGCTTTGATGGGCTGAGGTCTGTATTCCATGCCTTTCTCACAGAGTATTCTCCAGGCGATGCGGGCGAGCTTTGCCGCGATGGCGCAGACCTTGACGCCGTATTTCTTTCCGGACGCCTTGATCTTCCGGACCCATTCGCCAAGAGCTCCCTCGAGCCTGTCAGCCATGATCATCAAAGCCGAGGCCCCCTGAACTAACATGGATCTGGGGTGTTTCGGTCCTCTCTTCGTAATGTGGCCCAGGGTGTCCCTGTCTCCAGTCGAGTTCTGGCGGGGCACAAGGCCGAGAGAAGCCGCAAACTGCCGGCTGTCGCGGAAGCGGGAGGCTTCCCCGCAGTGCGTGAGGAGAGCGCCGGCGCATTTGGGGCCAATGCCCGGAATTGTCATCAGACGCTTCGAGGCCTCGTTTGCACGCACGAGTTCGTCATATTTCTGTCCGGCCTTTTTCTCCCATTCAGAGGCCTCGAGCCAGGAGTCCCGTAGCATCAGGAGGGCTTCCCCTGCCAAAGGCGTCAGATCCTTCGTATGCGTCTCTATGAACTCCGGCAGCTGTTCGGCTATGAACCGGCTTGTTTGAGGACTGCTTAAACCATATTCGAGCAGCAGGGCGTGAATTCTGTTTCCGAATTCTATGCGGGTCTTCATGTAGCCCTGATAGATGCGCTGCAGGGACTGGAGATCCTGCTGCGCCTGGGTTTTCGGGACCACATAGCTGATGCCTGGAATGTACCAGGCCCAGGCGATGTAGGCGGCGTCAAGCATGTTGTTCTTCTGATGCCCGCACCGTATGCGCTTCACATCCCCGGGGTTCAGGAGGCGTCCGTCGTGCCCCAGCGCTTTCACCTTGCGGACGAAGCAGTGGCTTCCGCCGCAGGCCTCCATCAGAACGGAGGCCCGGGGCATGTTCGCAAGCCTTTCCAGCAGCTTTTCCTTCGAAATGCGGGGCAGCTTCAGGGCTATCTTCCGATCTTTGTCAAAACCAACAACATCACACTGAGTTTTGGCAAGGTCGATGCCGATGACAACAGCGGGATTGTTTGAGAGGGTAGAATTCATGGCGGAGCGCTCCTTGGTTGGGTATACCTCAGTTATAGCCCCGGGCGGGGTTATGTTCTGAGAAGCAAGGGCGCTCTTTTTGTTTTCAGCTACGGTTTTCATGATGGACGGTCACCGCGAGTAAGGCCCCGCTGTAGGGGGCTGACCATCTCATTAATGACGGTCAGGGAGGCCCTTGCGTTTCTGTTCGGAGAGGAAATCAGGCGGCGCAATGCCAACCGTTGCTCGCTCTGGATGAGCGGCGCTCATTTTCCGGTCATTAAGGAACTGAGGGATTTTGATCTGACATTTCAGCCGTCCATCGACCCTGGCCTTTTTCGTGAAATGTGCAGCCTGGAATGGGTCGGCAACGGGGAAAATGTCGTCCTGGTCGGGCCTCCGGGAGTGGGGAAGACGCATCTGGCCATCGGTCTGGGAGTCAGCGCCGTTCGCGCCGGCATGACGGTTCGTTTCTTCAGTGCCAAGGATTTAATTGAAGTTCTTTCAAAGGCCTACAGCGAAGGCGTTTTTGAAAACAAACTCAAGGAAATCAACAAGTCCAGGCTGCTGATCATCGATGAACTCGGCTATACGCCGCTGTCGCCGGTGCAGACGCAGCTGCTGTACCACCTGGTGGCTCTGAGATACGAAAAGAAGAGCGTCATTGTGACCAGCAACCGGCCAGCCGGCCAGTGGGAGCTGTTCATGGGGGACAAAGCGGCCTCAAACGCAATCCTGGATCGGCTGCTCCATCACTGCACCGCCATCGCAATTAAAGGCGAGAGCTACAGGATCCACGAAGGCAGGATGCGGAAATTTAAGAAAACTAAAGCAAAGGAGGTGGGGGCAGAAAACACTCAAACCAGCTGATCATCGTACGTCGGGGTGGTCCCCAAGTTTTCACTTTTTTGGGGGGTGCTTAGTTTTCAATATTGACACGTGGGGATGTTTCTACTTGTCCGCCAGAGATATGGCGGCCCGACAGCTTTTCCCCACGTGCGTGGGGATGTTTCTCTGGCAGCCACTGATGGTTCTCTTTTGACGGACTTTTCCCCACGTGCGTGGGGATGTTTCCCCCGAGGACGTCGACAGCGACGAGGAAGATCACTTTTCCCCACGTGCGTGGGGATGTTTCTGTACGACCGTGAACTGCACAACCGTAAATTGCACTTTTCCCCACGTGCGTGGGGATGTTTCCGCATGGGTAGGCAGGAACGAGAAAGGCAGAGGCTTTTCCCCACGTGCGTGGGGATGTTTCCTGGCTGATGCGCTGGCGGCCCGAGACAAAGCCCTTTTCCCCACGTGCGTGGGGATGTTTCCTCGTCAGCCTCGTGGACGCAGTACGCGCACAGCTTTTCCCCACGTGCGTGGGGATGTTTCCCTCCATTCTGTCGGTTGAGTCCAGGAAAGAAGCTTTTCCCCACGTGCGTGGGGATGTTTCTGGCATAGGTCTGCGACCGTAAATGACAGCGCTCTTTTCCCCACGTGCGTGGGGATGTTTCCCATGAGCTCGGATTCATTCACGAGTTTGGAAGCTTTTCCCCACGTGCGTGGGGATGTTTCTTTGTCGGCTCGGCCGATGACCGCCGCCAGGCGCTTTTCCCCACGTGCGTGGGGATGTTTCTGGACGACAGCACCGGCCAGGTGCCGGCGCCCCCTTTTCCCCACGTGCGTGGGGATGTTTCCAAAAGAGAACACTTTGACAAGCGCCGATACTCCTTTTCCCCACGTGCGTGGGGATGTTTCCGCCCTGCTCCAGGCTCTTGTTCACGCAGGAGACTTTTCCCCACGTGCGTGGGGATGTTTCAACTATGGAAGAGCCTTGGGAATCTGTGGGCCGCTTTTCCTCACGTGCGTGGGGATGTTTCTATTTGAGTAATCTGCGACGACCATCTTGGATCCTTTTCCCCACGTGCGTGGGGATGTTTCTTTGAAGCGCGCCCGCTAGGTCTGCTTTTAGCTCTTTTCCCCACGTGCGTGGGGATGTTTCCAGCTTGTCAGCGTTCTTCTCATTCGAGAGCGGCTTTTCCCCACGTGCGTGGGGATGTTTCTTTGAAGCGCGCCCGCTAGGTCTGCTTTTAGCTCTTTTCCCCACGTGCGTGGGGATGTTTCCCCGGCTGACATCCGATCGGTCACGCCGTTCCTGCTTTTCCCCACATGCGTGGGGATGTTTCCACAGAGTAAACAGACTGCTCGTTTACTCTCGTACTTTTCCCCACGTGCGTGGGGATGTTTCCTAAATGGTGGAATCATCGTTCATTCAGAAAACCTTTTCCCCACGTGCGTGGGGATGTTTCTCACTACACCGTAGTAGTAGAAGCTCCTCGAATACTTGTCACTGTGCAAAATGAGTTACCCGCCAGGCTCTCCGTCGAGTACATGCTGATGAGCGATGCGATTTAGGGCCGTGGAGGACCGCGTGGTCTATAAAGAGCGCAATCAAGTCGAATATGCCTTCAATACACTCGAATCCAGGCTTTCCTGCAACCGGATCAGAGTCCATTCAACTTAGACATGGAAGGCAAACCCTTTCTGCAGATGCTGGCGACTGCCATCAGCGAAATGGTGTGCGCGCGCGTCAGGTTCTACAACCGCGTCAGAGGCAGCGGCGTCCCATTCAGGCTGCTCTTCGACAACGATTACGAGCTTCTGGCTAAGTTCAATAACATTTATAGAAACGAATCCTAGGGTAACAAGATATTTGGTGAAATTGTTGGAAAGATAAAAGAACTTTCCAAAATCATGAATTTGCCTGCCCTGTCAAACGTACGAAGGATTACCCCTCTGGGGATGGTTCTTATTTAACGGAACACAGGGTATACCAAAAAGTATACCCATCCACAGAGCCTCCGCAAGCAACGTCAGGGAACATCAAGGAAGTCGGAGCAATTTATAAATTTCAATAAAATCAAATAGTTATAAACAAGAGGGCAAACAAAAAGCGCCAAGCTGTTGAATCGCTTGACGCTTTTTTGAGGCATTTGGTGGCGAGTCAGGGACTCGAACCCCGGACACAAGGATTATGATTCCTCTGCTCTAACCAGCTGAGCTAACCCGCCAAAGAGGAGATTATTTTGCGCCGAAAATTATAAAAAGTCAAGTGCTGTTCTTTTCCTCTCAGCGGGAACTCCAAAAATGATCGACCGGCCCGTATCCTTCACCAACGCTAAGGTTCCCGGAATGGGCGATCGCCTCGCGCAGGTAATCGTGCGCCTTCCTGGCTGCCGACCACGGGCTGTCCGACTGCGGGAGAAGCGCCGCTAGGGCGGAAGACAGCGCGCAGCCTGTTCCGTGTGTGTTTTTCGTGCAGATGCGCCCGCCCTCGAAACGCCTCATTTCAACGCCGTCGAAAACAACGTCGGTGACCTGCGATCCGTTCAGATGTCCGCCCTTGAGATAAACAAGAGCTTTCCTTCCGCAAAGCTCCCAAAGCCGCCCTGCCATCTCGGGCATATCTTTCGCTTCCGGGTTTGCCTGCTCCCCGAGCAGCACCATCGCTTCTGGCAGATTCGGGGTCACCACGCTGCACAAAGGAAGCATTTCTGTTCTGAGGGCTTGGACAGCCGACTTGCTTAGGAGGCATGCCCCGCTTTTTGCCACCATGACAGGATCGAGAACAATATGGTGCGGCGAGAATTTTTGCAGCTCCTGCGCCACCGCCAGGATCGTTTCAGTACGGCTCAGCATTCCGATCTTGACAGCATCGATGGCGACGTCGCTGAAAAGCGTCTCCATCTGCAGCCGGATGAAGTCCGGCGGAACATCCTGAATGCCGCTCACCTCGCGCGTGTTCTGAGCGGTCAGCGCAGTCACCACGCCGCAGGCATAGGCCCCGAGGGCGCTGATTGTTTTGATATCCGCAAGCAGCCCGGCGCCACCTGAAGGATCAACGCCCGCGAGGCTCAGTACGTTTGGAATTCTCCGAGAGGCTCTTTTTTCCATAATTTGTCCAGATAACCCATAGTGACCCGGGTTGCGCCGACATATCTCGAGGCGAATTTGAGCGAGTTTGCGGAAAGATCCGCTAGAAGCTGCGGCTGGTCAAGCCAGGAAAGAGCCTCTGCAAACGCCTCACCACAGTTTTTCACCTGACAGGCCGCATGCATCGCCAGAGCGTTCGAGGCAGCCTCGGAAAAATTGAACACGCTGGGCCCCAGAATGACCGGCACGGACTGAGCGCAGGGCTCAATCAGGTTCTGGCAGCCGAAGTCAAGGAAACTGCCACCCATGATCGCCTCGTCAGCGAGCCCGCAGTAAAAAGACATCTCCCCCATCGAATCTCCCAGCAGGACTTCGGTGTCCGCTCCGAGATCCTCCGGTGAATGCAGCGCGCTGCGCGCCTGAACGCGGATTCCCGAGAGCTCAAGGAGTTTTTTCACCGCCGAAAACCTCTGGGGGTGCCGCGGCACGAGAATCAGAAGCGCCCGGTGCTTTCTGAAGGCCTCCCTGTAACGGGGATAGGCCTCTAGGAAAGCGGCCTCCTCCCCCTCTCTGGTGCTTGCAAGCATCACGCCAGGCCTCCTTATAGCGGCCTTCCAGCGCTTCGCCTTCTCCACCTGCGCGGGATCAGGCCGGATATCGAACTTCAGGCTTCCCGCCACTGCGATCCGCTCGGCCCCCAGGCGCTGCAGATTAGCCGCATCCTGCTCAGACTGGGCGAGAATGACGGAAAACCGCCTGACCGCCTCGCCCATCAGCCGCGGCACGCGCAGAGCCTGCCTGAGACTCTTCATGGATTCCCGGGCATTAACGAGAGCCATCGGCACGCCCCAGCGCTGCGCCTCCGCGAGCATGTTGGGCCAGATCTCGGTTTCCATCACAATGCCGAGCGAAGGCTCCGTCTCACGGAAAAAGGCCGACATCGCCTCGGGCGTGTCATAAGGCAGGTAGCACTGGCAGATGCGGTCGGGAGCAGTGTTCACAATCCTGTGGCCGGCTTCACGCCCTGTAGGAGTCATATGCGTGAGGAGGATGTCGCACTCAGGCCACTGTTTCAAAATGGAGGCGACAAGGGGTCGCGCGGCATTGGTCTCGCCCACGCTCACGGCATGAATCCAGACCCTGGGGCAGCCTCTGGGAGCCGGATACTGAGACAAACCGAACCTTTCTCCCCAGTAGTTTCGGTATGCCGGCTGTCTGCGGCTTCTGAACAGGAGGTAGCCCATCGCGGCGGGCACCGCAAGCCGTGTGAGAACCCTGTAGCCGTTCAACCCGATATTCACCGAAGAAACTCCTCACAATACCGAATGATTTCATCGGGCTGAGGCATCTGCCCCGGCCCGCCTGCATTGACGTACAGCCCGTCGCCGACAATCGGAACCTTCTCGAGCGAAGTCTGGACGAAAATGCCGATCGTCGGACGACCGAGCGCCGCGCCCAGATGCGACAGCCCCGTATCCACGCCGACCACGATGGCCGCGCCCCGCAGGACAACGGCCAGGTCCGCGAGGGCCAGTCGCGGGGCCACAAGGCTGCCGGGTATTCCGGCCGAAAGGCGCTTCACACGCAGGCGCTCTTCCTCATTGCCCCAGAACAGGACGCACTTCAGCCCCCGTCCGGACAGATAGGAGCCCACCTGCAGCCAGTGCCGCTCAGGCCAGAGTTTTCTGCTCTGGCTTGTGTTGACTGCAAGAGCGGCATACGGAGCTTCAATTTGGAACGAAGATTCGCTCGCGGTCCTCAGCCCGAACCTCGGCCTGCCTTCTGGCTTGTAGCCGAGAGCGGCTCCCGCCAGCGCGCGGTACCGGTTGACTGCTCCGACGGTTTCCGGGATGGAAAAACGAAGCTGAGGACTGTAGGCCAGCGCCGCGGGCTTCTCTCTCACCGTCTGAAAGGAGAACCCCGCCGCCGGAGCCCCGGCCCAGTGCGCGACAATCCCCGTGCGGATGAGCCCCTGCAGGTCGATGACGAGGTCATAGGCACCTTCTCGCACCTGCTGACGGACCGCCGCGATTTCCGCCCAAGTCCTGCGTTCCAGCAGATGCTTCTGCCAGCGCCTGAAAGCAGTCACCACAATTCTGTTCACCCGGGGCGAGAGCACCGGGATGTCCCGAAAGCTTTCCTCGACCACCCAGTCTATCTGGGCTTCGGGAAAATGCTCCGCAATATCCTGGGCAACCGGCAGCGCATGCACCACGTCGCCCATTGATGAGGATTTAATGACAAGCAGCTTCATTTGGCGAGCCTGGAAGGACGGCGGCTGAGGATCCCCTCAGCCTCCAGTGAAAGCTTCTTTCCATACTCGACTCCGGGCTGATCAAAAGGATTGATGCCGAAAAGCGTGCCCAGCATGGTCGTCTTATGTTCATACATAGCCATCAGGGCCCCAAGTCTCCGGGGAGAAAGCTCGTCGATCGCGATTGTCGTCACCCCGTTGAAGTATGGGCTCAGAGGATCGCGTGTCACCAGTGCCTCGGCCTGAGCGCGGGCATTAGCCGTGAGGACGCGGTGCTGCTCCATGTGTTTGTGGCCCGGCTTTTCACACCAGATCATGTCCACGCTTGTACGGCCGGTGCCCTCGCGCAGCCACTGGTAGAAGGAATGCTGGGACTCGTCGCCGTGTCCGCCCCAGACGCCTTGCCCGGTATAGCCGACAATGGGCGTGCCGTCGGCCGCCCGGGTCTTGCCGAGGCTTTCCATCTCCAGCTGCTGCTCCCAGGCCACGAACACCCGGAGCCGCTCGTCGTAAGGCAGAACGCACTGCAGCATAATGCCGAGCCGGGTGGCGTTCCAGTATGAAATGAGGCATATGAGTGCCGAGAGGTTCCGCTCTAGCGGCGTGCGCGCCACATGGCAGTCCATCTCGTAGGCTCCGGCCAGAAATTCATTGAAAACTTCGGGCCCCAGGGCTATGACGTCCGCGAGCCCGACGGAGCCCCAAACGGAAAACCGGCCGCCCACCCAGTCCCACATGGGGAAAAGGTTCTCCTCAGGCAGCCCGAGAATCGAGGGCGCCTGCTCGTTTGCCGAGGCGATGACAACATGGCGGGCGCGGTCTGCCCCAGCAATCCCCGCCCCTGCGAGCCATTTGTCGAGTTCGGCCGCATTGACGAGAGTTTCACGCGTGCGGAAGCTCTTGCTCGAAACAATGATGAGCGTCCTGAAAGGATCGAGGGGACCGACAATGCGGTCAAACGTAATGCCATCGGCGCCGGGCAGAAAATGAACCCGAATGGGAGGATTCACTGCGCGGAACGCGTGGTAGAGCGCCTTGGGCCCCACCTCAGAGCCCCCGATGCCCACGTTGATGATGTCCGTGAACGTATCGCCCCTGCAGCCGGTTATCTTTCCGCTGCGGATTCCCCGCGCGAACGCGTACATTTTTTCACGGGCCTTCTGCACTTCGGCGAAGTGAGGCGCGGACGGATCCGGCGAACGCAGCGACGTGTGCAGCGCCGCCCGGTGCTCAGTCGTATTCACCTCTTTGCCCTGCATCATGGCGAGGTGCGACTCCATCAGCCGGCGGTCCTTGGCAAAGGCGATCAGCCTCTGGAGATCCTCCTGGGTGAGCCTCTGGCGCCCGATATCGAGCCTCAGTCCGCAGGCCTCAAAAGCGACCACTCCCTCGCTGTCGCGAAGGAAAGGCAGAATGGTCATTGATACAGCCGTCATGGCAGTGTCCACCCGTTCAAGGTTTAGAAAGGAAGCTTGATGTCCGGCGAAATGCGCCTGAGGGCTTCCCCGAAGACCTTCTTGATCCGGTCGAGAGCCTGGACCGTGTCGCCCTCGAGTCTCACGACAACCACCGGAGTCGTATTGGAGGCACGGGCGAGCGCAAATCCGTCCTTCCATTCCACCCGCAGACCGTCAATCCGAATCTCATCAACGGCATCAGGAAAATGGAGCTCCTCCTGGATCCTCTGGACGAATTTCTTATTCTCGCCTTCGGCCATCGGGATCTGAAGCTCCGGGGTGTTCTGCGCCGTCGGCAGGGCGTGCAGCACAGCGGAAGGATTGCTGCTGCGCGACAGGATCTCGAGCAGCCTCGCACCGGCGTAAAGTCCGTCGTCGAACCCCGGCCATCTCCCGTCGTTGAAGAACAGGTGCCCGCTCATCTCCCCCGCGAGAGGAGCGTTCGTCTCGTGCAGGCGAGCCTTGACGAAGGAGTGTCCCGTTCGGCTGATGACCGGCCTGCCGCCATGCTCCCGGATCCAGTCGACAAGCCTGCGGGTGCACTTCACGTCGTAGATGATCTGGCTGCCTGGATGCTTTTTCAGGATATCTTCGGAAAAAAGCATCATCTGACGGTCGGGGTATATGATCTCCCCGTCCTTGGTCACGACTCCGAGGCGGTCGCCGTCCCCGTCGAAGGCGAGCCCCACTTCCGCATCCGAATTCCGAAGCCCTGCGATCAGATCCTGAAGATTGGCTGGCTTGGACGGATCAGGGTGGTGATGAGGAAAGTGTCCGTCAATTTCGGTGAAAAGCCCCGTGACGCTGCAGCCGATCTTCCTGTAGAGCTTCATCGCAAGAGGCCCGGTCACGCCGTTGCCGGTATCCAGCATGACCTTCATGGGACGGCTGAGCGAGATGTCTCCCGCAATCTTTTCGAAGTACGGGGTCTCCGCGTCCCTTCGCTCCACACGGCCCTTCCCGCAGCCGCGGCGCCAGTCCTCCAGCTCAACCCTCCGGCGGATGTCCTGGATCATCGGTCCGAAAAGCGTCCTGCCGCCCATCATCATCTTGAGGCCGTTGTCACGGCTGGGATTGTGGCTGCCGGTCACCGCGACGCCCGAACCCGTCTTGAAATAGTGAGTGGCGAAATACAGCACAGGAGTGGGCTCCATGCCGATGTCGTACACATCGGTGCCCGCGCCAGCGATGCCGCGGATCAGGGCTTCGGAAAGCTCCGGGCTCGAAAGTCTGCCGTCGCGCCCCACGCAAAGGGCGGGCACGCCCTGTTCAAAAGCCAGGGTCCCCAGCACGAGGCCCACCTGCTCCACGACCTCTGCAGTGAGGTTATCGCCCGCAACGCCGCGGATGTCATACGCCTTGAAAAGGCTCGGATCCAGTTTCTTCATGATTCAAACGCTATAAGACCATTCTCCGGAGTAGCTAAGTTTAACGCCTGAGGCCGGCGCCCACAGTGCCCCCGCAGGCCCGCTTTCCTTCGCCAGCCAAAGGGAAGAGGCGCTTCGCCCGGCGCGGACTTGCCACTACAATGGCACTGTCGCGTTTTAAAGAAAAGGAGAGCCCTGTGGCCGAGCCTGTCAGATTTCGGAAAATTCTGGTTGTCGGAGACGCCATGCTGGACCAGTACTGGTTCGGCGACGCCTCGAGAATTTCACCGGAAGCGCCGGTTCCTGTCGTCCGGATAGCGCGCAAGGAAGAGCGTCTTGGGGGCGCGGCCAACGTTGCCCGGAACATCGCTGCCCTGGGCGGAGAAGCATCGCTGCTCACGGTCGTGGGCCGCGACGAGGCGGGCGAACATCTCGCGAAGCTGCTCGAAGCGGCCCGCGTGCGCCCGCTGCTGCATTTCGACCCCAGGCTCGAGACGACGGTGAAGCTGCGCATCATCGCAAGGCAGCAGCAGATGCTGCGGGTAGATTTTGAGAACCTGCCGCACGAGGAGATCCTTCTGGCCCATCTCGGGACATACGAGCGCGAGCTGCCAGGCCACGCGGCTGTTCTCCTTTCCGACTACGGCAAGGGCGGACTCTCCCACATCAAGCGCATGATCGAGCTCGCCCGGGCGATGGGCAAGCCCGTGCTCGTCGACCCTAAGGGCTCCGACTACAGCCGCTATGAAGGCGCTTCCATCATTACGCCGAACCGGGCGGAGCTCGCGCAGGTGGTGGGTGCCTGGAATTCGGAAGACGAACTCACCGACAAGGCCCAGGGTCTTCGTACAAAGCTCGGCCTGAAGGCGCTGCTGCTCACACGAAGCGAGGAAGGCATGACGCTCTTTACGGAGCGGGGGCGCTTTTCCGTCCCGGCTCAGGCACGCGAGGTCTACGACGTCTCCGGCGCCGGCGATACGGTCATCGCCGTGCTCGCCTCCTTGATGGCGGCCGGCGTTCCGCTTGAAAAATCAGTGCAGGTCGCCAACAGGGCGGGCGGGATCGTGGTGGGCAAACTGGGCACCGCAACCGTTTCTTTTCAAGAACTGTTTCCCAAAGGAGTCATTGAATGATCATCGTCACAGGAGCCGCCGGCTTCATTGGCTGCAACAACACCATCGCCCTCAACAAAAAGGGCTTCACGGACATCCTGGCCGTCGACAACCTGACCCGTGCCGACAAATTCCTGAACCTCTCGGAGTGCCAGATCTCCGATTACATGGACAAGCACGACTTCATTGACCTCGTGAAGGCTGGAAAGATGCCTCGCCCGGAGGCCGTATTCCACCAGGGGGCCTGTTCCGACACGATGGCATCCGACGGCCGCTACGTGATGGACAACAACTACCGCTACACTCTGGAGCTCTACCACTGGTGCCAGAGGGAGCGGGTGCCGTTCATCTACGCTTCTTCGGCCGCCACCTACGGAGCACACACCACTTTCGTAGAGGATCCGCGCAACGAGGGGCCGCTTAATTGCTACGGCTACTCCAAGTACCTCTTCGACCAGGTGCTCCGCCGCGATATCGCCGCGGGCCGCATCACCGCCCCGGTGACCGGCATGCGCTACTTCAACGTCTACGGGCCGCACGAGCAGCACAAAGGCAAGATGGCCTCGGTCGCCTTCCACCAGTACTTCCAGTTCCGCCGCGATGGTTTTGTGAAGCTCTTCGAAGGCTGCCTCGGGTACGGCAACGGTGAGCAGATGCGCGACTTCGTCTACGTGGGCGACGTGGTGGCCACGATCATGGGATTCTTCGAAAAGCCCGCGACCGGGATCTTCAACGTGGGAACCGGGCGGGCCCAGCCCTTCAACGACATTTCTCTCACCGTCGTGAACACACTGCTGCAGGCCGAAGGCAAAATCAGCGCTCCCCTCTCGCTCGAAGAGGCAGTCGGGAAGGGCTATATCCGCTACATCGCATTTCCAGAGGCGCTCAAGGGCAAGTATCAGGCCTACACGCAGGCTGACCAGACCAAGCTCCGGGCTGCGGGCTGCACCACGCGCTTCAAGTCCGTACAGGAAGGCACTGCGCTTTACATGCAGGACCTTTTGAAGCGCTATCCGAACCCATAAGGGCCTGCGGAGCATTCCATGAAGGCAGTGTTTCTTGACCGGGACGGCGTCATCAATGTGGACCGAGCCTATGTGCACCGCATAGAGGACTTTTCCTTTGTCCCGGGCACCCTCGACGCCTGCAGGCTGTTCCGGCAGCAGGGGTTCCGCCTGTTCGTTGTCACCAACCAGTCAGGCATCGGACGAGGTTATTTTTCCGAGCAGGACTTCTCGAAGCTCACCGAGTGGATGCTGGCCGAAATGGCCCGGGCCGGAGCCGAAATTGAAAAGGTCTATTTCTGCCCCCATCACCCCGAGGCCGCGATTCCTCGATACAGGAAGGTCTGCGGCTGCCGCAAGCCCGCACCCGGCATGATTGAAGCCGCCATACGGGACTTTGGGATTGATCCCGCCAGGAGCGTCATCTTCGGCGACAGCCTTTCCGATGTGCAGGCCGGTTGCGCAGCGGGGCTGGCCGAGCGCGTGCTGCTCGGGAAAAACGGGACCGAGCGTCCTGCGCTCGCAGCGCCGGCGACCGCGTCCTTCAGAAACCTGCTCGAAGCTGCCCAAAGCAGCTGGTTTCATTCGTTTTGCAGAAGGATTTCCTCATGAGCAAGCATTTTCCCGCGCCGTCCTTTGAGAAAAAAATCGTCTCGGGAGAGCGCCTGCGGGAGGCCGTGCAGCGGCTTCCCCGCCCCATCGTCATGACAAACGGCGTTTTCGACATTCTCCACCGCGGCCACGTCACCTACCTCGCCCAGGCGGCCACGCTCGGGGCGAGCCTCGTCGTCGCGGTGAACTCCGACGCTTCAGTGCGGATGCTGGGCAAGGGCGATGACAGGCCGGTGAACCGCGAGGAGGACCGGGCGGCGGTCCTCGCTGCCCTCGAATCCGTCTCGCTGGTGACGATATTCAGTGATAAGGTGCCGCTCGAACCGATCGCCGCTGTCCGCCCCGACATCTACGTGAAAGGCGGAGACTACGAGGTCGAGGACCTCCCGGAGGCCCGTCTCGTTGCCTCGTGGGGCGGCAGATCCTGTACCATCGCCTTCGAATTCGAACGCTCAACCACAGCGCTGCTTAAAAAGATCAGGGGCGGGGCAGAGAAATGACCCGCGAGGCGCCTTTTTGCCGCGAAAGCCTGTATGCCGTCGGCGACCTTCACGGCTGCCTCGAGAGCCTGCAGCAACTCCTCTCGCAGCTGCCGGGCCGACCGCAGCTCATTTTCCTCGGCGACCTAGTCAACCGGGGGCCGCAGTCGCTCGAAACGCTGCGGTTCGTCAAAAAACTCGAGGAGTCCGGGCGCGCACAGTGCCTGCTCGGCAACCACGACCTGCACCTGCTGTGCGTCGCCGCGGGCCACGCCCGGCCGCACGGGCGCGACACCATCGCCCCGATCCTCGAGGCTGCGGACTGCGGCGCACTGATTGACTGGCTGCGTCGCCAGCACCTCGCCCTCTACCGCGAGGGCGCCCTGTTCGTCCACGCGGGAGTCCATCCGGACTGGAGCCTCGAGCAGACGCTCGGGCTCGCCCGAGAGGCGGAGGAGCAGCTTTCGGGACCGGGCTGGAAGGACTACCTGCGGGACATGTACGGAGACACCCAGTGGTCCGAGGGGCTCGCGGGGACCGCCCGCATGAGAGCGATCCTCAATGCCTTTACCCGGATCAGGTTCATTGACCGCAGGACCAAGGAGCTCAATTTCAGCGTGCGCGAGGGACTTGCCCAGGCTCCGGCCAGCCTCGAGCCGTGGTTCGAGCAGCAGGACCGGAAACTGCGCGGCGAGCTCATCGTGTTCGGCCACTGGTCCATGCTGGGCCTCATGATGAAGCCCCGGCTGATCGCCGTTGACACGGGCTGCCTCTGGGGCGGAACGCTGTCGGCGGTGCGCATGTCGGACCGGAGGCTTTTCACCGTCAGAAGTCCACTCTGGAGGAAGCCGGGAGGAGCCTAGTCTCCTGCCTTGCAGTTCGCCGCCGTCTCCAGGGGCAGGGAGGCCCCGTCTGCCGGGTCGGCAACGCCCAGTCCTTCGGACATCACTCGGGAGGCCTTGCGGCAGAGCTGATGGCGGTTCATCCCGTCAACAGAAAACCGGGGCAGCACTTCCACCTCGATGGCTGCGTCCCGCGTCGTCACGACGTGCCACAGGCACCGGAAAATGGACATCTGCCCCACATAGGCCATGCGGGTAGTTTTTTCACCCCGCTCGGTATAGCGCAGCACCAGCGGCTGGATGTCCGCCCCCGAGGCGACCGCCGCCTCGAACAGATTAGAGTGCAGCGGCAGCAGCCTGTCGCCGGGGCTTGTCGTGCCCTCAGGAAAGAAAATCACATTCTCGCCTTTTTTAAGCGCGAGCTCCATCTGCTCGAGGATCCCGAGGATGCCCCGCTTGTTCTTCCGGTCGATGAATATCGTCCGGACGCCCCTCGCGATGGAGCCAAGGAACGGCCAGCGGCCGATCTCGGCCTTCGCCACAAAGCGGGAGCACAAAAAAGCGTCAACTGCGAAAATATCGAGAAACGAAGTGTGGTTGCACAGCAGCAACAGTCCCGTTTCCCCGGGCTCCTCATAGCGGAGCTCAGGCCCCTTCAGGCGCAGCCCGATGCCCATGCTCGCGAGGAGCCTGCGGCTCCAGAGCTGCACGAGCCGGCGGTATTCCTGCTCGTCCTTTCTAGGAAAAACATAGGCGGCGATCACCACCAGGAAGGGAATCATCAGGATCATCCTGATGAAGCGATAAAGTCCCACTGCGTAGTTCATTCGTAACCAAGCTCCCGCCCTTGAAATCTTGTATCCCTTAATTAAACAAGTCCGTTCTCGCCGAACCACTGCTGCAGAATGACGGCGGCCGACATGTCATCGATTTTTTCCCGGCCGTGCTCGACCTCGACCGAGGAGTAGCGCTCGTCGACCCGGTAAACCGGGAGGCGGTACCGCCCCTCCAGCTGCCGGGCGAAGCGCTCGGCCCGCAGGGTCATTTCCTGGCGTGAGCCGTCCGTTTTAAGCGGCACGCCGACCACCAGGGCGTCCGGCTGCCACTCTTCGATCAGCCGCGTCACCGCGGGCCATTTCTCGGCGTTGGTCCGGGCGGAAAGGATCTTCAGAGGCTGCACGGTTGCCGTGAAAGTATTGCCGACTGCGGAGCCGATCCTTGCCAGGCCGAAGTCGAAGGCGAGCACGGTAGCAGGCAGGGCGGGGCACTGTTCAGGCATGGCCGGCCTTTCCGCTGGAGAACTGCAGCGCCTGCATGTCCAGCCCGAGCAGTTTCAGGGCCGCCTCATAGCGCTGCTGCGGCGGCACGTCGAAAATGACAGCGGGATCCGCCTCCACCGTGATCCAGTCCCCCGCCACAAGCTCCGCCTCGAGCTGCCCGGGCTCCCAGCCCGCGTAGCCCAGGAAAAAGAGCCGCTTCGCGGGGCCTCTGCCCTGCGCGATATCCTCGAGCACGTCCTTGGAAATCGTGAAGACAAGCCCGTCGGTCACCTGCTCGGAGAGCATGTAGGTGCGGGCCCGCTCGTGCAGCACGCAGCCTCTTTCCGTCTGAACCGGGCCGCCGATGTAGACCGCGTCGGGAATCTCCACACCTTCTTTGGCGCGGATTCCCGTTTTTTTCAGGACCTCCGACAGCGCGAGGCCCGTAGGCCGGTTAATAACCACTCCCCGGGCCCCCTGCTGATCATGACCAAGCACATAGACCACGGTCTGGGAGAAGTTGGGGTCTCTAAGACTAGGCATGGCCACGAGGAAATTGTTTTTCAACGACTGTTCTGTCATATCCGAAAGCCTCTGCCGGAAGGCCGCGCCGGCGCGCAGCGCGGCCTAAAAAACTCTGATGCCGTTTTACCATAACCGGGGCCGCCCGCAGCGGGCCGCCTCTGTCACGACCGGGGGCCGTGCAGGACATTGGCTCCGTCGAACACGGGGATGAACCGGGACTCCGCCGTGTGCCCGACCTGAATATAGCAGTGTTTGATCCCCAGGCTCCGGGCGAAGCGCACCACCTTCTGGTACTCGAGCGTGAGAAGCCTGCGGTTGATTTCCGGGTGGCGGCTCGCCTTGTAAAGAGGCATGTATTGGTTCATCAGGCTCAGGTACACCTGATCGCCGAACTCATTCCAAAGCCACTGGACACACCTGCAGCTGTCCTCCCAGTGCCCGGGCAGTATCAGGTGACGGACAAGAACTCCGGAGGCCATGAGCCCGCTGTCGTCAAAGCGCGCCGGGCCCGTGATTTCGAACATCCGGCGGATCGCCTCGGAGGCCCGCTCGAAATACTGCGGAACACCCGAGTATCTTTCTCCCAGCCGGGAATCGAAGTACTTAAGATCCGGCATAAAGATGTCGACGAAGCCCCTCAGCCTCTCAAGGACTTCGGGCGAGTCGTAGCCGTTCGTGTTGTAGGCCACTCGCAGCCGCAGACCGCCGCGGCGGGCGATCCGCAAAGCGTGCAGGATGTTGTCCGCATAGTGTGTCGGCGTCACGAGCTCCAGGCAGGTGGCCCCGCGGTCCTGCTGCTCCAGAAAGATGTCCGCGAGGCGCTCGTCGGAAACCTCGATGCCGCGGCCCTCAGCACTGATCTCATAGTTCTGGCAGAAGCAGCAGCGCAGATTGCAGTGGGCGAAAAACACCGTGCCCGCGCCAGCCTCGCCCGAAATGCAGGGCTCCTCCCACTTGTGCAGCGACACGAGTGAGACTTCCGCCCGGTTTCCCGCCCGGCACAGGGCTCTCTTAATCTGGGATGGATTTCCCCTGTCGACGCAGCACTTTCGGGGGCAAAGCGTACAGCTGACCGGCATGAATGGACTCGCTCCGGAACCGGGGAGACGACCATCGCGGGTCAGTGTCACAAATTTGCCCGCTCCGGCTCCCCTTAAATAATTAAAACCTTTAAAATTATATATTTTTATAAAATCCACAATTTCACCGGGCTCCCGGACGGGAAGCCCGGCCGCCACCGGATAAAAACCGTGACTGCGAAAAAAATTTACATCAGATCCTTCGGCTGCCAGATGAACGAATACGATTCGAACCGAATCGTGGACCTCATGACGGGCGGCTGCGGCTATGAGAAGACTGCAACCCCGGAGGACGCCGACCTCATTGTTTTCAATACCTGCTCGATACGTGACAAGGCGCAGCAGAAAGTGTATTCGGAGCTCGGGCGCATCAGACACCTCAAGGAAGAAAACCCCGGTCTCAGGATCGCCGTGGGCGGCTGCGTCGCAAGCCAAGAGGGCCGTGCAATCATCGAGCGCGCCCCCTTTGTGGACGTGGTATTCGGGCCGCAGACCCTGCACCGCCTGCCCGCACTGCTCGACAAGTGCGCGCACTGCCGCCGCTCTCAGGTCGACGTGAGCTTTCCGGGCATCGCGAAATTCGACTATCTGCCCCGGCCGCACGTCGATGGCGCAGCCGCCTTTGTATCCATCATGGAGGGGTGCTCGAAGTTCTGCACCTACTGTGTGGTTCCCTACACGCGCGGCCAGGAGCTCTCCCGCCCGGTCTCAGACGTGATCCGGGAAATCAAGGAGCTAGCCGACCAGGGCGTCTGCGAAATCACCCTTCTCGGGCAGAACGTCAATGCCTACCGGGGGACGCTGCCTGACGGCGAGGAGATCGACTTTGCGATGCTGCTTGAGCTCATCTCCGCGCTTGACGGCATCGAGCGGATCCGCTTCATGACCTCCCATCCGTCGGAGTTCACCCCGAGGCTGATCGACGCGTTCAGGCGGCTGCCCAAGCTCGTGAGCCACGTACACCTGCCCGTGCAGTCCGGTTCCGACCGCATTCTCGGACTCATGAAGCGCGGCTACACCGCGGAGCGCTTCGAGGAAATCGTCCAGGGCCTGAGGCAGGCGCGGCCTGGCATCTGCATCACCTCGGACTTCATTGTGGGGTTCCCCGGCGAGACCGAGGAGGACTTCGAACAGACAATGGGAATGGTCGAGCGGGTTGGATTCGACGCGAGCTTTTCCTTCGTCTACAGCCCGCGCCCGGGCACTCCCGCGGCCTCAATGAAGGACGACACGCCCCAGAGCGTGAAGCTCGAGAGGCTGCAGAGGCTCCAGAAGGCAAACGACGCTCGTGCGGCCGCCATCTCCGAGGCGATGGTCGGCACCCGGCAGCGGGTCCTCGTCACGGGCATGAGCCGCAAGGGCGGCGGAATGCTCGCCGCGAGGACGGACAACAACCGCGTTGTGAATTTCAAGGGGAGCCTCGATCTGCTCGGCAGGATGGTGGAGGTCCTCGTGACGGAGGTCCGGGTCCACACTCTCGCCGGCGAACTCGCCGGGGAGCCTGCCGGAGCCTAAGAAGAGATTCAATGGAAACGAAAGACAAGGGAAAAAACGCAGGCCTGCGCCGCATCGAGTTCTCTGCAGACGCGGACAACACGTCGCTGGCCAACCTCACCGGCCCGCTTGACTCAAACCTGCGCCAGATTGAAACCATTCTTGATGTGGCCATCAGCAGGCGCGGCAGCCTTTTTCGTGTAAGCGGGGAGTCCGACCGGGCCCGCAGGGCGGTGCACGCTCTGCAGAGGCTGCTTACGCAGGTGCGCTCGACAGGCCGGGAACTGTCCGTACAGGACCTGCAGCTGTTCTTCGTCTCTGAAAAATCGGAGGCCGAGGGCGGCGGGGCCCGGGGCGCGGTCCTGAAGACCCGCAGGAGCGACCTCCAGGGACGCACGCCGCGGCAGAAAGACTATATCGACGCGATTCAAGCCCACGACATATCCTTTGCGATCGGCCCTGCGGGAACCGGAAAAACCTACCTCGCAGTCGCCTCAGCGGTGGACGCTTACGAGCGCAACACGGTCGAGAGGATCATCCTGTGCCGCCCGGCGGTCGAGGCCGGCGAGCGGCTCGGGTTCCTGCCCGGAGACCTCGCGCAGAAGGTCGACCCTTACCTGCGCCCCCTCTACGACGCCCTTTTTGACCTTCTGGGCTTTGAGAAGACGCGTTCATTCATTGAGCGGCAGACCATCGAAATCGCGCCGCTTGCCTACATGCGAGGCAGAACCCTCAACAACGCCTTCGTAATCCTGGACGAGGCGCAGAACACGACCCCGGAGCAGATGAAGATGTTCCTCACGCGCATCGGCTTCGGCTCAAAGGCCGTCATTACCGGAGACGTGACGCAGATCGACCTGCCGCGCGGCACGAAAAGCGGGCTCATCCAGGCCCAGCACGTGCTCGCCGGCGTACGCGGCATCTCCATTACCTATTTCACTGCGGCGGATGTCGTGAGGCACCCGCTGGTCGCCCGAATTGTCGAGGCATATGAAAAGTATTCAAAAGACCATGAACGAGAAAACCAGGACCATGACTGAGCCCCGAGTGAGCGTCGAGTTCCAGCAGCGCGAACTCTTCCCCGAGCTCCCCGATGAGAAGACAATGACCGCCTGGGTCGCGGCCGCAGCCGAGCGCGACGTGGAGATCACCATCCGATTCGTCGACGAGGCTGAGGGGTTTGATCTGAACAGCCGCTACCGCCACAAGGATTACGCTACCAACGTCCTCACCTTCGACTACGAGCATGAGCCTGTGGTGAGGGCGGATCTCGCCATCTGCGTGCCGGTTCTCGTACGGCAGGCGCGCGAGCAGGGCAAAACTTTTCTCGCTCATCTCTGCCACCTGATCGTGCACGGCACCCTCCACGCCCACGGCTACGACCACGTGACCCAGGAGCAGGCTGACGTCATGGAACCCCTCGAGATCCGAATTCTCCAGAAGATCGGCTTCGAGGACCCCTATCAGGACCGCGGCGAACAACCGGAAGACTCTCAGAGGCGTCCCCTCCCATGACACAAGACAACGGCGGCCGCGGGCCCGAAGACTCCGCGGACAGCAGCTTTTTTCACCGGATCGGTGCCTTCTTCCGTGACGAGAGCGAGGACGGCGACGCTGCCAAGCAGCTTCAGTCCGCCATGCAGAACGCCCGGGCGAAGGGAGTGATAGGCGAGGACTCTTTCAGCATGATGGAGGGCGTGCTCAAGATCTCGGAGCTCTGCGCCTCGGACATCATGATCCCGCGCAGCCGCATCAAGGCGATCAACCTCGACGAACCGCGGGAGCAGTGGATGCGCGAGGCCCGCGAAAGCGGGCATTCGCGCTTTCCGGTGATAGACGGGGACTTCAGCAACGTGATCGGACTGCTGCACGCGAAAGACCTCCTCTACTCCCTGCTAGACCCCGACTACAAGCCGAGAGAGCACCTGCGGCCGGTCAAGTTCGTCACCGAGACGATGGCTCTCAACCAGATCCTTAAGGACTTCAAGACCGAGAAGCAGCACCTCGCGCTGGTGGTGGACGAGTTCGGGGAGATAGCCGGGCTGCTCACGATCGAGGATGTAATCGAGCAGATTGTGGGAGACATCGACGACGAGTTCGACACCGAGGACTCCGAGGCCAAAAACATAGTTCCCGAGGGGAAGAACAGATGGCGCGTGAAGGCCGTCACGCTGCTCGAGCAGTTCAACGAATATTTCCACACCTCGATCAGGGACCCGCACTGCGAGACCATCGGCGGCATCGTGGCCGACCGGCTGGAGCGGATGCCGCGCCGCGGCGACAGCGTAGAGGCCGGAGGCTTCCGCTTCACGGTCCTTTCGGCCAATGATCGCCAGGTGAAGCTGCTGCAGGCCGAGCGGCTGTCCGCCCCGGCGCTGCCCCCGGCCCCCGATCGCAAATGAACGCTTCCTGCCTGCGCCTTGTTTCCGCCGCAGCTTCGGGGGGGCTCTTCGCACTCGCCTTTTTCCCGGACTGCGGGGCGCTGGGCCTGCCCTGCGGGCTGTTCGGGACTGCTCTTTTTCTCGTCATAGCCTCCCGTGCGCGCGGCGCGGCTGCTGCCGGAGCCTGCGGCTTTTTGTTCGGACTCGCAGCCTATGGCGCCGGGCTGTCCTGGGTCTGGCACAGCATCCACTACTACGGGGGGCTGCCTGCGCCTCTCGCCCTTGCCGCCCTTCTGGCACTTGGCGCAGTGAACGCGCTTTTCCCCGCAGCGGCCGCTGCGGCCGCCTCTCGGATCCCGTCCCCCGCCCTGCGGTGCGCGGCGGGGCTGCCCGCCCTGCTGCTGCTCGCCGACTGGATCCGCGGGGAAGCCGTCAATTCCTTTCCCTGGATTTCGCTCGGCTACGCGCTGCCCGACACGCCGCTTGCCGGGTTCGCCCCGCTTGCCGGGGCCTACGGGGTGGAGCTCGCGGCTCTGCTGATCCTCGGCTGCCTAGCCGCCGCTGCCTTCCGGCAAAGTCCAAAGGGGAGGCTCGGCTGCCTTGCCGCGGCCGCAGTTCTTATAGCAGCGGGGTGCCTCGCGGACGGCCTGACCTGGTCCCAGCCCTCGGGAGAGGTCCTGCGGGTGAGGCTCGTGCAGCCCGATCTTCCGGTCGCCGGCGTCCCTGGAGCGCCCCCGCTCAGCCTAGGGGCAAGGGTGTCGAGGGCGCTCGCACTAAGCGGGGACGACCCGCGGGGCACGCTCGTGGTCTGGCCCGAGTCAGTGGTTGCAGCCCCGCTTGAACGGATCCCGCCCGCACTGCTCGAGCGGCTCTTCGAGCCCTTTGTCGAGCGCGGGGAGTCCCTAGCCTTCAATGCTTTCTCGGAGTCGGCCCGCGGGGAGATCAGCAATTCCCTGTTCCTGTTCTCAGCAACCCGGGGGCTGCAGCGCTACGACAAACGCCATCTCGTGCCTTTTGGAGAATACGTACCGGCGGGATTCCACTGGCTGGTCGACGCACTGGGCATCCCGATGAGCGATCAGAAGCCGGGGGCGGCCTCGCAGCCGGCCTTCCGCTTGGGCGGCATGGTAATCGCACCGATGATCTGCTACGAAAACCTCTTCGGCGCCGAGCTGCGTGAGTTCTGGCGAACAGCCCCGGGCCCGGGGCTGCTGCTTGTTTCCTCGAACCTGTCCTGGTTCTCGCCCTCCATCCAGTTCCAGCACCTGCAGTTCAGCCGGATGAGGGCGCGGGAGACGGCCAGACCCCTTGTCTCCGTCAACAACAACGGCTCCTCGGCCCTGGTCGGCAGCCGAGGCGAGATCCTGCTGGAGGCCGGCCCGGGAGCAGCCTCGCTTGCCGTATCCGTAAGCCCGGCCCTCGGTTCTGAAACCCCTTATGTCCGGTTCGGCAGCCTGCCTGCCGTGCTGGCCGCGCTCGGCCTAGCCCTATGGCTCGCCCTGCGGGAGCGGTTCAGAAAAAACAAAAAGACCGCAAGTCTTTAAAATGTCAAACCTGTTTGTTCGAAACGCGGCTGCATGACGGCTGCCCGATCCCTTCATACAAGGGTCTGATGGAAAAAGATGATTACCTTTCAGGAAGTGATCCTGCGTCTGCAGGACTATTGGAATAAGCAAGGCTGCGCGCTTCTGCAGCCAATCGACACTGAAGTGGGCGCGGGTACCTCCCATACGGCCACGTTTCTACGCGCGCTAGGGCCGGAGCCCTGGCGGGCCGCCTACGTGCAGCCCTCCCGCCGCCCGAAGGACGCGCGCTACGGCGAAAATCCCAACCGGCTCTACCAGCACCACCAGTTCCAGGTGGTCCTCAAGCCCGCGCCGATGAACATCGTTGACCTGTATCTGGGCAGCCTGCGGGCGCTGGGCATCGACACCACGATCCACGACATCCGCTTCGTGGAAGACAACTGGGAGAACCCGACGCTAGGAGCCTGGGGCCTTGGATGGGAAATTTGGATGGACGGAATGGAAGTCACCCAATTCACCTACTTCCAGCAGGTGGGCGGTCTTGCCTGCAAGCCCATCACCGGAGAAATCACCTACGGTCTGGAAAGGCTCTGCATGTACCTGCAGAACTGCGACAACGTCTTTGATCTGGTCTACACGCGCTGGGGCGAGGAGCAGAACCGGCGCACGCTCACTTACGGAGATGTATTCCACCAGAACGAAGTGGAGCAGTCGAAGTTCACTTTCGAGTATTCAGACGCCTCCAAGCTGCTCAAGCTCTTCGATTACTTCGAGTCCGAGGCCAAGCGCCTGATGGACCTGCAGCTTGCGCTGCCCGCCTACGAGCACGTGCTCAAGGCCGGCCACACCTTCAACCTGCTCGACGCCCGCGGAGCAATCTCCGTTACCGAGCGCGCACACTATATTTCCCGCATCCGCAGCATTTCCCGTTCCGTGGCGCAGTCCTACTACGACTCCCGCGAACGGCTGGGTTTCCCCATGCTGAAGAAGAACTCACAGAAGGAGGAAGCTTGAAATGACTAGCTTACTGGTAGAACTGCAGACCGAAGAGCTTCCCCCGAAGGCTCTGAAAAAACTCTCTGAGGCCTTCGGCCGCGGCATTGAAAAGAGCCTGCGCGGTCAGGGGCTGCTCAGCGGGGGATCCCGTTCCGAAATCTACGCGACCCCGAGGCGGCTCGCGGTGCACATCACTGACGTGCTCCCCCGCTCCGAGGACAAGCCTTTCAGCAAAAAGCTGATGCCGAAGGCGATCGGCTTCTCCGCAGACGGAAAGCCCTCCGCCCCGCTCCTGAAGAAGATGGAAGCCCTCGGCCTTGGCAAGGATCTGTCCTCGCTGCGCACGAAACAGGAAAACGGCAAAGAGTTCCTCTACGTCGAAGGGAAGCTGCCCGGCGTCGAGCTCGCCGCCGGCCTGGAAAAGGCCGTCGGGGAGTCCTGCCGCAACCTGCCGATCCCGAGAGTCATGAGCTACCAGCTCCCCGACGGAGTGACAACGGTTGAATTCGTGCGGCCGGTGCGCTATCTCACGGCCCTGTACGGCGAGCAGATCGTGCCGATTTCACTTTTCGGGCTGGAAAGCGGCCGCACGACCCGCGGCCACCGCTTCATGGCTCCTCCGGAGATGGAGATCGCCTCGGCCGACAGCTACGCCTCGCAGATGCGAGAAGCCTTTGTGATGGTGTCCTACGAAGAGCGCCGGGCGAAGCTCGTCGAGCTGCTGCACGCCAAAGCGAAGGAGCTCGGCGGCACCCCCATCATGCCCGAAGGACTGATCGACGAGGTGACGGCGCTTACCGAGTGGCCCGTGGTGTATTCCTCCTCCTTCGAGAAGGAATTCCTCAGCGTCCCCGAGGAGTGCCTGATTCTCACCATGCAGCTCAACCAGAAGTACTTCCCGCTGCGCGACGCTTCTGGCCGTCTTATGAACCAGTTCCTGCTGGTCTCGCAGCTTGTCGCCCGCGACGGCGGCAAGGAAATCAGCAGCGGCAACGCCCGCGTGGTGCGCGCCCGCCTGGCCGATGCGAAGTTCTTCTATGAAACCGACCAGAAGGAGACGCTCGCGAGCCGGGTCCCCGGACTTTCCAACGTGGTCTACCACGCCAAGCTCGGCAGCCAGCTTGAGCGTATGGAGCGCGTCCGCGCGATCGCGGGCTTCATCGCTATGTTCCTGCACGCCGACGCTGAGAAAGCTGCCCGCGCAGCTTACCTCGCCAAAGCCGACCTCCGCACGCAGATGGTCGGGGAGTTCCCCGAGCTGCAGGGCATCATGGGGCAGTACTACGCGCTGCACGACGGCGAGCCCGCGGAGGTCGCACTCGCGATCCGCGAACACTACCTGCCCCGCTTTGCCGGCGACAGACTCCCGTCGACCCCGATCTCGATTGCCGTGGCTATGGCCGACAAGCTCGACACCCTGGGAGGCATGTTTGGCATCGGGCAGGCTCCCACCGGGGAGAAGGATCCCTATGCGCTGCGCCGCCACGCGATCAGTGTGCTGCGCATGCTGATCGAAAAACAGATCCCCGCAAAGCTCACCAAGATCCTGGAGCTCACCTACGAGGTCGAGCGCCACGTACAGGGAGTTGGCGATTTCCGGTCCGAGCTCGCGTCCTTCTTCTACGACCGCCTGCGCGTCATGTTCAAGGACGCCGGCTACACGGCGCAGGAGCTGGAGGCCGTGCTCGCACCGCGGCCCGACCTGATCATGGATATTCCCGCACGGCTCAAGGCGGTCCGCTCCTTCGAGGCTCTGCCGGAGGCCGAAGCGCTGGCTGGAGCCAACAAGCGCATCAGCAACATCCTGAAGAAGGCGCAGGGCGCCGCCGCCCCCGAGGTGCGCCCGGAGCTGCTGGCCGATGAGGCCGAAAAGAAGCTCTTCGCGGCCATCGAGGAGGTCAGGCCCAAAGCCGAGGCAGACTTCGCCTCCGGAGCCTATGAAGCAATGCTCTCGAGACTTGCTGCTCTCAAGGCCCCGGTCGACGAGTTCTTCGAGAAGGTGATGGTCAATGCCGAAGACCCGCAGCTCCGCTCCAACAGGCTCGCCCTGCTGCAGAAGCTCCACGGGCTGATGAACCAGGTGGCCGAGCTTTCGCGCCTCGCGAAGTAAAGGCCCGGGCAGAAAGGAGGAGAGGTCATGTCGCTTGCCGGCGGACTGCTGTTTTATTTTGTCCTGGGACTCACGGTGATCCCTCTGTCCCTTCTGCTTCTACTTTCCATCCCCTTCACCAGCCGTGCGGATCGCTATGACATGATCCGCGCCTGGGGCCGCCTGATGCTGACAGTCCTGCGTCGAACCTGCGGCATCAGCACCCGGGTGCTGGGAATGGAGAACTGCCCTGCATCCTCCGCCGTGGTGCTGAGCAAGCACCAGTCGGCCTGGGAATGCTTCTGGCTGGGCTGCGAACTGCCGTTCCGGTGCGCGTACGTATACAAGGAGTCCCTCAACCGGATCCCCTTCTTCGGCTGGGCGCTGTGGTCCGTCGGACTGCTGGGCATCGACCGCAGCAACGGCCGGGGAGCGTTCCAAACCTTCGCGACCAAGGGCGTGAGCTTCCTGCGTCAGGGCTGGGGCGTCGTCATTTTCCCCGAGGGCACGCGCGTTGCGCCCGGCTCTCATGTCAAATACAAGAGCGGCGGAGCGAGACTCGCCGTCATGGCCGGCGTCCCGGTTGTCCCTGTCGCTCTTAATTCCGGCCTTGTGTGGCCGAAGAATTCAATCGCCAAACGCCCCGGCGTAGTCACCGTCTCCATCGGCAGACCCATTGAAACCCGCGGCCGCTCGGCCAGGGAAGTCAACGAAGAAGCTGAAGCCTGGATAGAGGCGGAAAGCACGAGGCTGCTGCGCTCCGGCAGGAACTGAGGAACATGGGCAGGCCTTCTTCGGGCGACGCCGTGCAGGAGTGCCTGTACCAGCCCGGTTCCGGCGACGCAGCTGAGGCGATCGCTTACAGGCTGATCCGCCGCAGGCGCCGCAGCGTTGGCTTCAGGCTGGACGAGCGCGGGCTGGTCGTGACGGCGCCTGCCTGGGTGCCGCGGCGGCAGATTGAGGCCATGCTCGAACAGAAAGCAGACTGGATCTACAGAAAACTCCAGGAAGTGCGCGGCTGGCGGACCGCCAACGGCCTGCGGCAACCCTATTTCCAGGACGGGGGAACGCTCCCTTTCCGCGGCAGGCTGCTACGCCTTGCCCTCCGGCCTGGCGCCGCGTTCGCACGGATGGAGACGCCCCAGGAGCCGGGCGGCCCCTGCGTGCTCGAACTTCCTCTTGCCGCCGGCAGCTCCGAAGAGCGGATCCGGGCCTGTGCGCTCGAGTGGATCAAATCCGAAGCGGAGCGGGTGATCAGCGAAAGATTCGCCTTCATGCAGGGCTTCGCTCCGCGCCGCGCGAGAGCGCTCAGGTTTTCCTCAGCCCAGACACTCTGGGGAACCTGCAGAAGCGACGGCACGATCAGGCTCAACTGGAAACTCATCTACCTGAGCAATGACCTGATCGACTACGTGGCGGCCCATGAGCTCGCCCACCTGATCGAGATGAACCACAGCAGGGCCTTCTGGGAGCAGGTGAAGGCGATCAAGCCCAACTACGAGCAGTCCCGCCGCGAGCTGGCCCGCGTGAGGCTGCGTCAGCTCCCGTCCTAGGCCCTGGTCCGCCCAAGAGCAGCGGCGAGCGCCTCGAACTGGCCGACTGACAAAGTCTCGGCCCGGGCCCCCGGGTCGATTCCTGCGGATTCGATCTGCTCGGCCGTCAGCAGTTTCGAGAGCGCGTTTCGAAGAGTCTTCCGCCTCATGCCGAACGCTGCCGCCACTACCTCGGCATACAGCTCGTCGTCCACCCCGGGGTTTCTCGCGAGCGGCACCATGCGCACGACAGAGGATGTCACCTTGGGGGACGGGGTGAAAGCCCCGGGCGGCACGTCGAAAAGCTTCTCCATCCTGTAGCTGCGCTGCAGCATGGCAGAGAGCCTCCCGTAGGTCCTGCTGCCCGGCGGGCATACCATCCGCTCGACGACCTCTCTCTGGAGCATGAAATGCTGGTCCTCGACCCGGTCCGCAACTGCCGCGAGAGCAAAAAGAATCGGACTTGAGATGTTGTAGGGAAGGTTGCCGAAAATCCTCAGCTTACGGCCCGGAAGGATCGACCTCCAGTCCAGCACAAGCGCGTCAGCCTCAATCAGCGTGAGTTCTGCCTCGGTGAAAAGACCGCGCAGCCACGCGGCCAGATCCCGGTCTATCTCGACGGCGGTCTCGTGCCCGGCCCGCCCGATCACCTCTTTCGTGAGAGCGGCCTGGCCCGGACCGATCTCCACCAGTGCCTCACCCGGGCGGGGATCGATGCTGTCGATGATCCGGCCGATCCAGTGCCGGTCATTCAGGAAGTTCTGGCCGAAACGCTTTCTGGCGTGATGGCCCTCGAGTTTAAGCGGCATAAAAAGACGCCTTTTGGAAAAACCGGCTTCAGGCTGCTCAGCGGCCCGGAAGGCTAGTCGTCATAGTGGCGGATTTCGACATAGGCTTTGTCGCGCAGCTCGCGCCGCCAGTTGTTCACCGCCTCGCCGAGCTTCTTTTCGCGAAGGGCCTGCATGGCCGCGAGCCGTTCGCGCCTGGGGTCGGACTGAGCCTGCTTGCGCTCCTCGACCTGGATCAGGTGATAGCCAAAGCGGGACTTCACCGGCTGGGAGATCTCGCCAATCTTCAGCTTGTTCATGGCCGATTCGAACTCCGGAACCGTATCTCCGGCCTGCAGCCATCCCAGATCGCCACCGCGGGTGGAGGTGCCGTCGACGGAATGCAGCCTCGCCATCGTCTGGAAATCCGCCTGTCCGGAGACGATCTTGCTGCGGATGTCATTGAGCCGGGACAGGATCGTGGCCTCAGGGGTGAGCTGAGAGACCTGCATGAGGATGTGGCGGGCATGCGTCATCTGCACCGTATGAGCCGCCGCGCGGGCCGCCATGCCGTTTCGGACATCACTGATCTTCACGATGTGGAAGCCCGAGCTATTGCGGCTCATCGCTACGACGCCTTTGGCGGGGTTGGACTTCACGGCGTCCCAGAGCACCGTGGGCATGGCCTGGCTCGTGCGCCATCCGAGCTCGCCGCCCTGCATGCTGTCGCTCGCCCGGGAGTAGGAGGCCGCCAGCGAGGCGAAGTCCTCTCCCGCCCTGGCCCGCTTCAGGACCGACTCAGCTTCGGCCTGGGCCTTGGCCGCGTCCGTTCCCGCCTCCAGCGGGATCAGGATGTGGCTCACCTTGTACTCCGTGGCCGAGCCCTCGCCTCCCGCAAAGCCGTTCTGCTCGGCAAGGTAAGCGTCGATTTCAGACTCAGGAATATGGATCTGCGAGTCCACTTCGCGCTCCCTGAGCCGCTGGCCGATGATGTCGCGCCGGATCTGCTCGCGGAAGGCCTGGAACGGAACACCGTCAGCTGCAAGCTCGCTGCGCATCTTCTCGACCGTCACCTTGTTGTTGGCCGCGATCTGTTCTATGGCGGCGCTTACCATCTGGTCATCGACACGGATGCCCGTTTCATGGGCGCGCTGCAGGATGGCCTTGTCGATGATGAGCTGGTCGAGCACCTGGCTGCGCAGGCTCTGCATGGGCGGCAGCTTGATGTTCTGGCGCCGCAGGTTGAGCGCGGCCATATGGATGCGCTGCTGGAGCTCGTACTCGGTGATCACGTCATCGTTGACCACGGCGGCTATTTCATCAAGGGGACGGCCCTCGGCCTGCCTCGCGGGCTGCGCGGCGGCAGGCTGCTGCGCCGTGCCCGCCGCAGGAGCCGGATCCGCCGCCCCGGCGGCAAAAGGAGCCGCAAGCGCCGCGGTCAGAAGAAGGTGAGCGAAGATCTTTTTAGTCATAGTATTCATAGCGCCCTGTTGCACTGGGAACGGGGCTTGCGTTTTGATAACCGGGGATGCCGTTGCGAAGCTCTGAGACAGGGCTGGTGCCAATCGAACCCAGGCCATTCAGCTCGAGCTGGATGAAGAAAGTGTTGTCGTATTTGTCCGTGGAGGTCACGTAGCGCTGGAGGACGGTCCGGAGCGTCCAGCAGTCCCCGTGGTACTCGACGCCGCCAAGGGCCTCGATGATGTGACTGCCCCGGAAAGAGTAATTCCAGCGCCCCACTGCGTAAAGGTTGCCGGTGAGCGGCCACTGCACGCCGAAATCGACCTGCTTGATGTTGTTGTAGTAGTCACCGGGAGCGTAGTTGTACCGATAGTAAAGGCTCAGGGTGGAAGACGGGCGGGGATTCCAGCGGAACCCCGCATAGGCCCTCGAGATGCGCTTGTCAGACGACGAGTACTGGATGGTGCCGTCGGCAGTCAGGCTTTTCGTGAAGCGGACCCCCACGCTTCCCAGCAGGTCGCTGTGGGAATCCGTGCGGACGCCCCCGCGGGCCCCGGTGTAGAAATCCTGGAGCGCAACGCGCTGATCGGAGAAGTAAAAGCGCTGGCCGATCGTTCCGCGGAACCACTCGATGCCCGAAGCGGAGTCCAGGTAGCGCGACGTAAGGGCCGCGGTGAGCTGGTTCGCCTCGCTGATGCGGTCATACCCCGAAAAGACGCTTTCCTGGAAAAGCTGCGCGATGTTCAGATCCGACACTGTCGTGTCGAACACGGGCATCCTGCTCTGGTCGCGGTAGGGAATGTAGGAATAGAACAGCCTCGGCTCCAGGGTCTGCTCGGCGTTGTGCCCAAGCCAGGAGGTCTCGCGGTCGAAAATCAGCCCTGAGTCGATAGAGAATATCGGCAGAGTACGGCTCGGACTGCTGTCCAGAGGAGTTGCGCCCATGACCGGGTGGCTGTCCTTCATGTTGTACCAAGTGCCGATCCACCGGGCCTTGGGCTCCATGAACCACCAGGAGCCGCGAAGCGGGTAGCTTACGGCCTGGTCGATCACAAAGCGGTCGCCGTCGGGGCGCTGCCTGCTCGGGTGGGTGAAGCGGGTTGCCTCGATCTTCCCCGTGTACTCTATGCCGTAGAGGTCGCCCTTGTAGGTGTTGAAGGTGAACTGCGGGACGCGCGAGTACGGCTCCCAGTAGCCCTTGTTCTCAAGCGTCTGGTTCTTTGTGACGCGGGCGTTGAAATTCCAGAAGTCCTGCCCGTATCCCATCCAGGCATCCTGGTTGAGCACCTTTTCGGACGATTCGCGGATAGTGCCCGAGAAGTCGTCGATGAACTTGTCGTCGGAAACCCGGTTGTAGTTCACACCCGCATAGAAGCCGCTGCGGCTGTAGCGGTGTTCGAAATGCAGCCCGTAGCGGCGCTCGTCGCGGTCCCGGTCGTGGTACATCCAGTTGTAATTGATCTTCCCGGAGTAATTAGGCTGCAGATAGCGGAACTCGTTTTCCAGCATCACGCCGCGCTTGGTCATGATGTCAGGAATGAGCGTGTAGTCATAGTTGGGGGCGATGTTCCAGTAATAGGGGATGCTGATCTGCAGGCCCTTGCTGGTGCTCATCGTCATGCTGGGGGTGAGGAACCCGGACTTGCGCTCCTGCCCGATGGGAAAGTCAAACCAGGGGAAGCCGAAGACGGGGACGCCGCCCAGATAGAGCGATGCCCAGCGGCCCAGGGCCGAGGAGTCGCCCTGATCGAGGTCCAGCTGATCAAGCGACACCCACCAGGACTTGCTGCCCTTGGGGCACGATGTGATCAGCGCATCGGCCATTGAGATATGGCTGCCGTCGATGAACTCCACCTGCTTTGCGCAGCCCCGCAGCCCCCGGGCCTCGAAGGTATAGTCCGCGTCGGGCATGCTGCCGGACTGCGCGTCAATCCGGTAGTTTGCCTCCTGACCGGTAAAAGTGGCGCCGTTCTTGGACAGCAGCACGCCGCCCCTTGCCACCACCTCGTCGGTCTCCTGCGTGTAGGTGAGGCGGTCGCCCTTGAGCGTGGCGCCCCCGCGGCGGATCTCCGCGTTGCCGATCAGGTGGAGCACGTCCTGGGGACTGCCGGTGACGTCGTTGGCGCGTGCATAGGTCGAAGGGTTTTCCACGACGCCCGCCGGGGACTCATCGAGCTCCGAGATGGAGTGCAGCTGCAGCGCGGCGAAAGCCGGCTGGGCCATGCACGCCGCGGCCACAGCTGCGGCCAGGCCGCCTCCCCGCGGGAATCTGATTTTGGCTGATTGATTCAAGCTGCTAGCGCCCATTTGCCGGTAAACCCGGATCGTTGTAAGCAAACAAGTGGATTATACGGGCTGAAGGCGGGCCTCACACGGAACCCCGGCGATTCGGGCGGGCCGGAAGTTCCACTGTCAGTCCCAAATTCGTAGAATTTCAGAATCACGAAAGCAAGAAGGCGCAAAGGAGCCATGCCAGAAGATATAAAAACCGCAGATGAACGTCTCGGACTGCTGAAAGGGTGGCTCTCGGGCCACGCGCAACGTTACAGCCTCAGGCTGGAAACCATCGCCCCGGCCTCGTCAGATGCCGGCTTCCGGCGCTATTTCCGCATCGCCTCCGGGACGCAGCCGCAGTCCTACATCGTGATGGACGCACCGCCCGAAAAAGAACCGATCGCCCCCTTCATCCGCATGGACGCTGTCTGCGTAAGGGCAGGGCTGAACGTACCGCACATCTACGAGGCCGATCCCCGGCAGGGATTCATGCTGCTCTCCGATCTTGGGCGGGAAACCTGCCTGGACCGCCTTCTCAAAGACCGGGGCTGTGCTCCGGGCCTCTTCGACGCGGCCACCACAGCCCTGACCGCGCTGCAGACCGTGAGCGAACCGGGCATCGTCCCGGAATACTCGGAGGAAAAGCTCCGCGGCGAGCTCTCGCTTTTCCCCGAGTGGTACGTGCGGCGGCACCGCGGCAGCGACTTTGACGAAACCGAGGAAAAAATCTGGCAGGGAGTCTGCGACAGACTGGTCTCGAGCATGCTCTCGGAGGGCCGCGTCATCGTCCACCGCGACTTTATGCCGCGCAACCTGATGGTTTCCGATCCCATGCCCGGAGTCCTTGACTTCCAGGACGCGCTCTATGGCCCCGTCTCCTACGACATCGCGAGCCTCATGCGCGACGCCTTCATCTCGTGGGACGAATCCTTTACTCTCGACGTCTCAATCCGCTACTGGGAGAAGGCGAGGCGGGCTGGTCTGCCCGTGCCCCGCGATTTCAGGCAGTTCTGGCAGCAGATTGAATGGTCGGGCCTGCAGCGCCACCTCAAGGTTCTGGGCATCTTCGCACGGCTGAATTACAGGGATCACAAGCCCCGCTACCTCAAGGACACGCCCCGGTTCGTGGCGTACGTTCGGCATGTGGCCGGCCGTTACGGGCAACTGCGCCCCCTGCTCACAATCTTCGACCGTCTTGAAGGTCCCTCGGGGAGCGAACAGTGGACCTACTGAACCCGCCCGTACGGGCCCTGATCCTGGGGGCGGGCCGAGGGAAGCGGATGCGCCCGCTTTCAGACCGCACCCCAAAGCCCTTGCTCCGGTACCACGGCAAGCGCCTGATAGACTGGCAGATAGAGGCCATGGCCAGGGGCGGCGTGAGGCATTTCGTTGTGAACACCGCCCACCTGGCAGATCAGTTTCCGGCCGCGCTGGGAGACGGATCGGACCGCGGCCTGATGATCGAGTACTCCCGAGAGGGCGACACGGAGGCCGACGCGCTCGAAACCCTGGGCGGCATCGCGCGGGCGCTTCCGCTTCTCTCGCCTGACGGCCAAACCCCCTTTATCGTCGCCGCAGGCGACATCGTCACGGACTTCGACTATGGGGCCCTCGCGGCCCGCGCCGGCAAGCTCGCCCGGGGCGAGGCCGACGCGCATCTGGTGCTCGTGGATAACCCGAGCTTCCACCCGCAGGGCGACATGGCGCTCACAGCCGGGCTGGTGCGGCGCACTCCGCGGCAGTACACCTTCGCCAGCATCGGGCTTTACTCGCCCAGAATCTTCAGGGACGTCGAGATTCGCCCCTGCAAGCTCTTTCCCTGGCTCTACCGTTTCTGCGACCAGGGGCGGGTCACGGGCGAAGTATTCCGCGGGCTGTGGAAAAACATCGGGACCCCGCAGCAGCTGGAGGACTGAGAACCTTATGTGGATTGGATCGGCGGAAGTCGGTTCGCAGGTCTTCACTGCCCCCATGGCCGGTTTCTCGGACCTGCCTTTCCGGCAGACCGTATTGTCGCTTGGGAACTGCTGCCCGGAAGGCGAAATGGTCTCGGCCAACCCCGGGCTGCTTGGCTCCGAGGAATCTCAGCTCCGCGTATCCTTCGGCGAAGGCGCCGGCCTGAGGATCGTGCAGCTGCTGGGCGCGAACCCGGCGTGGATGGCCCGGGCCGCCCGCTTCGTCGAGGGACTCGGGGCGCAGGTCATCGACATCAACATGGGCTGTCCCGCGAAAAAGGTCTGCCGGACCGAGTGCGGGGCTGCACTGATGAAAAACGAGGAGCTGGCGCTGCAGGTCATACGGGCGGTCCGAGAGGCGGCCCGCGTTCCGGTGACGCTCAAGCTTCGCACCGGCTGGGATGAGGACCATAAAAACGCGCTAGACATCGCGCAGCGCGCCGAACAGCTCGGCGTGAGCCTGATCACAGTCCACGGCCGGACCCGGATGCAGGGCTATGCGGGCCGGGCAGAGTACGAAACCGTGAGGCGGATCAAACGCAGCCTGAGCATTCCCGTCATCGCCAACGGCGACATCGACTCCGTTGACAAAGCCCTTCGGGTCATGGACTACACCGGGGCGGACGGGATCATGGTGGGGCGAGGCTGCCTGGGAGACCCTTGGCTGCCCGCCCGGATGTCGGCCGTGTTCTGCGGAAACGCCGATCCGGGGCAGCCATCGCCAGGGGAGCGGCTGCGGGTGATCCTCGGCCATATGGATCGGCACCTGCGCTTTTACGGGGAGGGGCCAGGCCTGCGCACGTTCCGCAAGCACCTGCTGTGGTACCTCCGGCGCACTGAGGGGGCGGCGCCGCTCGCGCCGCCGCTGCTCGCGCTTTCCGACCCCGGGGCAGTGAAGGAAAAACTGACGGAATTCTTTGAGAAAGCCGCGATGTGATTTATGATGGGGGAACGTTTTCATCATCCGCCCGCCCGCAGTGGAAAAGCGGCTACGGGCCGCAACCGGGGTCCTGATCCGCGTGCCTGACCAAAACACAACGCCTCTCCGCACGGCTTTGACCGAGATGCTGGACGAGTATTTTGACAGCTTCGAGGGCGTGCATCCCACGCGGGTGCACGAAATGGTACTGTCGGCGGTGGAGCTGCCCCTTCTCGAATACATTATGCGGCGCTGCCACGGCAACCAGTGCGCCGCAGCAGAAATTCTGGGTATTAATCGAAATACCCTGCGCAAGCGCCTGAAGCATTACGGGCTGCTCCAGCAGGGCCTTTTTAAAGGAAATCCGACATGAAAAAGCAAGCTCTGATCAGCGTTTCCGACAAAACCGGAATCGTTGAGTTTTCAAAGGAACTCGTCTCCCTGGGGTTCCATCTGCTTTCTACGGGGGGCACTGCCAGGCTGTTGGAAAAAGAGGGGGTTGAGGTCGAGGAGGTCGCCGACTACACGGGATTTCCCGAAATGCTCGACGGCCGTGTGAAGACTCTTCACCCGAAGATCCATGCCGGAATCCTCGCCCGCAGGGACTGCCCGGAGCACATGAAGGCGCTGCAGGAGCACGGCATCGATCCGATCGACCTGGTCGTCGTGAATCTCTATCCGTTCGAGCAGACCATCGCCCGCCCGGACTGCACGTTCGCCCAGGCAATTGAGAACATCGACATCGGCGGTCCCACCATGATCCGCGCGGCGGCGAAGAACCACGCTTCCGTCGCCGTCGTAGTCGATCCCACTGACTACAGCCGCATCATCGAGGAAATCAGGAACAAGGGCGAAGTCACCGCTGAAACCCGCCTCGCCCTGGCAAAGAAAGTGTTCGCTCACACTGCCCGCTATGACGGCGCGATCACCAACTACCTCACCTCGCTCGGCGAGGACAACAAGCCCGCCACCCGCTTCCCGCAGGTCCTCAACCGTCAGTGGGTGAAAGTTCAGGACATGCGCTACGGCGAGAATCCCCACCAGCAGGCCGCCTTCTACCGCGAGCAGCAGGTGGCCCCCGGGCTGCTGGCCGGCTACACCCAGCTGCACGGCAAGGAGCTGTCCTACAACAACATCGCCGACACCGATACGGCCTGGGACATGGCCCGCTCGTTCGACATGCCCGCCTGCGTGATCATCAAACACGCCAACCCCTGCGGCGCGGCCATCGGCCTGAACGCGGCCGAAGCCTATAAGAAAGCCTTCCGCACCGATTCGAAGTCGGCCTTCGGCGGCATTATCGCCTTCAACCGCGAAGTGGACCTGGAAACCGCGACGCTCGTGAGCAAGCAGTTCGCGGAAGTCGTCATTGCACCGTCCTTCTCCGAGGAGGCAAAAGGCCTGCTCGAGCAGAAAAAGAACCTCAGGCTGCTGCTGGTGGCCGGAGGTCACGCCCAGAATGACTTCGACATGAAGCGGGTAGGGGGCGGTCTTCTGGTGCAGACTCCCGACACTCAGATCTGCCCGGAATCCGCGCTGAAGGTTGTTACGAAGAAGAAGCCGACCTCGGAGCAGATCGCCGACATGATGTTCGCCTGGCGCGTCTGCCGCTGGGTCAAGTCCAACGCCATCGTCTACGCTCACGCGGGCATGACGCTCGGGGTGGGCGCCGGCCAGATGAGCCGGGTCGACTCCGCCCGCATCGCCGAGCAGAAGGCCGAAGAGTCCGGCCTGTCGCTCGCGGGCAGCGCCGCCGCCTCGGACGCTTTCTTCCCCTTCAGGGACGGCCTGGACGTAATCTGCGACGCCGGGGCGACCTGCGTCATCCAGCCGGGCGGCTCCATCCGCGACAGCGAGGTGATCGCGGCTGCCGACGAGCGCGGCATCGCTATGGTCTTTACCGGAGAGCGGCACTTCCGCCACTGATAAAAAAGCAGCGTAAAGTCTTCCGTTTGTAACAAACGGAAACTATGCTTAGCCTCTGTTACAGAGGGCTTTCACGCTGCCGTAGTACCATGGGGGCGCTTGGCAGCAAGCACCCCCTAAAATTTCATAGCTGGATCATGAAATTGATAAAAAAATCGACTGTTTGCCTGACCCGCAGGGCCTTTGCGGCCGGCACCGCGGCGGCCCTCGCACTCGCCTGCCTGCCCGCTCATGCGCAGCTTGACATAGAAATCACCGGCGTCGGCTCCAACCTGTTTCCCCTGGCCGTTCCCGGCTTTTCGGGGCAGAGCGCCTGCGGCACGGACATTGGCTCGGTCATTTCCTCCGACCTGCAGAGAAGCGGCAAGTTCCGAATTGCCGGCCCGAAGACCGAGGCTCCCTACAGCCAAGTTCTAAACCCCACGGCGGACGCCTTCAAGTCCTACGGCGTGAACGCCGCCGCGCTCGGCTCCGTCGTTCGCAAAAGCAGCGGCTGGGAGCTCAGCTACAAGCTGTTCGACGTGGTGAACGGCACGGTGCTCGACAGTGCATCTTTCTCCGGCGCAAACGTGCGCCTTTCCGCCCATAAGATCGCGGACCGCATCTACCAGAAGCTCACGGGCATCCCGGGCTGCTTCGCCTCACGCATAGCCTACGTGCAGCGCAGGGGGAGCCGCTACGAGTTGATTATCGCAGACAGCGACGGAGAGAATCCGCGCGTCGCACTGCGCAGCCGCGAGCCCATCATCTCCCCGGTGTGGTCTCCCAACGGATCGCGGGTCGCCTACGTTTCCTTTGAATCCAGAAAGCCTGTGGTCTTCATCCACGAGCTCAGCACCGGAAAGCGCCGTGCAGTGGCCCAGTTCCCCGGAAATAATTCCGCACCGGCCTTCAGCCCCGACGGCTCGACGCTCGCCGTCGCACTGTCCAGGGACGGCGGGACGCAGATCTACCTGATGAGCGTAAACGGCGGCGCGGCCCGCCGCTTCACCACGGGATCCGGCATCAGCACCGAGCCGGTGTTCAGCCCGGACGGCGCCTGGATCTACTTTACGTCGGACCGGGGCGGCAAACCGCAGATCTACAGAAAAAGAGTGTCGGGGGGAAGCGCGAGCCGCGTCACCTTCGGCGTGGGCTACGCCGTAAGCCCCGCCCTTTCGCCCGATGGCAAGAAACTGGCCTATATTGCCAGAACCGGCCGCGGCTTCCAGGTCAATGTCCTCGAGCTCGCGACCGGATCCAATTTTGTAGTGTCCCGCACCGGCGGAGATGAATCCCCCAGCTTTTCCCCCAACGGGGAGCTGATTCTCTATGCCTCAGGCGGGCGCGGCAGCGGAGTGCTATACGCCTCCAGCGCCGATGGAAAAGTTTCTACCCGGCTTTCAAGCAGGGGCGGCAGCATCCGCGAGCCTGCTTGGGGACCGTTAGTCAGATGATTGATAGGTTTGGAGATTTTTAAATGAATTTTTCCCTGCGTTTTGCAGTTACAGCCATAGTCTCTGCAGCAGTCCTTGCAGGCTGCTCCTCTGTCCCCGTCGATAACGGCAACAAGGCCGGCGCCAGCCGGACCACAGCCGCGGCAACGGCCCCCGCCTCCGGCAACAGCACCGCCCGCAGCACCTCCGACGTGAAGACCGTGGAGGTGGATCCCCTGAACGATCCCAACAGCCCGCTCGCCCAGAAGTCCGTCTACTTCGGCTTTGATTCCTACACGGTCGACCCGCAGTACGACAAGATGCTTTCGGCTCATGCCAACTACCTGTCTAGCCACGCCTCCCGCAGGATCGTGGTTGAAGGCAACACCGACGAGCGCGGCAGCAGCGAGTACAACCTCGCCCTCGGCCAGCGCCGCTCCGAAGCCGTCGTGGCGAAGCTGCGGCTGCTCGGCGTGCCCGCCGACCGGATGGAGGCCGTGAGCTTCGGGAAGGAGAAACCCGCCGTCCAGGGCTCTAACGAACAGGCGTGGGCCAAGAACCGCCGCGCTGACATCCGCTATCGCTGAGACGACCCTTTAACTCGTCCTGCCGACGCCAGCCGGCGCGGCGGGACCTTTTTTTACCGGTGAGCAAACCATGATGTTCAGGCCTTTACCACTGATAGCCGCCCTGGCGGCGGGCGTCGGCTGCATGTCCAGCGCCAACGCGTTTTTCTCGGATGACGAGGCGCGCCTGGCCATTAACGCCATGCGCAAGCAGATGGTGACCATGCAGAGCCAGATCAGCCAGCTGGAGAGCGCCCAGAAGGCCAACCTGGCCGTCAGCAACCAGGTCGACGCCATCCGGCAGACGCAGGCGCAGCTTTCCGGCCGCATCGAGGTTCTGGAAAACCAGCTCGCCCAGCAGCAGAAAAACACGAAGGACCTTTACACAGATCTTGACAGCCGCCTGCGCGCGATGAACGCAAGGATCGCCAAGGTCGAGCCCCAGACCGTTCAGGTCGACGGAGCGAAAGTTCAGGTCCAGCCCCGGGAGAAGTCGCTCTACGACGCGGGCATGTCCGCCTTCCAGGCCGGGAAGTACCAGGACAGCATCACGCAGTTCCAGCAGCTTGACGCCCTCAACCCCCGCTCGCCGTACCTTCCCGAAGCCCTTTACTGGCAGGGCAACGCCTTCTTTGCGCTGCAGCAGTACAGCGAGGCCGCCTCCGCCCAGGAACGCGTCATCCGTGACTTCTCGGGCTCCAAGCGCGTGCCCGACGCGATGCTGTCCCTCGCCTCGGCCCAGACCGCCCTCGGCAACGTGCGCGCGGCCTATGCCACGTACGATGCCCTGAAGAAGCGCTACCCCGACACCGAACAGAGCAAGCTTGCGGACCAGAGGATGGCAGAGCTCAAGCCCGCGCTGCCGGTGGAAAAACCTGCGGTCAAGCAGCCTGCCACGAGAAAGGCTGCGCCGGCCACCCGGAAAAAGACCCGGTAAAGCCCGCACAGACCGAATAGTGCCTCTTAAGAGGTAGGCCTATAAAACCACCCGGCCTCGGATTGATGGAAAATAAGGCTTCGCCTCGATCTTCAGGCCGCAACCAATAACACTGAAGTTTTATTTTTTTAAGGACCAGACGACATGGCATGTCAAACGTTAAAAGGAGCTGCGCTCCTGCAAAACGGAGTGCTCAGCAAGGGAACCGCCTACACCGAGCAGGAACGCGCTGAACTCGGGCTCCGGGGACTGCTTCCCCCGGTGCCGAGCAACATCAGGCTACAGGCCGAAGCGATGATCGAGCAGCTGCGCTCCTTTGATACGCCTTATCAGAAGGCTCTGTTCCTCGACGGGCTGCGCGCCGCCAACGAAACGCTTTTCTTCCGGCTCGTGATGGACTATGTCGAGGAGATCCTTCCGCTGGTCTACACCCCGACGGTGGGCGAAGTCTGCCAGAAATACAGCCACCTCTACCGCTTCCCCCGCGGGCTCTTCCTCTCGATCGAGGACAAGGGGCATCTCGATGAGCTGATCGCGAACGCTCCCCAGCAGGAGGTCGACATGATCGTGGTGACCGACGGCCAGCGCATCCTCGGGCTGGGAGACCTCGGCGTGAACGGCATGGGCATCCCGGTGGGCAAGCTCGGCCTGTACACTGCCTGCGCCGGCGTAGATCCCCGCAGAACCCTGCCCGTCACGCTCGATGTCGGCACGGATACCGAACGCTATCTCAGCGACCCGCTCTATCTGGGCCACAAGCACAAGCGCGTCTCCGGCAAGGAATACGACGACTTCATCGAGGAGTTCTTCCAGGCGGTGCACAAGCGCTGGCCCAGCTGCGTCGTCCAGTTCGAGGACTTCGGCAACAACCATGCCTTCGACCTGCTTGAGCGCTATCGTTCGCGGTACTGCTGCTACAACGATGACATTCAGGGAACTGCCTCCATCGTCGTAGCCGGGTTCTTCTCCGCCATGAAGGCGAAGAACTCCCGCCTCTCGGATGAGAAGATCCTCTTCCTCGGTGCGGGCGAAGCCGCAACGGGCGTGGCCAACCTGATCGCCGCCGCCATGACGGAGACCGGCATCAGCAGGGAAGACGCCCTGAGCAGGCTCTACCTCTTTGACTCCAAGGGACTGGTGACCTCCGGGCGCGAAACACTTGCGCGCCACAAGGCCCCGTTCGCCAAGGATCTGGAGCCCTGCACCGACTTTGAGGAATGCATCCGCCGCATTCGCCCGACGGCGATCGTCGGCCTGTCCGCCCAGTCCGGCGCCTTCACAGAAAGCGTGGTCAAGGCGATGGCCGAAATCAACGAGCGGCCCATTATCTTCGCGCTCTCGAACCCGACCTCCAAGGCCGAGTGCACAGCTGAGCAGGCCTACACCTGGTCTGACGGCAGAGCGCTGTTCAGCTGCGGCTCTCCGTTCAGCCCCGTCACCTACAAGGGCAAGACGTTCGTGCCGCGCCAGGGCAACAACTCCTATGTCTTCCCTGGCATCGGCCTGGGCGCGATCCTCGGCCGCTGCAAGGAGCTGGGAGAGGACGTGTTCCTGTCGGCTGCCCACACCTGCGCCGACATGGTGACTCCGGAAGATCTGGCGCAGGGCTCGCTCTACCCCTCGCTCACCCGCGTGCGCGACATTTCGCTCGCCGTCGCTGTGAACATCATCAAGCTCGCCCTTCGCAACGGCACTGCGCAGATTGAGCAGCCCGCGGATATCGTGCAGTACGTGAAGGACCGCATGTACGTGCCCGACTACGAGTAACCATTCGGTCGCCTGAAGCACCGGCAGGGCACGGGGGCGGTTTTGGCCGCCTTCCGTGCCCTTTTTTGAGGATTCCTTCCGCAATTGGACGCCGCAGCCCAGCCGCAAGACACTCTGCTGCCCTCTGAAGATCCCGTCGCAAAACTCTACGGGGTACCGATGTCGCGCCTTCCCGACGGGCTTTACATCCCGCCCGACGCGCTCGTGGTGTTTCTGCGCTCCTTCGAAGGCCCGCTCGACCTGCTGCTGTACCTGATCCGCAGGCAGAAGTTCGACATCATGGACATACCGATGGCGACACTCACGCAGCAGTATGTCGCCTACGTCGAACTCATCCGGGCGCACAACCTCGATCTGGCAGGAGACTACCTGGTTATGGCCGCCTACCTGACTTCCATCAAAAGCCAGCTCCTGCTGCCTGTGAGGAAAACGGATACCGGTGAGGAGGCCGAAGATCCTAAGGCCGAGCTGATGAGGCGTCTGATCGAGTATGAGAAAATCAAGCGCGGCGCACAGGAGCTCGACGAGCTGCCCATCTGCGGGCGGGACTTCTCCGAGGTAAGCGTCCGGCTGGAAGAGGCTGACGATGAGAGGCTGCCAGAGGCAAGCCTCTCCGAACTGCAGTCGGCCTGGGCGCGCGTACTGAAAGGCCTGGCGCTGCGCGGAAACCACAGCGTGAGCCGCGAGGAGCTGTCCATACGCGAGTATATGAGCCGGACGCTGCGCGAACTGCAGGCGAAGCCCTACATCGAATTCTCTGCGCTCATTTCAGAAAGCCGCACGCCCCGGGAGGCGCTGGTATTCTTCCTGGCCATCCTGGAGCTCGCCAAGGAAGAGCTGGTGCACATCACGCAGGCCGCCCCCTTCGCGCCCATCTGGCTTACCGCCTCAGCCGCCCCGGAGTCCCTCTTTTAACACTGAAGGGCCAGGCGGGCAGGGACCACTGCACAAGAAGTCCGCAGGCTTTCCCCGCGGACTCTTGCACTTTCAGTGCAGCCGCATTCCGGGCTTTGCGCCATCGAACGGGGCGAGCAGGTAAAAGCCCGGCGTGCCGCCAGAGGCGTCGGATGCAGCAAGCACCATGCCCTCGGAGAGGCCGAAGCGCATCTTGCGCGGGGCAAGGTTCGCGACCACCACCGTGAGCCTGCCGACCAGATCCTCAGGCCTGTAAGAAGACTTGATACCGGAGAAAACCGTGCGGGGGCGGCCTTCACCTACATCCAGAGTGAGCCGCAGGAGCTTGTTCGAACCCTCCACTTCCTCGCACTTCAGGATTTTTGCCACGCGCAGATCCACGCGGTTGAAGTCCTGAATCGAGCAGACCGGGGCGATCGCCTCGCCGCCGGGCAGAGCTTCCTGCGGCTTTTGCTCAGGGGCGGGGGTCGGAAGCAGCTGATCCAGCTGTTTTTCCATGTCGACGCGCTGCATCAGGTGTTTAAAGGGGAGAATCTCGCGCTGCGAGTTGAGCGGGCTGCGAACGCTCTGCCAGGTGAGCTCCCCGCACTGAAGGAACTCCTCGACCTTGCTGGCGGTGCCGGGCAGGATAGGCTTCAGATAATTGGTGAGAATCCTGAAGGCCTCCAGACTCACCGAAGCAACGCGGTGCAGTTCGTCGGCCTTCTGCGGATCCTTGGCGAGCTCCCAGGGCTTCATGCGGTCGATGTACTCGTTGGTCTGGTCTGCGAGCTCCATGACGCTTCTCGTCACTCTGGAAAACTCGCGGTTCTCGTACAGATCCATGATGGAGCCGGCCTGGGAGCGCAGCGCCTCAAGCAGCGGATCGTCCATGGCGGCATCAAGCACCCGCCCGCCAAAGCGCTTCACAATGAAACCCGCCGAGCGCGAGGCGATGTTGACGTACTTGCCGATCAGGTCCGAATTGATCCGGGAGAAGAAGTCCTGCTTCGTGAAGTCAATGTCTTCGACCTTCGAGGAGAGCTTGGCCGCCAGATAATAGCGGAGCCACTCCGGATCCATCCCGAGCTCCAGGTACCTGAGAGGACTGATGCCCGTGCCCCGGGACTTGCTCATCTTGGCGCCTCCCACCGTCACGAAGCCGTGCACATAAATATGGTCTGGGACGCGGAACGGGCGGCCCGCGTACTTCAGCATCGCCGGCCAGAACAGAGTGTGGAAATAAATGATGTCCTTTCCGATGAAGTGGATCTGCTCGGTAGAGGGGTCGGAGAGGAATTTCTCGAAATCAATTCCCTTTGCGTTGCAGTAGGACATGAGGGAAGCGAGATAGCCGACCGGCGCGTCCAGCCAGACATAGAAGAATTTCCCCGGAGCGTCGGGAATCGGGATTCCGAAATAAGGCGCGTCTCGGGAAATATCCCAGTCCTCGAGCTGCGCGCCCTCGCCGAGCCACTCCTGGTCCTTGGCGAGCACCTCGGGCTGCAGGCGGGGCTTGCCGTCCAAGCCGCAGCCGCTAGTCCACTCCCGCAGGAACTGCCTCGCGGAGGGATCCGACAGCTTGAAAAAATAATGTACGGAGCTGCGCAGCTCCGGCTTGGTTCCCGTCAGAACCGAGTACGGATTGATCAGCTCGGTTGGGCTGTAGACCGATCCGCAGACCTCGCAGCTGTCCCCGTACTGATCTTCTGCGCCGCAGTGCGGGCACTTTCCTTTGATATAGCGGTCCGCCAGAAACATCTTCTTCTGCGTGTCATAGTACTGCGTCACGCTTTTCGTATAGATCATGCCGGCCGCCTTCAGGCGGCGGTAAATCTCCTGCGAGAGCTTCACGTTTTCAGGAGAATCCGTTGTGTACCACCAGTCGAACTTGATGTGGAAGCCGTCGAGGTACTGCTTGCGTCCGGCTCGGATCTGGGCCACAAACTCCTGCGGGGTGACTCCTTTTTTTTCCGCTGCGATCATCATGGGCGCCCCGTGGGTGTCGTCCGCGCCGACGAAGACGACATTGTTGCCCATCATCCGCTCATGGCGCACCCAGGTGTCGGCCAGGATATATTCCGTGATGTGCCCGATGTGAAACGGGCCGTTGGCGTAAGGCAGAGCTGTTGTTATAAAAATGTTGCGTTTGCTCATGGATTTTTTGGACGCAGAGAAAAGGAAATGAAAGTTTTATTTTATCTCTACCCGGCGCGGCCACGGCCCGGGCGGGCCGCCTTTTGAGCAGGGCTTCGGGCGCGGAGAGCCGGCGGTGCCTGCCGGATGGTCTGCGGCTGCTTCTAGGCGGCGTGGGATAATGGACGGAGTTTTGTGAGGACGCAACCAAGCCCATGACCAAAGATCAAATTGAAAAAATCCTGAACTCCGTCACGGACCCGAACACCGGCAAAGGACTCGGGGACAGCGGAGAAATCGCTGGGATCGACGCCTCGGAGAGGAAAACCCGCATCGAGATCCGTCTCGACTATCCCGCAAAGACGCAGATCGGGCCGCTGCGCGGCTCCATTCTGAAGGCCCTCGCGGAAAACGGCATCGAAGCGGAGGTCGAAGTAGAGCAGCGGATCCGGGCCCACAAGGTCCAGCCGCTGCTGCGCGTTCTGCCCGGCGTGAAGAACATCATCGCCGTCTCCTCCGGCAAGGGCGGCGTCGGCAAGTCCACCATCGCGGCCAACCTGGCGCTCGCCCTGTCTGCGGAAGGCGCCCGCGTGGGCATGCTCGATGCGGACATCTACGGCCCCAGCCAGCCCGCCATGCTGGGCGTGAACGCCATCCCCGCCTGCGAGGACGGCAAGACCATGACCCCGAACACGGCCTACGGGCTGCAGGTCAACTCCATCGGCTTCCTGATCAACCCCGAGGATCCTGTTATCTGGCGCGGCCCGATGGTGTCCTCCGCCCTCCAGCAGCTCCTCTTCCAGACCCGGTGGAGCGACCTTGACTACCTCGTGGTCGACATGCCCCCCGGAACAGGTGACGTGCAGCTCACGCTCACCCAGCAGGTGCCCGTGACCGGCGCCGTGGTCGTCACGACTCCCCAGGAGATCGCCACCCTGGACGCCAGAAAAGGCCTCATGATGTTCAGAAAGGTCAATGTGCCGGTGTTAGGCGTCGTCGAGAACATGGCGCTCTTTCGCTGCCCTCACTGCGGACACTTGGAACGGATCTTCGGCGAGGGCGGCGCCAAGCGGCTCTCAGAGCAGTACGACGTGCCGATCCTGGGCAGCCTGCCGCTGGACCCTGCGATCCGGCAGGAAGCTGACTCCGGGCGGCCCACCGTCATCGCGGAGCCGGAAAGCGAGACTGCAGGCCTTTTCCTCAGCATTGCCCGCAAGGCGGCCGCGGCCCTTTCGCAGCTGCCCGTCGATCATTCCGCGTCGCTGCCTAAAATCAAGCCGGTAAAGGCCTGACCGGCCGCGGCACATTGGCCCCCCCGCCGCCCAAGGCGGCGGGTCGGGTCTTCATTCGGCGTCTTCCTTGTGGTGCGCAGGATCGGGCACGCCGAGTGCCTTGTGCAGCTTGGGAGAAGTCGTCGTGTACTGCAGGAAGACCTTTTTCTCAGGAAATACGTACTGCGAGGCTCCGAAAGCGGCCAGCGCGCACTCGTGAAAGCCCGACAGGATCAGCTTCTTCTTGCCCGGATAAATATTGCAGTCACCAACGGCGAAAATGCCGGGCACGCTGGTCTCGAACTTGGCTGTGTCGACCACGATCTGCTTGTGGTCCAGCTCGATGCCCCAGTTCACGATGGGGCCAACCTTGGGCTGGAGGCCAAAGAACACCAGCAGGCAGTCCAGGGGGATGCGCCTCACAATGCCGTCGGCTCCCGTTACGCGGATTTCCTTGAGCCGGCCGTCCTTCTCTTCGAATCCCGTCACCGAGCCGATCATGAACTGCATCTCCCAGTTTTCGCAGAGCTGCTTCATCTTTGCCACGCTCGCAGCGGCCGCGCGGAATCCGTCGCGGCGGTGCACGAGGATGACGCTTTCGGCCTTGCCGACCAGATTAAGCGTCCAGTCCAGCGCAGAGTCTCCGCCGCCGCAGATGACGATGTTCTTGCCGGCGAACTGCTCAGGGTCGCGGACGCGGTAAAAGAGCTGCTTGCCTTCGAATTTCTCGATGCCGGGCACCCGCATCGGGCGGGCGTCGAAAGAGCCCACGCCGGAGGCGATGATCACCGCTCTGCAGTGGAATCGGGAGCCGGCATCCGTTTCGACATGGAACGTCCCGTCGGGCAGCTTCTTCACCACGGTCACAACTTCGCCCAAATGGTAGACGGGCTTGAAGGGCCAGTTCTGCTTGAGAAGGTTCTCGGTGAGCTGCGCCGAAGAATAGACAGGCACGGCGGGAATGTCGTAGATGGGCTTCTGAGGATAGAGCTCCATGCACTGTCCGCCCACGTTCTTCAGGGAATCGACTACGTGGCACTTCATCTCCAGCAGGCCCAGTTCAAAAACCTGGAAAAGCCCGACCGGGCCGCCGCCCACGACAACAACATCCGTCTCTATCGTTTCGTCGCAGCGCGACGCGACGATCATGTAATCTTTAATAGCCATTGGAAATCTGTTTTTCCGTAAAGGATGAATGCCCGAAAGGGAGCTCCCCCGCCGGGCCGCCGGTATGAAAGGTATCTATTTTCTCATGATTTGAGGGACTTAACATCCCCCGCCGGAATAGGGAGCCTAACGGCTCCCGCCCTCCTCGTCCTTCATTCTGGCCTCGGCCTCGCGCAGCCTCGCATCAATCTCGCTCATCGTATAGAAGTCTCCGTCCGAGGCCTTCTCCGCCTCGTGGAATTGAATCGCAGCCTGTTTCCACTCTCCCTGCAGGGCGTACATCCTCCCGATGGCGAGGTGCGACTCACTGTGCCGCCCGAGGGCCTCGCTCGACTGAGCGTAGTAACGATAATACGCGGGATTGTCCTGCGAGAAGGCCCCCTGAGTTTTCAGGTACCGGAGGATCTCTTCATACCGGCCCATGGAGCGCAGCGCCTCGATGTAAGCGCCTGCAGTCATGGATGAAACGGGGTTCTGGTCGCAGAGCCGGCGCATCTGGGCAAGCGCCGCCTCCTTTTCGACCTCGCTGCCGGCGGCGAGGAAGCGGGTTTCGCAGAGGTTTTTGTCGATAAAGACGCTTTTGCGTCCCCCTGCTGCCGCAGCCGCCTTTTCCGCCTCTTCATAGGCCACGGCCGCTCTGCCCATCTGCCTGTAGGCCACGGACAGGCCGTAGTGTGCCGCCGCAGCCTGCTCACCGGAGCTCCGGCCGACAAGCCTGAGCCGCAGCTGCCGCACAGCTTCCTCCCAGTCCGCCGTGCGGTCCCCCTGCAGCACAAGCAGCCGGGCCTGGATCAGAAGGAAGTCAAAGTCGTCGGACTTTCGGAATGACTGGGGATAGTTTCTCGCCCTGTTTTCCATGTCCCCGATGCGTTCGATCGTAAGCGGATGGTCGGACAGATAGGAGTTCGAGGAATCATAGCTGCCGCTTTGCTGCTGCAGGCGCTGGAAAAACCGTACCATGCCGCGGGGGTCGTAGCCGGCGCGCGTAAGGATCTGGAAGCCTATGCGGTCAGCCTCCTGTTCGGCACTTCTGGAAAATTTCAACTGATTGGAGATCATGGCAGCCTGACTGCCCATCACGATGGCAGAGGCGGCGTTGCCCCCCGAGCTACCGCCAGCGGCAGCCGCTAGAATCGCAAGCAGGAAGGACCCGAGGGCGAGCGCCCCCGTGCCCTTCTGCCTTTCAAACATCCGGGCGATATGCCTCTGGGTAACGTGCGCTATTTCATGGGCCATAACCCCCGCGAGCTCGCTCTCATCGGAGGCTGCGAGTACTGTGCCGGAAAAAACGGCGATGAAACCGCCGGGAAGGGCGAAAGCGTTAATCTCAGGCACCTTCAGCGGGAAAAACTGGAAACCATAACTGTTGGAGGGCGCCATGGCCACCAGCCTGTAGCCCAGCCGGTTCAGATACTCGGAGACGTCCAAGTCATCGAGGTAAAAGCGGCTGTTACGGATCTGGACCATAGACTGCTCGCCGATCCGCCTCTCTTCCTCCGGGGACAGCTCGCCGGACCCCGCCGGCTCCCCGATGGCCGGGAGACGGACCTGATCCATGCCCTGAGCCGCCGAGGCGCTGAGGACGGGCGTGGCGGCGAGGATCAGGCTTAAAGAGTAGGCGATCAAGGACTTCATCGGTTTATTCCGCTAAAAAGCAAGCCTCAACTATGATAAGAAGCCGGCGCCTCAAGTAGAGGCCGCGCTTTCATTTTTTTGGTGACTGAGTATTTCTCGATGACTTCTGAAAACGGTTTAACGCATTTCGACAGCAGGGGACAGGCCCACATGGTGGATGTCGCCGCCAAGAGCATCACCCACCGGTGCGCCACGGCCCAGGGCGTTATTCGCATGCATCCTTCCACATTCCGGATCATCGCCTCGGGCAGTGCCAAAAAAGGCGACGTCATTGGCATCGCACGCATCGCCGCCATCATGGCAAGCAAGAAAACCTCGGAGCTTGTCCCGCTGTGCCATCCTCTGCCCCTGACCCATGTGGCCGTCGACTTCGATCTCCACGAAAAGGAAAGCGCCGTAGTCTGCCGGGCGACCTGCGAAACGGACGGAAAAACGGGCGTGGAAATGGAGGCCCTCACTGCCGTGGAGATAGGGCTGCTCACAATCTATGACATGTGCAAAGCGATCGACCGGGGCATGGTTCTCTCGGACATCCGCCTGCTTGACAAGAACGGGGGCAAAAGCGGCCACTGGCAGAGCGCCGATCCCGCCCCGAAGCTTGCTGCCGGCTAAGCCACCGGCAGCTTCAGCCGCACCTGCACCCCTCGGGCCTGCGGCCCCGCCGAGACGCTGAGCTCACCGCCGGCCTCCCGCACGCGCCGGTTCATATTCGCCAGCCCGAGGCCGTTGCCCTGCGAGCGGTCGGAGACAGCGCCGGGGGCCATGCCCCTGCCGTTGTCCGCGGCGGAAAGCAGCAGGACGCCCCCGTCCACGGAGGCTTTGACCTCGAGCCGGTCAGCGCCGCTGTATTTGACAGCGTTTGTCAGAGCCTCCTGCAGCACGCCCAGAGCGCAGAAGGACAGCTCCGGGGGACAGGCGAAGTCATCCGGCATGCCGGAGACATCCCAGACCAGATGTATTCCGGCCGCGCGAAGCCTGGGTTCCATACGGTACCGCAGATTGGCCAGCGCGGCGGTCAGATCCTCCGTTCCTACCCCGCTCGAGTCGATCGCAAGGCGCATCTGATCCAGGCAAGACTGCAGGGAGTCCACGAGCGCTTCCTGGGAAAGCTTGCCGGTCTTTGCCGCGGCGAGCGTCGACACAAGCTCGGCTCCAAGACCGTCGTGCATATCGCGAATGTACCTTGCCCGCTCCCGGGCGACAGCCTCCTGCTCCGCCTCCCTACGGACGACCCCCTCGTCCTGCGCCGCAGGGGAACGACCCCACCGGGCCCAGCCCCATAGCAGCAGACAGCAGAAGGACGCCGCCTCCGCCACGAGCAACGGCTGCAAAGAGCCTTTCAGCGCGAACACCGCAAGTCCCGAGGCGAAAGCCGAGGCGGCCGCCGCCGGGAAAACCGGCGCTGCATCGGGCCGCCGCCGAAGAAGCAGAGTCCCTCCGGCCAAAACGAGCAGGAGGAGCACCAGACTCTCCCCGTTCAGCCAGGAAAGACTGGCGGCGAAGGGACACAGGAGCGCCTGCAGAAGCCCGAAAAACAGCAGCGCTGCCGCGGAAACCGCACCTGAGCGTTCCGCGGGCCGGTGCGCCTGGCCGCGCACGAGGACAAAAAGAACCGCAAGGCACGCACCGTAGAGAAGATGCCTAGCGTTCAAAAGCAGGAAAACAAGAAAGGGGAAAGACCCTTCCGGACCTTCGGCAAGAGCCGCAGGGGAACACAGGGCGAGCAGCGTCCCCCCGAGCAGACGCAGCTTCTTCATCAGGAGTTGAGCAGACCCATCTGACCGGCCTCATAGACCGCCTCGCCGCGCGAGTGCACCTGCAGCTTGCGATAAATCTTCTTGATGTGGGCGGTGACGGTGTGGGGCGAAATAGAGAGAATCTCCCCTATTTCATTGAAGCTCATGCCCTTGGCGAGCAGATGCAGGATCTCAGTCTCGCGCGTGGACAGAGGATTGGGCTCGGAAGACTGGACAATGCCGCTCGAATGAGTCTGCAGAGCCCTCAGCACGCTCCTGGCCACCGAGGGGCTCACAGGAGAGCCGCCGCCGCGCAGCAGCTTGATCTGTGCGGTGATGTCCTCGCTTTCGGCCTCCTTGAGGATGTAGCCCGTCGCGCCGGCCGCGATGGAGTTGACCACGTGCTGCTCGTCTCCGTAGACCGTGATCACCATGATGTCAGAAGACGGGTGCAGACGGCTCGCGAGGTGGATAAGGTCTATCCCGTCCCCGTCGGGCAACCCGAGGTCTATCACCATCACTTCAAATTTCAACGTTTCGATCAGTCGGGCGGCGTCCCTCTTTGTGGAGGCGCAGCCAACCACTCTCATCAGCGGGTCCTGATTGATCGTAGTTTCGAAACGGTGGCGGACCTCGCCGTCGTCCTCAACAAGCAGCACGTTGATTTTGTTTTCTGGCATTTAAGCTTTGATTTTCAGTCAGGCTGGAAACAAACGTAAGCAAACCCCCGGAATGCAGGCCGGAGCATCTGCGGCCCGCCTCGTAAACCGGGGCTTTTTCGGATTATAAAGCACGATAATGGATTAAACCCTCCGACTTTTCCCACAGGCCTCGGGAAGCCCCCGGGGCCGGCCGGAGGCCGGCAGTCTCTCTGCCGCAGCCGCTTATCCCGCGCTGCGCGGACGAGCACAAAACGGAGCAAGACCGTTATCATTGAGCGGAGTAGGACCGTTATCTTTGATAAATAATATTTTTATAATCTTCTTAGAAGCGTGCAATTTTCACACCTGCTGCCATGCCTGATGCAAAACCCAAAATTCTTCTCGTAGACGATGACGCGGATCTAGTCTCCCTTTTGACCGACGGGCTCCAGCTGGAGGGCTTTGCCCCCACGCCCGCCTACAACGGGAAGGAGGCGCTTCTGAAGCTCTCCCAGGAAAATTTTGACCTCGTCATCCTTGACCTTATGATGCCCGGCATGAGGGGCACGGACGTGCTTATCAAGATCCGGGAGTGGTCGCACATCCCCGTCATCATGCTTACCGCCCGCGGCGATTCCGCCGACAGGATCATCGGCCTGGAACTCGGTGCGGACGACTACGTCTCCAAGCCCTTCACTCCCCGGGAGCTTTTCGCCCGAATCCGCGCCATTCTCCGGAGATCCTCCGGGACTGGGGCCTCAAGCATCCCCCTGATCATCGGGCCGCTCACCCTGAGCTCCTCGCAGCGGCGGGTGTGGGTCACGAAGACGCAGACCCCGATTGAGTTCACGTCGACGGAATTCTCGCTTTTCGAAATGCTCGCCAAAAACTTGGGCAACCGGGTTTCCAAAGCCGACATCTACGTCAAGGTTCTCGGCCGCGACATGGGCCGCTACGACAGAGCGATCGATGTGCATGTCAGCTCGATCCGCCACAAAATAAGCCGTGCGGCGGGCGACGCGATCTCCATCGACAGCATCCGCGGCTTCGGCTACCAGATGTCCGTCACAAAAATGCCGAACCAGACCAAATGAATTCCGTTTCCGCGGTCCCTCAGCCGCGCTCTGCGTCCCTTAAAAAATTCAACACGGTTTTCTGGCGCGTTCTGGCCGCCTTTCTGGCGGCCATGGTGCTGTCGGGGGTTTTCGTGTTCACGATCATCCTGGGGCTGCACTCCGCCCAGATCCCGAGCAACCCCGGAAGCAGGGACCGGCTGGTGTTCGCCTCCCAGATGGCCGGCATTGCGGGGCAAGCCGGACTCACGCAGTGGCTGAAGGAGCAAAAGCCCCTCGTCGACCACTCCTACGTCTATGCCGTTGACGAGAGCGGCAAAGATCTGGCCGGCCGCCCCATCTCAGCGTCCCTGGTGAAACAGGCCCGCGAGATGTACGCCCAGAATCCCGGTTCGGGGGACATTGTCCGGATCAGTCTCGAAGGACGGCCGGTCCTCGCCTTCACGGTAAGAAACAGCAGCAGCTTCCTGAGCGAGTCGCGTTTTTTCCTGTCGCGCCCGCTCTGGCCCAACATCATCGCCTCCCTGCTGGTAGCCGTGGCGGTCGCCTCGGGCATGGCCTGGTCCATCACCCGCCCGATCCGGACAATCGAACAGGCCATGGACAAAGTCACCGCCGGGGATCTGTCGGTGCGGGTCTCTCAGTCCGTCCGGACCTCCAGCGTGGAGCTCCAGAGCCTGTCGCAGTGCTTTGACAAGATGGCGGGGACCATAGAGCAGCTGCTCGAGCGCCAGCAGACGCTTTTTCACAACGTCAGCCATGAACTTCGTTCGCCCCTTGCGCGCATGAACTGCGCGATTGACATCGCGAGGCAGTCCCCCGAGAAGATCCCCGCGATGCTGGATCACATCGAATCCGACGTTAAAAAAATGGACGCCCTGATCGACGACCTCCTCACCTACACTCGGCTCAACGCAGCGGATCTGCCGCTCGAGCGCGAGAACCGTGTCGTGTTTGACGCCGGCGAAACGCTGCAGGACGTGATTGACAGCGCAGGCATCGAGGCCAGCAGGAAAAAAGTCTCGATCCGGGCCGAGCTGCCCGACTCGCCGCTCAGACTGACCGGCAATTCCAACATCCTGGCCCACGCTCTGGAAAACGTCATCCGAAACGCCATCCGCTTTTCTCCCGAGCAGGGCGTCATCACCTGCAGGGCCTGGAGAAACGGCGACGATCAAATCAGCATCGCGATTGAGGATCAGGGCCCCGGGGCCGATCCGAAGGAGCTGCCCACGCTCTTTGTCCCCTTCTTCAGGGGATCGGGGCAGCCCACGGGCTCGGGTTTCGGGCTTGGGCTGGCCATCGCACGGGAGACCGCCAGGCGCTTCGGCGGCAGCATTGCCGCCGAGAACATCCGCCCGCACGGGCTGCGCGTCCTGATCACGCTGCCCGCCCTCTCCGAACCCGCCGCTACAGAGAAGAAGAGTTAAGGATCTGCAGCACCTCGCGGTGCAGACCGCCGGCCGTGCACACAGCGGACTTGTCGATGAGCGGGCTGCCGCCCTTCGTGCTGGTGATGACGCCGCCCGCCCCCTCGACCACGGGGATCAGGGCGGCCGCATCCCAGTACGACAGGTCAGGGTCAATCATGATGTCGGCCCCGCCGGAGGCGACGGCGAAATAGCCGAAGCAGTCGCCCCAGGTGCGATAGAGCTTCGCCTGGTCGACCAGCTTCTGCATCCGCCCGTCCCCGACCTGCTCGGGAGTGCTCCAGTGAGAAGTCACCAGCAGCGTGGCCTCCTTCAGGCTGGAGCACGGGCGCACCTTCATGGGGACGGACTGAGAAAAGCCTGGCCCGCGGCGCAGCTCCGCGTGATTCTTCCAGCCGATCGCCCGCACCCCGGCTGCGGGAAAAGCGATGGAGGAAAGGATGGGGCCGAAGCCCTCCCCGTCATCGCGTTCAAGCGCGATCAGGTTCCCGAACAGGAAGCAGTTGGAGATGAACGCGCGCGTCCCGTCGATGGGATCAAGTATCCAGCGGTAGCGCGGCAGGGCCGCGGCCGGCTCCCTGACTCCCCACTCCTCCCCCAGAATGCCGTGGGCGGGGAACCGGGCTTCAATGAGGTCGCGCATGGCCTTTTCGGCTCCGCGGTCCGCCCGGGTGACCGGCGTATGGTTGGACTTCTCGTCGACGTGAATGCCGGTGAGAAAATTAGGGAGGATTTCGGCGGCGGCAGCGTCCGCCAGCTCCTGAAGGAAAGGCAGGAACTGCCTGAGCTCCTCCTGCCCGATATTCCTGGTGTAACCGACCGGCTCTGTCATCGCTTTGCTCCCTCCATTTAAATACCGAAGCCGCGCATCGGACTTTCCGACACATAAGTAATCAGTTGAGCCATAATTATAATTTTATGAGGCCAGAGCACTGGCCCGTGTCTGTTTTTGAAGGACTATTCAGAAATCATGCCGATTTACGGTTACAAATGCTCTTCCTGCGGCTATGAAGAGGATGTCATCCAGAAGTTTTCCGACAAGCCGCTCAAAACCTGCCCCAAGTGCGGCAAGGACACCCTGGTCAAGCAGCTTTCCGCCCCGGGCTTCGAGCTGAAGGGAAAGGGCTGGGCCGCCACGGACTTCAACGCCGGCCACACAGGGGTCGCTGCGGCTCACAAGAATTCTGACTGAAGCGCCCCAGGCGCTGCGGTCTGCCATGCGCCCGAGACCCCGGCAGGGAGGTCCGCGGGCGCATTTTTTTCTTTCATATCATGTTCAAGAAGTTTTTTTCCGCCGGGCTCCTTTTCTGGATTCCGCTGCTCTTTACGGTCTGGATTCTCGACAGCGTCATCGAGTTCAGCGACAGGCTGCTCGTGTTTCTGCCCCCGCGCTGGCTGCCCGAATCCATTTACGGCGTGCACATCCCGGGCTTCGGCCTGCTCGTTGCCGCGGCCATCGTCCTGCTCACCGGCGTGGTGGTGGCCAATGTGCTCGGCAGAAAGCTGGTGTACTGGTGGGAGACGCTGCTCGAGCGCATTCCCGTGGTCAAGCAGCTCTACGGCGGGATCAAGAAGATAGCCGGGACTTTCCTCAATCCGCAGTCCCGAAGCTTCCAGAAGGTCGTTCTGGTCGAGTACCCGAGAAAAGGCATGTGGACGCTCGGGTTCGTGGCCAATCAGGCAGGGCCGGCTCTCTCGCAGAGCTGCGGGGGCAGCGCGGTCGCGGTCTTCATCCCCACCGCCCCCAACCCCACGTCCGGCTACGTTGTGCTCGTGCCGCAGGAAGACGTCCGCGATACGAGCTGCAGCATCGACGAGGCCCTCACCTTCCACGTCTCGATGGGGGTCGTGCAGCCGGGATCCGCCTCGGAGGTCGAGGCAAAGACGCCCGAGCCCTGAGGACCCGTCCAACAATTCTTGCCTCGAGTCCACTCACAGCGCCTGCCTCGCGCTAAACTTTAAGAATATGTCAGTTGCCGGCGGCTCCCGTTGCGGGCGCTCGGGAGCGCCGGTGGCTTTTTGTTTCTGCAGAAAAAAGCTTTTCTGCTTTTTTGTTTGACCCGGAGCTTGTATGCGTACCGTTTATTCGGGTTTGGTTGATGAGAAATTCATCGGACAGACCGTTACCCTTTATGGCTGGGTTCACCGCCGCAGAGACCACGGCGGCGTCATCTTCATTGACCTTCGCGACCGCGAGGGGCTGGTTCAGGTGGTCTGCGACCCGGATCGCCCGGATGTCTTTCACACAGCGGAGAAAGTCCGCAACGAGTACTGCCTTAAAGTAGTCGGCCTGGTTCGCGCTCGTCCCGAGGGAACCAAGAACGAAGATCTGATTTCCGGCGGCATAGAAGTGCTGTGCAAAGAGCTCGAAGTTCTCAATGCCTCCCTGCCGCCTCCGTTCAGCCTCGACGACGACAACATTTCTGAGACCGCGCGCCTCACCTACAGGGTGCTCGACCTGCGCAGGCCCGTGATGCAGCACAACCTGCGCCTGCGCTACAAGACCGCGATGGCCTTCCGGCGCTTCCTGGACGCGCACGGATTCATCGACATCGAAACGCCTGCGCTCACCCGCAGCACTCCTGAAGGCGCCCGCGACTACCTGGTGCCTTCCCGCGTGGAGGAAGGCTGCTTTTACGCACTGCCTCAGTCTCCGCAGCTTTTCAAGCAGCTGCTCATGGTCGCAGGCTTTGACCGCTACTACCAGATCGTCAAGTGCTTCCGCGATGAGGATCTGCGCGCTGACCGCCAGCCTGAGTTCACCCAGGTCGATATTGAAACTTCCTTCATGACTCAGGAGGAGATCCGCTCGCTGTTTGAGGAAATGGTGCGCGGCGTGTTCAAGGAAGTGCTGAACGTGGATCTGGCGAATCCGTACCCGGTCATGCGCTGGGACGATGCGATGGCCCGCTTCGGCTCGGACAAGCCCGATCTGCGCGTCTCGCTTGAATTTAAGGAGATCACGGATCTCTGCCATGACACGAACTTCAAGGTGTTCGCCAACGCCGCCGCAATGAAGAACGGCAAAGTGGTCGCCATGAACGTGCCGCACGGCTGCGAGCTGCCCCGCTCCGAGATCGACTCCTATACCGAATTTGTCAAGATCTACGGCGCCAAGGGCCTCGCCTACATCAAGGTCAACGACAAGAGCAAGGGCCGCGACGGCCTCCAGAGCCCGATCGTCAAGAACCTGTCGGATGAATTTCTGAAGGCCGTGATCGAAAGAACCGGCGCGAACGACGGCGATGTCATCTTCTTCGGCGCCGACAAGAAAAAGATCGTCTGGGACTCCCTGGGCGCTCTGCGTCTCAAGATCGGCCACAGCGAGTTCGGCAAGAAGGCCGGCCTCTTCAAGGACGGGTGGAAGGCCCTCTGGGTCATTGACTTCCCCATGTTCGAGTGGTCCGACGAAGAAAACCGCTGGATGGCCTGCCACCACCCCTTCACCTGCCCGCAGGACTCCGACGTGGACAAACTCGAGAGCGATCCCGAGCACTGCTACGCCAAGGCCTATGACATGGTGCTCAACGGCTGGGAAATCGGCGGCGGCTCCATCCGAATCCACAAGGAAGACGTGCAGGAAAAAGTCTTCAGCGCCCTGAAGATCACCCCCGAGGAGGCTGAGCAGAAGTTCGGGTTCCTGCTGAAGGCCCTGAAGTTTGGCGCGCCGCCTCACGGCGGCATCGCCTTCGGCCTGGACCGCATCGTCGCAATGATGACCAAGGCGAATTCCATCCGCGACGTGATCGCCTTCCCGAAGACCCAGCGCGCCCAGTGCCTGCTCACGCACGCGCCCGCGCCGGTGACCGAGAAGCAGCTGCGCGAGCTGCACATCAGGCTCAGAAACGAGCACAAGGCAGCTAAGGACGGCGAGTAAGCCCTTAAAGGGGCCCGCGCCCGCTCCGGCCTCTTTCCCCTTCGGGGGGAAGAGGTCTTTTTTTGGGGCGGAGCGGTGCAGCCGAGCCTGCCCGCAGCCTTCGGAAACCCGGCCCGGAAAAGGTCAGAACATCGGAAGCGGCCGGTCTAGCCAAGGGTCCGTGCTTGTCGTCCAGGACACCACGTGTCCGGTCATATCGAGATCCACCCACAGGGCCATCGGAGCGCGGGAATAGTCCTCATAGCGGTACATCAGAGAGGTTTGCTTGAGCGCCGGGAATTTGTACTCCTCCGCACAGGGCCCCAGGAGCTCATAGACCTGAGCGCGGGTCATCCCTGGCTTGATCATCGGGAAGTTATCCTCGACAAGAGCCTGCTCGAGCTTAAAGTACCGTCCCGAGGAGTCCAGGAACATCCACCAGACGGCCTGGCCCATGGGCTGCCAGGAATAAGTGAGCCGCACCGTCCCGTCAGGCAGGACCGTCCTTGCATGGGGCTTGCCCAGCTTCGCGACGATATCAGCTTCCGAAACCCCCTTGGCGATAAGCTGGGGGTGCGCGCAGCCGCCAAGCACCAAGACGGCGGCACCGGCCGCAGCGGCCTTCAACAGCGTTCTTCTTTTCATGACCCACCCTGACTGTTTTCTGCCGGATTCTGATCCGGATAGCGGCTCTTCAGGCCGGCGGCCAGATTCTCCAGGGCCCGTCGGTATTGCTCGGACGGGCACCCGATAAGAACAGCGTCATCGAGAGCATCGGCCATCAGCCGCCCTATTTCCCTGAAGTTCTCATCGAGAACCTTCACCTTTTCAGTACAGGAAATATTACGGCCGTCGGCGTATCTCCACAAAGGCATCCCGTCCGGGCGCGTCAGCGCGGGCTCGCCGCGGCTGAGCCTCCTGCTGTTGTCCTCGTAGGCCTTGAATTTCCCGAGAACCTCGTGCATCTGGCCTTCGGTGAGCACTTCGACCGGCCCCAGGGCGAGCAGTTCGATGTACATCGAGGCCAGGTTCTCGACCTCCACGGCAAGGCTGAGCGCCTGGCTCGCGTCGCTGCCTGCTGCGACGACGCCGTGGTGGGCGAGCAGGCAGCATCGGCGCTCCTTCAGAGCCTCAAGCACGTTCCGGGCAAGCTCAGGGGTCCCAAAGAGCGCATACTTCGCGCACGGGATGTCCTTCCCTCCGGAGGCTGCCACCATATAGTGGAAGGCCGGTATTGGAGTCTGCCTGCAGGCAAGGACCGTGGCCCTGGGGGAATGCGTATGCACGACGCCGCCCCACCCGGGGTGCGCCCTGTAGATCTCGGCGTGCATCAGCCACTCACTGGAAGGCTTGTGCGGCCCGCTGTGGACCCATTTGTTCGTCCCGTCATCCCAGTAAATCAGGGACAGGTCCGCGGGCCTGAGAGATTCGTAGTCCATCCCTGAAGGCGTGATCAGAAAAGCGGTTCGGCCTCCCTCTTCGCATCTTGCCGAAACATTTCCGGCCTTGTTGACCACCAGACCGGCCCGGGCCATGCCTCGGGCCGCCCGGATGACGCTTTCTCTCGCCCGGGCCTCATTGTCAAAAGACATCATTGCGGCCTCCATTCCAAAAGTTCGCTGGGGCGCAGCACCCCCTTTTCCGTGATGATTCCTGTGATCAGCTCCGCGGGCGTCACGTCAAAGCCCGGGTTGAACGCATCGGTCTGCTGCGGGGCTATCCGCAGCGTCGAGACGCTCCCGTCGGGGCGCACGCCGCGAATCTCACGCAGCTCGCCGCCCGATCTCTTTTCAATGGGGATGCCGCTGCCACGGCTCAGAGAAAAGTCAATGGTTGAAAACGGCGCGGCCACATAAAAGGGGACGCCGCTCTCACGGGCCGCGAGAGCCTTCAAGTAGGTACCGATCTTATTGGCGGCGTCCCCGTTCGCGGCGATTCGGTCCGCTCCCACGATCACGACGTCCACAAGGCCGCGCTGCATGAGGTATCCACCCGCATTGTCGGCGACCAGCGTTACCGGCAAGCCCGCCATCCTCAGCTCCCACTCGGTTAGCAGTCCCTGCAGACGAGGCCTCGTCTCGTCGGCCCAGACATGAACCGGAATCCCGTCTGCGCTGCACTGGTAAACGCCGGAAAGCGCTGTTCCGTAATCGACCGTCGCAAGCCAGCCCGCATTGCAGTGGGTGAGAATCTGAAGGGGCCGCCCCGGCCTCGCTTCGGACAGGGCCCGCAGCAGCCGCGCCGCGTACCTTCCTATAGAGCGGTTGGCGGCTACGTCCTCCTCGGCCATCCGGGCTGCCTCGCTGCGAGCGCAGCGGATCCTCTCCCGGCCCTCAAGGCCTGAAAGCCGCGCTGACATGCGCTTCACGGCCCACTGCAGGTTGACCGCAGTGGGTCTGGCGGAGGCTATCACCTCCAGGCGCCTCCGGAGCTCGTTTCCTCCCGGGTCGTCCGCGACCGCGAGTGCCGCAGCCCAGGCGCCGGCCACACCGATGAGCGGTGCTCCCCTCACCTCCATGCGCTCAATGGCCTGCACCAGCCGCTCCCAGCTGCGGGCCGTCCGTATCCGCAACTCATAAGGAAGGAGCGTCTGGTCAATGTAAAGGACCGAGTCCCCTTCGTCCTCCGTCCAGATGGTTCTCATTGGCTTGCCTTCAACGAGCATGGTTAAAACCCCGCTGCGGTTGCTGTTCTGACAAACCTATAGCTTACTGCCTGAGAAGCCTGCGGCCGGGGCGTTCGCCGTGGATCGCCCGGATATAAACTTAACGCAGCCTGCCACAGCCGTTTTCTTTTCCTCCGGCCCCGCCCGGCAGGCCGACCTTTTGGGAGTTCCCTACACAAATGAATTTCGTCATCGAAACCTCCTCGGGCGTTCGCTCCATCGCAATCAGCAACCCCGCCAAACGCAACAGCCTTTCCCTGGAAATGCTCGACGACCTTGCGCAGGCTTTGAAAGATGCGGACGGAGACCCGACCGTAAGAGTGATCCTGCTGCAGGGACTACCGGGGCTTTTCTCCGCCGGCACGGACTACGAGGCTCTCGACGGAGCCTCCGACTATTACGAGCGCGAAGAGCGCCTTCTCGATGCGATCGACGGCCTGAACAAGCCTCTGCTCGCGGCGGTGAGCGGACCGGCGGTCGGGATGGCCGTGATCATCCTGCTCGCCTGCGACATGGTTTTCTGCGGCGAGCACGCCCTTTTCTCCCTGCCCTTCAGTGCCATGGGGCTCGTGCCCCCTCACGGCGTCGCTGAGCGTTTGGCCGCCTGCTGCGGGCAGCGCTTCGCCGCGGAAAAACTCCTGCTGTCCGAACCGATCTCAGCCGAGGAAGCCCTGCGGCTGCGGCTCGTCAATGCCGTGTTTCCGGATGAGGCTGTGGTGCGGGAAACCGCGGCCCGGGCCCTGCGGCTGTGCAGGCTGCCCCCTCACGCGGTGAGGGCGGCCAAAGCCCTCGTCTGCAGCGCCTGCCGTTCAGATCTGTCCCAGGCGCGGCGCAACGCGCTTGAAGCGCACCGCGTGCAGTGCAGAACCGACGAGGCTAGCCTTGCAAGGGCCGCTTTCCTCGAGGGGCGGAAGCCCGATTTTTCAATCGAAGGCCAGGGTTCCTGACGGCCCCTACAAACGGAAACGGTTTTCCTGCCCTGCGGGGGCTCTGACCGATTCCCCGGCAATGTATCATTAAGAAATTGCCCCCTATTAATGGACTTGGTGGATATGAATTCCGATAAACAGGACCATGGCATTCTGGCCTTGGCCGGGGAGGTTCTGGCAACAGAGGCCGCCGCGGTTAGCGCGCTGAAGCCGCGCCTTGACGGAAACTTCGCCCGGGCGGTCCGCGCACTTTTGTCCTGCAGGGGCCGCGTGGTGGTGACCGGCATCGGCAAAAGCGGCCATATCGCCCGCAAAATAGCGGCCACCATGGCCTCCACCGGCACTCCTGCCTTCTTCGTGCACGCCGCCGAGGCCTCTCACGGCGACCTCGGCATGATCACGCGCGATGATGTGCTCATCGGAATCTCCTACTCCGGGGAGACGAGCGAGGTCCTCGCCATCGTGCCCGTCATCAAGCGCGAAGGCACGTTCCTCATCTCCATGACGGGGAACCTGGAGAGCTCACTCGCCCGCGAGTCCGACATTGCGCTCAACGTACACGTCGAACGTGAGGCCTGCCCGCTCAACCTGGCCCCGACCGCCTCCACGACGGCGACTCTCGCCATGGGAGACGCACTGGCGATAGCCTGCATGGGCTCCAAAGGCTTCACAAAGGAAGACTTCGCCCGTTCGCACCCCGGCGGCTCGCTGGGCCGCAGGCTTCTTCTGAGAGTCTCGGACGTCATGCGGCGCGGCAATGACGTGCCAGCCGTGACGCCGGGCACCAATGTCCTGCAGGCCGTCCAGGAGATCAGCCGCAAGGGCATAGGGATGACTGCCGTGGTGGACTGTGAGCGCCGCCTGCTCGGTGTTTTCACCGAAGGAGACCTCCGGCGCCTGATCGAGCGGGTAGGGGACATCCGGCGCTACAGGATCGAGGAGGTTATGACCGCCACGCCCAAGTCCATAGCGCCTGAGGCCCTCGCCGTCGAGGCCGCGCAGCTGATGGATCGCGGCAGATGCAACCAGCTGCCGGTTGTAGACGAGAAGAGACGCCTGGTGGGGGCGTTAAACCTGCACGATTTGATGACGGCAAAGGTGATCTGATGACGTTAGAGGAAAAGGCGAAAAAAATAAAGCTTGTCGTGCTGGACGTGGACGGCGTTCTCACTGACGGGCAGATCATCACCAGCTCACAGGGAGAGCTCTGCAAGCACTTCAATGTGAAGGACGGCCTGGGCATCAAGCTGATGATGGCCGCCGGCATCGACGTGGTCATCATTACCGGGCGGCGCTCGGCCATCGTGGGCGCGAGGCTGCGGGAACTGGGGGTCCGCGATGTTCTTCAAGGGCAGATCAACAAGAAGCGGGCCTTCCTCGACCTCATCAAGTCCCGCAGGCTTGAGGCGTCCGAATGCGCCTGCATGGGAGACGATGTGCCGGATCTGCCGGTGATGCAGCTTTGCGGCCTGCCCTGCGCGCCCTCTGACGCCGTGCAGGCCGTGCTCAGCCAGGCCGCTTTCGTCTCCAGCAGAAAAGGCGGCTTCGGAGCCGTCAGGGAAATGGCCGAGGCCATTCTGAAGGCACAGGGCAAATGGGACCAGCTGCTCGACAAAATCTATTTCAACCCGGAGCCGTCCCGGTTTAGGTAGAGAATCATGAGGGAGCGAATTTCGGCCATCGTCGCCATCGTGCTGTTGCTGCTTCTCATCGGGGCGAGCTATTTTTATGCGACTCAGTCGGGACTGAAGGATCTCAAATACATACCGGGCGAAAATTCTCCGGACTACACGGCTGAAAACATCACCGTGACAACCTTCGGTCCGGACGGCAATCCCCAGCGGCGGCTGATTGGGCGGCGCATGCTGCACTATTCGGATGACCGGACCGATGTTACAGAGCCCGAGCTCGTTGCTTTCGAGCCCTCGAAGCCCAAGGTCATCGCGAAGGCCCGGCGCGGCTGGACAAACGACGGCGGCCAGACGATAGAGTTCGAAGGCCAGGTCAGCCTGGATCGAGCCGCTTGGAAGAACTCAGCCGCCATGAGCTTTCGCACGACAAAACTCACGGCGTATCCCGACACCGAACGTTTCGTGTCGTCCGTCCCGGTCGCTTTCGCCTGGGGGGAGGACAGGACCACAGCGGGCTCCATGGTCTATGACCATGCCCGGGGAACGATCAGCCTGTCGGGCAATGTGAAGACGCACATCGTCCGGCAGAAAAAATAAATTGGGGATGGCATTAAATGCTTAAGAACAAAATCATCCTGATTGCCGCGACGGGCTTCGCCGCCGCGGCCGCCCAGGCCCTGCAGTCCGACAGCAGCAAGCCCATCGAGATCGCTGCGGACCGCTTTTCCGGTGACCAGGTCCAGCAGACCGCGATCTATACCGGCAACGTCGAGGTCCATCAGGGCACGCTGGAAATGCACGGAGACCGCATGGATCTCAGCGTCAACAAGAAGGGCTACCGAACCGGCGTCATGACTGGCCGCCAGGCGCGTTTCAAGCAGCAGCGTGACAACCCCGACCCACGCATCAGCGAGTGGATGCACGCCCAGGCTGACAAGATGATTTACAACGAGGAAAAGGACACCATCACCCTGATCACCAACGCCAGGCTCACGAGAACCGAAAATGGCGTGCTCAAGGACGAGGCGACGGGTCAGCTCATCGTCTACGACATCCGCAATGCCCGCTCCCAGGCCCAGGGCGGCACGGTAGGCGGCGAGCGGCAGCGCGTCACGACTATCATTGCGCCCCGGAAAAAGGACAATGAATCCGGCAGTTCGGCTAAAGACACCACGGGGCTCAGGTCGTCGGATTCCATCGGCACCCGCCGCAAGGAGTAAGCCGTGACCGATTCCCTGAACTCGCTTGTGAAAGGATCCCACACCCTTGAGACCCGGGCCCTGCGCAAAAGATACGGCAGCCGCATAGTGGTGAAGGACGTGTCGCTGCAGGTGAAAAGCGGTGAAGTCGTCGGGCTGCTCGGTCCAAACGGCGCGGGCAAGACGACCAGCTTTTATATGATCGTGGGACTCGTGCCGGTCGACGGCGGCTCCATCTACCTCGACGGGGAGAACATCACCCACCTACCCATTTACCGGCGCTCCCGCATGGGGCTTTCCTATCTGCCGCAGGAGGCGAGCGTCTTCCGGTCACTGACCGTCGAGGACAACATCCGCGCTATTCTGGAACTGCAGAAGGATGAGCAGGGAGCTCCCCTGGCCAAGAGCCAGATTGACGAGCGGCTGGAGGAGTTGCTCGACGAGCTTTCCATTCAAGGCGTGCGCACTAATCTCGGCATCTCTCTGTCCGGCGGCGAACGCCGCCGCACGGAGATCGCCCGCGCTCTTGCGGCCAGACCGAAGTTCATTCTGCTTGACGAGCCGTTCGCGGGCGTCGATCCCATCGCTGTCAATGAGATACGAAAAATCATCCGCATCCTCAAGGACCGCAACATCGGCGTGCTGATCACAGACCACAATGTCCGAGAGACTTTCAAAACCTGCGACCACGCCTATATCATCGCTGACGGCCACGTCCTTGCAGCCGGGTCCCCGGAGCAGCTCAGCCGCAACCCGGAAGTGCGGCGCACCTATCTGGGCGAAGACTTCGATTATCCCCGCAGCGCCGCGGATCGCTAACGCCGGAACTGACCGCATTGAGCAACGCACTGAAAATTGTTCAGAGCCAGAAAATGGTTCTGACCCCCCAGCTGAAGCAGTCCATCGAACTGCTTCAGCTGCCGACGGCAGACCTGCTGGAGACCATCAGCCGCACTCTCGAGGAAAACCCCTTCCTGGAGCTTCCGGAAGACTCGAGCGGGGAGGACTCGCCGCTTCGCGGCTCTCCGGAGTCCGAGGCACAGGCCCCGCGGCACGAGGAAGAGTCCGACTCAGCCGCCTCCGCTCCGCTCAACGACATGCCGCCCGAAGTCGACTTGGTTCACCAGCCCTGGGGAATGCCCGAAGGTGACGATGAATACTCTCCTATCGATCGCGCGGTCTCTCTGACCACCCTTGCCGACCACCTGCAGGAAGAACTCGGGCTGCTGCGGCTCGATCCGGATATTTCCGCCAAGGCTTCCTTTCTGATCGGGGAGCTCGACGACGACGGTTTCCTGCCGATCTCCCTCGAGGAGGCGGCCAAAGACTTTGAGCGCATCACGTCCACCAAGCCCGCGGAGCCGGAGCAGTGGCAGGAGGCGCTCCGGGTGTTGCGCGGGCTCGATCCCATCGGCGTGGGCGCCTCCTCTCCGCAGGAGTCGCTGCTGCTGCAACTTGAGAGCAGAATCCAGTCCTGTCCGCCGGAAGAAAGAAAGATTCACGAGCTTGCGAAAAAAGCCATCGCCGAGCATCTCCAGGAACTAGCCCGGAAAGATTTCTCCCGACTGAAAAAGTGCCTTGGCTGTTCCGACGAAGAGGTCCGGGGACTCTACGGCTGCATCCAGTCGCTCACGCCAAGGCCCGCTGCGCTCTACAAAAGCTCGCCCACGCTTTATGTCATCCCCGACGTGTTCGTCAGGCGTCAGGCAGGCCGCTGGGAGGCGCTTCTCAATCCCGCCACCGTACCCCCTGTTCGCATCAACGAGCGGCTCGTGAGGCTGATGAGCGCTCAGGAAAACGGGCGGTCAAAGGAAATGAGCGGCTGTCTGACCGCCGCCAGGACATTCGCGCACAGCGTGAACCAGCGATTCGAGACCATCCTGAAGGTCGCTCAGGCCATAGTGCGCAGGCAGCAGGATTTCTTCAGCAGGGGCGAACTCGCGCTGACGCCCATGGTGCTGCGCGACATCGCCGAAGACACACAGCTGCACGAGTCCACCGTTTCGAGGGCGGTGAACGGGAAATACCTTCAGTCCTCCCGCGGAGTCTATGAATTCCGTCACTTCTTCAGCTCCCATGTTTCCAACGCCTCGGGCCAGGCGGTTTCGTCAAAAGCGATCCGCACTCTGATCCGCGAGTTCGTCGAAGGTGAACCGCCCGACAGACCGTTGTCCGACTCCCAGCTAGCAGCGCTGCTGGTCGGCAAAGGCTTCGCCGTGGCACGCAGGACCGTCGCAAAGTACCGCGAGCAGGAACAAATCCCTATCGCCTCGCTGCGGAAAAAAATCCCTCTCTGACGTACCATAGTCGCAGCGTTCAATTTCCGTACGGCAGGGGCTCCGTCCATGCAAGTTATCGTTGTGACCGGGCTGTCGGGATCCGGCAAGTCCGTGGCCATTAAGCAGCTCGAAGACAGCGGTTTTTACTGCATTGACAACCTCCCGGTTGACTTCATCGTACCGGTCGCGAAAGCCTTGGACTCGAGCGGGCAGCGGCACATCGCAATCTCGGTGGATGTCCGCACCCATGCCGCCCCTCAGAAGGCGAAGGAAAAGCTCTCCGAACTCAGACACCTGGGTTACGACGTGAAGGTGCTCGCCCTCACCGCCTCAACCCCGGCCATCGTCCAGCGTTATTCGGAAACAAGGCGCCGCCATCCCCTCACCCCCCTCAACCGCAGGCCCGGGGACCAGACCGGCCTGCAGGAGGCGATAGCCAAGGAGCGGGCCCAAATGGATCTTCAGGTCGGGGAGGTGCTTGACACGACCGACCTGTCGCCCTCGACGCTGCGCGCCTGGATCCGGCAGTTCATCAACGCGCCCGCCTCCGAAATGACCTTGTCCTTCGAGTCCTTCGCGTTCAAGAAGGGCATTCCCGTCGCCGCCGACCTCGTGTTCGATGCCCGCTGCCTTGCCAACCCCTACTACGAGCCGGGCCTGAGGGAGCTCACAGGAAAAGACGCTCCTGTCATTGAGTTTCTGGAGAAGAAAACAGACGCACTGAAATTTGTCGGCCACATCGAGGAATTCATCCGCACCTGGCTGCCCGCCTATATGTCCCAGGACAGGCACTACCTGACGGTATGCATCGGATGCACCGGCGGGCAGCACCGCTCCGTGTACGTGGCCGAGGCCCTCTTCCGGCGCTTTGCGCGCACGCCAGGCGCCGTGGTCCGCCACCGCGCTCTCGACAACAAGACGCCTCAGGGCTGAGTGCTTCCGGAAAGAAATTCAAGCGCCAGCTTCTTCACCGGAGCGGGCAGGGCTCCTTCGGCCGCCTCTGCGCGGCTGAACCACCGTCCCCTGCCGGGCAGGTCCGGGCTGCTGCCAGCGCTCTGAACACTCCAGACGAACATTTCAAGCCTGTAGTGCGTAAAGTCATGCAGCACTTTACGGTAGAAGCACAGGCTGTCTGCGTCCACCGCCTCCAACGCCTGAAGCCCCTCCCGAACGGTCCGGCTCTCTCCGCCGCCCTGCACGCAGGGAAAACACCACAGCCCTCGCCATACGGCTTTTTCCGCCCTTTTCTGCAGCCACAGTCCCTGCGGGCCTCGTATTATGAGAAACACCTCCTGCCGCACCTCCCGGCCCCGGCCTGCGGCCGCCGCCTTCCGGCCCGGAAAACTCTCTGGGCTGCCGGAGGCGAAGGCTGCACATCCGGCCCTGAGGGGGCAGTCCGCACAACGCGGTGATTTCTGCGTGCAGACCCCTGCCCCAAGGTCCATCAGCGCCTGGGTGTAACCGCGGCAGCCGCTTTGTGGCAGCTCGCGCCGGGCAATGGCCCAGAGCTCATTCTCGAAGGCGGCCTGGGAAGCACCGCGGCGAACTCCGAAGCAGCGCGAAAAGACCCTCCTTGCGTTTCCGTCCAAAATGGGCGCCGGTCTGTCCCAGCAGCTCGAGACGATCGCCCCGGCCGTCGACCGTCCGATGCCTGGGATCTGCATCAGAGCCTCGACGCTCCGGGGAAATTCCCCTCCGGATTCCGCTATTTTTCTTGCGCCTGCGTGCAGGTTCACGGCCCGGCGATAGTACCCGAGCCCCGACCAGTGTTTCAGCACCTCCTCCTCGGAGGCCCGCGCGAGCGACTCGACGCTGGGGAAGTCCTCGATGAACTTCAGATAAAAAGGAATCACCGTGCCGACCTGCGTCTGCTGCAGCATGATTTCTGACACCCACCTTTTATAAGGGTCTGTCGTCTTCTGCCAGGGAAGATCCTTCCTTCCCGAGCACTTCTGCCATGCGGTGAGGAGCGTCGCAAAATTTTTCATCATCCTTCTTCTCCCATCCCCGGCTTTCGCGGATCCGCAAAACATTTCCAGAAAATCGTTAGACTTGCGCCTAAGCACGCTTCTTCTTGTTAAGAGTCACCTATGCCTCTGGCTTTTTGGAGATCCCCTTGTTTCGCGATCTCTGCGGCGCTGGCCGCCTCGATCGCCTTCTGCCCCGCGGCGGGAGCGCAGCCCGGCTCGTCTCAAGCCGCAGGCGCTGCGGCCTCGTACCCGGCCCTTACGAGCGACGTCCTGTTCGAACTGATCGCCTCGGAGGTGGCCGCCCAGAGGAACCTCCCCGGCTCAGCTTACGCTACTCTGATGAAGACCGCCCGGGATACCGGCAACGCGGGCATCGCCAGAAGGGCGGTGGAAATCGCATCTGCCTCCAGAGCCTGGCGAGAAGCCGACGAAGCCCTGAAGCTCTGGGAGGAGCTGTCCTCCGATCCGTCGGACAAAAAGCTTGCGCACGCCCTGGAAGACGTCAGGGCAGGGCGCTATGAGAGCGCCGAGCCGGCGCTGGCGGAAGCATTGAAGGCCAGCAGCAGTCGCGAGCAGCTTCTCGGGCAGATAGTCGTCTTCTTCAGCGGAGCCGATGCCTCCCGGGCTTTTCCCGTCATAGAGCGGCTGGCCGACCCGAGCCTGAACGAAGACGAACGGCCGCAGCTGCCCCTTCTGCTGAGCCAGCTCGCTGCTCAGGCCGGCGAGCCCGCCAAAGCGCGGAAATTTGCCGAACTCGCCATCAGCCGCTCCGGCGGCAACGAGGAGGTGATCCGCCAGAGTCTTATCCCGCTTGCGATGACCAACAGCGCGGAGGCCATCCCCGCGCTCTCAGCATTTCTGAAAGCCCATCCCCATGCTGTCTGGGCCCGCCTGCTCTATGCGCGGGCGCTGGTGCTCAACAAGGAGGAAAAGGAGGCCGGAGAGCAGCTCCAGGCACTTTCCGTCGAGCCTTTGTCTCCTGCGCAGTGGTTTCAGCTGGGCACCTTGTCGGAAGCGCTCGGGAAAACAGACGACGCCTTCGACTTTTACAAGCGGAGCCTGCAGACTTCGGGACCGGGCGCAGGCAGCCACCTTGACAGCGCAAGATTCCGGCTCGGCGTCGTAAGCGAGGCGCGCAAGCGTCCCGAGGAGGCGATCGGGTGGTACTACAAGGTCGAGAAGGGGCCGCACTACGTGCCCTCACGGCTGCGGCTGGCCGAACTGCTCGCCGCTGCCGGAAAAACGGACCGAGCCGCAGCGGTTCTCGCCGGCACCCGGTCTGAAAAACCCGGGGAGCGCGCCGCGCTTGTCACGGCGCAGGCCCAGCTGCTCGACAGGGCGGGCCAACTGCAGCAGGCCTACGAACTTATGAAGGGCAGCGCAGGGGATCTGGCCGGGCAGCCCGATTTCCTCTACGACACGGCCATGATGGCCGAAAAGGTGAATGACCTGGAAGGTGCTGAGTTTTACCTGAGGAAAGTTCTCGCCCTTCGCCCGAATTCCGCCTCCGCCTACAACGCCCTCGGCTACATGCTGGCCGACCGCGGCCTGCGGCTACGCGAGGCGCTCGGTTACATTGAAAAAGCGGCCCGGCTCAAGCCCCGCGACCCCTATATCCTGGACTCCCTGGGCTGGGTGCACTTCAAGCTGGGCGACCTCGAACTGGCTGAGCGCTACCTGAAGCAGTCCATCGGGCTGCGCTATGACCCCGAGACGGCGGCTCATCTGGCGCAGGCCTACGCAAAAGCCGGCGATCTTGATGAAGCAAGAAAGATTGTCAGCGCCGGGCTTAAAAGGCATCCTGACAGCGCCCCGCTCAAAAAGCTCCAGGAAAGTCTCCCGCCGCCATGAAACGCAGGTTTTTCCTTGCCGCGGCGTTCGCATCGCTTCTGGCGGGTTGCTCCGCCCTGCGCCCACCCGATGGGGAGCGCGTTCAGCGGCAGATTGAGGGACGGTTTTCCATCTCGGTCGAATCCGGCGGCGACAGCCGCAGCGACCGCGGCTCCTTTGCCTGGACCGAGGCAGAAGGCTGGCAGAGGCTTGACATAGGCCACCCCCTTGCAGGCACCCTGATGCGCCTGACAATTTACCCCGGCCGGGCCGTCTTCGAGGACGGCGGCGGCAAAAAGCTCGAAGGCCGCTCCGCCCAGGCTCTGATGGCCGAATATCTGGGGTTCGATTTCCCGATTGCCGCCTTCAGGAGCCTGCTTGAGGCGAACGCCGCGACTGCGGACTCGCTCGAGTTGCAGGGCTGGGACGTCTCCGTGGTGCAGCGGACAAGCCAGGGGCTGCCCCAGCTGGTGAGGCTCAGAAAGGAACCTTCGGGAGGCTCGCCCCTCATCCGGGCCACCCTTTTCATTGACTCGAGGCACGGATATGCCCGTTGACTCCGACAGCTGCTTTGTCAACCTTCCCGCACCCGCCAAAATCAATCGCTTTCTGCACATCATCGGCCGCCGCAGCGACGGCTATCACCTTCTGCAGTCTCTTTTCGAACTCGTGTCCCTGTGTGACGACCTGAGCTTTCGAAAGCTGGAGAATGGAAAAATTGAACGGATCGGAGACCTTGCCTGCGCGACCGGGGATGACCTGTGTGTGCGGGCTGCCCGGCTGCTGCAACGTGAAGCCGGCTGCCGCGCAGGAGCCGTCGTCAAGCTGCACAAGAAAATACCGTCCGGCGCAGGACTGGGCGGAGGCTCTTCGGACGCTGCTACGACTCTGATCGCACTCAACCGGCTATGGGGCGCCGGCCTGTCCCGGTCCGATCTGATGGATCTCGGGGCAAGGCTCGGCGCAGATGTCCCGTTTTTCATCGGGGGACGCAGCGCCTTCGTCGAAGGTGTCGGCGAGCGCCTCAGCCCGGTGGATCTCCCAGACGAGCTTTTCGCGGTGATCTGGCCAGGCGTTGGTTCCTCCACCCCGCAGGCTTTCCAGCGCTTTGACTTGACAAGCCATCCTCAATCGTTGAAAATTAACGACCTTTGCGGCTGCCTCCGGAACGGCCGGCTCCGGCAAGACTTGCACAATGACCTCGAGCAGGTAGTTTCAGAGTCCATCCCTCAGGTCTCTGAAGCTCTTGACTATCTGGGAAGACTCGGCGCGGCCCGTATGACCGGGTCGGGTTCCGCTGTGTTCGCCGCCCTGAGCGACGGGAAGGCCGCTGAGGCCGTCCTCCGCCGGGCGCCGGAAGCCTGGCAGTGCTTCATTGTCCGAAGTCTGCACGAACATCCCTTGAGCGGATGGTTGGATAATATTTGATAGCTGTCCTCCGCAGGGGAGTCGCCAAGTTGGTTAAGGCACCGGATTTTGATTCCGGTATTCGCAGGTTCGAGTCCTGTCTCCCCTGCCAGCGAACCGGCGGCAGAAGCATAGATTTATTGTTTTTTTGTTTATTTTTTATAACTGCGGGACGATGAGCCCTGCGAGGATGAAGAGTTAAATCATGGTTTCCGACAAGCTTATGGTTTTCTCGGGCAACGCCAACCCCAAGCTGGCCCTGTCTGTCACGCAGCACCTGAACATTCCGCTCGGCCGCGCCACGGTGAACCGCTTCTCGGATGGGGAGGTTGCCGTTGAGATCAACGAGAATGTCCGCGGACGCGACGTCTTCGTCCTGCAGAGCACCTGCGTACCGGCCAATGACAACCTGATGGAGCTGATGATCATGGTCGACGCCCTGCGCCGCGCCTCGGCCCGCAGGATCACGGCGGCCATCCCCTATTACGGATACGCCCGCCAGGACCGCCGCCCGCGCTCCGCCCGAGTGGCGATCAGCGCGAAAGTTGTCGCAAACATGCTGCAGTCCGTGGGCGTTGACCGCGTGCTCACCATGGACCTGCACGCCGACCAGATTCAGGGCTTCTTCGACATTCCCGTGGACAACATCTACTCCACTCCGGTCCTGCTCAACGACATTCTTGCCCACCACTACCCCAACCTGATGGTGGTGTCGCCGGACGTCGGAGGCGTTGTGCGCGCCCGTGCCATGGCGAAGGCGCTCGACGTCGATCTGGCCATTATTGACAAGCGCCGCCCGCGCGCCAATGTCGCCGAAATCATGAACATCATCGGCGAGGTGAAGGGCCGCACCTGCCTGATCACCGATGACATCGTGGACACCGCAGGCACGCTCTGCAACGCCGCAAGCGCCCTCAAGGAGCGCGGCGCCGTGCGTGTCCTCGCCTATGCAGCCCATCCTGTTCTGTCCGGAAACGCCATTGAAAGAATTACAAATTCGCCCTTGGACGAGCTCGTCGTCACCGACACGATCCCGCTGCGTCCCGAGGCTGAAGCCTGCCCGAAGATCCGCCAGCTGTCCTGCGCGGCTCTGATTGGCGAAACCATCTCTCGCATTGCCAACGAGGATTCCGTAAGCTCTCTGTTTGCGGAGTAAAACCGCGGCTTCTCCGCTGGTCGCGGCGGAGAAGCCCCTTTATTTTTTTCTTTTGGAGCTTTAAATGAATTTCACCGCTACCACACGTAAGACGCAAGGTACGGGTGCGAGCCGCCGTCTGCGTCGCGCCGATAAGGTCCCCGGCATCGTCTACGGCAACAACCAGCCGGCGACCCCGATCGTGATGGACCACAACCCGATTTTCTACGCCCTGCGCAAGGAAGCCTTCCACTCCTCCGTGCTGACGCTCAACCTCGACGGAAAGGACGAGCTTGTCGTGCTGCGTTCTTTCCAGCTGCATCCCTACAAGCAGCAGGTTCTGCACATCGACTTCCAGCGCGTGGATCCGAACGTCCCGATGAACATGCGCGTGCCGCTGCACTTCGCCGGCGCCGAGAACAGCCCTGCCGTCAAGATCAGCAAGGGCCTTATCAGCCACCTGGTTTCCTTCCTGGAAGTGCGCTGCCTGCCCAAGGATCTGCCCGCCTTCATTGACGTCGATCTGTCCGGCATGACTGCCCAGACCACCCTGCGCGCCTCCGACCTGAACCTGCCCGAGGGTGTCAAGGTCGTCGAGAAGCCGGGCGAAGACACGGCCATCGCCACTGTGATCACCGACTTCAAGGAAGAAGAAGCCGACGAGGCCGCGGACGCTGCTGCCGCTGCAGCCGCTGCTGCTCCGGCCGAAGGCGCTGCCGCCGGCGCCGCCGGTGCTGCCGCCGCTCCTGCGGCTGGCGCCGCCGCTGCGGACGACAAGAAGTCCGAATAAGCTTCCGTCTTCCGTTGAAAAAGGCTCTCCCCCTGGCGGAGAGCCTTTTGTTTATCCGTCTCACAAGGAACCGCCGTGTCCAATCCATCCAAGGGCATCTGCCTCATCGCGGGGCTGGGAAACATCGGCCCGGAATACGAGGGAACCCGACACAACTCGGGTTTCAGGTTTGCCGATGCACTGGCCGAAAAATACCGGGCTTTCTTCTCTGAGGAAAAAAAGTTTTTCGCCTTCACTGCGAAGGCGCACATTGGCAGCCGTGATGTCTGGCTCATGAAGCCGACCACCTACATGAACCGCTCCGGACAGGCTGTGCTCGCGATGGCTCAGTACTTTCACATTCCGCCCGAGCAGATCCTGGTCGTTCACGACGAGCTGGACCTTCCGCCTTCCTGCATGCGGCTCAAGCTGGGCGGCGGGAATGCCGGCCACAACGGTCTGAAGGACATTACCCAGAAGCTCGGGACCCCGAATTTCTGGCGGCTCAGGCTCGGGACGGGGCACCCCAGAACACTGGGGCTCGCCCAGCCCGTGGCCGACTTCGTCCTGCACAGAGCGAGCCCGGAGCAGCAGGCCGGGATCGACCGCTGTATCGCCGCTGCGCTTGAAAGCGTGGAGGACCTCGTCGAAGGCCGATTCGACAAGGCTGAAAGGAGCCTCTCTCCCTTCGGACATCCCCCGAAAGCGGGCGAGACGGCCTGAGGCGGCCGCCATGAGTCCGGTAATCTTCGTCAGCCCCTGCCTGCTCGGCCAGAAAGTCCGCTGGGACGGCCGCAGCTCGCCTGGCAACGCACTGTTCTCACGCTTCATCGCCTCGGGCGGAAGCATCGTGTCGCTGTGTCCCGAGTGTGCCGGCGGCCTGCCAACTCCGCGCGCGCCCTGCGAAATCGCAGCCGCATCTGGCGGGGCCGTTCTGGCCGGGTGCGCCATGGTGCAGGACTCCAAAGGCGTGGATAAGACGCACCAGTACCTTGAGGGAGCCCGGGCCGCGCTGGCACTGTGCCTCGCCAACCGCGTCCGTGTCGCCGTTCTTAAGGACCGAAGCCCCGCATGCGGCGTGAATTTCATCCACGACGGCGCTTTCTCCGGCCGCGTGATCCGGGGCGAAGGAGTTGCGGCCGCGCTGCTGCGCCGCTCCGGCATCTCGGTGTTCGATGAGACGCAGCTTGTCGAAGCCTTCGAAGCGGTCTTCGCGGCTCAGCCGGGAGCATCTTCCTGCGGCTGCGGGGTTGCGGGATAATCAGTTCATCCATTTTTTGAGGAGGCCAGTCCTTCCTCTTTTTTAGGGAATTTGCAACATGGGTCTTAAATGCGGCATCGTCGGCCTGCCAAACGTGGGCAAGTCCACTCTCTTCAACGCCCTCACCAAAGCGGGCATCGCGGCCGAAAACTACCCTTTCTGTACGATTGATCCCAACGTCGGCATCGTCGAGGTTCCTGACCCGAGGCTCTCGGCGCTGGCCGACATCGACCACCCGGCGAAAATCGTCCCTGCCACCGTCGAGTTCGTCGACATCGCCGGGCTGGTGGCCGGCGCCAGCAAAGGCGAAGGCCTTGGCAACCAGTTCCTCGCCAACATCCGCGAATGCGACGCCATCGCGCACATCGTCCGCTGCTTCGAGGACGACAACATCGTGCACGTCTCGGGGAAGGTCGATCCGGCCTCCGACATCGACGTGATCAACACAGAGCTCGCGCTGGCCGACCTCACCGTTGTCGAAAAGCAGCTCCAGAAATGGGGCAAGATCGCGAAGCAGGGCGGAGACAAGGAAGCCGCAAAGCTGGTCGCCGTGCTGGAAAAGCTTCTGCCTGCACTATCTGAAGGCCGCCCCGCACGCTTTGTTCCCCTTTCCGAGGAAGAGCTGCACACGGTCAAGAATTACGGGCTGCTCACGCTCAAGCCGGTGATGCTCGTGGCCAACGTGAGTGAGGACGGCTTTGAGAACAACCCTTACCTGGACAAGGTGAAGGAAATCGCCGTTCAGCAGAAGGCCTCTTTTGTCGCCGTCTCCGCCCAGACAGAGGTGGAGCTCCTCGAGATGCCGGAAGAAGACCGGGCGATGTTCCTCTCCGACATGGGCCTGAAGGAACCGGGACTGAACCGCGTCATCCGCGCGGGCTACGACCTTCTCGGCCTGCAGACGTTCTTCACGAGCGGCCCGAAGGAAACCCGCGCCTGGACCATTCACAAGGGAGACACGGCCCCGAAGGCCGCCGGCGTCATTCATACGGACTTTGAAAAGGGCTTCATTCGGGCCCAGACCATCGCTTACGAGGACTACATCAAGTATCACGGCGAAAAGGGCGCGCAGGAAGCGGGAAAGGAAAGATCGGAAGGGAAAGACTATGTCGTGAAAGACGGCGACATCATGACCTTCCTTTTCAACGTCTAAGCCGGGGCCCCGGACAGGATGCTTTCCAAAAAGCATCTGCGGGATCTTCCCCGCAGGTGCTTTTTTCTTTTTTGGGCCTTCTTCCCTTTTTCCTGTGCAGGCGGGCCAGGCGTCGGGCCCGTAGCCCTTTTAAGCTTCATCTTATGGATGCCCCGAGCGTTGCAGTTAAAATCCCCATAGGGATTCCTGCCGGCCGGACTGTAGAATTTTCACCTGCGGGCGGAAGACATTCCCGGCAGCCTCGCAACCGAAAAGAGTCTTTATGGCACTGACGAGTACAAAAAAACGCAGAGACATTGGAGAGCGCCTCCGGTCGGAGCGCGAAAGGCTCGGCTACACCCCGGAGCAGATCGCATCGCTGCTTGGCGTTCCGCTGGAGCAGTACCAGCGCTACGAGACCGGCGAGCTGGATCCAGGCGTTTTCCGCATGACGCGTCTGGCCGCCATTGACTTTGACATCCTCTATGTCATCACCTCGGAGAGACATACGCCCATTAACGAAGAAAACGAGCTCCTGGATCGATTTCGGGAGCTCTCCAGACACGGGAAGGCGTCCGTCTTCATGACGCTCGACGCGCTCGAAAGGCTGGCCCCGAACCTGAGGCGCACGATTCGAAAAACGCTGCGTTCGAAAAAATAATCGAAAGTTCCGGTCCTGCCCTTGCACCGGGAGCCACGCTTATGAACAAAAAGTCCTTCATCCTCAGAGCAGCAAAACTCGGGAAATGCTGCCTAGTTTTGTTCATCGTTCTCGTTTTCGCCTCCACCGCGTCGCTCTATCTGTTCGTAAGTCCGGACTGGGCAGAGGGGAAGCTGGCCCGGTTCTCGCAGGAAAAACTGCAGCTTGAGCTGCGACTTTCAGGACCGGTCACGCTGAGTCATCTGCCGCGCATCGAGGTCCGCGTGCCCTCGGGTTCCTTCATCGACCCCGCAGATGGCGCTGTGGCGGGCACCTTCGAGTCAGCCCGGCTCAGCATTTCTCCCTGGGGCCTGCCCTTCGGGCAGATTCATGTCTCAAAAGCCATTTTCACCGGCCTGAAAACGGCCGTACGGATCCCCAGCGTCGAGCAGCTCAGGGCCTACGCCGACTCCCCCCTGTTTAAAACTTCAGAGAGCTGGATCTCCCCCCTGGTTATACGGCGCTTCAGGCTCGACGATTCCGAAATCCAGGCCTCCGGTGGTCCGCTCAGGCCTTTCACTCTTCACATCAAAAGTCTGGAGTCGAGCGAGCTCGCGCCCAGAATGACGCCTTCCGTAAGGCTCGAGGCCTCCGCAGAGTCGGACGACGGTGCGCTCAAGGCCGATATCAGCAGTTCGGGCCAGGTCGACTTTGACGTGACGAACGGCATTTTCGGCCTGCGCCGCTTCCAAGCTCTCATCAGCGGGCGGATCGAAGAAACAGCATTCACCGCCAAGGCTGAGACCGAGAGGTTCCAATACGTCGGGCAGGGCCTCACCTCGCCGGAGCTCTCCGCGATGCTGGACTGGGGCTCGGCCTCCCCTGTGAACGTGAACTTCACGGCTTCCGGACTGAGCACCCGCGGGAACCTCATCCAGGGAGAGTCGCTTTCCCTGAAAGTCCTGCAGAAGCTGGAGGGAGGCACCCAATCTCTGAAGCTGCTCTCGGACTTTTCCATTGACAGCCGAACCGGGGCGCTTTCGCTGCCGGGGCTGAAGTGCGAGTATACGGTCGCCGCAGACAACCTTCCATCCGTGGAAGCGAGCCTTCAGGGCAAGGCGGAGGCAAACCTGAGGAAGCCGGCCCTCTCGGTGTCCGCCTCGGGCACGTTCAACGACTCCCCGGTCAGCCTCGAGGGGGAATGGGGCGCAGACCCCTCGCCCTTCGTCAAGGCCGCGCTTTCGGCAGACCAGCTGGACCTTACACCGAAATCCGGCGCTTCCGACGACCTGGATCTACGCGGGCTTTTCGCCGACAGGCTCCGCCCGCTTTCGAGCGCCTTCAAGGGCGCCCGCATGGAAGCCGACGTCAAAGTGAAGTCTCTGAGGTACGGGCTCCTTAATCCGACAGACCTTTCCGCTTCAATCGCCCTGAAAGGCGGAGGCATCGGGATCAACGGCATCGAGGCGCACTTAAGCGGGGGCCGCGTCTCCGGGGCCGTGGACGCCGCCCCGGACGGCGCCTGGAGCGCCCGCCTGTCCGCATCCGGCATCCGCTACGAGGAGCTCGCGCGCACCGCGGGCGTCCCCAATGCGGCCACGGGACTGTTGGACGGAAAGCTGTCTCTGAACGGATCGCTGCTGGACGACTCGTCCTCGAGCCGGGCCTCCGGAAAGGCGGACTTCAGCCTGGCCTCCGGCACCCTGCCCGGCCTGGCCCGTAAACCTCTGCCTTTCGAAAGGCTGGAAGGGACGGCTGAAATCCGCGGCGGCATTGCCTCCTGCGGTCTCTGGCGGCTCACCTCAAAAACGCTGGACGCCCATGGATCCGCCGAGATGGATCTCAGAACCCTCAGCATCGCAGGCGAAGCCCTTCTCAGAGCCGAGGGACGGGAAGTGACGGCAAGCCTCGACGGCTCCGTCTTCGCCCCTGAGTGGATTCTCTCCGAGCCCCTGCAGGCAGGCTCGCCCGCCGCGCAGACTCCGGCTGAGGCTGCGGAAAAAACGCAGCCGTCCTCCGAGCCCGCCTCGGCTCCCGCAGCGCAGCCCCCCGCTCAACGCTCCTGGGCTGAGAGGCTCAGGGACTGGGCCCGGAAAAAGCTCCCGTGGCTGCCCGCTCCGGGCTGAATCGGAGCGGCCTTCAGCGCTGCTCGCAGCAGACGGAGCTTTCGCCCCGGCCGAACTTGGCCCTCACGGCTCTTGCTACGCTCTCCGAGACGAAGCCTTCAAGGCTGCCTCCCAGGGATCCGATCTCGCGGACGCTTGACGACGTCACGAATTCAAAGCTCGGCTGCGTCATCAGGAACAGGGTCTCCGCCTCCGGCACCAGCATGCGGTTCACACCGGCCATCTGCACCTCGTAGCTGAAGTCCGAGACACCGCGGATCCCTCGAACAATGGCTCCGTACCCCTCCTGCAGGACGAAGTCCCTCAGAAGCCCCCTGAAAATCCTGACGTCTGCATTGGAGATCCCCTTGATTTCGCCTTCAGCCAGAGCTGCCCGCTCCTGCGCCGAAAACAGCGTTTTCTTGAGCGTGCTCTCCGCCACGGCCACCGTCACGTGTGAGAACAGCCCGGCGGCGCGCTCCAGAATATCCCTGTGGCCGAGGGTGAATGGATCAAAAGTCCCGGGGTACACCGCACGCACTGGCTTCATTTGGATTCACCTTCCTCGCGTTCCGGAGCTCTAGAGAGGATCCGATAGCTCACGGCCCCGGAAACACCCTGCCGGAGAGCACGCCAGCCGGAGGGCAGCGGCTCCTCGAGTTCTGCCGGCGTCTCGTAGTAAACGAGCCCGCCGGATGTGAGCAGCCGCCGCGCCGCCTGAAGCGCCGGCTCATGCAGCCCGGAGCTGAAAGGGGGGTCTATGAAAATGACATTGAAGTTGCCATCCGGCCAGCGTTGGCAGGCCGACAGGCTGTCGCCGCAGATCACCGATACCTCGGAGAGGGCGTGCAGGCGCCGCACCACCTCGGAGAGTGCGGCGGCGTTTCTCCGGTCCTTCTCGATAAGGACGGCACTGCCGCCGCGGCTTGCGAATTCCAGTCCAAGCGCGCCGCTGCCTGCAAACATGTCCAGAGCCTTCTTCCCGGAGAAGTCTCCCAGCAGAAAGCGCAACCAGTCGAATACCGTCTCGCGGATGCGGCTCCCGGTGGGCCTGAGCCCCTCAAGATCCATGACCGGCAGCGGCGTGCGCTTCCATTTCCCGGAACCGATCCGCACCAGCCCTGTTTTTTTCTCCCGAGTTGCTAAACTTGACTGCTGTAAATTTTTCCTTTTTCCCATCGTTTCATTATGGCTTTTTTCTTCGGCAAAAAGAACAAGGACGCTTCTGCGGACGCGCAGGACGAGCAGCGTAGCTCGCCTGAGGAAAAATCCTCCTGGTTCTCCCGGCATTTTAATAAAGAGTCCGCGCGCGAAGAGCCGGCCCCGACGCCGCCTTCGCCTCCGCAGGAAGACTCAGCCGGCAATTCCTGGTTTTCCCGCCTGAAGCGGGGCCTCACCCGTACGAGGGTCAACCTCTACGGACTTTTTTCCGGCGGGAAAATAGATGAAGAGTTCCTTGAGAACCTTCAGGACGGACTGATCACCGCCGACGCAGGCCTTCCGGCCTCCGAAAGGATCATCGGGGAGCTGAAGGACGCCATCAAGCTGAAAGGCCTGCAGACCCAGGATGAGGTCCGCGGCGAACTCATCTCCATCATTGCATCGCTGCTCGAGCCTTGCGAAAAACCGCTCAGACTCGACCAGGCCTCCCCGCTGGTCATCATGATGGCAGGGGTCAACGGCGCAGGCAAAACCACTTCCATCGGAAAGATCGCGAAATGGCTCTCCGGCCAGGGCAAGTCCGTGCTGCTCGCTGCGGGCGACACCTTCAGAGCCGCGGCCCGCGAACAGCTCGAGGTCTGGGGCGAGCGCAACAATGTTCATGTTGTAGCCCAGCAGGGCGCCGATCCAGCCGCCGTGATCTTCGATGCCATCGTCTCAGCCCGGGCGAAGCACATAGACGTCGTGCTGGCCGATACGGCAGGAAGGCTGCCCACGCAGACGCGGCTCATGGATGAGCTCGTGCGAATCAAGCGCTCACAGGGCAAAGCCCTTGCGGGCGCCCCCCATGAGGTGATCCTGGTCCTGGACGGAACCAACGGGCAGAACGCCCTGGCCCAGGTCCGGCAGTTCGACGAGGCCGTGGGGCTGACCGGCCTCATCGTGACCAAGCTGGACGGCACCGCAAAGGGCGGCGTGCTGCTCGCCATCGCGGAGATGAGAAGGGGACGTCCCCTTCCCATCTATTTCATCGGCGTCGGGGAATCGATCGACGACCTGCAGCCCTTCAAGGCCGAAGAGTTCGCGCGGGCGCTTGTCGGCACCGGACAGGAGCAGTAAGGGAGGCCGCGCTTCATGACCGAACGGTTTGCGGCCATTGACCTCGGCTCCAACAGCTTTCGCCTGGAGGCCGGGCACTTCAGCGGCCGAAGATTCATCTCCGAGAAATACATCAAGGAAACGGTCCGGCTCGCCGGCGGGCTGACTGCCGAAGGGGCACTGTCGAAGAAAATCCAGGAAAAGGCCCTGATCGCGCTCTACGGCTTTTCCATGGTGATCAAAAGAATGGACCCCGACTGCGTGAAGGCCGTAGGGACCCAGGCCCTGCGCTGCGCCACCAACGCGGCCGACTTCATAGGGCAGGCCGAAAAAGTGCTGGGGCACCCCATCGAGATCATCTCCGGGCAGGAAGAGGGCCGGCTGGTGTTCAAGGGCTGCGCCTGTACACTGCCGCCAAGCAGTGAGACCCGGCTGGTCATCGACATCGGCGGGGCCTCGACGGAGTTGGTTCTGGGACGGGGCGACAAGGTCCTGCGTTCAGACTCCTTCCCGCTGGGCAGCGTTAACATGTCCGCGCGATTCTTTGGCGACGGCCTGCTGAGCGAGGAGCGTTTCTGCCAGGCCATGGCCTGCGCCCGCCGGATTTTCGACCCCGAGGCGGTCCGTTTCGGCCGCCCCCTCTGGGATCAGGCCTACGGCTCGGCCGGAACGATCGGAGCAGTCGAGCTTCTGGCGCGCTCCGAAAACTGGGGTAGCGCGATCAGCGAAGAGGTGCTTGCGCACGCGCTGCGCGCGTTCTCGGAAGCAGGCTGCGTCGCCCGGCTCAACTTCCGGGGGCTCAAGCCCGACCGCAGGGACATCATTCCAGGCGGCCTCGCCATCCTTTGTGCGCTGTTCAAATCCCTGGGCCTGCAGCGGCTGGAGACAGCCGCCGGCTCGTTGCGTTACGGGCTGCTTTTCGAGCTTTTGGAAAACTGGCAGTCAATGCACAAGCAAAATGTCTGACAATTTCATCGAGCTGCACCAAGTTACCACCTCACGGGGCCTGTTTCCCATCCTCTCAGGGTTCACGCTGAGCGTGAGCAGGGGACAGTTTCTAGACCTTTACGGTCCGACGGGATGCGGAAAGACCACGGTTCTGAAAGTCATAGCCGGCCTGGTGCGGCCGGCCGCCGGCACCGTGCTGGTGGCCGGGCAAGACCTGTCGCGCCTTTCCACCGGCCAGCTTCGCGCCATGCGGCGCAGCTTCGGCTTCATGAGTCTGGAGGCGCTTCCCCAGGACGACGAGACGCTCGAAAACGCAGTCCTGCTTCCCGCCCTCCTCGCCGGCTACAGCCTCGGGGAGGCCAGGCGGCTGACAGCGCAGGCGCTCGGGCTGTGCGGGCTCACCCCCCTCGCTTCCGAGAGGCTGCACAGCCTCTCCAACGGCACCCGGCAGCTCGCCTGCCTCGCCCTCGCCCTGGTTCACCAACCCATGCTCATCCTCGCTGACGAACCGACGGCACGGCTGGACGCGCAGAAAACCCAGCTGGTGATGTCACTGCTCGGGCAGTACGCCCGACAGGGCGGAGCCGTCATTGCCGTAAGCTCGGCCCCGCTGCCCGCCGCAGGAGTTCTGGCCATTGACATGGAGAAACTGCATCATGCCTAAACTGACAGCGGCCTGGTACTGGGCTTTCCGACAGTTCCTGCAGGGGCTGTTCTCGCGCAAAGGGCCGGCTCTGCTCTCCTACGCCATCGTCACGCTTGCTCTGAGCTGCCCGTTGATCGCCTTTTCCATTGCACACAGCCTTTACGCTCCGATCAGCAGCATATCGCCCGCGCAGGAAATCACCGTGTTCACCGTCCACGGCATCGGCCAAGGACGGCTCGAGGCCCTGAGGGCGTCGATTGAAAGCCTCCCGGGCATCACCGCAGCAAGGGTCGTCTCGCCCGAAGAAGCCCTGAGGCAGATTGACCAGACGACGCAAGGCCAGTACTCCCAGCCGGAGGACAATCCCCTGCCCAATATCATTCTGGCCTCCGTCGATACCGAAGCCACCGAATCGACCGTCCGGTCAACCGCCGCTGCCATCGAGAAAAGCAGCGCCGTGGACTCGGTAGCCTATGACAGCACCTGGAACACCAAGCTCGCCGCGCTAAGAAAGGCTCTCACCGAGTTCGGGGTCCTCGTGTGCGCGGTACCCGGCGCGCTGCTCCTTTTCGTTCTGGTGTGCGGAGCCTCACTCACCACGGCCGTCACCCCTCGCTCTGCGAAAACCCTGAGGACACTGGGCGCATCCCCCTGGTTCGTCAGCCGTCCCGACGCCTGGCGGGGGGCCTTCGTCTTTTTTATCGCCGCCATAACCGCGCTGGCGCTGAGCGATCTTACCGTGAGCAGGCTTGCTCCGTCTGTCACCGAGGCCTTCAGCCTGTACAGCCTGCCCATCAGCTTTGAACCCGCTCCGGCCCTCTGGCAGCTCGGATTCGCTGCGGCCGCAGCCGTTCTGGGGGGCGTCCTGGCCGGCCTTGCGAGTCTCATCGAGAACCGCGCGGCCTGAAAAGCCCTGCCGCGAAAGCCGCATCCTTCGGTGCTACGATTCATCCAATGACTACGACACCCGTAAAAAAGAAAGCCCAGACCGCCCTTGTCCCCTACAGCCGCCGCACACAGCTGCCGGCCCTGACGCCGGGTGACCTGGGCAGCCTTGACGCCTACATCAGGGCGGCGAACCGGGCTCCCGTCCTGACAGCTGAGCAGGAACAGGATCTGGCGCGGCGGATGCGCGACCACAACGACGTGGAAGCCGCCCAGGAGCTGATCATCTCACATCTCCGGCTGGTGATTTCCGTTGCGCGCGGATACCTGGGCTACGGCCTGTCGCACAGTGACCTCATCCAGGAGGGCAACATAGGCCTGATGAAGGCCGTGAGGCACTTTGACCCTGACAAGGGCGTGCGGCTCATGACCTTCGCGGTGCACTGGATCCGGGCCGAAATCCAGGAATACATCGTGCGAAACAGCCACATGGTCAAACTCGCCACGACGCACGCCCAAAGGAAGCTTTTCTTCAACCTGCGCCAGATGAAGCCGACCGACTCGGCGCTCACCGCCACCGAAGCACAGGGCATCGCCGAGAAACTGAACGTGAAGCCCTCGGAAGTGCTCGAGATGGAGCGCCGGCTGTCCGGACCTGACACCTCGCTCAACGCCCCGGTCGACCCGAACGGCGACAGCCAGGTCACGCAGGAAGACCTCCTTGCCAGCCCGGGCGACGAGCCGCCGGAGATCCTTGAAAAGGCGGACCAGCTGAACCTGGAGCAGGTCGGGCTTCGACAGGCCATCGCACGACTGGATCCGAGAAGCAGGCGCATCATCGAGGCGAGGTGGCTGCACGAAAATGAAAAAGGCGAGGCGAAGGCAGTCAGCCTCGCGACGCTCGCCAGCGAATTCGGCATATCGATCGAGCGCGTCCGGCAGCTGGAGAAACAGGCCCTCGGAAAGCTTCGGGGCTTTCTCGCCAAGGACGCCGGGGCCTGACATGTTCCACATTGTCCTCGTCTACCCGGAAATTCCTCCAAACACGGGCAACGTCATACGCCTCGCCGCCAACACCGGCAGTGACCTGCACCTGATCCGTCCTCTGGGCTTTTCTTTGGAAGATCACCTGCTCAGGCGAGCCGGGCTGGACTATCGCGAATACGCCAGCCTTCAGGTGCACGAGAGCTGGACCGCCTTTATGAAGGAGTGCCGCCCCGAACGCGCTGACATGTACGCCTTCTCCTCTCACGCCCGGAGCTCTCTCTCTCAGGCCTCTTTCCGCCCAGGCAGCTGGCTCGTCTTCGGCTGCGAGAGCCGGGGGCTGCCTCTGCAGCTCCAGCAGGAATTCTTCGACGACGTCCATAGGATCCGGCTGCCGATGATGCCCGGCAACCGCTCGCTTAATCTCTCAAACGCTGTCGCAGTCACCGTTTATGAAGCCTGGCGGCAAAACGGTTACGCAGGGGCCGTCTAGCCCCCGCAGCTCACAAAGACATTGAAGCAACGTCCCGGGCTTGCATTTTCAGGCCTGGCTGCCGCGGCACGCTTTTCTTTTTCCGGCCAGACGGGCCATCCAGGGGAATTCCCGCTCATGGCGCTGCCTGAAGTCTTCGATCAGATGAAGATCCTTTTTCAATGTAGCTCCGACCAGATCCAGCCCTTCCAGCAGCATGGTGCGGTGTCGCTCCGAGAGCTGAAAGCTCCATTTCCTGTCCCCGCAGCGGATCTCCCTTTTTTCGACGTCCACCGTGAGAATCGCGGGCCTGCTGCCGCTGGACAACCGCAGCAGCTCGTCTCCGTCCTCCGGGGACACGCGGGCCGCGAGGAGCCCATTGTTGAAGCAGTTCGAATAAAAAATCTCGCCGAAGCTGGGAGCTATGACCACGCGGAAGCCCAGCTGCAGCGTTCCCCAAACTGCGTGCTCCCTGGACGATCCGCAGCCAAAATTCGGTCTTGAGACAATGATCTGCGATCCCCGGTATTCCGGCCGGTTGAAAACGCTGTCGGGCCTGGGGCTGCCGTCGGGATTAAAGCGCAGGTCATAGAAGGCCCCCCGGTCGAGCCCTTTCTTGTCTATCCCTCGCAGAAACTGCTTGGGCATGATCTGATCCGTGTCGAGATTATCGATCGGCAGCGGCAGCGCAACCGATTCAACCGTCACCAGCTTTTCCATTCTGATCACTCCTTAGGCCATTTTCCGCCAGTCGGTGATGCATCCCGCAACGGCTGCGGCGGCTGCCATCTGCGGGCTCGCCAGATGCGTGCGGCTGCCCGCTCCCTGGCGCCCTTCAAAATTTCGATTTGTCGTGGAGACGCAGCGCACACCCGGCTGCAGCACATCGTCGTTCATCGCGAGGCACAGCGAGCAGCCGCTCTTTCTCCATTCGAATCCCGCCGCCCTGAAAATCCGGTCCAACCCCATCGCTTCTGCCTCGCGGCGCACGCCCATCGAGCCCGGCACGACCTGAGCCCGGACTCCGGGGGCCACATGACGCCCCTTAAGCAGCGCTGCCGCGGCCTGCAGATCCGGCAGCCGTGCATTGGTGCAGGAGCCGATGAAAACATGCTGAATCGGAACGCCCTCCATCTTCATTCCGGGCTGAAGCCCCTGGTAGCGCAGCCCGCGGCACGCAGCCTCCCGCGCGATAGGATCGGGAAAGGAATCCGGCTCGGGGATGGCCTCGGAAATCCCGACCGACTGATCCGGGCTCGTCCCCCAGGTCACCATAGGCTCGATCCCGGAGGCGTCGAATTCCACCCGGGCGTCATAGTGCGCGCCAGGATCGCTCCTGAGCGTCCTCCAGTAGCCGCGCGCCCGTTCGAGCTCCTCGCCGCGCAGATCTGCGGCGTGCTCTTCCACCCAGGCCTCGGCCTTCTCATCGGGGGCGATCAAGGCGCCCCGGGCGCCTGCCTCGACCGTGAGATTGCAGAGCGTCATCCGTCCTTCAATGGAAAGGCTGTCCACCGCAGAGCCGGCATACTCGACCACGCAGCCCAGAGCTCCCCGGGCGGATACCTTCCTCAAAACGGCCAGCGCGAGGTCTTTGGCCGACGCACCCGCGGGCAACCGGCCCGAAATCGTGATCAGCATCGAACGGGCCAGCCTGTAAACGAGCGTCTGGGTCGCCAGAATATGCTCAATTTCCGTCGTCCCTATGCCGAATGCAAGGGCGCCCAGGGCGCCGTGCGTCGTCGTGTGACTGTCGCCGCAGATCACGACCATGCCGGGGCGGACCAGCCCCTGCTCGTCCATGACCACATGCTCAATGCCCTGTTCGGGATCGTTCGGGCCGTAAAACGCCTTTATCCCAAAGCGCAGGCAGTTTTCCTGCATTGTGGAGGCCTGCTTCGCGCTGGCCGGGTCGGCTATCACCCGCGGCGTTACATCCGCCGTCGGAATGATATGGTCCACAACGCACAGATGCGAGTCCGGAGACAGGACCGGCGCACCCCGCTGAACGAGTCCGCTGAACGCCTGGGGGCTGGTGTACTCATTGGCGAAGTGAATGTCGGCGTACAGAAGAATCGTCCCTTCGTCGAGGCGCTTGACGGTATGGGTTTCCAAAATCTTTTCGTAAAGGTTCTTCGGAGCAGTCATCTGACCTCCCTCATCCGGGCATGGGTTTATGAGCTTGCGAAGAGAACCCCGCCGGCCCTCGGCCTGTGGTTCTCACGATGCGCCCGCAGGCGGGCCCGGCACACGGCCTCCCCTTGAAGGAGCGCAGGCAAACGACAAGAATAATTGTGCATCCGACTTCCGCGCTGCTGTCAAATTTTCAGAGGAGCCGAGAATCATTCCCACACCGTCCATGATGCGCTAAGAAACCGCACAGGAAAACAGTTTTTTGGAAACCTTTTCAGAGTCGCGCGCAACAGGCGCCCGGGGTTGGAGAGGAAAACTTCGTGCGCCGCGGGAGCCTCGTCAGGGGAAGCTGGGAATCAACGCGGGTGATAAGGCCGCAGGACTTTTCGCTCCGGGCGGGGAAAAGTTTTTCCCCTGCAGGCCTGCAGTTTTTTGAACTCCCGAGCGGGAGCCTGCATTCCGCCAGAAGAGCACCGCGGCGCGCAGCCCGCAGCTCCTCCGGCGTGTCAGCCCCCTGCTTAGGGCCTGTCCATATGGTGTTCGACGGCGAACACCGCCGCCTGTACGCGGCTGCTCAGGTTCAGCTTCCTCAGAATGCTCCCGTCTTTTTCAGCTAAAAATTGAGTAAAGCCCCGTCGGCATTGGGTCGGCGGGGCAAAAATTTTACACTCTACGTAGTTACAATGTAGTCCATTGGTGGTATAATGCTGGTATCCAGAGTCAGTTACCGGGAGCTCTCCATGTCCAAACACGTTGCCATCGTCACGACCCAGGGGCGCAAGTACGTCCGCGTTGTCGAGAGCTACCGCAATGCGGACGGCAAGCCCCGGTCGCGGCTCTTGGAGAATCACGGCAACCTCGACGTCCTTGAGCAAGAAGATCCCGACTATCTCAAGAACCTGCGTGCCCGCGTGGCAGCCGAGAACGAGGCGGTCAGGAAGGCCAGGCTGGAGGAGCTAGACAACTCGGTCCAGACAAGAATCCGCAAGCTCGAGCAGTCCCAAAAAGGCGCTGACTATTCGTGCGCCGCAAGGCTGAAGCTCGGCGCTGCCGTCATTCGGCAGGTATGGAAGGACGATCTGAATCTGCCGCAGGTGTTCCGCTATCTGCAGAGCAAGCGCAAAATCGAGTATTCGTACGACAAGGCAGCGTTCCTGCTGTGCTCGCAAAGGATCGTCAGTCCGGGCAGCAAGAAAAAAGCCTTCGAGGAGCGCGGCTCAAGCATCGTGCCGTTCGACGGCATCGCAGACAACAATGTCGTGTACCGGGTGCTCGACCGGCTTGCGGAGGACAAGGAAGCGATTGTCAAACACCTTAACCGCGAGATCAGCAGCAGGCTGAACCGCACGGTCTCAGCCGCCTTTTATGACGTGACGACATATGCCTTTGAGAGCCGGAAAGAAGGCGAGCTGCGCCAGTTCGGGCTGAGCAAGGACCACAAGGTCAACGAGGTCCAGGTAGTTCTCGGACTCGTGATGGATGCGTTCGGCATCCCCATTGATTACGAGCTTTTCCCCGGCAGCACCTCAGAGTTCGGCACGATGCTCCCCATGATCAGGCGGATCAAAACGGCTTATGACCTGCAGACGCTCATTGTCGTTGCCGACAGGGGGCTCAATTCAAACGAGAACCTGCTCGGGCTCAAGGACATCGGCTGCGACTTTGTCCTCGCGCAGAAGGTTAAGAACAGCACGAAGGAGCTGCGCAAACAGATCCTTGACGACGTAAATTGGGATGAGACCGTCATGGACGGCGACGAGATTGTCTGCCGCTACAAGACAATGGATCTGTCAAAGACGGTTTTCGTAACCAAAATCAGCAAAACCACAGGGCGCAAGTATCAGTCGTCGAAGAAAGTGGATTCTCTGGATGTCCGCTGGATCGTCTCGCATTCGCAGTCCCGGGCCAACAAGGACAATAGCGACATCGACCGTGCCGTTGAGAAGGCGAAAAAAGCCCTGCGCAGCAGGGGATCGCTGACCTCCAGCCGCGGATACAGGTCTTTGATCAAGGTGCCGAAAGGCGAAGGCGAGCCGTCACTGGATATGAAGAAAATCGAAGAGGCGAGGCGGTGGGCCGGCTATTACGCCGTCTGCACGAATCTGAAGACGAAGTCCTCTCAGGACATCATGAAGATTTACCGCAATCTCTGGCGCATCGAGGATTGCTTCCGGGTAAGCAAGACCACGCTCGAAGCCCGCCCCTGCTTTGTCTGGACAGACAGTCATGTCAGAGGACATTTTGCGAGTTGCTTCATCAGCCTCGTGATCGAAAAGTACATGCAGCATGTCCTCAAACAGAAGATCAGGGACATCACCTGTGACGAAATCAACGCGGCGCTGCGCGGTGCCGAAGTTGCCCTCGATGACGGCAATCCCCAAATGCCCCTGTACCTGAGGCTTTATCCAAAGGAGGGCCGCTTTGACTCGATCCTCAGGGCATTCAGCCTGGAGCCGCCCTGCCACTATGAGACGGCACAGTCACTATGCAAGAAGCTGCGGCTCAAAGACATTGCCCGACCGAAAAGTTGTACTACCAGAGATGAAAAATAATTAATGAATAAGCCCTTGCAATACAAGGGTTTATTCATTTTTAAGCTGATAAACTCGGGAGAAACCGCACAGGAAAACAGTTTTTTGGAAACCTTTTCAGAGTCGCGCGCAACAGGCGCCCGGGGTTGGAGAGGAAAACTTCGTGCGCCGCGGGAGCCTCGTCAGGGGAAGCTGGGAATCAACGCGGGTGATAAGGCCGCAGGACTTTTCGCTCCGGGCGGGGAAAAGTTTTTCCCCTGCAGGCCTGCAGTTTTTTGAACTCCCGAGCGGGAGCCTGCATTCCGCCAGAAGAGCACCGCGGCGCGCAGCCCGCAGCTCCTCCGGCGTGTCAGCCCCCTGCTTAGGGCCTGTCCATATGGTGTTCGACGGCGAACACCGCCGCCTGTACGCGGCTGCTCAGGTTCAGCTTCCTCAGAATGCTCTGGACATGAACCTTGACGGTCGATTCGGCAAGATCCAACGCACGGGCGATCTCTTTATTGGACACGCCGCGGGCAAGCCAGGCCAGCGTCTCGCGCTCACGGGGCGTGAGGGAATTGACATCAGAGGCAGGCGAAGACTGCTCGACGCGGTCGCGGCGAATCTTCATGACCAGCTTGGATGTCATCTCCGGGGAAAGCACGGAATCGCCCTCAACGGCGTGGCGAATGCCCGAAAGAAGGAAATCCGTATTGATCTTCTTGAGCAGATAGCCTCTGGCGCCGAGCCGCATGCACTCTACAAGATCGTCGCCGTCCTCGCTCACGGTGAGCATCAGCACCGCCATGTCAGGCTGCGCCTCAAGGATCTGAGCCAGAGCCTCGCGCCCGTTCATCACGGGCATGTCGAGGTCAAGCAACACCACGTCCGGCTTGAGCTGCTCGGCCAGCTTCACGCCGTCCAGTCCGTTGTCGGTCTCGCCCACTACGATGAAGTCAGACTGCCTCTGCAACAGGGCCTTCAGCCCGCTCCTGAACAGCGTGTGGTCATCAACCAGAAGAATCTTGATCCTGCGGCCATTCCCTTCAGCTCCGGCAGGAGTAGAAACCTTATCGTTCATGCTCTTAAGCCCTCAAAAAAAGGGAAGGCCGCCGCGAATGGCGCCCCTCCCCTGTGATATCAGGACGGCTGCTGCACGGAAGACTCAGCTTTCGCCTGCTGCTGGGCGACGCGCTGCTGGTACAGCGCCTCGAAATTGACCTCAGGCAAATGCACGGGAGGCATGCTGCAGCGGGTGATCAGATCCGCCAGGTTCGCCCTGAGGTAGGGATAAATAATTGCCGGGCACGATATATTCGTGATGAGCTGCATCTGCTCGTCCGTAAAGCCCGCAATGATGAAAATGCCCGCCTGCTTCCCCTCCGCGAGGAAAAGCGTCTTGTCCTTGGACTTCACCGTGATCGTCCCCCGGACCGTCACCTCAAAGCGGTTTTCCACCTGCATCCTGACCGGCACGACCTCAAACTGGATGTCGACCGTGGGCTGCTCCGTCAACTGTTCATAGAAGATGTCCGGGGCGTGCGGCATTTCCAGCGAAGCGTCCTTGAAGTAGCAGCGCTCCAGCTGCATGACCGGTTCCTGCTGGGGCTGGGAGGCCGGCTGCTGGGCCTGGCCGTCCGCCGGCTGGGAATTGTTTTTGCTTTCTTCTGCCATAAGAGGATCCATAAAAAAGGTTGGAGGAGAATCTGATGCAAAAGCCTTTAGCGAACCAGGGGAAGGTCTTCAGCCTTCCAGCCCTTGATGCCGCCTTTGAGGGTGGACACGGTAAAGCCCATGCCTTTGAGCAGGCTGCCGGGCATACTGGTGTTTCCGTCGCTGGAAACGAGAAGAACGGGGCGCTTTTTGTCGAGCTCGCTCAGGTGGTGGTGGATCACTGTGGCCGGCAGGTTCACGGAGCCGGCGATGTGTCCGGCCTTAAAATCCGCTTCCGTGCGGACGTCAATCACCTGGGCATTGTCGTGATTAATCATCTCCGTCGCGCCGGCGCTGTCCACTTCCTTCTGCTTCCTGCCGCCCGTCACCAGCGGCCAGAGAAGCATGCCGCCTGAAATGACGATCAGGACCACCAGCAGAATATTCTGGTAAAGAAAATCAACCACGATTTTTATTCCTTGTACACCCTGAAGGGATCAGACTCAGACGATCAATTATAGAATGAGGGACAATTTAAAGTGGAACTTCTTCCGCTCAAGAGGATCAAATGCACAAACTCGTACTGATGCGCCACGGCCAGAGCCAGTGGAACCTGGAAAACCGCTTCACCGGCTGGGTTGACGTCGACCTGACCGAACAGGGGCGGCAGGAGGCCGCCAAGGCGGGCGAACTGCTCAAAGAGCAGGGCTACCAGTTTGATCTTGCCTTTACCAGCGTGCTGCGCCGCGCGATCCACACGCTTTGGATCACGTTGGACGCAATCGACCAGGCCTGGCTGCCAGTCAGGAAATCCTGGAGGCTAAACGAAAGGCATTACGGGGCCCTGCAGGGACTCAACAAGGCCGAAACTGCGCGGAAGTACGGCGACCAGCAGGTTCTCATCTGGCGCCGCTCCTACGATGTGCGCCCGGGCGCCCTCGACAGGGAAAGCCCGATGTGGCCGGGCAAAGACCCGAGATACAGTTCCCTCAGTGAGAACGAGATCCCTGCCTGCGAGTGCCTCAAGGACACGGTGGCCCGGGTGATCCCGTACTGGGAAAGCGACATCCGCCCCGCAGTGAGCGCAGGCAAAAGGGTCCTGGTGGCCGCCCACGGCAACAGCCTGAGGGCGCTGATCAAGCACATCGACCAGATCAGCGACGAGAACATCGCCTCGCTCAACATCCCGACCGCTCAGCCTCTCGTCTACGAGTTCGACGACGACATGAAGCCCATCCGCCACTACTACCTCGGCAACCAAGAGGAGATCCAGAAGGCGATCGCCGCCGTTGCCGCACAGGGCAGGTCGCACTGAGAACCTGAGCGCGCGGCTCCCGGCCCCGGCCGCCCTGCGTGAGAGGCCGCCGGAAGCCCCCTTGAAGCTAATGCAGAACCCATGAAGAAGGCACCGTTTTTCGTTTTTCTGACAGCCCTGGGGCTGCTGGGCGGCCAGAGCTTGGCCGCCCAGCAGCCTCCCCAGAGCTCCCACGGCCGCAGGACCGCAGCCTCCGCCCAGCAGGACAGGCGGGCGGTCCCTGCAAAGGCCGCGGCCGCGGGCAAGAAAAAAAACAACGCCAAGAGCAGAGCCGCTTCCGGGAAAACCGGCAGCACAGCTCCCTCCTCGCAGTCTGCACAGAAAAAAGGCCTGGAGAAGCAGAGCCGCGACCTGCAGCAGCAGATCGGCCGCCTGCGGCAGGACATCTCACAAAAGCAGGTGCAGAAGCGCAAGGAAGCCTCCGCCGCGCAGACCGCTAAAAAAGCGCTGAGCGCCTCCAACCAAAAGCTAGAGCGGCTCGACACGGAGAAAACAAAAACCCGCAGCATCCTCAACAACATCCGCGAACAGTCGGGGCAGGTTGTCTCGAAGCTGGCCACGACAAGGCAGAACATCGCGGTCAACGCAAAGCTGCGCTATCTGCACGCCGGGGAAAAACCCTGGGAGAGCGTGCTCTCCGGGACTTCGCCGGCCAGAGTCAACAGAAACGCCGCGGTTCTGGCCTATCTGGCCGACCGGCATCAGAAGAAAGCCGACCGGCTCGAGGACACGAAGGACCTTCTCCAGCATCAGGCCGAGAAGACCGCCAGCCGTGAAAAAACACTCACGGCCGTCGCCGCCACGGAAAAAGCCAACAATCAGCGCATCGCGGCGGGACAGGAGCTTCACGAAGCCAATGCGAGGAAGCTCGAGCAGCAGATCTCCAGCCAGCAGAAACAGGTCGAGGAACTGCAGCGCGACCAACAGCGTCTCGCCGCACTGATCCGCCAGATCGACATCGCCATCGCCGAACAGGAAAAAGCGCGCAGGCAGAAGCTCGCGCGGCAGCGCGAGGAACTCAAGCGCAAGGCAGAGGAGCGCAGAAAGCGCGAAGCCGCGCTAGCCGAAAAGAACAGGCAGGCAGGCCGGACAAGCCGTCCTCCAGCCCCAAAGGAAGAGCCCGAGATGCCTCCGGAGGAGCCTGCGCGCGGCAGTTTTGCCAAACTGCGCGGCCGCCTCCCGATGCCGGCCTCCGGCACGATAGCCGGCAGCTTCGGGCAGAGCAGAAACGGCGCCGGCGTCTGGCAGGGCCTCATGATCCGCGCCTCGCAGGGCAGTCCCGTGAGGGCCGTGGCCGAAGGAACCGTTGTCTATGCCGGCAAGCTGCGCGGATACGGCAACCTGCTGATCCTGGATCACGGCGAGGGCTACCTCTCCGTCTATGCGTACAACAGCACCCTGCTGAAGGCAAACGGGGCGCACGCCTCCGGCGGCGAAACGATTGCGCGGGTCGGGCCGGGAGAAAACGGAAACGCCCCTGGCTTATACTTTGAAATCCGATATAAAGGTCGTCCTATCAATCCGAGGCCCTGGTTGAAGTAGCCGCTGCGGGTCAAGCCGAGAAACGTCCACCAGAAAGGACCCTCTATGAAATTTCCATTCAAAATAAAAATGATTACCCTGGGCATCGCCGCCGGCCTTGCGCTCACGGTCGGGGTGGACGCCTGGGCGGACAAAGCCTCTCCTGACGAGAACAGCGCCCTGCCTTTGCAGGAAATCCGCCAGTTCACGGACATATTCGGGGCCATCAAATCCTACTATGTCGACCCCGTGGGGGATAAAAAACTGCTTGAGCAGGCTGTCACCGGCATGGTGGCGGGGCTGGATCCCCACTCCGCTTACCTTGATCCCGAGTCTTTCAAAGACCTGCAGGAGGGCACGGAAGGCGAGTTCGGCGGGCTGGGCATTGAGGTGACGAAGGACGGCCGCAATGGAGTGCAGGTCGTCTCGCCAATTGACGACACACCTGCGGCCAAGGCAGGAATCAGAGCGGGCGACCTGATCGTCAAGCTCGACGGCCAGTTCACTTACGACCTGCCGCTGTCCAAGTGCGTCAAACTCATGCGCGGTGAACCGAAGACCCCCATCACTCTGCAGATCGTCAGAAAGGGCGAGAAAAAGCCTCTGACCATCAGGCTTGTGCGCGACATCATCAAGGTGCAGTCCGTGAAGTCAAAGGAGCTGCCGGACGGGCTCGGCTACATCCGAATCACTCAGTTTCAGGAAAGAACCGTAGCCGATCTGGTGAAGGCCCTGCAGTCGCTTTCGAAGAGCGGCCACCTCAAGGGCCTGGTGCTCGACCTGAGAAACAACCCGGGCGGCCTGCTCGACGCAGCGGTCGGCGTCTGCTCCCAATTCCTGCCCCAAGGCTCCCTTGTGGTTTCTACGAAGGGCCGGACGCCGGACTCCAACAAGGAATTTCTCACCGGTCAGAAGCTGCACTTCAACGCTCCGGCAGGAGCAGGACCCGAGGAGGCGAAGACGGTGCCCATGGTGGTGCTGATCAATCCGGCCAGCGCTTCCGCTTCTGAAATCGTCTCCGGCGCACTCCAGGACCACAAGCGCGCCACACTCATGGGACAGCGTTCCTTCGGCAAGGGCAGCGTCCAGACCATCTTCCCTCTCGCCGGCAGCACGAAGGACAGCCCAACCGGCATCAAGCTCACGACTGCCCGTTACTTCACCCCCTCGGGCCGGACCATTCAGGCCACCGGCATCGTCCCGGACATCGCCGTCGATGACACACCGGAAGGAAATTACCCGTCCTTCAACATCCGGGAAGCCGACCTGGAGAACCACCTGACAGTGGACGGCGCCCCTGCTGAAAAAAAGAATGCGGACGACGAAGCGGCCCCGGAGGATGATTTCGACAAGCCCGCGCCCAAGCTGACGTACCACTTCGGCGATGACAGCGACTTTCCGTTGCAGCAGGCCGTCCATTTTCTGAAGGGCGAGCCGATGACCCGCTCCAAACCCGTCTCCGGCAGAAAAGCCGCCAAGCAGGCAGAGGCCACCCCCGGCAAGGCCGGCGATGCAGCCCCCTGAGAGCCCTGTTGTTCTCATTACCACTTAGAGGAACGACCGCAGACATGATGCAGGAAAAGGAAAAAGAGCGCTACCTCCGCCAGATGGCCGTAAAAGAATGGGGAGAAAAAGGACAGGAGGCCATGAAGAAGTCCACGTTTCTCATCATCGGGGCGGGCGGACTCGGCTGTCCAGCCGCCCAGACCCTGGCTGCATCGGGAGCCGGCAGGCTGCTGCTGGTCGACGGGGACGTGGTGGAAACGAACAACCTCTCGCGGCAGTTTCTGCACACCGCAGAAAGGCTTGGGATGAACAAGGCTGAAAGCGCCGCCCTCGCGCTGCGCGCTCTCAATCCCTACGTTCAAATAGAAACGATTCCGCAACGGGTGGACGAAGAAGCACTGAGACCCCTTGTGCGCAGGGCCGACGTCGTACTCGACTGCTGTGACAACTCAGCCACCCGGCACGCCGTCAACCGGGTCTGTCACGATGAGCGCAAGCCCCTGGTCACGGCCGGGTGCATCCGGGCAATGGGCCAGATCAGCGTCTTTGACTTCAGAACCCAGAGCGAGCCCTGCTACGCCTGCTCCTTCCCGAAGGACTCAGAGCAGGACCTGAAGGCCTCCAGCCTGGGGGTGCTCACGATCCTCACGACCCTCATGGGGACCCTCGAGGCCGCCGAAGCCGCCAAGCTTGTGACGGGCGCAGGCAGCGTCCTGACGAGCCGGCTGCTGCTCGTGGACCTTCTGCACGGAGACTTTCAGACCCTTGCGCTGACTCCTGATCCCGACTGTCCGGTCTGCGGCCGGCGCCGCAGCGGCTCCGCCGGTCCCTCCTGAGGATTTCGGTTCTTGCAGGGGCAGGGGCTTACAGCCTGGGCTCCCAGGGCGTCTGCGCCCTGACTTCGACCGTGCGGCCCCGGGCCGCCGCATCCATCGTGCTTGAACCCGCGCGCAGAAACTCCAGTGCGCCTTTCAGCCAGGACGGCGCGGCGCTGCCCTGTGCGCCGGAGAGCATCATATCGGCGATGCTCTGGGTGGCGGCGGGTTGCAGATACTTCAACTCTGCGTCTCCTTTAATGCCCGCCAGCTTCGAGGCCTCTGCCACGGCTGCGCCAAAGTTGCCCAGCTCGTCCACCAGCCCCCGCTGCTTCGCCTGGCGCCCTGTCCAGACCCGCCCCTGCCCGACTTTGTCAACAGCGGCCGTGGTCATGCCGCGGGCTTCGGCGACCCTTGCAAGGAACTTGGCGTAAGTGTTGTCGACCTGCAGCTGCGCGGCCTGCAGCTCATCGGGCCCGGGCCGAGCGATCAGCGAGGCCTCGCCGCCCTTTTCTTCCGTCTTCATGGCAGAAACGCCCACGCCAAGGCGGTCAAGCACTTTCTCAAAGGAAGGCATGATCCCGAACACGCCGATGGAGCCCGTGATGCTGAGCGGGCTGGAGACCACCTTGTCTGCCGCGGTCGAGACCCAGTAGCCGCCCGAGGCCGCCATGTCCCCGAAATAAGCGACGACCGGGCGTCCGGTTGAGCGGAATCCCTTCAGGGCCTCGCGGATCTGCTCCGCAGCCACTGCGCTGCCCCCTGGAGAATTGATCTGGATGATCAGAGCCTTGAGGCTGCTGTCGGCCTGAGCGGCCTGAATCAGGGGCACAAGGCTCTGGGAACTCGCCTTGCCTGTCCCGACCGGGCCTTCGGTGATTTCGCCCTCCAGGGTCACGACGCCGATTTTAGAATCGGAAGCAGCGCTGCCGGAAGCGGCGAGCAGGTACTGGTCAAAGCCGGTGAAAGCGTCCTCGCAGCCGTCCTTCACACACGACTTCCCGGCCAGCCGGCTCCGGAGATCGCTCCAGCTCGACAGCGCCGTGATCATCCGGGCATCGGCAGCAGCCTGAGCCGCGTCGCCGTTGTGCTGGCGCAACAGCTCCAGGTACCCGGAAATCCAGCGGTGGACTGCACCGGCAGGCATCCCCCTGGCCGATTCCATCAGGCCGGCGAGTTGCTCCCATTCGTCCCCCATCCAAGAGCGCTGGGCTTCAACCGCCTCTGGGCTCGGGCCTGAACGCGTATAGGCCTCGGGGGCGCTTTTGTAGGCGCCCGCCTTCACGACACTTACCGTGATCCCCAGCCGGTCGATAAGCCGCCCCCAGTACAGGCCGGAAGACTCCAGTCCCCGGAGCTTCACCTCCCCCATGGGACTCATGTAAGTCTCATCAGCGCTCGAGGCTATCGCCCAGCGCGCCTGGCTGTAGGTGTCCGCCCAGGCGTAAACCTTCCGTCCGGTTTTCCGAAACCGCTGGAGGGCATCGCCGATTTCCTGCACGGACGCCGGACCGGCGGAGGCAAGGCCGTCGAGCCGGAGCACAACCGCCCGGATCCGCGGGTCCCGGGCCGCGAGGTCAAGGGCTTCGGTCACGTCGGAAATGGTGGTTTCTTCCACGCTCTGGCCCATGACCTTTGAAACTACGCTTCGCCCCGTGCTCAGCGTCGAGGAAGACATTACAAGAGAGCCGTTCAAGGGGATCTCCAGAATGGTGCCCGAGGGAATTCCCGGCGTAGAAAAAGCAAGCCAGACCACCGCGGCGATCGCCAGCAAGACCAGAAGGAACAGCAGATTGGCAGCCGCCCGGCGGGCCGTATCAATCCCCCGGTAAAGCGCTTTGAGCAGACGAAGCATTCCTCTCTCCCGATCCGGCAGCCAGCCTGTGCGGCCGCTGCCGCCTCCCGGGGTGGATTTCCCGCGGGAGGAATCCTAAAAACAACGGGAGCCATCCCTTTGTGCTGGGGAGCTCCCGTTTCTGACGCAGCCTCTGAAGCCCGGGCTTCAGTCGTTGTACATCTTCTGCTTGATTTCGCGGCGCTGCTGGGCTTCCAGCGACAGTGTGGCAGTCGGGCGCGCAAGAAGCCGGGCGATGCCAATGGGCTCTCCGGTTTCGGCGCACCAGCCGTACTCGCCGTCATCGATGCGCTTGAGAGCTGCCTGGACTTTCTTCAGCAGCTTGCGCTCACGATCCCGCGTCCGCAGCTCCAGTGCATGCTCTTCCTCGATGGTAGCCCGGTCATTGGGGTCGGTCGCAGTCTGGGTCTGCCGCATGCTTTCAGTAGTTTGGCCCGCATTATGGCGAAGCTCACTTTCCATTGCCTGCAGCCGGGCGCGAAAGAAATCAAGCTGCGCTTCATTCATGTAGTCATCGTCTGACATACTGAGAAGCTCTTGTTCGGTGATGATCTTCTTTTTTGTTGCCATTTCAAACTCGCTGTAAGCCTGCCGTTACCTATTGCTCTTTTCCGGGAATTTCTATTTCCGGGAGGGGGTATTTAACCACTTTTTCGTCCTTTGGGGGAAGTTTTTTCAGTTTTTTTCTTCCCTCCGCCCCGGCGCTGCCTCAGCACAGGCAGGCGTCCAAACCCTTGATGAGCGCCTCTTTCGGGAGATTCCTTCCAATAAAGACGAGCTGGGTCGCCGGCTTGCCTTCCCAGGGCCCGAAGGCCTGGGTGCCGGCCACCATGTGCACGCCCTGAAGGACGACCCGGCGGTCTGCGCCCTGGAGATAGAGAATGCCCTTGTAGCGCAGCAGATCCGGCCCGTAGACATTCACGAGCGACATGAAGTAGTGCTCAAAGCGCTGGGGATCGAACGGCCGGTCCGACTGATAAAGAAACGAGCCGATCTCATCGCTGTGGTGGTGATGGTGGGCCCCGGTGAGGAAATCCGGTGCCACGTTGAGCACATCGCTCATGTTGAAGCCCTTAATGTTGATCACCACGTCGACCGGGCAGTCGCCCATGTTGACCTCGCGGATCTCCGCATGGGGGTTCATCTGGCGCAGCCGTCCCTCCAGGTCCTTTGCCTTGGCGGCGTCCACCAGGTCCGTCTTGCTCACGAGAATCCTGTCGGCAAAGCCCACCTGGGACTGCGCCTCCGGCTGCTTGTCGAGCGTAGCCCCGCCGTTCAGGGCATCAACCACAGTGATGACTCCGTCGAGCCGGTAGTAAGCGGCCACCACGTCGTCCATAAAAAACGTCTGGGCAACGGGACCAGGGTCGGCGATTCCGGTCGTTTCGATGACCACCCAGTCGAACTTGGCCTCCCCGCGCTCCTTTTTGCGGCGAAGATCCGTCAGAATGCGGGAAAGGTCCCCGCGGATGGTGCAGCAGATGCACCCGTTGTTCATGGAAACGATCTGCTCGGCCTCGCTGTGCACCAGCAGTTCATCATCGATGCCCGCTTCACCGAACTCGTTTTCAATGACGGCGATCCTGTGCTTGTGGTCTTCGTGCAGAATGCGGTTGAGCAGCGTGGTCTTGCCCGCGCCAAGAAAGCCTGTCACGATGGTTACAGGAATCAAGGAATCGAAAAAAGCGTCCGACATTTCAAAGCCTTCAAAAAATCTTTAAACCAGCTTAAGGTGAAGCCCCTTCAGGTACTCGCCCTCGGGGTAGGTCATCAGTAGCGGGTGATCGGCCCCTGCTCCAAGCCATCCCGCCAGCCAGGCATCGACGCCGGCGTCCTGAACGGCACCGGCGATGATTTTCTGGAACAGTTCGCGGCTGATGGCTCCGGAGCAGGAAAAGGTCAGGAGATGACCGCCTGGGGACAAAAGCTTGAGTCCATTCAGACTGATGTCCTTGTAGGCTCTCGCAGCCCGCTCGACATGATAATGACTTGACGCAAACTTGGGAGGGTCGAGGACAATGAGGTCATAGCGCCTGCCGGACTCTCGCTCCCTGCGCAGAAAATCAAACACATCGGCCTCCACCCACGAGAGGGACTGTCCGTCAAAACCGTTTCTTTCCGCGTTTTCGCGGGCAAGCGCCAGAGCCTCCCCGGAAGAGTCCACGGAAGTGACGCTTTCCGCGCCGCCCTTCATGAGGGCAAGTGAAAATCCGCCGGTGTAGCAGAAGCAGTTCAAGGCCCTCAGGCCCCTGCCGTTCTTTTCCCGAAAGTTCTTCGCCAGCCTTTGAGCGAGCAGGCGGTTTTCCCTTTGGTCAATGTAAAAGCCCGTTTTGTGCCCGATGCGCACATCTACGCCGTACTCAACGCCGTCCTCTGTCACGGTGATTTCCCGGGGCGGCTCTTCGCCGCACAGCAACCCGGCCCGTTTGGGCAGCCCCTCGCGGAGCCGCACAGCGGAATCGGACCGTTCGTACACGCCGCGGCTGCCTGTGATCCCCATGAGCATCTCAGCCAGCTTCCCGCGGCGGCTTTCCATGCCTGCAGAGAGAATCTCGCAGACCAGATAGTCCCCGTACCGGTCAACGATCAGTCCCGGCAGCTGATCGGCCTCGCCGAAAACGAGCCGAACTGCAGTCGTCCTTGAGGCCAGATCGGCGCGGGCCCCGACGGCGGCGCGCAGCTTCTGCTCAAACCACCGCTCGTCGATCACGTCATCGGCGCGGAAAGACCAGCAGCGGGCGCGGATGGCAGAAGAAGGAGACCAGGAGGCCCATGCAAGAAAGCGGCTGTCGTGCGCCGTCACCCGGACCAGATCCCCGGGCCGGGGTTCTCCGGAAACCCTCGCCACGGCGGATTCGTACACCCAGGGGTGACGTTTCAGGAGGGACTTCTCGCGCCCTTTTTTCAGCACCACTTCAAACATGATTTGCTCCTTTGGCGGGCAGCCCGGCCTCCGGGATATCGACCTCGCCTTCAAAAACGATGGCCGCCGGGCCGGTGAGATAAACGGGCCGGGGCTCGCCGTCCGCTGCCTGCCACTCAATGAGGAGGCGCCCGCCGCGGGCCTGGATTTCGACGGCAGAGTCAAACAGCCCCCTTCGCATTCCCGCCACGGCTGCCGCGCAGGCGCCGGTTCCGCAGGCCAGCGTCTCGCCGGCGCCTCTTTCCCACACCCGCAGCCTTGCGCTCGAGCGGCTCAGCGGCTGCAGAAAGCCGACGTTTACGCGCCTGGGGAAAAGGGGGCTGTTCTCCAGATCCGGGCCGATCTCGGACACACGGGCTTCATCGACGTCGCCAACTACCATGACGGCGTGGGGATTGCCCATGGAAACCAGGGAGACCCAGCAGTCCTGCCCACCGGCCCGCACCTCCCACAAGGTATCCGTCCCGCGGGAAAGGTGAGATACGCCCTGGCAGAGAAACGGCAGCTCATCGGGCTCAAAGCGGGGAAGCCCCATGTTCACCCTGACGCGGCCGTCATCGCAGAGCCTGGGCTCGATGACGCCCTTCATGGTCTCCACGCGGATGGAGCGCTTGTCTGTCAGGCCCTTTTCAAAGACGAACTTCGCGAAACAGCGCGCTCCGTTCCCGCACTGCTCGACTTCGCCCCCGTCCTGGTTGAAGATCCGATAGCGAAAGTCCGTGTCCGGCCTCGAGGCCTTTTCGACCACCAGGATCTGGTCAGCGCCGACGCCCATGTGCCGGTCGCCCAAAAAGCGGATCTGATCCGCATTCAGATGAAAAGCGCTTCGGGTGCAGTCGAGGACGACGAAGTCGTTGCCCGCACCCTGCATTTTTGTAAAGTGGGTTTTCATAGTTAATAGACGGAAGGCTCTCCTTCCGGTCTCGTTTTAAACCTTCTGTGCGTCCAGAGGTACTGATCAGGAAACCTGCGGATCCAGCCTTCCAGCTCGCGGTTGATTCTGGCGGTGTCCGCCACGTAATCGCGCGTCGGGAACCCTTCCATTCTCTTCAGGTGCACCGTGTAGCCCTCGGCGGTCATCTCGGCCACGCACCACAAAACGGCTGCCCCGGTGAGTCTCGCCAGCCGGGACACCATGGGAATGGTGGCCGCCTGGACTCCGAAGAAGGGGACGAAAACGGAGTTCTTCCTGCCGTGATCCATGTCCGGAAGGTAATAAAAGGGAAGACCCTGGCGCATCGCACGAATGACCGGCCTCAGATCCGAATGCCCGCTTTTGGGAATCAGCACGGGGTTGCTGAAGCGAAGCCTGCCCTTCAGGCAGGCTTCGTCCCATGCTGCGTTGGCCTGCTTCTGATACAGGGAGACGCCGCGGACATAAGTATTAAAAGCTATCCCCGCCGCCTCGAGCCCAAGAAAATGCGGCGAGACAACGATCAGCGGCCGGTTGGCCGGGTCTGTCACAAGCTCCAGGCCCTCGAAGCGGACCAGGCGCTGCACTTCCTCGCGCGAGCCTTTCCATAAGACTGCGTGATCCAGCGCCGCCCGGCCGGCATTCTCATAAGTCCTGCGGGCCAGGTCCCGCCTTTGCTTCTCGGAGAGCTCGGGCATGCACAGCTTCAGGTTGGTGAGCGCGATATGCCTTCTCTTCGGGACTGCAAGCCACAGCACATTTCCCAAAAGCTTTCCGAGCGCCGCGCGCGTCCTCAAGGAAGTGCCCGACAGCAGGCACAGCAGCCGGATGCACAGCTTCGCTGTGTAAAAATAAAACTTATCCATGGCGAGCCTCACTTTCCTGCGGCGGCCTCTGCACCCCCGAGGGGCATTTGTAGCGGTTGTAGCTCCACAGGTACTGTTCCGGAATCCGGCGGATCACTCCTTCGAGAGCCCTGTTCATCGCCGCGGCGTCCTTGTTCAGGTCGCCCGTCAGGTCTCCCTCCCAGCGGCGCGCGTCGATCACCCAGCCCCTGCCGGGGACGCGCCGCCCCCAGGCTACGATTCGGATGGCATTGAACTGCCGGGCCAATTTGAGCGGCAGCGTCATCGTATAAGCCTTCCTGCCCCAGAAATCCGCCCACACGCCTTCCCCCTTCGAAGGGACCTGATCGGGAAGAACACCCACGATCTGTCCATCCCTGAAGGCGCGCACCAGCTCCCGAACGCCCTTGAGATCGGCCGGAGCCGGCACGATTCCCGGAGTCTCCCGGCCCTTTTGCACCGCCGGGCGGAGAATGGCCTTGCGCGGCGTACGGTACAGGATGGCCATATAGCGCCCTTCGGCCTGAAGGTGCCTTTGCGCAAGCCACACCGGAGTGATTTCAAAGCAGCCGATGTGCGGGGTCATAAACAGAACCGGGCGGCCGCTGGCGAGCGCATCGGCAATGAGGCGGTCGGCCTGCTCGGTCGCCTTCACGTACTGCATGAGCTCCCGGTGAGGGCGCTTCCATATCCAGCCCGACTCAATGGCCTGCATTCCCAGCTGCCGGCTCACCTCGCGGGCCATCGCCTCGGGCTGGTAGCCTGCCTGCCTGAGGTTTTCGTTCATTCTCCGGCGGAATCTCGGAGCGCAGCGCCAGACCACCTCCCCCAGAAAACCGCCTATCGGGTGGAGGATGCATAAAGGAATGACGGAGATAAGCCAGAGCACAAAGCGCATGTCGCCACTTTATCGGCCGCGGGCCGGGACCGCGGGAAGCAATAAGCTAATACTTTAGCCAAAAACGCCGCCCGCCGGCCGGACCGAAGCAAAAAAATTGGAAAAGAATATAATTCTGCCACTTCGCCGAGTTAAGAAGACAACTTGCGGGGCGAAGTGATGTTTGATCTATACCGCTAAAGCGTCAGCGCATGCCCGGTGCGGCTGCAAGCGTGGACGCTTTCCCGCTGAACCGTACATATGGAGCATGCAATGGGAAGCAATTTTCTTTTCACATCTGAATCTGTGAGCGAAGGCCATCCTGACAAGGTGGCCGACCAGATCTCGGATGCCGTTCTGGACGCCGTCATCGAGCAGGATCCGATGGCCCGCGTTGCGGCAGAGACGCTGTGCGCCACCGGCCTCGTCGTTCTTGCCGGTGAAATCACCACGACAGCCAACGTCGATTACATTGGCATCACCCGTCAGACCCTGAAATCGATCGGGTATGACAACACCGAGTACGGAATCGACCACCGCGGCTGCTCGGTCCTCGTCGGCTACGACAAGCAGTCCGCCGACATCAGCCAGGGCGTGGACAGCGCGAGCGACGACCCCCTTGAAACCGGCGCCGGCGACCAGGGCCTGATGTTCGGCTACGCCTGCGACGAAACCGACACGCTCATGCCGGCCCCGATCTATTATGCGCACCGGCTTATGCAGCAGCAGTCCATTCTCCGCAAGAACGGGACGCTGCCGTTCCTGCGGCCGGATGCGAAGAGCCAGCTGACCTTCCGCTACGTGGACGGGCGCCCCTCCTCCATCGACACGGTCGTCCTTTCGACCCAGCACTCCCCGGAAATGAGCGACGGCAACAGGATGAAGCCCGAGTTTACGGAGGCCGTCATAGAGGAGATCATCCGGCCCGTCCTTCCGAAGGAATGGATCACCGGTGAAACGAAGTTCCTCATCAACCCGACCGGCCGCTTCGTCGTGGGCGGCCCGCAGGGCGACACCGGCCTTACCGGGCGCAAGATCATTGTCGACACCTACGGCGGCGCCTGCCCGCACGGCGGCGGAGCCTTCTCCGGCAAGGATCCCACCAAAGTGGACCGCTCGGCGGCGTACGCCTGCCGCTATGTCGCCAAAAACATCGTCGCCGCAGGCCTTGCCAGCCGCTGCCAGGTGCAGGTGGCCTACGCAATCGGCGTCGCCCGCCCGATGAACATCACCGTTCGCACCTTCGGCACCGGCCGCATCCCGGATGAGGAAATCTCGAGAATCGTGGCCGAAACCTTCGATCTGCGTCCCGCCGGCATCATCAAGATGCTGGACCTCCGGCGCCCGATCTACTTCAAGACGGCCTGCTACGGCCACTTCGGGCGCGAAGAGCCGGAATTCACCTGGGAGAAGACGGATAAGGTCGATATCCTTCGGTCCAAGGCGGCTCTTTAACCGTTAAACTTTAAGCCGCTTCTGGTGAAGGCCGGCGCTTGAGGCCGGCCTTCGCCTTATCTGATCCTTCGACGCCGGCTGCGTCAGTTCCGTTCATTTCAGGACTTTCCATGAAAAAACGCGTTCTAACTGGAATCACCCCCTCGGGCACCCTTCACCTCGGCAACTATGTTGGAGCCCTGCGGCCCTGCATCAATCAAAGCCGGAATCCGGATCTCGACTGCTTCTATTTCCTGTCGGATCTGCACGCTCTCATCAAGTGCCAGGATCCCGAGCGGCTCGAAAGGTCCCGCCTGCAGATTGCCGCCACATGGCTGGCTGCCGGTCTCGATCCCGAAAAAGTGACTTTCTACCGCCAGAGCGACCTGCCGGAAACCACGCTCCTGGCATGGCTGCTGACCTGCTCGTGCTCCAAGGGCCTGATGAACCGCGCCCATGCCTACAAGGCGGTCGTCGAAACGAGCGAGGCCGCGGGCGAGGATCCTGACGCCAAGGCAACCATGGGGCTTTTCTGCTATCCGATCCTGATGGCGGCCGACATCCTCATCTTCAACGCTGATCTCGTACCCGTAGGAAAGGACCAGATCCAGCACCTCGAAATGGCCAGGGACATCGCGACACGCTTCAACAACACCTACGCGCCGCAGGGGAAGCCCTTCTTCCACATGCCCTACGCGCTTGTCGACGAGTCGCTCGAGCTTCTGCCCGGCACAGACGGAAGGAAAATGAGCAAGAGCTACGACAACGTGATCCCCCTGTTCGAAGGCGGCTCGAAAGCTCTCAAGGAAATGGTGAGCCGCATCGTCACAGATGATCGCAAGCCCGGCGAGCCTAAGGACCCGGACTCCACCTCCCTGACGCAGCTCTACAAAGCCTTCTCCACCCCCGAACAGTACGCACTTTTCCGCGAAGAGCTGAAGGACGGTCTGGGATGGGGAGAGGCAAAAAACCGGCTTTTCAATCAGATCGAGGGGGAAATCGGCCCGATGCGCCCCCGCTACGAGAAATTCATCAGCGAGCCTTCCGTGATGGAAGACATCCTTCAGGCCGGCGCCGCCAAAGCGAGGAAGCTTGCAGCCCCGTTCGTGGCAGAACTCGTTGAGGCCACAGGACTGCGCTCCTTTACCCAGTTCAAGGGCAGCGCGCATTCCCTGGGCGTCCGCAGGGAACCTGCCAGGAGCCGGTCCGCCGGCTTCAAGCAGTACCGCGAGCAGGACGGAACCTTCGGCTTCAAGCTTGTGGCCGCCGACGGAACCGTACTGCTGGAAAGCGCGGGCTGGAAGAGCGGCGCGGAGGCCGGCAGGGCCGTCTCGCAGCTTAAGAAATCCGGCCTTCAGGCCCTGGACACTCTCGCAGCGGTGAAGATTCCGCAGGGAGTCACCCGCGAACAGCTCGCCGCCGCATTCAGCTCGCTTGCCTGAGCGGCCTTTTCCGAAGATTCTGAACAGAGGACGAAAAATGACCAAACAGTACAGCCACGAATTCTCAGTGGCGGATATGGGGCTTGTCGAATGGGGCCGCAGCGAAATCCGCATCGCTGAAACCGAAATGCCCGGCCTCATGGCGATCCGCAAGGAGTACGAGGGCCGCAAGCCCCTGGCGGGCGCGCGCATCTCCGGCTCCCTGCACATGACCATCCAGACGGCGGTCCTGATCGAGACCCTCCTGGACCTCGGCGCAGAGGTCCGGTGGACTTCCTGCAACATTTTCTCAACTCAGGACCACGCGGCCGCAGCCATAGCCGACGACGGCGTATCGGTTTTCGCCAAAAAAGGCGAGACGGTGGAGGAATACTGGGAATACGCCCACAAGATCTTCGAGTGGCCCGACGGGGGCTTTTCCAACATGATCCTTGACGACGGCGGAGACGCCACCCTGCTCATGCACCTGGGCAGCGCAGCCGAAAAGGACCGCTCCGTGCTCGACCACCCCTCGAGCGATGAGGAAAAAGTCCTCTTTGCCTCGATCCGCAGGCACCTCGAGGCCGATCCCCGCTGGTATTCGGAAAGGGCGTCGCGCATCAGGGGCGTGACCGAGGAAACCACCACAGGCGCCCACCGGCTCTACCAGCTTGAAAAGAACCGGCAGCTGCTGTTCCCCGCAATGAACGTCAACGATTCTGTCACGAAGAGCAAGTTCGACAACATCTACGGCTGCCGCGAGTCCCTGGTCGACGGCATCAAGCGTGCGACCGACGTCATGATCGCTGGCAAAATCGCAGTGGTAGTGGGCTACGGAGACGTCGGCAAAGGCTGCGCGCAGGCTCTCCGCGCCCTTGCCGCGCAGGTCTGGGTCGTGGAGGTCGACCCCATCTGCGCGCTGCAGGCGGCTATGGAAGGCTACCGCGTCGTGACCATGGATTGGGCGGCGGACAAGGCCGACATTTTTGTGACTGCAACCGGCAACTGCAAGGTCATCACCCACGAGCATATGCTCAGGATGAAAAACGAAGCCATCGTCTGCAACATCGGTCATTTTGATGCGGAGATCGATGTCGCGTCCATGCGGCAGTACCCCTGGCACAACATCAAGCCGCAGGTTGACGAAATCGAGCTGCCGTCAGGCAACCGGATCATCCTTCTCGCCGAGGGGCGCCTCGTGAACCTGGGATGCGCTACCGGTCACCCGAGCTATGTGATGTCCAGCTCCTTCGCCAACCAGGTTCTCGCGCAGATCGAGCTCTACACCAAAAAGGACCAGTACCCGGTCGCGGTCTACACGCTTCCGAAAATCCTGGACGAAAAAGTTGCCCGGCTGCAGCTCACCCGTTTCAACGCTCAGCTGTCCACGCTCACCCAGGAGCAGGCCGACTACATCGGCGTGCCGGTGAACGGCCCCTTCAAGAGCGACTCCTACCGGTACTGATCCGGGCCGGAGCGTCCTGAGACCGGGCGGACTCCAAGCTCGGTGGCGACCCAGTCAAACGGGACGTCGTGCGCGGCCGGCTCGAACAGGCCGTCCGCTCTGCACGCCTCATAGGCGACGGCCAGCGTCCTCGGTCGACCGGCAGGATTTTCCAGCATTCGGTCGAAGCAGCCGGCCCCGTAGCCCAGGCGGAAGCCCTGCGACGTAAATCCGACGCAGGGAGCGATGACCAGATCGGGGAAGGCCTGGCGCTTCACCCTGGGCACCTTCGTGTGGAACACGTCCTCGACCAGCTCCTCTCCCGGCCGCCAGAGGCAGTAGGCCATGCTTTTGCCCTTGCCGACTACCGGCAGAGCGAGGCCCCGGCCTGATTTTCGGGAGGCCCAGGCGGACAAGGCGGGCAGCAGATCCGGCTCGCAGTGGATCGGGGTGTAGAACCCCACCAGAAAAACATCTTCCTGCGTCTCAAGCCACGCCCTGACGTGCTCCGCCAGCCTCGTCCCGAGTTCTGGGTGCTGGAGGACGAGCTGCCGCCTTCTTTCCAGCAGCTCCGCCCGCAGTTCTTTCCTTCCGTTCAGTTTGTTTATCATTAACATCCCCATGCTCGCGCTGGCGGCGCGGCTCTGGGAGTCCCGGCCGCCGCCCTGTTCGCCGCGCATTCGACATTTGCTGAATAAAGAATGAATTTTAAAGATATCGGGCTGCTTTTTTCCGCCTGTCTGCTGGCAGCCTCGAGCCCGTCCGCCCAGAGCGCGCCGCCTGAGGCCGCCCGGTTTCCGCAGACGGCGCCGGCCTCGCCCGCCTCGGGCTTTCCCTCCGGTGACTTCCTGTTCCAGGCCTATCCCAGAACGGCCCAGGACGACGCCTTCGCCGCCTTCATGGCGGGCCGCCGCACGGGAACGCTTGCCCCCGAAGACAAGGCCTCATACGCCGCCCAGCTTCAGAATTACCCGCTGTCAGACTACATCGTTGCCTGGAATTTTTACGACGCCGTGAAGGCTGATCCAGCCGACGAAATCACCCTAGAGCAGGCCCTTGCCTTCATCCAGGACCACCGGGGCGAATACGTCGCTGAAAGACTGGGCACCGACCTCGCCCGCATTTACGCGCCCAAGGGCCGTTCTGAAGTCTTTCAGAAGCTTTACGCGCCACTGCAGTGGAACAAGGAAGAACCCGACCTCAAGGTCTGGAACGAGGTCTTCCGCCTGAAGCAGGGCGAAGGCAGTGCGGGCGAAGCCTGCGGGCTGCTCGCCACCGCCCCGAGCCTGCGCTCCGACTACAGCTCTGCGCTGGCCGATGCCGTGCTGCAGCGCAGCCCCGGCCAGGCCTGGCCCGTCGCTTTTCTCCTGATCCAGGGGCGGAACCTGACCAAGGCCCGCCAGATCGCCTCTTCCTACTCGCAGCTGAACCCGGGGGAGGTGTCTTCGCTGTTTTCCAATCCCTCGGGATTCCTCGAGGACACCCCTGCCCCAGACAAGGACAGCTTCATCGCGGCCATCCTTCTGGAAGGGCTCAAGGATCCGGACGCAGCGGCCGAATCGCTGGCCGCCATGCCGTCCGGAGCGCCTCTTTCCGCGCAGGATCTGGATCTGCTGTGGAATTTCCTGGGATACCGCCAGGCCCTGAACGGAGATTTCGGCAGCGCCCGCCTCAGCTTCTCAAAGGCCGCGTCCATGCAGCCGAACGGCGCCCTGTACCAGCCCGACGCCGTGGCCGAGTGGCGCGTCCGCTCGAGCCTCGCGCTGAAGGACTGGGGCGGAGTGGAAAGGGCTGTTTCCCTCATGAGCCCGTCCAGGAAAAGGGACGAGGGCTGGCAGTACTGGCTTGGAAGGGCTCGTTGGGAGACTGACCGGAAGGCCGACGCCGCGGACATTCTCACCCCGCTTACGAAAAAACACAGCTATTACGGAAAGCTCGCCTGTGACCTGCTGAACCAGGACTATCCGGGAGAACGCCTCCCAAAGCCCGGCATCAGCGAGGCAGACGTCAGGCAGTGGATGCAGAACCCCAGCATTATCAGGGCCATCATGCTGCGGCGCCTGCGGCTGTATTCCATGGCCTCGAGAGAGTGGAACTGGGCGCTGCGGGGGGCGAACCAAAGGCAGCTGGCCGCGGCGGCCGAATACGCAAGGCGCATCGGGCTGGCCGATCGCATGATTAACACCGCGGGAAAGCTCTCTGACGAAGTGTTCCTCTCGCAGCTTTCCTTCCCTACTCCGTCGCTCGCCATGGTTTCGCGCATTGCCTCCGAAGCCCAGGTTCCAACCGCCTGGGTCTACGGCGTCATCCGGCAGGAGTCCAGGTTCATGCCCGCCGTGTCCTCCGGGGCTGGCGCCCGGGGCCTGATGCAGCTGCTGACGGCCACTGCCAAATGGACGGCGAAACAGTATGGCGTTTCATCAGACCCCGCCAACCTGGACGATCCGGCCACCAACATCACGCTCGGCAGCTACTATCTGAAATTCCTGAACGATAAATTCAGCGGGCAAAAGATACTGGCCACCGCCGGCTACAACGCGGGCCCCGGCCGCTCCGTCGCATGGCGCGCGAGGCTTTCCGCTCCCATGGAGGGAGCCGTTTTCGCGGAGCTCATTCCCTTCAGAGAAACCAGGGACTATGTCAAGAAAGTCCTGGGCAACACGGCCGAGTATCAGCGTATTCTCGAGCCCTCCCAGTCCCGCGGAACCCTGAGCGGACTACTCGGGACCATTTCCCCCGCAGGAGCAGAGCAGCCGTGAAACCTCAGATTTTCATCGTCGGCGGATACGTGAGGGACCTGCTCCTTAAAGAGGAGGGCTATGACGTGACCCCGCAGGACCGGGATTTCGTAGTGGTGGGCGCCACGCCGCAGTACATGGTCCAAAAGGGCTTCCTTCCCGTGGGAGCAGATTTCCCCGTCTTTCTTCATCCCAGAACTCATGAGGAATACGCCCTGGCACGGACCGAGAGAAAAACAGGCCCCGGCTACCATGGCTTCACATTCCACGCCTCTCCCGAGGTCACTCTCGAGGAAGATCTGGAGAGGCGGGATCTGACCATCAACGCCATCGCTATGGACAGCCTCGGACGCTTCATCGATCCGTGGGGCGGCAGAAAGGACATCAGGGACAGGATCTTCCGGCATGTCAGCTCCGCCTTCCGCGAAGACCCCGTGCGCATCCTGCGGCTCGCCCGGTTCAGCGCCAGGCTGCCGGACTTCCGCATTGCGGAGGATACCTGGAGGCTGCTCGAAGACATGGTCCGCAGCGGAGAAGCCGACGCTCTGGTCCCGGAAAGGGTCATGCGCGAACTTTCCAGGGGACTGATGGAAAAAAAGCCCTCGCGGATGATCCGCGTCCTCTCCCGCTGCGGTGCGCTCGAACGCGTCATCCCGGGTCTGGAATGTGAAGAAGAGATCCTGCACTGCCTTGACGAATCCGCCAAAGCCGGCGCAGCCCTGCCCGTTCGCTTCACGATCCTGCTCAGCCGCAGCGGCAATCGCGCCGGCGGCATAGCCCGCGGGCTCAGGACTAACGGCGAACTGCAGGGCATGGCCGATCTGGTCTCCAGATGCCTGCCCGGCGTTCTGAGCCCTCCGACTGCGCATCAAGCTGTTCAAATATTTGAAAAATCAGATTTTTTTAGGCGCCCAGAACGGCTTCGGAACCTGTTGGTGGCGGCCCGGTTCCTGGGCAGCCGCTGGGGAGGCAGGTGGGAGGCCGCATCGGCCGCAGCGAAGTCCGTCGTCCCTAGGGATGTCGTCGCCCAAACCGCCGATCCGTCGGCCATCCCGCAGGCCATCCGCACCGCGCGCGAGCGGGCCGTCGAAACCGTTCTGTCCGGAGAACCGCAATGACAACACTGCCGGAAATCGCCGCGGGATGCATCCGCATTTTCATCGAAGACCTCAGAGTCGAGGCCCGGCTGGGCATTTATCCGAGGGAAATCAAAAGCCCGCAGACCGTCCTGGTCACCCTCGAAGTCTGGATTCCGAGAGCCCGCCTGGACGATGCGATCGAGAATACCGTCAATTATGACGATCTCTGCGACATCGCCCGGCAGGTCCTTCAGAGCGGCCACCTCAATCTTGTAGAGAGCGCCGTTGAAAAAATGCTCGCCCGGCTCGCCGCCCTGCCCGGCGTGAAGGCGGCGCGAGTCTGCTGCCGCAAGCCGCACGCCGTGCGCGGGGCCCGCGCGGCCGGCGTCGAAGCTCTTTACATAAAGGAGTGATCCATGACGGACACAATGATTCCCATCCGCCCGCTGAGCCGGGAGGAAGAGCCCGGTTCCAAAGGAACTGTTGTACAGGCCGCCCCGAAAGTCAAGAAATCGGTTGAGGCCAAAAAGCTTGAAAAAAGGATCGTCCGGCTCACTGGCCAGGCAATCTGCGACTTCGGCATGATTGCGGAGGGCGACAAGGTCGGGGTCGCAATGTCCGGCGGCAAGGACAGCTACGTGCTGCTGGAGACGCTGCTCAAGCTGCAGAAGCGGGCACCGATCCACTTCGACATCATGGCGATCAACGTTGACATGAACATGCCGGGCTTCCCCCACGAACTGCTGCCGGAGTACTTTCGAAAAATCGGTGTCCCTTATCACATTGAGCGGCAGGACACCTACAAAACCATTCTGAAACTCATCCCCACCGGGCAGCACATCTGTTCGCTCTGCTCTCGGCTCAGGAGAGGCATTCTCTACTCTGCCGCCGACCGTCTGGGCATCACAAAAATTGCGCTGGGCCACCAGATGGACGACATCGTGAGCACGCTGCTGCTCAACATGTTTTACAGCGGCAGACTCAAAGGAATGCCCCCCGTGCTGCGCAGCGACGACGGCCGTCACATCGTGATCAGGCCCCTCGCCTATGTCCGTGAATCGGAGACCGCCCGATGGGCTAGGCTTCAGGGCTACCCGCTTATCCCCAAAAATCTCTGCGGGCTGGCGGAAAACAAAAAGCGGCATGAGATCAAGGAAATGATGAAGCGCTGGAACCGGGAGGACGGCGACAGGCTGTACAACATTTTCATGAGCATGACGCGGGTCACCCCCTCGCACCTGATGGATCGCACCTTATGGGACTTCAGCAACTTCAAGGCCCTCGCGCCGGACACTCCGCCGCTCAAGCCCCGGCGCTCCAGGAGCGGAGAGAAATCCCAATCGCGTTAAAATAATCGTCCATGCCGCCCGGGATCTCCTTACCCCGCCGCGGCGGCTGACCAGCTTGTTTATCTTTCTGTTGGAGAGGCAGAGAACATGCGCGCACGTTCCATGAAAGTGATTGATCTCGCGGTTCATCCCGTGGAAACCATCACCGCTCAGGTTTCCATCCGCGACTGCGCCAAGGCCATGCGCTCGCATCATGTCGGCAGCCTTGTTGTCGTCAACGAGAAAAACGAACCCACAGGAATGATCACGGACCGCGACGTCGCCATCGAGGTCGTCGCGACCGGCCGGGACGCCGATGCGACAAGCGTGGGAGAAGTCATGTCCTCCCCGGCAGTGGTCACGAAGGGAGAAGAGAACATCATCGACGCACTGGCCCGCATGCGTGAATTCGGCATCCGCCGGCTCCCCGTCGTGGACGGCGAAGGAAAACTCGTCGGCGTGGTGACCAATTCCAACATGCTCGAAGAGCTTTCCATGATGCTCGACAGCATCGTGAGGGACATCAAGTCCTCCAAAACCCGCGAGATCGCAGAAAGGCCCTGAGCCGCCCGATCCGAAGCAGCCGTATCATCTCGTCCTGCCGTCCCACAGGCGCTTCAGTCTCGCTTCTGTTTGAGCTCGCAGAGCGTCTTATAGGCCTGCTCGCGAGCCACGCCGGTCACTTTCGAGACGATTGAGGCGGCCTTCGACAAGGGAAGCGCCTCGGCGATTGCCGCGGCCCACGCGGCGGAGCGTTCGTCCAGACCTTCGGGCTTTTTCTCTGCCTGATCAACGAGGACAACATACTCCCCGCGCGGCTCGTGCTCCTGCGCCCAAGCCGCCAGCCCTGAAGCTGGAATTGTCGCAAAAGACTCGAATTTCTTCGTAATCTCCCGGGCCACAACGACCCTGCGCTGCGGCTCGAGGCACTCCGCCAGATCCTTCAGCAGATTCGTGATGCGGTGAGGCGCCTCATACAGCACAAAAGCGTCCCCCCTGCGGGCGAAATGCTGCAAGGCCTCCTTCCTCGCCTTGGCCTGCGGAGGAACGAAACCGACGAAAGTGAAGGTTTTCGCCTGAAGCCCGGAGCCTGAAAGCGCCGTGATCACTGCGCTCGCCCCGGGAATCGGAATGACGCGAAAGCCCGCGTCGAGCACAATACGGGCGACCAGAGCCCCCGGGTCCGAAACCGCAGGAGTCCCTGCATCTGTGACCAACGCGACCCTGCGCCCCTCTCTGAGGCTGTCGATGATGCGCTGCGCCCCCGTCACCTCATTGAACTCGCGCACTGAAATTTCCGGGGTGGTGATGCCGTATTTCATCAGAATTTTCTGGGTCTGGCGGGTATCCTCAGCCGCGATAAAGTCGGCCAGCGCGAGCACCCAGAGCGCCCGGATCGTGATATCAGCCGAGTTCCCAATAGGCAGCCCCACAATGTAGAGGGCTCCTTCGGGGAAGGCCTGCCCGCCCACTCCGGAGATGTCAACAAGATCCCTGCCCTTCCATGATTCCAGCGGTTGTGCCATCGAAAATCCCCTCCTTGTGCAGAAAGACTGCCTGCGCTCAGGGCAAGATCTTAAGCCATTTGGATTTTGCCCCTACAATGGTCCCTGTTGTCAATTCCATCTCTTTGTCTTAGATGCCGAACACACTTCTTACGCTAAGAAAAGCCTCTCTGGCCTATGGTGACGTCCCTCTTCTCGACAATGCGGAGCTTTCCATCGCCGAAGGGGAAAGGATCGGGCTGATCGGGCGCAATGGAACGGGGAAAAGCTCCCTGCTCCAGGCCCTGGCCGGAGAAATCAGGCTCGACGACGGAGAAAAGCAGACCAAAGACGGCCTGAGAATCGTCCGGCTGCCCCAGGAACCCGACCTTCCTGCGGCCCCTACGCTCAAGGAAAGCCTGATCCTGCGCGCCCATTTTGATGAGGAGGACTCCCGAACCTACTGGCAGCAGGTCGCCTCGCTGGATGCCTTCCTGCAAAAGCTTAAGGTGAACCCGGACATCGATCCGGCCAGGGCCTCCGGCGGAGAGAGGAAAAAAGCAGCCATCGCCCTTGCCTTTGCTCAGTCCCCGGATCTTCTGCTGCTCGACGAGCCGACCAACCACCTCGACATCGACGGCATTCTCATGCTGGAAAGCCTCATCAAGGAAACCTGCAGAAACAACCGGGCCCTCGTCGTGATCACCCATGACCGGGCGTTTCTCGACGATGTCTCCACGAGGATCGTGGAGCTCGACCGGGGGATCCTGAGATCCTATCCCGGCAATTTTGCGGCTTACGAGCAGCATAAAAGCTACGAGCTCAGCATCGAGGAGACGTCCAACCGGAAGTTCGACAAATTCTGGAGACAGGAAGAGGTCTGGATTCGCCGGGGCATCGAAGCCCGAAGGACGAGAAACGAAGGGCGGGTGAGGCGCCTCGAGCGGCTCCGCAGAGAGCGCGAGGCCCGGCGCGAGCGCATGGGGCGGGTGACCATGTCGATCGACTCTGGAGAGAAAAGCGGACGGCTGGTGGCCGAGCTGCGGGGGATTTCAAAGTCCTTTGGCGGCAGGCAGGTAATCAAAGGACTGAATTTCCGGCTGATGAGAGGGGACCGGCTCGGACTCGTAGGGCCGAACGGGGCCGGGAAAAGCACCCTCATCAAGATTCTTCTCGGGCAGCTTCCGCCCGATCAGGGAACGGTCAGGCTGGGAACCAACCTGCATATTGCCTATTTCGACCAGCTGCGCGCCCAGCTTGACCTGAACAAAACTGTGGCCGATACGATCGCCCCCGGCAGCGAATGGGTTGAGATCGGCGGAGTCAGGAAGCATGTCAAAAGCTACCTGGCCGATTTTCTTTTCTCCCCGAGGCGAGCAGACTCCCCCGTGTCCGCCCTGTCGGGCGGGGAGAGGAACCGCCTCCTGCTGGCCCGGCTTTTCGCGCTGCCCGCCAACCTGCTGGTGCTCGACGAGCCCACAAACGACCTGGACATAGATTCGCTCGAGATTCTGGAGCAGACGCTCGCCGACTTCTCTGGCACCCTGATCCTCGTCTCGCATGACCGCCGCTTCCTCGACAACACCGTCACCCAGGTCCTGGCAGCGGAGGGCGGCGGCGTGTGGCATGAGTACGTCGGCGGCTACACCGATTGGTTAAAATACCGTCGGCCGGTTCCTGCAAATCCAGAGCCGGCTGAGAAAAAAGCTCCCGTCCTCCCGGCACGGCCCGCGCGGAAAAAAGCCCTCCGCCTCACTTACAGGGAAGGCAAGGAGCTGGAGTCGCTGCCAGGGGATATAGAGGCTCTTGAGCAGGAACAGGAAAAACTTATAGCAGCCATGGCTGACCCGGGCTATCACCGCAGCCCCGTGGAGCAGATCAAGGCGGACCGCGTCAGGCTCGATGAACTGCCGAAAATCCTGGAGCGCAAGTATGCGCGCTGGGAAGAGCTTGAGGGCAAGAAGAAGGCGGCAGAGGAAAACTCCTAGCCCCGTCCAGTGCTTTCGGGCGAGTTTTCCCTGCTTTTTGAAGGACGAAAAAAGTGAGCAACACGACTGCGGATCGAATTGCGCTGCTGAAAACCGCAAGGGTTTTACCGGACCTGATCAACAACCGGCTCAAAGTTGCACCCGATGACGAGGCGCTGCGGCAGTACGACCGCACGGCCGGCAAATGGAACAGCTACAGCTACCGGCAGCTCGCCGACCGGATCCTCGCATGGCGCCGGGCCTACGCGGCGCTCGGGCTTGCGCGGTGCGCCAGGGTCGCCATCCTGCTGCCGAACGGAATCGATGCTGTCTGCGCTGACCAGGGCGCTCTCTCCAACGCCCTCACCCCGGTGCCGCTGCATGCCATCGACACTCCAGGGGCCTGCGCCTTCATCCTGATAGACTCTCAGTCCTCGGTTCTCATCACCAGCAAGCTGAGCCGCTGGCAGGCGATAGCCGCCAAGCAGATCCCAATGCCGGACCTCAAGCACGTCGTCTTCACGGAAGAAACGCAGCTGCCCGCCGGTTCCGGCTCCGGCGTGCGCCTGCACACCCTCGAGCAGTGGCTCAAGGACGGGGCCGGCATTCCTGACTCAGCCCTGACGGAGTCGCCAGAACCGGAAGATCTCGGCGCCATCGTCTACACATCAGGCACTACAGGAAGGCCCAAGGGGGTCATGCTTACCCACAGAAACTTCCTGACCAACGTGGTTGACACTACCGACTGCCTCACCCCCGTAGCGGGCGATGTGTTCTTGTCCTTCCTGCCCCTTTCCCACACGTTTGAAAGGACCCTGGGATACTATCTGCCCCTCGGCATGGGCTGTACGGTGGTCTACAACCGCTCCATCATGCTGCTGGCCGAGGACTTTAAGGTTGTAAAGCCCACCGTCATCATCTCTGTTCCCCGCATCTACGAACGGACCTACGCGAAGATTCAGGCCGTTCTGACCAAGAAGGGCCCCTTTGCGCAAAAGCTATTCGACTGGGCCGTTGAAGTCGGCTGGAGAAAGTTCTGCCGCAAAAACCGCCTGCCGGTTGAGCACAGCCCGCGTGAATTCCTCGATCCGATAGTGAGCAGGACGCTCACAAGGCGCGTTTCCCAAATGCTGCTGGATCAGTTCGGCGGCCGGCTCCGCGTGGCCATTTCCGGCGGGGCTGCCATCAGCCAGAAGGTTGCCAAGGTTTTCTGCGGGCTGGGGATGTCCGTCATTCAGGGCTACGGCATGACGGAGACCTCGCCGGTGATCGCCGGCAATAACCTGCAGGACAACCAGCCCCGGACCGTGGGCCATCCATACGCTTCCGTGCAGGTGCGCCTGGGCGAGGGCGATGAAATACAGGTCAAGGGACCAAGCGTCATGCGGGGATACTGGAACCGGCCCGACGCCACCAGGGACGCCTTCACTGCCGACGGCTGGCTGAAGACCGGAGACGTAGGGACGATCTCGGAGGACGGCCATCTGTACATCAAGGGCCGAATCAAAGAAATCATCGTCACCTCGACAGGCGAGAAGGTGCCTCCCGTCGACCTTGAGTCCGCCATTGAAACCGATCCCCTTTTCTCTCAGACCTTCGTCGTCGGCGAAAACAAGCCCTACATTTCGCTTATCGCCGTTCTGAACCCCGAGGAATGGGAGAAGCTCGCACGCAGCCTGAAGCTCGACCCCCGCGATCCGGAAAGCCTCTCCGCGGCGCCGGCGAGACAAGCCGCCCTGAAGCGCGCCAAGGCAGCGGCCGCAAGCTTCCCGCACTACTCTCTCCCCCGCGCCGTCACGCTCAGCCTTGGGCCGTGGACCATCGACAACGGGCTGCTCACCCCCACGCTGAAGCTCAAGCGCGGCCCGCTGAGCACAAAGTTTGCGGAAGCGATCAAAAAGATGTATTAAAAATACCCTCTTTGCCGATCACACGCTCCTGACACGCCTGTTTTTTTCTGATACCCATGCCAATTGACACCGAGCAGCCTCTTTCGTTCACTCACGGCCAGCACATCATGCCGGACTGGCAGGTCCACCTGACAGACCGGATCATGCAGTTTTACATCGACAGGGGACTTTCTGTGGACCCGGTGGTGCTCAAGACGCCGCCCGCTCCTCAGGAAGGGCACCGGTACCTGCTTTACATGCACGTGCCTTTCTGCCATACGCTGTGCACCTACTGCACCTTCCATCGATTCCTGTTCAAGGAATACAAGGCCCGGGAATATTTCAAAAACCTCCGGGCCGAGATGCAGATGGCCAAGGACCTGGGCTACGATTTCCAGTCCGTTTACGTGGGGGGCGGCACGACCACCATTCTGGAAGACGAACTGATCAGGACGCTCGAACTGGCGAGGAAGCTGTTCCCCGGCATCAAGGAGGTTTCCTGCGAGACAGACCCCAAGGAAATCGCCAGCCCCAGCTTCAAAAACCTCAAGGGGCTGGTCGACCGCATGTCCATCGGCGTGCAGAGCTTCGACGACGGCATCCTTCGTCTTACCGAACGCGACAAGTTCGGAACCGGCGCTGAAATCTACGACCGAATCGCCGCCTGCCAGGACCTGTTCCCAACCTGCAACGTCGACATGATGTTCGGCTTCCGGGGCCAGTCCCTCGACATGATCGCCCGCGACATGGAGCTTATCCGCCAGCTCAACCCCCGCCAGGTTACAACCTACCCCCTCATGGTCACCAGCCAGACCCGCCGCAGCGTCAAGGGAGTCATTGCGGCCAAGGGCCAGGAGCTGTCGCAGCAGTACGACACCATTTTGAACACTCTGGGAAAGCATTACCGCCAGCTCACGTCATGGACTTTCGGCAGGACCAACGACGAGGGCATCGATGAGTACGTCATTGACCATGACGAATACCTCGGAATCGGCTCCGGATCATTCTCATTCCTCGGCAATGCTCTTTACGTCAACACATTCAGCCTGAGCAGGTACGCCCAGCGCATTCAGTCCGGACTGATGGGCACGGAGCGCCGCAGAATTTTCACCAAGCATCAGATCCTCCAGTACAGGCTCATGCTGAGCGTATTCGCAGGAAGGCTGAGCAGAAAATATTTCCGCGAAGTCCATGGCGTCAGCCTGGATACCGCGCTTTTTAAGGAAATGACCGGCCTGCGCCTGATCGGCGCGATCAGGCAGGATCCTCAGGACCCTGACCGGCTGATCGTGACCAAGAGAGGCAAGTTCCTCGGCCTCGTGATGCTGAAGGCCTTCTATTCGGGGATGGACAATGTCCGCGCACAGCTCAGGGCGCCCCTGAAGGCCTGCGACATGTAGCAGTCCTCAGTCGGCCCGAGGGGCTTTCAGGGTTCTCACATCGATTTCGATGTTGTGCCCGAGCGCATCGGCGACGTATGCGATCTTATCCTGGACCGTCACAGCCAGCCGCATATGCCGTCCGCACAGCCCGGCAAGGGCCGCGAGCTCGTCATCGGAAATCCAGTAGACGCCCAGGCGCCCCACTTTTTCAAAATCCGCGCGGCCGGACTGCCACCACTGGCTGATCCGACTCTCCCCATAGGACAGAACGATGACCTTTGAGCTTCTGCCGGCCGCCTTTCTGACGAGCTTCACGGCGGGCACGCCCAGCTCGATCCAGCGGCTGATCCATCCCGTGTCGTCGACGTCCATGAGTGCGGGCTCGCCGTCCCTCGACAGCCCGTCGATGAAGCGCAGCGTCGGGCTCCCCCACAGGCTGAAGGCGAGGAGACGCAGCATCAGGCGGCTCTCCGTTTCTGAGGGATGCCGGGCCACAGTGAGGGAATGGCTCGCATAATAACTGCGATCCAGATCAGAGATGTCCAGCTCCACTTTATAAATTGTTGAACCTAAAGCCATAACCAGCCACCCGGAGTACAAGTCTTTAAGGTTATCACCAACCGGACCGGTCCAGAAGCCCGCTGCGGTCAGAGCGCACCCGCCCTGCTGATAAAATCCCGGCATCGGTCTGCGGCAGTCTGGCAGAAAATCCGCCTGCCGCCGCAAGTCTGCTCTGGCAAGGATCTATCCTGCAAACGTTTCCGAGCATATGCTTTCATTTTCCCAACTGCTGCCCGCCATGTCCGTTCTGAGCGCCGCCGCGGCCTGGGGCCTGCCGGCCGCAGGCCTGGCCGTTCTGCTCGGCGGAGAAACCCTGGCCGTGCTCGCTGCCTTTCTGGCGGCCTCGGGCATCCTTCCTCCCGTCCAGACCGCCTGCGTGATCTTTGCCGCCGCTGTTCTCTCGGATCTGTTCTGGTTTTTCGCGGGCAGAAGGCACCTCGGCTGGCCCCTGCCTTGGCCAGGCCGGGTTTCACCCCTGCTGCGCACGCATCGCATCGGGCTTCCCAGGAGACTGCCGGGGCTGCTTTTCTATCGCGTGCTGCCGCTGCCGAAATCGAGTTTTCCAATGCGCGCCGGCTTCGCGAAGCGGCTCTCTGCCGGCCGTTTCGCAGCCCTGTGTTTATTCGGGTGTCTGCTTTGGACGGCCTTTGTCTGTGCGGCGGGCGCGGTTTTCTGCGCGGCCGCGGAATACTGGACCGCAAGCAGGGTTTCTGTCTGGAACCGTCTGCCGGGTTTTCTTCTGCTGCTGGCCGTGCTTTTTCCCTGTCTTCGCTATATCCTTTGGCATGAATGGGAAAAATTTTTTTCCGGGGACTGACCGCATGCGAATTTTACTGGTCGAAGACGATCCTATGATCGGTGAGAGTGTTTCCGACTGGCTGCAGGGCGAGGGCTATGCCGTTGACTGGCTGCAGGACGGCGACTCTGCCCTGCTCGCCCTCAAAACCACGGGTTTTTCCATGGTTATCCTGGATCTGGGCCTGCCAGGGATGGACGGACTTGATCTGCTCAAGGAAATCCGCCGCCTGAAAAACGACCTTCCCGTACTCGTAACGACAGCCCGGGACACGCTGGACGACAAAATAAAAGGACTGGACTCCGGGGCGGATGACTACCTGATCAAACCTTTTGACCTTGAAGAACTTTCCGCAAGAATCCGCGCCTTGTCACGCAGGGCCAGCGGCCGGGCTGAACCCGTCATAACGCGAGGCAAGCTTCAGATCCGGCCGGCAACGCGCGAAGTCTTCTACGAGGGCAAACCGGTTATCCTCTCTGCCAAGGAGTATGCGCTTCTTGAGGCCCTGGCGGAGCGACCAGGCGTCGTGCAGCCCCGCTCGAAGCTTGAGGAAAACCTGTACAACTGGGATTCCGCCGTCGGCTCCAATGCCATAGAAGTCCACATCCACCACTTAAGGAAGAAACTTTCTGAGGATGCCATCAAGACAGTGCGGGGCGTTGGCTATCTGCTCGAAACATAACCTGCCATGGGCTCCATCAGAACACGGCTCCTTTTCACGCTGATTTTTGTCCAGCTGGTTGGCGGATTCATTGCGGGATGGGCGGCTCTGCACTCTGCGGAGGAGGAGTTTGACCGCCTGCTCGACCGCGAGCTGCAGCAGACTGCCAGCGCCATGGCCAGAAGAGGAAGTCTCTCCCCCTCGCAAGTCACGCTGGTCGGCAGCAACCCGGAGCACCAGGTCCGCCTGCAGATCTACGACTCGGCCAGCAACAGGCTTTTTCTGTCGGACAAAACAGAACCTTTTCCGATTCTCGAAAAGGAAGGATTTTCCACTCTGAATCTCGCAGGAAGCGACTGGCGTGTCTACACCATGCCGTCGGGCACTGAAATCATCGAGGCAGGCCAGCCCGTACGGGTCCGCACGAGCCTCGCAGCCATGTCGTCGCTGCGCATTCTTCAGCCTTTCCTTTTCGCCGTCCCCATCTCCGCCATTCTGATCTGGCTCATTGTGGGCCAGGGACTCGCCCCGCTGGACAGAACCGCCCGCTCCGTGGCCCAGCGATCCCCCTCTTCGCTCACGCCTCTCCCGACCGAGGGCCTGCCCGAAGAGCTGCGTTCCCTGGTGGAAGAGCTCAACCGCCTGCTGAAGCGCCTCTCTGTGAGTCTTGATGCGCAGAAGCGCTTCGCCGCCGATGCTGCCCATGAGCTGCGGACACCGCTCACTGCGATCAAGCTGCAGGCGCAGCTCGCCCGGAAAGCCGACTCGGACGAAAAGCGCATGAAGTACTTTCTGCGGCTTGATGAGGGCATTGCCCGGGCGACCCATCTGATCGAGCAGCTGCTCACAATCGCGCGCCTTGACCCAGATTCCGTTCAGCACCCGCAGTCTTCCGTTCGAGTGGATGAAATGCTCTGCGCGATCGCCAGTGAAATGCAGCCCATCGCACGGCAGAAAAACATCACTGTCTCGTCCTCCTCCCCGAGCCTCACAGTTCTGGGGATGCCCGACGCCCTGCATCTCATGGTGACCAACCTCACCGACAATGCCATCAAGTACACGCCTGAAAACGGGCGAATTGAACTCTCCGCATCTTCGGATGCACATGGGGTGCTGATCCGCGTCTCAGACAATGGACCAGGAATTCCGGAAAAAGACCGCAGCCGCGTGTTTGAACGCTTCTACAGAGCCCTTGGCACCCACACATCAGGCACCGGGCTGGGCCTTGCCATTGTCAGGCGCATCGTCGACATCCATCACGGCAGCATCAGGGTGCTCGACGGGCTGGACGGCCGCGGCACGACCATGGAAATCCGGCTTCCTCGGCCGGATACCCCCGCTGATGACAAATTTTTGTTACAAAGCCGGGGGGACAGTCACAACTCGAACACAAACTGATAAACGCAGATATATCGTTTTCCATTATCTTTATGGCTATCTGCAGGCGTTGCCCAGAGGGCCTGCGCGCTCATTTTTCGAGGAGATTCACGTTGTTTTCTTCCAAATTCATGAAACCCGCCCTGGTTACGGCAGCCATTGTGGCCGCGTTCGCAGGCGGAGTCTTCACGGCCAATGCAAAAAACGCCGCCTCACCTTCGGCTGCCGCCCCCGGCCCCATCATCAATCAGCAGAAGCTGCCGGACTTTACGGTCCTCGTGGATCACTACGGCAAGGCTGTTGTGAACATTTCCATGGTCAAGAAGGCGCACAAGGAAAAAGTCAACGGCCTGTTCAACAATATCCCGGATGACCAGGCAGAAATCTTCAGGCGCTTCGGCTTCCCCTTCTTCGGCGGGGGAGAGCGCACCGTCCCTGAGCAGCGGGGCACTGGATCTGGCTTTATCATCAGCTCTGACGGCCTGATTCTCACCAATGCGCATGTGGTGAGCGATGCCGACGAGATCATCGTCCGGCTGACCGATGACCGGGAATTCAAAGGCAAGGTCCTCGGCTACGACGAACAGACGGATATTGCTGTCGTGAAAATTGACGCTAAGGGGCTTCCTGTCGTCCGCCTCGGCAACAGCGACAATGTCAAGGTCGGCGAATGGGTGGCGGCCATCGGCAGTCCGTTCGGCCTTACCAACTCCGTCACGGCGGGCATCGTTTCTGCCAAATCCCGCAACATTGAGGAAAACATCGTCCCGTTCATACAGACGGACGTCGCCATCAACCCGGGCAACTCCGGTGGTCCGCTGTTCAACATGAACGGCGAAGTGATCGGCATCAACTCGCAGATTTTCTCGACTTCCGGCGGATCAATGGGCCTTTCCTTCGCGATCCCGATCAACATTGCGAGCCAGGTCAAAGACCAGATCATCAAAAACGGGAAAGTAACCCGCGGCCGTCTCGGGGTCATGGTGCAGCAGCTGTCGCCGGAACTGGCAAAGAGCTTCGGACTTCCTGAGGAAACCAAAGGAGCCGTCATCGCTCAGGTTGAGGCCAACGGCCCCGCCGCAAACTCCGGCCTGAAGCCTGGGGACATCATCACTGCCGTCAACGGAGAAAAAATCAAGAGCTTCAGCGACGTACCGAGGCTGATCTCGTTTACAAAGCCTGGCACCCGCATCGAGCTGACCGTTCTGCGCGATAAGAAGCAGATCAGCATTCCTGTCACCATCGGGAGCTCGACGGAAAGTGCACATGCGGCTAAAGGCTCGGACAGCGACGACTCTCAGGGCGCGGTAAAACAGGAATCCCAGGGCAGACTCGGCGTTACCGTTCGCCCGCTGACGGCTAAGGAAGCAAAGAGAGCCGGCACTTCCGGTCTTCTGATCGCACAGGCTGAAGGCGCGGCTGCGAAAGCCGGGATTCGTCCGGGGGACATCATCGTGTCCGTAAACGGAACCCCGGTTAAGACCAACGGAGACCTTTCCAAGGCTCTCAAGGGACGCAAGCAGATTGCGCTTCTCATCCAGAGAAACAAGAGCAGGATCTTCGTCCCGATTGAGCTGCAGGCCAAGTAAGGGAGGAGCCGGCACGCTCCCGGCGGGAGATCCCTTTCCCGCCGCGGAGCCTTCATTCCCCTTTGCCGGACGGTGAAGGGGAATGCCCCGAGCCTGAGCCCTCTGCGGCTACGATGGGAAAACCGTCTAGGTTCATCAGCAGTTGGACGACAATCGGCGTCAGGGCCTCAAGGGAAAGATCCGATCTGGAAATGGACAAAAAGCAAAGGCCGTTGAAAATGGCGTTTCCAACGGCAAGCCTGTAGACCAAATCCTTAGGCGGTTCGCGGTTCAGGGCCTGATAGCGCTCCAGCGCCTGCTGAGTCAGATACTTGGCGGCTTCCTGCTCTGCGCTCCTGATGATCCGGGCGATTTTTTCGTTGCGCAGGCTCTCGGCGGCTATTTCAAACAGCAGAGCCTTATCGCCGCTGTTGATTCTTTTATCAAGTTCCCTGTAGACGATTTTGTAGAGTCTTTCCTTCTGGATCTCAGGGTCTTTCTCTGCAACTATCAGAGTCTCGCTGATGTACTGCTTCAGCCATCGGGCCACCAGGGCCCCGATGATATCTTCCTTGCTGTTGAAGTAGTTGTAGATGTGCCCCGCGCTCATTCCAAAGGCCTTGGCAACGGAGCTCATGCTGGCCGCGTGGAATCCTTTTTCGCGGAAACAGAGAAGGGCGGCATCCAGAATCTCCTCCCTCCTCTGCGCCGCTTTGGAGCCTCTGCGTTTGACTCCTTCCTTCATGATGCCTTGTTGCCCCCGCGGACCGGATTCTCTATCTCCTGCCCTCCGCCCAGCACCTTGTAGAGCGTCACAAGGCTGGCTGCGCGGGACAGCTGTGTCTGAATCTGAGTCTGCTGAGCAGCCACCATCGTTCTCTGGGCATCCAGAACCGAAAGGAAATTGTCAACGCCATGCTTGTATCTGGTCATGGCAAGATCGTAGGCCGTTTCTGAGGCTTTGACGAGCTCATCCTGAGCCGCCAGCCGCTTGGTCACCGTGCTTTCCGTAGACAGAGCATCATTCACTTCCCGGAAGGCCGACTGAATCGCCTTTTCATAGGCCGCCACCATTTCCTTCTGGTAAACCTTCGCAGCCTCAAGATTGGCTACGTTCGCCCCGCCCTGGAAAATAGGCAGGGAAACCGTCGGCGCGAAAGACCATGTGCCCCGGCCGCCGCTGAAGAGATCAGAAAGATCCGTAGAGGCAGTTCCTATGGCTCCCGTCAGAGCGACTCTCGGGAAGAAAGCGGCCCGCGCCACCCCGATGCTCGCATTGGCTGAACGGAGGTTGCGCTCGGCCTCGGCTATGTCGGGCCTGCGCAGCAGCACCTCGGAGGGCAGCCCCGCGGGAAGCGAAGCAGGAAGCGTAGCCTTCAAAGAAATCTGCCGCGGCAGAAGCTCCTGAGGCACCTCCGCTCCCACAAGCAGGCGCAGCGCGTTTTCGTCCTGGGTCAGGCTATTCTGAGCAACCTGCACCGAGGCCTTGGCAGAGGCCACCGTCTGCTGGGACTGAGACAGTTCGAGCTTGTTGGCCGTACCAGACTGGTAGCTCTTTTCCACCAAGGAGTAAGTCTGCTGCTGACTGCGAAGCGTTGTATTGGCCAGATCAAGCGCGGCATGATCCGCCCCGATTGACAGCCACATCGTGGCCACTTCCGCGATGAGGGTGTTCTGGGCACTCCGATGCGCGTCCTCTCCGGCCAGATAAGCCTGCAGCGCCTGTTCATTCAGATTGCGTATGCGTCCGAAAAAGTCGATCTCGTAGGAGGACATCGCGAGATCCGCCGCATAGACATGGGAAATCCGCGAGGCTCCGGGAGTGAGCGTATCCACGGAGGACCTGGCGTGACTGCCGGAAGCCGTCGCGGACACGGACGGGAATAGATCTGCCCGCGACACGCGATAGAGCGCCCGCAGCCTCTCGACCTCGAGCATGGCCCTGCGCAGGTCCCTGTTGTTGTCCAGAGCCATGCGTATGACTTTCTTCAGCCTTTCGTCCAGGAAAAACTGCTCCCAAACCACGAGCTCAGCCTGCTTGACACCGGCCGCCGCAGGATCCACGGCCCAGCGTCCAGTGGTCTCAGCCGGCGCAGCAGGCTGTTTATAAGCCGGCGCCAGGTTGACGCACCCTGAAAGCAGCAATGCCGAGGACACTGCGCCTAAGCCCAAAAAGGCACGGCGGGAGACGTATACAGTTTTCTTTTTCATTTTCAACATCCCACTCAGACCGCAGCGCCCTTATCGTCGGGCAGCTGGCGGCGCTTAGTCCTGAAGATGCGGTTCACCTGCACATAGAACATGGGCACCAGGCACACGCACAGAATAGTGCCCGTAATGATGCCGCCAAGAACGGCCATGCCGATCGCGTTCTGCGCGCCGGCTCCGGCTCCATGCGCCAGGACCAGCGGAACAACGCCCAGCCCGAAGGCAAGCGAAGTCATGACGATCGGGCGGAAGCGGAGCTTTACGGCATCCAGAGAAGCGGTAATCAGATCTTCCCCGGCGTCATAGAGCATCTTCGCAAACTCGACAATCAGAATGGCGTTCTTGGAAACGAGGCCGATCGTCGTAAGCATGCCGACCTGGAAGTACACGTCGTTGTGGCCTCCCAGCAGCCCCGTCATCGCCAATGCACCCAGCACGCCTGTCGGCACGACCAGCAGAATGGAGATCGGGATCGTCCAGGACTCGTACAGAGCCGCCAGGCAGAGGAACACCACCAGCAGGGACAGCGCGTACAGGGGCGCCGCAGCCTGGCTGGCCATGCGTTCCTGATAAGACACGCCATTCCATTCGATGGCATATCCTGCGGGCAGCTTCTTGGCGATTTCCTCCACGGCGTCCATGGCCGTACCGGAGGAGACTCCCGGGGCCGCGTTGCCCTGGATGTTGACAGCTGCGTTGGCGTTAAACCTCTCCAGTCTCGGGGAACCGAATGTCCAGCTGCCGGTGGAGAAACCGGAGAAGGGCACGAGTTCGCCGGAAGAGTTGCGGACATACCACTGCTTCAGGTCATCCGGGGTCATGCGGAAATGGGGATCGGCCTGAACGTAAACGCGCTTCACGCGCTCGCGGTCAATAAACAGGTTGACGTACGTTCCACCCCAGATCGTGCTGAGGTCCGTGTTGGCGTTGCTCAGCGTGATACCGTAGGATTGGAGTTTTTCACGATCCATCTCCAGCTTGTACTGCGGCGTGTCCTCCATGCCGTTCGGACGAACCAGGCTCAGGCGCGGATCCTTATTCGCCATCGCGAGGAACTGGTTGCGAACCTGCATCAGCTTTTCGTGCCCCTGACCCGACCGGTCTTCGATATACATATCGAAACCGTCCGCAATGCCCAGCTCAGGAATGGCGGGCGGCGGGAAAAACACGATGCGGGCGTCTTTGTACTTGGACATGGCGATATTGGCCCGCAGAGCGATGGACTGGGGATCAGACCCTTTGCCCGTTCTCTCGGCCCAGTCCTTGAGCTTCACGAAGCCCAGTCCCATGTTCTGGCCGCCGCCGGCCAGAGAGAAGCCGGCCACGTCGAAAACCGAATCCGTATACTTCTTTTCCTTGGAGAAGAAGTAATCGCGGATCTGCTTTTCAGCTTCCTGCACGCGCTCCTGAGCACTTCCCGCAGGCGTCTGAACGGTAAACATCATCGTCCCCTGGTCCTCTTCCGGAACAAAAGAGCCAGGCAGCTTCATAAAGCCGACCACGACCCCAATCCAGATCAGGGCGTAGACGCCGAGAGTCATCCAAAGATGATTGTGCGTCCACAGAACAAGGCGCCGGCAGTCATTGGACACCTTTTCAAAGCCACGGTTAAAGGCCCCGAAGAAACCTTTCTTCCCAAAGTGGTGGCTGTCCGAGACCGGCTTCAGAATCGATGCGCAGAGAGCCGGTGACAGAGACAAGGCCACGGTGACCGACAGGAGCATGGCCGTCACGATGGTGATGGAGAACTGCCGGTAAATCACGCCGGTAGAGCCTCCGAAGAATGCCATCGGGATGAACACTGCGGACAGAACCAGCGCCACGCCGACCAGAGCACCCGTGATCTGGGACATCGACTTGATGGTGGCGGTGCGGGCGTCTGTTCCGTCCTCCCGCATCACTCGCTCCACGTTCTCGACCACAACGATGGCGTCATCGACCAGCAGGCCGATTGCCAGCACCAAGCCGAACATGGTCAGCATGTTGAGCGTGAATCCCGTTAACTTGAGAACTGCAAAGGTGCCCAGCAACACCACCGGCACGGCAACTGCCGGGATCAACGTCGCTCTCCAGTTCTGAAGGAAGAGATACATCACGATCACGACCAGGATGATGGCCTCGATCAGAGTCTTCACTACTTCTTTCATGGCCGCCTTCACAAAGGGCGTCGTCTCATAGGGGTACACCACCTTCATGCCGGCCGGAAAGTAGGGCTGCAGCTCCGCCACCTTCTTTTTCACCAGATCCGCCGTTTCGATGGCGTTGGCGCCCGCAGACAGATAAATGGCAATACCCGAAGCCGGGATGCCGTTGTAGGTGCCCTGCACATCGTAAGACTGCCGCCCCAGCTCGATGTTTGCCACATCCGCCAGGCGCACGGTCGCTCCGGATTCCGTCGTTTTGACAATCAGCTTTTTAAAGTCATCCACCGATTTAAGCAGAGACTGCGCTGTAATTGTCGCGTTGAGCTCCACAGGCTGATCGCTCGGGTGAGGCAGCCCTCCCAGCTGACCGGCCGTGACCTGGGCGTTCTGAGCTGCAATGGCAGAGGTGACGTCAGAGGCCGTCAGGTTATAGGCGTAGAGCTTGTGGGGATCCAGCCAGACGCGCATGGCGTAGGAAGCGCCGAAAACCGTCGTCTGTCCGACGCCGGTAATTCGGGACAGCGGATCCTGCACCGTGTTGACCAGGAAGTCGCCCAGATCGGCCACCGAAAGACTTCCGTCATCGGTCGTAAAGGACACGACCATCAGGAAGCTCGCCGTTGACTTCTGAACCTGAATGCCCAGCCTGGTCACATCCTGAGGCAGCATGGCTTCAGCCATCGAAAGCTTGTTGTTCACCTGAACCTGAGCGATATCCGCATTGGTTCCCGGCGCAAATGTCAGGGTCATTTGCATGCGGCCGGTTCCGTCAGACTCATTGCTCATGTAGATCAGGCCGTCGAGGCCGACCATCTGCTGCTCGATCACCTGGGTGACCGTATTCTGCAGCGTCTCAGCGGAAGCGCCCGGGTAGTTGGCAACCACAGTCACCTGCGGGGGCGCAATCTGCGGGTACTGCGACACAGGCATGGTAAAGATGGACAGCGTCCCCATCAGCATGAGGACCAGCGCGATCACCCAGGCAAAAATCGGGCGGTCAATAAAAAATCTTGACATGGCGTCTCCCCCGAGGACTTACTTGGCCGCCGCGCTGGAGGCCGCAGCGGAGGCCGCAGGCGAAGCCTCAGACGGCTTCTGGGCCGCTGCCTGCGCGCTGCCCTTTTCCACGGCCGTGACAGAGGCCCCGGCGCGGACTTTATCCAGACCGGCATAAACCACTTTCTCGCCCACCTTGAGCCCCGACTCTACAACCCAGTCGGTTCCTCCAACGAGCGCCCCGGTCTTGATGCTTCTTTGCTCGATTTTATTGTCCGGGGTGACGACAAAAACGTACGGGTCGCCACGCATATCCCTCATGACGGAGCGGGCGCTTACTGTAATGGCGGAGGGCATGTTTCCTGCAGGCAGTGAAGCTCGGACAAACATGCCCGGCAGCAGCTCGCCCTTGGGATTGCTGACGACCGCTCTCAGGGTCACCGTTCCGGAATCTTCACCGACCGACACACCCCTAAAGGTGAGCCGGCCCATGATCGGGTAGACCGTTCCGTCTTCCAGGATGATTTTGACGGGAGTGGTTCCGTCTGCGTTGGACTTCAGCTTGCCCGAGGCAATGTCCCTGCGCAGCTGCAGAAGCTGCTTGTTGGTCTGCTGGACATCGACGTAAATCGGATCGAGCTGATGAATAACCGTCATGCGTTGCGCCTGGTAGGCTGTCATCAGTGCGCCGGGCGTCACCTCGGAAATGGAGACTCTCCCGCTGATTGGGGCGAGCACCGAGGTATAACGAACATTAATCTGGGCATTGGTCACAGCGGCGCGTGCGGACTTCACCGAGGCCTCCGCCGTCTGCACTCTGGCCTGAGCGGTGTCATCAGACTGCTTGGAAACGGCGTTGACCTTCACCAGGGCAGAAGAACGTGCGGCATCGGCCTTAGCCAGAGCCAGCTCCGCTTCAGCCTGGGCCAGAGAGGCCTTCGCGCTCGCTTCATTGGCGCGGTAAGTAGATGCATCAATCTGGTAAAGGGGCTGCCCCGCCTTCACCATTTGACCTTCAGTAAACAGACGCTTCTGAAGAACGCCGCTCACTTGAGGGCGAACCTCCGCCACGCGGTAAGCGACGGTGCGCCCCGAGATCTCCTCATCGACCTGGATGGGCCTGGCCGACACTGTGGCCACAGTCACCTCCACAGGAGGTGTCTTTGTCTGGGTGGCGGCCTGCTGCTTTCCGCATCCTGCCGCCAGAACCGCAGCGGCAATCACGGCCAAAGTGAGTGCTGTACGACGGGAGACTTGTCGAACGCTCATTATATAAATCTCCGAATTTCAATAGCTTAGCTACAATTATTCTGATTACTTTCAGAAAATTTCTACGAAAACCCGCAGAAGCTTCTGTTACAAAAACTGAACGAATGTTCATTTATACCACAGAAAAAAACACGCCGCCCCCTCTTCCCGCCTGCCTTTATTTTTATTTACGTTTGAACGGCGCATGCCTTTCTGGCTTCTGCCTCGGACGAAAACGCCCCGCCTGGGAGAGCGCGATGACGCTTTCCGCATAAAAAACAGGAGAAGCTGAAATGCGGCCTGACCGTTATTCGACAGTCACTGATTTAGCAAGATTTCTCGGCTTGTCCACATCCGTGCCGCGAATGAGGGCGGTGTGGTAAGCGAGCAGCTGCAGGGCCACCACGTGAAGGATGGGGGACAGGTCGCCGTAATGTTCCGGCAGCCTAAGCACATGCACTTTCTCTCCGCCCACGATGGCTGAGTCCCCATCGGCAAAGACGTAAAGCTCCCCGCCGCGGGCGCTCACCTCCGCCATGTTTCCCTTCAGCTTTTCCAAAAGGCTGTCATTGGGAGCCACGACCACAACCGGCATGGATGAGTCCACCAGCGCGAGCGGGCCGTGCTTGAGCTCCCCGGCAGGATAAGCCTCCGCATGGATGTAGCTGATTTCCTTGAGCTTAAGAGCTCCTTCCAGGGCAATGGGATAGTGCATCCCGCGGCCGAGGAAAAGCGCGTCCTGCTTGGTGGCGAAAATATCCGCCGTCGCCATGATCTGGGGCTCCAGGGCAAGAACCGCCTGAAGCGCGCTGGGGATGTGCCTGAGGGCCTTCATCCTCTGCTCTTCCTCCGCCAGAGGCAGCCGGCCGTGGAGCTTGGCCAGCACCAGCGTGAGCAGATACAGAGCCGCCAGCTGGGTCGTGAAGGCCTTCGTGGAGGCCACTCCGATTTCAACCCCGGCCCTTGTAATGTAGTGGAGCTCGCAGTTATGGACGAGCGCTGAAGTGGCCACATTGCAGATCGCAAGGGTATGCCTCATCCCCAGCGACTGGGCGTGGGCAAGTGCCGACAGGGTGTCCGAGGTCTCGCCGGACTGGGAAACGCAGACAACCAGCGAATCTTCATGCGGAATAGAGATCCGATAGCGGTATTCGCTTGCGATCTCAACCTCGCACGGGATGCCCGCGATCGCCTCAATCCAGTATTTGGCCGTCAGGCCCGCATAGTAGCTGGTTCCGCAGGCCAGTATCAGAATCCTCCGTATACGCCGGAACACTCCCTCCGCCTCTGGGCCGAAGATGCTGGGGACGATCCCGGCCACCCCCTCCAGAGTGTCGGCTATCGCGCGCGGCTGCTCGAAAATCTCCTTCTGCATGTAGTGGCGGTAGGGCCCCAGCGCAACATTGTTGTCGTGAGCCGTCACGACCTTGATGCGGCGCGAGACCGGCTCGGGCTTTCCGTCTCCGGCCGCCCTGAATATCTCTGCGGACTCCGGAGTGATGCGGGCAATATCCCCCTCCTCAAGAAACACAAAGCGCTCCGTGACGCCGCTCAGGGCCATCACGTCTGAGGCAAGGAAATTGGCCTTCTCCCCGAGCCCCATCACAAGGGGCGAGCCGCGGCGGGCTCCGACAACGACATGCGGCTCCTTCGTGCAGCAGACCGCTATCCCGAAGCTGCCGCGGAGGCGCGTCACCGCCCGCGACACGGCTTTCAGGAGATCTCCTTCATAATAAAAATGAATGAGATGGGCTATGACTTCTGTATCCGTCTGGCTTGCGAACTGATAGCCGCGGGATTCAAGCTCCTTCTTCAGCTCAGCATAATTTTCAATGATCCCGTTGTGGACGACTGCAATCATGCCGTTTGAAACAATGGGATGAGCGTTTCGAACCTCCGGGGCACCGTGCGTCGCCCAGCGCGTATGGGCGATGCCGGTCGTCCCCTCGAGCCCTTCATCCTGCACCTGTCGGGTGAGATCGGCCACGCGCCGGACCGTGCGTGCACGCTCCAGTTCCTGGCCGGGTCCGATGAGAGCGATGCCGCAGGAATCGTAGCCTCTGTATTCCAGTCTCCTTAAACCTTCCAGAAGAATCGGGGTGACGTTCCGGCAGCTGGCTGCCGCCATAATTCCGCACATATTCGTTCGCCTTTTTTTATTTCTTCACCGGCCGTTTCCAGCCGTCGATGGTGACCTGCCGCGCGCGAGAGAGAGTCAGTTTTTCTGCCGGCGCGTCATGCGCCAGCGTCGTTCCCGCGCCAAGAGTGGCACCGCAGCCAACCTTCACAGGCGCAATCAGCTGAGTGTCGGAGCCAATGAAGGCATCGTCTCCAATCTCAGTCCGAAATTTATTGACCCCGTCGTAGTTGCAGGTGATGGTTCCCGCGCCGATATTCACGCGGGCGCCCATGGTCGTGTCTCCGATATAAGACAGATGATTGACCTTGCTGCCCTGTCCAATGGTCGATTTCTTAATTTCGCAGAAATTCCCTATATGCGTCTGATCCGCCAGCCGGGCCCCGGGACGCAGCCTCGTGAAGGGACCGATTCTGGCTTCGCGGCCGATGCCGGCCCCGTCCGCGTGCGTGAAGGCCTGCAGCGCCGTATCTGAATCAACGACAGTGTCCTTCAAAACGCAGTAAGGGCCGACAGACACGCGGTCCCCCAGACGCACCTCGCCCTCGAAAACGCAGCCCACGTCAATGCTCACGTCTCTGCCGCAGATCAGGCTGCCTCGGACATCCAGGCGCCCGGGATCAGCCAGCGTTACGCCGGCCTCAAGCAGCCGGCGGGCCTCCGCGGCCTGCCAGGCGCGCTCTGCCTCCGCAAGCTGCCTCTTGTCATTGACGCCAAGAACCTCCCGGGAGTCATCCACAGCGTAGGACACCACGGAAATCCCTTCCTTTACAGCCATCCCGATGACGTCTGTCAGATAAAACTCTCCCTGGGCATTCGAATTGTTCAGGGCGGAGAGCCAGTGCCCGAGGAGCCGGGTCGGAAACACCATGATCCCGGAATTGACCTCCTGAATTTTCTGCTCTTCGGCGGTGGCGTCCTTCTGTTCAACGATTTTCTGCACCTTCCCCTGCCGGGAAACGATTCGTCCGTATCCGGCGGGGTCGTCCAGCACTGCCGTCAAAATGCCGACGCCGTCACCCGTCCTGCGGCAGAGTCCCTCGATCGTCGATTCCCGAATAAGAGGAACGTCACCAAGCAGCACCAGGGTCTGCCCGCAGGCCGGGTCAAGATACGGAAGAGCACATCGGACTGCGTCGCCTGTCCCCTGCTGGCAGGGCTGGACGGCGAAGCGAAGGCCGGCATGCTCTGACAGGCGCTGCCGGACGAGCTCTCCCCCATGGCCTATGACTACGACGACCGGATTCCCGCCAGCCTTTTCCGCCACCCGGACCACCCTCTCGACCATAGGCTGGCCCGCAACGGGCTGCAGCACCTTGGGAAGGTCTGAGCGCATTCGTTTGCCCTGCCCGGCAGCCAGAATAACTATGTTCATCCTTTGCACCTGCGAAATAGTGAATGCAAGCATTTTAAAAGGAAACCCGGAAGGGATCCCTGCTTTTGAGCTCTCAGGGCAGGAAGGAGCAGGAAGGAGCAGGCCGTCCTGGCCGGCTCAGCCGCACAGCCGCAAAAAGCGCACTGGGACAGGCCCGCGGGAAGCGAAAACGCCCGCAGGCCCGGCGCCGGGCTGTTTCTCTTTGAAAACCCGGGCGGCGAGGACCTGCCGCCCCGGGCTTTCCTCAGACCTCTTTCTTTAAACTGCCGGACGGTATTCGACCCTTTTGCTCTCAGCTTCCCATTCAGCCACATCAGCCCGATTCTGTCTAACAGGAAGCAGGGAGCCGACCACCATTCCAATTCCTGCCACTACAAAGCCCACCAAGACACTTGGCAGAACTTCCCCCAAGGGGGTGAGAGTGAGGATTGCCCACGACAGCCCTCCCAGGATAATGGATATGGCGCAGCCCAGACGAGTCGCCTTTTTCCAGTAAAGACCCAGCACCAAGGGCCAGAACGCGCCGACAACCGGGAACTGATACGCCATCGCCACCATGTCGTAAATCGCCGTTCCTTCCACCGACAGCGCATAAATCAGCACCAGGAGCGTAAAGGCAAGCACTGTCAGCCTCATGGTGCGGACCTCATGCTTCTCGTTGACGTGGGTGAAGTTTTTCAGAACGTTCTCCACAAAAGTTGTCGAAGGGGCCAGGATCGTTGCTGAAGCCGTTGACATGACGGCTGAAAGCACGGCTCCGAAAAACAGCACGCGCAGCCACATGGGCATATAGTCGCGCACTAGGGTGGGAAGCAGATGCTGAGGATCATTGTCAAGCATCCGCCCGGCGGCATCGGGCATGATCATGGAGGCCGCCACCACGATAAACATGGGGACTGACGCAAACAGGATGTACACCACGCCGCCGATAATGGGGCCGGCCACAGCGACCCGGCTGTTCTTCGCCGACATCACCCTCTGAAAGACGTCCTGCTGGGGAATAGAGCCGATCATCATGGTCATCGCAGAAGAAATCCAGAACAGCCACCCGCTGGCCGTCGGTTCAGGCAGAGCGTGGAACAGCCCTCGTTGTTCTGCATACGAAAACACTTTGCCCGCCCCGCCGGCAAGATCTCCTGCAAAAACAGCAATCACAGCCAGACCGACGATGATCAGGATCATCTGGAAAAAATCCGTCATGGCCACAGACCACATGCCGCCGTACATGGTGTAGAAAAGCACCACACACGTGCCGATGATCATCCCCAGGGTAACGGAAACCGCTCCTTCTGTGACCAGATTCAGAACCAGTCCCAGGGCAGACACCTGCGCAGCCACCCAGCCAAGATACGAAATAATGATGAATATGGAGCAGGCGAGCTCGATGCCGCGGCCATAGCGATGCCTGTAGAAGCTGCCGATGGTCAGAAGGTTCATCTTATAGAGCTTGCCGGCAAAAAAAGCTCCAACGAGGATCAGAGCCATACCGGAACCGTAGGGCTCCTCCACAACTCCGACCAGCCCCTCTTTAATAAAGCGACCGGGAAGCCCCAGCACCGTTTCCGAACCGAACCATGTCGCAAAAGTAGCTGTAATGACCATTGCAAGCGGCAGCGACCGGCCGGCCAGCGCATAATCCGCCGTCGTTTTTACGCGGGTTGCCGCATAAAGACCAATCCCAATGGAAACTGCCATGTAAAGCAGCAAAAAACCGACGAGAGACATGACCCGTGTCCTCCCAAAAGCAGCCGGGAAAAATTATTTTTTTGAAAGCGGGCTGAATTGTAAGAATCAAACCAAAAAATGAGACTCGGAAACGGCTCTGCAGACTTGGAAAATCTTCTTTTGTTTCACATAGATCAAACAATGGGACATCTGTCGACTCAATGCAGCTGACGCGCCTCTTTTCAAGGCAGCTCCCTGCGGCGTTCTGTTGCCGATTTGCAACAGGAGCTCACCCTCGTATCAGCCGCTGAAGTGGGTTTTCCATGGCCCCGGACACTCAAAAGGCCCGCGCCATTCTGCATGGCGCGGGCCTTCGTGTCAGACGAATGATTTTACGCAGCGGAAAAGATCAGGACTCTGCCACCTGCTGTATGCCAGCCAGCAGCCAGCCCTGATTCTGAGCCGCCACAGGGCGCTCCAGAGACCAGATTTCATTGACCTCCTCCACTTCACCGGAAACATTCACTCTGCCGGTAAAATGAACCGCTGCTACATAAGTGTCGCCCTCGGTTGTCAGGCCCGACAGCTCTGCATTCAGCGACAAAACGGAAATATCGAGCTTTTCCCCGTGCCTGTCGCGCAGCTGATGGGTAAGAACAGTAAAGACCTCGTCCGTGCAAAACTCGCTCAGCTGAAGAACGTTGCCGGTGCTCCAGGCCTGCTGAAGCCTTGTGAAATTTTTCTTGCACTCGTCCAGAAAAGCGGTTTTGTCGAAACCTTCAGGAAGCGAGGAAAGGGGCTGAGCAGAAGCCTTGGAAAACTCATCAAGCACGGATCCGGCCTGCGCCCTGTTGCCCTGGAAATAAGCTGCTCCGGAACGATCAGACTCCGGACCGCGTTCAGGAACGCCGGATTCCTGCCGGAGCACGGAGGTGTTCTGGACTGAGGCGCGTTGCGCAGCAGGGCGCAGCTGCTTGCGCCCAAACAAAACCTTCAGCAATGCAAGCCCTGCAAAAAACAACAAGGCCATCAACAAGATAGTCCCCAGTTCCGAGCCGATGCCCAAATAATGAGCAAGGGCTGCTATACCCAGGGCCGCAGCCGCCCCCATCAGCATGCCACGCAAAGGGCTGGCCGGTTTGGCCGCTGCAGGAGCTGCGCCGGCAGGGGCCGCCTTTTGCTGCTGAGGTGCAGCCTGGGGCCTTTGAGCCGGAGCCGGCTGAATGCCGCTTCCCCTGTTCGCGGGGGCCATCTGAGCCGGGGCCGGTCTGCCAAAGCTCATCCCGCCGCCAAAGCGCTTGGCCGCATCAGCGTTCGTAGCCAAAGCGAAAGCCATGAGGCCGGCCGCTAAAAGGGGAAACCATTTTTTCATCATCTTTTCCTCTTACGGTTGAATAAAACTAAAACAGAACTGCCTTATGAATTATTAGAATTTTTCCCCTGTATGCAGGGCACATACACCAAATGTAAGATTTTTCCAGGTCACGCGCCCAAAACCCGCTTCGCTCATCATCCTGGCGAGCTCTGCCTGAGGGGGATGCCGTCGGATGGATTCCACCAGATATTCGTAACTGTCCCTGTCGCCGGCTATCTTAGATCCTAACCAAGGCATAAATTTAAAAGAGTAAAAATCGTAAAAAGGTGCAAACCAGCGGGAACACTTCGAAAATTCCAGCACAAGCGTCCGGCCGCCGGGCTTTGTCACACGGCACATCTCCTCGAGCGCACGGCCTTTGTGCGTCATGTTGCGAAGGCCAAAAGAAACCATGACAACATCGAAATAATCGTCCGGAAAGGGCAGCTGCTCGCTGTCGCAAAGCACCACCTGACAGTGGCTGCCGTGTGCGGCGAGCCTGTGGGCGCCTATTGTCAGCATTTCCCGATTGATATCGGTCGCCCAGACCTCGCCTCCCGGAGTGCACTTCCCGGCAAACTGCAGGGCCAGATCCGCCGTACCCGAAGCAATGTCCAGAACCTTCATGCCCGGCTTAGCCGCCGCTTTCATCACGGCATATTTTTTCCAGAGCCGGTGCATCCCGAAAGACAGGACGTCGTTCATCAGGTCGTATTTTGGAGCAACGGAATCGAAAACTTCCTTTACCCGACCTTCCTTTTCCGACTCACGCACCTCAGCAAAGCCAAAGTCCGTCTGCTCTTGATTTTGCTCTTGCGAATGATCGTTTGCCGCCATAAGCCTTCCGGTCCCATCGAAATGCCGCCAACTCCGAACTTTACCCATCCTTCAGGCTTCAAAACAGCACCCACGCCGTCGCGGTGGCTTCCCCGCCGGCCAGCGGGCATTTTTTTCTGAAAGTGAGGACGGTAAGCGTTCGAGAGAAGAGTAAAAAATACCCGTCCGGACAGGATGGGCGTAAACAGCTGGCTTGAGAATACCAGGCTGCGAATCATGCAAGCCGGAAGCTTCCGGCGAAATATCAGGACCGCAGCGGAAAGCATGGCGCAGCCTGCGAGGGGCTGCAGCCGCATTGGAACTCCTGACATCATTGAAAATGTGGTGCCTCCGGAAGGAGTCGAACCTTCAATTCAGCCTTCGGAGGGCTGCGTGAGATCCGTTTCACTACGGAGGCAGGGGTGTAATTATAAATAAATATTTGTCGTAATGCTAATGCGAGGATCAAAACCTAACAGGGTCTATTTCCAACACAATGTTTCCATTATGGAAATCAGGAATAGGCAAAGCTTTCAGAAACGCATGGAGCCGCCTTCGCGAACTGCTTTCCACCAACAGCTGGGCACGATTTCTGTTGGCTACCCTGACCAGCGGCATCGGCACCGGGTCATAAAGAACGATGTCTGAGTCCTGAAAATCTCTTTTCAAAATCAGCATCCCTTCTTCCGTAATTTTCTGGAGGCAAGCCATTGCCTGATCCAAATCCTCATGATCCGCTGTGAACATGGCCTGATAGGTAAAAGGAGGACCCCCAGCTTCCCTGCGTTCTTTAAGCAGGGCATCTGCAAACCCAGGATAATCGTATTTTTTGAGAAACGAGAACACGATATCCTTGGGGAAACGGGTTTCCACCAGCACCAGACTTCTGCCGCCGGCCCGGCCTGCACGGCCCGAGACCTGCATTAGCGTTGAAAACAGCCTTTCCTTAGCCCGAATGTCCGTCGAAACAAGCTGGGCATCAGAGTTCAGCACTACCACAAGGGAAACATTCTTGAAATCATGTCCCTTGGAAATCATCTGTGTGCCAACCAAAATGTCCACTCTGCCGGCATGAACCTCATGAAAAGCTTTGTCCGTCTCCCTCTTGGTTTTCAAACTGTCCCTGTCAATGCGCAGCACTCTGGCCTGCGGCCACAGCTTTGACAAAACCTCCTCAATTCTCTGCGTTCCGGATCCCACCGGGATAATATCCGCCGCTCCGCAGCTGGGACAGCGTTCAGGGACAGGGCGCGAATAGCCGCAGTGGTGACAGACCAGCCTGTGGATATCCTTATGGAACACCATGTAGGCTGAACAGTGCGGACAGGCCGAAATCCAGCCGCAGGAAGGGCAACAAAGACTGGGGGAATATCCTCGGCGGTTAAGAAACACCAAAACCTGCTCTTTTCTGAGCAGGGCCTGAGAAATTTCGCTCTGCACCTCCTCAGTCAATCCTTCAGAGGTCTTTTTGTTCAGCTCAATCAGATGCAGATCCGGGAAAGAGGCTTTGGGGACTGCCCTCTGCTTCAGCTCAAGCAGCTTGTACTTTCCCTTTTTTGCAAGCTCCCAGCTTTCCAAGGATGGCGTAGCGGAGCCTAAGACTATCGGTATCTGAAGATCCTGCGCCCTTTTAACCGCCAGGTCTCTGGCTGAGAACCTCGCGCCGTCGGAAGCCTTGTAGGACAAGTCATGCTCTTCGTCGACAACGATCAGCCGGAGATCATGGAAACTAGCAAAAACAGCCAGGCGCGTGCCGACAAGGATCCTCGCCCGCCCTTCATGGATGGCAAGCCACGACCGGGCCCGCTCTCCCGGGGCCAGTTCCGAATTCAAGGTAACTATCTGGTCATGAGGAAAATGGCTTCTCACTCGAGAAACCAGCTGCGGCGTCAGGTTGATTTCTGGAACAAGCAGCAGAGCCTGCGCCCCGCCGGTCTGACTGAGAATTCTCTTCATAATCTGAAGATAAACCTCTGTCTTTCCGGAACCAGTCACGCCGTACAACAGCCAGGGGACAAATCCCTTGCTGCCGGTGACGGACTGCACGGCGCGCAGCTGCTCTGCATTTAATGAAGGCTCCGGCGGGCACTCCTTTTCCGGCAGAGCCGGCAGGCTTCTCAGCCGCTGCATGGACTGCTGATGCCGGATCCCCCTTTTTTTCCTGAAAAAAGCAGGAATGCCCGGAAGAGCCACTTCTCCCCATGCCCTGCAGTAATATTCGGCCGCAAAATGCGTCCATGACAGCCACTCTGCAGGCAGGGGCGAGAAATCATTAAGGACGCAGCCCACTGCCCTGAGCTTCCGCCGCTCAATGTCCGTCCAAGGCTTCAGGCCAACAACCAGGCCGGCTGTTTTTCGTCTGCCTACCGGCACAAGGACAAGATCACCGACGGCCACCAGCATTTCCTGCGGCACCAAGTAATCCAGAGGCGGCAGGCCCGCAACATCGACGATCACCTGGGCGTACTGGTCAGCAGCCATATGTCCTGACATCTCTTAATGGAAGCGGCGGCTGTACGAATGCACTTCATCAACCAACGCTGCCACAGCCTCTACCGGAGTTTGAATGTCTACTCCGTGTCCCAAATTAAACACATGTCCGCCTCCATCCACAGGGCCATAGGATTCCAGCACCTTCCGGACCTCCTGCCGAACGACGGTCTCGCCCGCCAGCAGGGCTGCGGGGTCAAGATTGCCCTGAAGGGCAGCCTTATCCGAAACAGCTGTCCGCACCTCAGACAAATTCACGCACCAGTCCAGTCCGACGGCGTCTGCCCCAATGCCTGCAAGATCCCGAACCCAAAGCCCACCTCCCTTGGTAAACACAATGACAGGAACCCGCCGACCTTCGTGCTCTTTGGGCAGCCTCTCTATCACGCGGCGCATGCTTTCCAGAGAGTACCTTCTAAACATCTCCGCAGACAGGCAGCCTCCCCAGGTGTCAAAAATCTGAACGGCTTGGGCGCCAGCAGAGATTTGAGCCGAAAGATAGGCTGCTACTGAGTCCGTATTGACGTTGATGATGTGCTCAAACAAATCTGGCCTTGCATACATCATGCGTTTCACAGTCAGCCAGTTCCGGCTCCCCCTGCCTTCAATCATGTAGCAGGCGAGCGTAAAAGGACTCCCGGAGAATCCAAGCAGCGGCACTCTGGATGACAGGGCCCTGCGTATGCTAGATACGGCGTCCATGACATAGGAGAGCTTTTCCATGTCCACCGGCTGGAGCCTGCGCACGGTCTTTTCATCCTGAAGAGGCTTTTCAAAAACAGGCCCGACACCGTTTTCGAACCTCAAACCCAGCCCCATTGCTTCTGGAATAGTCAGAATATCCGAAAACAAAATCGCAGCATCCAGATTAAAGCGGTCGACCGGCTGGAGCGTGACCTCTGTTGCCAAGTCTGGCGAATGAGCCATAGCTAGAAAACTGCCGCTTTTCGCACGAAGCGCCCTATATTCAGGCAAGAACCTTCCCGCCTGCCTCATCAGCCACACAGGCGTATAGGGGACAGGCTGCCTCAGCAAAGCTCTAAGAAGAACATCATTCATTAAAGGTTTCATAGTCACGAGACATTATCGAGCAGTAACGGCACCCCCCCGCAACCAGGGAAATAGCCTTAAAAAAACAAAGTCAGCAACGGTAACTTTATCAGACTAGGTCCGGCTGTAGATGACGGTCAGACCCTGGGCGAACAAGAAAAAGGCGTGCCAGCCCGGGAGGGAAAACCGGCTGACCGCCCCCGGGCGCAGGAAGTGAAAGATGAACGCAGCAGCTTTGGCAACCGCGCGAATGAGAGATTGGAGGGCCTTCGGTCCTGGCAAAACGCAGGAAAAAGAACTATGCCTGATGAACAGAGCCTTCCGCGCGTTGAAAACAAGTTTCAAACTGACAGAGAGAGCCCATCGCAGGGCAGTGCCGGAGGCGAAGCCCCCGTCTCGCGGGCTACGAAGAGGGAAAAACTGCCGCCCCTAGACTCACAGGTCCGAGCCCCGGTAGCAAAAAAGCATCGTGAATATTTCACGATGCCTTCTTGCCCTTTACCCCCGAGCTCCTGAAATATCAGGGCACCGGGAACTCAGTATTTGCTGATGCTTTTGCCTCTGTCAACGCTTTGCCGACAGCTTCTGAATAATCTTAAGCTCGGCAGACAAGGCCACCATCTCTGCTTCAAGGCGCGCGATCTCAAGGTCACCCTTGGCATTCTTGCGTAGCTCCTTGGTTTCCTCAAGGGCTTTCTTCGCCTTAGCCTCGTCCAAGTCTTCACTGCGAACGGCAGTGTCGGCCAAAACCGTGACAATGTCAGGCTGAACCTCCAGAATTCCGCCGGCGACAAAAATCCTCTTCACTTCAGGATCATCCGGCATTGTCACTCTGACAAAACCGGGCTTGATCCTGGTAATAAACGGAACATGTCCTGGCAGAACGCCTAATTCGCCTTCAACACCGGGCAACGCAACAAATTTAGCGTCACCGGAGAAAATATGCTTCTCCGCATTGACGACATCTACTCTTATCGTTTTCATCAAGTAGCCCCGCTGTCGAGTCCGGCCGGGTGTTCAAGCCCGGCCTTGCCATTATTTCAAGGTCTTGGCTTTTTCAAAAGCCTCATCGATGGTGCCGACCATGTAGAAAGCCTGCTCCGGCAGCTCATCGCATTCGCCGTCAACAATCATCTTGAAGCCGCGAATGGTTTCCTTCAGAGGAACGTACTTCCCCGGATTTCCAGTGAACACTTCGGCCACATGGAAAGGCTGAGACATAAACCTCTGGATCTTACGAGCGCGGGAAACCGTCAGCTTGTCTTCAGGAGCGAGCTCATCCATACCGAGAATAGCGATGATGTCGCGCAGTTCCTTGTAGCGCTGCAGAGTTTCCTGAACACGGCGAGTCGTGTTGTAATGTTCTTCGCCGATGATGTTGGGGTCCACCTGGCGGGAAGTAGAGTCCAGCGGATCGACTGCCGGGTAAATACCCAGAGAGGCGATTTCACGCGAAAGAACGATCGTGGCGTCCAAGTGCAGGAAGGTGGTGGCAGGCGACGGGTCGGTCAAGTCGTCAGCAGGCACATACACAGCCTGAACAGAGGTAATCGATCCAACTTTAGTCGAAGCAATGCGCTCCTGCAGGCGGCCCATTTCCTCAGCCAGAGTCGGCTGATAGCCCACGGCAGACGGCATGCGCCCGAGCAGAGCGGACACTTCCGTTCCGGCCAGGGTGTAGCGGTAAATGTTATCGATGAAGAGCAGAATGTCCTTGCCTTCATCGCGGAACGCTTCTGCCATCGTCAGACCGGTCAGAGCCACGCGGAGACGGTTTCCCGGAGGTTCGTTCATCTGGCCGAACACCATGGCCACCTTGTCCAGAACCTTCGCGCCTTCCATTTCATGATAGAAGTCATTGCCTTCACGGGTACGTTCGCCCACGCCGGCGAAAACCGAGTAACCGCCATAGGCCTTGGCGATGTTGTTGATGAACTCCATCATGTTGACGGTCTTGCCCACGCCGGCACCGCCGAACAGGCCGACCTTGCCGCCCTTGGCAAACGGGCAGATCAGGTCAATCACCTTGATACCAGTTTCCAGCAGTTCAACGGAAGGACTCAGTTCATCGAACTTCGGGGCCAGACGATGAATAGGCATGCGGCGATCAGCCTTGATTTCGCCCTGTTCATCAATCGGCTTACCCAGCACGTTCATAATGCGGCCGAGGGTGCCCTCGCCCACAGGCACGGAGATTTCGTGACCCGTAGCGCGCACCTTCATGCCGCGCTGAAGGCCATCGGAAGAGCCCATGGCAATGCAGCGGGCCACTCCGTCGCCAAGCTGCTGCTCCACCTCGAAGGTCAGCCCTTCTTCAGCAAGCTTGTTGCTCTCGTCGTGCTCCAAAACGAGGGCTTCATAAACTTTCGGCATCTGGTCGCGCGGGAACTGAACGTCCACCACAGCGCCGATAACCTGAATGATTTGTCCGATATTCATTATTGGATAATCCTCAGTTTCAAATCCTTAGCGTCAAGACACAGCAGCAGCGCCGCCCACGATTTCGGTAATTTCCTTCGTGATGGCGGCCTGACGCGTCTTATTGAAGACAAGCTGGAGCTCATCGGCCAGTTTCTTCGCATTGTCCGTAGCGGCCTTCATGGCCACCATGCGGGCACTCTGCTCAGAGGCCATATTTTCAGCAACAGCCTGATAAATAAGCGCTTCAACGTATCGGTTCAGCAATAGATCCAGCACGGCCTGAGCGCTAGGTTCATATTCATAGTCTCGGGTGTAGTGCGGTCCCTGAGAATCTGCAGCGCCCTGCTTTTGAGGCTCTCCTGCCAGCATCTCGCTTGTCGGCAGAGGCAAAAGCTGCTCAAAAACCGGCTCCTGCTTCATCGCATTGATAAAACGCGTATAGGCAAGGTACACAGCAGACACCTCGCCCTTTGCATAGGCTTCAAGCTGGACTCGAATGGCACCAATCAGTCGGTCAAGGTTGGGCTTGTCACCCAGCGCGATCACCTGACTTTGCACCGGCATTCCCAACCTCTGCAGGAAACCCAGACCTTTGTTGCCGATCGCTGTGGCGAAAATCTCATTGCCATCGGCATTCCACTGCTTGATATGGGTCAGGGTGTCGCGCAGAATGTTTGTGTTCAACGCACCGGCCAAGCCCTTATCCGTCGTAATGAGGATAAGGCCAATTTTTTTGGCGTCATTATGCGAAGCGAGGAACGGATGGCGGTAATCCGTATGAGAGGAAGCAAGATGAGAAATAATCCTGCGAATATCCTCTCCATACGGACGCGCCGCAAACATACGATCCTGCGCCTTGCGCATTTTCGAGGCCGCCACCATCTGCATCGCGTTAGTGATCTTGCGCGTATTGTTTACGCTCTTGATCTTTAAGCGTATTTCTTTTGTGCTTGGCATTGGGTCCTCTAAGATCGCTTGTCGCTTTTAAAAAGCACCGTTCTTCTTGAACTCGTTAATCGCAGCTTCGAGAGCAGAGGCATCTTCTTTGTCAAGAACCTTCTTTTCCTCGATGCGGTCAACAAGCTCCTTGTAGTGCTCCTGCATATAGTCGCGCATGGCGTCCTGAACGCGGAGTGCGTCCTTCACCTTGACGTTGTCATAGAACCCGATGTTGACGGAGAACAGCACCAGAGCTTCTTCCCAAACCTGAAGCGGATGATACTGAGGCTGCTTCATCAGTTCCGTAACAACGCGGCCGCGTTCCAGTTCCTTGCGGGTGGTCTCGTCCAGATCGGATGCAAACTGAGCAAAAGCAGCCAGTTCACGATACTGAGCCAGAGCCAAGCGCACGCCGCCGCCCAGCTTCTTAATGATCTTCGTCTGAGCAGCGCCGCCCACGCGAGAAACGGAAATGCCCGGGTTGATAGCCGGACGGATACCTGCATTGAACAGGTCCGTCTCAAGGAAGATCTGGCCGTCAGTAATGGAAATGACGTTCGTCGGAACAAAGGCGGTCACGTCACCGGCCTGGGTTTCAATGATCGGCAACGCAGTCATCGACCCGGTCTTGCCCTTGACCTCACCCTTGGTGAAGCGCTCCACATATTCCGCATTGACTCGAGCAGCACGCTCAAGCAGGCGGGAATGCAGATAGAACACATCGCCCGGGTAGGCTTCGCGTCCCGGCGGACGACGCAGAAGCAGAGATATCTGGCGGTAGGCCCAGGCCTGCTTGGTCAGGTCATCATAAACAATCAGAGAATCCTGGCCTCTGTCGCGGAAATACTCACCCATGGTGGCACCCGCGTACGGAGCGATATACTGCAGAGCGGCAGCTTCAGAAGCCGTAGCAGCCACCACAATCGTATAGTCCATTGCACCGTGTTCGGTGAGCTGACGGACGACGTTCGCAACGGTGGAAGCCTTCTGACCAATAGCCACATAAATGCAGGTCAGGTGCTTGCCCTTCTGATTAATAATGGTGTCCAGAGCAACGGCAGTCTTGCCCGTCTGGCGGTCGCCAATGATCAGCTCGCGCTGTCCGCGTCCGATCGGCACCATCGAGTCAATCGATTTCAGACCGGTCTGAACAGGCTCAGACACAGACTGGCGCTCGATCACGCCCGGAGCGATTTTTTCAACGACGTCGTACTGCTTGGCATTGATCGGGCCTTTGCCGTCAATCGGCTGACCCAGTGCGTTAACAACACGGCCAATCAGCTCGGGTCCAACGGGAACCTGCAGAATGCGCCCCGTCGTGCGAACTGTATCGCCTTCGGAAATATGGGTATATTCACCGAGAATCACCGCGCCGACCGAATCACGCTCCAGATTAAGCGCCAGGCCGTAGGTGTTGCCTGGAAATTCAAGCATTTCGCCCTGCATCACGTCGGAAAGACCGTGAATGCGGACGATGCCGTCGGTAACGGAAATCACGGTGCCCTGCGTACGAAGATCGGCCGAGACCCCGAGGTCTTCGATCCGCTTCTTCAGCAAATCACTGATTTCACTAGGATTGAGTTGCATTATTCAGCTCCGGAATTTATGCGGTGAGAGCCGTCTTCATTTGTTCAAGACGTGCACTGATCGAACCATCAAGAACCTGATCGCCAACGCGAATGCGCACCCCGCCAATCAAGTCACGATTGATCGTGACGTGGGGGACGAGCTTCTTGTTGGGGAAATGCCGAGCGAGAGCCTTCAGAAGATCTTCAATCTCGCTGCTGGACATTTCAAAAGCCGACTCGATATAAGCTTCGGCAATTCCTTCAGCATTATTAATGAGCTGACGATAGTCATCAGCAATGCTGGACCAGGCTGCGATACGGCCATTCTTCAAGACCACTGAAAGAAGGTTGTTGACCTCTTTCGGGGTTTCTGATTCCGGCAGTACGCTGTGGATAAGATCAATGATTTGCTCAGACGAAAGCTTCGGGTCGCCGAAAACCTGAGCAATCTCAGGCATGGCGATGACCTTGGAGATCTTCTCCACAGCTTCCAAGGCCGCCTTATGCTCCTCTACGGAAGCGTGGCGATCCTCAAGAGCCTGATACAAACCCTTGGCATAAGGCCGTGCAATTGTCGAAATTTCTGCCATGGTTTAAAGCTTCGCTTTGAGTTCTTCGAGCAGGGCTTTGTGGGTTTCCACATTAACTTCCCGCTTCAGAATCTGCTCAGCACCAGCCACCGCCAGCCGGGCCACCTGATCTCTTAAGGCGTCCTTGGCGCGGGCAATTTCCTGATCAGCTTCTTCATTGGCTGCTTTGACAATGCGATCAGCCTCGACCTGAGCCTGGGTCTTAGCCTGTTCAACGATGTTCTGGCCGCGTTTTTCACCATCAGCCACAATCGCAACAGCCTGAGCGCGAGCCTGAGCTTCAACGGCCTGCTGCTTCTTCGTTGCTTCGGCCAGAGCGCTCTGGCCAAGATCAGCAGCCCTCAGCCCTTCCGCGATCTTTTTCTGCCGATTCTCAATGGCGCGAATCAGCGGCGGCCAGATGTACTTCATGGTGACCCAGGCCCCCAGGAAGAACACGACCATTTGCACGAATAGTGAGGCGTTAATGTTCATTATTGAGTCCCATTAAGGTTAAACATCTGCTCCCTTAAAGGAACAGCGTTCAACACCAACTAAAAAGTGTTTTTAACTTTTTAGACGAAGGGATTCGCAAAGGCGAACATCATGGCGATACCAACGCCGATCAGGTACGCAGCATCAATCAGGCCGGCCAGAATGAACATCTTGGTCTGGAGAGTATCGATCAGCTCCGGCTGACGCGCGGAAGATTCGAGGAACTTCGCGCCCATAATGGCAATACCGATAGAAGCACCGCAGGCACCAAGGGCAATGATAATGCCGCAAGCCAGGGCAACGAGAGCAACGTTAGTCATTTAAAAGACTCCTTAAGATCTTCTTGGTTAGAGGTAAAAGAAGTTGAACAAAAAATTGTTAAATCAATGGCTTTCATGCGCCTGACCCAAGTAAACCAAGGTCAGCATCATCATAATGAAGGCCTGTAACAAAACGATCAGAACGTGGAAAAGCCACCAGCCAAGGCCTCCCACAATCTGCCCGAGCGTGCTGAGCGTTCCGCCGACAACACCAAAGCTGAGGGCGTAGCCTCCCAACAATGCCAGCAGGAAGAACAGCAGTTCGCCAGCATACATATTGCCAAACAGTCGCATCCCAAGGGAAACGCATTTGGCCAAATATTCAATGATATTGAGAACCAGGTTAAAAGGCCAAAGAAGCGGATTGGCACCAAACGGAGCCGTGATCAGCCCCTTGAAGAAACCGGCGAATCCGTGAGCCTTAAACCCGTAATAAATCATGAGAAGCAGCACGCCGACGGAAATGCCGAGAGTGCCGTTCAAATCGGCGGTCGGCAAAGGCCTGAGATGCTCAAAGCCTAGCAGAGAAGCAATCTTGGGAAGGAGATCGACCGGAAGCAGGTCGATGCAGTTCATCAAGGTCACCCAGACGAAAACCGTCAGCCCAAGCGGGGCAATGAAGGTCCTGTCCCCGTGAATGAGGGTGCGGGCCTGCGTGTTCACAAACTCCACCATCATCTCAACAGCGCACTGCCATTTTCCAGGCACACCATCCGTTGCCTTGTTGGCGGCTTTGTAGAGCAGCCACAGAGCAATGGCCATGATGAGGATAGAAAAGAAAAGCGTGTCGTAGTTAATAACTGAAAAATCGACAATAGACGACTGCTTGCTTGAAGCAAGGTTCGCCAGGTGATGCCGAATATATTCAGTGGCGGTTGGAAGAGAGGACATAAAAGCCTTTCCTTATTTCTTCAGTAGAAGCTGTCCTGCCATAGGAGCGCTGGCTACTATGAACAGTGAAATTAGAAACACTGGCCAACAGAGATTCTGGTAAGACCAAGCTGCGAGGCACATGAGGCCTATTGCTGTCAATGTCCTTACAAAAATCCCTATCTGGAGAAGAACCGCCCCTATATGCGGCTGACTTGGTGTTACCGCGGCAACTGCTGCCATAAGCAGAGCGGAAGGAAAAATATACGATCCCGAGGCTAACAGGGATGAAATAAAACCGTTCCACCCGGCAGCAACGCCACCAACTACCGCCAGCACTGCGCCGCACGAGACATAAGAAAGCAACGCATTAAGCCATCCGCCGCTTTCCACACCGCAAAAAGAGCCCTTCATCCAGAAAATCCAGCTAATTTTAAAAGTAAGCGTTTGTTTCAACAACTACCAATATGAAGTAGTACAAAAAACAAAAAACAGCCATCACGGACTAACAGCAACACCTCTTAAGAGGTATATCCCAGACGCTCAAGCAGTTCATTTAATTGGTCTAAACTAGTGTATTTAATTGTTATTTTACCCTTTTCTCTAGTTTCAGCGGAGAGTTTCACTTCAGCACCGAATGTATCGGACAGTGACTCCTCTATATGAAGGATATCCCTCGTTTTTTTTGCCGTTTTTTTGACTGTCTTTTTACGCCCCTCGGACAAAAGGGCGGATACGGTCCTTTCCGTCTCTCTGACCGACAGCCCTTTCATCACAATTTGATTAGCGACAAAAATCTGGTCATCTGGCTTCAGGGGAATCAACGCGCGCGCATGCCCCATATCGATTTTATCGGCCATCAGAAGATTCTGTACCTGCGGAGTCAGTTTAAGAAGCCGCAGAGTATTGGAGATAGCCGGACGGCTTTTCCCAAGAGCTTCAGACATCTGATCCTGTGTCATATTGAACTCTTTCATCAGACGGATCATCCCTTGGGCTTCTTCTATGGGGTTGAGGCCCTCTCTTTGTATGTTCTCAATTAACGAGAGAGACAGAGCCTGTTTGTCCGGCACATCACGAATGATGACTGGGATTGTTTTCATACCAGCCATTTTGGCCGCACGGTAACGTCTTTCCCCGGCAATGATTTCCCAGCGCTGAGGACCGACCGAACGAACCAGAAGCGGCGACATCAGCCCCTGGGATTTTATGGACGCAGACAATGAAGCAATCGACTCGGGATCCATATGCGTCCGCGGCTGATACTTTCCGGGCTGCAGGCAATCTATCGGCAGTTCAGCCAGGCCTCCTTCCTTAGGTACAGGATCCGCGCCCTTGTCTTTTTCCTGAACATCATTGTCAAAGATTTCCTTGGCGCTTCCGAGTCCGAGCGCCCCGAGCCCTCGGCCTAGAGCCTTTCTTTTTAACGCCATCTTTCAACTCCTTACTATGAGGGGGTGGACTGACTTTTGGTTTTAGCCAAGATTTCCGAAGCAAACGCCTTGTAAGCCTTGGACCCCTTGCAGGACGGGTCATACAAAACACCGGGAACGCCGTAACTCGGAGCTTCCGCTAGTCTGACATTCCTCGGAATCACTGTATCAAACACACGGTCGCCGAAATGGCTTTTTAGCTGATCGCTCACTTGTTCCTGAAGGGTAATGCGTGAATCGAACATCACTCTCAGAAGTCCAATGGTGTCAAGGTAACGGTTTTTCTGCAGATGCACAAATTTTACTGTCTCAACCAGATCCGTCAGTCCTTCTAGAGCAAAGTACTCGCACTGCATGGGAATAATGACTCCCTGGGCACAGCAAAGTGCGTTCAGCGTCAAAAGCGAAATGCTAGGAGAACAGTCAATCAGGATGAAGTCGTAGTCAGCCAGTTTTTCAGACAATGCGTCTCTCAGTCGAAAATCACGGTGCGCAATGTCTACCAGTTCGACTTCCGCTCCGGCCAGATCCCTGTTAGAAGGCAGAAGGTCATAGCTACCTTTGGAGAATTCCGGCAAAGCACGCACCACGACATCATCAAACCTAGAGGCACCGATTAAAAGCTGATAAACGGAATTTTTCAGTGTTCTTTTATCTATCCCGCTTCCCATTGTTCCGTTGCCTTGAGGATCAAGGTCAATCATCAGCACTCTTTGCCCTTTTAGCGACAGGGCTGCGGCCAGATTAATACATGTGGTCGTCTTCCCGACACCGCCTTTTTGGTTAGCCACACAAAATATACGAGACATATTCGCGCCTTGTCCTATTGTGGAAGAGTCGTCCAAAGAGAAGAAAATCCTTGCCAGAAAACGCTGATGCCAATGCACACAAGGATGAAAGCAAACAGCCTGGCCAGCGCATCCGCTCCAGCCGCACCCACAGCTTTAGGAATTTTGTCACTGAAGCGGAAACAAACCCATGTGAGCAGCGTAATGGCTATTGAAGCAGCGACGCACCCGAAAATTGTCGCGATGCTCCCCGTCTGGCTCGATCCGATCGCCGCGGCGGCCGCAATTGTTCCCGGCCCCGTTGTCAAGGGAAGGGTCAGAGGATAAAAAGCCATGGACATGAGTTCAGCGTCGCTTCGATCAGACAAGCCTTTGTCTTCCACATCCCCGGTATGAACCGGCGCATGGAGCGCCTGCCACCCGGCCGAAACAAGGACCAGGCCGCCTCCGACCTGAAGCACTGCTAGAGAAATTCCAAAAAAGGACAGAATGAGACGACCGGCAAAAATAGAAACCATGAGAACGATGAAGCAGTAGAGCGCCATCCTATTGGTGATTCTCGCCCTCATGTCGACCCTGACTCCCTGAGTCAGGGTTAAAAAAAACATGGCTCCCCCGAAAGGATTCATGATAGGCAGGAATGTGGCAAACACTAACAGGAATGACTGCAGAAAAGTATCGAACATTTAAATCTCCGGCATAGGATCTACGTGAACAGCTCTGTGCTGTCTCAAGCCCCCTTTCTCTTGATTTCCACAAACGTCCTGTCTTCCTGCAACCCGGGAACACGAACCGGGTATCTGACATCGCTTACAAAGAAATTTTCAGGGAGATCATTCATTTCGCTGTCCGGCCTCTTACCCTTCATGGCAATCCACGTCCCGCCGAGCCGCACGCAGTGCTCTGTCAGAGAAAGAAAAAGCCTAAGGGAGGAAAACGCACGACAAACGGCCAGATCAGAAGAAAGGCCTCTGCAATCCTCGATCCTCGCATGAACGGCCTGAAGATTGGGTAACCTCAGCTGAGCAGCAGCCTGTGAGACAAACCTGCTTTTTTTCCCAACGGCATCGATCGAAATAATTTCTGCCTTTGGAAAGCAGACGGCCAACACCACAGCAGGAAGGCCCCCGCCGGATCCAACATCGATAATCTTGGCATCCTCCGCCACGCCCCGGTCTCGGAGATATGGAACAAGGGACAGACAGTCAAGCAGATGCCTAGTCACCCCTTCCTGAACAGACTCAATGGAAGTCAGATTAAAAACACGATTCCATCGGGCAAGCAGCTCAAGGTAATCCAGCAAAACAGACTGCTGGATGGAGGACAGCGAAAGCCCGAGATCATCGAGACCAAGCCCCAGCTTTTTTAATGCTTCGTCATTCATGCCCTCATCCTTTTACTTTTTGAGAGGTAAATCAAAAGTAAAGACACTGCAGCCGGAGTGACTCCTGAAATCCTTCCGGCCTGTCCAATGGTTTCCGGCTTAATTTCCTTCAGCTTCTCTCTCACTTCAAAGGAAAGCCCCCGGACATCATCGTAATTTAAGTCCGCAGGAATTCTCTGCGTTTCATTCCTCAGAGCCCTGTCGATCTCATCTTTCTGTCTGGCAATGTAGCCTTCATATTTAAAAGCAATCTCAATTTCCCGGACCTCACGGTCCGTCAGATCCTGATCCGGGACAAGAGATCTGCCTTCGTGCAACTTAAGCCCCATTAAATCTCGATAGCGCACTTCAGGCCTGGACAGAAGCTGTCTGAGGGAGTATTCATGCTCAATGTTTGATCCCAAAACTCTGGCCGCTTCCTCCGGCTCAAGCTCCGACGGGTGAACCCATGTAGTTTTGAGACGCTGTGTTTCACGTGAAACATCTTCCTGTTTTTTGCAGAAAAACTCCCATTGCTCATTGGTTATGACACCCAGGTTCCTAGCCTGAGGAGTGAGCCGCGCATCGGCATTGTCTTCTCGTAAATTAAGCCGGTATTCCGCCCTCGAAGTAAACATGCGGTAGGGTTCCGTCACACCCTTGGTGGTTAAATCGTCGACCATGACCCCTAGGTATGCTTCGTCGCGCCGGGGAACCCAGGGATCTTTTCCTTTCGCTCTCAATGCAGCATTAATGCCTGCTAAAAGTCCCTGAGCTGCAGCCTCTTCATAACCCGTTGTTCCGTTGATCTGACCGGCAAAAAACAAATTAGGCATCTTCTTTGTCTCGAGCGATTTCTTCAGTCCACGCGGGTCGTAATAATCATATTCAATGGCATATCCAGGACGCAGGAGATAAGCATTCTCGAGCCCCTTCATGGCGTGCACCATCTCCAGCTGGACATCAAAAGGCAGGCTCGTCGAAACGCCATTGGGATAGAAGACGTTGCTGTTCAACCCTTCGGGCTCGAGAAAAACCTGATGGCTGTCCTTGCCCTTAAACCTCACGATTTTCGTCTCAATAGAAGGGCAGTAGCGCGGCCCGACACCGGTAATCACGCCCGTATAAATGGGGGATCGGTCAAGCGAACCCAGGATAATCTCATGCACCCTCGGATTAGTCCTTGTAATAAAGCAAGGTAGCTGCCGGGGGTGAGGCACATTTTCCTTCCAGGAAAAATAAGGCAAAGGTTCCTCAGGGACATCCTGCCTTTCGCACTTATCAAAGTTAATGGATCTTCCGTCAATCCGGGGAGGCGTTCCCGTCTTCAGCCGCCCCTGCGGCATGCCAAGTTCAATCAGGCGATCAGCAAGCCTGATGGAAGGCGGATCTCCAATCCGGCCGGCTGGATAATGCTGAAGGCCGACATGAATAAGGCCATGCAGAAAAGTACCCGAGCATATAACAACACAGGCCGAATGAAATCGTACCCCTGTTTTTGACACCACCCCGGCCGCTTGCCCATTGACGATGATTAAATCATCCGCTGCTTCCTGAAAAATATAGAGATTCTCCTGATTTCCCAGAAATGACCTCATCGCCGCCTTATAAAGTTCGCGGTCGATTTGAGCACGTGTAGACCGGACGGCAGGCCCTTTTGAGTCATTGAGGATACGCATCTGAATTCCGGCCAGGTCAGCGGCACGCCCCATTGCGCCGCCCATAGCATCGATCTCATGAACAAGCTGTCCCTTGCCAATACCTCCAATCGATGGATTGCAGGACATCTGCCCCAAGGTGTCCATATTGTGCGTCAGTAGCAAAGTTCTGCAGCCCGATCTGGCTGAGGCCAGAGCCGCTTCTATGCCGGCATGGCCGCCACCCACTACCACGACATCAAACACGATTGGAAAATCCATTTTTTCCCTCAGAGAAGACAAGAGCCTTGTTTCACGTGGAACATTGCTTCGCGCGTTTCACCGAAACAATACAGCAAAGACAGAGCAAAAGTTATTTACCGATGCAGAATGTACTGAAAATTTTCCCAAGCAAATCGTCAGAGGAAAACTCCCCAAGGATCCGTCCCATCGCGGTGCCGGCAAGCCTAAGCTCCTCTGCCACCAAGTCCAGCTGCCTAGCAGAGGAATTCAATATGTCCTTAGCCTGACAGACATGCTGCTCCGCCTTCCGAAGTTCCTCGAGATGCCTTCTGCGGGCCATATAAACGGACTGCACGGTGCCATCAAAACCTACAATTTTCAGAATCGCGCGCTTAAGATCTTCTATTCCAGTCCCAAATTTAGCTGATATTCCGATTCTGTCAGCTGAAGATTTAAATGGCTCCTCAAGCAAATCAATTTTGTTTACCACATGAAGCACAGGCGTGCCTTCTGGCAAGTGTTCATGAATAAGTTCAAGCGTAGAAGGAGAACGGGAAACATTGCATGCTTCGAGATGCAAAACCATGTCTGCCTTTTCTATCTGCTTCAGTGTCCTGCTGATGCCGGCGGATTCAACAACATCGTCAGTCTGCCGAAGACCCGCGGTATCCACCAGCTGAATCCGAACTCCGTTGATCAAAATGGCGTTTCCTAGCAAATCCCGGGTAGTTCCCGGAACCTCGGTCACGATGGCCACATCTTTTTCAGAAAGGCGATTCAGAAGGCTCGATTTCCCGACATTAGGACTTCCAACCAGAACGACAACGGCTCCTTCCTGCAGCAACTGCCCTTGATCAGCTGTTCGGATGACTGTTTGAAGATGAGCACTGATCTTGCCAATTTTTTCGTTAATCCTTCCCTCTTGCAGAAAATCAATCTCTTCTTCAGGAAAATCAAGAATCGCTTCAACCTGAGTCCTTAATTCAATCAGCTCCTCTTCAATCTGCCCGCATTCTTTGGAAAAACCGCCGATGAGAGAACGGTTGGCGGCGCGCAACGCACTCTCGGAACTCGCATTCACGAAATCCATGACTGCTTCCGCCTGAGCCAAATCCAGCCTCCCATTGAGGAACGCTCTTTTTGTAAATTCCCCTGGTTCAGCCAAGCGCACGGAATCATCGAAGGCAAGAATATTTTTGATGATCAGATTCAGAAGCACTGGATTGCCATGAACCTGAAATTCAACCACATCCTCACCAGTATAGGAATGAGGAGCCTTGAACCAAATCACAATCCCTTTATCAAGGGCGTTGCCCGCCGTATCTAAGACAGAGGTGAAATAAGCATGCCTGGGCTGCGGCAAAGAGAGGCCTGTCATCCCCTTTATCAGCCCAAGGGAGGCTGACTCTGTACCGGAAAAGCGGATAACGCCAATTCCGCTTCTGCCAGGAGCGGTCGCTACTGCTACGATTCCTTCTGCTTGTCTCGTCATGATTACGTCACCTGTCTTTGAATCAGGCAGGAGCCTCAGTAGCTTCCCGAGCCTGCTCCCGCCGCCCCTATACAGAGCCTCCCAGCAATGGGGGCTATTGCCGTTTTAACACCATAAAACCGAATATGCCGGCGGCAGGACCTCACGGCTTCTTTCCGTAACTTTTCACACAAGAAACCCTCTGGCTGCGCCATCTGCTTCACCAGTGAGAGTGAATATGCACATAAGGCCTTGCCACCACATGGCAGAGGTTCCCGCATCCGGCTGCGTTTTTTCAGCTTTCTTTCAGCAAGGCTGCCCTTGTAAAGTCCTGCTTCGGCTTTTGAAGTCAGCGAAGCGGATTCCGGCTGACAAAGATCCATAAGCCGAACCGTTCCGCTCGCATTGTTTTCGGTCTCCTGCATCTCGCTGAAATGCAGGAAGTTTAATCGCAAATAGCATCTGAACTGTCAAGCGTATGTCGATTTGCCCCCCAAAACGACAAAAAAGTGACCCCCCTTTAATTTGTTAGATTAAGCGTTGTGATCACCCAGAAGCTTTAACTTCTGAGCCTCTCGTATCCGATAACTATCTCCGACAATGGTGACAGGCGTGCAATGATGAAGCAGCCTGTCCAAAATGGCGGCAGCTACAGTTGGATCCCCAAAGATCATTCCCCAGTCATTCAGCGACCTGTTGCAGGTGATCAGGATGCTTTTATGCTCGTAACGCCTGCTGACGAGTTGGAAGAACAGGTTCGAGGTTTGGGCAGAGAATGGCAGATAGCCGACTTCATCAATGATCAGTAGCTTCGGCTTATAAAGCGAGGACAGCTTTTCGTTAAGCGTGCCTTCTTTATTAGCCTTCTGCAGTCCGGCCATCAGGTGGGATGCGCTGATGAACAACACATTCTGGCCCTTTTGGACTGCACGACGCCCAAGAGCGATGGCCAAATGGGTCTTCCCTACGCCCGGAGGCCCAAGAAACAGGACATTTTCACCAGAATCGACCCATTCCATTTTCGCAAGCTCTCGGATAACACCTGGATCCAGCGAAGGCTGGGCACTGAAGTCAAAGCTCTCCAGAGTGCATGCCCTGGGAAAATGTGCGGCCATGGTTGAAAGCTTGATTCGGTTGGATTCTCTTTGGTCCACTTCTTTGGACAAAACATACTCAAGCGTTTCCCGAGGTGTCATTTTTGCGCCGGAGGCAGCTTCCAGCATTTCGGTAAGGTGATCGCGCATATAAACCAGGCGCAGACGAGCTGCCATCTGGCTCAGCCGCTCATCCGTGGCACGTGTCCTCATGACCAGGTTCCTCCGGCTACATTGGAGTAGGTTATTAATGCGCGGGATAAACGGTTTTGTTTGAACTCCGGCTTAACTTCCGGAAGAGGCTGGAGTTTTTTTCCTAAGGGCGTTTCACGTTGCTGCTCAGGCTTGTATACTGACTTCGCCTTATCCAACTCGATGACAAACTGTCCTTTTCTGGAAACGGAGATTGAGCTTTCATCTATCAGGAGTTGGACCTCTTTGTGAGCTAGCCCTTTCGCCAGCTGGTAGGCGTTGCCATCGACGCGGATAAGGCCCGCAGCGTCGACCTTTCTGGTCTCTTCCCTGACATTGGCCACTTTCGGATGGCCATCGATGGGACGCAGTGTTTTCTTCTCAATGGCAAACCGTTCTTTGGGTGTCCTGATGTCTTTGAGGAAGTCATTTAGGTGCCGTTGGTCTGCGTACGTCAGAGACCAGGTTTCCAGCCATTGGTTCAGCTCCTGCAGAGATTTGAATTTTTTCCCAGCCAAAGCATTTTCTTTGACATATCGGACGCAGCGCTCGACCTTGCCTTTGCTCTGGGGGTGGTATGGAGTACTGACAATGGGCTTGACAGCCCACTGGCGGCAGAAATAGAGGTAGCCTTCCGTGAGCTCAACCCGTCCCTTCCGGCGGTGCTCCGTCACCAGGCTCCTGCAGTTGTCGCTGAGCAGACTGACAGGAACGCCGCCAAAAAAGGAAAATGCAGACTCAATGCCGTCAAACCAGGCCGCTTGGTTTTCATGGCTGTAAGCCTTAGTGAAGATCCTTCTGGAAAAGCCAAGCACAGCTACGAAGAAATGGATATGGACAGGCTGTGATGCAATCATCACGTCCTGTTCCCCAAAATCAATCTGCATTTGCTGCCCGGGTGCTGTTTCATAGCGGCAGAAAGCCTGTACCTCTTTAATCTGACGCCTGAAAGGTCGGCAAAAGCGCTGAATCTGGCGCAGATTGATCTTTTGGGTGCTGGAGGATTCAAGATCCCGCTGGACAACAGCACAGTTGCCTTCATCTGTGAAAAACAGCTCTCGAACCCTGGAACGGTTGTCGTTTAGCCATTTCATGGCTTCTGACCGGCCTTGGCCGGTCGGAGCCCGGCCCCTCAAATACCGGCGCACTGTGTTTCTTGAAATGTGGAGCTGGCGGGCAATCGCTTTAATTGAGCGGTGCGCCTTGGCCAAATCCGTGATTAATTTAACCTCTATCTCTGTGAGCATCTTTTCAGGGCAAGTTAGTTGGACTGTCCCAATAATGCTCTGATGCTTTCTATGCTTCATAAGCCCCCTTTCGGGGGGTCAAAATTATGTCGTTTTGGGGGATATTAATCTGTCGCTCAACAATCTGAACGAATCCAGCCGCAACCAATAAAAGAAACCGCCTGCTGCAAATTTAATGACTTCCTTCCCGCCCCGCCGCAGCAGCGCTGTTTCATCCGCATTCAGCAGCCACTGTGCTTTAATTGAGCTCCTTTTCCCTCCTTTGCGGTGAAAGCGCGTCTTGGATGACGTCGGGATCCGCTTCATATTCCGGACTCTACTCTGTAGGCACAGACCAAAACCGTGCGCATCAAAAAAGGGGCACCTTCCGGTGCCCCCTGAGCTTCTGAACACAAAGCGTTTATTTTTTCAACGCCTTCCGTTCTTTCTCAGCTTTCCTGCGAGCCCTTTCTTCATCAATCTGTTTGTTGACATACCACTGCTGGGCAATAGAAAGGATGTTATTCGTCAGCCAGTACAGAACAAGGCCGGACGCAAAAATGAAGAACATCACGCTGAAAACGATCGGCATAATCATCATCATTTTGGCCTGAGTCGGATCGGCAGGCTTCGGGTTCAGCTTGATCTGGATGAACATCGTCGCCATCATGATCAGCGGCAGAATGAACCAGGGATCCGGAGCAGCAAGGTCATGGATCCACAGCAGCCAACTCGACCCCCTGAGTTCCACGGACGCCAGGAGAACCCAGTACAGAGCCAGAAACACAGGAATCTGCAAAAGAATAGGGAGGCAGCCGCCCATCGGGTTTATTTTTTCTTCCCGATACATCTTCATCATGGCCATGTTGAGGGCCTGCTTGTCGTTGCCGTATTTCGCCTGCATTTCCTTCATCCTTGGCCCAAGATCCTTCATGCGAGCCATGGACTTGTAACCAGCGGCAGAAATCGGATACAGGATCGCCTTGACCAGCACGGTCAGCAGGACGATAGACCATCCCCAGTTTCCAACGAGGCTGTGCAGCCAGGACAGAAGCCAGTAAATGGGCTTAGCAAGGAATGTCAGCCATCCGTAATCGACAACCAGATCCAGGCCCGGTGCAATTTCGCTGAGCCGTTTCTGAGATTGGGGACCAACGTACAGCGTTGCAGTCTGGGACTTGGACTGACCGGGGGCCAGTTCTCCCAAATTGGTAATGGAGCCTACGGCGTACAGATCTTTGCCCAGACGACGGGTGAAGTTTTCTCTCTGCTGCTTTTGAGGGAGAACCCAGGCAGACAAAAAGTGCTGCTGAATAATAGAAATCCACCCGTTATCGGATTTCGCAGGATAGTCTTTGGAGTCTCCGGCAATATCCTTGAAGGTGACCTTCCTGAACTTATCCTCCTCGGTGTAAACGGCTGCACCAAGATAACTGCTCGTAAAGGAGCTCTGCCCCTCGGGCTGATGATCGTCCCTCACCAGCTGATAGTAAAGCGAGGGAGAAACCGGCTTATCCCCCTTGTTAGTCACCTCGTGCGTCACTTCCATTCCGTAATGTCCGGGCTGGAAAGTGAAGGTCTTCACGAGACTTATGCCGCCGGACTCACTCTCAAAACGCACATTAAGAGCCTTTTGATCCTTGGACAGGGCGAGAGGACCATCCAGAAGCTTGAATGAAGAGCGATGATTAGGAGCCGCCTCAACGCCAATGATGCCGGTCTGAGCTTCATAGAAGTGTTCTTTGGAATGATCGAACAAAACAACATTCTTGTGCTCAGCCTCTTTCTTGCCGAGAATCAACCCGACCAGACCCACCTCGTCCCATTTGGGAAGCTCACGCATCTGCAGCAGCTCGGCCCGGATAACGCTCGCCCCCTGCTCATCAAAGGTGAGCTTCATGAGGTCGGTGGTCACCTCAACGCTCTTACCCTCCTGAGAAGCTGGAGCCTGACCTGAAGCCTGATCCGCAGAAGGAACAGCGGCAGGCGAAGCCGGAGCGGCAGCGGCAGCGGAAGCAGAAGCCGAGGCCTTTGCGCTCTGTTCTGTATTCGTGCCAAAAAAGGAGGGGCGACCGTTGTAGACCTGCCAACTATCCCAGAGAAGGAACAATGCTGATAGGAATACAACCCAGACAAGAGTACGTTTGAAATCACTTCCCATAACAGGTTGCTCTCTTTTATTTAATTCTTACCCGGCCCTGAAAAAAATCAGGACATCGACAGCCATCAGGTTTTATTTGTCCAAAATTTCCAGCTGAATTTTTCCGGCACAGGGTCATATCCCCAAGGTCCCAAGGGCTGGCACTTTAATAGCCTTATCAGGGTCAGGTACAGGCCCTTGAAGGCTCCAAACCGCTCAATAGCCTGTATGCCGTAATGAGAACAGCTGGGGACAAATCTGCACTTCCATCCCCAAAAAGGGGAAAGGCAAATCTGATAAAAGCGGATCATTCTGATCAAAATGATTTTCATCATTTTTCTACAGAAATATTCCGCTGCGAAAATTTCAAGAAAAAGCTTTGAAGCAGCTGGTCACAGTCGCTTCTCAATTCCTTTTTGAAAGTTTTCAGAGATATATCCTTACCCAGGCTAGGAATTTTCCTTCTCAAGCGAAGAATAACATCCAGCGACACATGCTCATAACGCAGCTCGTGTTGCTGATGCCGCGCAGACTCACGCAGGATTCTCTTGATCAGAACCCGGTCAACGCCGCGGTGAGCATTTAACTTTCCAACCGTGAACCCAAATCGGAGGCCGGTCTGAGGAAGAGGAGTCGTCTGGAGCAGGGCCGTCAAAGCCAGCCATTTTGTCGAACAACGATATACCCGCTTTGTGCCAGAAGATAAAACAGCCCCGTAATCAGCCGTCTTGATCAGACGTCTGCTACGGGGCAGGGTATATCTTTTTCGCAAAGATTCTTCCACGGCTTTTCTCTGCCGTGACAGAACAGCTTACAGGGCGAGGGTGTGACGGCCCTTCGCGCGACGCGCTGCAAGCACCTTGCGGCCGCCACGGGTGCGGCTACGAACCAAGAAGCCGTGGGTGCGGGCACGTTTGATCTTGGAAGGCTGATAAGTACGCTTGGTTGCCATGATGAATCCTTATATTGTTTCTTGTAGCCCTAAATAAAAAGGCTGTATCCGGGTTGCGGCATGCATCCGAACCCTAAAAAAATCAGAGGCGCCTCAAGTCTTACAGGGCGCTTCCAGAGAAATTCTGATATTAGAGCGCAAAAATACCTTTCTTGTCAAGCTTGTACTAGCCTTTTTGCTGAGAAGCAGATTTTTTCAGAACCGCCTCCCTAGGACACACAACCCTTAGTGCATATCTGCATTTTTTTCTCCATAAAACGTGGTGCAAATAGCAGCTGTTTCGCCCTTAAATCAATCATCTTGAGTCGAGGCACAACCTGTGGATAACTGGTAGAATAAGGAGTTCTGTAAGATGATATTGAAACTCCTAAAGAAGGTCATTAAGAAGCCATTTTTGTCTCTTATGATTTTCTTTTCACATAATAAATGAAAGACTTTTGGAAAGACTGCTGCGATCGGCTGCGCTTGGATGCGCGTCTTGGCGGGGAGAAATATTCCAATTGGATTGAACCGCTGCAGATGCAGTCATGGGACCCGGAAAACGGAGTGCTGACGCTCGCGGCCCCGAGTAGCCCCAAAAAGGAAGTAACCAGGGACACCTACGGGGACATCATTGCATTTCATGCGCAGCGCGCCAATGACGACCAGCCAGTCAAGATCATCTGGACGGTGCAGGAAGCGTCTCCTGTGCGCTCCTCCATGAGCAGCGCCCCCGTCCGGCCGGAGCAGAAAACTCAGCAGGTTTCGGACCAGCTCGCAAAGTCCTGCGGCCTGATGACGGAACTCTCGTTTGAGAACTTTGTGTCGGGCTTAAGCAATAACGTTGCTCTGGGAGCTGCGATGTATGTCGCCAGCCACCCCGGCACCAAGTCATACAACCCCCTGTACATCTACGGCGGAGTAGGGCTGGGAAAAACTCACCTGATGCACGCCATAGGGCTTGAAGTTCTGAAAAGGAATCCCAGGGCCAGGGTGTTGTGCATCAGTGCGAACTCCTACATTTCTGAGTTCATGAAGGCCATAAAAAACCAGGATCAGGGGTTCTATCAAAGCTTCAATTCCCTGGACCTGCTTTTACTGGATGACGTGCAGATGCTGGGAGCCCGCGGCGGCACACAAAATGCTTTTTTCTCAACCTTCGAGTCTCTCGTCTCGCATGGAAAGCAAATCGTCCTGACCAGCGACACCTATGCCAGACAGCTGAAAGACGTGGATGAAAGACTGAAAAGCCGTTTCGCAGGCGGGATGTCTGTTCCAATTGATCCGCCGGAACTGGAAACGCGCCAGGCCATTCTCATGAAGAAGGCAGAACAGCGCGGAAAGGTCCTTCCGGAAAACGTGGCTTTTTTCATAGCAAAACATATGAAAAGCAACGTGAGGGAGCTAGAGGGGGCGCTGCAGCAGGTAATTGCTCATGCCCAGTTCAATGGCATAGAGATTTCCATTGAGCAGGCCAAGGTGGCGCTTCACGACATCATCACCCCGAATGATCAGATAACTGTTCAGGACATCCAGAAAAAGGTCGCTGATTACTACAAAATCAGAGTCGCTGACATGCACTCTAAACGCAGGCCGAAACAAATAGCTGTTCCTCGTCAGATCGCTATGTATTTATCCAAGAAGCTGACGCAGAAAAGCTACCCCGAGATTGGTGAATTATTCGGGGGCAAAGACCACACGACGGTTATTTATGCCTGTCAGAAAATAGAGACAGAACGGCGTACAAATGAAGAGCTCAATCATGAACTCCATGTACTCGAGCAAAACATTCAGAGTTTCTGATTTGTAGACCTGAGAAGGATTTGTTTCCATTAAGCAAAAGGGTTAAATCATGCAAGTCATAAAAGGTCCGCGCGAAGCGTTGCTCAAGCCACTGACCATTGTCGGGGGCATTATTGAGAACCACCAGACTATGAACATCCTCAGCAATGTGCTCATTAAAAAAAATGGCACGGATGTCAGCTTTACAGGAACAGACCTTGAAATCTTGATCCGCACTCACAACAGCAACGGCGTTGATGGCGGAGATCCTGTTGCCTTTACAGTGTCCGCCCGGAAGGCTCTGGATCTGTTCAAGGTTTTGCCCGATACTGAAGTAACCCTCTCGCTGGGCGCGCCGAAAAAAAGCATCGGCGCGGAAGGAAGCAACCAAATTTCCAGAAAACTGGAAGTAAAGACCACCAGCAGCCGCTTCGCACTGCAGACGCTTCCCGCAGAAGATTATCCGGATTTCCCTCAGGCAGAGTTTGAAAGCAAGGTGGTCGTCCCCGCTACCCAGTTCAAGTACCTCCTGTCGATGGTGCATTATGCGATGGCCGTTCAGGATATCCGTTTTTATCTCAACGCCATGCGCCTGATAGTCAAAAATGGAACCATGAGCGCCGTTGCTACTGACGGCCGCCGTCTGGCTTACTGCGAGATTAAGCTTGAGGGGGCCGACGGCTCCGCGGAAATGAGTGCCACGATCCCGAGAAAAACGGTCTCCGAGCTTAAGCGCCTAGTTCCGGACACAGATACGCCTGTCACCATTGAGATCGCCCCCAACCAAGCGCGCTTTACTTTCGAGGACGTAGAGGTCATCACCAAGCTGGTAGAGGGAAAATATCCTGATTTTGAACGAGTCATCCCGACAAACAACGACAAACAGTTCCTTGTCAATCGCGAAGAACTGCTTGGGGCGCTGCACCGGACAGCAGTTCTCGCATCCGACAAATTCAAAGGCGTCCGTCTGCTGCTGACGCCGGGCCTGCTCTCCATTCAGACTTCAAACTCTGAGCAGGAAGAGGGCAATGACGATATCGCGGTGGACTACCAGGGAGAGCCGCTGGACATTGGCTTCAATGTTAATTTCATGTCTGATGTCCTAAGCAATCTGAAAAATGACAAAGTGAAAATTTCTCTGTCGGGCCCTCAGTCGCCAGCCTTGATAACGATGCCTGACAGCGACTCTTTCAAATATGTTCTTATGCCCATGAGGCTTTGATCAGGCTCCCTTTTTAAGAATCTTGCGCAGCCACTGTGCACCGCAAGCAAGTTGATGATTTATGACTGACGAAAACATTCAGAACAAAGATATCTCCAATAGCTACGGAGCCAATGCCATTCAGATCCTCGAAGGTCTGGAGGCGGTTCGGAAAAGGCCGGGTATGTATATTGGAGACACAGATGATGGATCCGGACTTCATCATCTGGTATACGAGGTCGTCGATAACTCTATTGACGAAGTGCTTGCCGGCTACGCTAAGGATATCGTAATCACCATCCACAACGACCAGTCTGTTTCGGTGCTGGATGACGGGAGAGGCATTCCGACAGACATCAAATACGACGACAAACATAATCCGAAGCGCAGCGCTGCTGAAATCGCACTGACGGAACTGCATGCCGGAGGCAAGTTCAATGAGAACAGTTATAAGATTTCCGGAGGACTGCACGGAGTAGGTGTGTCCTGTGTCAACGCACTATCCAAATGGCTGAAGCTCACCGTCTATCGGCAGGGGAAAACATTTCAGCTGAATTTTGAAAAAGGAAAAGTCGTCAACCGGCAGATACGCACCGAAACAACGCCGGATGGAAAGGAAATCCGCACCTCACCGATGATAGAGGTTGCCTCTGCTCCGGAGCACCCCAATGGGACTCTGGTTGAGTTCCTTCCCGATGACGAAATTTTTAAGAACGTTCTGACCTTCAGCTACGACACCCTGCTCGACAGACTCCGGCAGCTCGCCTTCCTAAACTCCGGCGCACACATCATTCTGAAAGACGAGCGAACCGGCAAGGAGGCAGACTTAAAAAGCGAAAACGGCGTCTGCGGCTTCGTCAAATACCTCAACGAAATAGCAGAAAGAGAGCCCATCAATAAGGAGCCATTCCACGCTGTTAAAACGGTTGACAGCCAGGGAACACCCGTGACCGTGGAGGTCGCCATGCAGTGGCACAACGGTTACAACGAGGTTCTCGACGCGTACACCAACAACATCCCTCAAAAAGACGGCGGAACCCACGTCACCGGGCTGAGAAATGCCATGACCAGGGTCTTAAAGAATTACATTTCTGCGTCCGGGCTGGATAAGAAAGCCAAGGTTGAACTGGATCCGCTCGATATGAGAGAAGGCTTAACCTGCGTCTTATCCATTAAAGTCCCGCAGCCAAAATTCAGTTCGCAGACTAAGGACAAGCTAGTCTCAAGCGAAGTCCGCCCCGCCGTAGAGGAAGTAATTAATTCCGAACTGTCAGCTTATCTGGAAGAGAACCCGGAAACAGCGCAGAGACTATGCGAGAAAATCGTGTCTGCAGCCAGGGCCAGAGAAGCAGCCCGTAAGGCTAGAAATATTATTCGGAAAAGCGCACTTAACGGCGGTGGATTGCCTGGAAAGCTGGCCGACTGTGCCAAAGGCACCCCTTCTTCAGAATGCGAACTGTTCCTGGTAGAGGGAGATTCAGCCGGAGGATCCGCTAAAGTCGGCAGAGACTCTAAATTTCAGGCCATTCTTCCGCTTCGGGGAAAAATACTCAATGTGGAAAAGGCTTCTGCAGACAAACTGCTGGATTCAGAGCAGATTAAAAATCTGATGATGGCGCTCGGAACGGGTATAGACAGAGATTTCAACATTGAAAAACTGAGATACGGCAGAGTCATCATCATGACCGATGCTGACGTGGATGGCGCTCACATCTGCACCCTGCTTCTCACGTTCTTCTATCGTCAAATGCCTCAGCTGATAGAGGAAGGACACGTGTTCATTGCACAGCCCCCGCTTTATAAAGTTCAGAGAAAAGGGCGCAAAAACAATGAGGAGAAGTATCTGAAAGACGACAAGGAGCTGGCTAACTTCCTTCGCAACATAGCAACGGAAGACGCAGTTCTTTATTCTGACGGGATCATCTCTGCGCCGGAAAATGGAATTCGAGGAACCAAGCTTGATAATCTCCTTAAAAATTACCAGTCTGCCATCGATGTCATGAACAGTAACGCACGCTTTATCGACAAATCTGTTCTTAAGGCCATTGCTGCCGGAGTAGACATCGATCTCTCGACTCAGGAAAGAGCGCAGGCCTCGGCTGATGCTCTCTCGAAGCAGATTTCTGATCCGGCCCTCACACTGAGCGTTGTTCCCTCTTCTGATAATCCAGGGCAATTCTCGCTTCGCATCACGCGGAAGGTGTATGGCACAAGCCACTACACCGAACTCACTCCCCAGTTTGCCAGTAGCGAGGATTATCGAGCCATCAGATCAATCTGCGAGTATCAGGCGGAATACCTGAAGCCTGGAGCCAAAATCGTCAAAAATGTCGCAGGAAAACTTCGTGAAAAGAATGTCGACAGCATCAATGCGCTTTATGACTGGCTGGTTTCTCTTGCCTACGAAGGCATCACGCTGCAGCGATTTAAAGGGCTCGGTGAAATGAACGCCGATGAGCTCGGTCAAACAACAATGGACAGACGCGCAAGAAGGATGCTGAAAGTCTCCATTCCTGACGCGGTAAAAGCCAATGAAGTGTTTGAAAAACTGATGGGAGACGATGTGCTGAGGCGCCGCCAGTATATTGAAGAGAATGCCCACAGGGTATCCAATCTCGATATCTAAGCGGCCCCTCTCAATATTCCTACGCCAACATGGCATCTTTCCAAAGGCTTCCGTAAAGGGGCCTTTGCGGTTTAAGCCGATGAAATACATCATATTTCATCGGCTTAAATTTTTATTCCTTTATTTTTTTCACCAGCCGTTAAAATCATCTTGTTTATGTATATTCTTTCATCTGATTGCTTGTTAAATGATATTTTTATATTAAGTGTCTAATTACCGTCTAAAACAATCATCAGGATGTGCGGACAAAAACCTGGACTTAACTCAGCTGCAGGAGGAGTCCGATTATGGCTTTTACACGTGAGGAAAAGCTCAAGGCTATTCGGCTTTATTTAAAAACCCACTCGCTCGGAGAAACGATTCGGCAATTAGGCTATCCATCCAAGGGGGCTTTGCATTACTGGCTGCAAGAGTACAAGCAGACAGGGACTGTCCACGGCGGCACGAAGCCAAGGTATTCCCCGCAGCAACGCGAGGCTGCTGTCCAGTACTTATTTAAAAGCAGGATGAGTATCAAAAAATCCGTAAAAGCAGTGGCTTACCCATTGTCAAACGTACGATGGATTACCCCCCCTATTGGCTTGTGTTGTCAGCCTTTTATCGCAATCGTGGGCTTGAAATAAACGAACGGAGCTCTTCAAATGACAGCTTCAGCAGCATTACAGCAGAGAGACAAGCAAGACAAATTGATAGTTGCAGTCTCATCACGAGCGCTTTTTGACTTGGAAAAAGAGCATGGACTGTTTGAAACAAAAGGAGTTTCGGCCTACCGAAAGTTTCAAATCGCTCACATGAACGAGCCGCTGAAACCCGGCGTAGCCTTTCCATTTATCAGCAGACTACTGAAGCTCAATGAAATATTTCCTGAGAAATCCCCAGTGCGTGTTGTGGTGCTGTCACGAAACAGCCCGGAAACAGGGCAGAGATTTTTTAATTCCTGCCGCTACTACAAGCTCCCGATTACGACCGGGGCCTTTACGTCAGGGCAGTCCACCTTTCCTTTTTTGCAGGCTTTTAATGCCTGCCTGTTTTTATCAGCCAATCGACAAAGCGTCATTCAAGCTAATGCCTGCGGGCTTCCGGCTGGACTTGTTCTTCCAAGCAGGTTTAAGGATACCGAGCAGGATGCCGGCTTGAGGATTGCCTTCGATTTTGATGGCGTTATTGCAGACGATGAGGCGGAACGTAAATTTCAGACTGAAGGCATTCAGGCTTTCCAGCGGCAGGAGACGGATAAACGTCTGCAACCTTTGAAAGCCGGGCCTCTGCAGACTTTATTTTCTAAGCTTTCAGAAATTCAGAAACTAGATGCAGAAAAAGGAAAGAACGATCCCTATTACCTTCCTGCATTACGGATAGCCATAGTCACTTCAAGAGGAGCGCCGAGTGAACAGCGCCTGATTACGACGTTGAAAAGCTTCGGCATGTATGCAGCCGAGCTGTTTTTAATGGACGGACTTCCCAAGGACAGGGTTCTGGAGGTTCTGAAACCTCATATTTTCTTTGATGATCAGCTCAGACATCTGACTTCTGAGTCCGTTCCCTCTGTGCTGGTGCCTTTTGGAATAAATTCAGTCACTCTTGATTAATTAAGTTATTTATTTTTTTATTTCTAAAAAACAACAACAATAATAACTGTCGTAATAAATGTTTGGAACACGATATTTTCGTTAATTATCAAAAAGTTATCATGTTGAATACTTTGGGGATAAATTTTAAATCTTGGAGTTGATCGGCTGTGGACAAATGTGCATAAGTTTCTGCCGAAAAATATAACTAAAGTTTTCTGACAAAATATTACATGCGTTATTCTCCCAAGCCCTGTGGATATTTTCATGTTTTTTCCCAGAGAGGCTGTGGATATGTGAATATTTTAATATTTCTTTAATAAACAAAACTTTGCTGTTTGTGTTCCTGTTGATAAACTGGGAATAACCCGAGAATATATAATGGAAGCTTCGAAGTCTGTCTCTTTCAATTCAGCTCGAAGCCTCCGATCCGTAGAAAAGTCCCATGGATAAAACCTCAATACCGTGGTTTGTGCCAAAAGTGTCGCCAGCGCTAGCTGTCATAGTGCGCAATTTGGGGCACAAAGTGACCAAGAACCGGGGCGATGTGCTTTATAAGTCGGATAATCTTTTCGAGCGGGTGATTTATGTACAGTCCGGTATCGCAGCCAAGGCTGTTTTTTTACCGGGCTTTGATACCTCTTTTTTTGTTTCTCTTGCGTTGCCGGGAAGCCTGATCGGCTGTATAGATACCTTGTATGCCAATGATCAGCTGTCGCGGCAGCACTGGGCTGTGACCGGCTGTGAGCTATTGACGGTTCCCAGGGAACTGTTGCTTAAACTAGCCGATCATGATGGACGGTGGCACCGGGAGTTGGCTGGATACAATGCCGGTTGCAATTTCGCTGATAGACTCGGACTGATGGTGAGCAGAGCTGGAGAGTCGGAGCGAAGGTTGGGCGTGTTTCTGGTGGCTTTTTTTCTAAGGAGTAGCGGGGCGGCCGTTCAGGAATTGCATGATGACAAGAAAGAATGGATAGCCCTGCCCGATCTGCCGCCTCGCCGGCTGATAGCTCAGATTATCGGTTGCGAAGTGTCCAAAGTGGATGAAATCCTTTTATTATGGATTCGAAGCGGTATTTTTAAGAAAATTCATAGAAGTTTATTGATAAGGCGTGAGAAGCTGCTTGAAAACTTACAGTGGCTGTCTCAATTTGCCTAGCTTCTGAGGGGCAGACCATGAAAATAAAGCTGTTGGTGCTTCTGGCAACCGGTGCTGTGGCGTCAGGCGCTTTGACAGCCTGCGCTCCGATCCTTGCCGGAGGGGTCGTTGCCGGTGCGACGACAGTTGCAACGGATCGAAGGACTACAGGGACACAGGTTAACGATCAGGTGATGGAAAGCCGCATAGAGTGGGAGATTGGGCAGAAGATCAAGTCTGATGACATGCATCTCACGGTGACCTGCTACAACGGAAAAGTGTTGCTGACTGGCGAAGTGCTCACTCAGGAAGAAAAAGAGACGGCAGGCCGTGTGGCACGTAGCAGCCTTGAGGTGTCTCAGGTCATCAATGAACTTGCGGTGCAGGTTCCCGCTTCTCTCAGCCAGAGGATGAAGGATTCGTCGCTGGCCGCCTCTGTGCGCAGCCGAATTATCGGCACCAGCAATGCAACGCTCAATCAGATGAAAGTCACAGTTGATCGCGGCATCGTGTACCTGATGGGGCTTGTGACAGAAGAGGAAGGTCAGGCGGCAGCTGCAACGGCTGCAAAGACAAGCGGGGTTAAGCGTGTTGTCAAGGTCTTTGAATATCAGACAGCCGCAGAAATAAATAAAAGATTGGAAGCCTTAAAGGTTGAAAACCCCAATAATACAGATAAAGACCAGCAATAAGCCGCGAGACTGGTCTCGGCTCTTTTAGCTTAAAACAGTCCGACTCCATTCCGGGAAGGCAGCAAGCCTTCCCGGGCTTCCTCAAGCCACATTATTTTTAAAGGCAGTGGATAAGCGTGTCCAGTAAAGCTCCCAGTGAGAGCAGAAAGGCAAAGCGGATCTCAAGCTTTATTGTGCCCAGCATGGTGTCATTGAGCTCATAGCCCTCTTTGTTCAGAAAATCGCTGTAAAGTTTTTTAATTTGGTAGATCGGTATCAGGCTCAAAAGGTATGCGGCGTGCTCTGGCCATACGGAGACTGTTGCAAGGACCAGAGCGAAGGGTGCCAGCAAAAGGCAGAGGTAGAGCCTGGGGAACCTTTTTTCTCCAAGAGCAACCGCCAGAGTTCTCCGGCCGACAGAGGCATCGTGTCGCATGTCACGCCAGTTGTTGACAGCCAGAACCCCTGCTGCGACGGCCCCGCAGGCTGCGCCTAAGGCCAGAGATATGAAAGAAAATGTTCCTGATTGCAGATAATAGGTGCCATTCACGGCGACCATTCCGAAGAATATAAAAACCGTGAACTCTCCCCAGGGGGAGTAGGCGATGGGTTTTCGCCCGCCCATATAAAGGTAAGCTGCAGCGACTGAGCAGACTCCCATGAGAACAATAATCCACCCTCCGATGGTCACCAGCGCGACGCTAACAAGGATAAGCACGGTTGCGAGGATGCGAATCGCCACATCCACTTGGCGAATACTCAGCCAGCCTTCGCTAGTGGCCCTAGGAAAGCCTTTTCGATTGCTTCTTTCAGCCTTCCTTTTGGTGTAGCCGACGTCGTTTTCCATATTGGTCAGGGCCTGAATTCCTACGGCGACCAGTATCGTGAGGAGAGCGAGCGGTAAATTTCCGGTGTGTTCAACAGAAAGAGAAGCGGTTATCCCGACAAGAACCGGGGCGAGGGCTATGCCGAATGTCTTGGGACGGATCGCCGCAAGCCAAGCCTGTAGGGACCCTTTTTTTATTTCGTTTTCTTGCATTTTTTGAGAAAAGAGGGAAGAGTGAAAAAGTTTAGACGGCAGCAGCCGGTTAAAGCACGAACTTCACTCCTTCAATTTTCACGAGCTTTGCATAGAGATGATCGAGGTGTTCCCGGCTTTGAGCCTGGACGACAACGCTAAATGATTCATAGCGGCCACGGGCAGACAGTCTTCTTGCAGTTTTTTCCGGGCTGTACTCTGGACAGAGCTCGAGGACGCAGCTGTTGATTTCATCAAAGAGGGACTCTCTTTTGATTCCTACTACTTTTATGGTAAAGGGGCAGGGGAAGACAAGAACCTGCCTGCGCTGGTTTTCTTCTTTCATAGGGATGGGCTGAATGAATGTGCAAGAATTAAATATAGTAGCAACTGAACTTTATCTATTTTTCCATTTTCCGACATGACCGGATCAAACGCCGATACGCGGTTCATCAACGCATCTGCTGTTGCAGACAGCCTTGCCAGTCAGGGATGGTCGATTGTTGTGTCTCCGGTAGAAGTGACGGCTTCTACGAATACCGACCTCATCAACTATTTTGAAAACACCAGGGCTCGCACGATGATTTTAAGAGTAGCGCATCACCAGACCGCGGGCCGCGGTACTCATGGAAGAGTGTGGAATGATGCGAGTGAAAGTCTTTTGTTTTCTCTGGGCCTACCCTCTCTGCCAGCAGCTAAGATGGCTCCGGTTCCCGTTCTCGTGGGCTTTGCAATTGCCGAGGAATTTCAGAAATTGAATGTGCCGGTTTTAGTGAAATGGCCGAATGATCTGTGGCTTGCCTCGGGAAAAATGGGCGGGATTCTATGTGAAATGGCCGCAGGGCCCTCGATTGTGATCGGGGTGGGGATTAATTTGGACCTTCATCAGCAGCCCCGGTGCAAGGCAGACATGGGTGCCGCGGCGGCCCTGTCTTCCATTCATCCTTTGGAAGATGCCGTGGAGAGCAGAACGTTCTGGCTCCTGCGGGCCGTTTCTGCGATTTTGAAGTCGGTTGGAGAGTATATGAGGAAGCCCTCGCTGCCTGACTGGTCTCGCTGGAAGAAGTTTGATTTTCTGGTTGGAAAACGCATTTCTGTAGACAATAACGCCGGTCAGGTGGAAACTGGCCTGTATTCCGGCATTGACCCACAGGGGGCTCTTTGTCTGAGGGATGAAAAGGGTGCCCGGCGCAGGTTTATATCTGGAACGGTCAGAATTCTGGAGGCCTCATGAAATTCGTTTTTATTGCTCTGGCTGTGATTTGCTCTCTTCTGGGGGCCTACCAGATATATATTCAGAATTACCTCAGTTCTCCTGCAGGAATCAGCGCCCAGGAGGTGTCTCCGAATCATATGGAAAATATACGACCGGTATTTACGCCCCCGGATTCCGTCAGGAGCGGTACCGAAAAGTAAAACTGCGTGCTGCCCTCTCTGACGCGGCGGACGGCGCCAGAGAGGGGCAAGCAGAAGTTTTACAGGAGCACGCGCTCCAGCCCTCCGCGTGAGACAGACTCCAGTGTCTTTTTTGCCCAGTCAGGCCCTATGGCCTGGCGGGCAAGCTCTACTGCCAGAAACTCCGCCTGTATTCGCGTCCTGCTTTCATATCTGCTTAGGCCCTGGAAACAGCCTGGGCATGTGGTGAGCACTTTGACTGTACCGTTGAACGGGCTGGTCCCCTGGCTCTCTACTTTCTCCTTGGCTGCCTTCAAGCTGAGCTCCTTGCTTAAGCGGACCTGATTGGCTATATCTGGCCTGCCCACGGCGAACGTTCCGGATTCCCCGCAGCAGCGGTCCGTCAACTCAATTGGGGAGTGGTCCGCGGGCGTAATCAGCGAGCCGACGATTCCCTTGGGATTCTGACTGAACGGGGCATGGCAGGGCGAGTGATAAAGATAACGGGTGTTGCTTTCGCCATTGACATTCATCCCTTTCCTAGCCAGGTATTCATGGATATCCATCAGGCGGCTGCCGGGGAAAATTTGTTCAAGATGGTAATCCCTGAGTTGCTTCAGGCATGTGCCGCAGGACACGAGGATCGTCTTGATGTCCAGATAGTTCAGGGTATTCGCCATACGGTGGAACTGCACCTTGTTTTGGGTGACCATTTTCTCCGCTGTTTCTCGCATCCCGTTGCCGACCATGGGATAGCCGCAGCACATGAACTGAGGTGGTAGCACCGTGCGTACGCCCGCGCGCCAGAGAAGCGCTAGGCAAGCCAGGCCTATCTCCGGGAAAAGGCGGTCATTGCCGCAGCCGGGGAAATAAAAGACAGTTTCCAAAGCTTCTTCCGGCAGAGCCGGGTTCCGTATGACCGGGACTACGCTGGGGTCCGTTATGTTCAGAAGGTGTCTTAAGGTGGTGTGCATCCGCGGGCGCGGCAACTTTCTGTTGGCCAGCAGAAAATAGGAGCGTTTTGTAGACGGATACTCCGTTGTTGGCGTCGGATGCGTCAGGCTTGGTTTGGTGGTGACCTTGACGGCGTCGGCCGCCAGCCTCTGGGCCAGAAAGCCGTAGTCCACCAGCACCGTTCTGGCCAATTTGATGGATGCCGGGCTCTGCAGGGTGAGGAAGCCCAGCCCAGCCCGCTTCGGCAGATTGCTGCGATGGTAGTTGTTAGCGGCCAGGAAATTTCTCAGCTTGATTGTGACTTCGCCAAAATTGATTTTGACCGGGCACGGCGGCAGGCATTTCATGCATACCGTGCAGTGGTCACTCAGGTCTGCCAGCGCGTCCAGATGCCGCCGGGAAAGGCCTCTGCGGGTCTGCTCTTCATAGAGGTAAGCCTCAATCAGCAGCGAAGTGGCGATGATTTTGTTCCGAGGAGAATAAAGCAGGTTGGCAGTCGGAAAATGCGTTGAGCAGACTTGCTTGCATTTGCCGCAGCGCAGACAGTTCTGGATGGATGAGGCGATGTCCTCAAGTTCATTTCTCTGCATCAGCAGAGTTTCTGCCGACAGCAGCCTGAAGCTCGGCGTAAAGGCGATGCTTAAATCAGTCTCCTTGCGCAGCTTTCCCTTGTTGAACAGATGGCCGGGGTCGACTTTATCCAGATAATTGTAAAAGGGCTGAAGCTCTTCGGCGGGTACATATTTAATCTTTGTCATGCCGATGCCGTGCTCGCCGGTGATGGATCCTCCCAGCTGCCGTGCTGTCTTCATGACCAGATCTACGCCCTTGTAAGCCTCAGCCATCATTTCAGGATCGGATGAATGCACAGGGATGTTGGTATGGACATTGCCGTCCCCGGCATGCATGTGCAGGGCGATGAACAGCCGCTTCCTGAGGATTGAGTCATGGATCGCCTTGATTTTTGCTTCCGCTTCCGGAAGGCCTTCTCGTGCAAAAAGCCTGCAAAGCGGCTGCTGGACCTCTTGTTTCCATGAGACCACAAGACTGTGGCTGAGTAGCAGCTGCCGTATCTCCATGCCCGGGTCCATATTTTCCGGTAAATCCCAGCCAAGCCTCTGGGCGTCCTGCCTCAAAAGGTCGGCAGGATCCGAAAAATGCTCAAGCAGCCACGTCCATCTTTCTCGCGCACGGCTGAGGATGCGGCCGGCTTCATCCAGGCACTCTCCGCGCGGATTTTCTTTTGCATTTCCCTCAGAAAGGGCGGAAGGGCGGAAGATTTCCGAAGAGTCCAGATAGTTTTGTGCGGCTTCGACCATCTCCAGCTTGTTTGCGATGGAATGCTCGATGTTGAAGAATTCGCAGGTATTCGTGTATTCGCCGAGTTTTTTGAGCGGAATGACAACGTCTTCATTGAGCTTGAAGGCATTGGTGTGGCGGCTGATGGCGGCTGTCCTGGCTCTTTCATTCCAGAACTGTTTTCTTTTTTCCGGGGTTTTGGCGATGAAAGCCTCGCCTTGCCGCTGTGAGCAGATCTCAGAAATCTTAAGTGCGTACTTGTCCAGCGCTTCTTCATTGTCCGCGACTATGTCACCGACAAGCACCATCTTGGGGTAGCCGCCGCACTGGCTTTTAACGGGATATTCAACGGCCTTGAGATAACGTTCGTCCAGGTGCTCGAGTCCGGCGAGCATTACGCCGTCGGGCTGAGAATCAAGCATCGTGGTGATCGACAGGATAGCCTCGCCTGCCACACTGGCAGAGCCGAAGAATTCAAGGCAGACGGTTCTGCCGAATTTGGGCATGCGATGCAGGATCCACCGGGCGGCTGTAATGACGCCGTCGCACCCTTCTTTCTGGACGCCCGGAAGTCCCTGCAGGTATTTGTCAGAAACGTCTTTGCCGAGTCCAGGCTTTCTGAACAAAGGTCCGGACAGAGACAGCTCTTTTTCTGCAAGCACGGGAGCTTTCTCAGGAGGGAAACGGCCGTCCTTGACCGTGACTTTGAAAAGCACTGTTTCCTGCTTGTGTATTTTCCCAAGATTGTGGTTCACGCGGGCAACCTCCAGCCAGTTTCCGTCCGCGTTGACCATGCGCCACCACGCCAGGTTGTCTATGGCGGTTCCCCAGAGCACAGCTTTTTTCCCGCCCGAATTTTCCGCAATGTTGCCCCCGATGGTGGAGCTGTGCGCGGAGGCCGGGTCCACGGCGAAGACAAGGTGTTTTTCTTCCGCGCGTTCTGACACCCGCTTTGTGACGACCCCGGATTCTGTCTCTATAGTGAACACGTCCTGTTCAAGTCCGGGGAGCATCGTCTGCTCTATGGCCCCGATGCGGGTGAGCTTTTCCAGGTTGAGAATAGCCGTGCGCTCGGACAAGGGGACAGCTCCCCCCGTATAGCCGGTTCCGCCTCCCCTTGCAATCAGCGTCAGTCCGAGGGACTGGCAGCCTTTGACAAGCCCGGGGATTTCAAGTTCGCTGTCCGGATACAGGACGACAATGGGGTAGGCGACTCTCCAGTCCGTAGCGTCAGTCGCATGGACAGCCCTGTCGTACGGACTGAACCGGATGTTTCTTTTTTTCGTGACTTTTGACAGCCTTTGGAAAATTTTCTCCCTGTATTCAAGGCGGCCGTCGAACTGTTTTTCAAAATTAACAATGGCTTTTTCAGTCCGGCCGATCAGATCTTCGACGGTCTGATCTCTCTCAGAGCCGTCGTTTTGCCGGCGTTTTCCCATTTCCGCAAGCCTGTGCCTCATGGCCTGAATCAGCAGTTCCCGACGGGGCTTGTCCTGAAGCAGTTCCTCTTCAAGATACGGGTTTCTCACGGACACCCATATGTCGCCGAGAATTTCATAGAGCATGCGGGCGCTTCTGCCGGTTCTGATATGAGGCCTAAGCGAAGTGATTTTCGTCCAGGCGTCAGGGCCCAGCAGCTTTGAAACTATTTCACGGTCAGAAAAGGACGTGTAGTTGTAGGGTATTTCTCTTCTCAGCTCTTGAGCTTGGCGTGGGGCTGGCATGTTTGTTTTTTCCTTGGGTAACTGCGGCGCGGCTGTTGAAATCTGCCGCACCAGTGTGTTCTATAGGAAGTTATATCTCATGTTGTGCGGAGTTAGCGTTTTTTAGGCTTATTTTTTATGCTAATCCGTCAATTTCCATAGAAACGGAACACTGTTCCTAACCTCTCCACCATTAATACGAGAGTTCCCATAAACGGCAACTAACTGCAAAAAGCGGATAGTTGCCGTTTTTTATTGATATATAAATTCTTGACAAACAGTCATTTATATTGTACCTGAACTCCCGGGGTTTCTAGTCTTTAAGAACCCTGGGAGGAACGGGCAGACCAAGCATCGTGAACAAATCACGATGCTTTTTTGCTAACTGCTGGCTGACCCATTTGTTGTGAGTCTTCAACTTCGTGGCCTGGACGTTCCTGAGTTTGGCCAGTGCGAGGGTCAGGGAATTGCCCGGGAGCTTCAGATCAGAATTGCTTTGAGTCTGAGCCCTCGCACTGAAGGACATCCTGGTCCTGAGGGTCTGCGCGAGGATGTAAATGAACAGCCGGCCGATGTAGGTGCTGTCCGTCGAGCGGATCCTGTCGCCGTGGATTTCGTTTTTAAACTGGTCAAAGGACTGCTCGACCACATTCCTTTCCCGATAAATTTCCAAAGCGGCGAAAGGATCCGCAATCTCATTGGTGCGGATGACAAAGCAGCCGTAATAGCGCGTTTCCTTTTCGATTGCTTCGTAGTCAGGCTTCCATACCGGACGTCCTGAGTCATCCTTTGTGCAGGTCAGAAAATTTTTAACGTCCTGCCAGGCCTGGCTGTCGACAGAACGCCCTTCATTCTTCTTTTTCAAGGCTTTCTCGATGGCCTTGAGCAGGTCAAAAGATTCCTTTGCTGCCCGGATGTTGTTTCTGTAGAGATGGAGGGCAACCTTGACGTCCTGGCGGTTGGAGCGCCATTCGGCGTCAGGCGCGGTGACGGCGGCAACCTCCAGCAGGCCGGACTGGCAGGCAGGTTTTTCAAAATCCTTCCTGTGTTTGTCAAACTTTCGTTTGACCGAGTCCTCGACGACCCGCACGCCCTGGACGAACCGCAGGTTCAGCTCCAGGGATTTCTGGGTGTTCATGATGCTGCTGTAGCCGCGGTCCGTGACAAGGAGCATCTTGTCCAGTTCAATGCCTTCGTCCCGCATCTGAAAAAGGATTTCACGGAAAGAGGCCGCGTCATTGATGGACCCCTCGTAAATGTGGGCGAAGACTGCCTCTCCGGTGACGTAGTCGCAGACGAAGGCGAGATTGACCTGCCTGAGTTCCGGGTTCTGTTTGGCATGACCGTAGGCGGCGTCTCTGATCGTCTCGGAGTAGGTGGAGATGCTCGTGCTGTCCAGGGCCAGCATTTGCGGCGGGACATAGCTGCCGGGCTTGAGCGAGGCTTTGATCAGGGCGCTGCGCTGCCGGGCTTCCTCGGCAGAGCGTTTGAAGCGGAGCTTGAAATAGGCCTTGAGCTTGTCGCGGTCCACCTGTTCCAGAACTTCGGAAATTCTCTGGCTGGACAAAGGCCGGGCCCCCGGCAGATAAACCCCTGAGAGCCAGTCGCTGTAGAGCATCATGGCCTGGCCGGCGTCGAACTGGAAGATGGCCAGATCCATGAGCTTTTCAGCAAGATCCGCGCCAAACACGGACTTCAGGTCATCCCTGATGCCGTGGAGAATGCAGTATTCCCGGGCCGCCCAGGTGCAGCCCATGGAAACGGTCTCGTTCTGCTCCCAGCCTTCATCGGAAGCCGGTTCCTGCGGCTCCGCTTCTCCGACGTCCTGTGCGCTGACCAGTGAGTTTCCAGCCCAGTACCAGTCCCTGCCAGCGTATTCCGGATGAAGGGCAAGAAAGGCTTTTCCCACACGGACTTGGCGGGTCTGCGGATCCAGCCTGCCGACATGATGCCGCTCCGCAATGCGCGACTGATGTTTCTTTGGATCCCACTTGTTGCGGTAGGTGTAGACATAGGTCCTTCCCTGTTTGTCCGTGTAAGTGGAAAAGTTCATTTTGCCGGAGGCGTTTTCAGAAGAATCCATGGCGATAGCATGTTTTTATTAATTATAGACTATGCTACCATAAAATAAATACCCCGGCAAATTCAAATCATTGAATTTCCGGGATATTTGAAATTAATTTGGCCTGAGTTTGTCCTGCGTCAACCCCTTCTGGAGCTAGGATCGCGGGAGTTTCCGATTGTAGAATAAATCGTTCCGACGGTACGATTTACAAGGATCAATATAATGGGGCGTATTTACAGAGATCTCCGGGAAATTCCGATGCCTTCCGACACCAAGTTCAACAGGAAGAGCAAACAGGTCTCCAAGTACTATCAGTTGAACGGGAGCCGCCGTCGAATCGTCGTCGGCGTCTATACAGAAGACGGCAAAATGCATGTCAACGACAACTTCCGCGTTCACTACCCGGAACTCTGGGAGAAGTACTACGGCAAGATTGATCCGCTTCACCATCAGGTTTGCATGGGACTCTACGCTGCCGGCCTTGGAATCGGTCATTACACGGGGTTGTATCAGGATCTCCTTGACGCCTTCGGGCCTCAGTCCTGCAATGCCTCCATGGATTTCGCGCTGTACAGCCTCAGAGAGCAAAGCTCGACGGCTCAGCTCTTTCAGGAAGCGATGGAGACTCAAATGCTCTTCTCACGCAAGCCGTACAGCGATGCATGGTATTCGGAGTTCTTCCGAATGACGCTGACGGAGTCGAAGATTCATGACTTCAAGATTCGCCGTCTCAGGCGTTTCGCAGAACAGAATCGAAAGGTGTGGCTGTGCATAGACGGCTCGAACAATGACTGTGTCGTTGAGAACAGCGAACTTTCGGCATTCGGTGAATCGAAATCGCACAATTCCAAGCCCATCGTCAGCTACATATGGGCAGTCGATGCATCCGACGCCCGTCCGGTGACTTGGTTCGTCAACAATGGTTCTACGCCCGACTGCAAGGCTTTCGATGAGGTCATCAAATTCTTGGGAGACTACGGAATCGGTGTTGAGGGGGTCATTCTCGACCGCGGCTTCGCCTCAAACGATGTGATCAACGCCATTACGGCCTGCAATCTGGACTACGTCGTGATGCTCAAGGGCAAGTTCGGCGGGTTCAGGGCAATGTTCGAAGCACATGCAAATGATATTCATTGGAAAGTCGAGCACGCAGTCAGCGACGACGGTGTTTTCGGTCTGGTCGGTCATCACAAGCTTTTCGATAAATCGCCGGAGATGTCCTGTATCGGCTTGTTCTTTTCAGGCGTCAGCAATTCCTGTCGATTCGTCAAGCTGATCGGTCGTGTCCGTAAGGTTACCCGTGAGCTTCGTGCTCAGATTCGGGCCAATGCCGCCGGACGGTCTTCGAGTCCGAATGCTGAAGCCGATCCCAATGCAGGTCTTGTGATTCCGAGTGATCTGAAAAACATCCTGAGCTTCAGGACGGAGAACGGGAAGATCGTGGATGTCGAATGCAATAATGCCGCATGGCAGCAGGCCGGCGAAAGCGGCGGGTACTTTGCAATTGCCACTCGTACAGACAAAACGGCAGAGGAGATTTACAACCTTTACCGCCTGCGCGACGCTTGCGAAAAGCAGTACGCAATCGTAAAGACTCAGCTTGACGCACACACCTTTCGCGTCCATTCTGATGCCGCCATACATGGTCGCATGGCGGTTTGCTTTGTCGCAGCAGTTCTTCGAACTGAAATCATGAATGCCTGCAAGGCGCTGGGGCTGGATACCAATGTCATGATTCGCAAGCTCGACAGCCTGTATTGCCTCCTTGCGCCGGACGGATCGTATCGAGCGATTCTCAAGCATTCGAACGCACTGAAGGCGCTTCTGGAAGCATTCGGAATCCGATCAGAGCACTGGCAGTTCTTGGCCAACGAAATCAATGAGCAGAACGCAGGACCTGTCTATGCACAGGTACGCAAGCTTCCGGAAGTTGTAAAACGCGGCCGCGGGCGGCCGCCTAAAACAGAAGCTCAAAAGGCTGCGGAACTGCAGGGGAAGCAGGCCGGCTTATCCGGTTTGCCCAAGCGCGGTCCCGGACGTCCGAAAGGCAGTCTTAACAAAAAGACCATTGAGAGGATGGAACGGGAAAAGGCTGAAGGGATCGAGCCGAAGCCGAAGCGTAAGCCCGGGCGACCCAAGGGAAGTAAAAACCGGTCAACGATAGAACGTGAACAGCGGGAAGCTGAACAGCTTCAAAATGTCGCGCCGATCAAACGTGGCCCCGGCCGCCCGAAGGGAAGCCGGAACAAGGCAACCATCGAACGAGAAAAGCAGAAAGATGCGGAACGTCTGATGAATGAACCGGTCAAACGCGGTCCCGGTCGTCCGAAGGGTAGCAAGAACCGGAAGACACTGGCTCGAGAGGCCGCTATCGCCAAGGCAGGATTCACAGTTTCAAAAACAAGTCTGCGGCAGCACCGAAAAGCACCGAAATCCGGTGACTAGGATGGGGGCTTACGGGGTGAGGATGTTGAAAATATTCACCCCGTAAGACGAGCTTTGAGGGACTCGGTGTACCGTTTTGGTGGAAATTGACGTAATCCGGCTTTTTTTGTTATTTATTAATTCTTTTATGTATAAATTCGAATTTCTCAGATCCTGATAATATATAAAAGTATATATATTCAAGAAATGATTTTGTGAAGAGTATCATTAAGAAAATTTTTTATAGGACACCTCCATGCTGGCACAGGAATATCTTCGCCGAATCCTGAAGGCGAGAGTCTATGACGTCGCGCACGAATCACCCCTTGACTATGCAGCGCATCTGTCTGACAAACTGGGCAACAAGGTTCTTCTTAAGAGGGAGGATCTGCAGCCGGTTTTCTCTTTCAAACTCAGAGGGGCCTACAACCGGATGGTTCATCTGTCGCCTGAGGAAAGAAGCTGCGGCGTGATTACGGCCTCGGCGGGCAACCATGCCCAGGGCGTGGCCCTTGCGGCCAACAGGCTGCAGTGCAAGGCGGTGATCTGCATGCCCATCACGACTCCGTCCGTTAAGGTCGAGGCTGTGAAGAGGTTTGGGGGCAGGTTTGTAGAGGTGATTCAGGAAGGGCGCTCCTACAGCGAATCAGCTGAATGCGCGGCCCGGCTCCAGCGTGAGCGGGGACTGGTGTTCGTGCACCCTTTCAACGATCCTGACGTCATTGCCGGACAGGGCACCATCGCCATGGAGCTGCTGCACCAGTATCAGCCTTCGGACGGCGATCAGATTGACGCCATCTTTGCCGCCGTCGGGGGCGGAGGTCTGATCTCCGGCATCGCTGCCTACATCAAGGCGCTCTATCCGGAAATCCAGGTGATCGGCGTGCAGACGAAAGATTCCTGCGCCATGAAGCGTTCGCTGGAAGAGAAGCATCCGGTGTTTCTTCCGCAGGTCGGGCTTTTCTCCGACGGCACGGCGGTCAAGCAGGTGGGAGATGAAACGTTCCGCATATGCCAGCAGTATGTGGATGACATCGTTCTGGTGGATTCCGATGAGGTGTGCGCGGCCATCAAGGATATTTTCGACGACACTCGCTCCATCGTCGAGCCTGCGGGAGCTCTTGGCGTAGCCGGCATCAAGGCGTGGACGCGGCGCAACAGCATTCGCGGCAAAACGCTGGTAGCCGTCAACAGCGGCGCAAATATGAACTTCGAGCGCCTGAGGTTTGTGACAGAACGCGCGGCCATGGGCGAGGAAAAGGAGGCGATGTTTGCCGTCACGATTCCGGAGGAAAGGGGCTCTTATCGGAAATTCTGCAAGCTGCTCGGCGAAAGGAACATCACCGAATTCAACTATCGTATTTCCGCCGAGAAAGAAGCTCAGATTTTTGTCGGAATCCAGACGATAAGTTCCGGAGATGACGAGAAGCTCGTGTCGCTGTTCCAGCGGGCGGGCCTTAAGTGCCTCAACCTCACCCACGATGAGCTCGCAAAACTGCATCTGCGGCACATGGTGGGCGGCAAGAGCCCGCTGGCCGTCAACGAGAGGCTTTATCGATTTGAATTCCCTGAATACCCCGGGGCACTGATGGTCTTTTTGACCGCGCTTAATCCTGCGTGGAACATATCCCTTTTCCATTACAGGAACAATGGTTCCGATTACGGACGCGTCCTGGCCGGGATTCAGGTTCCTCCCGAGGATGATGCCAGGTTTCAACAGTTCCTGGACAATCTGGGATATCCCTATGTAGATGAAACGTCCAACCCGGCCTATCGGCTGTTCCTTTGATAAACGCAGGCTCCTGAGCTGTAGCCACGGTCCGCGCATTCAGCGCGGGCCGGCAGCTCAGTCTTCTGATAGGACGATGTTGCCTGATTCATCCTCAAGGACTTTGTAGTCCCATTTCTTGTTGCCGCTCATGTCTTCCAGCCAGGCTGCGCGCGGGAGGCCATACTCATCTTCATAGGCTGTGATGAACATCTGGGCTTCAAGAGGGGTGGCGAAATTTTCTTCAAAGTCACCGTAATCTACGATGACCTGAGTAACAGTGTCGCGGCGCATTTTTACTCCGGAACGTTCGCAAGTATCGAGCTGATGCAGGCGAGGAACTTGCGCGTATAGCCTATGTCAAGGCTTTCATCAGGGCCGTGTGCATTGGAGCCCGGTCCGAGGACGCCGGTGACGGCAAATTGAGCGCGCGGGAAAAGGCTAGAGAAAAGATTAAGGATCGGAATGGATCCGCCCTCACCCTTCCGAAGCGCGGGAAGCCCCCAGAGTGCCAGCGACGCCTGGTCGCAGGCACGGGAGAACCAGGGAGCCTCTTCCGGAGCCTGCCAGCCGGGAAGGGCCTCGGAGTCTGAAAAGGAGACGGACGCGTTGAAAGGCGGATCGCGGGTGAGCTCTTTTGTCATCTGTCGCAGAGACTCCTCAGGGTCGGCGGCAGGTGGAATACGGATGGACAGACGCAGGGTAGTCTGGGGCAGCTGAACGTTGGCAGCCTCCGCGGGGGACGGCAGGCCGCCGGCTCCGATGATCGAAAGCGATGACTTCCACGTCTGGGCGGTTACTGCCTTCTCGACCAGGTCTTCATAGGGACGGGTGGGCGCCCCGTTAAGGCCCGGGCACCAGGGAAAGCGCTTCAGGTAATCCTCTCCAAGGAACTTGGAGGCGCTTTTGATCTCCTCCAGCCTGCGCTCCGGGATGGGCGGGTTGAAGCAGGAGAGCCGGAAATGACCGGTCAAGGGGTCTGTCAGGCGATCCAGAAGAATGCGCAGTGCATCGAATGTGCCGGGGACGATGCCGCCAGCTTCGCCGCTGTGGACGGCGTGCCGGAGGATTTTGACGGTCAGGTTGGTGGACAGCGTGCCGCGGACGGAGTTTGTCAGCCACAGCTGCCGGTAGCTGCCGGCGCCAGAGTCCAATACAAAAACAATCCTCGGGCTGCCGCAGCGGGACCTGAGCTTTGCAAGGTAATAGTCAACATCATTTGACCCGGTTTCTTCGCGAGTTTCGAAAAAACCGACGCAGCGCGGGTGCGGAATGCCTTCGTATTCCAGAGCCCGTATCGCAGTCATCGCCCCGTAGAAGGAATAACCGTCGTCGGCGCATCCTCTGCCGTAGAGCCTGCCGTCCCGAACAACGGCCTGCCATGCGGAAAGCCCTGCGCTCCAGCCGCTGGCTTCCGGCTGTTTATCCAAGTGGCCGTAGAAAAAGACGGTGTTTTCTGAGTTTTCCCTGAACCGGCCGGTCGGCTCGATGGAGAAAAACAGACTGGGCGAGCGTCCCTCATCCTGCAGGACTGAAAAGTTTGCCTCGCCAAAATGCTTTTTCCCAAACGCGGCCGCTTCCCGGCACACCTGCAGAAGAACGCCGTTCTCGCGCCACTTGGCATCGAATCCCGGCGACAGCGACTTTCTGCTTACAAACGTTTCAAGCGCCGGCTGAGCCTGCGAATCCCAGAAACAACTGACCTGCTGAAGAATGCTTGAATAGTCCATTTTTATACTCAGCGCTGAGACGGGAACGCCCTGCTCCCGATAATCTGCGAAATTTCCGCGGAGGCCTGAGCGGCGCCGTCATGCCCCTGATACTGCCCGGCCATGACCCGGTACAGGCCGTCCGAGGACTTCACGATCCGGGTGGCGTAGGACCTTTGGTATCCGTAAGCAGACAGCAGGGCCTCGGCGTGTGCCGACCAGGCCCTCGCATTGTCAGCACTGGAAAAGGCACCGATCTGCACGGCCCAGCTTCTGGTGCGGCGATCCGGCTGGATGCTCTGGCTAGGAACATTCTGGGCGGTTTCGGTGCTGGCCTGAAGCGTTCCGGATGCCAGCGCTCCGCTGCGCCATGATCCGCTTGCAATTTCAGCCATCGTAATACGCTCGACCTCGACACGTGCGGTTCCCTTCTCCGCGTATCCCAGGCGCCGGGCGGCTTCATAGGACAGGTCGATGATCCGATCTCCGAAAAAAGGACCTCGGTCGTTGACTCTCAGAATGATGCTTTTCCCGTTCTCAAGATTGGTGACTTTTGCGTAGCTGGGCAGCTCCATTGTCTTGTGGGCGGCGGAAACGGCATACATGTTGAAAGTCTCCCCTATGGAGGTCTTCTTGCCGTGGAACTGCCGTCCGTACCAGGATCCTATGCCCCGCTCCCTAAGCGGCTGATCGCCGGTGATGGGGACATAGCGCTTGCCCAGCACCACATAGGGGCGGTTGGCGCCCCTGGCCGGTTTTTCCACCTTCGGAAGAGTTCCTATCATAGGGGCCCCGGCAGGGGACGGGGCCGTCCCGGCTGGCGACGGCGGTATTTCGGTGCTGCTGCGGACAGGCTGGTCTGGCGAGCGGGTGGTGGAGCATGATGCCAGAACCAGTACAAGGGGCAGGACGCCTGCCGCCAACAGCCTTCGCATAATCTCAGTCATCTTTATATTTCTTGTTGGCGGATATAGCCATCAGCATGCCCGTGCAGGTGCCTAAGGTCAGAAGGGCGGTTCCGCCATAGCTCATGAAAGGCAGCGGAACGCCTACGACAGGAAGAATCCCGCTCACCATGCCCATGTTGACAAACGTGTACGTGAAAAAAATAACGGTGATCGCACCGGCCAGCAGTTTCGAAAAGGTGTTGGAGGCATTGATGGCGATTCGCATCGAGATGCAGATGAGCGCGAAGTAGGTAGCCAGGAGAAACAGATTGCCGACAAGCCCGAATTCTTCTGAAAAGACCGCAAAGAGAAAGTCACTGGTTCGCTCCGGGATAAAGTCCAGGTGAGCCTGAGTGCCTTCCATCCATCCTTTGCCGAAAACGCCGCCCGAGCCGATGGCGATTAACGCCTGGAGGGTGTGGAAGCCTTTTCCCAGCGGGTCCGTGGTGGGATCAAGCAGCGTGAGTACCCTCTGTCTCTGGTAATCCCGCATGAAGGTCCAAATGATGGGAAGGGAAGCGAGGGCGGTGCCCAGGATTGCGAAAAGCCATCTCCATGGCAGCCCCGAGAAAAAGACAACAGACGCGCCGGCGGCGGCCACCAGTATGGCCGTTCCCATGTCAGGCTGCTTCAGTATCAGCGCGACAGGCACCGCAATAATCACCGCCGCTATGGCAAAGTCCCTTCCCGAAATGCTTTCCTGCCGTGTGTGGAAGAACCATGCCAGCATCATGGGAAGCGCGATTTTCATGATTTCGGAGGGCTGGATCTGAGTAAAGCCGATGTTAAGCCAGCGAGTGGCTCCTTTGATGGTGGTGCCGGCCACCAGGGTGGCGACAAGAAGCAGTACGCCTACCAGATAAAGCGGCAAAGCCATTTTCATCAGATAGCGCGGATGGATGTTTGCGAATATCACCAGCACGACCAGAGCGATAAGAATGTTGCGCGCCTGGTCTGCGATGCGCCAGGGATAGCTGTAGCCGGCGGAGAAAAGGGTCATGAAACCGGTCAGCGTGAGGATGGCGACGACGATGGCAAGCGCGAAGTCCATCCGGGCCAGCCGCTCCAGAAAGCTGCTCCAGAATCTTCGCAAAAGCCTGGTGTCAAAATTCATTGCTGCGCCTCTTTTGAGGAAGATGCGGGGCCGGCGGGCTTCTGCAGGTAAGCCGGCGGCGGCAGTCCTAAAGAATTTCTGCCAAGCAGCCAGTAGTCCAAAACGGTGCGCGCGATAGGAGCGGCGGAACCGGCTCCCCATCCCCCGTTTTCCACCAGAACCGCCATGGCAATTCTGGGGGAGGCCGCCGGTGCGAAGGAGATGAACAGACCATGGTCGCGGTGAGCCTTAGCCAGGGCCGCCGCATTGTATTTCTGGCCTTGGGCAATGCCGACGACCTGAGCCGTGCCGGTTTTCCCGGCTGCTACATAGGGCGCTCCTCTGAAGGCGCCGGCCGCGGTTCCTTCGCGGGTGACGGTGGTCATGGCGTCGATGATGAACTCAATGTTTTTTCTTGAGGCGGGCATCACTTTCCTGTAGCTGGACGTGACCGGCTGGGTTTTCTGTGTTGCCGGATCGAAGATCGCCTTGACCAGATGAGGCTGCAGGGACACTCCCCTGTTGGCCAGTGTGGCTACGGCATGCGACAGCTGCAGCAGGGTGAAGGCGTTATAGCCCTGTCCGATGCCGAGGGAAATGGTGTCACCAGCTAGCCAAGGCTTGTGAAACTGCTTCATTTTCCATTCCGCATTGGGCAGCACGCCTTTCTGCTCGCCGAGCAGGTCTATGCCCGTGAGCTGTCCGAACCCCCAGGGCTCCATAAAATCGTGGATTTTTTCCGCTCCGAGATCATGGGCGAGTTTGTAGTAGTAGACGTCGCTGGAGACCGTGATGGAGCGCCTGAGATTCAGAATGCCCTTGTGAACCTTGGAGGCATCCCGGAACTTGTGCCCCCCGAGTTCGTAGACGCCCTGATCGTTTATGGTGGTGGAGGGAGTGATGACGCCGCTCTCGAGGCCGGCGAGCGCCATGAACGGCTTGTAGGTCGAGCCGATCGGGTAAATTCCCCGCATCGCGCGGTTGAGCAACGGCTTCCTAGGCGATGTGTTCAGGCTGTTCCATGTTTCGTAGTCGATGCCGTTTAAAAAGAGGTTCGGATCGTAAGTGGGCTTGCTCACGAAGGCGAGGATTTCCCCCGTGGAGGGGGCGATGGCGATCAGGGCGCCGTTGTTGCCGCCGAAGGCATGCTCCGCCACCTTCTGAAGGTTGACATCTATGGATAGAGTGAGGTTTTTCCCGGGCACCGAGGGGGTTGAGGCCAGATACCGAATTGGCCGTCCGCCCGCCGTGACCTCAAGCAGAGACTTGCCCACGGTTCCGCGCAGATCGTTCTCATAGGTTCTTTCAATGCCGACCTTGCCGATGTTGTAGGCGCCGCGGTACTGCTCTTCCAGTCCGTCCTGCTCGATGCGCTTTTCGTCGGCTTCGGATATCCGTCCCATGTAGCCGAGAAGATGGGCGCCGAGGGAACCGAAGGGATACTGCCTGAATTCCCTCGAGGCGAGTTCCACTCCGGGGAACTGCCATTTATTCACCAGAAACCTGGCCATTTCGGACTCCGTCAGGTCAAGCCTGATGGGGATGGGATCGAAGCGCTTGGATTCGGCGAGCAGCCGTTTAAAGCGCTTCTGGTCCGTCGCAGAAATGGGAATGACCCTGGAGAGTCTCTCAATCAGGGTGCTGAGCTTCTCCTCGGTTTTGGACGGAGTGATTTCAAGGGAGTAGGCCCAGTAGTTCCTTGCGAGAATGATGCCGTTGCGATCCAGGATCAGCCCTCTCGAGGGCTGTGACGGAATCGTAACCGAGCGGTTGTTTTCCGCCTGTGAAGAATACTGGTTGTGCCGGATGACCTGAAGCCACACGAATCGCGCCGCCAGCAGCGAAAAGCAGAAAAAAATGAAGCAGAGCGCGAAAATGGCCCTCCGCCTGAATTCAGCGGCGTTTGATTCAACCGAGCTGATGGTTCTCTGGCGGGGGGCGAGCGATGACAAGCGGCGAAAGAGTCTCATCGCGCCTCCGGTTCAGAAACCGGCTTAAAGCGGGCTGGTTTCGTCATTTTTAGATTTTCTCTGGGGCATGAGGAGAATCCAGCTCCACAGGGGCCACAGCAGGGCGCAGAACACGCTGGACAGAAACCAGCTCCAGCCGGGCCAGGCGCGCTCTCCCCAGCTCCTGACCAAAAGCACCAGAACCTGAGTGAGCAGCAGCATGGGAAGCAGGTGCAGTGCCTGAGCCGGAGCGCGGAACCAGAAAAGGCGCCGACTGGCCTTCTGAACCATGTACGAGAGCACCACGTAGGCGAAGGCATGCTGCCCGAGCAGCGAGCCCTGCTGGACGTCCATGACGATGCCGAGCATGAAGGCTACGGCCATGCCGATCCAGTTCGGCTGCCGCATGGTCCAGAAGATAAGCGTCAGGGCCAGAAAGTCGGGCACCCAGGCCGCGCGCTTGAGAAATATGTTCAGCAGCAGGCTGATGAGGATCGAGGCCGCCACCCACAAAGGATTTGCGGGAAGAAGAATGTAAGCCTTAGGCTGCTCAGTGATAGTGGAGGGTGCCGGAGAGGAAAACAGGCGGGAGAAAATGTTCATGGCGCAACTTTCTCTGTTTGTGCGGTTCCCGCGCTATGGCCGGGGTCAACATTGACGAGGGCCACCATGACATATCTGCCGAAAGAGGGCGAGGCCGAGAGTCTGACCCAGACGTGAGCGAAGGCATCGCCCCTGATCTTTTCCACATGGGTGACCTTCCCGACGGGTATCCCCGGCGGAAAGACTCCGTCAATTCCGGAGGTCTGCACGGCGTCACCTTCCTGAATGTCAGCTACGGCCGGTACGAACTGCAGCTCGACCGTCTGGTCGGACTGCGTGTACGAGGTCGCGCATCGAATTCCTGAGCGCGGGAGGTAAACCGGGAACTGCATGGCCGGGTCCGTGAGCAGCGTGACCTCGGAGCGGTCGGCGCTGACCCGTGCGACCTGGCCGATGACGCCGTTTTCATCGATGACGGGCATGCCCGGCTCGATGCCGCTGTTCTTGCCGATATTGATTTCGATGCGCTTGGAAAAGACGTCGGCGGTTTCTCCCTTGACGATGCCGATGGCCGCAGAGCGCCGGATCTGCGTCTTGACGCCTGCGAGGGCCTGCAGCTGGCTGTTTTCGGCCTTGAGCTTTTCGAACTCCGAAAGGGCGAAGCTCAGCTCGGCGTTTTTCTTCTTCAGCTTTTCGTTCTCTGCGGTCAGCTCCTCGACGGTCGTAAAGAACTGTCCTATGCCGTGGAAGGAGCGGCCGACGCCCTCCGAAACCGCGACGGCGGGCCGTAGAAGGTACGAGTCGATGGCAGCCCTGAAGGACTCCAGGGTTTTCAGCTTGCCGTCAACCAGCATCAGAATGATGGAGAGGCTTGCGAAAAAGACGAGCCTCACCCCCGCGGGCAGCCCTCTTCTGAAAAGCGCTGGCGAGCCGTTATCCATAGTTCTTCAAGCTCAAAGCGAGGCGTTTCCACACAAATGCAGGCGGTGCTCCGGCCGGGACAGGTCAGCCGTACGTGAAGGCGGTCCGTAGCTGCTCGATGTTTTCAAGGGCGATGCCGCATCCCTTGACCACGCAGTTGAGTGGCTCCTCGGCAATATGGACGGGCAGGCCTGTCTGTTCCTGCAGCAGCTGATCCAGGTCGCGCAGGAGCGCTCCGCCGCCCGTGAGCATCATGCCGCGTTCGGCGATATCTGCTCCAAGCTCCGGAGGCGTCCTTTCAAGGGCGGTCTTCACGGCACCGACGATCTGGTTGAGGGGCTCGGTGAGCGCCTCCAACACCTCGTTGCTGTGGATGGTGAAGGTGCGCGGAACGCCTTCGGAGAGGTTGCGACCCTTCACCTCTATTTCCTTCGCCTCCGAGCTGGGGAACGCAGAGCCGATCTCCATTTTGATCAGTTCGGCGGTGGGCTCGCCGATGAGCATTCCGAAGTTTCTGCGGACATAGCCCACGATGGCCTGGTCGAACTTGTCTCCGCCGACGCGGACGCTGCCGGAGTACACCATGCCTCCAAGCGAGATGACGCCCACTTCCGTGGTGCCGCCCCCGATGTCGATGACCAGAGAGCCTGCCGCTTCCGACACCGGCAGACCCGCCCCGATGGCGGCCGCCATCGGCTCCTCGATCAGGAAGACCTCGGAGGCTCCGGCTGCTTCGGCGCTTTCCTTGATGGCGCGCCGCTCAACCTGAGTCGACCCGCAGGGGACGCAGATGATGATGCGCGGATTGGGCGCGAAAAGCTTGGACGGCCGCACCATGCGGATGAACTGCTTCAGCATCTGCTCAGTAACGGTGAAGTTGGCGATGACTCCGTCCTTCATCGGCCGGATGGCCTGGATGTTGCCGGGCACGCGCCCGAGCATCTGCTTGGCCCGATGCCCGACGGCGTGAATCGTGGTTTTGCCGTTGGGGCCTCCTTCCTGGCGGATGGCAACCACAGAGGGTTCATTGAGGACGATCCCCTTTCCCCTCATATAGATAAGGGTATTGGCCGTGCCAAGGTCGATGGCAAGGTCATTGGAAAAATAGCTGCGGAAAAGGCTCAGGCCGAACATTCTGAAAATCTCTAATGGGGGGCAAAAAGGACACTGCTTATTTTATCCGCTGTTGCGCTGGCTTAGAGCCAACCTTATGCGGCAAACGGAAGATCATGGTGCAATTCCATGCAAGTGGTCAATGATAGACTAAGCGCTGGTCAGATGCCGGACTGGAAACTGTTTTTTACAGCATTTTTGTCCTGTGCCCTTTCGTGCGGCATCGTGCGTCGAGAACAAACCGGAAAAATTCATTATGTCTCTTTCCAAGGAAGACGTTCTGCATATCGCCAACCTAGCCCACATAGATTTGTCGGAGGCCCAGATTGCCAAAATGCAGTGCGAGCTGAATGATATTTTTGAAATGATCGAGCAAATCCGCGCCGTCAATACGGACGGGATTGAGCCCATGCTTCATCCCATGGACGGGGAGGAAAGGCTGCGCGCAGACGTGGTGGCCGAAGAGGACATCAGGCAGGCTGCCTTTGAGAACGCTCCAGAAGTGAGCGACAGCATGTTCCTTGTACCACAGTATGTGGAGTCCTGAAACCGCTATGAAAGACATTACTCATTGCTCCGTTGCGCAGCTGTCTGAAAAGCTGCACGCCCGCGAAATCTCAGCCGTTGAAGTGGCCCAGCAGTTCCTTGACCGAATCGAGGCCCACAGGGAGCTCAATGCGTTTCTCGACGTCCGCCCGGAAGTGACCCTGGATCAGGCCAGGCGTGCCGATGAGATGCTTGAACAGGGAAAGGGGGGCTTCCTGACCGGAGTGCCTGTCGCCCATAAGGATATTTTTGTGACCAAGGAGTGGTTCTCCACTGCCGCGAGCCGCATGCTGAAGGGCTACAAGAGCCCCTTCGACGCCACTGTCGTTGCGCGTCTGAAGGCCGAGGGGATGGTCTGCCTCGGAAAGCTGAACTGCGATGAGTTCGCCATGGGCTCCGCCAATGAAAACTCGGCCTACGGCAAATGCTTCAATCCCTGGGACAGCCGCGCCGTTCCGGGGGGATCCTCCGGCGGATCGGCCAGTGCCGTGGCGGCCAGGCTCACCCCTGTGGCCACGGCGACGGATACCGGCGGTTCGGTCCGCGAACCAGCGGCTTTCTGCGGCGTGACAGGACTGAAACCCACGTACGGACGTCCCTCGCGCCTCGGAATGATCGCCTTCGCATCCAGCCTTGATACGGCCAGCCTTATGGCTCCCGCCGCGAGGGACATTGCGCCGGTTCTCTCCAAAATGGTTGGCTTCGACCCCAAGGATTCCACCAGCGCAGACCATCCGGCCGAAGATTTCAGCAGAAACCTCGGCAAGCCGGTCGAAGGACTGAGGATCGGGCTGCCCCGCTCCTGGTTCTCCGAGCAGCTCAGCCCGGAGGTTCGGACCTGCATCGAGTCCGTCAGGGATTTCTACCGGGATCGTGGAGCCGTCATCGTGGACATGGATCTGCCCATGGCCAAGCTTGGAGTCCCGGTCTATTACGTGGTGGCCAGCGCTGAGGCCAGCTCCAATCTGTCGCGCTACGACGGCATCCGCTACGGCTACCGCGCCAAGGACTGCGCCACCATGGACGAACTGATCCGCCGTAGCCGCAACGAAGGGCTCGGCGATGAACCCAAGCGCCGAATCATGATCGGAACCTACGTGCTCTCTCACGGCTATTACGATGCCTATTACCTTAAAGCCCAGAAAGTCCGCCGCCTGATCGCCCAGGAATTCCAGAAGGCGTTTGCTGATGTGGATGCCATTTTGTCTCCTGTGGCACCGGGCGCTGCCTATGACTTTGGCGAAAAGGCTGATCCGGTGTCGGCTTATCTCGGCGATCTGTACACCGTTCCTGCGTCGCTTGCCGGCCTGCCCTGCATGAGCATGCCATGCGGCTTTACCGGCTCGGGCCGCCCGATCGGCGCTCAGCTCACGGCCGCTCCCTTCAATGAAGCCCTGCTGCTGCAGCTGGCCGACGCCTGGCAAAGCGAAACCGGCTGGCACGAGAAAGTCCCCGCGGGGTTTTAACTGAGAACGGAAGGAAAACACAAGATGCAATGGGAAGTTGTAATAGGGCTTGAGACCCATGTCCAGCTCTCGACCAAAACCAAGATTTTTTCCGCGGCGGACAACGAGTTTGGCGGCGAGCCGAATTCTCATGCCTGCGCAATTGACATGGCGCTGCCCGGGGCCCTGCCGGTTCTCAACAGGGAGGCCGTCCTCAGGGCCGCGCGCTTCGGTCTGGCCATTGGGGCGAAGGTGGCAGAGAAGTCGGTTTTCGACCGCAAGAACTATTTTTATCCGGATCTTCCGAAGGGCTATCAGATCAGCCAGTTCGAACACCCCATCGTGCTGGGGGGAAAGCTCTCCTGCCTGGTCACCCCGAAGAAGGGAGATCCTTACATCAAAGTGGTTGAACTGACGCGAGCTCATCTTGAGGAAGATGCCGGAAAGAGCAACCATGGGATTCATCCCGGCGAAACCGGCGTGGATCTGAACCGGGCCGGAACACCCCTGATTGAGATCGTGACCGAGCCCGTGATGCACTCCTCCGACGAGGCGGTCGCTTACGCCCGTGCCCTGCATGCTCTGGTGGTCTGGCTGGGCATCACTGAAGGGAACATGCAGAACGGCAACTTCCGCTGCGACGCCAATGTGTCCGTCCGGCCGGCGGGCGACCCGAAACTGGGCACGCGCTGCGAAATCAAGAATCTGAACAGCTTCCGGTTCCTGCAGAGCGCGATTGACTATGAGGTGAACCGTCAGATCGAGCTGATCGAGGATGGCGGGAAGGTGGTCCAGCAGACACGGCTCTACGATCTGGAGAACGACGAGACGCGGCCCATGCGGTCTAAGGAAGACTCTATGGACTACCGGTATTTCCCGGACCCGGACCTCTTGCCCTGTGTGCTGTCGGCTGAAGAAATCGAGGAGCTGCGCCGGAATCTGCCCGAGCTTCCCCACCAGATGTTCGAACGCCTGAAAAAAGAGGACGGCCTGTCGGAGTACGACGCCGGCATTCTCACCTCCAGCCACGCCGTTGCGCAGTACTACGACGAGCTCGCCCACCTGGTCGATGACAAGAAGGCTGCGGCCAACTGGGTCATGGGGGAGCTCAGCAGCGCACTGAAGCAGTCAGAGGGCCTGACGATAGACAAGGCTCCCGTGACGCCTGCAGTACTGGCGGCCATCATGGCCCGCGTGAGCGACGGGACGATCAATCTGAAGGGGGCAAAAAAGGTTTTCAGCGCGGTTTGGAACGGCGAAGGAACCGATGTCGACGGCCTGATCGGAACCCTGGGGCTCAAGCAGATTTCGGATGCCGGCGCCATTGAAAAAATGGTCGATGAAGTGCTGGCCCGAAACGGAGCCATGGTCGAACAGTACAAGTCCGGTAAGCAGAAGGCCTTCAACGCTCTTGTGGGCCAGGTCATGAAAGCGGCTCGGGGAAAGGCCTCTCCGGCGTTGGTGAATCAGCTGCTGCACCGGAAGTTGGATTAAAGGGCAGCCCCCCCCCTGCTTCAGGCCGGGCGGGAGAAAAGGTTTCACGTGAAACCTGCTTTTCCGCCCGCTCCCGGCGAAGGGAGGGGCGGGGAGCCCGAAAGAGCCTGCGTCAGGCTCCGTAGCGGCTGCGGTAGGCGGCAACGGCCTCGGCGTACTCCGCCACGGACCGGGCGGCGTCGCTGCCGCTTCTCATGAAGTTCAAAAGACTGTCCAAGCTTGCGATTGAGACCACTGGGATGTGGAACGAGGCCTCGACATCCTGGACGGCGGAGGTTTCCGTCAGGCTGTCCGCGTTTCCGCCCCTTTCCATGCGGTCAATGGCGATCGCGACCCCTGCAGGCTCGGCGCCTGCTGCACGGATGATGTCGATGGACTCCCGCACGGAGGTTCCGGCGGAGATGACGTCATCGACAATGAGAACCCGCCCCTGCAGGGGGCTGCCGATGATAGTCCCGCCTTCGCCGTGGTCCTTCTTTTCCTTGCGGTTGAAAGCCCAGGGGAGATCGAGTCCTTTTTCGGCCAAATTGATGGCCACCGTGGCGACCAGAGGAATGCCCTTGTAGGCCGGCCCGAAGAGCATGTCGAATTTCAAGGTGCCGTCGCCGGTCTTTTCGAGGATTTTCCGAGCGTAAAAATCCCCAAGTCGATTCAGGGTTGAGCCGGTGTTAAAAAGTCCAGCATTGAAGAAATAAGGGGAGAGGCGGCCAGCCTTGGTCCTGAATTCCCCGAACCGCAGCACTTTGGTTGTCAGGGCGAAATCGATAAAGTCGTGCTCGAGATTGTTCATGGCGTGGAAGAGAGACAGTGTTCGTTGAGAGATTGAGGCAGAATAGGTTTTCTTATATCTTAACCGTCTGCAGTACGTCCTGATCATGACTCGCATCATCACTTTCAATGCCAATGGCATAAGGTCGGCCGATAAAAAAGGCTTCTTCAACTGGTTTGCCGGACAGGATGCGGATGTTTTGTGCGTCCAAGAGCTGAAAGCTCAGGCTGAGACTCTGCCTGAGCACCTCCTGCGGCTTCCCGGCTATGAGTCCCGTTTCCATTTTGCGGAAAAAAAGGGGTATTCGGGTTGTGCGCTTTACACCCGCCTGCCGGCAAAGAGCTGGAAAACAGGCATGGGAGTTCCGGAGTTCGACAGCGAAGGGCGCTTCGTGGCGGCCGATCTTGGATTTGCAGTGGTGATCTCCTGCTATTTCCCTTCCGGTACGAGCGGCGACGAGCGGCAGGCGGCCAAATACAGGTTTCTTGAGGCGATAGTGCCCGTGGTGGACGGCATCAGGGACAGCGGCCGGCAGGTCGTCCTCTGCGGGGACATGAACATCGCCCACAAGGAAATCGACCTTAAAAACTGGAAGGGCAATCTCGATCACAGCGGATTCCTGCCGCAGGAAAGGGCATGGATGACCGAATTTCTCGATCAGCACGGCTGGGTCGATGTGTTCAGGAGACTCGACCCGAATCCCGGGCGCTACACCTGGTGGAGCCAGCGTGGCAAAGCCCGCGAGAAGAACGTGGGATGGCGCATCGACTATCAGCTGGCAACGCCTCAGATCGCCGAGAGGGCCAGGCAGACGTCCATTTATGCAGATGAAAAATTTTCTGACCACGCCCCCCTGATCATTGACTACGATGCGTAAATGCCATGCTTAGTCTCGAGCAGATATTATTTTCCCAGGGCTTCGGCACCCGCCGCGAATGCAGGGGGCTGGTGCTGCGGGGAAGCTTCAGCGTTTCAGGCAAGATCCTGTCGGACCCGGAGCAGGAGCTGCAGGAGCAGGGGCTTGTCTTTTCCGTAGACGGCCAGTCGTGGCCCTACTTCGAGAAGGCAGTCATCGCGCTTAACAAGCCGGCGGGTTACGAATGCTCCGCAAGGCCGGTGTTTCATCCGGTCGTGCTGTCGCTGCTGCCCGCTCCGCTGCGTGCCAGAGGCGTGCAGCCGGTGGGAAGGCTGGACGAGGATACAACGGGGCTGCTGATTCTCACCGATGACGGTGCGCTCAGCCACCGCCTGACGCATCCCCGGAAGCATGTAAGGAAAATTTACCGCGCGGTTCTGAAGCACCCTCTTTCGCCGGATTTCGTTCAAGCCCTGCTGCGTGGAGTGGTGCTTCGCGATGAGCCGCAGCCGCTGGCCGCGCTGGAAGTGAAGCCCGCGGGCGACAGGGAGGTGGAAATCACTGTGGACCAGGGCAGATACCATCAGGTCAAGCGCATGGTAGCGGCCGCCGGCAACAGAGTTGAACAGCTTTCCAGGATCCAGTTTGGGAACTACAGGCTGCCCCAGGACGTTCTCCCCGGTCAGTGGTGCTGGATTGAATCCGCCGCGGCGATTACGGGGAAATAGGCGATGGCAACCGGCCTGTCTTGGATTCAGGGTGCCAAGGGCTATTTGACGCCGCCCTGCATCCGAATGTTTTTTCTTGGCTTCTCTTCAGGCCTGCCGCTGCTGCTGGTTCTGGGCACGCTGGGCTTTCGTCTGAGGGAGGCGCACGTCAGCCTGGTGACCATTGGCTTTATGTCCTGGGTCGGGCTCGTCTACGCCATTAAATGGCTGTGGGCACCCGTCGTGGACCACCTGTCCATTCCTGTGCTGACTGAAAAACTGGGCAGGAGGCGCTCCTGGCTGGCAGCCTCTCAGGTCGCCCTGGCTGCGGGACTGTGCGGCATGGCGTTTGTCGACCCCGCCCAGAGCCTGAAGGCGACCGTGGCCCTCGCAATGTTCACGGCCTTTGCTTCGGCAACCCAGGATATCGTGCTGGACGCCTACCGCATCGAGAGCGCGAGCGTTGAAACACAGGGCATGCTGGCGGCCTCCTACCAGTTCGGCTACCGAATCGCTATGATCTGGGCCGGAGCGGGTGCCCTCGGAATCGCCGCGGCGGTGGCCGGAGTCAACAGCGTCGAGTACGTCCCGCGGGCCTGGACCGTTTCATACCTCGCCATGGCGGCCTCGGTCTCTGTGGGACTGGCCACGGTGCTGCTGTCGCCGGAACCAGCGCCCTCGCGGGACGCACAGGCGGCTCCTGCCGCGGAGTCCGGCCTGCCGGCGAGGCTCCGCGGGATGTTCTGGAGGCCTTTGGCCGACTTCTACGAGCGCTATGGCCGGTGGACGGCGGTTCTGATCGCCCTTGTGGCGATTTACAGAATCTCAGACGTCGTTATGGGGATCATGGCCAACCCCTTTTACTCTGACATGGGCTTTACGAAGGCGGAAGTGGCGGTCGTGATCAAAGTCTTCGGCGTGGCAATGACGCTGCTGGGGACATTCGCCGGGGGGCTCGTCGTCCTGAAAATAGGCGTCCTGAAAGCCCTGATGCTGGGCGGAGCGCTGTCGGCTGGGACGAACCTCCTGTTTTCCCTGCTCGCGGCCGTCGGGCACAGCGTCCCGCTGCTTGCCGTGATCGTAAGCGCCGACAATCTGGCCGGAGGGCTTGCGAGCGCAGCGTTCGTGGCATTCCTGTCGGGGCTGACCAGCCGCAGATTTTCGGCAACGCAGTATGCGCTGCTGTCCTCCATCATGCTGCTGCTGCCCAAGACGATCGCCGGCTTCTCAGGCGTTGTGGTCGACAGCGTCGGCTACAGCCGGTTCTTCATTCTGACGGCCCTGATCGGGGTTCCCGTGATGATCCTGGTCTGGATGATCGGACGCAGCCCCTTTGCGAGGGGCCCTACGCCGGGATCTTGAAGCCTCTCGTCACTTCGGCTATTTCCGCAACGCAGGCTGCGAGATCGTCGAGCGCATCCCGCTCGTCCTTGAGCGGGAAGTCGCGGCAGATCTCCGCAATGGGTTCCGACAGGTCGCCGCGGGCTTCGGGCGGGAGATGCCGGAAAATCCCGAGCAGAGCGCCGTTGACCGCCTGGCTGCCGGTCTCTTCCAGCCCCGGGAACAGGCGTACGGCGGTCAAAAAGCCCAGAGCAAAAGGCGCGAGCTCGTCGCCGCAGGGCCCGTCGTCTTCGAGAATGACGGGGTCGATGGGCGACTTCCCCCTCAGCTGGGAGTCGATTTCCCGGTACCGGCGGTACAGCAGTTCTTCAAGCCGCGGGACGGCCGCGAGAGCCGGTTTTCTGCCTTCAGAGTCGAGAATATAGGGCATCCAGTCCCCGGGGGAGACTTCCTGCGGATGCAGCAGCAGCGCGGTCAGGTACCCGTCGGCTGCGTCGGCCTCCAGAGGATGGTGCTCTTCCGGCACGGAGGTGAGGAGCTCTTCGAGCTCAGCGAATTCGGCATCGGACAGGCGCTCGTTGTTTTTTTTCATAAGTCGGTCTGAACTGCGTATGCTTGTAGACGTGATAGGAGAAGTGTATGGCAATTGTCAGATTCAGTTCAAAGGCTGCCGGCAGCTTTATCCTGATGCCGGAAACACAGAAGCAGATTTTCAAGGTGATCGGCAGGCCTCTGAGCGAAAGCGGGGCCATATCGGCCGAAGACGCGGCTGAATGGATTGAAAAACTCGAGACGGCCGTGGCTCTGGAAAAACAGCAAAGGCAGCGCGCCCAGGAGGAGAGGCGCAGGCGCAGGGAAAAATGCGAGGCTGGCTTCCGCTCACCGGGGCTGCATGCGAAGGAGCTTTTCGAGGAAGAAGACAGGCTGCAGGCCGAGGCGCAGGAGCAGAAAAGCACAGTTCCTTTTTCCGCACGCGTTTATCCGCTGCTGCAGATGCTCAGAAAGGCGCGCAAAAAAGGGGAGATGGTGATGTGGGGCATCCCGTGATGCGTTTCTTGTCAGCCCTTGCTCTTAGGCTGCATCGGGACTTCCAGCTGCTTTATCTTCCTGTACAGGTGCGTACGCTCCAGCCCTGATTTCACGGCCACCTTGGACATGGAATAGTTTTCTTCCTCAAGCAGAACCTGCAGGTAGAGTTTTTCGAATTTATCTCTCGCTTCACGCAGGGGCAGGGAAAAGGAAATGGTGTCGAGCAGCCTGTCGGAGGAGCGGAAGACATCGGCGTGCGGGCCGTTTTTGTCGGCCGCCGCCGCAGAACCGGCGGCGGAAACCGGCCCGGGAAAGCGGCTGTTTTGAAGCGCCGCGTTCACGGCTGTGAGAAGCCGCTTCATGGAGATGGGTTTCTCCAGAAAATCGCTCGCTCCATACCGCGTGGCCTCCACGGCCGTATCGATTGTGGCGTGCCCGGACATCATGATGACGGGGCAGTGAAGCAGCTGCTTGGCGGAAAGCTCCTTTAAAAGCGTGACGCCGTCCATGTCCGGCATCCAGATGTCGAGAAGGACCAGGTTAAAGCTGTCGGACTGAATGGCCTGTCTTGCTTCTTCGGCATTGGCCGCCGTCTGAACTGCGTGTCCTTCGTCGGACAGTATTTCAGAAAGCAGCTCGCGGATGCCTACTTCGTCATCGACAACAAGAAGTTTTGCCATTTACGGCGTCTCCCAAAGGCAGAACAGCCTGGTAATCCCTTTTTAATTGTAAGTCGAACCATCATCAGGCAGTCCCGGCCCGGAAAATGATGCTCACCTGCGCGCCTAGGACCTCACCCCGGTCGTTCTGCAGGTTTCTTATCTTGATCTCCGCCTTGTGTTCATCGACAATCTTTTTGACCATCGGCAGCCCGAGGCCCGTACCGGTCGCCTTGGTGGTCACGTAAGGTTCGAAGGATTTGTGCAGGATGGCCGGAGAGAATCCCGTCCCGTTGTCCGTGACGCTGAGCAGAACGGCGACAGGCTGCCCGCCGTCATGAATGGATTCAGTCGCGATGACGACTTTTCCATCGGGCTTGCCTGACATGGCGTCCAGGGAGTTGCTGATTAGGTTGTGAAAGACCTGCCGGAGCTGCGCCTCATCGGCCAGGATGCAGGGCAGGTTCTCCTCCAGGCGGCTTGAGACCGGCTTGCCCGCCTGGGTGTACAGGTTCACGACTTCTTCCACCAGCTGATTGAGGTCGGTCGGCTGGAGCACGGCCGGGGGCAGCTTGGCATAGTTGCGGAAGTCGTCCACCATCTGCTTCATGGCGGAGACCTGGGTCACGATCGTCGAGACCGATCTGGACAGCAGCTGGGAGTCTTTTTCCGTGAGCTTGCCGGCGAGCTTCATCTCCAGCCGCTCGGCCGCGAGCTGGATGGGAGTGAGCGGATTTTTGATTTCATGAGCCAGCCGCCTGGCGACTTCTCCCCAGGCGATGGCACGCTGCCCGGAGATGACCTGTGTCATGTCATCGATCACGAGCACGAAGCCGGGTTTCGGGTAGCCCGACAGGTGCAGCCGGGAGGCTCTGACAAATAAGGTCATCGGCGTCTGTGAGCCGATTCTGTCGATCTCGATTTCCCGGCGCCTGCTCGTGTTCTCATCGAGCGGATGGGTGAGCTCCAGGGACGGTTCTTTGAGGAAGGAGGCGATCTTTGGCGCCGTTTCCTCCAGCGAGATTCCCGCCCGGGCGACCTCCGGTCCCAGGATTTTCACCGCTCCTTCATTGGCCGTGAGGACATGCAGTCCGGAGTCGACGACAACAACCCCCGAAGAAAGATTGGAGAGGACGCTTTGCAGGAAATGTCCTGTCTGCTCCAGCTCTTCGGTCCGGGCGAGCACTTTTTTCTGCGCTTCCGCGAGCTGGCCGATCATGTTGTTGAAGGACTGGGTGAGCACGTTGATTTCGTTGTGTCCCGCGAATTCCTGAATCGGGCTCAGGTTTCCGCCGGCCACCTTTCGGGTGCCCCGGGCGAGCTGCCGCAGAGGCTCCATCATGATCTGAGTGAAGGCGATGGCAGCAACCAAAGCCCCGAGCGCTGCAAGCAGGAGGCTCACGGTGAGCGACAGGGTGAAGAGTTTCCTGAGGCCCTGCCTGCTGAGCACGAGCTCCTGATAGTCTCTATAGCCGTTTGTAACGGAGCCGATGTTTGTGGCGAGTTCCTGAGGCAGGGGCTCCTGAGTGACAAGAAAATAGGCGGTCTTCCTCAGGTTTTTAAAGTCGCCCTCATGCTGGCCTGGCGTCAGTCCCAGTTCGCCGCCCCACTCGAAGCTCGAGGGGAAGTCCCGGTCTGTGATCGGTGCGGCTGCAAGGACCTGGATGTCCTGGTCTCCGGAGGGTTCCCCGGGATTTTCCAGCAGGGAAGAGTAAACCCCCTTCGCATCGGCAACCGACAGGGTCTCCGAGGAGGGAACCTGGATTTTTTGGCTGCTGTCTGACAGTGAGGTGGTGAGAATTTCGCCGCGGCTGCTCACGATGAGCACATTGCTCAGCCCGTACCGGTCCTTCAGGCGCGGCAGGCTCTCTTCCCACTCTATCTGCGGTATATCCATGAGCGCGTCGCCCAGCAGCGCCGCGCGCTCGGAGGTCTGCTTCTGAAAGCCGGAGACCGCCGCCCGGGAAAGATTGACGCCTGAGTCTAGGGCTGTTTCAACGCGGACATTGAACCAGGAGTCGATCGACCGGCCGATAAACCGCGAAGAAATGGCAAAGAGCAGAAGGCAGGGAAGGATGGCGATGGCCGCGATCTGCAGCGCGAGCCTGGTCGTCATCTGAGAGCCGAACCTGTGCCGCCTCCACTGCCAGAACAGGTTGGTGAACATCCAGATCGTCACCGCCACCAGGGCGCCCGCCACGATGACGTTCAGGATCATCAGGGGGCGGAAATACCGGTCCAGTAGATCGGAGTTGGAGCTCGCCATCGCCAGCACGACCACCAGCGAGCAGACAACGACCGGGACGAGTACGAGAAGGGCCCGGTATCGTTTGGTCCAGAAAATAGTCATGGGGCGGACACGGTCGGAGAGATGGGGAGGCTCACCCAGCCGGAGGTCATGTCCCAGTCTGTCGAACTGATCTGCAGAGGGCGCGGCAATCTGCTTTTGTCCAGCTGGATGCGGATTCGGGCGCTGTAGTCCTGGAACGGTCCCGACACGGCTCTCGGAGAGGCGACGCGCCAGTGCCTTACGGAGCCCAGGACAGACAGGGCTTCCTCAAGCGAAGCGAAGGACTGCGACAGTCCCTCGCCGCCAAGAAAGTATTTTCTCGTGAGGAGACTATAGCTGAGCTTGCGCCTGATGCTGCGCGAGGCGATGTTTTTGTCCGTCCAGTACCAGCGCTTCTGCAGCAGAGAAAATTCAGTGGTGAAGTAAAGGGAAACGCCTCGGCGCAGCGATTCCTCCACGGCTGTGGGCAGGTGGATGGTAAAACTCGCGTTGACATATACGCCTGGCGAGTCTCCAGGTGCCTCCTTGCTGACGGAGCCGCTTGTATAAAAAATCGAGTTTTCTTCCGCCAAGGCGCAGGAAGCTCCCGCCGCAGCCCCTATCAGGATTGCGGCGAGCCAGATGAAAATTCGTCGTAGGAGAGCAGCACCGTTCATAAATGACAGATTATTACTTTCGGTGACGCAGAAGGGTCAGGAAATACCCGTCATGCACGAGGGGCTCCTCCTGCCAGGACCGCTCGTAGTCCTCGTGCGGCAGAAGCAGCCGAGGCCCCTGCTCGCAGCAGGCTTCCGGGTGCCTTCGAAGGAAGGCCTCAATCTGTTCGGTGCCTTCCTCCGGGAAGATGGAGCAGACGCAGTAAAGCAGCCGCCCGTGCTTTTCGAGCAGCGGCCAGAGTGCCTCGAGCAGGTATCTCTGGGTTCTGGCCATGCGGTGGATGTCCTTCTTAGAGTGCTGCCAGGGGATATCGGGGTGCCGGCGGACGATGCCGCTTGCCGTACAGGGCGCATCGAGCAAAATGGCATCAAACTTCCGGCGGTCCCACCAGGACTGGGGTTTGGATGCGTCCGCTGTCTGGACTCGGGCACTGAACCCTAGGCGGTCCAGGTTCTCGAGGATGGCCCGGCAGCGGCTGGGGCTGATGTCGAGGGCCGTGATGTCGGCCTCGGCGATTTCCAGCAGATGGGTTGTTTTGCCGCCCGGAGCGGCGCAGGCGTCCAGAATCCGTTCCCCGTCCGCGGGTGCGAGCATCGGGGCGGCCAGCTGGCTGCCGGCGTCCTGCACGGAGACCATTCCGTCGCTGAAGCCCGGGATGTCAGACACCGGCAGCGCCTTTTCAAGGGTGACGGCGTCCAGCCCCGTTCTCACCGCCTGGATGCCTTGCGAAGCGGCCATCCGGATATAGTCCTCGGGAGTGCTCTGCCGGCGGTTGACTCGCAGCGTCAGCGGAGCTTTGGTTCTCTGCAGCTGCAGCACGGCGTCTGTTTTCTCCCCGAGCGCCCTGCGGTAGGCGGCCAGCCACCAGTCGGGCGCGTTGAAGCAGACGCCTTCCTGCTCGGCCAGCCAGGGCGCGAGCTGGCTACGCTCCCTGCCGTATCGCCTCAAAATGGCGTTTATGAAGCCGGCGCTGGCTTTGGTTTCAGGCATCAGCCGGGCGGCCTTGACGGCCTGGTCGAGCGTCACGAAATCCTTTTCGGGATGCACGATCATCCGGGCAAGCGCGGCTTCCAGTAGCGCGCAGACGGGGCGTTCGGGCTCGCGTTTGGCGAATCGTCCGATCAGTTTGTCCGCTGCGGCCAGATTGCGGACGGTTTCATAGGAAACGGCCTGGATAGCGGACTTGAGGACGGAATCGGTTATCCGGCTGTGGACAGACTCGACGGCATGATCGAGCGAGGCCCCGTCGCAGGCCATGGCCAGTCGAACCTGAACCGCATACACAAAGACGGTGGCTAAATCCGCTGAATTCATTTAAAGGTTTCTCCGATGTGCAGCGGGAAGCTTTGCAGGAAAGGCTTCCAGTTCATCCGTTTTTTACCGGGCTTCTGAAGCTCGAGGATCCGCAGAGCTCCGATTCCGGCGGCTATCGTGATGCCGTCCTCCAGCGAGATGATGGTGCCTGGGGCGGCATCGGCCCTTTCAAGCCTGACGGGTTCCGCGGCCCAGAACTTGATGGCGGTGCCGCGCACGCTCGAAGAGCAGGACGGAAACGGGTTGAAGGCCCTGATGCGCCTGCAGATGAGGCCGGCGCTGGCCTCCCAGTCGACCCGGGCCTCCGTTTTGAGGAGCTTGGAGGCATAGCAGGCGCCCGCCTCGGGCTGCGGCGTGCACGTGAGCTCAGGGGCCCGTTCTAGGTCCTTGACGAGCAGCTCCGAGCCGATGCGGGCGAGCCGCTCGGTCAGGCTCGCAGTTGTGTCCTGATCTTCGATGTCTGTGAAGACCGTGTCGATCATGGGGCCGGTGTCCAGCCCGGCCTCCATTTTCATCAGGGTCACGCCGGTCTGCGGGTCGCCGGCCTCGATGGCCCGCGCCACAGGGGCGGCCCCGCGCCAGCGCGGCAGCAGGCTGGCGTGGATGTTGATCGCCTTGATGGCGCGATTCCGTCCGATGCCGGCCGGCATGTCAAGAATGGCCTGGGGAATAATCAGGCCGTAGGCCGCGACGATGAGAACATCTGCTCCCTGGGCCTTGATGAGGCTGTGGGCTTCCTCGGCCGGTGCGCCGCCCTTGGCGATGCTGAGTGTCACGGGAGTGGCCACGGGAATATGATGGGCCAGCGCCACTGTTTTAACGGCGCTGGGGGTCAGCTTCATGCCCCGGCCGCAGGCCCTGTCGGGCTGGGTGAGAACCAGGCATACCTCGTGGCCGGCGCCAAGAAGGGCTTCCAGCGCACACGCTGCAAAATCCGGGGTGCCTGCAAAAATAATTTTCATGTCGGAATTCCAATGCCGAAACGGGCTCGATGCCTGTGGGAATGGAGGTATTGTAAAAAATGCGAGCAAAGGCAAGCAACGGCGTCCGTCTGGCGGTGACGGAGATGGGAAGCGCCGCCGGGGAACCGGTTCTTCTGATACCGGGGCTCGGAATGCCGGGATGGCTCTGGCCGAGGTCTTTCACCGGCTGTCTGGTAAAGCGCGGATACCGCGTGGTGGTCATAGAGAACCGTGATTCAGGGAACTCGCCCTATATGGAAGGAAAAGTGGGCATGCCGACGCTTTTGGCCTCCATCTTCAAGGACCTTCTGCGGCTCAGAGTAGAGGCGCCTTACGATCTGGAGGATATGGCGCGGGACGCGCTCCGCACCGCCAATGATCTGAGCCTGGAGCGATTCCATGTCGGGGGAATTTCAATGGGCGGGATGGTGGCTCAGGAGCTGTGCCGGCTTGCGCCGGACAGGGCTGTGAGCCTCACATCCATTTCTTCTGCCACCGGGAACCCGAGAACGGGGCTCGGGCGGCTAAGCGCCGTCAGCGCGGTTGTGTTCTCTTCCCCCGGAGCGGGCTCAAGGCGGGAGGCGGCGCACAGCATGGACCGGCTCCTCGGGGCCATTGGGTCGCCCGAGTTTCCGAGGACCGAGCAGGAGAAGAGAGCCATTCTAGAGCGGCTGACGCCCGGCGATCGGGCGCAGGAAGGCATGCGGCGGCAGCTTCTGGCTATTCTGAAAAGCGGCGACCGCAGGCCGGCAGTTTCGCAGATTCGGACCCCAACCCTGGTGCTTCACGGCAGCCGCGATCCGCTGTTGCCTCCCGAGGCGGGCCGGGAGACCGCCCGGCTGATTCCCGGGGCGAAGCTGCTGATGGTGAGCGGCATGGGACACGACTTTCCGGAGGCTCTTGGCGCCAGGCTCGGAACGGCGATGGCCGGGCACATGGCCGCTCATCCGATCAGTAAGCGGTCAGCGTGACTCGCTCTCGGCTCTCTTTTTTTTCGCCTCGAGCTTGAGTTTGTGCAGTTTCTTCAGGTCGCGGTCTTTTTTCAGCCGGCTCAGGTGGTCTACGAACACGATGCCGTCGAGGTGGTCGAGCTCGTGCTGCACGCACACGGCGAGCAGTCCGTCGCAGTCTTTTTCGAAAAAGTTCCCCTGCAGGTCCTGCGCCCTCACGGTGACTTCCGCCGGACGCTTCACTTTGTCCCAGATCCCGGGCAGCGACAGACAGCCTTCCTCGCAGACCTTGGTTTCTTCCGAATAGGCGGTGATCTGGGGATTGACCAGCGTAAGCAGCTGATTTTTCTCTTCAGAGACATCGATGACGACCAGGCGCAGCGTCTTTCCAACCTGAGGTGCGGCCAGGCCGACGCCCGGAGCGGCGTACATCGTTTCGGCCATGTCTGCGGCGAGCTGGGCCAGCTTTTCGTCAAACTCGGTGACCGGGGCGCAGTGTTCCGCAAGGACAGGGTTCGGATAAATAACAATAGGCAGTTTGGCCACGTCATGCTCCAGAGAATGGGCCGGGCTGGAGCGGGGCTCTGGATGCCCGGCGGAGAATAGGCGAAAATTGTAATTCGATTTTTACGAGGCGCGCCCGTGAATGAGAATCTGAAGATATCAGAAAACGAATTACGCGCCTGGCTGGTTCTTTCCTCCGCGCCCGGCCTCGGTCTGAAGGATGCCGTCGCCCTGCTGAGGGCGTACGGCGGCCCGGAGGGCGTCCTGGAGGCCGGGCCGCACCGGCTGCAGTCCAGGCTTTCCCCAGAACAGGCGCGGCAGGTCGCGGGTCCGATGGATGAGCAGAGACAGCGCTCCGTCGAACTGGCGCTCGAGTGGACGAGCCGGGAAAGGGGGGCGTTTGCCGTCACGCTGGCTGATTCCGACTATCCCCGGGGGCTGCTGCAGCTGTCCTCTCCGCCTTTCGTCCTGTTCGGGCTGGGCCGAAGGGAGCTCCTCCGGCGCCGGTTCGTATCGATATTCGGCTCCCGGCGCCCTTCGCCGTCGGGCGCCCGGACGGCCCGCGAATTTGGAGCGGGGCTCGGTCATGCGGATCTGGCTCTGGCCAGCGCCATGATGGAGGGAGTGGACGCCGAGTCTCTGAAAGGGGCTCTGTCTGAAGGAGGCGACGCTGCCGTTGTCTGCGCGACGCCACTGAACCGCGTCTATCCGCCCCAGTGCCGGGATCTGATGGCCGAGGCGGCCCGCAGGGGACTTGTGCTCGGCTTTCTGATGCCGGGCGCCCAGTTTTCGGAGGCCAACCTGCGGGCCCGCTATTATCTTCTCGTGGCCCTGTGCCAGGCCGTCGTGATCATGGAGGCCGGAACGATGTCCAAGGCCGTCGGGATGGCTAAAATCGCAGCCGATCTGGGACGCGATGTTCTCGCTGTGCCGGGCGATATCCACAGCCCTCACTCCAAAGGCCCGAACCATCTGATTAGGAACGGAGCCACGCTGGTGGAAAGCGTGCAGGATATCGCAAACGAAATCAACAGGCTGTCTGATCCGAGGATCCGCCTTTCCGACAGGCGGGACTGAAAGCACCGGCCTGAAGTTGCTGTTATCCTGAAAAATATACCTATCTTTTTCTCTTGGACCCCCATGAGCAAAAAACTGATCATTGCAGAAAAGCCTTCCGTCGCCAACGACATCCAGAAAGTTCTGGGCGGAATGGAAAGAAAAAAAAGCGATGCTGGAGACTATTTTGAGGGCGACCAGTATGTGGTAGCCAGCGCTGTCGGTCATCTGCTGGAGCTGGCGGTCCCTGACAAATATGACGTCAAGCGGGGGAAGTGGACCTTTGCGCACCTGCCCCTTATTCCCCCGAAGTTCGAGCTGAAGCCCATCGCGAAAACCGCCCCGCGGCTGAAGCTGCTCGCGAAGCTGATCAAGCGCAAGGACATTACCGGACTCATCAACGCTTGCGATGCGGGCCGCGAGGGAGAGCTCATTTTCCGCTACATCGTGCAGGCCACGAAAGCGAAGCAGCCGATACAGAGGCTCTGGCTGCAGTCGATGACCCCGGCGTCCATTCGAAGCGCCTTCCAGCATCTGAGGTCCGATGAAGAAATGCAGTCGCTTGCTCAGGCCGCACGGAGCCGCTCGGAGGCCGACTGGCTGGTCGGGATCAACGGAACGCGGGCCATGACAGCCTTTAACAGCAAAAACGGCGGCTTTTTCCTGACCACGGTGGGCCGGGTCCAGACGCCGACGCTCGCCGTGGTGGTGAATCGCGAGGCGGAGATCCGCGCCTTCAAGCCCAGAGAGTACTGGCAGGTGCAGGCTTCCTTCAGCTCTGAGAACGGGACTTATGAGGGCCTGTGGTTCGACCCGTCGCAAAAGACGGACGGGGAGAACCGGCCCGATAGGATCTGGGAGCGCGAGAAGGCGCAGGCCGTGGCCGCGAAATGCCGGGGCAAGCCGGGAAGGGCGACAGAAAGCCGTAAGCGGGTCAAGCATTCCGCGCCCCCGCTGTTCGATCTGACGACTCTGCAGCGCGAGGCGAACAATCGCTTCGGCTTTACCGCCAAGACGACCCTGGCCCTGGCGCAGGCGCTTTATGAAAAGCACAAGGTGCTGTCGTATCCGCGAACGGATGCCAAGTGCCTGCCGACGGACTATGTGCCGGAGGCGCGAAAGACGCTGTCGCTTCTCTCGCAGCTGCCGCAGTTCAGCCGCATTGCCTCGCAGCCGCTCAGCGGGGGCTGGGTGAAGCCCGACCCGAGGATCTTCAACACGGCGAAAATCAGCGACCATTTCGCCCTGGTGCCTTTGTCGGATCACCTTCCATCCAAGCTCTCGGAGCCGGAGGCCAAGATATACGACATGATCGCACGCCGCTTCATGGCCGTTTTTTATCCGGCAGCCGAAGTCGATGAGACGACGCGCATTACTGAAGTCGAGGGCGAATCCTTCCGGACCAAGGGAAACGTACTGGTCAAGCCCGGCTGGCGCGAAGTCTACGGGGCAGACGCAGCCGGCGCCCAGGCGGGGCTTCCCGCACTGAATCCCGGCGAAACCGTCAGGACGGACGAAGTGAAGACTCTGGAGAAAACGACTCTCCCTCCGCCGCGCTACACGGAAGCCACCCTGCTGTCGGCCATGGAAGGCGCGGGCAAAATGGTGGAGGACGACGCCCTGAGATCGGCTATGCAGGAAAAAGGAATCGGCACGCCGGCCACCCGGGCCGCCATCATCGAAGGATTGATTGTCCAGAAGTATCTTCTGCGCGAGGGCAGGGAGCTGCGGCCTACGGCCAAGGCTTTCGAACTGATGACTCTGCTGAAGGGGCTGAAGATCGAGGAACTGTCCGAGCCGGAGCTCACGGGCGAGTGGGAGAGCCGCCTCGCGCAGATTGAAAAGGGAAGCCTCTCGCGAGAAGAGTTTATGGACGGCATCAGGGACATGACCCGCAGGATTGTGGATGCAGCCAAGCAGTACGAGGGAGACTCCGTGCCGCTGGCCAACCCCATCCATCTGAAGCAGCGCTGCCCGAAGTGTGGGGGCGAGGTTGTAGAGACGTTCCGCCGGTATGCCTGCACCAATAAGGACTGCGACTTCAGCCTGTCCAAGCACCCGGGGGGACGCACCTTTGAGCCCGAGGAGGTCGAGGAGCTGATCGCCAAGAAGAAGATTGGGCCGCTTACGGGGTTTGTGAGCAAGCAGGGCCGGCCTTTTGCAGCTGTGCTGCGCCTCACGCCGGCTCCTGACTACAAGCTGGAGTTTGTTTTTGACGGTCCGTCGCGCGAGGACGCAGACACCGCCGCGCCCGACCTCAGCGCGCTTAGTCCGATCGGGGTCTGCCCTGTCTGCGGAGGGAAGCTCTACGAGCTGCCCATGGCCTACGCCTGCGAGAACGCACTGAAGGGAGGCACCGGGAAATGCTCCTTCCGCGTGGGAAAGGTCATTTTGCAGCAGGAGCTGGATCGGAAAGAGTTCGAGAAGCTCCTGAAGGAAGGCAAGACCGATCTGCTGAAGGGGTTCGTTTCCAACAAGACGCACAGGAAGTTTTCGGCCTTCCTCAGGCTCGACAGCAAGGGGAAGGTGGGTTTCGAGTTCGAGGAACGGGCGCCCAGGGCCGCGGGTCAGAAAAAGAAAGGAGCGCGCTGAGCTCTTCTTCGCTTTAAGTCAAAAAAAGACGGCGGCAGGGGGCCGAAATAGCTAATATCAACTAAGCGGCCCTGTTTTTTGACGGGGCCGGTCTGCTAAAGTTTTCAATAATAAGTTCCTCTTTTGCTCCGGAGCGCCTGTCTGCACGGGAGCCGCGCCGGGCGGCGGGGGAAGAAAACGTAGGACCGTCAGGGAGAAAACCATGAAGCTTCGTAAAAAGGTAGTGTCAGCCTTCGCCATCGCGGCAGCCGCTGCGCTTTGCGCTTCGCCGGCCTTCGCCGGGAAAACCCTCAATGCCGTCAAGCACCGCGGCACGCTAATCTGCGGCGTCAACACAGCCGCTCCCGGCTTTTCCAATGCCGACAGCAAGGGGCATTGGAGCGGCCTTGATGTGGACATCTGCCGGGCGGTGGCCGCCGCAGTTCTGGGCAATGCTAACAAGGTGAAGTATGTGCCGCTTGCCTCCGAGCAGCGCTTTACGGCCCTGCAGTCAGGCCAGATTGACCTGCTCGCCCGCAATACGACGTGGTCCATGAGCCGCGACGCTTCCCAGGGCTCTGTTTTTGTCGCCGTAGACTACATCGACGGGCAGGGCTTCATGGTGCCCAAGAAGTACAAGATTAATTCCGCCAAAAAGCTGAACGGGGCGACGATCTGCGTCCAGACCGGGACCTCCAGCGAGAAGAATCTGGCGGATTTCGCCAGGGCGAACAACATTAAATACAAGCCGGTCGTGTTCAGCACGACGGAGGCCACGCAGGGTGCCTTCATTTCCGGACGCTGCCAGGCCTATACGACAGACCGCTCCGATCTGGCCGGCGCCCGACTGAGGGCCAAGAATCCCAATGACTTCGTCATCCTGCCGGACACCATTTCCAAAGAGCCTCTTGGCATGGCCATCCGCCGCGGGGACGACGACTGGTTCCAAATTGTGCGCTGGTCTTTCTACACCATGCTCGAGGCCGAGGAGCTGGGCATAACGAAGAACAACGTGGACTCCATGAAGAACAGCCGCAACCCGAATGTCCGCCGCCTCCTCGGGCTGGAGGAGAATCTGGGGCAGATGATCGGTCTGGACAAGCAGTGGTCCTACCGCATCATCAAGCAGGTCGGCAACTATGGCGAGTCTTTTGAAGCCAATCTCGGGCCGAAGACTCCCCTTGGCCTGTCGCGCGGGCTGAACCGCCTGTGGACAAAGGGCGGGCTGCTGATGGCTCCCCCGATGCGCTAAAAGAAGCATGAAAAGGCAGGCCGCCCGCCTCAGGGAAAGGCCGCGGGCCTGCCTTTAACCCAAAGTTCTTTCCAAAACCATATGTTCGGTTACAAAAAAGCAGAGCCGCCCTACGGAGACGCCGCCTGGCGCCGCAGACAGCAGATCAGAAAGTTCAGGGAGGCTGTGATACAGCTGGCCATCGCGGGGGGCCTCCTGGCGTTTTTCCTTCTCCTCGCGTCCAATGTCTCTGAAAACCTGGCCGCCAGGAACATTCAGAACGGATTCGGTTTCCTAAGCCATCCGGCGGGCTTTGAGATCGGAGAGTCGCTGATCCCCTTCAGCTCATCGGACTCTTTTCTGAGAGCCTTCACCGTGGGGATCCTCAACACTCTGAAAGTGGCTGTCGTCAGCATTTTTACCGCCACAATCCTGGGCATCGTCGTCGCCTTTATGAAGATTTCGCGCCAGCCGGTTGTCCATTTTTTAGGCTGGGCGCATGTGGAGCTTTATCGCAACATCCCCCTGATCGTGGGGCTGCTCGCTATTTACACGGTGATTACGGAGCTGCTGCCGGACATGGAGGCCGCGGTCGGTTCGGATGCGTGGCTCACCCTCGATAAGGCGGGGCTGCAGTTCGCCGTGCCGGTCCACAACACGGCGGCCTGCCTCGCGGGGCTGCTTGCCGGTCTGGCCGCTGCGGTGCTCACGCGCCGCATCGTTCTGAGGGCTTCTACCTTTCTGGTAGCCTGGCTTGCGGCGTTCGGGGTCTTTTTCCTCACGGCGTTCCTGGTCTGGGCCATCTGCGGGCAGCTGCAGGGCTGGAGCCATCCGGCCGTCAACGGCTTCCTTGTTGAGGGCGGCGGATCCCTGACACCGGAGTTCCTGGCTCTTTGGCTCGGGCTCACCCTTTTTTCGTCCGCCTCCATCGCGGAGGTCATCCGGGCCGGGATTCAGTCTGTTGGCATCGGGCAGTGGGACGCGGGACTCGCGCTGGGCCTGTCTCCGCTCCAGACCTCGAGCTACGTCATTTTCCCGCAGGCCATGAAGCTGGCCATTCCGCCCTTGTCCAGCCAGTTCATGAACCTCACGAAGAATTCCTCTCTTGCTGTGGTCATCGGTTATCCCGATGTCGTATGCATTGGCAACACCTCCATCAATACCACCGGGCAGGCCCTCGAAATGATCTGCCTCATCATGCTGGTGTACCTGCTGTTGAACCTCATTACGTCCGTCATCATGAACGTGGTTAACGCGCATTTCATGCGGACAGGAGCGGCCGCATGAAGACACTGAACTTTCTTTCTGCGCGGACGGTGCGCGGTCCCGCCGGGTGGCTCTCGGCGGGCGCGACCCTGCTTGGCGTTCTGATCGGCGCCGTCTTGCTGTGGCGCTTTGCCCAGTGGGGGCTGGCCGATGCGGTGTTTCGGGCGGACGCAGAGGCCTGCCACCGGGCGTCCGGCGCCTGCTGGGGGTTCATCGCCGAGAAGTGGCGCCTGATCATTTTTGGCCGCTTCCCTTACGAGGAGCAGTGGAGGCCGGCCGTCGGCATGGCCATCATTCTTGTGATGCTCGTGCTCACGGCCCTGCCACAGTTCTGGAACAGGAAGGGCGTGCGCTTCCTTATTGCGGGGTGGGCAGCTTCCCTGGCCGTTTTCTTTGCACTGATGTACGGCGGCGTCTGGGGGCTCGAGGAGGTTGATTCCGATTCCTGGGGCGGCCTGCCGCTTACCGTGATGCTCACGCTGATCGGCATGACGGCCTCGGCGCCCATCGGCATCCTGCTGGCCCTCGGAAGGCGATCCGAACTGCCGCTGGTCCGCAACCTGTGCACGGCCTATATCGAGCTGGTTCGCGGAGTTCCTCTGATCACCGTGCTGTTTGTCGCGGCTTTCGTGTTCCCGCTGCTGATGCCCGCGGGCTCAGAGTCCTCGACTTTCTGGCGGGTGGCTGTGGGCATTGTTCTGTTCCAGGCCGCCTATATGGCAGAGACCGTGCGCGGCGGGCTGCAGGCCATTCCGCCCGCTCAGATGGCGGCGGCGGAGTCCCTGGGACTTTCAAGGCTCCAGGCTTACCTGTACGTGCTGCTGCCTCAGGCCCTGGCGGCCGTGATACCGGCCTTTGTCAACAGCCTGCTGTCGACCTTCATGGACACCTCGCTGGTGACGGTCGTGTCCATGTATGATCTCCTCGGAAGCCTGAGACTCGCGCTCGGAGATCCCGTCTGGAGGGAGTTTTTTGGCATCGGGTATCTTTTCGTAGGGTTCATTTATTTCGTCACCTCTTTCCTGATGTCCTGGTACAGCCAGTGGCTTGAGAAAAGAATAAAGCGCGGTACGGTGCGCGCCTGAACCCGGGGTGGAAGAAGGCACGATCAGAAAAATGAAGGTTTTTTCACACTCAATAGAACTGAAGGGGGTCGGGAAGAGCCGGTCCTGGGAGGCGCTGGAGCATTTTGCCAGGCATCCGGACCTGCTCCTGCCGGGCTGCGAGGGCTCAGAGGTCCATGAGTTCACTTCGGAGGACGGAAACCGCTGGCTGCGCAGGGTGAAGAACTTCGGGGCCGTCAGCGTCGAAGACCATGTTTTCCTGCAGCCGGACGGGCACTTGGAAATTCACGTGGCCGCGAGCCGGGAATGGCCCCGCAGCTGGCAGGAGATTGACATCGAGGAAACCGCCGAGGGGGTGAGGTTTCGCTTCACATACAGCCAGGAAACTCCCCAGTCTTTTGAAACGCCGCGGATTCTGCAGCTTCGCAACGAAGCTTATCGAAACAAGGATCAGGGGCTCGTCCGCCTCATCGCCCAAAAGCTGTCGGCCGCCTGAGCGCTCCGCTGCCTCAGGCCCTGCCCGCGATATTGAAAAAATGGAAAATCTTCTCAGCAAAATTGCATCCGTCATTGCCTCTGAAATCCACTGCGGGCCGGCGCAGGCCGCGGCCGCAGTCTCTCTGCTGGAGAAAGGCGCGACGGTTCCGTTCATCGCCCGCTACAGGAAGGAGGCGACAGGCGGTCTCGATGACACGCAGCTGCGGGCGCTCGAAGAGCGCCTTCTCTACCTGAAGGAGCTGGAGGAGCGCCGGGGAGTCATCCTTGACTCCATCCGGCAGCAGGGCCGGCTTACGCCGCAACTGCAGGAACAGATTCTTTCGGCCGGGAGCAAGCAGCGGCTTGAAGACCTGTACCTGCCGTTCCGGCCCAGAAGGCACACGCGGGCGCAGAAGGCCCGCGAGGCTGGGCTGGAGCCCCTTGCAGAAAAACTGTTCGCCGATCCCCGGCTGGTCCCGGAGGCAGAGGCTGCGGCGTATCTTTCCGAGGCTTTTCCTGACGCCGCTTCGGCGCTTGACGGCGCCAGGGACATCCTGGCCGATAAGTTCTCGACCGATGCGGAGCTCGTTGGAAAACTGAGAGCTTATCTTTGGAAAACAGCGGATCTCTGCTCCGAGGTCATCGAGGGAAAGGAGCGGGAAGGTCAAAAGTATGAGGATTACTTTCATTTCAGGGAGCCGCTGCCAGAGGTGCCTTCGCACCGGGTTCTCGCTATTTTCCGCGGCCGCTCCGAGGGGATCCTCTCGGTCAGGGTGGCTCTGCCGGAGGACCTGGAGGAGACAAGGCCTCATCCGTGCCAGGCAATGATCGCCGAACAGGAGGGCATCACGTTCTCGGGGCGGCCCTCTGAAGACTGGCTGATGGGCGTCTGCCGCTGGACCTGGAGGGTCAAGTGCCTCACGGCGCTCGAGACCGAGCTTTTCCAGAAGCTGAGGGAGGGTGCGGAGGAAAAGGCCATAGCCGTTTTCGGCTCCAATCTGCAGAACCTGCTGCTCTCGGCGCCTGCCGGCCGCAAAGGCGTCATCGGGCTGGATCCCGGAATACGGACGGGCGTGAAGGTGGCCGTCATTTCTGACACGGGTGCGGTCCAGGCTACGGCGGTGATCTATCCGTTCCCGCCGAAAAACGACAGAAAGGGAGCCCTTGAGGCGCTGTACCGCCTTGCCCTGAAGTACCGGCCCCGCCTCATCAGCATTGGAAATGGGACGGCTTCCCGCGAAACGGACCGTCTGGCCGGCGAACTGCTGCGGCAGCACCCGGAGCTGCATATGGCCAAAGTCGTCGTGAGCGAGGCGGGGGCCAGCGTCTACTCCGCCAGCGAACTGGCTGCGGAAGAGTTCCCGGACATGGACGTGAGCTTCAGGGGAGCGGTGTCGATTGCCCGCAGGCTCCAGGATCCGCTCGCGGAGCTGGTGAAGATCGACCCCAAGGCGATTGGCGTAGGTCAGTATCAGCATGACGTGAATCAGGCCAGCCTGGCGAGAAAGCTGGATGCCGTTGTGGAGGACTGCGTCAATTCAGTCGGCGTGGATCTCAACACTGCGAGCCCGATGCTCCTGGCCCGGGTGTCGGGCCTGAACTCCCGGACAGCCCGCTCCGTGGTGCAGTGGCGCGACAGCCACGGAGCCTTTCAGAGCAGGGAGCAGCTGCTGCAGGTCCCCGGGCTTGGACAGAAGACGTTCGAGCTCGCGGCGGGTTTCCTGCGCATTCCCGGAGCAGTCAATCCGCTGGACGCCTCGGCGGTGCATCCGGAGGCCTATCCGCTGGCCCGGCTGATCGCCTCGCGGTCGGGCCTCAGTCTCGAGTCGCTCATCGGCAACCATGACGCGCTGCGCAGGCTGAGGGCTGCGGATTTCGTAACCGAGCGTTTCGGCCTGCCCACGATCAAGGACATTTTCAGCGAGCTGGAGAAGCCGGGGCGGGATCCCCGGCCGGACTTCGTCACGGCCAGATTCGCAGAAGGGGTCGAGGAGATCTCGGACCTCCGGCCGGGCATGACGCTCGAGGGCGTCGTGAGCAATGTCACGGCCTTTGGCGCCTTTGTCGATATCGGGGTCCACCAGGACGGTCTGGTGCATATCTCCGAGCTTTCCGACTCCTTCGTCAAGGATCCGGCAGCGGTGGTCCGGGTCGGGCAGATCGTGAAGGTGCGGGTGCTGGACGTGGATGCGGAGCGCCGCCGGATCGCCCTTTCCATGAAGCAGCGCTCCGCCGGCGCGCCTTCTGCCGCAGGAGCCGCGCGCGGCAGGAGGCCGGGCTCCCCGCAGCGCGGGCGGCCTGAAGGCTCCATGGCGGAGGCCTTCAGGAAGGTGTTTCAGAAAAGGGGCTGATGGCGCTCCGTGAATAGCGGATGGCGCGCGCCTTGCCGCCTGGGCTCAAGACGCGCGCATGGGTTACTTAAGAGACCTCTTTTCGCCGAGGCTCATGATGGCATTGAGGATGATGGCTCCGAACGTGGCTGTTCCGATGCCTCCCATGGTGAATCCTCCCAGGGAGAGCGAAAAGTCGCCTCCCCCCAGAATGAGAGTTACGGCAGCCACGATCAGGTTGCGGTTGTTGCTGAAATCCACGTGATTTTCAACCCAGATTCTGGCGCCGGCAATGGCGATGAGGCCGAACACGACAATGGACATGCCGGCAAGGATAGGCTGGGGGATGGTGTGGATGAGGGCCCCGAACTTGGGCGAAAAGCCCAGCAGAATGGCAATCGCAGCCGCCACGGGAAACAGCAGCGTGGAGTACACCCTTGTGGCAGCCATGACCCCGATGTTCTCCCCGTAGGTCGTTACGCCGGTGCCGCCCACGCTGGCGGAAATCATTGTCGCAAGCCCGTCGCCCATGAACGCGCGGCCCATGTAGGGATCGAGATTCCGGCCGGTCATCGCGGTGACGGCCTTCACGTGTCCAAGGTTTTCTGCCACCAGAATAATCACCACGGGCACGATGAGCAGAACGGCGTCTGCCCGGAACACGGGATGCTGGAAATTGGGCACGCCGAACCAGGCCGCGTCGGCGATGATGGAAAAATCAATGGGCTTTCCCAGGCCGAAACCGTTGGCAAGGATGGCGTATATGACGTAAGCGATGGAAAGGCCGATCAGAATGAGCAGCTTCTGGGCGAACCCCCGCGTATAGACCGCGACGCCCCCGACGCACAGCACGGACAAAATAGCGATCCAGGCGTCGAAATTCGTCTGACCGATGCTTTTGCAGGCCGTCGGGGCCAGATTCAGGCCAATCACTGCGACCACGGCGCCGGTGACCACCGGGGGCATGAGCTTTTCGATCCAGTTGACCCCCACCGCCTGAACAACGAGCCCGATGAGGAAATAGACCAGGCCGCAGGCCAATATTCCGCCCAGCGCCACGCTGATGTTTGGATTGAGCCCGGAGCCGGCCACATAGCCTGTGGCAGCGATGACCACTCCGATGAAAGCGAAGGAAGATCCCAGGTAGCTGGGGATCCGGCCGCCGACAACAAGGAAAAAGATGAGGGTTCCGATGCCGCTCATGAGTACGGCGACATTGGGGTCGAAGCCCATGAGGATCGGGGCGAGAATCGTGGAACCGAACATCGCCACGACGTGCTGTATGCCCAGTGCAATGGTCTGGGAGGCTGGCAGTGCCTCGTCAGGGGCGATCACGCCCGAGGTTTTAATCTGCCATTTTGGAAAGTAGCTCATAGGATCTGGCCGCCATGAAAGGGGAGAGGAAAATCTGCATACGGCCGGAATTTTAACGTTACGGTAAAGGTTTTTGGCTCGGCCTACCGGAAAGCTTGCTAAAATTCAAAACCTTTCTGAAAAAGGCGCGGCAGCATGCCCTGCCGTCCTCAGGCTCTGTTCGATCACCTATGACTTCTCCTAATCCAGCCCTGGTCCGCGATGTCGCTGACCGGCGGACTTTCGCCATTATTTCCCACCCTGACGCGGGCAAAACCACGCTGACGGAAAAACTGCTTCTTTTCGGAGGGGCGATCCAGCTCGCCGGCGCGGTGAAGGGCCGGAAAGCCGCTCGGCACGCGACGTCCGACTGGATGGAGGTTGAAAAGCAACGCGGCATTTCGGTGACCAGCTCGGTCATGCAGTTCAACTACAAGGGCAAGGTCATCAATCTTCTGGATACCCCGGGGCACCAGGATTTTTCAGAGGACACATACCGCGTTCTTACGGCTGTGGACGCCGCGGTCATGGTGATTGACGCGGCAAAGGGCGTTGAGGCCCAGACCATCAAGCTGCTGGAGATCTGCAGGCTGCGCAATACGCCGATCATCACCTTCATCAACAAAATGGACCGAGAGGTGAGGGATCCCCTTGACGTACTCGATGAAATTGAGGACGTGCTGCAGCTGAGCTGCGTGCCTATCACCTGGCCCATCGGAATGGGGAAAAGCTTCCGCGGGGTCTTCTCGCTGCTCAATGACGAGCTGGTCCGCTTCCGGCCTGGGGAAGATCATCTGACGCATGAAACGGAGGTCATCAGAGGTCTGGACAATCCCAAACTCGACGAGCTGTTTCCGATGGAAATGAAGGATGTCCGCGATGCCATCAGCCTGGTGAAGGGCGCGGGCGAGCCTTTCTCGCTGGAGCGCTATCTGGCCGGCGACCAGAGTCCCGTGTTTTTCGGTTCGGGCATCAACAATTTCGGCGTGGAGGATGTGCTCGAGGCTCTGGTCAACTGGGCGCCGTCGCCGCGGCCGCGGGACGCCGGGACCCGCATGGTTCAGCCGACCGAGTCCCCGTTCACCGGCTTTGTGTTCAAAATCCAGGCCAACATGGATCCCCGGCACCGCGACCGCATCGCATTTTTCCGCGTCTGCTCGGGGCGCTATACGCCCGGCATGAAGGTTTTCCATGTCCGCGAGGGCAAGGAGATGAAGATCCCCAATGCCCTGACTTTCATGGCTCAGGAAAGGAAGCGGATGGACGATGCCGTCGCGGGCGACATCATCGGCATATACAACCACGGCCAGCTGCACATCGGCGATACCCTTACCGAAGGGGAAAAGCTCGGATTCGTCGGCATCCCGTTTTTTGCTCCGGAGCTGTTCCGGTCGGTGCGCTGCAAGGATCCGTTCAAGGAAAAGCAGCTCAGGCAGGGACTTCAGGAGCTGGGAGAGGAGGGTGCCATCCAGGTCTTCACCGATGACATCGGACACATCTACCTGGGGGCAGTGGGTGTTCTGCAGTTCGAGATCGTGGCCCAGCGCCTGGCCAACGAGTACCGCGTGGACGCGATCTATGAGCCCACGGAGGTTTCTACGGCCAGATGGCTGCTTTTCCCTGACGACAAGGGGAAAACGAAAGAGGAGTTCTGCGACGAGCAGGCGGCCCGCCTCGCCGTTGATGCGGACGGCAACCTCGTGTATCTCGCCACTTCGGTCTACAACCTGCAGACCACCCAGAAGCACTGGGAGAACGTGAAGTTCCTGACCACCCGCGAGATGGGCCAGAAGTTCAACTGAGTCCTGCAGGAAAAAGAGAAAAACGGGCCGTTTTGAACTGTCCCTAGAAGGTGAGACACTTTCTGGGGATTTTCATGTCCAAAAAGATCTCGATTGAAATTCGTCAAAAAGTATTGACGTTACTGAAGCAGGGAGCTCGGTCCCGTATTATCTCAAAACAGCTGGGGTTGGCCCGCACTAGCGTAGAGAACTGGCAAGCGGCATTTGATCGTGGTGATGTTTCATGGAGCCTGGATAACAGCCGGCGGAAAAGAACTGAAGCCATGGCGTGGGAGGCTGTCAGGGTGTACGCTTTTTGTAAATCGTACAATGCGGCGGGCCGTGCTTTGGGGATGAGCGTCAGCGATGTACGTCGGTATGTGCAAAACGTTGAAAAGTTCGGCGCTCCCATCCTCAAAAGAGGAGTCCGTTGCCAAGCCCCGGAGATCAAGCACATGCCTGATAAAACAACTGCACCCCGCGGCAAAGAAAATGTGGCCAAAGAGCTTAAGACAGCCCGGAGGACCATTGAGGAACAGCGGATTGTCCTGGACTGCCTGCTGAAGTCCATAGACGAGCATCTGGGCTCAAAAAAAACAATGTGCCATCCTTGATTCGGCAATTAAGAGCGCACATCGCAGCGGGGTACCCGTTGCCCGAGCTTGCGAAATTGCAGGTGCCAGCCGGAGCACCTTTTACCGCCGTATTGGAAATCCTGGCAAAAGAGTGCTCGCGGCTAAGGCTCTTGGCGATCGCATCAAAGAGCTCCAAAAACGCCACGAAGGACGATATGGCGTCAGAAGGATGACGGCAGCCCTTCGCATGGATGGCCATAAACGAAAACCCGGACACAACCAGGTCGCACGCGTCATGAAGGAACTTGGATGCCAGGCCGTGATTCGAAGGAAGAGCACATACAGAGTCAGCCTCAGAAAGGGGCAGCTGGCCGACGGGACTGTTCTCGAGAACACGCTGAACCGCAAATTTACTCAACAGGAGCCGGGCAAGGTATTTGTGACGGATGTGACCTATATTCCGACTAAAACTGGCTGGCTCTATCTTTCGCTCGTTATGGATCTTTGCACTCGCGAAATCGTCGTCTGTGAAATGAGCCCCTGCCAAAATATGGCGCTTGCGATGCAGACGCTCCACTCGCTTAAGGCGGTGGCCAGCGGACCGGCTGTGCTGCACAGCGACCAAGGAGGGCTGTACACCAGCCCGATGTTCAGGAAACAAGCTCGGGATTACGGCTTTAAGCAGAGCTATTCACGCAAAGGAAACTGTTGGGACAACGCCGTCATGGAGGGCTGGAACGGAACGCTGAAGACGGAGTGGCTGTACCACCCGGACAAGCGCTTTGACAAAAATCTGTTGACTTTTAACCAGGCCCGGCAGGAAATTGAAGCCTACTGCGCCTATTACAATGAGAAACGCATTCAAGCGAAATTAAGTTACCGCTCCCCCAGGCAATTCAGGGAAGCGGTAACAGGTAAAACCACACCGGCGCTCAATTAATTCTGTCTCACAAAGTGGGGACAGTTCATCTTGCAGACGGCCCGTTTTTTCGGGGCGGAAGGCGGGCGGCCCGGACGGGGCGGCATCCTAAAGAGTTGAATGCCGCTGCGCCCGGCCGGTTATTCTTCCTTGTCCGAGATGTCCTGCTTGATGCACAGCAGAACCCCCAGCATCAAGCCCAGAGTGACGCTAGCAATCCAGTAGAAGTAGGCCATTTCAGTTCCTTTTAGTAGAGATGGTGGCTGTTTTCCGAGATGTATTCCGGAGTCACCTTGCCGCGCATGACCCGATAGGCCCAGCCGGTGTAAAAAAGCAGGATGGGCAGGAAGATCAGCGTGACGAACAGCATGATTTCAAGCGTGAGCTGCGAGCTCGTGCAGTCCCAAAGCGTCAGGCTCGAGCGCGGGTCAATGGACGAGGGCATGACGAACGGGAACATGGTGACAAGCGGCGTGAACACGATTCCCAGGAGCGATGCTCCGGAGCTCACGATGGCAGCGCCCCACTTCTCCGCCCTGGAGAACACAAAGCTCAGGGCTGCGCCGATAATGCCCAGCAGCGGGAAGATGAACAGCGCAGGCGTTGCGGACAGGTGGTCGAGCCAGCTGCCGCCCACCGTAACCGTCTTTGCCAGCGGGTTGGGAAGCCCCGCCGGGTCGATTCCCGATGCGTTGTAAGCGGGAAGGGCCGCCGCCATCCAGATGCCGGCCAGGACGAAAAGCACGAGGGTGCCCAGAGAGGCCGCGGCGGCCGCTTTCTTCGCCCTTGCGTTGAGCTCTCCGACGCTCTTGAGGCCGAGGAAATTGGCGCCGTGCATGATCACCATGACGATGCCCACAAGGCCGCACAGGATGCCGAAGGGATTGAGAAGACCGAAGAAGCTGCCCTGATAGCTCACCCTCATGGACTCATCAAAGACCAGCGGCACGCCCTGCAGCAGGTTTCCGAAGGCTACACCGCAAATGATGGGAGGCACGGCAGAGCCGAGAAACAGGAGCGTGTCCCAGCAGCTGCGCCAGCGCGAACTGTCGAACTTGCTGCGGTAGTCAAAGGAAACCGGACGGAAGATGAGCATGGCCAGCACCAGGAGCATCGCCCAGTAAAAGCCGGAAAAGGCTGCGGCGTAAGCAATGGGCCACGCTGCGAACATGGCGCCGCCTCCGGTTATGAGCCAGACCTGGTTGCCGTCCCAGTGCGGGGCGACGGAGTTGATCATGATCCGGCGCTCTTCGTTTGTCTTGCCAAGGAAGGGCAGCAGAGCTCCAACCCCCATGTCCTGGCCGTCCATGACGGCAAAGCCGGCCAGAAGCACTCCGATGAAAAGCCACCAGATGAGTTTCAAAATCTCGTAGTCAATCATTTTGGCGTCTCCGGTGAGCGGTTAGTGTTTCTCATGGAAATAGCGGCCGGTGCCCAAAGTGGAGGGGCCGAGGCTTGCGAAGCGCTTCATCAGCCAGACTTCCACAATGAGCAGCGCGCTGTACAGAAGGGCGAACCCAGCCAGCGAGCCTAAAACTTCGCCCGCCGTGAGCGAGGAAACCGAGATGTGAACCGGGAGCACCCCGTAGATGGTCCAGGGCTGGCGCCCGACCTCGGTCACGATCCAGCCCAGTTCGTTGGCGATCCAGGGCAGGGGCAGCGCCAGGGCTGCCAGCTTGAGGTAAAGCCCCTTAGTTTCCGGGATGCCTTTGACCGAATAGTAAAAGCCGAGGACAAACAGCAGCAGCATGATGATGCCGCAGGTCACCATGCCCCTGAAGCTCCAGAACAACAGCGACACAGGGGGGATCGTATCTGCGGCCGCCTTCTTGATCATCTCGGGGGTGGCTGTAGAGACGTCAGAGGTGTATTTGCGGAGCAGCAGCCCGTAGCCGAGATCCTTCTTGACGGCATTGAAGGATTCCAGAAGGGCAGCGTTGCTGGGGTCCTTGCGCAGCTGCTCAAGCAGCGTCACGGCCTTGGCGCCGCTCGCTATGCGGGCGGCGTTGCGCTCCTCGAGCTGGTTGATGCCAGGCACCGGCGTGGAAAGGGATCGCGTGCCGATGAGGCCGAGCACCCACGGGAACTCGACCTGAAGCGCATTGGCCCGCCGCTCGGTGTTCGGAAGGGCAAAGAGCGTCAGACCGGCGGGCGCCTCGGCGGTGTCCCAGATCGCCTCCATGGCGGCTATTTTTTCGGGCTGGTCGCGGGTGACCAGATAGCCGGATTCATCGCCCATGTGCACCGTCACGATCGAAGTGACAAGGCCGAAGGCGCAGGCCACGGCCAGAGATCGCTTGGCAAACTCGACGTCGCGCTTCTTGAGCAGGTACCAGGCCGAGATGGCGGCAACAAAAACGGCCCCGGTCATGTATCCGCCGGAAATGTCATGGACGAGAGTTGCCTGGGCCCACTCGCTCGAGATGACCTCCCAGAAATTGGACATTTCCATGCGCAGCGTCACCGGATTGAACTCGGAGCCGACGGGATGCTGCATCCAGGAGTTGGCCACCAGGATCCACAGGGCGGAAATATTCGTTCCGAAGGCCATCAGGAACGTGCACAGCCAGTGCACGCCCGGCCTGAGTTTTTTCCAGCCGAAGAAGAACAGGCCGGCGAACGTGGATTCCAGGAAGAAGGCCATGAGGGCCTCGAAGGCGAGGGGCGGCCCGAAAATGTCGCCCACGTAGTGCGAGTAATAAGCCCAGTTCGTGCCGAACTGGAACTCCATGGTGATGCCTGTGGCAACGCCCATGGCGAAATTAATGGCGAACAGTTTGCCCCAGAAGCGGGTCATGTCTCTGTAGACTTCCCGCTTCGTGATGACATAGCACCCCTCCATGGCCACCAGCAGCATGGACAGCCCCAGCGTCAGCGGGACAAAGAGGTAATGGTAAAGGGCGGTAACGGCAAACTGCAGACGAGACAGGTCAACTAATTCAGGCGTAATCATGATTTGTCTCTGGAGTTATCGATATTGATATGGGGGGAAGGAAATAAAGCCTGCCCGACCGCATCGACGGAAGTATCAGGGCGATGCGAGGGAGAAAAAAACACAAGCCACAGCAGGAAAATGCAGGCGGCCTTGACGGCGATCAGAAGCCAAAGAGGGCGCGCCAGTTTGATTTCTTTGCCGTGTGAGTCGTCACTTTTCATAAGAGAGGCTCTCGCAGGGTAAGAATTCTCTTCATCATATCCTGCGGCCGGCTTTTAAGGTAGTCGCTCCCTCGTAATGGGGATGTATGGCATTCAGGGGCGGGAAGAAAGACTTAGGTCCGACGGAGTTCTTCCAGGCAAAATGGGCGGGGCTTGACAGCAGGGGACAGACCGGGCCTTCAGGGCAGAGGCTCGGAAAAAGGCCTGGGAATGCAAAAACAGAGCCCCCGGCTGAGGGCTCTGCCTTGGGCCGGCGCTTACTCGGCCTTGTCTTCCGGTTCGGGAGGATTGACCGGAATGTGAATGATGGGCGGGGGAACCGCTGCGGCCTCCGCCTGGATCCTCCAGAGCTTGAGGAGCTCTTCCTGGCCGGGCACGGGCTCGTTGCTGCGGATGCGTTCCTGCCTGGAAACAACGGATTCCCTGATCACCTTCTCAACGATGTCGAGGGGAAGGCGGTTCAGGTTGTCGAAATAAATGGAGCTGGTCTCGGTGTTGATGCCCTTCAGCTTTCCGGAGAAATGTTCCACCACCTTGGGTTCCGCGACAAAAAGGGTCATGCTCTTTTCGCCGGGTTCCAAGGCAAACAGCGGATTGGTGTCGTATTCATAAAACGCAAGGCCATAGCGCATGCTTTCATGAACGCCGCGGGCATTGCGGCGAATCAGGCTGCAGACACGCGCCATTGCGACGCGCCTGTCGGGCGGCAAAGTCTGCAGATAGCCCCCCACCGTCGTTGCTGTTGGAACCATACTTCGAACTCCAGGAGAAAACCAATTGCAACTGATAATTCTACCAAAAATAGGAGGAAAGTTTTACCCGGGCCGCAGGCCGGCCCTCGCATTTTGAACGAAGCGGGCGGTTCGGGGAGGCCTCCGCGGCGCTCGGTCCGGTCCCGGCTTTCCGAGGAAAGTGCGGCTTGCGCCCAATGCAAAGAAAAGCCTAGAAGGGGGCAGGGTTTCTATTTAATATATCAACGTGACTCTTACTGCAGCACCCCGCAAACACAACAACAACGCTCAAACAGTGAAGAAGGAAGACTTATGTTTCAGGTACGTCTACATGGCCGCGGCGGCCAAGGAGTGGTCACGGCGGCGGAAATGCTGTCCCTGGCTGCTTTCATGGAAGGGCACTTTGCGCAGGCGTTCCCCAGCTTCGGCTCCGAGAGGACGGGAGCCCCTGTGGTGGCGTTCGCCCGCATCAGCGATCACTCCATCCGGCTCCACGAGCCTATCGAGGAGCCCGATGCGGTTCTCATTCAGGACAGGACGCTGATCGAGACGGTGGATGTTTTCGGAGGCCTGAGCCGCAGCGGCTTCGTGCTGGTCAACAGCGCCGCCGCTCCTGAGGACATCGGCCTGAGCGAACTTGTCTCGAAGCTGCCCAAGGGCCATGTCAGGACGGTTCCCGCCACGGATCTGGCGCTTAAATATATCGGCAGGCCGCTGCCCGGCGCGGCCATGCTGGCCGGATTTGCCGCCATGACGGGACTTCTCAAGCTGGAGAGCATCAATGCGGCTTATGGACAGAAATATTCCGGAAAGGTAGCCCAGGCCAATGCGAACGTTGCCGCCGGGGCCTGGAGCCACATGCTCTCGCTTAAGGACGGAGATTAAATATGCTCAAGCAGCTGGAAGGTTCACAGGGCGTCGCCCAGGCAGTGGCTCTCTGCCGCCCAAACGCTATCTGCGCTTATCCTATTTCCCCTCAGACGCACATCGTTGAGGCGCTCGGCCGCTATGTGCGGAGCGGCTCCATCAAGGACTGCGAATTCATGAATGTGGAAAGCGAGTTCGGTGCCATGAGCGCAGTCATCGGTGCGAGCGCAGCGGGTGCTAGGTCTTATACCGCCACCGCCTCGCAGGGCCTTCTGTTCATGACGGAGGCCATTTACAACGCATCGGGCCTGGGGCTTCCCATCGTCATGACGGTTGCCAACCGCGCCATCGGCGCCCCCATCAATATTTGGAATGATCAGTCCGATTCCCTTTCCCAGCGTGACAGCGGGTGGCTTCAGCTGTTTGCCGAGGACAACCAGGAAGCGGTCGACCTGCATATCCAGGCCTTCAAAATCGCGGAGACCCTGTCGCTGCCGGTCATGGTGTGCATGGATGGTTTTGTGCTGACGCACGCGCTCGAGAGAATGGATATCCCGGAGCAGTCTCAGGTGGATCAGTTCCTGCCTCCCTTTGCGCCCCGCCAGATCCTTGACCCCGACGATCCGGTGTCCATCGGTGCCATGGTTGGTCCGGAGGCTTTCACGGAGGTTCGCTGCCTGCAGGCCTGCCGCTTCAGGCAGGCCCTGGATGTCATTCCGAAGGTGGCCGGTGAGTTCGAGGCTGTGTTCGGCCGCAAGTCCGGCGGCCTGCTGTCCTGCTACCGCTGCGAAGGAACCGAGACGCGGGTGATCGCCATGGGGTCTTGCCTGGGGACCATTAAGGACGCCGTGGACGAAATGAGGGAGGCAGGCACTGCCGTCGGTGTGGTGAGCCTGAAGAGCTTCCGGCCGTTCCCCTATGAGGCGGTGGCCGAGGCCCTGAGAGGCGCGAAGCGGGTGATTGTCATCGACCGCACAGTCACGCCCGGCAGCAGGGGAGTTCTGGGCATGGAGGTGGCCTCCGCCCTGGGAGGATCCGGCGCCCAGGTCACAACCGTAATCGCCGGCTTAGGAGGCCGTGCCATCACCAGAAGGAGTCTCAAGGAAACTTTCCTTGCGGCTATCGATGGAAGGCTGCCCGCCTTGTACTTCATGGACCTGAACAAGGCTCTGGTGGATCGGCAGCTGGAGCGCGAGAAGAAAAGCTGGCGCGTCGGGCCGGCCAACGAAGAGATGGTTCGCGACGCTGCCCGCCAGGCAGGAAAATAGGAGACAGTCATGCAGGAAGAGAACACGGTTCACTTTTACCAGACCGGGACTTTTACGGTCGGGAATCGCCTGCTGGCGGAACAGCAGAAGACACTGCAGAGTTCAGATCACAGGTATAACTCCCTTAATTCCGGGCACCGGGCCTGCCAGGGCTGCGGGGAGGCTCTGGGAGCGCGCTATGCACTCGATGCCGCACTCGCCGCGACCGGCGGCCGTCTGGCGGTGGCCAACGCCACGGGATGCCTGGAGGTTTTCTCGACGCCCTATCCGGAAAGCGCCTGGCGCATGCCCTGGCTGCATTCGCTTTTTGGGAACACGGCCGCTGTGGCCGCCGGGATGGCGGCCGCCTTCAGGATCCGGGCCGCGAAAGAGGGCAAGAGCCCGGTTCGGGTGGTGGCCCAGGGCGGAGACGGCGGAACGACCGACATCGGCATGGGGTGCCTGTCCGGAATGTTTGAACGCAACGATGACGTTCTTTACATCTGCTACGACAACGAAGCCTATATGAACACCGGCGTCCAGAGAAGCTCCGCGACTCCTCCCACGGCCCGAACCGCCACCACGATGCCGATTCCCGGCTACGAAGGCAACGAGTTCGGTCAGGGCAAGAACGTTCCTCTGATCGCGATGGCCCACGGCATCCCCTATGTGGCCACGGCCACGGTGGCCGATCTGCACGACCTTGAGCGCAAGGTGACCAAGGCCATGCAGATCCACGGCGCCCGCTACATTCACATCCTCGTTCCCTGCCCCCTGGGATGGGGCTTCCCATCCTCCAAAACAGTGGAAATGGCCCGCCTTGCCGCCGAGACGGGGCTTTTCCCTGTGTTCGAGGCGGAAAACGGCGAGATCACCGGCTCTTATAAAATCCGCCGCCAGCTTCCCGTGGAGGCCTACCTGAAAGGCCAGAAGCGCTTCGCCCACCTGTTTGGCAAGAGAGGAGACCCGGCGACCGTTGAGCATCTGCAGCGGATAGCCGATCGCAACATTGAGAAATTCGGTCTGACCGCGCTGTCGGATGAAGAGCCGGAGGGGCTCTTCCGCAGCCTGGTTGAACCTAAGGGAGAGCAGGAACATGTCTGAGCTGAGTGAAAAAACGCCGTTTGCCATTACCCTGAAGCCGAAAACATCCTTGGAGAATCACACGGGGGCCTGGCGGACGCTTAAGCCCGCCTATGCCTTTCACGAGCCTCCCTGCAGTGCCACCTGCCCCGCAGGCGAACGGTGCAGGGACTGGCTGTTTCTTGCTGAAAACGGCGATTATCAGGCGGCCTGGGCGAAGGTCATGCAGGACAATCCATTCCCGGCAACCATGGGCAGGGTGTGCTACCACACCTGCGAGGGGGCGTGCAACAGGGGGCAGCTCGACGAGCCGGTCGGAATCAATTCCGTGGAGAGGTTCCTGGGGGACGAGGCGCTTAAGCAAAAGTGGAAGGTTCCCGCTCCTAAAGAGCGCAGCGGCCGGAAAGTGCTGATTGTCGGCTCCGGCCCTGCGGGGCTGAGCGCCGCTTATCATCTCGCGTTGCTCGGGCATGAGGTGACAGTGCTGGAGTCTTCCGCGGCTCCCGGCGGAATGATGCGTTATGGAATTCCCAAGTATCGTCTGCCCCGAGCGGTTTTGGATGCTGAGATTCAGAGAATTGCTGATCTCGGTGTTCGAATCGTTCTCAATCACGCGGTTCAGGATCTGGAAAAAGAGATGGCGGACGGAAGTTATGACGCCGTCTTCCTAGGCGTTGGGGCTCAGCTCGCGCGCAGGGCTTATATCCCGGCGGGCGATTCAGCCCATATCCTTGACGCGGTCTCGGTTCTGCGCTCCATGGAGGGCGAGGAAAAGCCCCGGCTGGGCCGGCGAGTCGTCGTGTACGGAGGGGGAAACACTGCGGTGGACGTGGCCCGCTCCGTGCGGAGAATGGGGGCCGAGCCGCTCATCGTTTACAGAAGAACCCGGCAGAAGGCGCCGGCCCACAGCTTCGAGATTGAGGAGGCTGCGGAAGAGGGCGTTTCCATGAAGTGGCTTTCTACCATTGCTGATGCAGAGGAGGGAAAGGTCCGCATTGAGAAGATGGTTCTCGATGAGGAGGGGAACCCGAAGCCCACCGGAGAATACGAAACGATAACGGCCGATTCCGTGGTTCTGGCGCTGGGCCAGGAAACTGATCTCGGCTTCTTGGGCGGCGTAAAGGGCCTGAAGACAGACGCCGGGGCTATTGTCGTCGACCAAAAGATGATGACGACCCGAGCGGGCATTTTCGCCGGCGGCGACGCGGTTAAGGATGTCCGCAATGTGACGGTAGCCATCGGGCATGGAAAACGCGCGGCTCGCGCGATTGACTGCTGGCTGCGGGGAACGGAGTACCAGGAGCCAGTCCGCGGTCGTCCGGCGGCGTTTGAGCGCCTGAACACCTGGTATTTCGCCGATGCGCCTAAGACGGAAAGGCCGCTTCTCGACATGGTCCGCCGGCAGACGACCTTCGAGGAGGTGCTCAAGGGCCTGACGGCCGACAATGCGCTTTACGAGGCCAGACGTTGCATGAGCTGCGGCAACTGCTTTGAGTGCGACAACTGCTATGGCGTCTGCCCGGACAACGCGATCGTGAAGCTTGGCCCGGGACTGGGTTATCAGATCAATTACGACTTCTGCAAGGGATGCGGCATTTGCGCTAACGAGTGCCCCTGCGGGGCCATTGACATGAAAAAGGAAGATATCTGACAACCCCGCCGCAGTCCGGGATCTCCCGCGGCTGCGGCGCCGCCCGCAGTGTTTTTTGAGAGCCAGGCGGTTGCTGTCGCCCCGCCCGGTCTCAGCGGTAAGATCTGATGGCCGTCATGGCAATGACAAGGGCCAGAAGCAGAATGGACGAAGAAAGAAAGTAGGGCACGCCGGACAAGAAGGAGGACGCGGCGCCCGATGCGGTGTACACCAGCATCGGAGTGGACATCAGGGGGGCGATCACCCCGGAAAATGAGTTAAGCGAACTCACGGCTCCCATAGCCTCTCCCTGGGATGTTTCCGGCACAAGGCGCGATACGGCTCCCTGAATGACGGCGGGGGCCATTCCTGTGAAGGAAAACAGCCATGAAAGCAGCGCAGCAAGATATCCCCACGGAGAGAGACCGATGCCGGCCAGAGTCGCAAATCCGATGCACAGGGCGCCTGTCACAATGCGCGGCTCGCTCGTCCAGCGGAGCAGCCGCGGCAGGACGAAGCCCTGAGCCCCGGCAATGCAGGCGCCTATGAGAAACATGGACAGTCCGATGTTTAACGGAGTCCATCCGTAGCGGAATTCCGTGTAGAGGGCCCATGTGCACTGCATCAGGGACTGAGCGAGGTAAATGAGTCCGATCACGAGCACCATGGGCGTGATGCGTTTGACCGCAAGCAGCCGGAAAAGTCCGCCGAAGGGATTGAACCGCGAAAAGCACCAGGGCCGGGGGTCCGGAGTCCTGAGGCTTTCCGGAAGCACGAAGATCCCGTACAGGAAGTTCAGGCAGCAGATGCTCGCGGCGAAGGCGAAGGGAATTCTGGGATTGATCTGGCCGAGGATCCCTCCTATGGCGGGCCCGATCACGAAAGCGACCCCGAAGACCGCGCCTATTTTCCCGAACGAGGAAGACCGTTTTGCTGCCGGCGTGATGTCGGCGATGTAGGCCTGGGCCACCACAGTGTTGGCCGACAGCATGCCGCCAGCCAGCCTGGAGGCGAGAATAAGCGGCAGAGACGAGGAGAGCGCTGGCACCAGCTGCATAATTCCGAGGCCGAAGATGCCGGTCAGCAGCACGGGCTTGCGGCCATACCTGTCGGAAAGCGCTCCCAGCACCGGAGAGGACAGAAACTGCATCAGACCGTAGCCGGCCATAATGATGCCGTACCAGTAAGTCTGGAGATCCCGTGCTCCGGCCAGCTCCCCAATGAGGCGCGGCAGGACGGGAATGATCAATCCAAACCCCAGAGCGTCCAGAAAAACGCAGGTTAATACAAATCTGACGGCGGGTTTGAGTTGCTGCATATCTTAGCTGCGCGGCGCTCTAGAAATTCTGAATTCCCGACATTATCCGCCGAATGGCGGTAGTTGTTGGAAATTTGCGTGATGTTGAAAGAAAAAAAATACAAAAGAGGCTATTCTTGAAAACAGGCGCGCCCGAAGGGAAGGACTTCAGGGATGCCGCTGCAATCCCTCATCACCTTAAATAAACCAAAAAAATGCGAAAAATCTCTCGTGTCCTCATGCCATTCCTGGAATGGTCTCTGGTTAAACAGATTTTGCTGGCTCTTGTCATTGGCGTTGCGATAGCCCTGCTGGCTCCCAGCATCGCCAAGCCCCTTGGTTTCCTTGGCACAGTCTTCATTTCCGCCTTGAAGGCCGTCGCCCCGGTGCTGGTTTTCTTTCTGGTGGCGGCCTCCATCGCCACCCAGAGCGTCGATACCAGGACTTCTATGAAGCCCATCATCGTGCTGTATGCCATTGGCACACTCAGCGCGGCCGTGGTGGCAGTCATCGTTTCCTTTATCTGGCCGACCTCCATACATCTGGCGGCTGACGCCGCCAAGGCGGCGGCCCCGGGCGGCATCGCCGAGGTTCTGAAGAACCTCATCCTCAATATTGTGGACAACCCCGTCAAGGCGCTGGCTAACGCAAACTACATCGGCATTCTGGCCTGGTCGGCCGCTCTCGGCTTCATTCTGCGGCGCTCATCGGACTCCACCCGCGAAGTCATCCAGGACCTGTCGGAAGCCGTGACGTCCGTCGTGCGGATCGTCGTCCGCTTCGCCCCTCTCGGCATCCTCGGGCTGGTATCGAGCACGGTGGCGGAGGTTGGCCTGAGCGCATTCGCCGGTTACGGCAAGCTCATCCTTCTGCTGGTGGGCAGCATGTTCTTCATTGCGTTTGTGGTGAATCCGCTGCTGGTTTTTGCCTGCATCCGCAGGAATCCGTACCCCCTGACGTTCGAGTGCCTGCGCGTCTCCGGCATCTGCGCCTTCTTCACCAGATCTTCGGCGGCCAACATTCCGGTCAATCTCGATCTGTGCCGGCGTCTCAAGCTTGACGAGGGGACGTACTCGATCTCCATTCCTCTCGGTGCGACCATCAATATGGCCGGTGCCGCGATCACCATCACGATACTGACGCTTTCCGCCGCTTATTCGCTCGGCGTGCATGTAGACTTCTGGACCGCCGTGCTGCTCTGCTTCGTGGCCTCCATCTGCGCCGGCGGCGCCTCCGGCGTCCCAGGCGGCTCCCTGATGCTCATTCCTCTGGCCTGCGGCCTCTTCGGCATCGACAATTCCACTGCCATGCAGGTTGTGGCCGTGGGTTTCATCATTGGCGTGATTCAGGACTCTTGCGAGACTGCGCTTAACTCTGCAAGCGATGTTATGTTTACGGCCGCGGCCTGCCTGAGGCAGAAGCGGCTGGACGCTGAAAAAGCGGCCAAGAACTGAAAACTATTGTTTTGCCTCTTTAGCAGCCCTTTTGCGATGGCCAAGGCTCATCGAAAAAGGGCTGCTATTTTGGTTTAAGCTCGATGCCGGTCATCAGCATCCGGCCGCAGCTTTCCTCCAACAGTGCCTATGCAACGTTTTCCCTCCGCTTCGGAGGCTCTCAAGCAAGTCTTTGGCTTTCCCGACTTCAGGCCCTATCAGGAAACAATCGTCAGCGCTCTGATCCAGGGGCGCGACGTCCTCGTCCTGATGCCTACCGGGAGCGGGAAAAGCCTTTGCTATCAGGTCCCCGCGCTGGTCAGGCAGGGGACCGCGGTGGTCGTGTCGCCGCTCATCGCACTGATGGAGGACCAGGTGTCGAGGCTGCGGAAAACGGGGGTGCAGGCCGCAAGCCTCTGCTCGATCAATTCAGCGGAAGAAAACCGGGAGACAGAGAAGGCGCTTCTGGAGGGCAGCCTCGATCTGCTGTACATCACGCCCGAGCGGCTTGTAAGTGAAAAAATCCTGTCGATGCTCGGGCGCATCAGGCTGTCGCTTTTCGCGGTCGACGAGGCCCACTGCATATCGACCTGGGGTCACGATTTCCGGCCGGAGTACAGCGCCCTCGGAGTGATCAAGAGGCTGTTCCCCGCCGTACCAAGAATTGCACTGACCGCCACGGCGGACGAAAGGACCCAGAGGGAGATTTCAGAGCGCCTGCTCATCAATCCGCTTATTTTCTCCTCTTCGCTGAACAGGCCCAACATCTTTTACCGGGTCAGCTACGGGACGGCGGAAATGAAGCCCCGGCTGCTGGACTTCATCGTGAAGCGTCATCCGTCGCAGACGGGGATCGTCTACTGCCTGTCGCGCAAAAGAACGGAGGAAATAGCGGAGTTTTTACGGGGTCAGGGCGTTCCGGCTCTGGCCTATCATGCTGGTATGGCGCCGGAGCTCCGAGAGAAAAACAGTGCCCGGTTTCTTGCCTCTGACGGCCTGGTCATGGTGGCGACCATTGCCTTCGGCATGGGCATTGACAAAAAAGACGTCCGTTTCGTGGTGCACATCGGGCTGCCAAGGAGCATCGAGTCTTATTTCCAGGAAACGGGGAGGGCGGGCCGGGACGGAAAGCCCGCCGAGGCCTGGCTGATCTGGAGCTGGCGGGACGTCGTGGTGCAGCAAAGCTTTATCGCTCAGAGTACGGGCAGCGACGAATATCGCCAGCTTTGCCTGCAGAAGCTCGATTCCATGGTCGGCTACGCGGAGGCGGGGTGCTGCCGTCGTCAGGCCCTGCTGGGCTATTTCGGGGAAAGCGCTGCGGATTTCTGCGGGCGCTGCGACAACTGCGTCTCCCCTCCCCGAATGATCGACAGGACCGTCGAGGCCCGGAAATTTGTGAGCTGTGTAATCCGTTGCTACAGGAAATCAGGGCGTTATTTTCGGATGAGCCACATCATCGACGTCCTTCGCGGCAACGCGACCGAAGAGGTGCTGGCGGAAAGGCACAACGAGCTGACGACATGGGCGATCGGCGCGAATCTGTCGGAAGCGGAATGGAGAACGGTCGCGCGCGCTGCCATCGCGAGAAGGATTCTGTTCATTAATCTTGAGCAGGGCGGGGTACTGCAGCCCTGGCGGGCGGCATCGCTCCTGAGAGGCGGAGAAGCCCTGCGGGTGCGCGCCTCTTCATAATCCACATGCGGGAAGGCGGCCGCGGCTCCTTCGCGGCGCCTTCCGGAGGATGGGGAAGAGGCGCTTCGGCCAGGCGCAGTTATTTTCCCATGTCCTTAGCCCGGGGCTTTTGCTTCCTTCCCATCAGGATCCGGTCGAAGAGCGCGTTTGGCGCCAGCCTCATGATTTTGGCGAGCAGCGCCATCTGCCAGGGGATCACGGCGTAGGTTTTATGAGCCTCGATTGCAGCGACGGCCCTCCTTGCAAACTCATCGGGTTCGAGAATGAAGGGCATGGGGTACGGGTTCATCGCGGTCAGGGGCGTGCGGACGAAGCCCGGGCATATCGTGATGACCTCAACGTTGGACTTCTTCATCTCGATTCTGAGGCTTTCACAGTACGTGATGACCGCAGATTTGCTCGCGCAGTACGCCTCTGATCCGGGAAGCCCGCGTATGCCGGCCACAGACCCGATGCCGACCAGAGTGCCTGCGCGGCGGGCGATCATGGAGGGCAGGAAGCCATGGAATGTATTGGCCATGCCGATGACGTTGATGCGGAAGACGCGGTCCATGACGGCGAGATCCTCGTAGTACTGGGTCTTGACGCCGATGGAGATGCCCGCATTGGCAATGACGACGTCGGCGGGTCCAGCTTCCTTTTCGAAACGGTGGGCGGTCTGGATGATTCCGTCGCGATCCGTGACGTCCGCGACGTATCCCCTGTGGCCGCTGCCCGGCAGCTCGCTGATGAGGCGATCGAGAGCATCCCGATGATGAGCGACGAGTCCCAGGGTCGCTCCCTTCGCAGCATAGGCGCGTGCAAAGCCGGCTCCGATGCCGCCAGTCGCTCCGGTGATGAAAACATTGAAAGACATGGCTTCGAGGCCTCGCTGTAAAAAGTGGTTCAGGCTTTTGCCTTCCTCGCCTTCTGAGCCAGAGCCTCAATCACGGTAAGACAGGCCTGGCGCGAAGTGGTCATGTGGGGACCGGTCAGGTATTTCCCGTCGATGCCCACCATCGGGGTCGCATCAAGCCCGTAAGACTGCCAGGTCTGGGAGGCGGCGCGGGCCTTGTTGGCAATGCCGAAGGAGTTGTAAGCGGAATCCCAGGCCTGAGCCTGAACTCCATTGGCAAGCATGAAGTCGCGGATATCCTTTGCAAGACTGCCGGACTCGTATTTGTGGGTCTGGTAAATAACGGATTCGAAGAACTTCATGTGCAGCTTGGGCAGCAGCCGAAGGCTCTGCAGCACATAGAAGGCCCGCGAAAAAGGCTCGGTCCTGGCGTCCCAGGCGACGGGAACCTGCCTGTAGCTGATCCAGGAGGGCAGCTTTTCACTCCAGGGTTCGATCACAGGGGCGAATTTCAGGCAGTGCGGGCAGGTGTAGGCGAAAAAGTTGACGATTTCAACCTTTTTGCCCTTCACCGGGATAGTCGGGCGAACCAGCGTGTATTCCTTCTTTTCCACCGGAGACTGCGGCGAGGCAAAGGTTGAAAAAGGGGCGGACAGCAGTGCGGCCGAGGAAATTCCCAAAAAATCTCTACGCGAAATCATTGCTAAAGAAATCCTGTTCTTAGTGAATAATTTGTCCCGGAAGGTCGTTTGATTTCAGCGTGCCCAGGGCTTTCTGGGCGGCGCTCTCGGAATCAAAGGGTCCGACTCTTACCCGGTAGTACCCATCTTTCCCGTGAGAAACGCTGGAATCAAGTCCTGAAAAGGCGATTTTGGCTCTAATTGTTTCAGCGTCATCGGCCGTTTTATATGAGCCGACCTGAATAAAGAAGGCCGGGTTCTGCGGCTGAACGGGAGCCGGGGCGGGGGCGGGAACCGCCGCGTCACTGATGCCGGCAGCCGGGCTCGAGGCTGCGGCAGGAGCGTTTGAGGAGGCGGCAGCCGGCGAGGATGACGCGGCCGAGGCTGCCGGGCGGGGAGTGGTGCCCGGGGCGTAGAGCTTTTCATTGGGGTCCGGCGAGCGTCCCTTCAAGGCTTCCTCGACGTAGGCCTGGGAGGACGATTGAACCTTGCTCATAAAGGGGACCGGGGACTCGGTGACGAACAAAGCGCCTCCTGCCGCGACTAGCAAAGCGGCGACTGCGCCGCAGAGGAAGCCGGTAATAAATTGTTTCATATTTAACCACTCCTTGTGTCATCGGCAGAGCCGACCAGGCGGGCTTACATTTTTTCGGGAGCGCTTATGCCAAGCAGCGAAAGGCCGTTGCCCAGAACCTGCCTGACGGCGGCGAGCAGGGCGAGTCTGCCGTTGCGGGTGACGGCATCCTCCGTCAGCACCCTTTCCGCATTGTAAAAGGCGTGGAAGCTGGCGGCGAGGTCCCTCAGATAGAAGCACAGAAGGTGCGGCGAGAGGGATTCGGCGATGGAACTGAGGGTGTTGGAGTAGTCCGAGAGCCGGTTGATCAGATCGATTTCGTCCTTGGCCGTCAGGCAGGACAGATCCAGCCGGCCCATCTCTTCCGTGGAGGGAACTGAAAAGCCCTTTTCTTCGGCCTGCCTGAAGATGGAGCATATGCGGGCATAGGCGTACTGCAGATAGTAAACCGGATTCTCGTCGCTCTTCGAGACCGCGAGGTTGATGTCAAAAGTGAATTCTGCGTCGGCCTTGCGGGAGACGAGGAAATACCGGGCCGCGTCCTTGCCGACCCAGTTCACGAGATCGCTCAGGGTCACATAGGATCCCGAGCGCTTGCTCATCTTGACCTCCTTGCCGTCTTTCATCACCAGGAGCATTTTGTGCAGGAGCCACTCGGGGAACACCTTGGGTACGTTGAGCCCCAGCTGGCGGCTCGCCGCCTGAATGCCGGCGCGCAGACGCGCGCGGGTGCCGTGGTGATCGGAGCCCTGGATGTTGATGGCTCTTGAGAATCCGCGCCGGAATTTGGTGAGGTGGTAGGCGACATCGGGAACGAAGTAGGTATAGAAACCGTCCTGCTTCTTCATAACGCGGTCCTTGTCGTCCACCAGGCCGCCCAGGTCTTCCTTGGAGAAGTCGGTGGTTCTCAGCCACAGCGCATTGTCTTTTTCATAAGTGTGCCCCGAGGCGATGATGGCGTCGACCGCTTCCTTCACTAGACCGTCGCTGTAGAGTGAGCTTTCAAGGTAATAGTTGTCGAATTCGACGCCCAGTTTCTTAAGGTCGGCGTCCTGCTCGTTGCGCAGATAGGCCACCGCATATTTGCGGACGAGCTGTTCGTTTTCGAGGTTCCCGTCCGGAGTGATGGTCGCGCCCGAAGAGGTCACGGGCCTGCGGGCTAGATAGTCCCTGGCGATGTCGATGATGTACTCGCCGTGATATCCCTTTTCGGGGAAATCAATTTTTTCGCCGAGCAGCTCCCTGCCGCGCAGTTGGACGGAGACCGTCAGGTTGTTGATCTGAGCTCCGGCGTCGTTGTAGTAGTACTCGCGGGTTACCTTCCAACCCTGCGTCTTCAGGATGTTAGAAAGAACGTCACCCAAGGCGCCCTGCCTGGCATGCCCGAGGTGCAGGGGGCCGGTCGGGTTTGCGGAGACGTATTCGATGATAACGGACTGGCCGGCCTTCGAGTTGTTTGTTCCAAACTTTTCCTTCTGGGCCAGAATGGTCTTGATGATTTCCTGCTGTGCGGAATTGGCGAGCCTCATGTTGATGAAGCCGGGGCCGGCGATTTCAACGGAAGAGAGCAGCCTGGGGAACTCGGGATCCGAACGCAGGGCGGAGACGATCATTTCTGCGATCTGGCGGGGGGCTTTGTGAAGGACTTTTGCTGACTGCAGGGCAACGGTGCAGGCGACATCGCCGTGAGATGCAACTTTCGGCCGCTCCAGTACGACGGGAAGGGCGCCGGCCCCGATAGATGCCAGGGCACGCTGGAAAAGTTCTGTGAGTTCCTGTTTCTGTTGATCAAGCATTTTGGGTAAAAAGAAAAAGTATCGGAAGGTACCCGCTTATTGTCCCAGACCGGGGGAGCAGGGGAAAGAGGCCGCCCTCAGTCAAGAAAGGCTGCCGTGGGGCAGCCTCTCCGGAGTGGTCAGTCGCACAAGGGCGCGCGCCGATCGAAAGTGATCTGGGCGTATGCGGAATGATTGTGGATGGATTCGAAGTTCTCAACCTGAAGCCGGAAGGAAATGATCCGCCGGTCGTCCTTGAGTGCCTTTGCGGCGTCCCGAGAAATGTCCTCGACGAATTTCGGGTGATCGTAGGCGAATTCCGTCACAAATTTTTCGTCTTCCCGCTTGAGCAGCGACCACAGTGGGCAGGAGGCGCTGGTCTCCGCGATGTGGATCAGGTCCTCCAGCGGCACGCTCTCCGCGCATTCGGCGTCGATCGTGATATGGGAGCGCTGGTTGTGCGCCCCATAGCGGGAAATTTCCTTGCTGCAGGGGCAAAGGCTGGTGACAGGGGCGAGGACGTGCTCGGTTACGGCAGTGCGTCCGTCCTCGGCGGTCACGGTAAAACCTCCCCTGTAGCTCATGAGGCTCGGGATCTTCGATATCGGGGCCGGTTTCTTCACGAAGAAGGGGAACTCGAACTCGATAGTGCCTGCCGTGGCGTGCAGTGCCGCGAGCATGCGCTGCATCAGATCTTCGACAACTTCCTTGCACAGGGGTTGCGTCGTTTCGTCCAGAAGGCGGAAGAAGCGGGACATGTGGGTCCCTTTCTGGCTGGCGGGCAGCGAAACGTACATGTTGACGCTGGCCACCGTATGCATGAAGCCATCCGCGGTCTTCACGGTGACGGGGTAGGAGACGGATTTGACCCCGACGCGCTGAATCGGAATGTGCCTGACATCAGAGCTGGACTGGACGTCCGGAAGAGCGCTTCCGGCACGGGAATTTTGTTCTTGAGTCATAGAATTGCGCAGCAATGATGGCAGCCGCGGCGATATGGCCCTCGGGTTTTGACGACGCGGGGCTGAAAGCCAGCCGACAGTAGTCGGCAGAGAGCTGCATAAGCAGGCCGCTGATGCTGCCAAACAAAAAAGGTGCTGTTCAGAAATAAAAAAGATTAGACATTTTAACCAAATAAAGAAAAGAGATTCAGCTTTGTTGCAACAATTCAGTTTTGTTTGGTAGAAAATAGAGGCTGGCTCAATCAAAAAACATCGGGTGAATCTTCAAAGCATGCGGATGTTCTATTACAACTTTGGCGGGGGAGGCTCCCCTAAAAGCTGGCTGTCCATTGTGATAAGCCTTGTGATTCTTGCCGTCCTCGCCGTCTTGCTGCTGCCGGTGCTCGGCGTGTTTGTTCTTGTGCTGGTCGGCCTGGGGGCTGCTTTGTTCCTTGGCGCGACTCTGATGCAGTATTTCGCCCAGAAGAAGGTGGAGCACGAAATAGAGAAGGGCGAGGAGATGGCCGAAAGGGCCCGGGCCCAGGACGATGGAACTCCTGCGAGTGCGGGGGCCCGGCACCTTGAAATCCAGGATGCCGTCGTTGTTTCAGAGGTCGAGCGAAAGACGCGCAGAGAGGCCGAAAGGTGCGGCGAGGACGGAAAGTCGGCCTCGCGCATTGGGGAAAACACTTAAAAATAAAAAATCATAATCGCGGAGGCTTGACTTTTTCCGCTTCTGTCAGCATAATCCTGATCTCGCTTCCCTGGAGGGGTGCCTGAGTGGCTAAAAGGGGCAGACTGTAAATCTGTTGGCTTACGCCTACGATGGTTCGAATCCATCCCCCTCCACCAAATTTACGGATGAGGGAAGAATCTAGTTGTAGGGCGGGAGGGATCTCGTCTAGGTAGGCGGGTGTAGCTCAATGGCAGAGCAGAAGCCTTCCAAGCTTACGACGAGGGTTCGATTCCCTTCACCCGCTCCAAACATGCCCGTGTGGCTCAGTGGTAGAGCACTCCCTTGGTAAGGGAGAGGTCATGCGTCCGATCCGCATCACGGGCACCATTTTTCTGCAGAGCCGGAAAAGATGATTTTCCGGCTCTGGCTTCCAGGAGCTGTTCACCATGGCAAAAGAGAAGTATGTACGTTCCAAGCCCCACGTGAACGTGGGCACGATCGGTCACGTTGACCACGGCAAGACCACCCTGACGGCTGCGCTCACGACCGTCCTCGCCCAGAAGTTCGGCGGGCATGCCATGGCTTATGACCAGATTGACGCGGCTCCTGAAGAGAAGGCCCGCGGCATCACGATCAACTCCGCTCACGTGGAGTACGAGACCGCGAAGCGCCACTACGCTCACGTGGACTGCCCGGGGCACGCCGACTATGTGAAGAACATGATCACGGGCGCGGCCCAGATGGACGGCGCGATCCTGGTGGTGGCCGCCTCCGACGGCCCGATGCCCCAGACCCGCGAGCACATTCTGCTTGCCCGTCAGGTCGGCGTTCCGAACATCATCGTCTACCTGAACAAGTGCGACCTGGTTGACGATCCGGAGCTGCTCGAGCTGGTTGAGATGGAAGTCCGCGACCTGCTGACCGAGTACAAGTTCCCCGGCGACGAGATCCCGATCATCAAGGGTTCTGCGAAGCTGGCCCTGGAAGGCGATCAGTCCGAGTACGGCGTTCCCTCCATCCTGAAGCTGGCCGACACGATGGACACGTACTTCCCGGAGCCCGTGCGTGAGCTTGACAAGCCGTTCCTGATGCCGATCGAGGACGTGTTCTCGATTTCCGGCCGCGGCACGGTGGTGACGGGCCGCGTTGAGCGCGGCACGATCCGCGTGGGCGATGAAATTGAAATCGTGGGCATCAAGCCGACTCAGAAGACGACCTGCACGGGCGTTGAGATGTTCCGCAAGCTGCTCGACGAAGGCGAGGCCGGCGACAACATCGGCTGCCTGCTGCGCGGCACGAAGCGCGAGGAAGTCGAGCGCGGCCAGGTGGTTGCCAAGCCCGGCACGATCACTCCGCACACGAAGTTCACGGCTCAGGTGTACGTGCTGAAGAAGGAAGAAGGCGGCCGTCACACCCCGTTCTTCAAGGGATATCGTCCGCAGTTCTACTTCCGCACGACGGACGTGACCGGCACGATCGAGCTCGAGGAAGGCGTTGAGATGGTGATGCCTGGCGACAACACGACGATGACCGTCACGCTGATCGCCCCGATCGCCATGGAAGAGGGCCTGCGCTTCGCTATTCGCGAAGGCGGTCACACGGTTGGCGCCGGCGTTGTGGCCAAGATTCTTGAGTAATCTGACAACGGGCCGTACTGCGGCTCGTTCTGCAGGGGCATAGCTCAATCGGCAGAGCGACGGTCTCCAAAACCGTAGGTTGAGGGTTCGATTCCTTCTGCCCCTGCCAAATTAATGGCAAAGCCGCGATCAGTAGTGTGACCGCGGCTTAGCTGTTTGTCGGGGCGTAGTTCCGACAGGATTGTGGACAATGAGCAACAAAGCGAAAATTCAGCAGCAGGAGGAATCCGGGAAGGGGTTGGATCTTGTCCTGGTCACTCTTGCGATTATTGCAGCCCTGGCCGGCGTTCTTGCCTTTACCTTCCTATCTGAGCAACATCTCGGCGTGAGGCTTGCCTGCCTGGCGGCCGGACTGATCGTCGGCCTGGCTCTGGCCTGGTTCAGCCCGTCGGGCAAGCGCTTCATCGCCTACGGCCGCGACTCGCTTGACGAGCTCCGCCTTGTCGTGTGGCCCACCCGCAGGGAAACACTGACGAGCACGGGGCTGGTCATGGGCTTTGTGCTCATTATCGCTTTTTTCCTGTTTATTATGGATAAAATCATTGAGTGGGGCATTTATGATGTCCTGCTCAAGCTTATTTAATTGCCTGGCCGGTTGACGGAGAAAGAGATGACCGCTGAAGAATCGAAGCAGGAGCCTGCGCAGTCAACAAAGAACGCAGCCGGGGAGATGCACTGGTACACTCTGCATGTTTATTCCAGCATGGAAAAGAGCGCCTACAACGCCCTTACCGACCGGATCGCGCATTCTGATTTCAAGGACTGTTTCGGTGAAGTCCTCCTGCCTACCGAAAAGGTTGAGGAAATCCGCAATGGCCGCAAGGTGACATCGGAGCGCCGCCTGTATCCCGGGTACATCTTCATCCAGATGGTAATGAACGACGACACGTGGCACCTGGTCCGCAATACGCCGCGCGTGATGGAATTCCTCGGCGGAAACCGCCCCACAAGAATTCCGGAGTCCGACATCGCACGAGTCAAGGGCACGGTGGCCGAGGGAGTCGAAAAGCCGAAGCCCAAGGTGCTCTTCGAGCTCGGCGAAACGGTTCGGGTCAAGGAAGGCGCTTTTGCGGACTTCAACGGACGGGTCGATGAAGTCAATTACGACAAGAACCGTCTGAAGGTTCTGGTCTCGATTTTTGGACGTCAGACACCGGTGGATCTCGCGTTCGACGAAGTCGAGAAAATTTAATTTAAATCAAAGCAGGATAATTTTTATATTGAGTAGCGAGCCTTTGATCTGATAAAATAAAAGGCTCGTTTAATCTTGCATTGGGGAGCCCGATTCCGGGCGCAAAAACCCAAGAGGTAAACAAATGGCAAAGAAGATTATTGGCTTCATCAAGCTGCAGGTGCCTGCGGGAAAGGCTAATCCTGCGCCCCCGATCGGACCGGCTCTCGGCCAGCGCGGTCTGAACATCATGGAGTTCTGCAAGGCTTTCAACGCCAAGACGCAGTCCATGGAAAAGGGACTCCCGATCCCGGTTGTGATCACGGCTTTCTCCGACAAGTCCTTCACGTTTATCATGAAGACCCCGCCGGCGACCGTCCTGATCAAGAAGGCCGCTAAGATCGACAAGGGCTCTGCCCGTCCCCACACGAACAAGGTTGGCAAGATCACCCGCGCCCAGGCCGAGGAAATCGCCAAGGCGAAGGAGCCCGATCTTACGGCTGCCGATCTTGATGCTGCGGTCCGCACCATTGCTGGTTCTGCCCGCTCGATGGGTGTTACGGTGGAGGGTCTGTAATGGCTAAGAAGTTCTCTAAGCGTGTCGCTGCAAACCGGGCGAAGGTTGAAGCCGGCAAGCTCTACGACGTCAAGTCCGCCATTGATCTGGTGAAGAGCTGCGCCACCGCCAAGTTTGACGAGTCGTTCGACGTTGCGGTTCAGCTGGGCATTGATCCGAAGAAGTCGGATCAGGTTGTCCGCGGAGCCTGCGTTCTGCCGGAAGGCACGGGCAAGGTGGTCCGCGTGGCGGTGTTCACTCAGGGCGCCAACGCCGAAGCGGCGAAGGCGGCGGGTGCTGACATCGTCGGCTTTGATGATCTTGCTGAAAAGATCAGGGGCGGCTTCATGGACTTCGACGTCGTGATCGCTTCCCCGGACGCCATGCGCGTTGTCGGCCGCCTCGGCCAGATCCTCGGCCCGCGCGGCCTGATGCCGAACCCGAAGGTCGGCACGGTCACGCCGAATGTCGCTCAGGCTGTCAAGAACGCGAAGGCCGGCCAGGTGCAGTTCCGCGCCGACAAGGCCGGAATTGTGCACGCCGCTATTGGCCGTGCTTCCTTTGACACCGCCAGGCTGCAGACGAACCTGAAGGCGCTGATTGACGCCCTCAATAAGGCCAGGCCTGCTGCCGCCAAGGGCGTCTACATGAAGAAGGTTGCTGTTTCCTCCACGATGGGCATCGGCGTCCGCGTGGATATGAGCACCCTCTGATTTTCAAGATTCACCCTGCCTCTGTTCGAAAGAAGAGGGGCGGGAGAGGCTGTGAAGCCTCAAGGGCTTTGGTGGCCCGGTCCTTAAGGGACGGGGCCAGAGTCAAAGACCGCTGGAGACAGAAAGTTTCAAAAGTCTTTCCTGCGCCGACCCGAGCGGCAGCGCGGAGAAAGATATCCAGCGCAGACGGCAAATACCGAAGAGAATGGATTACGTTGTAACGCCTGGATATTCAGGCGGAGCGGCAGAGATCTTCCTCTCTCGGGGTGAGCCGGTCATAAAGGAACCGGTGCTAGAAGTTTTAGCACCTCTGAGTGGAGCCAGACCATGGGTCTTAATCGTCAAGACAAAGCGGCTGTCATTGAAGAAGTGAAGGCGATTTTCGCCGAAAGCTCTTCCCTGATTTTCGCCGAATACCGTGGACTGAGCGTTGAAGCGATCACCGCTCTCAGGGCAGAAGCCCGCAAGAACGGTGTGAAACTGCGTGTTGCCAAGAACACCCTGGTTGCGCGCGCCGCGGCAGAAACGCCGTTCGCCTGCGCGGCTGACAAATTTGTCGGCCCGCTGGTCTACGGTTTTTCCGCTGATCCGGTTGCCGTTGCCAAGATTTTGTTCAACTTCGCCAAGAAGAACGAAGCGTTCGTCATCAAGGGCGGCGTGATGGACGGCAAGGAACTCGACCTTGCTGGCATCGAAGCCTTGTCCAAGCTGCCGAGCCGCGACGAGCTGCTTGCCAAGTTGATGGCAACGATGAACGAACCGATTGCGAAGTTCGTTCGCACGCTCAACGAAGTTCCGGCGCGCTTCGTGCGCACCGTCGCTGCAGTTCGCGATTCCAAGGAGAAGGCTGCGGCCTGATCCCTGTAAGCTTTTTTACTTTCATACAACGTAATTTGGGAGTCATTCAAAATGGCGCTTTCCAACGAAGAAATCCTCGAGGCTATTGCCTCCAAGTCCGTTCTCGAAATCTCTGAACTCATCAAGATGATGGAAGAGAAGTTCGGTGTTTCCGCCTCCGCCGCTGTCGCTGTCGCTGCGGCTCCTGCCGCCGGCGCTGCCGCCGCTGCTGAAGCCAAGACCGAGTTCGACGTCGTCCTGGCTGACATCGGCGCGAACAAGATCAAGGTCATCAAGGTCGTCCGCGAAGCCACCGGCCTGGGCCTGAAGGAAGCCAAGGATCTGGTCGAAGCCGCCCCGAAGGCGATCAAGACCGCTCTGCCCAAGGCTGAGGCCGAAGAGCTGAAGAAGAAGCTCGAAGACGTCGGCGCCAAGGTCGAACTCAAGTAATTTCGCTTGAGGATTTTATCCGGTCCGATATCCCCGGACCGGATAAAATAGCGCTAGAGCGCAGAAGTTTTTGAAAGAGGCTTGCACAGGCGAGCTTCTTTCAAAATCTTCCCAAATGAGTGAGAGACGTCGCCTTGCAGACGTGCAGGTTTATGCCGCTAGGATAGCAGTGCTTATCCAAGCGGCTTTTGCCGTCCCTTGCTTTTTCTTCTCCTGAGCCAGGATATTTCCTCGCTCGCGTCGAACGGAGTGTCCATGTCGTACTCGTTCACTGAAAAGAAGCGCATTCGGAAAAGTTTCGCCAATCGTCCGAGCGTCCTTGCAGTGCCTCCTCTTCTGGATATCCAGCTGCGGTCTTACGCGGATTTCCTTCAGGCCGATGTGAAGCCCAATGCCCGCAAGGATATCGGTCTGCAGGCAGCCTTCAATTCGATTTTCCCGGTTTCCAGCCACAACGGGCTGGCCCGCCTCAGCTTTGTCAGCTACGACCTTGCCAAGCCGGAGTTTGACGTTGCCGAGTGCCAGCTCCGCGGACTGAGCTTCTGCAGCCGTCTGCGCGCGAAGATTCGACTTGAAATTTACGACCGCGAATCTCCAACGACAGTCAAGGAAGTTCGCGAGAATGAAGTCTACATGGGCGAAATTCCGCTCATGACGGAAAAGGGATCCTTCATCATCAACGGATCCGAGCGGGTTATCGTTTCCCAGCTGCATCGTTCCCCCGGCATTTTCTTTGAGAACGACAAGGGCAAGACCCATTCCTCCGGCAAGCTGCTGTTTTCCGCGCGCGTAATTCCTTACCGCGGCTCCTGGCTCGATTTCGAGTTCGATGCGAAGGATATCCTGTATTTCCGCATCGACCGCCGCCGGAAGATGCCCGGCACGATTCTGCTGAAGGCCCTGGGCATGACCTCGGAGCAGATCCTCGCCCGGTTCTTCGAGTTCGACCACTTCACGCTTAAGGCTGAGGGCGCGCAGCTCGCGCTGGTCCCCGAGCGCCTGAAGGGCGACGCGATGGGCTTTGACATCCTTGACAAGGACGGCAAGGTTCTTGTCCCGGGCGACAAGCGCGTGAACGCCCGCCATGTCCGTCTGATCAACCAGGCCGGCATCAAGGAGATCCCCGTTCCTGACGAGTACCTGATCGGCCGCGTTCTGGCCAAGGACATCGTCTCGGAGGACGGTGAGGTCCTCGCTTCCGCCAACGCTGAAATTACGGACAAGCTGCTGGAGAGCCTGCGGGCGGCCGGTGTGAAGGACATTGACGTCCTTTACACGAACGAGCTCGACCACGGCGCTTACATTTCCGATACCCTGCAGCTTGATGAGACGGCTGACAAGCTTTCGGCGCGCATCGCCATCTACCGCATGATGCGCCCCGGCGAACCGCCGACGGAAGAGGCTGTCGAGGGGCTTTTCGAGCGTCTGTTCTTCTCGGAGGACACGTACGATCTCTCCCGCGTCGGTCGCATGAAGATCAATGCACGCTTCGGCAAGTCCGATCCCAAGGGACCCTCCACGCTGACCGCCGAGGACATCGTCGACACCATGCAGCTGCTCGTTGCGCTGCGCAACGGACAGGACGATGTCGTCATGACCGATGACAACGGCGTGTCGAGGACTGTTCCCGTCAACGGCGTCGACGATATCGACCATCTCGGCAACCGCCGCGTCCGCTGCGTGGGCGAGCTGGCTGAAAACCAGTTCCGCGCAGGCCTCGTCCGCGTGGAAAGGGCGGTCCGCGAGCGCCTCGGCCAGGCCGACAGCGACGGGCTCACCCCGCAGGATCTGATTAACAGCAAGCCCATTTCGGCGTCCATCCGCGAATTCTTCGGCTCCAGCCAGCTGTCGCAGTTCATGGATCAGACGAACCCGCTTTCTGAAATCACCCACAAGCGGCGCATTTCCGCCCTTGGACCGGGCGGCCTCACCCGCGAGCGCGCGGGCTTCGAAGTCCGCGACGTTCATCCGACCCATTATGGACGCGTCTGCCCGATCGAGACTCCGGAAGGACCGAACATCGGCCTGATCAACTCCCTGGCCATTTACGCCCGGCTCAATTCCTACGGCTTCCTTGAGACGCCCTACAGGCGCGTTGTGGACGGCGTAGCAACGGACACCATCGACTACCTGTCCGCCATTGAAGAGGGCAAGTACATCATCGCTCAGGCCAACGCGGATCTGGATGAGAACAACCGGCTTACTCAGGAACTGGTCTCGTGCCATGAAAAGGGCGAGTTCGTTCTTGCCCGGCCCGCCGACATCCAGTACATGGACGTCGCCCCGTCGCAGATCGTCTCTGTCGCTGCCTCCATGATTCCGTTCCTTGAGCACGACGACGCCAACCGCGCCCTGATGGGCGCGAACATGCAGCGTCAGGCTGTGCCCTGCCTGCGGCCGCAGTATCCGCTCGTGGGAACCGGGATGGAGCGCACGGTCGCCGTGGACTCCAAGACGACGGTTCAGGCCCGCCGCGGCGGCATTGTCGACTATGTGGACGCCAACCGCGTCGTGATCCGCGTCAACGACAACGAAAGCGTTGCCGGTGAAGTGGGCGTCGACATCTACAACCTTCAGAAGTTCACCCGCTCCAACCAGTCCACCACGATCAACCAACGTCCTATCGTCATGATCGGCGATCATGTCGCCAAGGGCGACGTGCTGGCCGACGGGGCTTCTACGGACCAGGGTGAGCTCGCCTTGGGCCAGAACATGCTGATCGCCTTCATGCCGTGGAACGGCTACAACTACGAAGACGCGGTTCTGGTTTCTGAAAAGGTGGTCGCAGACGACCGGTACACGTCCATCCACATCGAAGAGCTCTCCGTCGTTGCCCGCGACACCAAGCTGGGCGCTGAGGAGATCACCCGCGATATTTCGAACCTGCCCGAGCAGCAGCTCAACCGCCTCGATGACGCCGGCATAGTGTTCATCGGCGCTGAGGTCCAGGCGGGCGACGTGCTGGTGGGCAAGGTGACGCCGAAGGGAGAGACTCAGCTCACGCCTGAGGAGAAGCTGCTTCGCGTGATCTTCGGCGAAAAGGCTTCCGACGTGAAGGACACTTCGCTGCGCGTGCCCTCAGGCATGTCCGGCACCGTGATTGACGTTCAGGTCTTCACCCGCGAGGGCGTTGAGCGCGATTCGCGAGCCAAGTCGATCATCGAGAGCGAACTCAAGCGCTACCAGCGCGACCTGGACGATGAACGCAGAATCGTCGAAACCGACGCCTGCGCCCGTCTGCGCCGCCAGCTCGCCGGCAAAAAGGCCCTGTCTGCACCTAACGGGCTTGCTTCGGGCTCTGCTCTGACGGCCGAATACCTCAACAGCCTCGATTCCCGCAGCCTGTTCTCGATCGTGATGGAAACCGAGGACGATCAGAAACTGATCGACCTCACGCGCAAAGCCCTCGAGGACAAGGTGAAGGAGTTTGCCGACGCCTACAAGCTCAAGGAAGACAAGCTCACGCGCGGCGACGAGCTGCCCCCCGGCGTCCTTAAGATGGTGAAGGTCTACATTGCGGAGCGCCGCCGTCTGCAGCCTGGCGACAAGATGGCAGGCCGCCACGGCAACAAGGGCGTGGTCTCGAAGGTCAATCCGGTGGAAGACATGCCGTATATGGCCGACGGGCGCCCCGCGGACATCGTCCTCAATCCTCTGGGCGTGCCTTCGCGTATGAACATCGGCCAGGTGCTGGAAGTCCATCTCGGATGGGCGGCCAAGGGACTGGGCTGGAGGCTCCAGGAGTTGCTTGACAGCGAGCGCGGCAAGCAGGTGAAGGAGGTCCGCGCCTTCCTGAACAAGGTCTACAACACGACCGGCAAGAAGGAAGATATCGACAGCCTTACCGATGATGAAGTGATCGCTATGGCCCGCCGCCTCCGCGACGGCATTCCGTTTGCGACGCCTGTGTTCGACGGCGCGAGCGAAAAGCAGATCAACCAGATGCTCGAGATGGCTTTCCCGGATGAGGAGGTCAAGAGGCTGCAGCTCACGAAGAACAGGACCCAGGCGACGCTCTACGACGGCCGCACCGGCGAAGCGTTCTCCTGCCCTGTAACGGTCGGGTACATGCACTATCTCAAGCTGCATCATCTGGTGGACGACAAGATGCACGCCCGCTCCACCGGTCCGTATTCTCTGGTTACCCAGCAGCCGCTGGGCGGAAAGGCCCAGTTCGGCGGCCAGCGCTTCGGCGAGATGGAAGTCTGGGCGCTCGAGGCTTACGGCGCGGCATACACCCTGCAGGAAATGCTCACCGTCAAGTCCGACGACGTGAACGGCCGCACCAAGATGTACGAAAACATTGTCAAGGGCGATCTGTCCATTGACGCCGGAACTCCGGAATCGTTCAATGTGCTGGTTCGTGAAATCCGCTCGCTTGGCATTGATCTCGACTATGTGAAAAATTAAGGACGGTTATCGGAATGAATAACGCCTTTCTCAATCTGTTTCAGCAGGTGCAGCAGGATAATCATTTTGATGCCCTGCGCATTTCGATTGCTTCTCCGGAAAAAATCAGAGAGTGGTCTTACGGCGAAGTCAAAAAGCCGGAGACGATCAACTACCGCACTTTCAAGCCAGAGCGTGACGGGCTCTTCTGCTGCCGCATTTTCGGGCCGATCAAGGACTACGAATGCCTTTGCGGCAAATACAAGCGGATGAAGCACCGCGGCGTCATCTGCGAGAAGTGCGGCGTGGAAGTGACGCTGTCCAAGGTTCGCCGCGAGCGCATGGGGCACATTGAACTCGCGAGCCCCGTGGCTCACATCTGGTTTCTGAAGAGCCTGCCGTCCCGCATGGGCATGGTGCTCGACATCCCGCTGCGCGACATCGAGCGCGTGCTCTACTTTGAAGCCTATGTTGTCGTGGACCCCGGCATGACTCCGCTCAAGCGCGGCCAGCTGCTGACGGAAGACGACTATGTCGCGAAGACCGAGGAGTTCGGCGACGAATTCAAGGCCATGATGGGTGCGGAGGCTATTCGCGAGCTCCTGAAGTCCATCAACATCCCGAAGGAGATCGAGCAGCTCCGCGCGGAGCTGAAGGAGACCAACTCCGACGCCAAGATCAAGAAGTACGCGAAGCGCCTGAAGGTGCTCGAGGGCTTCAACCGCTCCGGCATCCATCCCGAGTGGATGATCCTCGAAGTGCTTCCGGTGCTGCCGCCTGATCTCCGTCCGCTGGTTCCGCTCGACGGCGGCCGTTTCGCCACTTCGGATCTGAACGACCTGTACCGCAGAGTCATCAACCGCAACAACCGACTCAAGAGGCTGCTTGAGCTGAAGGCCCCCGACATCATCGTCAGGAACGAGAAGCGGATGCTGCAGGAAGCCGTGGACTCCCTGATCGACAACGGCCGCCGCGGCAAGGCCATGACCGGTCCGAACAAGCGCCCGCTCAAGTCCCTGGCCGACATGATCAAGGGCAAGTCGGGGCGCTTCCGCCAGAACCTGCTCGGCAAGCGCGTCGACTATTCCGGCCGCTCCGTGATCTGCGTGGGGCCGGAGCTCAAGATGCATCAGTGCGGCGTGCCGAAGCCCATGGCTCTCGAGCTTTTCAAGCCGTTCATTTACAACAAGCTCGAGATGCGCGGTCTGGCCAACACCATCAAGGCCGCCAAGAAGATGGTCGAAACGCAGGATCCCGTCATCTGGGACATCCTGGAAGAAGTGATTTACGAGCACCCGGTGCTGCTCAACCGCGCCCCGACGCTGCACAGGTTGGGCATCCAGGCCTTCGAGCCGAAGCTGATCAGCGGCAAGGCCCTGCAGTTGCCGCCTCTCGTGTGCGCTCCGTTCAACGCCGACTTCGACGGCGACCAGATGGCCATTCACGTGCCCCTGTCGCTGGAGGCCCAGCTTGAGGCCCGCACGCTCATGCTGTCGACGAACAATATTCTGTTCCCGGCCAACGGCGATCCGGCCAACGTGCCTTCTCAGGACATGGTGCTCGGCCTTTACTGGAGCACCCGCGCCCGCGTGAACGCGCCGGGCGAGGGCATGTTCTTCGAGGATGTGGACGAAGTGCGCCGCGCCCTCGCCGCCAAGGTGGTTACGCTTCAGACCCGGTGCACGGTCCGCATCAAGGAGTACGAGCTCAATCGCGAGACGGGCGAGCTCAAGGACCATGTGATCCGCGTCGAGACCACGGCAGGCCGGGCGCTGCTGTCCGAGATCCTGCCGAAGGGCATGAAGTTCGCTGAAATCAACAAGACGCTGAAGAAGAAGGAAATCGGCCGCCTGATCTCGACGTCCTTCCGTACCTGCGGACTGAGGGCCACGGTGGATTTTGTGGATGCGCTGAAGAACCGCGGCTACTACCTGTCCACTCAGGCGGGCATCTCGATCTGCGTGTCGGACATGAAGGTCCCGGCTCAGAAGGACGAGCTTGTGGCTGCGGCTGAAAAAGAAGTGAAGGAAATTCAGTCCCAGTACACTTCCGGCCTCGTCACTCAGGGCGAGCGCTACAACAAGGTGGTGGACATCTGGGGCCGTACGGCTGATAAGGTCGGCAAGGTCATGATGCAGAATCTGTCGGTCGAGCCCGTTGTGGATCGCCACGGCAAGAAGACAACGCAGGAGTCCTTCAACTCCGTGTACATGGCCGCAGATTCCGGCGCCCGCGGCTCTCCTGCCCAGATTCGCCAGCTGGCCGGCATGCGCGGCCTGATGGCCAAGCCGGACGGCTCCATTATTGAAACGCCTATTACCGCGAATTTCCGTGAAGGCCTGAACGTGCTGCAGTACTTCGTTTCGACCCACGGCGCTCGCAAGGGCCTGGCGGATACGGCCCTGAAGACCGCGAACTCCGGTTATCTGACCCGTCGTCTGGTCGATGTGACGCAGGACCTCGTGGTGACCGAAGAGGACTGCGGCACGACCCGCGGCGTCAAGATGCGCGCTCTCGTGGAGTCCGGCGACATTGTTCAGGCTCTGCGCGACAGAATTCTCGGACGCGTGGCTGCCGAGGATATCCATAATCCTGAGACCGATGAGCTGATTGCGGCCCGCGGGACGCTGATTGACGAGGATATCTGCGACAAGATCGACGCGGCCGGAATTGACGAGGTCTCCGTCCGTACGCCGCTGACCTGCGAAACCCGTCACGGGCTTTGCGCGAAGTGCTACGGCCGCGACCTCGGGCGCGGCTCGCTGGTCAATGTCGGAGAGGCGGTCGGAGTCATAGCCGCCCAGTCCATCGGCGAACCGGGCACGCAGCTGACGATGCGTACGTTCCACATCGGCGGTGCAGCTTCCCGCGCGGCGGTCGCCTCCAGCGTCGAGGCCAAGGCCGCGGGCAAGGTGTCCTACACCTCGGCGATGCGCTACGTGACGTCCGACAAGGGCGAGCTTGTCGTCATCTCCCGTTCGGGTGAGGTCGTCGTTTCCGACGCCACCACCGGCCGCGAGCGTGAACGGCATAAGATCCCTTACGGCGCGACGCTGCTCGTGCATCCCGACCAGCTGGTCAAGGCCGGGGCTCAGATCGCGACCTGGGATCCGATGACTCGTCCGATCATTTCCGAGCACGCTGGCCAGGTCCGCTTTGAAAACGTGATCGAAAACGTCACGGTGATGAGCCAGACCGACGAGGTGACCGGACTGTCCACTCAGGTTGTGATCGATCCGAAGCGTTCCGGCGCCTCCGGCCACGGGTCCCGCAAGGGCGGGTCGGTGTCGACCCTGCGTCCTTTGGTTCATCTGCTCGATGTGAACGGCAACGAGGTCAAGGTTCCCGGCACGGATCACGCGGTGACGATTCAGCTGCCCGTGGGGGCTCTGGTGCTGGTTCGCGACGGCCAGAGCATCGGCCGGGGCGAGGTCCTCGCCCGCATTCCGGTCGAGTCTCAGAAGACCCGCGACATTACCGGCGGTCTGCCGCGCGTGGCCGAGCTCTTCGAGGCCCGCTCCCCGAAGGACGCCGGCATGCTCGCCGAGGTGACCGGCACCGTGACGTTCGGCAAGGAGACCAAGGGCAAGCAGCGCCTCATCATCACCGATGGCGAAGGCAACGACCACGAGTTCCTCATCCCGAAGGACAAGACCGTGCTGGTCCATGACGGCCAGGTTGTCCAGAAGGGCGAGGAGATTGTGGACGGCCCGACGGATCCGCATGACATTCTGAGGCTGCTCGGCATCGAGGCCCTCGCCCGGTACGTCGTTGATGAAGTGCAGGACGTGTACAGGCTGCAGGGCGTGAAGATCAATGACAAGCACATTGAAGTCATTGTTCGCCAGATGCTGCGCCGCGTCATCGTGGAAAATCCGGGAGATACCGGGTTCATCCAGGGTGAGCAGGTCGAGCGCGCTGAGCTTCTCGATGCCAATGACGCTGCCGTCAAGGAAGGCAAGCAGCCTGCCACTTACCAGAATCTGCTGCTTGGCATCACGAAGGCCTCGCTGTCGACGGACTCCTTCATTTCCGCCGCTTCCTTCCAGGAAACGACCCGGGTGCTCACCGAGGCCGCTATCATGGGCAAGGTCGATCACCTCCGCGGACTCAAGGAGAACGTGATCGTCGGCCGCCTGATTCCGGCTGGAACCGGACTTGCCTATCACAAGGCCGTTAAGGCGAAGGAAGCTGCTGAGGCGGCTGAGGCCAGGGCTCTGGCCGAAGCTACCGCCGCCGAACAGGTGGCTGCGGCCTCTGAGCTTGCCGCGCAGAGCGCTTCGGCTCCCAAGGCAGATCCTTCTGCGCAATAAGCGTTAAGTTCTCGCGCAGCAGGGCGGACCGTCAGGAATGATGGTCCGCCTTTTAGTTTGGGGCGCAGCTTGAGGTCTCCGGAGGCTAAAAATCTTAAAAAATCAGAAGGTGACTTGACAATTCGGCCTTTAAAGTCCATACTCACATGTCTTTTCTCGACAGGTGTGCGGAAGGCTCAGGCTTTGCCGCGCGCCGGCGTGAAAAGACATAAGTATGTATTAGCCAACGGAAACTTTTAATTTAAAAGTTTTTTATTTAACGGACGTTTTTAATGCCAACCATCAATCAGCTTGTGCGCAAGCCTCGCACTCTCACTCATGAGAAGAGCAAGAGCCCTGCGCTGAAGAACAGCCCGCAGAAGCGCGGTGTCTGCACCCGTGTCTACACCACCACCCCGAAGAAGCCGAACTCCGCTCTTCGTAAGGTCGCGAAGGTTCGCCTCACCAATGGCTTTGAAGTCATTTCCTACATCGGCGGCGAAGGACACAACCTTCAGGAGCACTCCGTGGTGCTGATCCGCGGCGGCCGTGTGAAGGATCTGCCGGGCGTTCGCTACCACATCGTCCGCGGTTCTCTGGATACCCAGGGCGTCAAGGACCGCAAGCAGTCCCGTTCGAAGTACGGCGCGAAGCGCCCGAAGGCTGCCTGATCATTGCAGAGCAGCTGCAAGGACAGAACGGCAGGGTCGGTTTAACCGAATGCCGAGTAAGTCGCAGCCTGCAGTAAGTGGCTGCTGGATATATGGCCCGCCATAATGGGTCAAAATGACTGAAGATTTAACGAGAGGAAAGAATGCCCCGTCGTCGTGAAGTACCCAAACGTGAAGTCCTGCCGGATCCTAAGTTCGGCAGCGTTGAAATCACCAAGTTCATCAATGTGATCATGCTGGACGGCAAGAAGGCCGTCGCCGAGCGCATCGTCTATGGCGCTCTCCAGCAGATTCAGGAAAAATCCGGCAAGGACCCGCTGGAAGTTTTCACTACAGCTCTGAATAACGTCCGTCCGTTGGTTGAAGTGAAGAGCCGCCGTGTCGGCGGTGCGAACTACCAGGTCCCTGTCGAAATCCGCCCGATTCGTCGTATGGCGCTGGCCATGCGCTGGCTGCGTGAATCCGCGAAGAGCCGCTCCGAAAAATCTATGCCCCAGCGTCTCGCCGGTGAGCTGATGGATGCCGCCGAGGGCCGCGGCGGTGCGGTTAAGAAGCGCGATGAGGTCCATCGCATGGCTGAAGCCAACAAGGCGTTCTCCCACTTCCGCTTCTAATTTTTCAAACAAGGGAGGACGTTTGCTGAAAACGCCTCCCTTTAAAGGGACAAATTTACTATGCGTACCACTCCGATTGAGCGCTATCGCAACATTGGTATTTCTGCCCATATTGATGCGGGCAAAACGACCACGACCGAGCGCATTCTGTTCTACACCGGCGTGAACCACAAGATCGGCGAAGTCCACGACGGCGCGGCCACGATGGACTGGATGGAGCAGGAACAGGAGCGCGGCATCACGATTACCTCCGCCTGCACGACCTGCTTCTGGCACGGCATGAAAATGCAGTACCCGGATGCCTATCGTCTGAACATCATCGACACCCCGGGGCACGTGGACTTCACGGTGGAAGTCGAGCGCTCCATGCGCGTGCTTGACGGCGCCGTGATGGTCTATGACTCCGTTGGCGGCGTGCAGCCCCAGTCCGAGACGGTCTGGCGCCAGGCGGAGCGCTATCACGTGCCCCGCATCGCTTTCGTGAACAAGATGGACCGCGTCGGCGCGAACTTCTTCCGTGTCTACGATCAGATGAAGACCCGCCTGAAGGGCCACCCGGTTCCCGTCGTCATTCCGCTGGGCGCTGAGGATGCCTTCAAAGGCGTGATCGACCTGCTGGAGATGAAGGCCATCGTCTGGGACGAAGCCTCCCAGGGCACCAAGTTCGACTACGAGGAGATCCCCGCCGAGCTGGTGGATCAGGCCAAGGAATGGCGCGAAAAGATGATTGAGTCTGCCGCCGAGGCGAACGACGAGCTCATGGAAAAGTATCTCGAGAACGGAGAGCTTTCCAACGAGGACATCGTCAAGGGCCTTCGCCAGCTCACCATCGCCAACAAGGCTCAGCCGATGTTCTGCGGCTCGGCCTTCAAGAACAAGGGCGTGCAGCGCATGCTCGACGGCGTGATCGAGTTCCTGCCCTCTCCTGTTGACATTCCCCCGGTTCAGGGCTTTGACCTGAACGATCAGCCTGTCGAGCGCCGTGCCGACGACAAGGAATACGCGAGCTGCCTGGTCTTCAAGATCATGACCGACCCCTTCGTCGGCCAGATCTCGTTCCTGCGCGTCTACTCCGGCGTCATGGTTTCCGGCGAAACCGTGCTCAATGCCACGAAGGACAAGAAGGAGCGTCTGGGCCGCCTGCTGCAGATGCACGCGAATCACCGTAAGGAAATCAAGGAAGTCGAGGCCGGCGATATCGCTGCTGCCGTGGGCCTGAAGACGGTCACCACCGGCGATACGCTCTGCGACATCGACCACCCGGTCATTCTTGAAAAGATGGAATTCCCGGAGCCTGTGATTTCTGAGGCTGTCGAGCCCAAGACCAAGGCCGACCAGGAGAAGATGGCTCTCGCCCTTCAGCGCCTGGCCCAGGAGGATCCGTCCTTCCGCGTCCACACCGATGAAGAATCCGGTCAGACCATTATTTCCGGCATGGGCGAACTGCACCTCGACGTGCTGGTTGACCGCATGCGCCGCGAGTTCAATGTTGAAGCGACTGTCGGCAAGCCTCAGGTGGCGTACCGCGAGACGATCCGCGCCACGGTTGAGAAGGCGGAATGCAAGTTCGTCAAGCAGACCGGAGGCCGTGGCCAGTACGGCCACGTCGTGCTCAAGCTTGAGCCGCTTCCTGCCGGCAAGGGCTTCGAGTTCGTCGACGCCATCAAGGGCGGTGTGGTGCCGCGCGAGTACATCCCGGCCGTCCAGAAGGGCATCGAGGACTCTCTGAAGTCCGGCGTGCTCGCCGGCTATCCGGTGGTTGACGTGAGGGCGACCCTGTACTTCGGCTCCTACCACGAGGTGGACTCGAACGAAAACGCCTTCAAGGTGGCTGCTTCCATGGCTTTCAAGGACGGCCTGCGCCAGGGCAAGCCCGTTCTGCTCGAACCGATCATGAAGGTCGAGGTCGAGACTCCGGAAGAGAGCATGGGCGACGTGGTCGGCGACCTGTCCTCCCGCCGCGGCAAGGTTGACGGCATGGACGACATGGAAAATGGCGGAAAGGCCATTCGCGCCATGGTGCCGCTGGCTGAAATGTTCGGGTACGCGACCCGTCTGCGTTCGCTCACCAAGGGCCGCGCTACGTACGTGATGGAATTCGACCACTACGAGGAAACCCCGCGCAACGTGACCGAGGCCGTCATCGCAGAAAAAGCAAAGTAATTTGATGATCTGAGATAAAATAATCAGATCTTCACAGCAATTCCCAATAAGGAAGAAAAATGGCAAAAGAGAAGTATGTACGTTCCAAGCCCCACGTGAACGTGGGCACGATCGGTCACGTTGACCACGGCAAGACCACCCTGACGGCTGCGCTCACGACCGTCCTCGCCCAGAAGTTCGGCGGGCATGCCATGGCTTATGACCAGATTGACGCGGCTCCTGAAGAGAAGGCCCGCGGCATCACGATCAACTCCGCTCACGTGGAGTACGAGACCGCGAAGCGCCACTACGCTCACGTGGACTGCCCGGGGCACGCCGACTATGTGAAGAACATGATCACGGGCGCGGCCCAGATGGACGGCGCGATCCTGGTGGTGGCCGCCTCCGACGGCCCGATGCCCCAGACCCGCGAGCACATTCTGCTTGCCCGTCAGGTCGGCGTTCCGAACATCATCGTCTACCTGAACAAGTGCGACCTGGTTGACGATCCGGAGCTGCTCGAGCTGGTTGAGATGGAAGTCCGCGACCTGCTGACCGAGTACAAGTTCCCCGGCGACGAGATCCCGATCATCAAGGGTTCTGCGAAGCTGGCCCTGGAAGGCGATCAGTCCGAGTACGGCGTTCCCTCCATCCTGAAGCTGGCCGACACGATGGACACGTACTTCCCGGAGCCCGTGCGTGAGCTTGACAAGCCGTTCCTGATGCCGATCGAGGACGTGTTCTCGATTTCCGGCCGCGGCACGGTGGTGACGGGCCGCGTTGAGCGCGGCACGATCCGCGTGGGCGATGAAATTGAAATCGTGGGCATCAAGCCGACTCAGAAGACGACCTGCACGGGCGTTGAGATGTTCCGCAAGCTGCTCGACGAAGGCGAGGCCGGCGACAACATCGGCTGCCTGCTGCGCGGCACGAAGCGCGAGGAAGTCGAGCGCGGCCAGGTGGTTGCCAAGCCCGGCACGATCACTCCGCACACGAAGTTCACGGCTCAGGTGTACGTGCTGAAGAAGGAAGAAGGCGGCCGTCACACCCCGTTCTTCAAGGGATATCGTCCGCAGTTCTACTTCCGCACGACGGACGTGACCGGCACGATCGAGCTCGAGGAAGGCGTTGAGATGGTGATGCCTGGCGACAACACGACGATGACCGTCACGCTGATCGCCCCGATCGCCATGGAAGAGGGCCTGCGCTTCGCTATTCGCGAAGGCGGTCACACGGTTGGCGCCGGCGTTGTGGCCAAGATTCTTGAGTAAACTCAAGGATTATTAACTGTCGGGCTCCGGCAGTTGACAAAACAAACAGGGTCGAGATAAAATCTCGGCCCTGTTTTGTTGTTTGTTCTTTCTAAGTTCTTTTAGGAAATTTGAAATGCAGTCTCAGCGCATCCGCATCCGCCTCAAGGCCTACGACTACAAACTGATCGATCAGTCCGCTCAGGAAATCGTCGATACGGCCAAACGCACTGGCGCCGTTGTCCGCGGCCCGGTTCCCCTTCCCACCCGCTTCCAGCGGTTCGACATCCTGCGTTCCCCGCACGTCAACAAGACCAGCCGCGATCAGTTTGAAATCCGCACGCATCAGCGCCTGATGGACATCATCGACCCGACGGACAAGACGGTTGACGCCCTGATGAAGCTGGATCTTCCGGCCGGCGTGGATGTGAAGATCAAGGTGGAGTAACGGATTTGATTTTTGCCCGGGTTGCAGCAATTCTGGCTTTGGGTTAAAATCGCACCTCTTTTTGCCGCCAGCACTCTTTTTGGCGGCGCTTTTAAGTAACGGTCCCGGCCAATCGTAGCCGGGGTGGAGAAAACAATGAGTGATAAGCTTGGCCTTGTTGGTCGCAAGGTCGGCATGACGCGCATTTTCACGGATGACGGCAAGTCCGTTCCCGTGACTGTGCTCGATGTGTCGAACAACCGTGTCACGGCAGTTAAGACTGAAGCAACCGACGGCTACAACGCCATTCAGGTTGCCTTTGGCACCCGCCGTCCTAGCCGCGTGACGAAAGCCCTTGCCGGCCAGTTCGCCAAAGCCGGTGTTGAAGCCGGCTCTACCCTTAAAGAATTTCACGTTGACGCCGATAAGCTTGATTCCTACAAGCCCGGTCAGGTTCTTAGCGTAGAAATGTTCACCGTCGGGCAGAAGGTCGATGTGACCGCCCGTACGATCGGCAAAGGCTACGCGGGCGTGATCAAGCGTCACCACTTCAGTTCCGGGCGCGCGAGCCACGGCAACTCCGTGACGACGAATTCCCCCGGTTCGACCGGTAACCGCCAGGACCCGGGCCGTGTGTTCCCCGGCAAGCGCATGGCCGGTCACCTCGGCGATGTCCAGCGCACCACCCAGAATCTGGTTGTTGCCCGTGTGGACGCTGCCCGCGGTCTGCTGTTAGTCCGTGGCGCTGTTCCCGGCGCTGCGAACGGTCAGGTTGTTGTCCGTCCTGCAGTTAAGGCGTAAGGAGTGACCCATGGAACTGAATGTTATTAACGAACAGGGTAAGGAAACCGCCAAGCTGGCGGCTGCCGATGCCGTGTTTGGCTGCGAATACAACGAAGCTCTGATTCATCAGATCGTTGTCGCTTTCATGGCGAACGCACGCCAGGGAACCCGCGCGCAGAAAACCCGCGCCGAAGTTCACCACAGCACCAAGAAGCCGTTTAAGCAGAAGGGTACCGGCCGCGCTCGCGCCGGCATGAGCTCTTCTCCTCTGTGGCGCAAGGGCGGCCGCGCCTTCCCGAACCTTCCGGATGAGAACTTCAGCCAGAAGGTCAACAAGAAGATGTATCGCGCCGCGCTGTCTTCGATCTTCTCGAAGCTGGTTGCGGACGGCCGTCTGGTCGTGGTCGAGTCGCTTGATGTCGAGTCTCCCAAGACCAAGGCATTTGCCGCCAAGGCCAAGGCTCTGGGCGTTGCCGATTCGGCGCTGTTCATTGCCAACGAAGTCAGCGACAATCTTTATCTTGCTTCCCGCAACCTGAAGAATGTCTCTGTTGTTACGCCGCGCTACGCTGATCCGCTTTCCCTTATTCACTACAAGAACGTGGTGGTTGAGAAGGCTGCGATCGCCAAGATCGAGGAGATGCTGGGATGAGCCAGGAACGTCTTTACAAGGTGCTGGTTGGCCCGATCGTCTCTGAAAAGAGCACCATGATCGCCGACAAAAACAACCAGGTTGCCTTCCGCGTTGCCAAGGACGCGACCAAGAAAGAAGTGAAGGATGCAGTCGAGCTGCTGTTCAAGGTGCAGGTTGACTCCGTCCAGGTTACTAACCTGAAGGGCAAGCAGAAACGCTTTGGCCGCTTTGAGGGGCGTCGTTCGGATGTCCGCAAGGCTTACGTGTGCCTCAAGCCTGGTCAGGACATTAACTTCGCGCAGGAGGTGAAGTAATGGCTCTCGTCAGCATGAAGCCGACGTCCGCCGGACGCCGTCACATGGTCAAGGTTGTTCATCCGGAACTTCACAAGGGCAAGCCTTTTGCTGCGCTTACCGAAAAGAAGAACCGCATCAACGGCCGCGACAATTTCGGTCACATTACGACCCGTCATAAGGGCGGCGGCCACAAGCGCGCCTATCGCCTGATTGATTTCCTCCGCAACAAGGACGGCATCCCCGCCCGCGTGGAGAGGATTGAGTACGATCCGAACCGTTCCGCGCACATCGCTCTGGTGCTGTACGCAGACGGCGAACGCCGCTACATCATCGCCCCGAAGGGCCTGACTGCCGGCTCCGAGATCGTGAACGGCTCCGAGGCCGCCATCAAGGTCGGCAACTGCCTGCCCCTTCGCAATATCCCGGTCGGCACCACGATCTGCTGCGTCGAGCTCTTCCCGGGCAAGGGCGCTCAGCTCGCCCGTGCTGCTGGCTCCAACGCTCAGCTGATCGCCCGTGAAGGCGAGTACGCTCAGGTTCGCCTGCGTTCCGGCGAAGTGCGCCGCATCGGCATCAACTGCCGCGCCACCATTGGCGTGGTTTCCAACGATGACCACAACCTGCGCGAGCTCGGCAAGGCCGGCGCCAACCGCTGGCGCGGCATTCGCCCGACGGTCCGCGGCGTTGTGATGAACCCGGTGGATCACCCGCACGGCGGCGGCGAAGGCAAGACTGGTACGGGCCGCGCTCCGGTTACTCCGTGGGGCCAGCTCACCCGTGGCTACCGTACTCGCAACAACAAGCGCACTGACAGCATGATCGTTCAGCGTCGCTATCGCAAATAAGGGGGCGTGAATGTCTCGTTCACTCAAAAAGGGACCGTTTGTTGACGCTTCCCTGATGAAAAAGGTTGAAAAGGCCCAGGAAACCCGCGACAAGCGGCCGCTGAAGACCTGGTCCCGTCGTTCTACCATCGTTCCGGAAATGATCGGTCTGACGATTGCCGTGCACAACGGCCGTCAGCACGTTCCGGTTTATATCAATGAGAATATGGTTGGCCACAAGCTGGGCGAGTTCGCCATGACGAGGACCTTCCATGGTCACGCGCTTTCTGCCGATAAAAAGGCAGGCGCCTAAGGGGTAAAAGATGGAAACTACTGCTATTGTTCGCGGTGTGCGCCTGTCGGCCCAGCGTGGCCGCCTCGTTGCCGACCTCGTCCGCGGCAAGCCTGTTGACAAGGCCCTTAACATTCTGGCTTTCACCCAGAAGAAGGCTGCCGTCATTATCCGCAAGGCTCTGGAGTCTGCGATTGCAAACGCCGAGCACAATTTCGGTGCGGATATTGATGAACTTTATGTGTCCAAGATCTACGTCGAGAAGGCCTCCACGCTGCGCCGTTTCCAGGCTCGCGCGAAGGGCCGCGGTTGCCGTATTGGCAAGCAGACGGCTCACGTTTTTGTGACTGTCAGCGACGCGAAAGCTAAGTAAAGGTGAATTATGGGTCAGAAAATCAATCCCACCGGCTTCCGTCTGCCCGTGACGCGCAACTGGACGTCCCGCTGGTATGCGGTTGGCCGCAACTTTTCTCGTACTCTGGCTGAGGACCTGAAGGTTCGCAGCTTCCTTCAGAAGAAGCTGAAGAACGCCTCCGTCGGCCGCATCCTCATCGAGCGTCCGGCCAACAACGCCCGCATTACGATCTACACGGCCCGTCCCGGCATCGTGATCGGCAAGCAGGGCGCTGACATTGAGGTGCTGAAGGCTGAGGTCCAGAAGATGATGGGCGTTCCCGTCCACATCGACATCGAAGAAATCCGCCGTCCTGAGCTTTGCGCGGTGCTCGTCGCCGAGTCGATCACCCAGCAGCTCGAGAAGCGCATCATGTTCCGCCGCGCCATGAAGCGCGCCATGCAGAATGCCATGCGTCTTGGCGCCAAGGGCATCAAGATCATGTCGTCCGGCCGCCTGAACGGCGCCGAGATCGCCCGTACCGAGTGGTACCGCGAAGGCCGCGTTCCGCTTCATACCCTTCGCGCCAACATCGACTACGGCTTCTCTGAGGCTCACACCACGTATGGCGTGATCGGCGTCAAGGTCTGGATCTACAAGGGTGACGACCTCAGCGTTGATACGGCCATGGAGCCGGCTCCTGAGCGCGAGCATCGCGCCCGCCGCAACGGCGACCGCCCCGCTCGTCCGGGTGCCCGCCGCGGCGCCGGCCATCGCAACAACGAGGCTGAGGCTACGGCTTCAGCCAAAGACGGAGAATAAACAATGCTGCAACCTAAGCGTACAAAGTACCGCAAGGACCAGAAGGGCCGCAACAACGGCCTGGCCCAGCGCGGCGCCAATGTTGCCTTCGGCGACTTCGGCCTGAAGACGCTCGAGCGCGGTCGCATTACGGCTCGCCAGATTGAGGCAGCCCGTCGTGCGATCAGCCGCCACATCAAGCGCGGCGGTCGCGTGTGGATCCGCATTTTCCCGGACAAGCCCATTTCTTCCAAGCCTGCGGAAGTCCGTATGGGCAACGGCAAGGGTGATCCCGAGTACTGGGTGGCCCAGGTTCAGCCGGGTCGCGTTCTTTATGAAATGGACGGCGTGGACGAGTCCGTGGCCCGTGAGGCCTTCGCTCTGGCGGCTGCCAAGCTGCCCGTGAAGACCACGTTCGTTGTTCGCCAGATCGGCATGTAAGGAGACGGCAATGGACGTTAAAGAACTCAAGGGCCTCGACGAGGCCGCTCTTAAGAAGGAACTGACTGACCTCCACCAGGCGCTTTTCAAGCTCCGCCTGCAGAAGGCCACTCAGCAGCTTCATAACACCAACCAGATTCGCAATACGCGGCACGACATTGCCCGTATCAAGACGATTCTCGCTCAGAAGGCCGCTAAATAATGACTGAAGAAAAAGTTGAGAAGTCCGAGGGCCACTCGCTGACTGGTGTGGTGCTCAGCGACAAGATGGACAAGACGATTACGGTGCTTGTTGAGCGCCGCGTCAAGCATCCGATCTACGGCAAGTACGTCATCAAGAGCCGCAAGGTTCATGTCCATGACGAAGCCAACGAAGCCGCCGAGGGCGATACCGTTCAGATTTCCGAGACCCGTCCTGTTTCCAAGACGGTTCACTGGAAGCTTGACCGTATCGTGACCAAGGCCCAGAAGATTTAATCTTTTCCAAAAGATCAAATCAGCAGCCCCCGCCCGAAAGGACGGGGGCTTTTGTATTGCGGCAGCTGCAGTCAGGCCAGAGCCGGCCGGGTCTGAACAACCATGCGCGCCCTCCGTCTTGCAGCAGGCGGTTGAAATTCACTGCGACTTCGGATATACTGCGGCACCCTGCGCCTTGCTCATTTCCGGCATCTGCGAAGAAGCCGGGAAGGGGTACCCGCAGACCCGAGATGAGGAGGAAATTCCGCAGAGGGAGCCCCTCCTTGTTAACGCGGTCCCTGGTTGAAAAATCATGAGCGGTTTGGGTTGCAAAGCTTTTAATTTTGAGGCATAATCCTGAACTCTGCTTTTCCGGGCTGGCAATCAAGCCTGTCAGGGAAAGACAGCTCAGCAGCTGAAAACGCACGAGCCGGCTGGCTCGGAACGATTCAGCTTTCTCCCGTACGGGACCAATACTGTCCGCTTTTGCGGCATAAGTTGGATAAATAAGTAGCCATGATTCAGATGCAAACTCGACTGGACGTCGCCGACAACACCGGCGCCCGTTCAGTAATGTGTATCAAGGTGCTCGGCGGCTCTAAGCGCCGCTATGCCACCGTTGGTGACATTATCAAAGTCACGGTCAAGGAAGCGGCTCCGCGCGGCCGCGTCAAGAAGGGCGAGGTGTACGACGCCGTTGTGGTTCGCACCGCCGCCGCCATTCGCCGTCCGGACGGCTCCTGCATTCGCTTTGACAAGAATGCCGCCGTTCTTCTCGACAACAAGAAAGAGCCGATTGGCACTCGTATCTTCGGGCCGGTTACGCGCGAGCTGCGCACCGAGCAGTTCATGAAGATCGTGTCCCTGGCTCCTGAAGTGATCTAAGGAGATAACGATGCAGCGTATCCGTAAAGGTGACGAAGTCATCGTTACCACCGGCAAGTTCAAGGGCACCAAGGGTACCGTGGTTTCCCGCGTCGATGACCGCCATGTGGTCGTCGAGGGCGTCAACGTCGTCAAGAAGCACGTCCGCCCGAACCCCATGATCAACCAGCCTGGCGGCATTGTTGAGAAGACGATGCCGATCGACCAGAGCAATGTCATGCTGTTCAACCCCGCCACCAAGAAGGGTGAACGCGTGTCTTTCAAGATCGTTGACGGCAAGAAAGTCCGTGTGTTCAAGGACGGTTCTGTTGTCGGCGCCAAGGCTTAAGGAGTCGTGATGTCTCGTTTCCATACTCTGTACTCCGAAAAGATTGTTCCCGAGCTCACCAAGAAGTTCGGCTACAAGTCCATTATGGAAGTGCCCCGCATCACCAAGATCACCCTGAACATGGGTGTCGGTGAAGCTGTTAATGACAAGAAGATCATTGAAAACGCCGTCGGCGACATGACCAAGATTGCCGGTCAGAAGCCGATCGTGACGTATACCCGCAAGGCCATCGCTAACTTCAAGATCCGTGAAGGCATGCCGATTGGTTGCATGGTGACGCTGCGCGGCGACCGCATGTACGACTTCCTTGATCGCCTCGTTACCATCGCTTTCCCGCGCGTGCGCGACTTCCGCGGCGTTTCCGGCAAGGCGTTCGACGGCCGCGGCAACTACAACATCGGCCTGCGCGAGCAGATCATCTTCCCGGAAATCGAATACGACAAGATCGATGCGATCCGCGGCATGAACATCAGTATTACTACGACGGCTAAGACGGACGAAGAAGGCAAGGCTCTTCTCGCCGGCTTTAATTTCCCGTTCCGCAATTGAGGCAGGTGTCAAATGGCTAAACTCGCAGTTATCAATCGCGAAAAGAAGCGTGAAGCGACTGTCGCTAAGTTCGCGGCCAAGCGCGCTGCTCTCAAGGCGATTATCAACGACTCCACTCGCACGATGGAAGAGCGGATGGAAGCCCGCGCGCAGTTGCAGGCTCTGCCCCGCAATGCAAGCCCGGTTCGTCTGCGCAACCGCTGCGCTCTGACTGGCCGTCCCCGCGGAACGTTCCGCAAATTCGGCCTGTCCCGTTCCATGATCCGTGATGCCGCGATGCGCGGCGATATTCCTGGCCTGGTCAAGGCCAGCTGGTAAGCGAGGAGATTACACAATGAGCATGAGTGATCCGATCGCCGATATGCTGACCCGCATCCGTAACGGGCAGATTGTCGACAAGACGGAAGTGGTGATGCCCTCCTCCAAGCTGAAGGTGGCCATTGCCAAGGTCTTGAAAGACGAAGGCTATATCGACGGTTTTACTGTTAGCGCCAAGGATGGCAAGTCCGAACTCCGCATCGGCCTGAAGTATTATTCCGGCCGTCCTGTGATCGAACGCATTGAACGCGTTTCCCGTCCCGGACTCCGTGTCTACAAGAACCATCAGGATATCCCGCAGGTCATGAACGGCCTGGGCGTTGCGATCGTCTCCACCCCGAAGGGCGTGATGACGGATCGTGCGGCCCGCGCCGCCGGCGTCGGCGGTGAAGTCCTGTGCTACGTCGCTTAATTGGAGGAAGAGAATGTCGCGAATTGCAAAAGTTCCGGTCGTCCTTTCCTCCGGCGTCGAGTGCAAGGTCACTGCCGATAGCATCACCCTCAAGGGCAAGGTCGGTGAAGTTTCCACCCACATCCTTCCCCGCGTGGACATTGTTCAGGAAGGCAGCAGCCTGAAGTTCTCCGCCAAGGACGATTCTCGCGAAGCCAATCAGAACTCCGGCACCATGACCGCCATCGTGCGTTCCATGAACAAGGGAGTTTCCGAAGGCTACACGAAGACCCTCACGCTGGTTGGCGTGGGCTACCGTGCGCAGGCCCAGGGCAACAAGCTCAATCTGTCGCTCGGCTTCTCCCATCCCGTGGTGCATGAAATGCCGGCCGGCGTGGTCGTGAAGACCCCGACCCCGACCTCCATTGTTATTTCTGGTGCTGACAAGCAGCTGATCGGGCAGGTCGCTGCTGATGTTCGCTCCTACCGCAAGCCGGAACCCTACAAGGGCAAGGGCATTCGGTACGAGAATGAAGTTGTCATCATTAAAGAAACCAAGAAGAAGTAAGAGAGACGGATATGATCAATAAAAAAGAAAGCCGTCTGCGTCGCGCGCGTGCCACGCGTGCCCGCATCAAGCTGCAGAAGGTGAACCGCCTGACGGTCTATCGTTCCAATCTGCACATTTACGCGAGCATCATCAGCGCTGACGGAAGCCGTGTGCTCGTGTCTGCCTCTACGGTGGAGCCCGAGGTTCGCGCTCAGCTCGCGAGCGTGAAGGGCCACGGCGGCAATGTGAACGCCGCCAAGATCGTGGGCACCCGCATTGCCGAGAAGGCGAAGAAGGCCGGAATTGAAAGCTGCGCCTTCGATCGTTCCGGTTACCGTTATCACGGCCGCGTTGCTGCGCTGGCCGAGGCCGCTCGTGAAGCCGGCCTCAAGTTCTAAGGACGTGGGCAACTATGGCTAAGTTTCAAGGAAAAAACGCGGCTGCTGAAGACAACTACCGCGAGAAGATGATTGCGGTCAACCGCGTGACCAAGGTCGTTAAGGGCGGCCGTATTCTTGCATTCGCCGCCCTGACGGTCGTCGGCGACGGCGAGGGCCGCGTCGGCATGGGCAAGGGCAAGTCCCGCGAGGTTCCGGCCGCTGTTCAGAAGGCCATGGACCGCGCCCGTCACGACATGAAGAAGTTCCCGCTCAACCACGGGACCGTCTATCACGTCGTCACCGGCCACCACGGCGCTTCCACCGTGATGCTGCGTCCGGCTCCTGAAGGTACCGGCATTATCGCCGGCGGCCCGATGCGCGCCATCTGCAACGCCATTGGCATCACCGACGTGTTTGCCAAGTCCTATGGCTCTGCGAACCCCTACAACATGGTTCGCGCGACTTTTGATGCTCTGAGCAACATGCGTTCTCCGGCCGAGATTGCTGCCAAGCGCGGCAAGAAGGTCGAGGATCTTGTTGGCTAAGTTTGGAGAAGATTAAATGGCTGACAAGAAGACTGTTAAGGTCACTCTGGTTCGCAGCCCGATCGGCTGCAAGGCTGACCACCGCAAGACGGTTCTCGGCCTGGGCCTGAAGAAGATCCGCCAGACCCGCGAGCTCGAAGACACGCCTGCCGTGCGCGGCATGATCAACAAGGTTTCCTACCTTGTGCGTGCTGAATGATCTGAGGATAAAAAATGCGTTTGAATACGATTAAGCCCGCTGAGGGTTCCAAGTCTGCGGTCCGCCGTGTCGGCCGCGGCGTTGGCTCCGGCATGGGCAAGACCGCTACTCGTGGTCACAAGGGCCAGAAGTCCCGTGCTGGCGGCTTCCACAAGGTGGGTTTCGAAGGCGGCCAGATGCCGATCTACCGCCGTCTGCCGAAGCGCGGCTTCACCTCCCTTACCCACAAGTATGTGGAGGAAGTCCGCCTGAGCGACCTTGAGAAGCTCCCGGTTGACGAGATCGATCTGCTTGTTCTGAAGAAGGCGAATGTCGTGTCGCCGCTCACCGCTGAAGCCCGCGTCATCCTGTCCGGCAAGATCACCCGCAAGGTGACGGTCCGGGGGCTGAGCGTGACCAAAGGCGCCAAGGCGGCCATCGAGGCTGCCGGCGGCACGGTCGTCGCTGCAGAGTAATCTTTCTTCAGTGAGGTAGAACGTGGCGTACAGCCGAAACAAAAAAGAGCAGAGCGGAAGCAAGTACGGCGACCTCAAGCGCCGTCTGCTGTTCCTTGCCTTTGCTCTGATCGTCTACCGGATCGGAGCTCACATTCCGGTTCCGGGCATTGACCCTGATATGCTCCAGCAGCTGTTCAATCAGCAGCAGGGCGGCATTCTCGGGCTGTTCAACATGTTCTCCGGCGGGGCGCTCTCTCGTTTTTCGCTTTTTGCCCTGGGCATCATGCCGTACATTTCTGCAGCCATTATTCTGCAGATGCTGTCCTATGTGATGCCCTCCCTTGAAGCGCTGAGAAAAGAGGGAGAGTCCGGCCGCAGAAAAATCACTCAGTACACTCGCTATACGACTCTGTTCCTGGGCCTGTTTCAGGCCCTGGGCATTTCCGTGGCACTGCAGACCCAGCCGGGCCTGGTCATCAATCCGGGTCCGGTCTTCCAGTTCACCTGCGTGGTCTCGCTGGTGACGGGGACTATGTTCCTGATGTGGCTGGGCGAGCAGATTACGGAAAGAGGGCTTGGCAACGGCATCTCCATCATCATCTTCGCCGGTATCGTCGCGGGGCTTCCCAATGCGGCGTCCGGCCTGATGTCGCTGGTGAGCACCGGAGCCATCAGCCCGCTCGCGGCTATCTTCGTGATCGCCGTAGTCCTTCTCGTGACCGCCTTCGTGGTGTTCATGGAGAGGGCGCAGCGTCGTATTACGGTGAATTATGCGCGGCGCCAGATTGGCCGGAATATCGTCGGGGGGCAGTCGACCTACCTTCCCCTGAAGATAAACATGGCCAACGTGATTCCGCCGATTTTCGCCTCTTCCCTGATTCTGTTTCCTGCGACGGTGGCCGGCTGGATGACGGCCAGCGACTCCAACCGCTGGCTGCGCGACCTTGCCGCTTCGCTATCGCCGGGACAGCCGATCTACACGCTGCTTTATGCTGCGCTGATCGTGTTTTTCGCCTACTTCTACACGGCTCTTGTCTTCAATCCGAAGGAGACGGCGGAAAATCTGAAGAAGGGCGGGGCGTTTATTCCCGGCATCCGTCCTGGGGACCAGACGGCGAAGTATGTCGATCGGATCCTCCAGAGGCTCACGCTGAGTGGTGCGATTTACCTGGTGTTTGTGTGTCTGGTTCCTGAATTCCTGAACCTGAAGTTCAACGTTCCGTTCTATTTTGGCGGCACGTCGCTGCTCATCGTTGTGGTGGTGGCGATGGACTTCATGACTCAGGTTCAGGCTTACCTGATGTCACAGCAGTACGAAAGTTTGCTGAGGAAGACAAACTTCCAAGGCTTTGGCCGGGGACTTTGACCCCGGCATAATACGGTGCCGGCGGCTTTCTGCAAAAGCCGCGACAGGGTGGACCGGGCTCCATGGCTCAGGATTGCGCAGCCGGTGAGACCATTTTTTTGGTCAATCCGGTTGTGCAAATCCCGAAAATGGTATATGCTCCCTCCTTCTTGTCTAGAGCATCAGAACCCATGCCGCTGAGCGGCATGGCTGGAGATGAAAATGAAGGTAGCAGCTTCGGTTAAAAAGATGTGCCGCAACTGCAAGATCGTCAAGCGCAAGGGTGTTTTGCGCGTGATCTGCAGCGATCCGCGTCACAAGCAGCGTCAAGGCTAAAGAGGTAAGGAAAAAAAATGGCTCGTATCGCCGGTATTAATATTCCGCCGAATCAGCATGCCGTCATCGGGTTGACCGCCATTTATGGCATCGGCCGCACCCGCGCTGGCGACATCTGTGATGCCTGCGGTGTTCCGCAGGATAAGTTGGTCAAAGACCTCAATGATGAAGAGCTTGAGAAGATCCGCGATGCGGTTTCCAAGTTCACCGTTGAGGGTGACCTCCGTCGTGAAATTCAGCTTTCGATCAAGCGTCTGATCGACCTGGGGACCTATCGCGGCATGCGTCATCGCCGTGGGCTTCCGGTCCGTGGTCAGCGTACTCGCACCAACGCCCGCACCCGCAAGGGACCGCGCAAGGTTGGTGTCACGCTCAAGAAGTAATTTCGAGGTAAAGAATGGCTGGCACAACTACCAATAAGAAAGCCGCAGGATCCGCTTCTGCCGCCCGCGGCCGCAAGAAGGTCCGCAAGGTCGTGACGGAAGGCGTCGCGCACATCCACGCGTCCTTCAACAACACGATTATTTCCATCACCGATCGTCAGGGGAACGTCATCTCGGCGTCTTCTTCCGGCGCCCAGGGCTTCAAAGGCTCGCGCAAGTCCACTTCGTTTGCCGCTCAGGTGGCCAGCGAACAGGCTGCCCGCGCTGCCCTTGAATTCGGCCTTAAGAGCGTCGACGTTCAGGTCACCGGGCCCGGCCCCGGCCGCGAGAGCTCCATCCGCGCCCTGAACTCCGTGGGCATCCGCGTCACCTCCATTCAGGACGTGACTCCGATCCCGCACAACGGTGTGCGTCCTTCGAAGCGCCGCCGCGTTTAACATCAACAACATTTCCGTGTCCTTTCTCCATCAACCGGGAGAAAAGACTGAATGCGGAGTGATTCCGCAGGATAAGAGAGGCTAATTTAAATGGCACGTTATCTCGGTCCCAAGCTCAAGCTCGCGCGTCGTGAGGGTTGTGATCTCAACCTGAAGAGCGCTCGCCGTTCCTTCGACTCGAAAGTTAAGGACGCCGAAACCAAACCGGGCCAGCACGGCAAGATTTCCGGCGCCAGGATGTCCGACTACGGCACCCAGCTTCGCGAAAAGCAGAAGGTCAAGCGCATGTACGGCATCCTTGAGCGCCAGTTCCGCCGCATTTTCAAGACCGCTGAAGCCCGGCGTGGCAACACTGGTACAAACCTTATGCTGCTCCTTGAGAGCCGCCTTGACAATGTGGTTTACCGTATGGGCTTTGCATCCACCCGTGCAGAAGCCCGCCAGCTGGTGAACCACGGTGCGATCGCTGTCAACGGACAGCGCGTCGATATTCCTTCCGCCCTGGTGAAAGCCGGGGACGTCGTCTCCGTCCGCGAGAAGGCCCGCAAGCAGGCCCGCATCGCCGAGGCTCTTGAACTGGCTACCCAGAACGGCTTCCCCGGCTGGGTTTCCGTCGATGCCAAGAAGTTTGAAGGCACCTTCAAGAACCTGCCTGAGCGCGAAGAGTTCAACCCTGAGGTCAACGAAGCTCTGATCGTTGAACTTTATTCTCGTTAATCAGGCTGCATCTGACCGGTTCCCCAGCGGGGAATCGGCCAGTTACAATTTTCAGACGCGGATGGACCAACTGGGGCGCTGTCCGCGTTTTTTCACTCAGCCCCTGACCTCCATCAGCCTTATCGGTGTAACGAGCCGAGGGTATTGAATAGGATAGTCAACCAATGTTCAACGCTGAACTTCTCAAGCCCAACACGATTGACGTTGCGGTCGATGAGAAAAACCCTAACAGGGCCGTCATCACACTGGAGCCTTTTGAACGCGGCTATGGCCACACGCTGGGCAATGCCCTGCGCCGCATTCTCCTCGCCTCCATGGTCGGGTACGCTCCTACTGAAGCCCAGATCACGGGCATCGTCCACGAGTACTCCCAGATTGAAGGCGTCATGGAAGACGTCGTCGACATCCTGCTGAACCTGAAGGGCGTCATCTTCAAGCTCGAGGGCCGCGACGAAGTCTCCCTGATGCTCCGCAAGGAAGGCAATACGGTGGTTACCGCGGCGGATTTCGAGCTGCCGCATGACGTGACGATCCAGAATCCTGACCATGTCATCGCCCATCTCTCGGGCGGCCGCCTGGAAATGCAGGTGAAGGTTGAAAAAGGACGCGGCTATCAGCCTGGCAATGTTCGTGCTTTTGAGGACGATCACTCCCGCCAGCAGATCGGCCGCCTGATCATGGACGCTTCCTTCAGCCCGATTCTGCGCGTCGCCTATCAGGTGAGCTCCGCCCGCGTCGGCCAGAGGACCGACCTCGACAAGCTCGCGCTCGAGATCGTGACCAACGGCGTGATTACGCCCGAGGACGCACTCCGCGAAGCTGTGAGGATCCTGCAGGACCAGCTCTCCGTCTTCGGCTCCATCACGACCGAAGCCGCCGACAAGAATGAGGCTGTTGTGGAAGAAGCCGGCGCCAGCAATCCGCCGCCGCTTGACCCGATCCTCATGCGTCCGGTCGATGACCTCGAGCTGACAGTGCGCTCCGCCAACTGCCTGAAGGCCGAGAACATCTACTACATCGGCGATCTGATTCAGCGCACGGAAAATGAGTTGCTCAAGACGCCGAACCTCGGCCGCAAGTCCCTCAACGAAATCAAGGAGGTTCTTGCAGCTCACGGTCTTACCCTCGGCATGAAGCTGGAAAACTGGCCGCCGCAGGGACTTGAGCGTTAACTTTTGTTTTATTTGCACAAAGCAGGAAAAGAGAGTAATCTCCGCCCTTGCTTTGTGCGCGCAGCACAGGCGTTCACAACCCGTCCGCCCCTTCGGGGGATAGAAGAGTCGGGTACAGCGTCGTTTTTCGACTTTCAAAGAAAATATAGGAATTAAAATGCGTCATCGTTTAGGTCTTCGCAAGCTTAACCGCACCAGCTCCCACCGCCTTGCCATGTTCCGCAACATGGCCGTCTCCCTGCTTCAGCACGAAGCCATCAAGACGACTCTTCCGAAGGCCAAGGAGCTTCGCCGCATTGTCGAGCCCCTGATCACTCTCGGCAAGAATCCCTCCGTTGCCAACCGCCGCCTCGCTTTCAACCGCCTGCGCGACCGTGCGACCGTCACCAAGCTGTTTGACGAAATCGGGCCGCGTTTTGCCAAGCGCAACGGCGGCTACACCCGCATCCTCAAGATGGGCTTCCGCGTGGGCGACAACGCTCCCCTCGCTTATATGGAGCTCACCGAGAAGGCCGCCCCGAAGGCCGAGCCTGTTGAGGAAAAGGCTGAGGCCAAGAAGGCTGAGTAAGCAAGGGCTTCCCGCCGGGTGCGGCTTTCAGCTGCGCCTGGCGCCGGCAGCTGATGAAGCGGATTCTGTTTAAACGGCAGGATCCGCTTTTTCTTAGGGTCGCAAATGCAGAAAGAAGCAGAAGAGGTACGGCTCGACAAATGGCTCTGGGCCGCGCGGTTTTTCAAGACAAGGTCTCTTGCTCAGGATGCCATAGCCACCGGGCGCGTGACCTGCGAGGGCGAGAGGCTGAAGTCTTCCAGGGAGGTCAGGCCCGGCATGCTGCTGTCGATCCGCCGGGGCGAGGAGCTGATGGAGGTGCGTGTCACCGGACTGAGCGGCAAACGGGGTTCGGCCTCAGAAGCCTCGAAGCTTTACGAGGAGACAGAGTCCAGCCGTGAATTAAGAAAGCACAGGAAGGAAATACTGAAGCTGGCGGCGGAGCCGGCCCGCTCCATCAGGGGCGGCCGCCCCACAAAGCGCGAGGGCAGGCGCCTGCGGGCGTTTAAGGCCGGTCGGTGAGAGAAGACCGGCACGGGTCCGCCCTGCCGCGGCAGGGCGGGAGTTTCAAGGTGCGGAGTTAGTACTCGTAGCCCTCCTTGAGCCAGCGGGCCACGTCAAGCGAGCAGTACGTGAGGATGCCGTCGGCTCCAGCACGCTTGGCGCAGATCATGGTTTCCATCGTGATCTTCTTTTCGTCGATGGCGCCGGCCGCCGCGGCGAATTTCAGCATGGCGTATTCGCCGGAGACGTGATAGAGGAAAGTCGGGGCCTTGAACTCTTCCTTCACTCTCCAAAGCACGTCCAGATAGGGAATGCCGGGTTTCACCATCACCATGTCGGCGCCCTCGGCCAGGTCATAGCCGACTTCCCACAGCGCTTCGTTGCCGTTGGCAGGATCCTGCTGGTAGACGTCCTTGTTTGAGCGTCCCAGGTTCGAGGACGAACCGACGGCGTCGCGGAAGGGGCCGTAGTAGGAAGACGCGTATTTCGCGGAATAGGCCATGATGCGGGTGTAAATCCGTCCGTCGTCCTCCAGCGCCTTGCGAATGGCACCAATGCGTCCGTCCATCATGTCGGACGGGGCGACGACGTCGGCGCCGGCCCGGGCCTGGCAGAGGGCCTGGAGAATCAGCTGCTCGACTGTCTCGTCGTTGAGGATAAAGCCCGTGCTGTCGATCAGCCCGTCCTGGCCGTGCGTGGTGTAGGGGTCGAGAGCGACGTCCGTCATGACGCCAAGCTGCGGGAATTTGGCTTTGATCGCCTTGACGGCGCGAGGAATGAGGCCGTCGGGGTTGTGGGCTTCGCGTCCGTCCGGGGCCTTCAAATTCTGCTCGATATGCGGGAACAGGGCGACCATGGGAATGCCCAGGGCGACCATCTCTTCGCAGACCTCAAGCAGCTGGTCAATAGAGAGCCGGCACACGCCGGGCATGGACGGGACGGGATCGCGGCGGTTCTGCCCTTCTTCAACGAAGACAGGAAGGATCAGGTCGTTCGGGGACAGCGTCGTCTCCCTTACCAGCCTTCTGGAAAAGTCGTCATGACGATTGCGGCGCATGCGCACCATCGGAAACTGACCAAGCGTTTGCATGGATAAAGCCTCTAATAAAAAACTCAGGGCAGCGGAGGGGAGGGGAGAACTTCCCCAAGCCGGCCGCGGCGGAGATGAAAATGGAGTCAGCCGATGCCCAGCCAGGAGTCCAGCGTCGAGCGAAGCTCTTCGGCCCCTGTTTTTTTCAGGCCCGAAAACAGCTGGACGGAAACCGGGTTGGCGAATTCCGCCGCGCGTTCCCTGACTCTGCGAATTAAAGCACAGCGTTCTGAAACCGTTCTTAATTGATCAGCCTTGTTGAGCAGCCACGCCATGCGCATGGTGGGGCGCTTGGCAAGGAAACTGATCACCCATTCATCGGACGGCATGAACGGGCGGCGCGCGTCCATCACGAGGACGACACCGATCAGCGAGCTGCGGGAATCAATATAGCCGCCGACCAGATCCGACCATGACGAGCGGACCTGTTCCGTAGCTTTGGCAAATCCGTAGCCAGGGAGGTCGACGAGGTAGCCCAGGGGGATGCGCTCGTGGCTCGCAGGATCCTTGCGTGCCAATTCAAAAAAATTGATCAGCTGCGTGCGTCCCGGCGTCTTGGAGGCGTAGGCGAGCTTGCCCTGGCGGGTGAGAACGTTGATGGTGGTGGACTTGCCGGCGTTGGAACGGCCCGCAAAGGCTATCTCGGGCAGCGAAGCCGCCGGAAGGCCGCTGATGCTGCTCGAGGAGGTTAGAAACCGGGCTGATTCGTAGATGCTCACTTTGTCGTCCTGCCAAAAAAGAAGGAAGAGAAAAAATCCTCAGGGCTGGGGAATATGCTCCAGCCTCCATAGGTCTTCCGGCTTTTCCCGCTCCCGGATGCAGAAAGCCTGCTCTCCGCTGACCAGCACTTCGGCCGCCCTGGGCCGGGTGTTGTAGTTTGAGCTCATCGACATGCCGTAAGCTCCGGCCGAGGTGACGGCGAGCAGATCACCCTGCCTGATGCACAGCGTCCTTTGCCTGGCCAGCCAGTCTCCGGACTCGCAGATGGGGCCTACGACGTCATAGCAGCGGGAATCGCCCCTGCGAATTTTGACAGGCACGACCCCCATCCAGGCCTGATAGAACATGGGTCGGCCCATATCGTTCATCGCAGCGTCCACTACAGCGAAATTTTTGGTTTCCCCCGTTTTGTCCCTGATGACTGAGCAGACCAGTATGCCGGCGTTGGCCACGATCGATCTTCCCGGCTCGATGAGGCAGTCGAGGCGGCTCATGCCCCGGCGCTCCAGCATGCCGAGGAGAGTCTCTATGAAGGCTTTTCTGCTGGGGGGCGTCTCATCTTTGTACCGGACTCCCAGGCCGCCCCCGAAGTCGATGTGCCTCAGGACGATGCCCTCCTCGGCCAGCTTCGCGACCAGGTCCAGGATTTTTTCTCCCGCGTCCTTGAAAGGCGAGAGCTCGGTGATCTGGCTGCCGATGTGGCAGTCGATGCCCGTGATTTCAATCTCAGGCAGGGCTGCCGCGTGCCGGTAAAGGGGCAGGGTCTGCTCGTAGGCCACTCCGAATTTGTTGTTCCGGAGGCCCGTGGAAATGTAGGGATGGGTTTTGGCATCGACGTTCGGGTTGACGCGGACGGACACCGGGGCCCGCCGGCCCATCTTCCTCGCGATGGACGCGATCTGCTCAAGCTCGGGGATGCTTTCTATGTTGAAGCAGCGAATGCCTTTCTGCAGGGCGAGGGTGATTTCGGCGTCCGTTTTCCCGACCCCGGAGAAGACAACCCGGGAGGGTTCGGCGCCGGCTGCAATCACGCGCAGCAGCTCCCCGCCCGAGACAACATCGAAGCCTGCGCCGAGCCGCGCAAGCAGATTTACGATGGCCAGATTGGAATTGGCCTTCACGGAGTACATGATGCTGTGCGGGTGCTCTCCGAAGGCCTGGTCGTATTCCTGATAGGCCGTCCGGATGGCTTTTTGCCCATAGACGTACAGCGGCGTCCCGTAGCGGGACGCAAGCTCTGAAACGGGAAGGTCTTCGCAGTAAAGGGCATCCCCTCTGTAGGCGAAGGACACGCCGTCTGGCAGGGAAGGGATCTGTGTCTGCAAGGTATCGGTCATGTTTTTTGACAGTTATCGGTTATTTGTTTTCAGCGGCAGCGCCGGAGGCGGCGTGTTCGTCCGAAGAGGTCTGATCCCGAACGGCGGCGCCGGGCGCCTGCCGGGCCTGCGGGTTCTGGGCAGAACCGGCGGCAGACGAACGGTGTGCGGGAGCCGGCATGTAAAGCCCGGACTTCAGCCCGCAGCCGGTCAGAAGCGCGCAGCATGAAAGACTTACAATGATCGAGGCACGTAGGAACCTGTTTTTCATCATGAATCAGACTCTTTTTATAGAAAAAGCGGAATCGCTGCTCTCCGAAGTTGAAGACGCTCCTGAACTGTCAATGGCGGACTGCGACCGCAACGGCAACGTCCTGACCATCGAATTCGACAGCGGGGAGCAGATCGTCATAAACCTCCAGACGCCTACGCAGCAGGTCTGGCTCGCCTCCCGCCGCTCCGGAGGGTTCCACTTCTCGCTTCACGGCGAGCGGTGGGAAGACTCCGAGGGACGGGAGTTCTGGGAGGTTCTTGCCTCGGCGGCCAGCCAGCTCGCCGGCGAGGAGGTGCGCTTCTCCAGGTCTCCTAAAAAAGCTTCAGCAGGGAGCTGACGGGATCGTCTCCCGAAGAGACGGGGGTAGAGCTCTCGGCATGCGTGCCGTCGCTCACCTCCGAGTAGCACCATTCGCCCGCCCGCTGCTCAACGCCGCCGGGCGGCATCCGATTGTATATCGGCTGCCCGCGCACCGCGGTCTGCATATAGCTGATCCAGACAGGCTGCATGAGCACGCCTCCGGTTGCCTTGCTGCCGAGAGAGCGCAGCTGATCGTAACCCATCCAGCCCACGGCGACCTGATTGCCGGCGAAGCCCGCGAACCAGGCGTCGTTGGAGTCGTTGGAGGTTCCGGTCTTGGCGCCCACGTCGGGACGGCCAAGCGCAGCGCCGGCCCGCGCGGCAGTTCCCCTGCGGGCGACGTCATTGAGAAGCGTTGACATCACGAAGGCGTTGCGGGCAGGAATGGCGCGGATGGATTCGTCGCCGGCCTCGCGGTTTTCCTCCGTCATGATGGTGCGGCCGCTTTCGTCCACGATCTTGTCAATCAGGTAGGGCTGCACGCGGTAGCCGCCGTTGGCGAAAATCGAGTATGCCTCCACCATTTGCCAGATGGTGACGGTGCCCGAACCGAGGGCGGTGGAGAGGGTCGGTGAGTGCCGTGAGGCCGGGAAGCCGAAGCGGGCCAGGAACTCCTGGGCGTACTTGGGGCCTATGGCGTTCATGACGCGGATCACAGGAATGTTCTGGGATTTTTCCAGCGCCCTGTGCAGAGGCATCGGCCCCTCGAATTTCCCCGAATAATTTTTGGGGGACCAGGCCTGGCCGCCGTTTTTCTTGGCGTCCAGATAGAAAGGCGAGTCCTGAAGGATGGTGTTGGGCGTAAATCCCTTCTCCAGCGAGGCGGAGTAAATGAACGGCTTGAACGATGAGCCGGGCTGCCTCCAGGCCTGCGTTACGTGATTGAACATGTTGAGGTCGTAGTCAAACCCTCCGACCAGCGCCCGGACCGCACCAGTGCGGAAGTCTGCGGCCATGAAGCCGGTCTGAACCTGAGGAATCTGTGAGAGCGTCCAGCCGCCCGAGGTGCGTGTGATCCTGATGAGGGCTCCGGGACGCAGCCCGGCCGGATCATCGGGCTTTGCCTTGAGGAATTTCCCGGCGAATGTGTTTGAGGCCCGGTCCAGCGTAACGGTTTCGCCATTGGAGATGGCCGCCCTGATGGAGGGCGATGTGCTCAGAACAATGGCAGGAAGCAGGTTGGGGCTGGAGGCGGCGGCGTGCAGGGCCTGCTTGATGGTTTTGGCCTGCTCGTCGAGGCTGGCCGGAAGGCGGATCTGGCCTTCGGCGCCCCTGTAGCCGCGGGCCTTGTCAAAGGAGGCGATGTTCGAGCGCACGGCTGAATAGGCGGCCTGCTGGTCCTTGCTGCTGATGGTGAGATAGACGTTGAGGCCCCTTGTGTAGGCGTCGTCCTTGAAAATGTCGTAAACCAGCTGCCGGGCGAGCTCTGTCGCATATTCAGCATGGATCTTGAGGGAGCGTTTGCCGGCCACGGCGTCAGCCACGGCATCCTGCACATAGACCGGCTTGGCCTGCTCTTCCTGCCGCTTCTGCTCGGAAATGAACCCGAGGGCCGCCATCCGCCCGAGCACGTAGTTGCGGCGCATGGTGGCCCGCCGGTTGTTGACAACGGGGTTGTAGGCCGAGGGCGCCACCGGCAGTCCGGCCAGCGTTGCAGCTTCCCCGATGCTCAGCTCTTTCAGCGGCCGCCCGAAATACGTCCTCGCGGCCGATCCAAAGCCGTAGGCCCGCTGGCCGAGATAAATCTGGTTCACGTAGATTTCCAGAATCTGGTCCTTGGTGAGTTCGTGTTCGAGCTTGGTCGCGATGGCGATTTCATAGAGCTTTCTCATGTAGCTTTTCTCGGAAGAGAGAAAGCAGTTGCGCGCGACCTGCATGGTGATGGTGGATCCGCCCTGCCCCTTGTGTCCCGAAAGAATGTTGCTGATGAGGGCCCGTCCAATGCCAGAGAGATCCACGCCCGAGTGTTCGTAAAAGTCTGAGTCTTCGGCGGCCAGAATGGCCAGCTTGACATGCTTGGGCAGTTCGTCGATCGGAACATAGTCCCGGCGCTCTTCACCGTATTCTGCCAGCAGCTGGTTGTCGGAGGACCATATCTTGAGCGGCAGCTTCGGAGAATAGGAGCGCATTTCCGTCATGTCCGGCAGCTGGGCGTAGACAATGGCGAACAGAAAGGTAAACAGCAGCATGCCGCTCGCGGCGCAGGCGGCGCCGATGGCGCACAGCCAGCCCAGAATCCTGCCGATGCTGCGTTTTTTGACAGGAGATTGACCCTGGATCTTCGAAGGAAGCATAGAAACCTGTTCTCCCGGTATGGCTGATGCCTGCGGTTCCGGATGGTGAAACCGCCCGGCTGCTTCTGCCGGCATAGCGATTGCCTGGGCGGCGTCAGCTTCAGACGGGGTTGTTGAAGTTTCTTCATTTTAGCGGTTTTGAAACGCGGATCGCCTCCCGGAGCAGATTTCCGGCGGCGGGGAGAAGCCTCTCGGTGAGTTATGCTCTAATGCGCATAGGGTGCAACGCCGGATCAGAAATGGGAAAGATCATTTATTTGGTGGGGATGATGGGGGCTGGGAAATCTACCGTGGGCAGGATCCTGGCCGAGAAAACCGGCTGGCCATGGGTTGACATGGACCGCCAGATAGAGCAGGAAAGAGGCCTCAGCATTCCCAGGATTTTCGAGCTTCTTGGCGAGGCGGGATTCCGCAGGATGGAGACTGATCTCCTCCGGCGTCTGTCGGTGAGGGACCGTCTTGTGGTTTCAACCGGCGGTGGCGTGATCCTGTCCGAGGAAAACAGGCGGATCCTCTCGGAGACGGGCCTGGTCGTTTATCTCAGGGTGTCCGCAGAGACGGTGCTCGCCCGCACCCGGGGATGCACCGGACGCCCGAAACTGGCAGGAGATAATAAAGAGGAAAGGGTGAGAAGTCTGCTTGAGGCGAGGCATCCCTTGTACTGCGCCACTTCGGACATCAGCTTTCGGAGCGCAGAGGGGTCGCCCGCCGCCCTGGCGGCGCGGATCCTGGCGCACCCCCGTGTGGGCAGGCTACTGAGCGAGGACATTCATGGTTAAGACAACAGAGGTCAATCTGGGGGCCCGCAGCTACCCCATTCTGACGGGACCGGGGCTTCTTGAGCAGGCCGGGGCCTGGGTGGGAAAGCTCAACCCCACCCGGATCGTGATAGTCACCAACGAGACAGTGCAGCCGCTGTATCTGGAGCGGCTGGCCGCCTCCTGCCGGGGCATCGCCCCGGTCTCTTCGGTCATCCTTCCGGACGGCGAGCGTTTTAAGAATTTCAGCTCGGTGCAGAAAGTTCTTGACGGGCTGGCGGCCGCGGGGGCTGACCGGCGCTCCGTGATATGCGCCCTGGGCGGCGGCGTAGTCGGCGACATCGCCGGGTTCGCGGCGGCCATTTGGATGCGTGGCATCCGCTTCGTCCAGTTCCCGACGACGCTGCTCGCTCAGGTGGACAGTTCCGTGGGAGGGAAGACCGGAGTCAACCTCCCCGCGGGAAAGAACCTTATCGGCTGCTTTCACCAGCCCTCTCTCGTGGTGGCCGATACGCAGACGCTGGAGACGCTGCCCGCACGCGAGGTCTCAGCAGGGCTGGGAGAGATCATCAAGCACGGGCTTTTGGGCGATGCCGCCTATTTCGACATGGTGTTCCGGAATATGGCGGCGATCCGCAGGCTCGACCACGAGGTCCTTGCGGAGGTCATCGCCGGGTCGTGCGAACTGAAGGCCGGCATTGTCTCGCGCGATGAGAAGGAGTCGGGAATACGAGCCACGCTCAATCTTGGGCACACTTTCGGCCACGCCATCGAGAAGCTGGCCGGGTTCGGTACGTGGCTGCACGGTGAGGCCGTCGGCTGCGGACTCGTGCTCGCTGCCGATCTGTCCAGGAGGCTTGGGTACCTTACACCGGAAGAACTCGGGAGAGTGACGGAGGCCGTGCGCTCAGCGGGACTTCCGGTAAGAATCGAGGGACTGCCGCTTGAGGCTGCCATTGCCTGCATGAAAGGAGACAAGAAGAGTGCAGGCGGGCACATCCGGTTTGTTGTCCTTCACGGCATCGGGCGCACGACCGTCGAGGAGGCTCCTATGGAACTGCTGCGGCAGACGCTGCTCTGGGGCGGCTACCGGCCATAGGGCGGGGAGATTCATGGCAAGGCTGACGCGCTGCACAATTGCCGGCCTGCCCCACCTGGTGGTTCAGAAGGGGGCGGGCAGGCTCGATGTCTTCAGGAGCGACGAGGATTACCTGTATTATTTGGAATCCGTCCGCCGGTGTTCGGAAAGTTCCGGCGTCGCCGTGCGCGGCTACGTCCTGCTGCCCGCAGGGGCGCACCTGCTGCTCTGTCCGGAGACCTCTTTGGCGCTGAGCCATTTCATGCAGGAGCTTTCCAGGCGCTATGTCCGATGGTTTAACGCGCGCTACCTGCATTCGGGCACCATCTGGGGCGGGCGCTTCAGGTCCTGCGTTCTGGATCCGGCCTGGGAGCTTGAGGCCTGCAGGTATCTGGAGGAGCTTCCCGTCAGGCTCGGCTTCGTCCTGCAGCCCGGACAGTATGTCTGGTCGAGCTATGCCCACCATACGGGCACAAGGGTAGACGCATTTCTGAGCGACTCGCCCGTGCTCTGGGCGCTGGGCGACTCGCCCCAGGAGCGCGCCCGGCGCTATAGGCAGATGTGCGCAACGCCTCAGAGGGAGTGGTTTGGAAGGTATCTGGAGAAGCAGGCCAGGCGCGGCTGGCCGGCCGGAGAGGAGCCGTTTGTGCGAAGCCTCCCGGTGGAGGACGGCAGGCGCCGTCCCGCAAGGCGGCAGGGACGTCCCCGCCGCGAGAAGCAATGAGAAGGAAACCCTGACATATGTGCAGCAGCATTTTTTCCAAGACATTGAGAGTGACCGAGGCGTCGATTGACGTGCTGGGGCATGTCAACAACAAAGAGTACCTGCGCTGGATGGAGGACCTCGCCATAGAGCACTCCGCGGCTCTGGGCTGGCCCCAGGAGCGCTATCTGCGCGAGAAGCACGTCTGGGTGGCCCGTGAGCACTGGATTGAGTACCTGAGGCCGGCGCTGCTGGGCGATGAGCTGGTCCTGTACACCTGGATCTCGGCTGTGGCGGGACCTGTGTCACTCAGAAGGTATGCATTCGCCCGCCGCGGCAAGCTGGTCACGCTCGCGGCGACGGAGTGGGCTCATATTGACTTTGTTACAAAAAAAGTATGCGCCGTTCCCGAAAGCCTGCTGAAGGCCTTCGATGTGGTTGCGCCCGATGACCCCCGGCTGAAAGAGCTGGGCATCTCCAGACCTGTCAAGTGGATTCCGAGGGAGCTGGGCCTGCCGGCCTGCGAGCAGGGCCCGGCGGCTTGAAAAGCCGCCCTGAAGGGGGCTGTCGGCGGCTGCTCTTGTGCGATAATGCTTTTTATCCCAAAATGAACGTTCGTTCAGTGTTCCTGTTTTTCGAAAGAGGGCCGGCAAAGAGCTGTTCGGGTTTAATTTTTGCCAGATGGAAGAATTCTTAAAAGTAGACCATATGACTTTCGGCTTCGGGGCCAGAGTCATATTGGATGACGTTTCCCTCTCCTTTGGGAAGGGGAAGGTCGTTGCGGTGATGGGCGGCTCGGGGATGGGAAAGACCACTCTCCTCAAGCTGATCGGCGGCCTGCTGCGTCCGCAGAAGGGGCACGTGTATCTGGGAGGCGTCGATATTCACGCCCAGAGCAGGGACGGCCTTTTCGCCCTGCGCAAAAGAATGGGCATGCTTTTCCAGTTCGGCGCCCTTTTCACTGATCTTTCGGTTTTCGATAACGTGGCGTTTCCCATGCGCGAGGACACGGGGCTCGATGAAGAGACCATCCATGACCTTGTGCTGATGAAGCTCAACGCGGTCGGGCTGCGCGGAGCCGCCCGGCTGATGCCCTCCGAGATATCCGGCGGCATGGCCCGGCGCGTGGCGCTCGCCCGCACGATCGCGCTCGACCCGGAGCTGATTTTGTACGACGAGCCCTTTACCGGACTGGATCCGATCTCCATGGGCGTGACGGCGCGCCTGATCAAGCGGCTCAATACGGCGCTGCACGCCACCAGCGTCGTGGTCACCCATGATGTGAAGACGACTTTCGATATTGCAGACTACATTTACATGATTTCCAACCGTAAGGTAGCGGCCCAGGGGTCTCCCGAAGAGCTTTTCCGCTCGAAGGATCCCTTTGTGCGGCAGTTCCTCAACGGTCTGCCCGACGGACCCGTGGCTTTCCACTATCCCACGACCCGTTCGATTGCTGAAGATTTCGGGGTGCAGGCATGAACGCTCTGGCCGAAAAAATCGCGTCTCTGGGCGCCTGGGTCGTGAATCAAGTTCTCTACGCAGGCCGCTTCGGAAGGTTCACCTGGCTCGTGCTCAGGAGCTGCCCGGCTTCGCTGCGGCGGCTGCCGCTGCTTGCTCAGCAGATTTTCTTTGTGGGGAATCGTTCCCTGCTGATTATTGCCATTTCCGGGTTTTTCATCGGGGCCGTCCTGGGGCTCCAAGGCTATGACATCCTGGTCACCTACGGCAGTGAGGAGGCCTTGGGCGTGCTAGTCGCGCTCGCGCTGATCAGAGAGCTTGGGCCGGTCGTGACTGCGCTTCTGTTTGCCGGCCGGGCCGGCACGTCGCTCACAGCCGAGATAGGGCTCATGAGGTCCGGCGAGCAGCTCTCGGCCATGGAAATGATGGGCGTGGACCCTGTCCAGCGGGTGTTGGCGCCGCGCTTCCTCGCCACGACGATCTCCGTGCCGATCCTTACCCTGATTTTCAACGCGGTAGGCATTCTGGGAGGATGGCTGGTAGGGGTCGTCCTCATAGGCTCTGACGCAGGCGCCTTCTGGTCGCACATGCAGACCTCGGTCGACCTCTTTGAGGACATTGGCAACGGTTTCATCAAGAGCGTCGTGTTCGGGGTGATTGTCGGGCTGGTGGCTCTTTTCCAGGGGTTCACTTCGCGCGCAACGCCTGCCGGAGTATCGCTCGCGACAACGAGAACGGTGATTGTCTCGTCGCTGATGATTCTTGGATTTGACTTTATCATGACGGCGCTCATGTTCGCCTGAAGAATATAGCGGATGAAAAAATGGAACAAAGCAGGAAAACGGATTTGCTGGTGGGCGTTTTTGTATTGCTGGGCATAGCGGCTCTGCTGTTTCTGGCCCTGAAGGCCGGCAATATGCTTTCTCTCAACTTCGGGCAGAAAACCTATGAAGTGACGGCGGTCTTTGACAATGCCGGAGGGCTCAAGCCGCGTGCTTCCGTAAGCAGCGCGGGGGTCAACGTCGGGCGGGTGAAATCGATTTCGCTGGATCCGCAGACGTTTCAGGCCGTTGTAAAGCTGGATATCTACAGCAACTACAAATTCCCTTCCGACACCTCGGCCAAAATCCTTACGGCAGGCCTTCTCGGTGAGAAGTACATCGGCCTGGAGGCCGGTTCGGAGGAGAGCAACCTGAAAAACAACGACCGGATCCAGCAGACGCAGTCCTCCATTGTCCTGGAGAACCTGATCAGTCAGTTTCTGTTCAACACGGCTGAAAAGAAGGGGGGCTCCCCTGATCAGGAGGCTGCGAAATGAGATCGCTTAAACGTTTGGCTGTCGCCGGTGCGCTGGCCGCAGCCCTGATGGCGGGCGGGTGCGCCAGCGTGCCGGCAAATTCCGGGGAAAATCCGGCGGATCCCTGGGAAACCATGAACCGCCAGACCTTTGCGTTCAACCAGGGCTTTGACAAGTACTTCATGCGCCCGGTGGCCAAGGGCTATGAAACGGTGACGCCGAAGCCTGTGCGCAGCTGCATCAGCAATATGATGGACAACCTGACCGAGCCGCGCAACGTGCTCAATAACGCGCTGCAGGGCAAGGGCAACAATGCGTTCGTATCCTTCATGCGCTTTGTGGTGAATTCGACATTCGGGCTGCTGGGCTGCTTTGATGTGGCCAGCATGGGCGACCTCACCCCGAAGCCCGAGGATTTCGGTCAGACGCTTGGCTACTGGGGCATCGGCAACGGTCCCTATTTCGTCATTCCGTTCCTCGGGCCCTCGACGGTTCGCGATACCGTGGGCAAGGGCGTCAACTGGGCCTCCTCCATACAGACATGGGTGGATCCCGACTGGGCGGGCTGGGCGGTCTGGGGCGTGGACGTCATTGACACGCGCACGAGGCTTCTGGATATGGACGAGGTTCTCGACACAGCCGTCGATCCGTACACCCAGACGCGCGACGGTTACCTGCAGTATCGCCGCAGCCTGGTCTACGACGGCGAGCCGCCGGAAGACACTTTTGCTGAAGATCCGGGCGACTCCCCGGCTCCAGCGCAGCCGGAGGCTTCCGCCCCGGCCGCGAAGTAAGAGTTTTGAAGAAAGGATGCTGGAACTATGATTTCTAGACGCAGATTTGTGGCGGAGATTCTGCCCGTTTCCTTACTCGGCCTCGTCTCTCTGAGGGTTCAGGCCGCGTCGTCTTCCGACGCTGACCCGTCGGCCTGGGTCGTCGGAATGATGAACCAGGTGCTTGCGGACATCCGCAGGGACCCGGCTCTGAAGAAAGAGGATCCTGCGCGCATCAGGACCTTCGTGTCCAACAGGATTCTCCCGGTCGTCGATTTTCCGCGCATGACGCGCACGGCGGTCGGACCCCAGTGGCGCCAGGCTTCCGCCGATCAGCGCAGGCAGCTCGAGGATGGGTTCAGGAATCTGCTCACAAGAGTTTATTCCGGGGCCTTCAGCGGTGTGAAGGACTACCGGGCTGAACTCGTGCCCGGCAGGGGCGCCGCCGGCGCCACCCCGATCGTGCGCACGCGGCTGGTCTCCAAGACGGAAAAGCCGGTCGATGTAGGCTACAGGCTGGCCAAGGGTGCGAACGGCTGGCAGATCATCGATGTCAATGTGAGCGGCATCTGGCTGGTACAGAATTATCATTCCCAGTTCGGCAGCATCCTTGCCAACGGCGGCATTCCCGCTCTGATCGCCTCCATGAACGACAAGAATTCCGCGCTTAACCGCAAACAGTAATATGGCGTATGAAAATTAAGGAATCGTTCGTTACGCTGAAGAATGTTCAGCCGGTGATTGCTGCCGGTGACGCTGCCATTGCGGCCGGAGACGGGGATTTCGACTTTTCCGGCGTCCAGCGCGGGGATTCTTCGGCGGTCGCCTGTCTGCTGCACTGGAAGCGGGGCTGCCAGAAGGCCGGCGTGCCGTTTCGCGTGAAGGCGCTTCCGGCCGGAATACTGGATCTGTGCAGGCTCTATGAGGTTGAAGAGCTGCTGGATCCGCAGCCGCAGGCGAGCGGAACTGAAGCGGCCTGAGAAACTCGGGAGCAGCGGCGCGCGTCCTTCCCGCGGGCAAGGCGCGCATAAACTTAAGGCGGTCCGGACCGGGCTGCGGAAACACAACTTGGGTTGGTTATGGAAAAGCTGAAGATCATTGGCGGCAGCCGCCTTTGCGGGACGGTTAAGATTTCGGGGGCCAAGAACGCGGCCCTGCCGATTCTGGCAGCCTGCCTTCTTACTCCGGAAGATCTGATCCTGCACAACGTGCCCGATCTGGCCGACGTGAGGACCATGCTTCGGCTTCTGGCCGGCATGGGGGTCCGGTGCCGGCGCGAGGGCGAGGACGTCATACTTCAGGCGTCGGACATCCGCAGCACGGTCGCGCCCTATGAGCTGGTGAAGACCATGCGCGCCTCCATTCTGGTGCTCTGCCCGCTGGCCACCCGGTTCGGTTCGGCGAGAGTGTCCCTGCCGGGCGGCTGCGCCATCGGGGCGCGCCCCGTCGATCAGCACATCCAGGCCCTCCGCCGCATGGGGGCGGAGGTTGAGATAGACCACGGTTTTGTGGACCTGCAGAGCAAGAGGCTGAAAGGCTGCAAGATAGTGACCGACATGGTGACCGTCACCGGAACGGAAAACATCATGATGGCGGCTGTTCTCGCCGAGGGGGAGACCATCATTGAGAACGCGGCCAGGGAGCCGGAAGTGGTCGATCTGGCTAACTGCCTGCGGGCGATGGGGGCCAGAATCACGGGGGACGGTACCTCGCGAATCGTGATTGAGGGGCAGCCGGCGCTTCACGGCGCGGAGCACACCGTCGTTTCGGACCGGATCGAGGCGGGCACATTCGCCGTGGCGGCCGTGGCGACCAGAGGTGATGTCCTCCTCTCTGCGGCCCGCCCCGCGGACATGACCGTCGTGCTCGATAAGCTGCGGGCGGCCGGAGCGGAAGTCAGCACTGGCGAGGACTGGATCAGGATCCGGATGGACAGGCGCCCCCTGGCCGTCTCGGTCAGAACCGAGCCGCATCCCGGCTTCCCGACGGACATGCAGGCGCAGTTCATGGCAATGGACTGCATTGCCGAGGGCACTTCGCACATCACGGAGACTATTTTCGAAAACCGCTTCATGCACGTTCCTGAGCTTCAGCGCCTGGGGGCGGACATTCAGGTCGAAGGGCATACGGCAGTTGTGAACGGCGTGCGCAGGCTTGAGGGGGCGGAGCTCATGGCGACGGACCTCAGGGCTTCGGCTTCACTGGTCATTGCTGCGTTGGCGGCCGAGGGGGAGTCTGACGTCCACCGCATTTATCATCTTGATCGCGGTTATGATCGGATGGAGGTGAAGTTGAGCGCCCTGGGGGCGAATATCAGGAGACTGTCTGAATGATCACGATGGCGCTGGCCAAAGGCCGCATTTATCAGGAGGCGCTGCCTTTCCTTGCGGCTGCCGGCATTTTCCCGGCCGAGGATCCGGAAAAAAGCCGCAAGCTTATGATCGCGACGAACCGTCCTGACCTGAGGATTGTGGTGATCCGCGCGACGGATGTGCCCACCTACGTTCAGTACGGAGCTGCGGACCTGGGCGTGTGCGGATGGGATACGCTCTACGAGCACGGCGGCAACGGCCTGTTTATTCCGGTCGACCTGCAGATCGCCAGGTGCAGGATGAGCGTGGCCGCCCCGAACGGCTTTGACTACGAAAGGCTGGTGCGCTCCGGCGGGAGGATCCGCATCGCGACCAAATTCATGAAGTGGGCTCGTGATTACTTCGCGCGCCAGGGCGTTCATGTGGATCTGATCAAGCTCTACGGCTCCATGGAGCTTGCCCCCATCGCTGGCCTGGCCGACGCCATCGTGGACATTGTGGCTACGGGGGCGACTCTGCGGGCCAACAACATGCGCGAGGTGAGGGTGATCGCCCCGATCAGCTCCAGGCTGATCGTGAATCAGATTTCCATGGGCCTGAAGAAGGCCGAACTGTCACCGATTATTGAAAATATCCGTAAGGCAAAAAAGAATGATTAGGAAACTTTCGACAACAGACAAAGACTTTGAGGCCAGGTTCTCGACGCTGGTGGCCCGGGACGCTTCAGTGGACCCGGAGATCACCCGCAGGGCCGAGGCGATTGTGCAGGACGTTGCGCGGCGGGGCGACGAGGCCGTTCTTGAGTACACGAACCGCTTTGACCGCCTGAACCTGAAGGACATGAGCGAGGCTATTGTCAGCCGCGAGGAAATGAAGGCGGCCTTCGACAGCCTTCCGCCGGATCAAAAGAACGCGATCGAAACGGCCGCCCGCAGGATCCGCGTGTTCCATGAGCACCAGCTGGAAAAGGGCTGGACCATCACCGACGAGGCGGGCGACGTGCTAGGCCAGAGGATCCGTGCCGTTGACTCCGTGGGCCTTTATGTCCCCGGCGGCAAGGCAGCGTATCCTTCCTCCGTGCTGATGAATGCCATGCCGGCCCACGTGGCGGGCGTTCCCCGCATCGAGATGGTGTTTCCGACCCCGGGTGGCGAGCGCAGCCAGCTGGTCCTGGCCGCCGCGTATCTTGCCGGCGTTTCCCGGGCCTTTACGATTGGCGGGGCGCAGGCTATCGCCGCTCTCGCCTATGGCACGAAGACGCTCGAGGCCGTGGACAAGATCGTCGGGCCGGGCAACGCCTACGTGGCTGCCGCCAAGAGGTATGTGTTCGGCCGCGTCGGCATTGACATGATCGCCGGCCCCTCTGAAATTCTGGTGATCTGCGACGGAAAGACTCCGGCCGACTGGATCGCCATGGACCTGTTCTCCCAGGCCGAGCACGACGAGCTGGCCCAGGCGATTCTGCTCACGCCGGACGCGGCCTTCGCCGAGGAGGTTTCCAGGTCCATTGACCGTCTTCTGCCGACCATGCCCCGCAAGGCGATCATCGAGAAGAGCCTTGCCAACCGCGGCGCCATCATCGTGACCCGCGATCTTGAAGAGGCCTGCCGGGTGGCGGACACCATTTCTCCGGAACACCTTGAGATCTCCACTGAAAACCCCGAGAAGTGGGTTGACCATCTCCGGCATGCCGGCGCCATCTTTCTGGGCCGCTGGTCCGTCGAGGCGCTCGGGGATTACTGCGCCGGTCCCAACCATGTGCTCCCGACCTCCAGAACGGCCCGTTTCTCTTCGCCGCTCGGGGTTTATGACTTCCTGAAGCGCACGAGCATCATCCGCGTTTCGGAGCAGGGCGCGCAGGTTCTCGCTCCGATCGCTGACGTGCTGGCGCGCGGCGAACACCTGATTGCTCACGCGACCAGCGCCTGCTATCGTCTGAAAAAGTAAGGGCCGGCAGCGGCAGCGTTCCGTCCCGGCCCTGCGGCGGGCGGAACGCGAAACGGCAAAGAGAGGGGGAGACTCTACATGAATCCGACCAGATCAGGGGAACTGACCAGGAAAACGCGGGAAACCGAAGTCTGCGTGCGCCTTGACCTGGATGGGACCGGGAAATCGGACATCCAGACGGGCATCGGCTTTTTTGATCACATGCTGGAACAGGTCGCCCGCCACGGGCTGGTCGATCTGAAGGTTCATGCAAAGGGCGACCTTCACGTGGATGGCCACCACACGGTCGAAGACGTGGGCATCGCTCTGGGAGACGTCCTGGCCTCCGCCCTGGGCGACAAAAAAGGGGTCAGGCGCTATGGGTTCGCCTATGTGCCGCTGGACGAATCGCTCTCGCGAGTGGTTCTGGATCTCTCGGGCAGGCCCGGCCTTGTCTTCGAAGCCGCCTTCACCGCTCCCAGCATCGGCGGACTTGATACCCAGCTTGTGCGCGAGTTCTTCCAGGGCTTTGCCAACCATGCCATGGTGACGCTGCATGTCGACAACCTGCGCGGCGAAAACGCCCATCACCAGGCCGAGAGCATCTTCAAGGCCTTCGGTCGGGCGCTTCGGATGGCGGTGGAGCCCGATCCGCGCATGAAGGGGATAATTCCATCCACAAAAGGTTTGTTATGAGAAAAATCATCGTCGTCGACTACGGCAGCGGCAACCTGAGGTCGGTCTCTAAGGCTCTGGAGGCCGTCGCGCAGTCCGGGGATGAAGTGAAGGTCTCTTCAGACCCGAAGGAAGTGGAAAGCGCGGACCGCATCGTGCTGCCGGGCCAGGGGGCCATGGGCGACTGCATGAGGCACCTTAAGGCCTCAGGTCTGGAGGATGCCGTCCGCTCGGCCCTGGCCTCCAAGCCGGTTTTTGCGGTCTGCATTGGAATGCAGATGCTGTTCAGGGAAAGCGAGGAAGATCATGCCCAGGGGCTGGGCATTCTGCCCGGGCGGGTGATCCGCTTTCCGGCTTCCGCCATGCGGCTGTCGACGGGCGAGAGGCTGAAGGTCCCCGAAATGGGATGGAACCGGGTTTACCAGGCCGCAGCCCATCCCCTGTGGGCCGGCATCGAGGACGGAGCCTGGTTTTATCTCGTGCACAGCTACTTCGTCAGTCCGGAGGACATCCGCCTCATCGCCGGCATGACGGTCTACGGCCTGCCTTACGCCAGCGCGGTGGCGAGGGACAACGTCTTTGCAACCCAGTTTCATCCGGAAAAAAGCGCAGGGAACGGCCTGCGGCTTTATTCGAATTTCCTCCAATGGAATCCTTAGTCTTTCCTTCCTCTGACTCTTACCTCTGAAGGTGAAAAAAGTGCTTGACCTCATCCCTGCCATCGATATCAAGGACGGCGCCTGCGTCCGCCTGAAACAGGGCAATTTGGACAAAGACATCACGGTTTATTCCCAAAACCCGGTTGAAATGGCTTATCGCTGGGCTGAGATGGGGGCAAAAAGACTGCACCTGGTGGATCTGGACGGCGCCCGCAGCGGCCGCTCTGCCAACCGGGACGTGATCAACGAGATCCTCCGCTCCTACGGCGGCCTTATGGAAATTGACCTGGGGGGCGGGCTGCGGGACCTCGATACGATCGAGGGCTACCTGGACGAGGGGCTGCGCTACGCGGTGATCGGAACCGCCGCCATCAAGCAGCCGGGTTTCCTTGCCAATGCCTGCAGCGCTTTCCAGGACGCCATCATCGTCTCGCTGGACGCCCGCGACGGGAGGGTGGCGACCGACGGGTGGAAGAAGACCTCCCGCGTGGACGTTCTTGAGATCGCACGGAAATTCGCGGACCTTGGGCCGGCCTTCTTCCTGTACACCGACATCTCAAGAGACGGGATGCTGTGCGGGGTCAACGTGGAGGCGACGAGAAGGCTCGCTGCAGCGACCTCAGTGCCAGTCATCGCCTCGGGAGGCGTGAGAGACATTGGCGACGTGGTGTCGCTGATGGAGGCGGAGGCCGACGGCGTCTCCGGGGTCATCCTCGGCAAGGCGCTGTACGAGGGGACGCTCGACTTCAGGGAAGCGCTGAACTACGTCACGGGCGGCGGCCCCGTGTCAGACGACGACAAGCTTTGATCGACAGCCCGCCGGGGAGTGTGCCATGCTGGCAAAACGAATAATTCCCTGCCTGGACGTCACCGCCGGAAGGGTGGTGAAGGGCACCAATTTTGTGGATCTCCGGGATGCCGGCGATCCAGTTGAAATTGCGCGCCGGTATGACAGGGAAGGGGCAGACGAACTGACCTTTCTGGACATCACGGCCAGTTCTGATGCGAGGGATATCATCCTCTCGGTCATTGAGGGGGTGGCCTCTCAGGTCTTCATCCCCCTGACGGTGGGAGGAGGCGTGCGCCGCGTGGAGGACATCAGGCGGCTGCTGAACGCCGGCGCCGATAAAATTTCCATTAACACGGCAGGCGTCCTAAATCCGGATTTGATCGGCGAGTCCGCGGCCCTGTACGGCAGCCAGTGCATCGTCTGCGCTATCGACGCGAAGAAGACGGCCGACGGGCGCTGGGAGGTCTACACCCACGGCGGCAGAAAGCCGACTGGGCTGGACGCCGTGCAGTGGGCGCAGCGCGTGCAGGGCCTCGGGGCCGGAGAAATCCTTCTGACCAGCATGGACGCCGACGGAACGAAGGCGGGATTCGACCTGCCCCTGACGCGGGCGGTGAGCGAGGCCGTTGACATCCCCGTGATCGCCTCGGGTGGCGCGGGCAATCTCAGCCATCTTGCCGATGCCGTGCTGAAGGGCGGCGCCGATGCCGTGCTTGCGGCGTCCATATTCCATTTTGGCGAATACACCATCGAAGAGGCGAAGCGCTACATGGCTTCCCGCGGCATCTGCATGCGCCTGCCGGCGGAGGAGGCCCGGGAATGAGCTGGCTTGACGACATTCGCTTTGATTCCCGCGGTCTGGTGCCGGTCATTGCTCAGGAGCGCGCAAGCGGCCGCGTCATGATGCTCGCCTGGGCTGACCGGCAGGCTGTTGAGGAAACAGCGAGAACCCGCCGTGGCGTGTATTATTCCCGCTCCCGCTCGCGGCTGTGGCGCAAGGGCGAGGAAAGCGGCAATGTTCAGAACGTGTTCGGCATTTATCTGGACTGCGACGGCGACGCTCTGGTGTATGAGATTGAGCAGGTTGGAGGCGTGGCCTGCCACACCGGGCATGCGAGCTGCTTTTTCCGCAGGCTGGCCGAGCAGGACGGGGGCCTGCGGTGGGTTGAAGACTCGCCGGTGCTCAAGGACCCGGAAGAGATGTACCATCACAGGCCGAAGGGAGAGTAACGATGAACAGGGACTGCTCGGGCGTACTGGAAGAAATCGCGGATACAATTGACTCGCGGCATGGCGCGGACCCGTCGAAAAGCTATGTGGCGCAGCTGTTTTCCAAGGCGCCCGACGGCATGCTGAAGAAAATCGGCGAGGAAGCTTCGGAGGTCATCATGGCTGCCAAGGACGTGGCCAATGGCTCCGGCGACAAAAGCCACCTGGTGTATGAAGTGGCAGATCTGTGGTTCCACTCCATGGTGGCGCTGTCCTGCTATGGGCTGCGCCCCGAGGATGTTGTTGCGGAGCTGGCCCGCAGGGAGGGCGTTTCCGGCCTGGTTGAAAAGGCCAGCCGCAAAGCCCGATAGAATTTCAAAGGGAGACTGCTTATGTCTAATGAGGACTGCCTGTTCTGCAAAATAGCCCGCGGCGAAATCCCGAGCAAAAAGATTTATGAGGATGAGGAACTGTTTGCTTTCTATGACATTAATCCTCATGCCCCCGTTCATTTTCTGATCATTCCCAAGCGCCATATCACCTCTTTGGCGGAAACCACTTCCGAAGACAGCGCGCTTTTGGGTAAAATGCTAAGTCTCGCCCGAAAGCTTGCCCTGGACCTGGGGTGCAGGAACGGCTTCAGGGTGGTCATTAATACAGGCCGCGACGGCGGTCAGGAAGTACCTCATCTGCATGTCCATGTTCTGGGCGGACCCCGTCCTTGGAAGCAGGCATAGGAGCTAAATATCATGGGTTCTCTTTCCATCTGGCATTGGCTGATTGTTCTTGCCATCGTTGTTCTGGTGTTCGGCACCGGCAAGCTCAAGAACATGGGCAAGGATCTGGGCGGCGCCATCAAGGGCTTTAAGGAAGGCATGAGCGAAGCCACCGAAGACGACAAAAAGACTGCTGCCAAGAGCGAAGCCGCGGCAAAACCCGAGGCGGCGAAGTCTGAGGCGGCGAAAGCCGAAGCCGCAGCGAAAGACAAGCAGGCCTGATTTCGTCGGGCTGGCCGGACGTTGCCCCCCGTACCCCCTTTCCATGGGGCCGCACGGGGGCGTCTTCTTTTATTTTTAGGCATCTATGTTTGATTTTGGCTTTAGCGAACTTGTTGTCTGCGGCGTCGTGGGATTGGTCGTGCTTGGGCCGGAGAAGCTGCCAGAGGTTGCCAAAACGGCCGGGCAGTGGATTGGCAAGGCTCAGCGTTTTGTTCAGCAGATGAAGGAAGACATAGATCGCGAAACCGAGCTCTCTGAGCTGAAGAAAATAAAGGATGACGCTCAGAAAGTGGCTTCCGATCTGAATTCCACGGTTCAGAACGCGGCCAAGGACATTGAAAAAAATGTCGACTCAGTTGCGGGGGAAGCCCAGAAAAACATGACGGAGGCGGAGAAGGCGCTCGAAGACACTTCTGGCAAGGTGGCGACGAGCATCGACTCTTTTTCCGATGATGCGGCAGGCGGCTCTTCGGATGCGGAGAGCTCTTCCGGGTCTGGCGCCGGCGAGTCCTATGACAGCAGCGATTTCTCTTGGAACGATGATTCGGATTCCTACACGACCCAGGAGCCGCATGTCTTCGAAAAGCGCTACATTTCCGGCCCCTCGGTTGACGAGCTGGCAGCGGAGGTGGAAAACCTTCGGGAAAAACTGAAAATGAGCCGGCATCAGTTCGTGGGCAACAACCGCAGGTATGCCCCGCGAGCCCGTTCGAACCGCCCCCGCATTTATCGCTAAAAAGATGCCATGAGCGAAAAAAAAGAAAACCTTCCGATTGAAGCCCCAGACGATCCGAGGAACGAGCAGCCTCTCGTCGAGCATCTGATCGAGCTGCGGAACAGGCTGGTCAAGTCGATGCTGGCCATCATCATCGTCTTTTTCATCCTTTCCCCCTTCATGAAGCAGCTGTTTGACGCCCTGTCCATGCCGCTGATGGTCGCGCTGCCGCAGGGAACGAAACTGCTGTCAACGGGCGTCGTCGCGCCGTTTCTGGTGCCGCTGAAGGTGACGCTTTTCGTCGCCTTCCTGATCGCTCTGCCTTATGTGCTTTATCAGGCCTGGGCTTATGTGGCGCCTGCGCTGTACCGCCAGGAAAAGCGCCTGGTTCTGCCGGTTCTGGTTTCTTCTGTTGCGATGTTCGCAGCGGGCATCGTTTACTGCTATTTCGTTGTTTTCCGATTTGTTTTCCGCTTTATTGCCCAGTTCTCCCCGGAGTCGGTCAATTTCGCCCCGGACATTGATTCATACTTCAGCTTTGTGCTGACCCTCTTTTTCGCCTTCGGGGTGACGTTTGAGGTGCCCATTATCGTCATGGTGCTCAACCATGTGGGCATCGCTTCGCTGCAGGCCCTGAAAAAGGCCCGCCCTTATGTTGTCGTCGGAGCTTTTGTGCTCGCGGCGATCTTCACTCCTCCGGATGTCCTTTCCCAGATCCTGCTGGCGCTGCCGCTTGTGATTCTTTATCAGGCGGGCATCTGGCTTGTCCAGATTTTTGGTAAAAAGAATCCGAAGCCGTTCATGGAGCAGGAGCGCGAGGAAATCGCAGAGCTCGAGAAGCGCGAAAAGGAAGCCGGGGCCGGGAAGTGAGGCCGCGCGGCGAATTCCGCCCGGGACCGCTGGATTCGGCCGCAGCCCCCTAAACGGGGTTGTCGATGTCGATGAATTCCACCTCGAGCCCGAGGTTTTCCCGAATCCACCCGCCCAAAGCCTGGATGCCGAAGCGCTCCGTCGCATGGTGTCCGCAGGCAAGATACGGGACACCGGATTCCCTCGCCTGGTGGAATGTCTGCTCTGAGATTTCTCCGGACAGGTACAGATCGGCGCCCTGAGCAGCAGCTTCCTCAAAGAAGCCTTGCGCGGCGCCCGTGCACCAGCAGACCGTTTGAACCATTCGGTCGGGATCACCTGCGAGAAGGGGCTTCCTGGCAAGCTTTTCGGCTGCCAAGGAGGCAAAGCCGGAGGCCGTCATCGGGCCGCTCTTTAAAACGCCTTTCCAGCCGAGGCTCATCTCTCCCCACTGGCCGGTGGGCCGAATGCCCAGAACTTCCGCCAGCCTCGCGTTGTTTCCGAGGGCGGGGTGGGCGTCGAGCGGGAGGTGGTAGGCGATCAGATTCAGCCCGTTTTGCAGGGCGGTTTGGATGCGCCTGCGTCTGATGCCGGTGATGCAGGGGCTTTCATTTTTCCAGAACCAGCCGTGGTGAACGAGCACAGCGTCAGCCTGCCGGCTGACAGCGGCGTCAAGCAGAGCCTGGCAGGCCGTGACGCCGGTTATAATTCGGACGGTCTCCTTCCTGCCCTCGACCTGCAGCCCGTTGGGGGCATAATCATGGAAGCGTTCGGTTTCAAGCAGCGAGTTGAGCTTGTCAACCAGCATCTGGGTCTGCATGGAAAGAGTCCTCTATGTTGAAGCGCCTGTGGCTTATTTTCGCCCAAACGGTCACCGTCTGCGCGGGGGTCGGCCTGGCGGTTGTTTTGTGGGAGCATTTCCACGGCAGACCTGACGCTGCCAGCCTGCCGGTCATGCGGGAGAGCGGGACCGTGCTTTCCTACTCGGAAGCGGTTAAAAAAGCAGCTCCAGCCGTCGTCAACATCTATACGACGCAGGCCGTCGAGGAAGACGAGGATACGGCCGGAACGAACCCGGCAGGCATTCCCCGCTCCTCCGGCGCTACTCCCCTGGGTTCTGGGGTCGTTGTGAGCAGAAACGGCTTCATCCTCACCAACAATCATGTTATAGAAGACCTGACGGATATCTCTGTTGCACTGCATGACGGCAGGGAGTTCCAGGCCCGGAGGATGGGCATAGACCCTGAGACGGACCTGGCGCTCCTCAAGGTTGATGCGCAGGATCTCTCGCCCATTGAGTTCGGCTCGAGCGACACCCTGGAGGTGGGGGACGTTGTGCTGGCCATCGGCAATCCCTTCAACGTCGGACAGACGGTCACCATGGGCATTGTTTCCGCACTTGGGCGGCACAGTCTCGGCCTGAACAGCTTCGAGGACTTTATTCAGACGGACGCTGCCATCAACCGCGGCAACTCGGGAGGGGCCCTCATCAACTCTTCCGGTCAGCTCATCGGGATCAACACCGCGATTTTTTCCCCCGACATGAATGCGGGGACCTCCGTTGGCATTGGCTTTGCGATTCCCACCCGGCTGGTGAACGAGGTGCTGCCGGCCCTCATGAAGAGCGGCAGGGTCCGGCGCGGGTACCTGGGGCTGGTGCCTCAGGCCCTTACGCCTGAAATTGCGGACAAGCTGAAGCTGGGCGGACGCCAGGGGGTGCTGGTCGCCGTAGTGAAGAAGGATGCGGCGGCGTGGGCCTCCGGGATACGCGAGGGGGATCTGATCACGTCGGTGGACGGGCAGCCGGTCACGGATGTGGCGGCCATGATGCGGCAGGTGTCGGCCATCAAGCCCGGGCGGACCGTCGAGGTGATGTTCTATCGGGGCGGGAAGAAATGGAGGACTCAGGTGACGCTGCAGGAGCGGCCTCCCCTGAAGAGCAAGTGAGGCGTCTCTCCCGGCACGGCCGGGAGAGATGGAAAATCAGCCGTTTTTCTTCATCAGGTCGCGGATTTCCCGCAGCAGCTGGATGTCTTCGGGAACCGGCGCCGGGGCAGACGGGGCGGGGGGCTGCTTGCGCTCGAGTCTCTCGCGCATCGTGTTCATCGACTTGATGATGAAGAAGATGACCAGGGACAGGAGGAGGAACTGGATCACCGCCGTCAGGAAGGCGCCGTAGCCGAACACGGTGGCGCCGGCCTTGGTGAGGGCCTCGTAGGTCTGGGGCCCGGTGTAGCCGTCGGGCATCTTCATGACCCAGAACAGGTTGTGGAAATCCGGTTTGCCGATGATGAAGCCCACCACCGGGTTGATGATGTCCTTCACAAGGCTCGAGACAATTTGGTTGAAAGCGCCGCCGATGATGACGCCGACAGCCAGATCCATGACATTGCCTTTGGAGATGAAGGCCTGGAATTCTTTTAAAAAGCCCATCGTGGTACCTTTAGGTTGATGAGAACAGATGCCGGAGCTGCGCTAAGGGCTGGCTTTGGCGGCACTTTGCTGAAAGTTCTAAAATAGCTATTTTAAAATCAAAAACGGCGTACAGCCGTTTTCTGAACCATAAGTCTTTCTCCTTGACTAAAAGGAACAAGGCTTTTCTTCAATCGGGGAAACAGCATCATATGATGGTATTGTATTCTGGCACAACGGATCCTTTTTCTCATCGCTGCCGCTTTGTTCTCTTCGAGAAGGGCATGGACTTCGAGATTCGCGATGTGGACATGTTCAACATCCCGCCCGAAGTCAAGGCCATGACTCCGTACGGGACGGTGCCTGTCCTCAGTGAGAGGGACCTTATCCTTTATGAAGCCAACGTCATTGACGAATACATTGATGAGCGGTTTCCTCATCCTCAGCTCATGCCGCCGGATCCCATCACGCGCGCCCGCACCCGCATGTTCCTCTACGGGTTTGAGCGCGAGCTCTATCAGCCCGTGCGCGTCCTGGAGAACCATGCCTCGGCCGAGAAAGACAAGGCGGTCGCCAGAAGGAGCATCGCCAACCAGCTGCAGCAGTTTTCCGGCCACCTCTCCAAGAACAAGTATTTCCTTGGAGAGGATTTCTCCATGCTCGACATCTGCATAGCCCCTCTTCTCTGGAGGCTTGACTACTACAAGATCGAGCTGCCCAAGACGGCGAAGGCGATCCAGATTTATGCGGAGAGAGTGTTCTCCCGGCCCGCTTTCATGGAGTCCATGACCCCTTCAGAAAAAGTGATGCGTCGCTGATATGAACGATACAAGCGATTTCCACCCTGCAGTCCCGTTGAAGCCCTACCTGATCCGGGCCATGGTCCAGTGGTGCGAGGACAATGGCCTGCGTCCCTATCTTGTCATCCAAGTCGACGACGGCGTGCAGGTTCCGCGCGAGTACGTTCGGGATGGACAGATCGTTCTGAACGTCTCTTCCGCGGCGGCTCACAACGCCGACTTTGGCAATGAAGAGATCACTTTTGCGGCGCGATTCGGAATGCAGGCTAGCGAAATCAGGGTTCCGGTCCGCGCCGTGATAGCGGCTTATCCCGCCGAGTGTCCCGAGGCGGGCTTCTGTCTGGACTACAAGCCCGCGGCTGACGCTCAGCCCGCCCGGACGGGGAGCGGGAAGCGGCTGAACATACAAAAAATCAAATAATCGGGTATAGTTCCATACCTGCCCGTTTAGCACAGTTGGTAGTGCACTCGCCTTGTAAGCGAAAGGTCGTCTGTTCGAGTCAGACAACGGGCACCAGGTTATTGACGGGGTCCCATCTCTGAAACGGTGCGGCTGTTCGGGCAGGGACGAAGGCACTGAGGCATCGCTGCGGGGCGGCGCCTCGGTGTTTTTTTATTTCCGAGGCCTCCATGGCAAGAATGGCGCGTTTAGAGCTGGTGGGCGAAATCCATCATGTAGCTCTCAGGGGGCGGCAGACGGTTTTTTTCGACGAGGCCGACTGTGTGATGCTGCTCCATGCGCTCTCGGAAGAAGCAAGAGAACGGGAAGTCAGTCTTCTCTCATGGTCCCTGCTGCCGGATTCCGTGCACCTGCTGGTCCGGCCCCGCGAAAAAGGCGCTCTCGCCCTGCTGATGCAGGGCCTTGGCCGCCGCTGGGTCCCGCAGTACAACCAGCGGCACCGCCTGACCGGGTCTCCGTGGACCGGCAGGTATTACAGCTGTCCCATTGACTCGTCTTGGGAGCTGAGGGCGATGAGGTTTGTAGACGCTCTGGCCTGCTTTCAGGGCATATGCGAACGGCCGTGGGACTACCGCTGGTCGAGCTGCTCGGCCCGTGTGATGGGAACTCCCGGTGCGATTGATGTCGAAACTCCGAGATCCTGGTGGGATTTGGGCAACACGCCGTTCGACCGTCAGGCTAGATATCAGGACTTTCTTATGAAGGCGGAGTCCGGCAGATGGCTGGACGAGCTGCGCTGCGCCACCCGCCTGGGCCGCCCCTTTGGTACGAAGGAATGGATGGATTCGAGCGGTGTTCCTCGCGACAGGGTTCCGACCGGCAGGAAGCCGGGCCGGCCGCGGAGGCCTCGGCGGTAAGATGGTGTCTCTACGACAAATATGATATGTCCCTTATTATAGAGCAAGTTATTTCACAATTATTTTAAATTAGGGACATATCAAGGGGGCGACGTCGTTGCGAATCCCCTGCCTCTGCGGCAAAAATGAATTCCATCAGCGCGGAACGCCCTTGGTGTTCGAAAACAGCGCAGGGAGACAACGATGAAAAAGGCAGAGGCGGCCCGCGTGGCTGCAGAAAAGGGGCTTTATTCCCCGGCATATGAACATGACTCCTGCGGCGTGGGCTTTGTCGCAAGCATCAAGGGAGTTGCGACGCACCGCACGATCGAACAGGGGCTGAAGATCCTGCACAACCTGGATCACCGCGGGGCCGTCGGGGCCGATCCCCTGTGCGGGGACGGCGCCGGCATCATGATTCAGATCCCCGATGAACTTTTCAGGGCGGAATTCGGACAGCTGGGCATCACTCTGCCTCCGCCGGGAGAGTACGGGGTCGGCATGATTTTCCTGCCCAGGGAGCCGGCCAGCCGCCGAGCCTGCGAAGAAGAGCTTGAGCGGGCCGTGCGTGCCGAGGGCCAGGTGGTCATCGGGTGGCGCGAGGTGCCGGTCGACCACGAGATGCCGACCTCCCCGACGGTGAAGGCGAGCGAGCCTGTCATCCGTCAGATTTTCATCGGCCGAGGCCCGGACGTGATGGTGCAGGAGGCTCTCGAGCGGCGCCTTTATGTCATTCGCAAAAGCGCGAGCCACAAAATCCAGGCGCTCAAGCTCACGCACGGGCACGAGTATTTTGTGCCGTCCATGAGCACGAGAACCGTGGTTTACAAGGGGCTGCTGCTGGCCGATCAGGTGGGGGTTTACTACCGGGATCTCGCCAATCCTCTGTGCAAGAGCGCCATCGCGCTGGTCCACCAGAGGTTTTCGACCAACACTTTCCCGAGCTGGGAGCTCGCCCATCCCTACCGTTACATCGCCCACAACGGCGAGATCAACACGGTCAAGGGCAACTTCAACTGGATCAGGGCCCGAGAAGGGATGAAGAGCGCCGTTCTCTCGGACGAGGACTTAAAAAAACTCTCGCCGCTGATTTATGAAGGACAGAGCGACACGGCCTGCCTCGACAACGCGCTGGAGCTGCTGGTGATGTGCGGCTACTCTCTGCCGCATGCCGTGATGATGCTGATCCCTGAGGCCTGGGAAAGAGCGGAAAAGGACATGGAGCCCGAAAAGCGGGCCCTCTACGAGTACAACGCCGCCATCATGGAGCCCTGGGACGGACCGGCCGTCATCGCCTTCACCGACGGAGTGAGAATTGGCGCGACTCTCGACCGCAATGGCCTGAGGCCGGCCCGTTATGTGGAGACCGACGACGACTACGTCATCCTCGCCTCCGAGGCGGGAGTCATCCCGGTGCCGGACTCAAGGATTCGGAGCAAGCAGAAGCTGCATCCGGGCAAGATGCTCCTGATTGACACCGGGCTTGGAAGGATCATCAGCGACGAGGAAGTCAAAAAACAGCTCGCGGGTGCGCATCCCTACGAGGAGTGGACCCAGAAAATCAACATCAAGCTGTCGGCCATTGAGGAGCCGAAAAAGCTACCGCACCTGCGCAAGATTCCCCTTGTCCGCGAGCAGCAGGCGTTCGGCTACACTGCCGAAGACCTGAAGGTTCTGATGTGTCCCATGGCCGAGGAGCGCAAGGAGCCCCTGGGATCGATGGGCGACGATACTTCACTGCCGGTGCTGTCGTCGCGCAGCCAGTCCTTTTACCAGTACTTCAAGCAGCTTTTCGCTCAGGTGACCAATCCGCCGATCGACCCGATTCGGGAAGAGATGGTGACTTCCCTGATCAGCTTCATCGGACCCAAGCCCGATCTTCTCGACATCAATAACGTGAATCCGCCGCGCCGCCTGGTGGTGAACCAGCCGATTCTCAACGACGGGGAGATGGAGAAGATCAATCAAATTTCCAGATACACGGCCGGAAAGTTCCGTTCCTGCCGCCTGTCGCTGTGCTATCCGGTGGAGTGGGGCGCGGCCGGGGTGGAGGCCCATCTTGCCAGCCTGTGCGCGAAGGCCGTGGACGCCGTCCGCAGCGGCTTTAACATTCTCATCGTCTCGGACCGCGGAGTTGATGAGAAGATGGTGGCAGTGCCCGCGCTGCTGGCCACCAGCGCGTTGCACCAGCACCTGATCAAGGCGGGGCTGCGTACTCAGACGGGCATTGTGGTCGAAACCGGAAGTGCCAGAGAAACGCACCATTTCGCTCTCCTGGCCGGTTTCGGAGCCGAAGCCGTTCATCCGTACCTGGCTATTGAAACGCTTCGTGATTATTACGGAGACGGCTCCGCGCATGGTGGCCTGACCGGTGAAAAAGCGGTGGAGAACTACATTTATGCCCTTGACCAGGGACTGACGAAAATCATGGCCAAAATGGGCATCTCCACTTACATGAGTTATCGAGGCGCGCAGATCTTTGAGGCGATCGGGCTGTCCCAGGAGCTGATGGACCGGTATTTCAAGGGAACCCGTTCCTCGATCGGCGGTCTGGGCCTTTTCGATGTCATGCAGGAGGCTGTGAACATGCATCACGAGGCGTTCCATCGGGCGCCTTCGATGAACCTCCAGCTCGATGACGGGGGAGAGTACGCCTGGAGGCCGAGGGGCGAGGAGCACATGTGGACGCCCCAGGCCATCGGCGCCCTGCAGAGAGCCGCCCGCTTCAACGATTACGGCCGGTACCGTGAATACGCCCAGATCATCAACGATCAGAGCAAAAGGCACATGACGATTCGCGGGCTTTTTGACTTTAAGCTGAAGCCGGAGGCGGCCGTGCCGCTCTCGGAGGTGGAAAGTGCGGATGAAATCGTCAAGCGTTTTGCAACCGGGGCCATGTCTCTGGGCTCTATCTCCGCGGAGGCGCACGCGGCTCTCGCCGTTGCCATGAACCGCATCGGCGGGAAAAGCAACACTGGTGAAGGCGGCGAGGATGAAAAGCGCTACGAGAGGGAACTGCGCACGGGCAGCTCGGGCATCGAAGACGGCATGACGCTGGCCGATATCCTGGGCAAGGACGTCGTTGCCGGACGGCTTGATCTGAAAAAGGGAGACTCCCTGCGCTCCCGGATCAAGCAGGTGGCCTCGGCCCGGTTTGGCGTGACGGAGACGTACCTGCTGTCAGCAGACCAGATCCAGATCAAGATGGCCCAGGGGGCCAAGCCGGGCGAAGGCGGGCATCTCCCCGGCAAAAAAGTGAGCCCCTATATTGCAAAGCTCCGCTACTCGGTGCCGGGCGTCGGCCTTATTTCGCCGCCTCCGCACCATGACATTTACTCCATCGAGGATCTGGCCCAGCTTATCCACGACCTGAAGAACGCCAACCCGAAGGCCTCCATCTCCGTGAAGCTGGTCAGCGAATCTGGCGTGGGGACCATCGCCGCCGGTGTAGCCAAGGCCAAAGCGGACCACATCGTGATTTCCGGACATGACGGCGGCACAGGCGCCAGTCCCCTGTCTTCAGTCAAGCACGCTGGGACTCCCTGGGAGATCGGCCTGTCCGAGACGCAGCAGACGCTGGTGGTGAATCGCCTGCGCAGCCGTGTCCGCATTCAGGTTGACGGGCAGATCAAGACTGGCCGCGATGTTGTTATAGGAGCGCTGCTAGGCGCCGATGAATTCGGGTTCGCCACGGCCCCACTGGTGGTTCTGGGCTGCATGATGATGCGCAAATGCCACCTGAACACCTGCCCGGCCGGCATAGCAACTCAGGATCCGGAACTGCGCGCGCTCTTCCACGGAAAGCCCGAGCACCTGGTGAATTATTTCCACTTCGTGGCCGAAGAGGTGCGCGAGCTGATGGCCTCGCTCGGCTTCCGCCGTTTCGACGATATGATCGGACGCGCAGACTGTCTGGTGCAGCGCGCAGATGCGGGCGGCAAGGCCTCGAAGATCGACTGCTCGAGAGTGCTCTATGAGCCTGAGGTTTCCAGTCCGAAGGAGCGGCGCAACAGCACCGTCCAGAACCACGGGCTGGAGAAGAGTCTCGACTGGGAGCTGATACGTCTTGCGAAGCCGGCCCTGGAAAAAGGCGAGAAGGTGCGCATGTCCCTCAATGTCCACAATGTCAACCGCACCTGCGGCACCCTGCTGTCAAGCCAGGTCGCTCTCAGGTACGGGAAGGAGGGACTGCCCGATGACACTATCCATGTTGAACTGCACGGCAGCGCGGGGCAGAGCCTGGGGGCTTTCCTTGTTCCCGGCATTACTCTCGACCTGAAGGGCGAGGCCAACGACTACGTGGGCAAGGGGCTGTGCGGGGGAAGAATCATCGTGGAGTGTACAGACGAATTTCACGGCCGCGGTGCGGAAAACGTCATTGCGGGCAACACGACGCTTTATGGCGCGACCTCCGGCGAAGCGTACTTCAACGGCGTGGTTGGCGAGCGTTTCGCAGTCAGGCTTTCCGGTGCCTCGGCGGTGGTCGAGGGCTGCGGGGACCACGGATGTGAATACATGACCGGCGGGACGGTAGTCGTGCTCGGGGAAACAGGTAGGAATTTCGCTGCGGGCATGAGCGGAGGAATCGCATACGTCTACGACGACAAGGGGGACTTCGAAAGACGCTGCAATTCGGCCTCGGTCATGCTCGAGCGCGTGCCCTCCTCGGCCGAGCAGGAGAGAAATGAAAGCCGCGCCCTGTGGCACCAGGGCCGCACGGACGAGGAGCTTCTCCACGAGCTGATCGCCAGCCACTACAGATATACGGGCAGCGCAAGGGCCAAGGAGCTTCTGGACAACTGGCAGGTTTCTAGGGCGAGATTCGTCAAGATATTCCCCCTTGAGTACCGCAAAGTGCTTCAAGCCGGCCTCATCCACTGAAAGGAGCCTTAAAAATGATAAATAATCGCGGCTTTATGGAAATAGCGAGAGAAGAGCGGGCCGAGGATCCTGTCGAGAAGCGGATTGTGCGCTGGAGCGAGTTCCGGCATACGCTGTCCCCGCAAAAAGCCATCGAGCAGGCCGAACGCTGCATGGAGTGCGGCACGCCTTTCTGTGCGCAGGCCTGCCCTGTTCACAACCTGGCTCCCGAGTTCAATGACGATGTCAGGCGCGGCGACTGGAAGCAGGCCTGGCTCTGCCTGGCGAGCACCAATAATTTCCCAGAATTCACCAGCCGGGTCTGTCCGGCTTTGTGCGAGGGGTCCTGCTCCCTGGGGTTCGCAAAAGATTCCAGCGTGACCATCCAGGCCATTGAGAATGCCATTGTGGAGCGCGCATGGAAAGAGGGCTGGGTTGTGCCCCTGATTCCCAGAGAGAAAAGCGGCAAAAAAGTGGCTGTCGTCGGATCAGGGCCTTCCGGCCTCGCCTGCGCCCAGCAGCTGGCGAGAGCCGGGCACGATGTGACCGTTTACGAAAAAAACGAACGCCCGGGCGGGCTCCTCAGGTTTGGAATCCCGGATTTCAAGCTTTCCAAGTCGGTGCTGGACCGCAGACTCGAACAGATGAAGGCAGAAGGCGTGAAGTTTGTGGTCTCCACTGCGGTGGGATCCGACCGTTTTTCTCCGGGCGTTGGCTCCAAGGCCAAGAAGAAAATAGCGGCATCAGATCTTATTAATGCCTATGACGCGGTCGTCCTTTGCGGCGGGTCCGAGGTGCCACGCGATCTCGATGTTCCGGGCCGCAAGCTTCAGGGAGTGCATTTTGCTCTGGAGCTTCTGCAGGCCTGCAACCGGGAGGTCTCAGGAGAAGGAAAGTCAAAAATCAGCGTTAAGGATCAGGATGTCATCGTCATCGGCGGCGGTGACACCGGGGCCGACGTGGTGGGCACTGCGCACAGGCAGGGCGCCCGTTCCGTCATGCAGGTTGAAATCAATCCCGAGCCGCCTGAAAAAGCGGATCGGTTTGCGGTCTGGCCGGATTGGCCGAGGATTCTTCGGACCTCGGCTTTCCATGAGGAGGGATGCGAGCGCCGCTGGTGTTTCGGCACCAAGGAATTCCTGGGCGATAAAAAAGGCCATCTCCGCGCGGTCAAGGCGGTTCAGCTCGAGTGGTCGCATGATGCGGTGACGGGGCGCCGGGTGTTCAAGGAGAAGCCTGGCACCGAAGTGGAAATCCCCGTCCAGGCTGCGTTTCTAGCCATGGGATTCGTGCATCCGAGCGCAGAAGTGCTGGACGCTTTCGGAGTGGAGAAGGATCTCAGGGGAAACGCACGCGCTGCCGCTGCCGGGGCCTCGGCTTATCAGACGAATGTGCCCAAGGTCTTCGTGGCCGGAGACATGCGAAGGGGGCAGAGCCTGGTGGTCAGGGCGATTGCGGAAGGTCGCCATGCTGCGAAAGCCGTGGACAAGTATTTGATGGGAGAGTCCTTCCTGGAAGACTGATGAGAGGTAATTTATTGTTTTTGATTTAGATTTTAAGAATCTCTCATTTATAATAGTAAAATCAGAAAAGAGGTGTATAAAAGCCACTAGCTCGCATGGGCACGGAGGCATTTGGAAAGGATCATATAATCGTGGTCTGCTTTTCTTAACAGAAGAAAAAGCCGCTTGGCCCTGAATAAAGAAGATATATGACCCTCCCCGGGCTCTTTAGCAAGAGCCTGGGAAAATTCTGCAATGCAACTCTTAGCCATAGGTTTAAACCATAAAACAGCCCCGCTCGCTGTTCGGGAGTCCGTCTCCTTTACATCGGAGGAAATAGCGCAGGCGCTTCCAGCCGTGCTGGATGCGTTCGCTCCGAAAATTGAAGGCGCCGTAAAGGAGGCGATGATTCTTTCGACCTGCAACCGAACAGAATTTTTCTTTTCGGCTGAGGACGCATCCCTGGCTGCCCAAAAGCTGGTTCCCTTTGTTGCGGATATGAAGGGACTCAGCCTTCGGGAACTCCTTCCCCACACTTATCAGTTTCGGCAGGCCGATGTGGCAAGACACGCCTTCAGGGTCGCGAGCGGACTTGACTCCATGGTGCTTGGCGAGACTCAGATTGTCGGCCAGATCAAAAAAGCCTGGAGGGAGGCAAGGCAGGCGAAGGCGATCGGCCTGATGCTGGGACATTTGTTTGACTGCACCTTTGCAGCTGCTAAGGAAGTGCGCACTGCGACCGCCATTGGTTCCAACTCGGTTTCACTCGCCGCGGCCGGAGTCCGGATGGCCTCCCAGCTGTTTGGCGATCTTTCCAAGGAAAAGATTCTGTTTGTCGGTGCTGGAGAGATGATTGAGCTGTGCGCCGCTCATTTCTGTGCGCAGCATCCCGCCAGAGTTGTGATTGCCAACCGCACCCTTGACCGAGGCGCAGCGCTTGCGCGGCGCTTTCAGGCCGAGGCGGCTGAGCTCAAGTCCCTGCCTGACATCATCTCGGATTTTGACATCATCGTCACCTGCACAGCATCGGCCCTGCCGATTATCGGCCTGGGTATGATCCAGCGCGCTGTCGCCCAGCGCAGGCACCGCCCGATTCTGATCATCGATCTGGCTGTTCCCCGTGATGTGGAGCCGGAGGTCTCGAATCTGGAGGATGTCTACCTCTATACGGTCGATGATCTGGGAAAAGTCGTGGCCTACGGCAAGGAGAGCCGCCGCGTGGCGGTTTCGCAGGCGGAGGCCATTATTGAAATGCGTGTCAGGGATTTTGAGGCCTGGCTTGCCACGCGTGAGGCCGTCCCTGAAATCCGCGCTCTGCGCGGCAGGGGAGAGCAGCTTCGTCAGGAAGCACTGCAGAAGGCTCGTCAAAGACTGGCCGCCGGGGTGGAAGCTGAAACTGTGCTGGAGGAGCTCTCCAGGGCGCTGACGCGAAAGTTCCTGCATTCCCCCACTGTGCTTTTGCGCGACGGGGGCGGGCTGCCGCCGGCGGAGCGAGCCAAGGCGGCAGGAATTCTCCGGGAGTTCTATCTGCCCAGGTCCGAAAACGGCGCTTCCTGAGTTTTGGGGATTTAAATCCCAACCTCTTTTTTGACGGTAAGACTCCTCATGATGAACGAATCAATGCGAGCCAGGCTGAGGGCTCTGGACAGGAGGCTGGAAGAGATAGACGCGATGCTGTCGTCTCCCGAAGTCTGCAGCGACATAGACAAGTATCGTGCGCTCTCCCAGGAAAGGGCGGAAATCGAGCCTGTGGCGCAGAAAGCGCGCGAGTACCAGAAAGTGGAGCAGCAGGTTTCCGACTGCGAGGAGATGCTGTCCGACCCGGATATGAAGGCTCTGGCTCAGGAAGAGCTTCTCGCAGGCAAGAAGCGGCTGGCGGAATTGGAAAGCGAGTTGAAAGTGCTGCTTCTTCCGACCGATCCCAACGACCATCGGAATATTTTCTTGGAAATCCGGGCAGGCACCGGCGGGGATGAGTCGGCTCTTTTTGCAGGTGATCTTCTTCGCATGTATCTGCGTTACGCCGAGCGACAGGGCTGGAAAACTGAAATAGTCTCTAAGAATGAAAGCGATCTGGGAGGCTACAAGGAGGTCATTGTCCGCGTTATTGGCAGGGGAGCCTACTCGAAGCTCAAATTTGAATCCGGCGGCCACCGGGTGCAGCGAGTGCCTGTGACGGAGTCCCAGGGACGGATCCACACCTCTGCGTGCACAGTCGCCGTGCTGCCGGAGCTCGACGAGGTGGAGGCTGTAAAAATAGATCCCTCGGAGCTGAGAATCGATGTGTACCGGGCTTCGGGGGCGGGTGGCCAGCATGTGCAGAAAACTGACTCTGCGGTCCGCATAACCCACCTTCCCACCGGCTTGGTCGTGGAATGTCAGGACGAGCGAAGCCAGAGGCAGAACAAGGAGCGGGCGATGCAGGTGCTCGCCGCTCGGCTTTACGCTAAAAAAGTGGCAGAACAGCAGGAGGCGGAAGCCTCAGAACGCAAGAGCCTGATAGGGTCCGGGGATCGTTCTGAAAGGATCAGAACTTATAACTTCCCGCAGGGACGAGTTACGGATCACCGGATTAACTTGACGCTGTATAAGCTCGATCAGATCATGGACGGCGATTTGGATGAGATTATTTCGGCTCTGATTACGGAACATCAGGCCAAGCTGCTCTCCGAGATGGCCGGGCGCCAGAGCTAAGGGCCGGACACTATGCAGGCAGGCTGCCTTCTTCAGGAAGCTGGCTCCAGGCTAGGCCGCTTTGAGGCCCGGTTACTCCTCGCCTATGTCCTCGGCGTGCCCGTTGAAAAATTAATTGCTCACCCGGAGATGGAACTTTCCGCTTCGCAGGAGCAGGCCTACCGGCTGGTAGTTCAACGAAGGCTTAAAGGCGAGCCTTACGCCTATATCGCGGGAGAGCAGGAGTTTTTTGGCAGGGCTTTTAAAGTCACGCCCGATGTTCTGATCCCCCGGCCCGATACGGAGCTGCTGGTGGAAACAGCACTTCATATCCTGGAGCCGTTCAAATCGCCCCGAGTGCTGGATTTGGGGACCGGGAGCGGTTGCATAGCCGTGACCATTGCGAGGGAAAATCCTTCGGCCCGGGTGACGGGCTGCGACATTTCCGAGCCTGCCCTGCGGGTGGCCGCAGGCAACGCCGCAGGAACAGACGTTCTTTTTTTCAAGAGCCGGTGGTTTGACCAAATCCCTGAAGGGAGCCGCTTTGAGCTTATTGTTTCAAACCCGCCGTATGTTGCGGAAGCAAGCCCTTATTTGGCAGATCTCAGCTATGAACCGAAAGGTGCGCTTGTAAGCGGACCGAAGGGGATGGATGACCTGACGGAGATCATTCACAAGGCTCCGAGATTTCTTTCCTCATGCGGTTGGCTGGCCGTAGAGCATGGCTTTGATCAGGGCGCTCCCTGCCGGAGGCTGTTTTCCGAGGCGGGGTTCTCGGACGTAAGAACTTTAAAGGATCTCGGAGGATACGATCGGGTTACTTTAGGAGAACTGCGTCAGGTTCCTAAGTTGCTTTCGAAGGATGCCAGACAGGAAGGACGGCATGAGTGAGAAATAGGCTTGAAAACAATTAAATTCATCAGGCTAAGTTAATTAAGCCAAAAAAAAAGCGCCAAGCGATTGAATCGCATGGCGCTCTTTTGCATAGGTGGTGGTCAGGGGCGGAATCGAACCGTCGACACACGGATTTTCAGTCCGTTGCTCTACCGACTGAGCTACCTGACCACGCGAGAGGATAATATCCTAGCACAGTTTTTCATAAAAATCCAATTTTATTTGAGCCTCTAGTGCGATTTCTTGAATGCCAATCCCCGATTCCTCAAAAAACTAAGTAGGTTGACAGCTTCAAAGACGGACTGGCGGCCCAGTTCCGCAGAGCGTGGGTGTCTGATTTGCTATGAAAAAGTGCTGCCAAGGGGCGCCCATCTCTGGAGTTTATATCTGGGCCGTCCCGGCTCAGGGCCGGAGAAGCTCTTCCGGCCGGTGGCCACGGGGAACCAGAATCCAAGCGGAGACTTGGCTTTTTTGCCTTCCGGCCATGTCCCCCGCCTTGTCGCCTGAGCCCCAGAAATAATCGAAGCGGAGAATGCCTCTGATGGCTCCTCCAGTATCCTGGGCTATGACCGGCCTTACAAAGTGAATGTCCGGAGAACTCTGGCTCACTTGAAGAATGAACGGACTCCCATATTTCCATATGCTGCGGTCGACCGCGACGGAGGCCAGGGGTGTCAGCGGGACGCCCTGTGCTCCGCGGGGCCCTTGGCCAGGCCGGGCGGTTAAGTCCTGCCTGAAAAATACATAGCTGGGGTTGTAATCAAGCAGGCTGCGGATTTCTCCTGGATTGTTCTTGGCCCAGGCCCTGATGGCCTGCATGGATGCCTCTTTGGGAGTGATGTATCCCTTCCTGATGAGCCATTGCGCCACGGCTTTGTATGGATGGCCGTTTTGGTCAGCGTAAGTGACTCGGATAACCCCTCTCCCAGGAATCTGAAGCTGGCCGGATCCCTGAATCTGCAGAAAAAGCTGGTCAATCGGATCTGACAGCCAGGCGATCGCATATGGGTAAAGATCTCTTCGCTCGTCAATGGAATGCCGGTCGTCATAGGGGATGAGCCTGCGGCCGGAAAGTTTTCCCCGGACTCTTTTTCCTTTCAATTCGGGGTACAAAGTGGCTAGGTCAACATCTATCAGGTCCGGAGGAGTAGAGAGGACCGGCCAGGAGTACTGAGCCGTCCGTTTCAGCGAGGCTTTCAGGACAGGTTCGTAATAGCCGGTGAGTAAACCTGTAGCTGACAAAGAAGAGGCGCCGTCCGTGTGTTTTTCATCCAGAATTTTCCAGATTGTGAAGCTGTTGGAAAAGAAGTCCAGCGCAGAGCTCTGATTCTCTAAAGAAGCGCAGCTTTGTCCCCAGAGCGAAGACTGTCTGAATCCTGGCAACGCGCAGGAAGACTGGAAAGATCTCTTTGCATTTTCCCAGTCTTTTGCCGAAACCTGCTGGAAATCAGAGAAGGAGGCGGGCTCAAACCGGGGCATGTGACTGACGCGGTTGCGCTGGGCTGAGGGCGGCTGAACGCTCTGGCAGCCGAAAAGTGCGAGGCTGGCGATGCCGGCCAGAACGAAGGACGGAATCCAGCGAAGCGGCTGAAAGTTCACGATAGTCTCTTTTATATAAACAAAGCAAGAAAAGGGTGCAAAAGAAAACCTCGGGGGTCTTTTAAAATAACAATACCCTTTAACGAAAGGAAAAGCGGATGAAAAAAATTTTCATAGCCCCTTCTCTCCTGTCGGCAGATTTCGCCCGGCTGGGGGAGGAAGTCAAAGACGTCGTGGAAGCAGGAGCTGACTGGATTCATTTTGATGTGATGGACAACCATTTTGTTCCTAATTTAACCATCGGTCCCTGCGTCTTAAAAGCAATCCGTCCCTACACTTCGGTTGACATCGATGTGCACCTCATGGTCGAGCCTGTCGATGCGCTGGTTGGTTCCTTTGCCGAGGCGGGCGCCAATTGGATTACTTTTCATGCTGAGGCGTGCAGGCATATAGACCGCACGCTTCAGCTGATCCGCTCCTTTGGAATTCATGCAGGGCTCGCCCTTAACCCTGCGACCCCTCTTTCCTGTCTGGACTATGTGCTGAATAAAGTGGATATGGTTCTTCTCATGAGCGTCAATCCGGGCTTTGGTGGGCAGAAGTTTATCCCCTCCTGCCTTTCGAAAATAAAGGCAGCAAGAAAAGTCCTGAATCAGCATGAAAGTGAGACAGGGCACATGATCCGCCTGGAGGTCGACGGAGGCGTCAAAGTCGCAAACATTGCCGGCATCGCCGCGGCCGGTGCGGATACTTTTGTTGCAGGGTCGGCCATATTCGGACAGAAGGGCAAGGACGGCTATCGGCAGGCTATGCGGAGCATGCGCGACGAAATTGGTAAATCGGGGATTTAAAAGGTGCTGTTCGTGAGCGTGCAGTCTTTAGAAAAAATCGAAGCCATTTTGTTTGATCTAGATGGAACTCTGGTGGATTCGCTGCCGGATCTGCATTTTGGAATCGAGCAGGTTCTCAGGAAATGGCATCTGGCCTCGATGAGCGAGGAGGAGGTCGGCCGCTATATCGGGAAAGGAGTGGTCAATCTAGCTCAGCGGGTTCTTCAAGCGAGGCTGCCGGGGGCGGGGGAGGAAGAGATACAGAAATTCACAAGGGACTATGTGAACGCACTTTCCGTTTCCGGAAACGCGCATACCCGGCTGATGCCTACGGTAAAAGAGTCGCTGGCTGCCTTACGGGCAGACGGCATTCCGCTTGCTTTGGTGACAAACAAGGCTGGTGCTCTGATTGGAGACGTTCTTAAAAAAACAGAACTGGAAGGGTTTTTCCCGGAAAATTTGCGAATCTCTCCTGACGGCGGGCTCTCCCCGAAACCCGCACCGGACATGCTTCTTTTGGCTTCCCGTAGGCTGGGCGTTCCTGCGGGGCAATGCGCCATGTTCGGCGATTCCCGAAATGACGCTTTGGCCGCCAGAGCTGCGGGAATGCAGTCCGTTCTGGTCAGAACCGGCTATAACGAGGGCGTGCCCATAGACAGGTGGGCTGTTAGAGCAAAGGGAAAATGTCACATGCCAGCACAACGGGACTATGTCACACCCTAGCAAAGCGATTATGACACCAAAAATTCTCCGCCAAAGACAGAAATTGAGAGCCCCCTGGGGCCCTTTATCGTCTTCATGGAGAACACCCTGCCCACGCTCTGTCGGGCGCTCGCCTCAAATGGGCTGAAGCCCGTGCGGGCTGTGGGCAGGTTGGGAAAAAAGATCTTCTGAGAGCCTGTGTTGATTTCATTATTTGCCAGATCTGTTTTTCCGCTGCTTCAGCTTTTCTTCGAGTTCACGGGCCTTTTGGTCACGCTCTTTTCTCTGGGCCTGCCGTTGCTTCGCTTCAGCCATTTCGCATTCCAGCTTCATGACGAAGCCGTTGGGTCGCAAATCTTCCTTCTCAATGATTCGATCCAGGCATGCGTCTATGGTCTTCGATGACTCAAGGTATTCCGTGCGCTCGAGCGTTTTTCTTTTCCGGGCTTCAAAGCAGAGCAGATGTTCTTTGCCCCGTGCATCCCGGTAGACCATTTCCGGCGCACGGCCATCCGGGTACTCGATGACGCTGACTTTCTTGCCCATCAGCTCAAACTTCCGAGCGCTCGCATTCTTGAGCTGCAGGATCGACCCCCCGAAGGAGACGCTCAGAGATTTGCTCAGAACGCGTTCGTGCCACCAGGCGCATATGCGTTCAATCTCGGGCATACTTTCTTCAGCCACCGCACAGTTTGCGCTCAGGGGTTCTCTTGGGTCGATTCCAAACCGCTGATTGAAATCCCTGATCAGTTCGTCCATGCGCTGATTGGCGGTGGCCATGTCTTCGATTCCCATGACCCTGAACTCATGCGGCCAGCGCCCCTGCAGCGTCTTGAACAGGCGTTCTATCCGGCCTTTTGCCTGCGGGCTCTGAGCGAATATCTGCTCGATCTGAAGCTTGTCGCAGACTCTCTGAAACTGTGTGCCCTCTACATTTTTGGACCGGCCCTGAGCCAACGCGCGGAAAGTGCCGTGCCGATCGCTGTATAGCGCAAGGGGGATTCCGTGCGCCCTGATGTATTGGAGCAGCACGGTCATATAGCCCGCCGCGGTCTCCGAGGGAAAGAACCCGGCAGCGGCGATTCTGCCGGTCGCATCGTCAATGAACGCGATTAATGAGCACTCTTTCTGACCGGGGCCGAACCATCTGTGCGGGCTGCCGTCGATCTGAACCAGCTCGCCGAACCTTGACCTTCTGCGCCTCAGAAAATGACCGGCTCTTCTGAGCCCCTGCTCTGAGGCCTGAGGGCTGAGTTCTCTCAGAATCTTTCGAACAGTTTCCTTCGACACTTTGATCCCTTCGTTTTTCACAAGGTACTGAGTCAGGAGCGTCGGAGGGAAATCCTGATATTTTGTAACTGCCAGTTCTATGATTTTTAAACGAATATCGTCTGGCAGGCGGTTGCTCGGGGGCCGCCCTTTGTTGCCATGGGGCGGATCTGCGGCTTCGCCCCTTTTCCAGGCGGCCAGCCTGCGATAGAACTGGCGAATGCTCAGCTTCATCGCTTTGGCTGCCTCCGGCACCGAGAGCAGGCCGTAGGCGACCTGTTCGAAAATCTCCTCTGTGCCGGTCTGGGACTTCGGGGCTCTTTCAGGAAGCGAGTTTTTCATGTGCGACTCCTAAAAAACAGGCTCTCTGAAGTGATTGTGTGACAAAATCGCTTTGCCGGGGGCTGTCATGCAGATTGCCGGCTTATGACAGAGTCGCGTTGCCGGACCATGACATAGTCCCGTAGTTTTCCGTGACATTATCGCGTTGCTCTAACACCCATAGACAGGTGGGCCTCCGAAAATGGTTTTAGTGCTATATTTGACAACATTGGTGAAGCGTTGAAACAGATGCAGCGCTGATCCTCTCTCATCCTTTTCTTTGGCTAGATCATGTTGATGTTTGCGGTTTCATTTGAAAGCATCAGCCGGGTGGCAGCGTCGATCCGTCTGCACACCCGGGGGGCATGGTCTTGGCGTCTCTAAGCTTCTGCCGTATCAATTCCCTGCGTGTTTTCCGGGGAATTCCCTTGTTTTCCGTATTTCTTTTGTTTGCTCCTTATTGATTTTTTACCAAGGCGGGCCCCGGGCTCGCCGGGACAGGGGCAGACGATTTAGCAGGAGTACCCTATGCTCGAATCTGAATTCAAAGCCCTGGCCTCAGAAGGCTACAACCGTATTCCCCTGGTTGCGGAGTGCCTAGCCGACCTGGACACCCCTTTGTCTATTTACAGAAAACTGGCTGACCGGCCCAACAGCTTTCTGCTGGAATCAGTGGCAGGAGGCGAGCGGTTTGCGCGCTACTCATTCATAGGTCTGCCGGCCCGCCGGAGAATTGAAGTAAGGATCAACGGAGAGGATTCGAGGGCCCGCGTCGTTGAGGATGGGAAAGTCATCGAAGTGCTGGACGGCAACCCTCTGGAAGCCATTGAGAAGTACTTCCATCGCTTTAAAGTAGCCCCGCGCCCCGGTCTCCCGAGATTCAGCGGCGGACTCGTGGGGTATCTGGGCTACGACACGGTTCGTCTGATTGAAAAGAAGCTGGGGGCGCCCAAGAAGGATGACCTGGGTGTTCCGGATATCGTGCTTCTTCTGACAGAAGAAATAGCGGTGGTTGACAATATCTCCGGCCGTATTTACATGATCATCCATGTCGATCCCAATCAGCCAGAAGCTTATTCCAGGGGCGTAAACCGTCTGCGGGAACTCCGGCAGAAACTGCACAGGGCGACTGAAAATCCGTATGTGGGGCCTGGTGTGCGCCAGGCGGAAATCCGGGAGTTTGCAAAAAAGGATTATCTAGCCGCGGTTCAAAAGGCTAAGGAATATATCGCTCAGGGGGAGGTAATGCAGGTTCAGATCGGGCAAAGGATCGCCAGAAAATTTGCCAATGAGCCGATATCCCTTTACAGGGCGCTGCGTTCTCTGAATCCTTCGCCTTATATGTACTATTACGATTTTGGCGACTTCCATATTGTTGGCGCTTCTCCTGAAATTCTGGTTCGAAGCGAAGGAGAGCCGGATGGCACTCGGAAAGTGTACATTCGCCCCATAGCGGGGTCGCGCAGGAGGGGGCTGACGCCGCAGCAGGACCAGAAATTTGAAAATGATCTGAAGACTGACCCCAAGGAGAAAGCCGAGCATCTGATGCTCATCGACTTGGCCCGCAACGATATTGGACGCATCGCGGAAATTGGTTCGGTCAATGTCCCGGATAAGTTTGTCGTAGAAAAATACAGCCACATTCAGCACCTTGTCAGCGAGGTCGAAGGACGTCTTCGCCCGGGGCTGTCAAATTTTGATGTCTTTAAGGCTTCATTTCCCGCCGGTACGCTCACCGGTGCCCCCAAGATCCGGGCCATGGAAATTATCGATGAGCTCGAACCCGTTCGGCGCGGCATTTACGGCGGAGCCGTCGGTTACTTTTCCTATGCCGGGGACATGGATATGTGCATTGCCATTCGCACAGCCATTATCAAAAACAAGATGCTGTATGCGCAGGCGGCTGCAGGCATAGTCGCAGATTCCATTCCGGAAAATGAGTACATGGAAACTGAAACCAAGGCTAGGGCCGTTTTGAGGGCGGCAGAGATGGTTGAAGACGGGCTGGAACAGGCAATTTAGGAGAACGCCATGCTGGTCATGATCGACAATTACGACAGCTTTACCTATAACCTCGTCCAGTATTTTGGAAAGCTGGGGCAGGACGTCAGGGTATTTAGGAACGATGAAACATCGCTTGAAGAAATTGAACGCCTCAAGCCGGATTATTTGTGCATTTCTCCGGGTCCCAGCGTCCCCAAAAATGCAGGCATCTCGGAATCGGCGATCAAATATTTCGCAGGCAAACTGCCAATTCTGGGGGTGTGCCTCGGGCACCAGGCGATTGGCGAGGTCTTCGGGGGAAGAATTTCGCTCGCCGGTCGCGTGATGCACGGCAAGACTGATGTCATCCAACATACCAACGAGGGCGTTTTCAAAGGGCTGCCGCAGGGTATTTCGGTTGCAAGATACCATTCGCTGGTGATCGATCCTCATGCGCTTCCTCCCTGCCTTCAGGTGACGGCAACATCCTCGGACGGAGAGATCATGGGGGTTCGCCACAAGAAATACGATATCCAGGGCGTTCAGTTCCATCCGGAGTCCATCGCTACGGAACATGGGATGGAGATGCTCAAGAATTTCCTTGATGTAAGGATTTAGAAAATGGCGTTTGGAAAATGTGCATTTTGCGCGAGTGCATCATTTTTAATGCTGGTGTCCGCATCTGTCCAAGCAGAGGCATTGTCTGAGTGCTACAAGAATGCGGAAAATCGGGTTCAGGTCCGCCAGTGCCTTCAAAAGGAGTTGGACCAAACCCAGCGCGAATACGAGGAAATCCTTGAGAAGCTGTCTGCGCAGCTGTCTGACCGCGAGGGCCAGCCCTATGGAGCCGGGCAGAAAAAGCACAAGCGTGCGGGCGGTTTGACATCGATGCTCAGCTCAGCGAACAGCGCATTCGAACTCTACGCCAAGAAGGAGTGCGGTTTCGAAAGTGCGATGATGGGCAGTGGAACCGGAGCGGGGAATCAGATGATTGCCTGCCGGATTAACCTTTTGCATACGCGGATCGGGGCCCTGAGTAGTTTTCTGCGGTTCTCCCCCGGTTCTTCGGGCAATAATCAGTGATCTTTAAACTCTTAACTGCGAGGTAAAAATGACTATTACTATCTCAGAGGCCATTCAGAGAACGGTTGAGCACAGGGAAATATTCCCGGATGAAATGACTCAGATCTGGATGGAGCTCATGACCGGGAAACTGACTCCGGCGCAGATTGCTGGTCTAACAATCGGCCTGAGGGTAAAAAAAGAGACGATCGGTGAGATTACGGCGGCGGCAAAAGTAATGCGCCAGCTCTCCAAGAAAGTGGTAGTCAAGAACTCGGAAACGCTTTTGGACATTGTGGGGACTGGCGGAGACGGGGCGAAAACGTTCAATATTTCCACGACCTCGATGTTTGTCATCGCTGCAGCTGGCGGACGGGTTGCCAAGCACGGCGGCGGGTCTGTTTCCTCGAAGTCTGGGGCTGCGGATGCGCTGAAGGCTCTCGGCGGAAACATCATGCTCACCCCCGAGCAGATCGCGCAGTGCATCGAGGAGACGGGCACGGGATTTATGTTTGCTCCGCTGCATCATGCGGCCATGAAGTACGCGGCTCCCGTCCGTAAGGAGTTGGGAGTCAGGACGATTTTCAATATTCTGGGGCCTCTGACCAACCCTGCAAATGCCGGCTGCGAAATGTTGGGCGTGTTCCATCAGGATCTAGTGGGCATTTGCGTACGGGTTTTGAAAGACTTGGGACTGCGGCGCGCTTTGGTTGTCTACGGTTGCGATGGAATGGATGAGGTCAGTCTTGGTGCTAAAACCATGATTGGCGAATTAATCGACGGGAAGATTCGTGAATACGACATCCATCCGGAAGACTTCAACCTGCCGATGAGCTCTGTCCGCCATCTCCAGGTCAACAGCCCCGAAGAGTCTGTAAAAATGATGCTGGACGTCCTTCATGGCGAAAACACCCCGGCAAAGACAGTGGTGATTTTCAACTCGGGCGTCGGGCTTTATACGGCAGGCATAGTTCCTTCCATTGCCGTAGGAATTCAAAAGGCCCGGGAAGCTGTCGACAGCGGGGCCGCTTTGGAAAAAATGCGCGCATATGTCGCGAAAACAAACGAGCTTGCCGGGACCGAACCTCCGGTTAGGTATTAATTGTTAGCGGCAATGAACTAAGGGGCCGGCATGCAGGGAATATTGAAAACGATCTGGAAAGAAAAGGAACTTCGGCTGCAGGAAAGCAAAAGTGCAGTGCCCGAAGCGCAGCTGCTGCGGCAGATTGAGGAACTGCCTGTCAGGCCCCGGCATGCTTTTTCTAAAGCTTTGGCAGAGAAGGCGTCCTTGAGCGGCTGCTCTGTCATCGCAGAGATCAAAAAAGCGAGCCCGTCAAAAGGGCTGATTCGTCCGAAGTTCAACCCGCAGGAAATTGCCAAGTCCTATGAAAGGAACGGTGCGGCCTGTTTGTCGGTGCTCACCGAAGAGGGATATTTCCTTGGATCAAGTGAAGTTCTGATGCAGGTGCGGGCGTGTTCATCACTGCCGATACTGCGGAAGGATTTTCTGTCAGATCCTTATCAGATCCTCGAGGCCCGGGCCTGGGGGGCGGATGCCGTGCTTTTGATCGCCGCCGCCTTGTCTTCCGCGCAGCTCAGCGAGATGGCGCAGGCCGCTGAAGAACAGGGCCTTGACGTTCTCGTTGAGTCTCACGACGAGGAGGAACTGGGAAGGGCACTGGAAATTCCCCGTGCCCTGATTGGCATCAACAACAGGAATCTGGATACTTTCGAGGTGAGTCTCGAGACGACGGTGCGTCTCAAGCAGCTGGTGCCTTCGGACCGATGGCTTGTCAGTGAAAGTGGAATCCACGACAGGGCCGATGTGTCAAGGCTCAGGCAGATCGGAATCCGATCTTTTTTGGTTGGGGAAGCCTTTATGCGGAAAGCTGACCCCGGGGCCGGGCTGAGGGAGCTTTTTTATGCTGTGGCCTGAAGGGTGCTCAGCCAACGGGTGGGAGCCTCTTTTAAAAAATTTTTTTCTTTCAGAGCCGGGCCTCAGGCTGGAGAGGTTCTTAAAGGAAAGATCAGAGCAGGGAGCCGTCATCTACCCTCCGACCCCGTTTAGGGCTTTCGAACTGACGCCGCGTGATGCCGTGAAGGTCGTCATCATGGGGCAGGATCCCTATCATGAGAGGGGGCAGGCTCAGGGGCTGGCTTTTTCCGTGTCTGCCAAGTGCCCTGTTCCGCCTTCCCTTAAAAATATTTTTAAGGAACTTCGCCGCGAATACTCTGATCAGTGTCCGGTATCCGGAGACCTGTCATTCTGGGCTTTGCAAGGAGTTTTTCTTCAGAATGCGGTTTTGACCGTAGAGGAGGGGAGGGCAGGGAGCCATGCCGGCAGGGGCTGGGAAATTCTGACTGACCAGGTCATTGATGCGCTGGCGCGAGATAGTGCTCCGAAGGTTTTCTTGCTGTGGGGCGCCGCCGCCCAAAAAAAAGAGAAACTGATTGTGGCGTCGGGCCATGATCATTTGATTCTTAAGTGCAACCATCCCTCCCCGCTTTCAGCTAACAGGCCTCCGGTGCCTTTCATTGGCTGCGGGCATTTTCGAAAGGCAAATGAGTGGCTGACCCGGCACGGCCGCTTGCCGGTCAACTGGGTAGACGCATCTTGAATCTCCCTGATTTCCTAGAGGCTTTTTCCATGACGCAGGCAGCCTCAGGCATCAGACGGGGCGGCCGCAGAAAGATGCAGGAAAAAATATTTGACATTTCGAAATTGATGATGCATAATGATGATCTGCGCCGCTTAAAGCGCAGTGATCTTTAAAAACTGAACAACGAACCGATAAGCGTGGGCATCTGGTTTTTGAGAGCCTCAGGGATTCCTTCGGGAGTTCCGCTCAAAAGAAATCAGGTGCTCGAAGAAACGAATGGAAGATAGGAAGCTTCGAAAGAGGCTTTCGCATCACCAGTCGATGATTTTGAGCGCGACGCCCTGGAAACAGGGCAGCAGTAACAGCAGTGATTGAACTCAAGAGTTTGATCCTGGCTCAGATTGAACGCTGGCGGCATGCCTTACACATGCAAGTCGAACGGCAGCGGGGGAGCTTGCTCCTGCCGGCGAGTGGCGAACGGGTGAGTAATGTATCGGAACGTGTCCTGTTGTGGGGGATAACTGGTCGAAAGATCAGCTAATACCGCATAAGACCCGAGGGTGAAAGTGGGGGACCGCAAGGCCTCACGCGACAGGAGCGGCTGATATCTGATTAGCTGGTTGGTGGGGTAAAAGCTTACCAAGGCGACGATCAGTAGCTGGTCTGAGAGGACGACCAGCCACATTGGGACTGAGACACGGCCCAGACTCCTACGGGAGGCAGCAGTGGGGAATTTTGGACAATGGGGGCAACCCTGATCCAGCAATGCCGCGTGCGGGATGAAGGTCTTCGGATTGTAAACCGCTTTTGTCAGGGACGAAAAGGAACCGGCGAACAACCGGTTTTGATGACGGTACCTGAAGAATAAGCACCGGCTAACTACGTGCCAGCAGCCGCGGTAATACGCAGGGTGCAAGCGTTAATCGGAATTACTGGGCGTAAAGGGTGCGCAGGCGGCTGTGCAAGACAGATGTGAAATCCCCGGGCTTAACCTGGGAACTGCATTTGTGACTGCACGGCTGGAGTCTGTCAGAGGAGGGTGGAATTCCGCGTGTAGCAGTGAAATGCGTAGATATGCGGAAGAACACCGATGGCGAAGGCAGCCCTCTGGGACATGACTGACGCTCATGCACGAAAGCGTGGGGAGCAAACAGGATTAGATACCCTGGTAGTCCACGCCCTAAACGATGTCAGCTGATTGTTCGGAAAGCAATTTCTGGGTAACCAAGCCAACGCGTGAAGCTGACCGCCTGGGAAGTACGGTCGCAAGATTAAAACTCAAAGGAATTGACGGGGACCCGCACAAGCGGTGGATGATGTGGATTAATCCGACGCAACGCGTAAAACCTTACCTAGCCTTGACATGTCAGGAACCCGGATGAAAGTCCGGGGTGCCCGCAAGGGAGCCTGAACACAGGTGCTGCATGGCTGTCGTCAGCTCGTGTCGTGAGATGTTGGGTCAAGTCCCGCAACGAGCGCAACCCTTGTCATCAGTTGCTACGCAAGAGCACTCTGATGAGACCGCCGGTGACAAACCGGAGGAGGATGGGGATGACGTCAAGTCGTCATGGCCCTTACGGCTAGGGCCTCACACGTCATACAATGGTCGGAACAGAGGGCAGCTAAGCCAGGAGGCGGAGCAAATCCCAGAAAACCGATCGTAGTCCGGACTGCAGTCTGCAACTCGACTGCACGAAGTCGGAATCGCTAGTAATCGCGGATCAGCATGCCGCGGTGAATACGTTCCCGGGTCTTGTACACACCGCCCGTCACACCATGGGAGTGGGGTTCGCCAGAAGGCGTTTGTCCAACCGCAAGGAGGACGACGACCACGGTGGGTTCCATGACTGGGGTGAAGTCGTAACAAGGTAGCAGTACCGGAAGGTGCGGCTGGATCACCTCCTTTTAAGAGAGCAAAGGCTTTCAGAAGTCAGAGCCCACGCTTATCGTTCGTTGCAAGACGAAGGATCAGTTCTTTAACAATTAGGAAGGAATGAGAAAGTTTCAAACAGCTGGAGATTGATGAGGTTTCCAGCGGCAGTTTGGAACATGGGTTGTGATTGCATTCACGAATTGCAAGTTTCTCCAAGTAGAAACCGAAGCAGATTCAAGAGAACAGCGACACGTTACAGGTCACTTGAAGCCCGTGCCGGCAAAAGGCGGCAGGGTTATAGGATCAAGCGACTAAGTGCATGTGGTGGATGCCTTGGCGATCACAGGCGATGAAGGACGCGGCAGTCTGCGAAAAGCTCAGGGGAGCTGACAACGAGCATTGATCCTGAGATGTCCGAATGAGGGAACTCCAGGCTTTAGCCTGATCCGGGGGTGAATACATAGCCCTCGGAGGCGAACGAGGCGAACTGAAACATCTCAGTAGCTTCAGGAAAAGAAATCAACCGAGATTGCGCCAGTAGCGGCGAGCGAAAGCGCAGCAGCCTGAATTCGATATTGAAGACGACACCGGAAGGACCTGGAAAGGTCCGCCGCAGAGGGTGACAGCCCCGTACGGGAACCGTCGACAAGGTACTGAGGATTCGAAAAGTAGGCCGGGGCACGTGAAACCCTGGCTGAAGACGGGGGGACCATCCTCCAAGGCTAAATACTAGTGATCGACCGATAGCGAACAAGTACTGTGAAGGAAAGGCGAAAAGAACCCCGGGAGGGGAGTGAAACAGATTCTGAAACCGCATGCATACAAACAGTAGGAGCTCCGCAAGGAGTGACTGCGTACCTTTTGCATAATGGGTCAGCGACTTATGTTGTGTGGCAAGCTTAACCGGATAGGGAAGGCGTAGCGAAAGCGAGTCCGAACAGGGCGAATGAGTCGCACGGCATAGACCCGAAACCAGATGAGCTAACCATGGCCAGGCTGAAGGTGTGGTAACACACACTGGAGGGCCGAACCTACTGGTGTTGCAAAACCAGAGGATGAGCTGTGGTTAGGGGTGAAAGGCTTAACAAATCTGGAGATAGCTGGTTCTCCCCGAAAACTATTGAGGTAGTGCCTCGTGCACGAGCTCGCGGGGGTAGAGCACTGTTATAGCTAGGGGGACATGGCGTCTTACCAAACTATGGCAAACTCCGAATACCGCGAAGCTTCGCACGGGAGACAGAGCACCGGGTGCTAACGTCCGGACTCAAAAGGGAATCAACCCAGACCGCCAGCTAAGGTCCCTAATACCGGCTAAGTGGAAAACGAAGTGGAAAGGCTAAAACAGTCAGGAAGTTGGCTTAGAAGCAGCCATCCTTCAAAGAAAGCGTAATAGCTCACTGATCGAGTCCTTCCGCGCGGAAGATGTAACGGGGCTAAGCCGATAACCGAAGCTGCGGATTTCGCGCGTTAAGCGCGGAGTGGTAGGGGAGCGTTCTGTAAGCCCGCGAAGGTGGTCCGCAAGGACTGCTGGAGGTATCAGAAGTGCGAATGCTGACATGAGTAACGATAAAGCGGGTGAAAAGCCCGCTCGCCGCAAACCCAAGGTTTCCTGCTCTACGTTCATCGGAGCAGGGTGAGTCGGTCCCTAAGGCCAGGCTGAGAAGCGTAGCTGATGGGAATCAGGTCAATATTCCTGAACCGGCGTTGAATGCGATGGGGTGACGGAGCAGCCAGAGTGGACCGGGTGTTGGACGTCCCGGCTTTCGAGCGATGGATGGCAGCAGGCAAATCCGCTGTCGGATATCCAGGACGAAGAATCGGGCCTTCTTTATGAAGGCGAAGCCACTTGAAGCGCTTCCAGGAAAACCCTCTAAGCTTCAGTTCAACGCCGACCGTACCGTAAACCGACACAGGTGGGTGAGCTGAATATGCTCAGGCGCTTGAGAGAACTCGGGAGAAGGAACTCGGCAAATTGACACCGTAACTTCGGAATAAGGTGTGCCCTGGTAGCTTGAAGGGAGAGAAACCCTGAGGGCGAAGGGGCCTCAGAGAATCGGTGGCTGCAACTGTTTACTAAAAACACAGCGCTCTGCAAAGATGAAAGTCGACGTATAGGGCGTGATGCCTGCCCGGTGCTGGAAGATTAATTGATGAGGTGCAAGCCTCTGATCGAAGTCCCAGTAAACGGCGGCCGTAACTATAACGGTCCTAAGGTAGCGAAATTCCTTGTCGGGCAAGTTCCGACCTGCACGAATGGCATAATGATGGCCACACTGTCTCCTCCCGAGACTCAGTGAAATTGAAATGTTTGTGATGATGCAATCTCCCCGCGGCTAGACGGAAAGACCCCATGAACCTTAACTGCAGCTTTGCATTGGACTTTGAACCGATCTGTGTAGGATAGGCGGGAGGCTGTGAAAAGCGGATGCTAGTCCGCTTGGAGCCGACGTTGAAATACCGCCCTGATTTGTTTGAGGTTCTAACCTAAGCCAGTAAACCTGGCCGGGGACCGTGCATGGTGGGCAGTTTGACTGGGGCGGTCTCCTCCTAAAGGGTAACGGAGGAGTGCGAAGGTACGCTAAGCACGGTCGGAAATCGTGCGGATACTGCAATGGGAGAAGCGTGCCTGACTGCGAGACCTACAAGTCGAGCAGATGCGAAAGCAGGTCATAGTGATCCGGTGGCACTGAATGGAAGGGCCATCGCTCAACGGATAAAAGGTACTCTGGGGATAACAGGCTGATACCGCCCAAGAGTTCATATCGACGGCGGTGTTTGGCACCTCGATGTCGGCTCATCTCATCCTGGGGCTGTAGCCGGTCCCAAGGGTATGGCTGTTCGCCATTTAAAGAGGTACGTGAGCTGGGTTTAAAACGTCGTGAGACAGTTTGGTCCCTATCTACCGCGGGCGCTGGAAGATTGACAGGGGCTGCTCCTAGTACGAGAGGACCGGAGTGGACGCACCTCTGGTGTACCGGTTGTGACGCCAGTCGCATTGCCGGGTAGCTACGTGCGGAAGAGATAACCGCTGAAAGCATCTAAGCGGGAAACTTGCCTGAAGATGAGTCTTCCCTGAGGCTTGACCTCACTGAAGGGTCGTTCTAGACCAGGACGTTGATAGGCTGGGTGTGGAAGCGCCGCGAGGCGTGGAGCTAACCAGTACTAATTGCCCGTGCGGCTTGATCCTATAACCGTGCTGCTTGAAGAAAGAAGCTGCAGAGGTTTTGAAAAGGGAAAAGCAAGGCGTGAAGAAAAAGCGATCGCGCCCTCGAAAGTCTCATTCCTTCCGAAAGCCATTCGGTTCGTGCCTCGGAATCATTTCCGCAGACAGGAGCCAAAGCCTTTGCCTGACGGCCATAGCAGGGCGGCCCCACTCCTTCCCATTCCGAACAGGACAGTGAAACGCCTTCGCGCCGATGATAGTCAGTTGTATTTCTGGTGAAAGTAGGTCACCGTCAGGCTCCTCCATCAAGCCCCTCCGGACGTTCGTCCGGAGGGGCTTTTCCTTATTCCGCTCATCAAATGCGGACCTCTGCTTTCTAAACCTCGAACCTCTGGCGGGGGGCTCAAGGCAGGTAGCCTGAGGCTGGGAGTGTCAGGAGGCGAAATTTGAATTAAGCCTCCGTGTCATCTCTGAGCCTGCGGCCATAGGCGGCAGGCGAGATCCAAGGAAATAAAAACTCAGCTTTTGGCGGTGTCTTCTCTGGCGCATTCCCCAGGGAAGAGCCGCGGGAATGAATGACGCCCGATTAATAAATTGTTTCTTCTCTTTGCGCGCCAGCCCTCAGTGTTCGGAAAGTTTGTTCTACAATCTCAAATCTGGCGGTTTCACGCTGTGTTCCCCGGCTGGCTTCAGGAAGATGTTTTTATGATATTCAAACGTTCGCTGGTTTCAGAGTTTACGAATACAGCCGGGGGAGTATTCACTGTTCTTTTCTCGATCGTGTTGACCGTTGCGCTGGTTCGAATTCTGGCAAGGGTGAACAGCGGTTCTTACGATCAGGGCTCGATTCTTCAAATTGTTCTGTATTCAGCGCTGACTTACCTTGCGCCACTTTTGGCCATGTCCCTGTTCATTGCCATTCTGATCGCATTGATTCGCAGCTGGCAACAGAACGAAATGGTGGTCTGGTTCTCTTCCGGCGGGCTGTCGCTCTTGGCTTGGCTCAGACCGGTCCTCCGCTTTTCTATTCCTATTGTTCTTTTGACCGCATTGGTTTCGCTGGTTCTGGCCCCATGGGCGCGCAACCAGATGGAGATGAATAAATCCCAGTTCAGCCAGAGGGACGATACGGCAAAAGTCGCATCAGGGCAGTTCATTGAATCCCAGGGCGGCAAGCGGGTTTTTTTCATAGAGCAGGCTGACGAGGATCAGGAGTTTGTAAAAGGGATTTTTGTTTCTGAAAACCGCGGTGATAAAAGAACAATCGTGGTGGCGAGGGAAGGTCGCCTGATGACGAACGACGCGGGCGACCGCTATGTTGAATTAAAAAGCGGCCGTCGCTACGTCGTTCCAGCGCAGAATCCTTCTTTTCAAATTACCGAGTTTGATAAATACGGCATCCGTCTCGACATCAAGCCGGATCAGGCTTTGTCCGTCAACAAGGCCCAGGCTCTCACTACGGACGAGCTCTGGAAGAATCGGCAGGATCCAAAGAACATGGGGCAGCTCTTCTGGCGGCTGTCCTGGCCTTTCGTCGCGCTAAATCTCGCGCTGCTGGCGATACCGCTTTCTTTCTCTAACCCCAGGGCCGGCCGCTCACTTAATCTTGTCGTTGCGGTCTTGATTTACATCCTCTACCTAAATTCCGTGTCAGCAGTGCAGACAATGATCACCAACTCTCGACTGACTTGGGTGCAGGGAATGCTGGCAGTCCATGGAGCCGTGTTACTGATAACTACAGTTCTTTTTATTCGCAGGATTTGGTTTCAACGTTGGTTGCCGCCTCAGCTGTCCATTGGTTATTGGCGGACTCGTGGTAAATAAGGTTTAGAGAATGCGAGTTATTACACGCCATTTGACAGCTCAGATTTTTCTGGCGACAGCGCTTGTTCTGCTGGCCCTCATTGGGCTGTTCCTTTTCTTTGACCTGATTGCCCAGGTGGGAAAGATCGGAACGCGCTACAGTTTGGCGCAGGCTTTTCTGATCACAGCGCTCGAAATTCCATCCCGACTGTATGAGGTGATGCCAATCGCCGTGCTGCTGGGCGCGGTGTACACCCTCAGCCGCTGGGCCTCAACTTCCGAATTCACGATTCTGCGGGTTGCGGGACTGAGCCCTGTAGGCTTTGCAAAGGCCTTGGCCGTGCCGGCCGTTATTTTTGTCACCCTGACGTATCTTTTAGGCGAGTTAATCGCGCCTATGGCCGACCGCTTTAATAAGGACGTACAGGTGGTTATTAACAACAAGTCCATAACTTCGGAATCGTACAGATCGGGCGTATGGGCCAGAGATCAGATTCTTGGAAAAAATCGCGAAACGCTCGGGGTGAGGTATGTTAACGTCAAAAGCCTTGACTCCGGGCGGGCGAAGTCGGCAAAAGGCTGGCGGGTGTTCGAGTTCAACTCCAATGACGAGCTGGTGCGAATGATTGAAGCTTCGGAAGGAAGCTATAACGGCAAGGAATGGATTCTTAAGAATGCCACCATTTTCAGGCTGCCAACCTTAAACCGGAATTCGGAAACCGATGCGCCGTCGAAGATTCTGCTAAATCACGAATCAACCCTGCCTTTGAGGACGTCGCTCGAACCCAACATCTTAAGCGTAATGGTGGCCGATGCGCCGGAGTCTATGTCCATGGCGGATCTTTGGTCCTATCTCCAGCATTTAAGGAGCAATAAAGAAGAAACAGGACGATATGAGATCGCGTTTTGGAAAAAGGCGTTTTATCCGCTTTCCATTTTCGTTATGCTTGCGCTCTCCATGCCTTTCGCGTATCTGAGTGCCCGCGCCGGAGGGGTTTCCATCAAAATTTTCCTCGGCGTGATGATCGGAATTCTGTTTTACGCTCTCAACAGCCTGTTCTCGTACTTGGGCGGTGCAAGCACGCTGCCGCCCGTGCTGGCGGCTCTCTTCCCGCCTGCCGTAGTGCTTCTGCTGGCAGCCTGCGCCGTGTGGCGGGTTGAGCATCGATAGAAGTCACCTTTGTTTTTTCCCCATTAAAAGGCTTGCAGCAGATGTCTGAAAATTCGCCTCTTTCCGAGCTCGCCCAGACCACGGTGTTGCTTGACAATATTGAGGAAGCCATTGTCGGCGGCTGGAAAACGGAGTATGTCTGGCAGCTGGCTGCGTTTGTCGTTGCCATTGCCGTTGCCTGGTTTCTCAGCCGCCGATTCAATGCCTGGGCATTCTGTCACAGTCCCTCCAAGTCAGATGAGTCCTGGCACAGCCGGATCAGGAGATACTTGATCGACATCTCGAGCCATTTGTCTTTTTCTCTCATCGCAGCCTCGACTCTTTGGCTCCTTGTCTGGCTGATAGAACATGCCGGGCTGGTGTCGAGCCACAGCTCGCTGGTTTTCGCTCAACTTGGCTATCTTGTTTTTTATGGCTTCGCCCTGCTAAGGCTGCTGCTTTACGCACTGCGTGGCATGTTGGGCGAAAAACTGGTGACCCCGGCGCTCACCAAGGTCATCACCTGGGTGTTCTGGATTCTGGTGGCGCTTGAATTTGCCGGGGTTCTTCCGGCAGTCATCCATTTCATGGAGACGCAGTCCATCCCAATCGGGAAGGAGAACCTCACCCTCTGGACTGCTTTCTCCGGTCTGGTGTCCGTACTGCTGACTTTGGGTGTGGCTAACTGGCTTGCCAACCTGATAGACGAGGCCTTCCGGCGTTCGGCGACGATGGCCCCGAATCTGAAAGTCGTCCTGGGCCGGATCTGCCGCTGGGTGCTGATGGTGGCGGCGGTCTTGATCGCCATGAGTTCTGTGGGCATTGATCTGACTGTGCTTTCAGTCTTTGGTGGAGCGCTGGGCGTTGGCGTTGGCTTCGGTCTGCAGAAAATTGCAAGCAACTACATTTCCGGCTTCATTATTTTGCTGGATCGATCCGTCAAAATTGGAGATTTTGTGGAGATCGGCGGGTTCAAAGGAAAAATAACGGAAATAAACACCCGCTATACCGTTGTCAATGACTGGAACGGGGTCGACAATATTGTCCCTAACGAAACGTTTGTCACCAGCTCAGTAAAGAATTACTACCACACAGACAACGCCAGTGTTGCGGTGATTAAAGTGTCAGTCGCTTACGGCAGCGACCTGAACAAGGCCTTGGATATTCTTCGCGAGGAAGCTAACAAGCCCGATCGAGTGATCAAGACCAAAAGAGGCTGGACCGGTATTACCAATCTGGGCGACAGCGCGGTTAATTTGGAGGCGGGAGTCTGGGTGTCGAATATCGGGGACGGAACGGTCGGCCTCAGGACGCAGATTCTGATCAATGTTCTGAAGCGCTACTCCGAGGAGGGCATCGAAGTGCCGTTCCCGCAGGTCGATCTTCATGTGAGGGACGGGGCCGGGAAGTACATGAGCGCCGAGACTCTGGCTGCAGTTCTCGCGAGCATTCAGGAAAGCGAGGCGAAACCCGCGGCTCAATCCTGAGAGCTCCGTGGCGGGCCGCCTTTTTCGCACGCCCGGCCCTCATGGGAAAAGGCGCGGTCGTGCGGAAAACACTGAGGTCAGGCTTTTTTGGCGTGCTGTTTCATGAATTCAGACAGCACCTTTCCTGTCGCAGTGCCGGCAACGCTGACTTCGAGGGGGGTTCCTGTTGCTACAACATGACCACCGGCACTCCCGCCTTCCGGCCCCATGTCAATGATCCAGTCGGCCTCAGCCATGACGTCAAGGTTGTGCTCTATGACTATGACGGTATTGCCGGCATCGACAAGCCTGTGAAGGACGTTGACGAGTTTCTGCACATCGGCCATGTGTAGGCCCACGGTAGGCTCATCAAGGACGTAGAGATCTCCAGTTTTGTCCTGGCGGGCTGCCGCTGCAGTTTCTCGCACTTTTGAGAGTTCCGCGACGAGCTTGATGCGCTGAGCTTCCCCGCCTGAGAGCGTCGGCGAAGGCTGGCCCAGCGTCAGATAGCCTAGCCCCACCGAGTCAAGCAGCTTCAGGGGGCGCGCGATGGCAGGTGTCGATGCGAAAAACTCCGCGGCGTCCCTGACGGACATCTGCAGAATGTCCCCCGCGCTTTTGCCTTTCCAGAGCACCTCCAGGGTCTGTTCATTGAAGCGCTTGCCCCCGCAGTCCTCGCAGATAACCTTGACCTCTGGTAGGAAACTCATCTCAATGGTTCTCAGCCCCTGACCAGCACAAGTCTCGCATCGTCCGCCTTTGGTGTTGAAAGAAAAGCGGCTCGCCGTATACCCTCTCTCCTTGGCAAGATTGGATCCGGCAAGGATTTTACGGATCGCGTCCCAAATGCCGACATAGGTGGCGGGGCAGGAACGAGGCGTTTTTCCTATGGGCGTCTGGTCAACTTCGAGAACCCGCCCGACGCTTTCCCAGTTTTCAATGCCCTGACAGCCCTGCCATGAGGGAGTGGAATTTTTCCCTTTGCCAGCAATGGCCGCCTGCAGATTGTGCAGCAACACGTCTCTGCAGAGGCTGGATTTTCCTGAGCCCGAAACGCCTGTTATGACAGTAAGCCGGTTCAATGGGAAGCAGACGCGGTCTACCTGCAGGTTGTGCAGTCGGGCCCCGACAAGCGTGAGGCATGGATCTTTGGAAGGATTGAACGGCCGGCGCGGCGACAGCAAGTGCAGATGCGGATGCGCCAGCATCTGCCCGGTCACGGACTTCGGGGCTTTGATGATGTCGCGAACGGATCCTTCGGCAACCAGGGTTCCCCCCTCGCTGCCGGCGCCGGGGCCGATGTCGATGATATGGTCGGCTCTTCGGATGGTGTCCTCGTCGTGCTCGACGACGAGCAGCGTGTTGCCTTTCTTTGACAAGGCGCCGATGGCGTCCAGCAGTATTCCGTTGTCTCGTGGATGGAGCCCGATCGTAGGCTCATCCAGTACATAGCAGACGCCGCGCAGGTTCGAGCCCAGCTGGGAAGCGAGTCTGATGCGCTGGGCTTCGCCCCCGGACAGCGTGGGAGAGGCCCGGTCCAGCGACAGATAGCCCAAGCCCACCTTCGAGAGGAAAGACAGACGGGAGGTGAGTTCCTTGAGAATGTCGCTTGCAATGGTTGCGTCGTGTTCAGAAAGCCGCAGGCTCTTGAAGAAACCGATGGCTTCATCCACGGTCATGCGGCAAAGATCACTGATGCTGTGCCCCGAGAACTTGACTGACAGGGCAATTTTATTTAGCCGCAGTCCGTGGCAGTCCGGACATATCGTTTCAGGCTCCCCGGCTTCAGAGGCCCAAGCCTGTTCCTCGCCAGTCTGACTGGCATCGAATCCTTTCAGGAGAACTCCGGTTCCAAAACAGGTCGGGCACCAGCCCATTTTGCTGTTGTAGGAGAACAGCCTGGGATCGAGATCAGGAAAGCTCATGCCGCAGGAAGGACAGGCTCGTTTGGTTGAGAACACCTCCATTTCAGGGAGCTTGCCTGCGGCGGGGATGGCATCGAGCCTCAATATGCCTACGATGCCCTTTCCCAGCGTGATGGCCGTGGCGATATGAGCTTTGAGTTCCGGAAGTGTTTTCTCCGTCACTTCCAGTTCTGCCACGGGCAGTTCAATAGAGTGTTCTGCATACCGGGCCAGTTTGGGGAATTTGCGGGTGTCGGCCAGCTTGCCGTCTACGCGCAGTTCCTTGTAGCCGTGTTTGTCAGCCCACTTGGCCAGCTCTGTGTAAATTCCCTTCCGATGGGAAACAAGGGGGGCCAGGATCATGATTCTCGAGTTTCGAGACGATTTCCTGACCGCTTCAACTATGGCGGCCGGAGACTGCGGGCGGACCTCAATGCCGCAGTTCGGGCAGTACTGCGTTCCCAGCTTCATGAACAGGAGGCGCAGGAAATGGTAAATCTCCGTCATCGTGGCGACGGTGGATTTGCGGCCTCCGCGGGAGGTTCTCTGTTCAATGGCCACCGTGGGCGGTATTCCCAGCACGGCGTCCACATCTGCTCTTGCCGCAGGCTGGACGATGGAACGCGCATAAGCGTTGAGCGATTCCAGATAGCGCCTTTGTCCTTCCTTAAAGACGATGTCAAAGGCCAGCGTGGATTTGCCTGATCCGGACAACCCGGTCACAACCGTAAATTTATCGCGCGGAATATTGACAGTGAGGTTCTTCAGATTGTGCTCGCGTGCGTTAACCACGCTGATCTGGCCTTTGAGGGCCCGCGCTTTTCCGCGGGACTGAGGGCTGAGCGAGGCGACCGGAGGCGTGCGGGTGAAGTTCTGCGCAAAGGGTCGGCCGGACTCAATGGCCTGGCGGTAGGACAACAGGGCCTGCCCGGTATAGGACTCACCGCAGGCTTCGATGTCCGGGACCGTACCGGCAGCCACGACGCGGCCACCCGCATCGCCGCCTTCGGGGCCTAGGTCGATGATCCAGTCCGCGTTGGCAATGACGTCAAGATTGTGTTCTACAACGAGTGCTGAATGTCCGGCGTCGATAATTTTCCTTAGCGCTGCAAGCAGTTTGTCTATATCAGAAAAATGCAGCCCCGTCGTGGGTTCATCAAAAACAAGAAGTCTACCTTTGGGCTTTTCCCCGGAATTGCGGGGCCTGGCGGGGCGCTGTAGCGCTTCGGCCAGGAAGCCTGCGAGCTTAAGCCGCTGCGCTTCGCCTCCCGACAGGGAGGGGACCGGCTGCCCGAGCTTCAGGTAATCAAGTCCAACGTCGATGAGAGGGCGAAGGAGGGAGAGGATTTCCAGATCCTGTGAGAAAAAGGCGCAGGCCTCGGTGACCGTCATGTCCAGCACGTCTGCAATGGAGGCTTTGCGGCCGTTTCTTTCCAGCTTTGCCTGCAGGACTTCGTCCCGGTAGCGCCGCCCCTTGCAGTCAGGGCACTGGAGGTAGACGTCGGAAAGGAACTGCATCTCCACATGCTCATAGCCGGATCCCATGCAGGTCGGGCAGCGGCCGTCTCCGGAATTGAAGCTGAAAGTGCTTGCCGTCCATCCCTGGAGCCGGGCCACGTCTGTTTTGACGAACAGCTTGCGGATAGGATCGAACGCCCCGACATAGCTCACTGGATTGGACCGCGAGGTTTTGCCAATCGGCGACTGATCTACAAAGTCCACTCCGTCGATGAGGTCAACGCCCTCCAGGGAGTCAAACTTTCCGGGAGTTTCCGAAGGCAGCCCTTTCAGCTTGTTGATAGCGGGAACCAGAACATCCTGAATGAGGGTGGATTTTCCGGAACCCGACACGCCCGTGACGCAGGTCAGGCAGTGCAGGGGAATGGATACGGCAATGTTGCGAAGGTTGTTGGCACGCACTCCTTTCAGAGAGAGGCAGTGCGTCATGTCCGGCTTTCGGCCGGCTTTATGAATGATTTTCTTTTTCCCGGACAGATACAGGCCGGTTTGCGTATTGGAAGCGAAAATTTCCGCCGGCGTGCCGGAAAAGTCGATGGTTCCCCCCTTTTCGCCAGCCCCGGGCCCCATGTCGATAATGCGGTCTGCCTTGAGCATGACCTGAGGGTCGTGCTCAACTATGACCAGCGTGTTGCCCGCCGCCGTCAGACTGCGCATGATGGAGTTAAGGCGGTCCATGTCGCGGGGATGCAGGCCGATGGAGGGTTCATCAAGAACAAACAGGGAATTCACCAGGGAGGTGCCAAGAGCGGTTGTTAGGTTAAGGCGCTGCACTTCCCCTCCGGACAGGGTCCGGCTCTGCCGATCCAAATCCAGGTACCCTACGCCGACGTCACACAGGTAACGGATCCTCGTCTGAATTTCCTTCAGAACAGGCAGCGCTTCCGGGGGCAGGGACTGTTCAGAGGCAAAACTGTCAAAAAACCGCCGCAGCCGGACCAGGGGCAGCCGCATTAGATCATGAACAGTGAGCCCCGGCAGATTGTCAAAAAGGGGCTGGGGGATGGTGACGCCCTTGGGACGGAAGCGCTTGATTTCGGGCTCATCGCCTTGAGGCTTGAGTGCCGCGTCAGCGTTTGCGCAGGACCCAAGGCGCCAGAATAATGCCTCAGGCCTGAGCCTAGAGCCATTGCAGTCCGGGCACACGGTGTAGCTTCTGTATCGGGACAAAAGCACTCTGATGTGCATTTTGTACGATTTCGTTTCGAGCCATTCAAAGAAGTGCCGGACGCCGTACCACTGGTGTTCCCAGTCTCCCGTCCAATCGGGGCTGCCCTCGAGGATCCACCAGCGGTCGTCCGGCGTGAGATCCTCGAAAGGAACGTTAGTGGGTATGCCGGCCTTGCGGGCGTACCGCAGCAGATCCTGCTGGCACTCTGCAAAAGACGGAGTGCTCCAGGGCTTGATGGCGTGCTCTTCCAATGAAAGCCGGGGATTGGGCACTACCAGGCCGAAATCTACGCCGATGACTCTTCCAAAGCCTCTGCAGGTGGGGCAGGCGCCCAGCGGGGAATTGAAGCTGAAGGTCGAAGGCAGAGCGGGGGCGAAGCTGAGCCCGCAGTCCGCGCATCCGAAGTCCTGGGAGAAGCGCCACTGGGCGGCCTCTTTGCCATCTGCCGCGAGCGCCCTTACGGTCAGTTTTCCCTTGCCAAGCTTCAGGGCCTGCTCAATGGCTTCAATGGCGCGCGAGGCTTCAGCGCGCCCGGCCCGGAAACGGTCTGCCGTGACCTCAAGATCCCAGCCGGAAGCGGAGGAAGTCTGCCGGTAGATGTGCGTGAAGCCCTGGGCTGACAGGGCACTCAGCGCCTTGTTCAGCCCGAAGCGACGGGGAATCTGGGATGTGAAGTTGATCAGAAGCCTGGGATCGCCTAAAGCGGCGGAGTATTTCTGGATTTTTTCCCAGATGGATTCGGGGTTCTCCTTCTCTATCTTTTTGCCGCAGCGGGGGCAGTACAGCGAGGCGCATTTGGCAAACAGCAGCTTGATGTGGTCGTTGAGCTCCGTCATGGTGCCGACCGTCGAGCGAGACGTTCGGACCGGATTCGTCTGGTCAATGGCAATGGCCGGAGGCACGCCTTCGATGGCGTCAACGCGGGGGCGGTCCATCCTGTCCAGGAACTGCCTTGCGTAAGGGCTGAGTGTTTCTATGTACCGGCGCTGGCCTTCGGCGTAAAGCGTGTCGAAAACCAAAGAACTTTTCCCGGAGCCGGAAACTCCTGTTACGACGGTGAGCTGTCCGAGGTCAAGGTCGACGGAAACGTTCTTCAGGTTGTTTTGTTTTGCGCCTCGAATCCGAATTTTCGGCTGAGCGAGAGCGGGAAGATTGGAGTTTGACACTTTGTTTTGTTCTGAGGTGAAGGCTGGATGTTTTTCTCTTTGCTTGATAAGGATAAACAATGCGTAAAGAAGCCATGAGGAGAGGGCAGAAATTTTGCAGACCGTATTTTTTTGCGCCCACACGGTCAGCGTGCGATCCTGCCGCTGGCATCGTCCTGCATTGCTTTATTCTCTGCCTTTCAAAAGCATCTGCCGCGCTTCCAGCCGCTGGCTCGCCTGCGGCTGGAAGCGTGCAGCAGGGAGAGAAGAAAAATTTTTTCTTTGAAGACTTGCTTTTCTTGATTCAAACAAATATAATGCCTCTCCGTCTCTGGGGGTATAGCTCAGCTGGGAGAGCGCTTGCATGGCATGCAAGAGGTCAACGGTTCGATCCCGTTTACCTCCACCAGACTTCTCAGAATCCCATCCTTGCCGGATGGTTTTTTTTCTCCGGCCGGATGCAGGAACAGTGGATGGAGCAGAGGTTTGCGTTTTTTAGTTTTCTCTGCTAATATTCCAAACTCTTTTGGGGGTATAGCTCAGCTGGGAGAGCGCTTGCATGGCATGCAAGAGGTCAACGGTTCGATCCCGTTTACCTCCACCAAATTTCTGTAGTGTCTGTGTCAAGAAGTATGGAAGTGGTCCCCATCGTCTAGTGGCCTAGGACACGACCCTTTCACGGTCGGTACAGCAGTTCGAATCTGCTTGGGGACGCCACAGAAACGGCTGCCCGCGCAGGGCTTGTAGTGTGAACGGGAGCCTGAAGGCTCCTTTTTTTGTACTTGCATTGGTTAGTTAAAAAATCAGCCGCTTCCCGAAAGAAAGCGGCTGAAATTGAGAAAATCAGAGGATTGTGTTACGGCTGACGGAGTTTCGCGGCTTCTTCCTTAATAGAGCGTTCCGCCTTGTCGAACGCTTCATTCAAGGCGGCGATCACGTCGGTGCCCTGACGATTGATGACTACATTTTTGCCTGAGGTCACGAAGTCAAGGCGAACGTTGAAAAGGCTAGTGGTCTGGTGGCCGTCTTGAGAGATGGTGGCCCTGACAGAGCCCAAGCGGCTGTCAAATTTTGTCAGAGCCTCGGCTTTTTCGTTGATTGCAGCCTCAACTGCAGGAGAACGGGAAATGCCGTGGAAAACTACTTGAGGCGTCTGGAGCATATACAAACCTCCTTATTGTTATGATGCTGAACTTTTGGCCTGAACCGGGATGCCGGGCCAGGCGTCGAAGAGATGAAACTTTCAGTGCATCTCTAACACAAGTGTAGCCTGCGCGATGAAATTTAGCGCAATTTTTTAACCAAAAAACTATAAATTCTGGAATCTCGCCGGAATATTCGGCAAGAAATTGAAATTTAATCCGCAACATGGAAAAGGATCAAAAATGATGGATCGGAAACCTTGGGAAGCTCGTGAGTCGCACCGTGAAAGCTTTGGCGGACGCCGCGAATGGAATTCTGAGCGCAGCGACCGCCGTTTTGGCGGAGACCGCCGCTTCGGCGATGATCGTCCGCGCTTTGACCGTTTTGATGACAACCGCCGTTTCGGCGATGACCGTCCGCGCTTCGGCGGCCGCCGCTTTGGCGATGACCGTCCCCGTTTCAACCGGGACCGCTACAGCACCAAGACCGGCCCCCGCGCCCGCGCTTTCAACGAGAATCGTTACCAGGACCGCGAGGACTACAGCAAGCGGCAGATTGTCAAGATCGATGCCGAGGTCGCAGCTTTCTTTCCGACCGCCAAGGATGTGAACGAAGCCCTGCGCCTGGTGATTGCGCTCACCCGCCGCGTGAAGGCTCCCGAAGAGGCTCAGCCTGAGGGCAAGGCCATCCCGGAAGGGGGTCTCGAGGCAGACCAGGAATCGGATCAGGCTGCTGAAGCCGCTGCTCCTTCTGAAGAAGAGGCTGATGCCGGTGCCCGCGAGGGTTCTGAAGACGAGGCCGAAGAGCCCCTGCCGCAGGACGAAGAAGCTCCCAAGGCCCTGTAACAGGCGCTCTAAGGCAGTTTCAGCCGTGAGGTGGACAAGCAGCGCTTTTTTATTGTAAAATGCGCACCCTGACTGTCGCCAGGGACGTGTGCTTGCCCCAATTCCACTTGCCCGGCCCGACCATTCAGTCGGAGTAATGAAAGCACTGCCGGCGCGGGATGTTGCAACATCCTCGCTGATGCCGGATGCTTTCCAGTTGAACATTCCCGAAAGGGATATGAATTTTTTATTGATGCCGTGCGGACGCCATGCCGTGCGGCTTTAAAAAGGTGAATCGCAAATGAAGACCTTCACGGCAAAGCCGCAAGAGGTTAAGCGCGACTGGTACGTCATCGACGCTACTGGCAAGGTGCTCGGCCGCCTCGCTGCCGAAATCGCGCTGCGCTTGCGTGGCAAGCACAAGCCGGAATACACGCCCCACGTTGACACGGGCGACTACATTGTCGTTATCAATGCTGACAAGCTGGTTGTGACCGGCTCCAAATTTGAAGACAAGCGCTACTATCGCCACACCATGATCCCGGGCGGCATCTACGACATGAGCTATCGCCAGATGCAGGAAATGCATCCGGGGCGCGTGCTTGAAAAGGCTGTCAAGGGAATGCTTCCCCACGGCCCGCTTGGCTATGCCATGATCAAGAAGCTGCATGTCTATGCTGGCGCTGAGCATCCGCACACCGCGCAGCAGCCCAAGGTTCTGGATATCTGAGGTTGAACGATGATCGGAAATTACAACTACGGCACTGGCCGTCGCAAGAGCTCCGTCGCCCGCGTGTTCATGAAGAAGGGCACCGGCAAGATCGTCATCAATGACCGCGATATCGAGCAGTTCTTCCATCGTGAAACCAGCATCATGATTGTTCGTCAGCCGCTCGTGCTGACTGACAACAAGGAAGCCTTTGACATCATGGTGAATGTGCAGGGCGGCGGCGAAACGGGTCAGGCCGGCGCTATCCGTCACGGCATCACCCGCGCGCTCATCGACTATGACGCTGGTCTCAAGCCCGTCCTTTCCAAGGCCGGCCTGGTGACCCGCGACGCTCGTGAAGTGGAGCGTAAGAAAGTCGGTCTTCGCAAGGCCCGCCGCGCCAAGCAGTTCTCCAAGCGCTAATCAGCCAGCCGCTCTTTCCGCCGCGATGTTCTGCGACGGAAAGGCGAGCCGCGGAAGCACACCCCAAAACGGTGTGCTTTTTTTTAGCTTTCTGCTGGAGCGGCCTTTTCCCGCGGACGGTGACCGCCTCATGAGTGCCGAAGCAGTCTGCTATGATGCGTGTCTTACTGAAAAAGAGAGGTGCTGCGTGGCCTGATCGGTCCTGCTGCCGTTTTTAAACGGGGGTACCATGAGGCATACGTCAGGCCCGACACATAAACAGGATTAACTATGGCTGAAGCAATGACCGCTGAGAAAAAAGCGGAAACAGTTCCAGAGTTCGGCACTCTGCCCGACCCCATCCAGTTCAGCGATGCCGCCGTGCAGGCAGTGAAGGGGCTTCTGGAAGACGAAAAGAAGCGGAATCCCGGCATCAACCTGATGCTGAGGATTTTTGTGCAGGGCGGTGGATGCGCCGGCTTCCAGTACGGCTTTGAGTTTGTCGAAAAGGCGGAAGACGATGACACGCGCATTGAAAAGGACGGCGTCACCTTCCTCGTCGACTCCATGAGCTATCAGTACCTCGTGGGCGCCTCCGTCGATTTCAAAGATGATCTGGACGGGAAGCAGTTTGTCATTAAAAATCCGAACGCTACCACAACGTGCGGATGCGGGTCGTCTTTCAGCGTCTAAGTGTTTCTGTCCCCGCGGCTTCTTCGGGGGGCGCGAAGGTTTTCTTCAGGGGGCCCGGCGAAGCGATCTTGGGGCGGGATACAGGGCGCCAAGCCGCCTCGGCCCGGCAGCGCCTGTCACGTCTGGGCAGTTGCCGGCCTCTCCCCTGACCCAGGCATAGGCAAGCCAGGCGAAAGCCATTCCTTCAACGTCCATGGCTCGGACCCCGAGCTCATCGGTTCTAGCGATGGTCCTTGTTGGCATAAGGACAGCGATTTCCCGCGCAAGCGCACCGTTGAGGGCTCCTCCGCCGCAAAGGTAAATCTCCTCGGTCTCCGGGCAGTAAGCCGTCACCGCATTTGCGATTCCCCGCGCTGTCAGCGCGAGCAGTGTGGCCTGAATGTCGCGGTTTCTGAGCGAACGGCCGCACTGCGCGATGTGCCCGCGTAGCCACTCCATGTTGAAAAGCTCGCGCCCCGTGCTTTTCGGCGGTGCGGCCGCAAAGAAAGGATCTGCGAGCATTCGATTCAGCAGATCGGGCTGCGCGAGTCCGCTGGCAGCCCAGGCGCCGTCCTCATCATAAGGTCTGCCAGTTCGGAGCTGGCACCAGTGGTCCATCAGAATGTTGCCCGGTCCGCAGTCGAACCCAAACACGGTCTTCCCTGAGGCTTTCGAGGGCAGTACCGTGATATTGGCGATGCCCCCGATATTCACAATGCACCTGTTGGCTGTTTCCGATTGGAAGACTTTTTGGTGGAAGGCCGGGACAAGCGGAGCTCCCTGTCCTCCGGCGGCGAGATCCGCGCTCCGGAAATCGGCGATGACGTCAATGCCGGTGAGCTCTGCGAGCCTTGCAGGGTTGTTGAGCTGAATTGAGAAGTGGCGCTGAGGGACATGGCGAACCGTCTGACCGTGCGCGCCGAGCGCCAGAATCCGGTCACGGGAAATGCGCGTCTGTGAGAGCAGTTTGTCCACGGCACGGGCATAGACCTCGGCCAAGGCGAGGGAGGCCAGGCCGGCCCGCTCCAGCTCGTTGGCGCCCGGACTGCAAAGTTCGAGCAGCGCCTGCCGCAGATCCGGGGCGAACGGCTCGTGGGCCCTTCCCCGGAACACAGGATCGCCCTGGCTGAAATCGACGGCCACAGCGTCTGCTCCGTCGAGGCTGGTGCCGGACATCAGGCCGATGCACAGAGCGGAATCGATCTGCGGCATGAACAAGGGCTGCTCCTTCTTTTGCTGTAGGCGAAACGATCCGGGTTTACCCCGGATCGCTCAAGTATCTTAACATGGACCGGACAGTCCTTTTTGGAAGCAGAGAGGGAAGCGTTCAGCCTTTGCGTTCCGGAGCTTTTGCTCCTGAGGAGGCAACGGCTGAAGCTGCGCCGGAGATTTCCGCTGCAGGCACGGCCCGGCCGGCGGCGGACGCCACGGCCTTTTCCTGCCGATCGAAGGCCTGAGCGATCGACGCGATTCTGGGCCTGGCCGCTGACAGGTATCTCGACGGCAGATCGGTTCCTCCGGGCAGCGCGACTGCAGACGGATCCACCGGCTTGTCGTTCACATGGAATTCGAAATGCACATGCGGACCGGTGGCGAGGCCGGAGGAGCCGCAGTAGCCGATCAGCTGCCCGCGGGTTACGGCCTTGCCCGGCTGAATGCCGCGCGCATACCCGCTCAAATGCCCGTAGCGGGTCATGATCCCGCCTCCGTGGCTGATGTCAATGCGGTTGCCGTAGCCGCTCAGAGACCTGTCGGCAGCTTTCACGATGCCATCGGCTACAGCGTAGACGGGCGCTCCCCTGGGCGCGGCGAGGTCAACTCCGAGATGCGGCCGCACGCGTCCGAGCACTGGATGACGGCGCCCGGCGCTGAAGCCCGAGGTCATGCGGAAGGCATTGAGCGGAAAGCGCCGGAAGGACAGGCGGGCGGTTTTCCCGTCCGCGAAGTAAAAGCCGCCCTGCGGCGTGCCGTCGTCGAACCAGAACAGCGGAATGGAGAGGCCGCCGTGCGTGAGGGAAACGGCAAGAAGACGCCCTGGGCCGACGGTCTGGTCACCGATGGACCGGGTTTCGTAGGCGTATGAAATGCTGTCCCCCTTGCGGGCAAGTGACAGAAGCTTGCCGGTCTTATATGGCACAGAAGCCGCGTCCTGGGCAATATCCTCCGGGATGCCGGCCCTTTCAGCCGCTTCCTGCGCTCCGCTGTCGACGGTGACGGTGGCGGCGAAAGTGCGGACCTTCCACTCAAAGGGGGCGCTGCTCACCGTGAAGCCTCCGGAGGAGCGGCCGATGGTCACGCGGCGCTGCCCGAGCCGGCCCCGCTCAAGGTAGAGCGACAGCCTGGAGACGGTGCCGTCCGGGTTGACGTCGGCTTCCGCCAGAAGCCCTTGGGCAGGATAGGCGAAGACGGACGCGTCGGCGTTCGAATAGATGAAGCGCTGCAGCTCGGGGTCGGAAATTCCCAGCCTCGCAAGCAGTGACGCCGTTGTTTCGGCGGGATTCACCGTCAGGGTCGTGTGGTGCAGCCCGTTGCTGGCAGGCGAGCTTGCCGCCGCTTCTTCGGCAGGGTGAAGGTCGTCCGCGGTTACCGCAATGGTGGCCAGGGCGGCGGACAGAGGAAGCGCAGCCACGGCAGCGGCTATTGCAATCTGGTTGCGGGACCAGCCGGGACTGTGCAGCGGCAGCCTCTGCATCAGGCGCTCGACGCCGCGCAGCAGGCACGCCGCAGCGCCATTGAGCTTAGACAGCAGTAAGTGGGGCCTGAACATGCAGAGAAAAGAATTGAAGGGTTAAGGAATCCTTAAAGTATAACAATTGGGATGATTCAGCCGTCCCCAAATCCGTGCGCTAAAACTTTTTTTTACATTTTTGTAAGATAATGCAGAACAATTTATTTTGATTCCGGCAGGCTTTTGCCCGGGAGGCTGGGCGCTGAGGAGATCGTAACGGTTGGGACTATCGATGGAAGAAGAAACACAGAAGAAGACGCCGCAGGCCGAGAAGTACGAAGTGACGGATCAGGATCGGGAGGCCCTCGCGCTGATCAAGCGGGGGGCCGACACGCTGCTGATTGAAGACGAGCTGCTGCAGAAGCTGGCCCGCTCACGCGTCACCGGAAAACCGCTGCGCTGCAAGCTTGGGCTGGATCCGACCGCGCCGGACATCCACCTCGGCCATACGGTGGTGCTCAACAAGCTGCGCCAGCTGCAGGATCTCGGGCACACGGTGATTTTCCTGGTCGGGGACTTCACCGCCTCGATCGGAGATCCTTCGGGGCGCAACGTCACCCGCCCGCCGCTGTCTTTTGAACAGATCAAGGAAAATGCGGAGACTTACCTCGATCAGGCCGGACGCGTGCTGGACCCGGCCAAAACCGAGGTCAGATACAACTCCGAGTGGAGCAACGCGCTGGGGTCCGTGGGGCTCATCAAGCTGGCTTCGCGCTATACGCTCGCCCGGCTGCTGGAGCGTGATGACTTCGCCAAGCGCTTTTCACAGAATCTGCCCATCGCCATGCATGAGCTGCTGTATCCGCTGATGCAGGGGTACGATTCCGTGGCCCTCAAGGCCGACCTGGAGCTTGGCGGGTCGGACCAGCGCTTCAACCTGATCGTGGGCCGCGAGCTTCAGCGCCAGTACGGTCAGGAGCCTCAGTGCATTCTGACGATGCCGCTGCTGGTCGGCCTTGACGGCGTCAACAAGATGAGCAAGTCGAAGCACAATTACATCGGCATCACGGAGTCCGCCGACAGCATGTTCGGCAAGGTGATGTCCATCTCCGATGATCTGATGTGGAACTGGTACGACCTGCTCTCGCTCAAGAGCAACGCTGAGATTGCGAAAATCAAGGATGAATGCCGGCAGGGGAAGCGCAATCCGCGCGACGCCAAGGCTGAGCTCGCCCGCGAGATCGTTGCCCGCTTCCACGGAGAGGAGGCGGCAAAGGCCGCTGATGAGGAATTCTCCAGGCGCTTTAAGGGCGGGGAGATGCCCGATGAAATTCCGGCGGTCACGGTGTCGGCTCCGGACGGATCCCTGACTCTTGGACGGCTGCTGAAAGAGGCGGGACTTGTCGCCTCCACGACGGAGGGGAACCGGAACATCGACCAGGGAGGCGTGAAGGTCAACGGCGAGAAGGTGACTGACAGGACCGTCCGCGCAAAGGCCGGCGAGACGCTCGTCGTCCAGGTCGGAAAGCGCAAGTGGGCGCGCGTCACGGTTCGCTGAGAGCCGGCAGCGGGAGCCGTAGGGATGCTGGCTTTGCTGCAGCGGGTGAATCGCGCCGCCGTGCGGGTGCAGGGCTCGGTGACGGGCAGCTGCAGGTGCGGCCTGCTGGTTTTTTTCTGCGCTGAGCGCGGTGATACTCCGGAGCTCGCTGCAAAGCTGGCACGAAAGACCGCCAGGCTGCGGATCTTTGCAGACGACGCCGGCAAAATGAACCGCAGCCTGCTCGATGTGGGCGGCGAGGCTCTGGTCGTTTCCCAATTCACCCTGGCAGCGGACACCAGCTCGGGGAATCGTCCGAGCTTTGCGCCTGCTGCCGACCCTGAGGACGGGCGGCGGCTGTACGAGCTGTATGTCAAGGCGCTATCCCGCGAGGGCATTCCGTCAGTTCAGACAGGCCGGTTCGGGGCTCATATGGAGGTCGAGCTTTTGAATGACGGCCCGGTCACCCTGATGCTTCAGGCGAAGGCTTAGCCGCAGCAGGATCATCCGCGCCCATGGCGCGGCCCGCCGAGTCCGTATAATCATTGCTGTACGAGACGCGGCCCCGGTCACCGGGGCTGAGTTGTTTTTTTCTGACTTCGGCTTTTTTACAAGAGGCTTTCTACATGTATCAGCCAACAACCCTTGCCGTGAGCGACCCGGAGGTCTGGGCGGCCATCGACGCGGAAAACAAGCGCCAGGAAGACTACATTGAGCTCATCGCGAGCGAAAACTACACTTCTCCTGCAGTCATGCTTGCGCAGGGCTCTCAGCTCACGAACAAATACGCCGAAGGCTATCCCGGCAAGCGTTACTACGGCGGCTGTGAAAACGTCGACGTGGTGGAGCGCATCGCTCAGGAGCGCGCCCGCAAGCTCTTTTGCGAGCCGGCCGGGGTCGAGATGGCGGTGAACGTGCAGCCGCACTCCGGCGCACAGGCCAATATGGCGGTTCTTTTCGCCACGCTCGAGCCGGGCGACTGCTTCATGGGGATGTCGCTGGATGCCGGCGGGCATCTCTCGCACGGCATGCACCTTAATTTCTCCGGCCGGTATTTCCATTGCGTTCCCTACGGGCTGAATGAGAAAGAGGACATCGATTACGAGCAGGTGGAGCGCCTCGCTCAGGAGAACAAGCCCAAGCTCATTATCGCCGGGGCTTCGGCTTTCTCCCTGAAGATCGATTTCAAGCGCTTCGCCGACATCGCCCACAAGGTTGGAGCCCTGCTCATGGTCGACATGGCCCATTACGCGGGCATTATCGCCGCAGGGGTTTATCCGAGCCCCTTCCCGTATGCTGATATTGTCACGACGACCACGCACAAGACGCTGCGCGGGCCCCGCGGCGGCATTATTTTCTGCCGTCCGGAGCTGGAAAAGAAGATTAATTCGGCCGTGTTCCCCGGCATCCAGGGCGGTCCCCTGATGCATGTGATCGCGGCGAAGGCTGTGGCCCTTGGAGAGGCGCTGAAGCCTGAATACCGCCTCTGGGGCGAACAGGTCGTGAAGAACGCCGCGGCGATGGCCGACGAGCTGGTGAAGAAGGGACTGCGCATTGTGTCCGGACGGACGGAAAGCCACGTGATGCTGGTGGACCTCCGCCCGAAGCACATTACGGGGAAGGCCGCCCAGGCTCTGCTGGAGGCCGGGCACATGACCGCCAACAAGAACGCCATTCCCCATGACCCGGAAAAGCCGTTCGTTACCTCCGGCATCCGCCTCGGAACTCCTGCCATGACGACCCGCGGCTTCAAGGAGGCCGAAGTCCGCAAGGTGGCTGACCTGATCGTCACCCTGCTGGACCACCCAGAAGACGCGGCCGTGCTCGAGCAGGTGAAGGCTCAGGTGGCGGAACTGACGCACGCCTTCCCTGTTTATAGGAAATAAGTTCTTTTCACAGGAAGAGGCCGGGGCGGAAACCGCCGCTTCGGGCCTCGCATACGAAAGCGGCAGTTCGATGCAGGGCGGGCGGCCAGGGAAAAGGCGGCGCGCCTTGCTTCGCATCTGCGGCCGTCCCTGCGGTAAAAGCAGGGGGAGTTCTAAAGCATGCGTTGTCCCTTTTGCCACAGCAATGAAACCCAGGTGATAGATTCCCGGTCTTCGGAAGAGGGCTGGGCTATCCGCCGCCGCAGGAAGTGCCCGAACTGCGGCAAGCGCTTTACGACTTATGAAAGGGTGGAGCTCGCCTTGCCGGCCATCATCAAAAAGGGCGGCGCGCGTACGGAGTTTGACGCGAAGAAGCTGCGGGCGTCCATGATGCTGGCCCTGCGCAAGCGTCCGGTGCCTCTCGAGAAAATCGATGAGGCGGTCAGCAGCATCGAGCAGCGCCTGATGGCTCTCGGAGAGCGCGAGGTCAAGAGCGAGAAAGTGGGGCTTTACGTGCTCGATGAGCTGCGGCGGCTCGATTCCGTGGCCTACATCCGGTTCGCCTCGGTTTATTTCAATGTAGAGAAGCCCGAGGCTTTTGTGGAGCTGCTCCGAGAAGCAACCGAGGGCAAGGGAGACAAGCACTGATGGCAGAAGAATCGGATCTGCGCTTCATGCGCATGGCGCTGGAGCTTTCGGCGCGGGGACGCGCGATCGCGCCTCCCAACCCGTCCGTGGGATGCGTGATTGTCAAGAACGGCGTCGTAATCGGCAGAGGCTATACCCAGAAGGCCGGAGGCCATCACGCCGAAATCGAGGCCCTTCAGGATGCGGCAGGCCGCGGCGCGGATGTAGCCGGCGCCACGGTGTACGTCACGCTCGAGCCCTGTTCGCACTACGGCCGCACGCCCCCGTGCGCGAAAGCTCTCATAGATCACCGGGTGGGCCGCGTTGTTGCGGCGATGACCGACCCGAATCCGCTCGTTGCGGGCAAAGGCCTTGCCATGCTCGAAGCCGCAGGCATTCCGACCGAACGCAATGTGCTGCAGAAGGAAGCCTGGGAGAGCAACCGCGGGTTTTTCACGCGCATGACCCGCGGCACGCCCTGGGTGAAGCTGAAGGCCGGGGCTTCCATTGACGGGCGCACGGCGCTTGAAAACGGACAGAGCCAGTGGATTACGGGCGAGGCTTCCAGAGCGGATGTCCAGAGGCTTCGCAGCGAGTCCGGTGCCGTCCTCACGGGTATAGGAACTGTTCTTGCTGATGACTGCCGTCTCACCGTACGGCCGGCGGGCCGGGATCCGGCCAGCGTGCGCCAGCCGCTGCGGGTGGTTGCCGACTCGCAGCTTCGCATGCCGGAGGCGGCCAGAGTGATCGGTGAGGGCGGCTGTCTGGTGGCCTGCGCCTCTGCCGGCGGCATCCGCGCCGCCGCTCTGCGGGCCCGGGGCGCGGAGGTCGTCTCGCTGCCGGGAGCCGACGGGAGAGTGGATCTGCGGAAGCTTTTGGCGGAGCTGGGGCGCCGGGAGGTCAACGATCTTCTCGTGGAGGCGGGCTCCGTGCTCAATGCCGCGCTCCTGCGGGCCGGGCTGGTCGATGAGATCGTCCTTTATGTTTCCCCGATGCTGATCGGGCGCGGGCGCGGCCTGTGGGATCTGGGTCCGTACCAGTCCCTGTCCCAGGCCGAGAAGTGGTCGTATCATTCCGTAGCCCGACTGGGGGAAGATTTACGCATTGATTTGAGGAAAAACTGATGTTTACAGGAATTATTCAGGCAGTTGGCATGGTGCGCGAGCCCGAGAAGCTGGGTGACGGGCTGAGGCTGACCATCGATGCGCCGAAGCTCGGCCTGGATCAGGTTCAGGTTGGAGAGTCCATCGCGGTGAACGGCGCCTGCATGACTGTCGTTGAAAAAGGCGGGGACTGGTTCAAGATCGACGTGTCTGCGGAATCGCTCTCCAAGACGACGGGGCTGGATACCTTCGGGCCGGTTAACCTCGAAAAGGCCATGCGTCTGGGCGACCGCGTCGACGGACACCTGGTGACCGGTCACGTGGACGGGATCGGAGAGGTCATTTCCATGGACAGGGTGGCCGAGAGCTACCGGCTGGTCATTCTCGCTCCGAAGAAAATGGCACCCTGCATCGCCTACAAGGGATCCATCGCGGTCAACGGCGTTTCGCTCACGGTCAATACCGTGGAGGACACAGCGGTGGGGCCGCGCTTTTCAATCAATCTCATCCCCCACACGATGGAGGTGACGACGCTGAAGCTGCTCAAGCCCCAGAGCATGGTGAACCTTGAGGTGGATGTCATCGCCCGGTACGTTCAGCGCGGCCTCGAGCTGCGCGACGGGGACGAGCTGCTCTGAGAAGCGGGAAGCCGGGGAAAGGACGGCGCCGCGCCGGAATTTCCGCCGGAACGGGACCGGGCCTGGGCTAGAATATCAGATAGTACAGGGCCGGGGAAACGGACTGAGGAACAGTCTCTTTCCCGGCGCTATGAAGTTACAAAAAGGAGTCTGCAATGGCAGTCGATGAAATTGCCCAGAATCTGGATGGAACGGGTCTGCGCATCGGCATTGTGATCGCCCGCTTCAATGAGTATGCGGGCCGGGAGGAGTACGGCTACTGCCTCGAGGAGCTCAAGCGGCTGGGCGTGGCTGAGGAAGACATCACGGTCTGCCACGTGCCGGGCGCCCTGGAGGTTCCGTTTGCGCTGCAGAAGCTTGCGATGACCGAAGAGTATGACGCACTCATTGCCTTCGGCGCGGTCATCCGCGGAGAGACCTATCATTTTGAGCTTGTCTCCAACGAATCGGCGGCGGGCATTTCGCGGGTGGCCCTCGACTGGGATATCCCGATAGCGAACGGCATCCTCACCACCGAGGATGACGAGCAGTGCCAGGACCGCATCGAGAGCAAGGCCAAGGCCTGCGCGCAGGTTGCGGTTGAGATGGCGAATCTGGCGGCAGAGTTCCCCGAGGTTACGGAAGGGGATGAAGCCAAGACTGAAGCCGCCCCGGAAGAGTGAATATGGAAAAGAATAAACAGGCCCCTGCGGGCCAGGGCGGCATGCGGGCGAGAAGCTTCGCCAGGCGCTTCGCCCTGCTCGGTCTCTATGAATGGATCGTGAACCCGCTGAGTTCTCCGGAAGCGGTTGCGCTGGTCGTGCCGTCACTCATCAACCAGGAAGACACGGAAAGCGGCGACCTCACCCCCGAGGAATTCGACGCCTGCGATCAGGAGCTTTTCCGTTCGCTGCTGAAGGATGCGATTTCGGACCGCGAGGGGCTTGAGAAGATTATTTCCCGCCACATCAGCCGGCCCCTCAAGCAGGTGAGCACCGTGGAGCACGCCATTCTCCTGCTGGGGACGGCGGAGCTCGCCCACCATCCGGAAACCGCCTATATGGTCGTTATTAATGAAATGGTCGAACTCGCCAAGCAGTTCGGCTCAGCCGAGGGCGGCTATAAGTTCGTCAACGGCGTGCTTGACAAAGTGGCGCGGGAGATTCGTCCGGACGAGACGGCCCGCGGCCGCGATGGCCGCAGGCCGGAATCCTGAAGAGGCGGACTGCGCCTTTGAGGAGGTGTATTTCAGATGCCATCGCCTGATGGAGAGTTTTCCATCATTGACCGTTTTTTCTCCCAGGGAAGCGCGAACGGCCCCTGGTTCTGCAAGGGCGTGGGGGATGACTGCGCCATCATCGACCTGGGCACGAGCCGGATCGCCGTCACGATGGACATGCTTGCGGTGGGAACCCATTTCCTGCCGGATGCGGATCCCAGGGACATAGGCTATAAGACGCTTGCCGTCAACCTGTCGGACCTTGCAGCCGCAGGCGCCGTGCCCAGAGCTTTTTTCCTGTCCATCGGGCTGCCGGACAAAGACGAGAAATGGCTCGAGGCTTTTTCCTCCGGTCTGAGGGAGCTGTCCGAGGCGAGCGGCTGCGCCCTGCTGGGCGGGGACACCGTGCGCACTCCGCTGCAAAACCCCTCCGCCACCGCGCATTCACCGGCCGTTTTTTCCGTGACCGCCCTTGGGGAGCTGCCCCCGGGCATGGGACTGACGCGGGGCGGGGCAAGGCCGGGCGACGACATCTGGGTCTCCGGCACTTTGGGAGACGCCTATGCGGCTCTTAAATACCGCTGGGGCCACTGGGCTGCGGCACCCGCAGCCTTCAAGCTTATGCGCCGGAGGATGGAGCGGCCCGAGCCCCGCAATGCGCTGGGCAGGCTGCTGCTGCCGATAGCGACTGCGGCGATCGACGTTTCAGACGGCTTCGAGCAGGACCTTTCCCATATTCTCGAGCGCTCGCACGTGAAGGCTGAAATCGAGTGGGACAGCCTGCCCCGCTCGGAAGCCCTCCAGTCGCTGCCGCTCGAGCAGCAGCAGGAGGCGGCTCTGTCCGGAGGGGATGACTACGAGCTGGTGTTCACGGCTCCTGCGGACCGGCGCCGCGAAATCTTCGAGGCAGGCATCCGCTCCGACACCCTGGTCACCCGGGTCGGCAGGATCCTTGCCGAGTCTCAGCAGGGCGACGGCGCTTTGACCGTCTATGACGGCCACCGGCGGGCCGTCGTGTTGAAAAGCGCGGGATTTGACCACTTTGCCTGACAGGAACGCCAGAGACGATTTCCCGTATGAGAAACCCTCCGCGCATTTTTAGGAAATATTCGGACTCGAACCCGGCTTACCGGGTTCGTCCGGGCCTGCGGTTCTGCTTTTCTTCGCCTGCGCACGCCATTGCGCTTTTTTTCGGCGCGGGCGTCATGAGGCCCGGTCCCGGCACCTGGGGATCCCTCGCTGCGGCCCTGAGCTTCTTTTGCTTTGAAGGCCTGCTGTCAGGGGCGGGGCTCCTGCTGCCTGGCGCGGCGGCTTTTTTCTGCGGCGTGTGGGCGGCCGGCCGCACCGGCGAGGATCTCGGCGTTCAGGATGCGGGGGCCATCGTGATCGATGAGGTTGCCGCAGTGTGGCTGCTGCTCGCAGTCCTGCCGGCGGGAATTTTCTGGACGCTGGCCGGTTTCCTTGCCTTTCGCGTTTTTGACATTGTGAAGCTCCCCCCGGCCTCCGGCATTGACCGTCGCATGCATTCCGGGCTTGGCGTCATGCTGGACGACGTTTTCGCCGCCCTGTGGGCGCTGGCCGCCCTGCAGGCCTTGTCCTGGCTGGGCTGGGGAGAATTCTGCCTGAGATGGACGGCTTCGGGTTAAGCAAAGCGGCCGGGAAAAAGAGGGAGCAGACCATGAATCAGAAAATTTACGGCCTCGCGCAGGAACTGGGCCGGGCCGCCAGGGCCGCCGGGGTCAAGATCGCGACGGCAGAGTCCTGCACGGCGGGCGGCATTGCTTACGCCATCACCGAGGTGGCCGGATCGAGCGAGTGGCTGGACCGCGGGTATGTGACGTACTCTGTGCGCGCCAAGCACGAGATGCTGGGCGTAGAGCCGGAGCTTGTGCAGCGCGAAGGCGTGGTCTCCGAGGCGGTGGCCGCGGCGATGGCCCGCGGAGCCGTGGCAAAAAGCGGAGCGGACTGCTCCGCCGCGGTCACCGGCATCGCCGGCCCGGGAGGAGCCGAGCCCGGCAGGCCCGTTGGAACCGTATGCTTCGGATGGGGCCTTCGCGAGCAGGGGCACATCGTCGTTCGGACCGAGACCCGTCATTTTGACGGGGGGCGCGAGTCGGTGCGGCTGCAGACCGTTGAGGCGGCCATCGCAGGACTGATCGCACTCCTGAAGGGCCGCGGGGAACGTTGATTTTGGAATTCACCGGACCGGGGAGATCCCCCGGCAGGGATCTATGTCAGACTTCATCAGCATCGTATTACTGTGCATTCTGATTCTTTTGAACGGCTTTTACGCCATGACGGAAACTGCGCTGGTCGCATGCCGCCGGGCCAGGCTCGAGCCTCTTGCTGAGGACGGCGACAAAAAGGCCGCGGACACGCTCCGGATGCTGGACAACCCCACCGTGGCCCTGTCGACGATGCAGGCCGGCATTACGGTGATCGGCATTCTCCTGGGCATCATCGGCGAGTCCGCCGTGGCAGGCCCCATAGCCTCGGTTCTGACCTATCTGGGGCTGGACGCGGCTTATTCCCGCTGGGTGAGCCTGGTCATAGCGGTGGCCCTCATCACGTATTTTTCCATCATCTTCGGCGAGCTTTTCCCCAAGCGGATCGGGCAGATGGCCCCCGAGCTCATCATGGAGAAGTCGGTCGGCATTCTGCGCGCTCATGAAATCATAGGCGCCCCCTTCATTAAGCTGCTGGCCGCCACCACCAACTGGCTGCTGCGCCATCTGCTTGGCAACCGGGCTGCCGCCCCCTCGGTGACCGAGGACGAGATCAACGCCGTGATCGAGCAGGGCCAGCAGACAGGGGTGATCGACCAGCAGGAGCGCGACATGGTGATCAACGTGTTTCGCCTCGACGACAGGCAGGTGAACTCGCTCATGACCCCCCGCAGCGAAATCGAGTGGATTAATCTCGAAGATCCCCAGCAGATGAACATCGACAAAATTCTGACCTCCCAGCGCTCGAGGCTGGTGGTGGCCAGCGGGTCACTTGACGACGTGAAGGGCATCTGCTCGACTCCGAAGCTGATGAAGCAGATTCTGCAGACGGGCAGGCTCAATTTCAGCGAGGCGCTGGTCCCGGCCAACTACGTGCCGGAGACGCTGACCGGCAAGGAGCTGCTCGAGCAGTTCCGCAGGACGGATGCGCCGCTCTCCCTCGTGGTGAACGAATACGGCGAGATCCAGGGCATCGTGACGCCCCGCGATGTTCTGGAGGCGATAGCCGGGCAGTTCAAGCCGGAGAAGACGGACGACCAGTGGGCGGTGGAAAGGCCGGACGGGTCGTGGCTGCTCGACGGGATCATTTCCATCCCGGACCTGAAGGACCGGCTCGCTCTGAAGGACGTGCCCGAGGAGGACGACGACCGCTACAGCACGCTCGCCGGCATGGTGATGCTGCTTCTGGGAAAGCTGCCGAAGGTGGGCGACGCCATCGAGTGGGAGGGATGGCGTCTTGAGGTCGTGGATATGGACGGCCGAAGGATCGACAAAGTGCTCGCCACGCCGCTGGGCAAGGGGGCCGGGCAGGCTCCCGCGCCCTCGGCCTGAGAGGGACGCAAGGCGCAGGCTCAGCTCCGGGTCCCGAGCACCGCGCTCCGGGCCCTGCGGATGGCGTCCCGGGTTTCCGCCGCCTTGCGGCGGGCCGCCTGGGCGAAATCCGGTCCGCTGCCGGCATAAATCACCGCCCGGCTCGAGTTGATGATCATTCCGCGGCCGTTTCGGTCGAGCCCCGCCCTGACTGCGGCGAGAATGTCTCCCCCCTGGGCCCCGATGCCGGGCACGAGGAAGGGCATGCCCGGCGCAATCGCGCGGACTCCGGCCATCTCTTCGGGAAAGGTCGCGCCGACCACGAGACCGAGCTGGTCGTGGTCCTTCCAGGCCTGGGCGGCCATCGCGGCGACGTGCTCGAAGACGCGGCGCCCGCCGGCCTGCAGCATTTCAATGTCGCGCCCGCCGGGATTGGAAGTCCGGCAAAGCAGGATCACCCCGCGGTCCTCGTATTCCAGATAGGGCTCGACCGTGTCGAAGCCCATGTAGGGCGAGACCGTGACGGCGTCCGCGCCGTAGATCTCGAAGGCCTCCCGCGCGTAGGCCTTTGCCGTCGAGCCAATGTCCCCCCGCTTCGCATCGAGGATGACGGGGATGCCCGGATGGCGTTCATGTATGTAGGCGATCAGCTCCTCGAGCTCCGGCAGCGCCCGCATCGCGGCGAAATAGGCGATCTGGGGCTTGAAGGCGCAGACGAGGTCTGCGGTGGCCTCGACGATTGCCCGGCAGAAGTCTCCGACCCGGCCCTGCACTGAGGCCGGCATGCGGTCGGGGTTGGGATCCAGCCCCACGCAGAGCATGGAGTCGGCATCGCGCCAGCGCTGTTCAAGCATCTCGGTGAATTTCATTTCTCGCACTCGTCAGTCGGATAAAGCCGCGTTAGTTAGATTGTGTAGCGTTATGTTACAACGCCGGCAGACGGGGATCTGCGCTCGGCGCATATCTGTTAAAGTTGAAAACAGACCTTGTTTTTCAGCATCAGGTTTTGCGAGAGAGAAACGGAGAAAGAGATGCAGCGTCGAGAATTCATCGCGGCCGCGGCCCTTGCCGTCGCCGCTCCTGCCGCAATGGCCGCGGAGGAGAAGAAAAAAGTCTGGCCCAAGGTGCCGCTGGAATGGTACGGGGAGGGAATGTTCAACGAGCTGGCTGAAAAAGGCAGCGGCGCTGTCTCTCCGGGCCCCGAAGGGCGTCCCGCAGCCTATATCGCGTTTGATTCCCAGTGCCCCTGGTGCGAAAAGCTCTACCGCGCGACCATCCCCCTCAATGACCGCATCAAGTTCGTCTGGTGCCCTGTGGCGGTTCTCAATATCAATTCGGAGCCCCAGGGCACGATGATTCTCGCCGCCGCCGATCCATGGAAAAAGTTCGTCGAGCACGAGGAGCATTTCCATGACAAGGAATTCAGAGGGCTGCCGGTGGACCAGAAGGAGGTCTGGAAGCTTCCGGAGAAGATCCGCGCGCAGGTTTGGAACAACTCCAAGATCGTCCGCCGCAACGGCACGAGGACGGTTCCTTACGGCGTGTTCAAGACCAGGGCCGGAGAGTACCGCGCCATCTATTCGGGCATGACGACGGAGGACCTGAAGAAGGTCTGCGATCTGTAGCCGCGCAGCCCTGCGCGGCGCCCCGGGCCGCAGCGCCTCCGCCGCAGATGAAAAAAGGCGGGGCTTCCCTGTGAAAGGGAAGCCCCGCCTTCGTCTTCTGAGGCTTGCCTGAATGAGGCTAGGCCGGAATTACATCATTCCGCCCATTCCGCCCATTCCGCCGGCAGCCGGGGCCGCCGGCTTTTCTTCCGGGAGCTCCGCGACCATGCAGTCGGTCGTGAGGATGAGGGAGGCGACGGAAGCCGCGTTCTGCAGGGCGGTGCGGGTCACCTTCGTCGGATCGAGCACGCCCATTTCGATCATGTCGCCGTAGGTGCCGGTCTGGGCGTTGTAGCCGAAGTTGCCCTTGCCGTCAGCCACCTTGTTGACGACCACAGAGGGCTCCTCGCCGGCGTTCGCCACGATCTGGCGCATCGGCTCTTCCATGGCGCGCAGCACGATGCGGATGCCCGCATTCTGCTCGTCGTTGTCGCCGGTGAGCTTGTCGGCGATCGCCTGCTTCGCGCGGATCAGCGCAACGCCGCCGCCGGCCACGACGCCTTCCTCAACGGCAGCGCGGGTCGCATGCAGAGCGTCTTCGACGCGGGCCTTCTTTTCCTTCATTTCGACTTCAGTCGCAGCGCCGACCTTGATCAGGGCAACGCCGCCGGCGAGCTTGGCCACGCGCTCCTGGAGCTTCTCGCGGTCGTAGTCGGAAGTGGCGGCATCGATCTGGGTGCGGATGTTCTTCACGCGCTCCTCGATCTTGTCGGCAGCGCCGGCGCCGTCGATGATCGTCGTATTTTCCTTGTTGATCTCGACGCGCTTCGCGGAGCCGAGCTGGGCGAGCGTGGTCTTTTCAAGCTGCAGGCCGAGCTCGGAGGAGATGACCTGTCCGCCGGTCAGGATGGCGATGTCTTCGAGCATCGCCTTCCTGCGGTCGCCGAAGCCCGGGGCCTTGACGGCGGCAACCTTCAGCACGCCGCGCAGCGAGTTGACCACCAGGGTGGCCAGAGCCTCGCCGTCCACGTCTTCGGCAATGATCACGAGCGGACGGCCGGCTTTGGCCACCTGCTCGAGAACCGGCAGAAGCTCGCGGATGTTGCTGATCTTCTTGTCGTGCAGCAGGATGAACGGGTTCTCAAAAATCGCAGCCTGCTTGTCGGGGTTGTTGATGAAGTAGGGGCTCAGGTAGCCGCGGTCGAACTGCATGCCTTCGACGACATCGAGTTCGTTGCTGAGGGACTTGCCGTCCTCAACGGTGATCACGCCTTCCTTGCCGACCTTGTCCATCGCTTCAGCGATGATCTGGCCGATTTCCGTGTCGGAGTTGGCGGAAATGGCGCCCACCTGGGCGATTTCCTTGGAAGTCGTGGTCGGACGGGAGATTCCCTTGAGGGCTTCAATCGCCGCGGCCACAGCCTTGTCGATGCCGCGCTTCAGATCCATCGGGTTCATGCCGGCAGCCACATACTTCATGCCCTCGTCAACGATCGACTGGGCGAGAACGGTGGCGGTGGTGGTGCCGTCGCCGGCGTTGTCGGAGGTCTTGGAGGCGACTTCCTTCACCATCTGGGCGCCCATGTTCTCGAACTTGTCCTTAAGCTCGATCTCCTTCGCAACGGAAACGCCGTCCTTCGTGACGGTGGGGCCGCCGAAGGAGCGCTCGAGGACCACATTGCGGCCCTTCGGCCCGAGGGTCACCTTGACAGCGTTCGCAAGGGTGTTGATGCCCTGCACCATCAGCGCGCGGGCGTCATTCCCAAACAAAACTTTCTTAGCCATGTCGTGAATCTCCAGTTAAAAACTTTGTGAAAAGGGAATAAATGAAATCAGTCGATGACGCCCATGATGTCGTCTTCGCGCATCACGAGAAGCTCATCACCGCCCACTTTGACGGACTGGCCGGAGTACTTGCCGAAAAGCACGGTGTCGCCAACCTTCACGCCCATCGGGATGATCTTGCCCTGCTCGTCGCGGCGGCCGGGGCCGACGGCGATCACTTCGCCCTGGTCGGGCTTGTCACCGGCCGTGTCAGGAATGACGATGCCCGAAGCGGTCGTGCGCTCGGCAGGCAGGCGCTTGACAATCACGCGGTCATGCAAAGGACGGATGTTCATTTTCACTTTCTCCATTGAAACTTGAAAAGGAGCCTGATCGCTCCCTTACGAAATTAAGAAGCAGAATTCATGCGCCGTGACAGCACCGGATCTGCTTATCCCCCTATATGGGGCCTGAGGTGCCGATTTCAAGGCGCGCCGTTAAACTGATGCCAGCCCCCTGCTGCGGCGGGTGGCGGGTAAGTTATTTATTTTTCGAGCAAAAGAAGCCGGAAATGAAATTGTTACAAAAAGTATCCGCACTGATTCTCCTGTCCCTCGCCCTGGCCGGAGCGGCAGCGGAGGAGCTGCCCGCGGAGGTGCGGGCGGCCGTGCAGCGGGCCGGCCTGAGCCCGGAGGAATTCCACGCGGCGGCGGTGCCGCTCGGGCCGGGAGGCAGCGGGCTCGGGTGGAACGACAGGCAGCCCGTGCCGCCGGCCTCTGTCTTCAAAATCCTCACCACGGCCGCGGCGCTGGACCGCTACGGGCCGGCCGCATCCTGGAAAACCGTTTTCTACGCTCCCTCCGGGCCGGACAGCCGGGGGAGCGTGGGGGCGCTCTACATCCGCGCCTCGGGAGCCCCGTGGCTGCCGGTTCCCGCCTTCAGGGAGGCTCTGCTGAAACTGAGACGGCTGGGGGTGCGCAGCATCGACGGACCGGTGGTGGTGGACCGTTCCGTCTTCGCCGAGCCGCCCGTCGATCCTTCGGCTTTCGACGGCCGGCCGGACCGGCCCTACAACCAGGGGCCCGACGCCCTTGCGCTGGCGCTCCAGTCGCTTTCCTTCACGTTCGTCCCGGACGCGGCCTCGGGGCAGGCCCGGGTGATCGCGGACTTTTCTCTGGCGGGCTACAGCACGCCGGCCGCCGTGGCGCTTGACGCGGACGCCCCGTGCCCTTCCAATATCGGCACGGCCCTGCGGCCGCGCTCCGCCGGCGGGGAGCTGCGCTTTGAAGGCTCCTATCCTGCAGCCTGCGGGACGCAGGTCTGGAGCATGGTGCCGTTTCCGGAGGCTTCGGCGGATCGTTTCGACGAGGCGCTTTTCCGGTCGCTCTGGAGCGAGGCGGGAGGGAGCTGGACGGGGCGGCTGTCAACGGGGCGGATCCCCGAGGGGCAGCGGGAGCTGCTGAGCCTGTCCTCGGAGAGCCTCGCCGATCTCATCAAGGCGACGAACAAGGGCTCCATCAACCCGATGGCGAGAAGCCTCTTTCTACTGCTGTCCGCAGACGAGCCCGGGGGCGCGACCCTCAGGGCCTCGAGGCAGAGGCTGCTGGGCCGGCTTGAGGGGCTGGGCATCGACACTGCGGGGCTCGTGCCGGACAACGGCTCGGGGCTGTCGAGGCGGACCCGGGCTTCAGCGCGTCAGATCGCGCTGGCGCTCGCGGCGGCGTACCGCTCCCCCTGGGAGCCCGAGTTTTTGTCGTCGCTGCCCATTGCGGGGCTGGACGGCACGATGAGAAGGCGGCCTGTGCCCGCCGGCACCGCGCGCATCAAGACCGGGTACCTGAGCGGCGTGCGGAGCGCGGCGGGATACGTGCGCTCGCGCGGCGGAATCCCCTACGCGCTCTGCGCGGTGATCGATTCGCCCCGGGCCGCGGCGGGAAAGCCCGCGATCGACGCCTTCCTTGCCTATTTCGCCAGCGGGCGGGCCGATCAGGAGGCTCCCCGCTTCAGCGCGGCGGCGAGCGCCTCGGGGGTGAGCAGCTCCGGCAGCACCTCCACCCGCCCGTCTCTTGAAATAACAAGATAAAGGGGAACGCCGCTGCGCCCGTAGCGGCTGAGCTCCCGCGAAATTTTCTCATCCCGGCTGGTCCAGTCCGCCGCCAGCCGCGCATAGCCGTAGCGGGCGAACAGCTGCCGGGCCTCGCGGGTGTTGACGACGGCCGCCTGGTTCACCTGGCAGGTGACGCACCATGCGGCGGTGAAGTCGACGAAGACGGGCGAGCCCGAGGAGAGGGCCTCCTGCACCGCCTCCGGCGACCAGGCCTTCCAGCCCTGAGCGGCCTCGGAAGAGGCCGCGTTGAAGCGTCCGGCGCCGACTGCAACGACCAGGGCCGCGGCGGCGGCCAGCGGGAAGGTGCTCCAGTAGCGGGCGCCCCTGCGGCCGCGCTGCGAAAGCCCCAGAAGCAGCAGCGCGAGCCCCGCAAGCAGCAGGGCCGCCGCAGCGCAGGCAAGCCCCGTCAGGGAAACCTGCCGGCTCAGCACCCACAGCAGCCACAGGGCGGCCAGCCCGACGGGGACGGCCATCACGCGGCGCAGCGTTACCATCCAGGCCCCGGGCCGCGGCAGCCGGCGCGTCCACCCGGGGAAAAGGGTGAGCAGCAGCCAGGGCAGCGACATGCCAAGCCCGAGGGAAAGAAACACGATGATCGAGACCGCGCCCGGCTGGGCGAGCGCGAAGCCGACCGCCGCCCCCATGAACGGGGCCGTGCAGGGGCTGGCGACCACCACGGCGAGGATGCCGGTGAAGAAGCTGCCCGCGACGCCGCGCGCTGGGGCTTTCGAAGCCACCGCGCCGGCCGCGCGGGAACCGAAGGTGAATTCGTAAAGGCCGGCGAGATTGAGCGTGATGGCCCAGAAAAGGAGGGCGAGCAGGAGCACGACCAGGGGGTTCTGAAGCTGGAAGCCCCAGCCGATTTCCGAGCCCATGGCCTTGAGCGCAAGCAGCAGCGCCGACAGCGCCGCCATGGAGAGCAGCACCCCGGCGGTGAAGGCGAGCCCGTGGGGCAGGAGCCTGCGCTCGCCCGAGGCGCGGACAAGGCCGAGCATCTTCAGCGACAGGACCGGAAAGACGCAGGGCATCAGATTGAGAATGAGGCCGCCCAGGGCTGCGAAGAGGGCCGCGGAGGCGAGGGTGAGCCTTGAGGCCTCCCCGCCGGGGGCGCCCCCTGCGGGGGGCGCCTGCACGACGGGCGCCGGCTTCGGCAGCTGCGCCCCGGGCGGCAGGGCCGCGGGCGTGACGTCGAGGGCGAAGGGGCGGCGGCTGCCCTCGCTGTCTTCGGCAAAGAGCACGCCGGAGATGCGGCCGGGCCCGCTCTTGAGCTTCGGGGACAGCCAGAGGGCGAGCCGGGCCTTTCCGCCGGCGGCGTCCCTGACCTGGGCCTTCGTCTCGTCGAGCAGTCCCGGCTGCTCGGGAATGAACTGCTGCGGCCGCAGGCCGTTTTCCGCCGTGAGAAGCACGACGCCTTGTCCCGCGGCGGCGCTCACGCCGTCCTTCAGAGGGCGGGGCGAGGCTTCAAGCGCCTGCCCGATGGCGCGGGCGTCTGCCGAGGCAGAGCCCGAGGCGGACAGCGGCAGCGTGAGCGAGGCGCTCGCTTCGCCCGGGACGCACTGCTCCCGGCAGGCGATCCAGGACACGTGCACGGAGAGCTTCGCCTGGCCCTCCGCGCCTGCCGGCACGAAGGCCTCAAACGGATAGAGCGCGCGACCTGAGACCGTGTAGCTCGTGATGCCCTGGTCCGTGCGCGGCTCGGGAGCGGGCCAGCGGGGCCCGGAGACGCGCCACCCGGAGGGCAGGCTCCAGGCGAACTCGGTCGGGGCGCCTGCTTCGCCGGGGTTTTTCCAGTAGGTGTGCCAGCCCGGAGCGTGCCGCAGCTCCACGGCAAGCTGCAGGGGGCGGCCCGGCTGCGCCGCGGTTCGGTCCGCAAGCAGCCTCACGCGGACCGCCGCCTCCGGGGCGGCGGCAGGCGCCGCCTGCGCCGCGGCTGATGGCGGCGCGCCTGCGGCGGGCTGCTGGTGCTGGAATACGCCTGAGGCCGCGGCAGACAAGGATGCGGCCAGCGCAAGTGCGGCAAAGGCAGCGGGCAGTCCCTTCATTTCCTGTCTTCCTCCCCGTCCGGGACGGCCCGGCGGCTTACCGGCCGGCCTTGAGCGCGGCGAAGGCCTCGCGGGCCGCCTCGATGGTGTGGCTGATCTCCTTGTCCGTGTGGGCGATGGAGACAAAGCCTGCTTCATAAGTGGAGGGCGCGAAATAGCAGCCGGCGTCGAGCATGTGGTGGAACCAGCGGCCGAAGGCTGCGGTGTCGGCCCGGGTGACTTCAGAGAAGCGCGTGGGCACTTTCGGCAGGAAGTAAAGGCCGAACATGCCGCCGCAGTAGTCGGCGCAGAACGGAACGCCCTCGCTTCTCGCGGCCTCGGTGAGGCCTTCGGTGAGCCTGCGGGAAATGGAGGTGAGCCGGTCGTAGAAGCCGGGGGCCTGGACGAGCTTGAGCGTGGCCAGGCCGGCCGCGACGGCAACCGGGTTCCCGGACAGCGTGCCCGCCTGGTAGACGGGGCCGAGCGGGGCCACCATGTTCATGATGTCCCGGCGCCCGCCGAAGGCGGAAACGGGCATGCCGCCGCCCACCACCTTGCCCAGCATGGTGAGGTCGGGCTTCACGCCGTAGACCGACTGCGCGCCGCCCAGCGCGACGCGGAATCCGGTCATGACCTCGTCGACGATCATCACGGCGCCGTACCGGGTGCACAGGTCGCGGATCGCATGGATGAACTCGGGCGAGCCCTTCACCATGTTCATGTTGCCGCCCACGGCCTCGACGATCACGCAGGCGATCTCGCTGCCGCAGCTCCTGAAGGTGTCCTCGAGCTGCTGGGGATTGTTGTATTCGAGGACGATCGTGTCGGCGGTGACCCCGGCGGGGATGCCGGCCGAGCTCGGGTGCCCGAAGGTGAGCATGCCGCTGCCCGCCTTGACGAGCAGGCGGTCGGAATGCCCGTGGTAGCACCCCTCGAACTTGATCACCTTGCTGCGGCCCGTGAAGCCGCAGGCGAGCCGGATGGCGCTCATGCCGGCCTCTGTGCCGGAGGAGGCGAGGCGGACGGTCTCGATGGAGGGGACGAGCTTGCGGATCTCCTCGGCGATCAGGATTTCGGGCTCCGTCGCCGTTCCGAAGGTCAGCCCGCGGTCGCACGCCTCATGGACCGCCCGCAGGACCTCCGGGTTGCCGTGGCCGAGGATCATGGGGCCCCAGGACAGGATGTAGTCGATGTACTTCTTTCCGGTCACATCCCACATGAAGGGCCCGGAGGCCTTCTGCATAAAGCGCGGAGAGCCGCCTACCGAGCGGAAGGCGCGGACGGGCGAGTTGACGCCGCCGGGGATGGAACGCTGCGCGCGTTCGAAAAGCTCATCATTGCGATCCATGGAAATAGTCTTCTGAGTGAGAAAAAGAAAAGGATCCCGGCTCAAGCCGGGATCCCGGTATTTTAATAAAAGAGCCGGCGGGAGCGCGAGGCCCCGGGGGCTGCCTCTCAGAACGTTTTCCCGAGCGAGAGATTGAACGAGGTCGGCGCGGGCCGGGCCGTCGCCTTGCCTGTGGCCACCTCGTCGTCGATGTGGTGAAAGCGCGGGAAAGCGGTCGTCATGCTGCCGGTCAGGTGGAACTCGCGGCTGAAGGCCCACGTAAATCCCACCTGCATGGCCGGATGGACGGAATGTTTCGTGAGCCCGTCGCGGTGCAGGCTGGCGTAGCCGAGCCCCAGGCCGGCGAAGACGCGCAGGGCGTCAGTGGCATCGGCGTGGTACTGGCCGAAGAGATTGACCTGGGTCATGTCCCACTTGTAGCGCTTGTCGCCGTACCAGTAAGTGTTGTGCCGGGACCGTATCACGCCGAGGTCGGCCGCCCAGTGGCGGTCGAAGTAGTGGCGCACGCCCGCGTTCCACCCCGCATCGGAGCTCATCGTCATGCCGTCCGGGCTGCCCAGGTCGTTGTGCACCCAGGAGGCGCCGCCGTAAACAAGGTTGCTGCGGTTGAACCAGACGCTTTTCGGCGTGAGGGGCATCTCCCTGGACGAGCGGCTGTCGATCGCGATGGTGGAGAAAAAGAAAAAGACGTTGGAGAACGGGATGTAGGTCATGTAGGCCCCGACGTTCTTCGTGCCGACGTTGACGAGGGGCAGGGGCGCGGGGATGGGCAGCCACATGTAGTCCGCGCGGAAGGTCAGCCCCGCGAGGTAGCCCGCGCCGACATGCAGCCCCGTCCGGCCCACGTTCCAGCGGGACAGCCAGGCGTAGCCCAGGAAGGGCTCGGGCTTGTAGTGGGAGTCGGAGAAGACGATCGCGTAGGCGAGCCTTTCGTTGCCCCGGCTGTCGATCATGCTGCGGGCGAAGCCGCCGCCGAAGGGATAGGCATTCTCCTGGCTGCGGTTGGAGTAGTCCCAGCGCGGATGCTCCGTGTACAGGGGCAGCACGAGATGGGTGTCGCCCCGGTCGACGAGCCTGCCGAAGCCGCGGCCCACGGATTTGAACCAGCCGGCGGCTCCCGGCTCGCGTTCGGAATCGTCGACAAGGCCGGCGGGCGTGGTTTCGCTGATCGCGGACAGCGCCCTGGCCGCGAGGCCCTCGGCGGAAGCGGCCGCGCACAGACTGGAGAGTACGGCAAGAGGGATCAGTTTTTTTGCTGGAAACATTTGCTGGCAGACAGGACAAACGGCAGATCAAAAAGGTATTGTATGCCAGCGTCCCGGCGGAGCGGTTGCTTCTTTTGGGATTTCTTCTTATAGTGTCCCTCCGCACGGAGTTTCTCGGACGGCCGTGGACGGGCGGCCCAGCGGCCCCCGCCCGAGGAAAGTCCGGACTTCACAGGACACCGTAGCAGCTAACGGCTGCCCGCCGCGAGGCGCGGATCAGAGCAGCAGAGACGAGCCGATTCAGTTCGGGTGAAACGGGCAATCTCTACGGGAAGCAACACTAAATAGGCAGCCGGTGACCCTGTCCGGCGAGGCTGCGGGTAAGTGGCTAGAGCCCGGCCGCGAGGCCGGGACAAGACGAATGGCCGTCACCGGGGCGACCCGGAACAAAATCCGGCTTATAGAGAAACTCCGTGTTCTTATCCATCGCTGAGGCGGGCCCGGCGGCGTTCATATTTTGGCCGACGGGGGAAAAGGGCCGCCTATTTTCCATAAAATCAAATCCCAATGATTTTAAAATGAAATTTTATGGCGCTTCCGCCTTTTCGGCTCTTCGTGAAAATCTTTTTCCCGCTGTTTTTCCTCATGCGCGGAAAATCTCCGGGAATTAGCGCCGGGGCGGGCAAACCCCCGTTTTCAGCGGGTTCCTGATATATTTTCATTTAAACTTTTTCAACTGGACAAACTCGTTTAATATTCGCGGTACGATTTTGCTCCAGCCGCAGGACGTTGCGCCAAGGGAGCCTTCCGGCGTTGAAGGGGAAGGCGCTCCCCCGCGGCCGCCCCCGGACATTTTTTAACAGACAGGCGGGACAGGTTTTGGAAAGCGCAGTTCATCAGGCAGGCTCGAAAGAGTTCGTCCATCGGCCGGTCCTGGCGGAGGAAACCCCGCGGGAGCTGGTGTGGAAGGCCGACGGCCTTTATGTGGACGCCACCTTCGGGCGCGGCGGGCACACGCGCCGCATTCTCGCGAGGCTTTCCCCTGCCGGCAGGCTTTTCGCCTTTGACCGCGACCCCGAGGCAGTGGCAGCCGCCGCCTCGATCGCGGATCCCCGCTTCAGGATCATTCATGCCCCCTTTTCCCGCATGAGCGGCGAGCTGGCGGCCCGCGGCGTTGCGCCCGGCTCCGTGAGCGGCATCATGATGGACATCGGGGTTTCCTCTCCGCAGATCGACGACGCATCGCGCGGTTTTTCCTTCCGCAGCGACGGCCCCCTCGACATGCGCATGGACACCTCCTGCGGCATGACGGCGGCGCAGTGGCTCGCCGGCGTGAAGGAGCAGGAGCTTGCCGAGACGATTTCCCGCTACGGCGAGGAGCGCTACGCGAGGCGCATCGCCCGCGCGATCGTCGCCGAGCGCGCGAAGGCGCCCGTCGACACGACCTTCAGGCTCGCCTCGATCGTGGAGGGGGCGGTGCCGAGAAGCCGCAGCGACAGCGCGCAGCATCCGGCCACCCGGACCTTCCAGGCGATACGCATCAGGATCAACGGAGAGCTTGACGAGCTGAGCGAGGCGCTGCGGCAGGCCGGGGAGCTGCTCGCGCCGGGCGGGCGGCTCGCGGTGATCAGCTTCCACTCGCTCGAGGACCGGATCGTGAAAAGATTTTTCGAGGCGGCCGAGCATCCCGAAAGGGAGCTCGACCCGAGGCTGCCGCTGCGGCAGTCGGACCTTCCGAGTCCGCTGTTCGAGCGGGTGCGCCGCATCCGTCCCGGCGAGGCCGAATGCGCGGCGAACCCCCGGGCCCGCTCGGCGACGCTGCGGGTGGGCGAGCGCAGCGCCGAGCCCTGGAGGGATCCGGAGAAGGCGCCGGGAGGAAGCAGATGAGGGAAGGGCGCTTCAGGGTCATCACGGTCGTGACGCTGGCGGGGGCCGCCGTCCTCTTCCTGAGCGGCATCTCTCTTGTCACGAGCCAGAGCAGGGTCCGGTCGCTCACCGCGCAGATCGAGCGGCTGCAAAACGAGAGCAAGCGGCTCAACGACGACGCGACGGATCTTTATATGGAGATTTCGCGCGCGGCCCTGCCCGGCTACATCGCCACCGAGGCTGCGAAGTCGGGGCTGCAGCCCGCGACGAGCCGCAACACGGTGACGCTCGAGTACAAGGAGCTGCCGGCGGTGAAGGAAAGCGGGGGGCTGAATCATGAATGAGTGGCTCAGAAAAACCGCGAGACGCCTGGCCAGGCGGCTCATCGTCCGCTTCAAGCGCTGGTGGCGCCTGGAGGGCGTTCCGATCAAGGGCCGGCGGGCCGCCCCCGGGCAGGATCCGTTGCTTGCGGTTCAGATCCAGCCGGTGCGCTCCTACATCGCGCTCGGCATCATTTCTGCGGCGCTGTGCGTGCTGGTGCTGCGCGCGTTCTGGCTCCAGGGCGGCATCTCGACCGACTTCCTGCTGCGGCAGGGCGAGGTGCGGTTCGCCCGGACGCTGTCCGTGCCCGCGCCGAGAGGGCAGATCCTCGACCGCAACGGCATCGTGCTCGCCTCGACCATGCCCGCCCGGTCGGTCTGGGTCGTGCCCTCGGAGGCCGCGGCCGCCACTCCGGAGCAGATTGCGAAGCTCGGGAAGCTGCTCGACATGAAGCCCTCGGAGATCATGGCGAGGATTGCCGTGCGGCGCAGCAAGAGCTTCGTGTACCTGCACCGGCAGGTGGACGTGAGCGTGGCCAACCAGGTGAAGGAATGCAGGATCCCCGGCGTGCACGTGTCCGACGAGATGAGGCGCCAGTACCCCGACGGGCAGGTCTCCGCCCATGTCGTCGGCTACACCAACCTGGAGGAGAAGGGCCAGGAGGGCATTGAGCTCGCGCGCGACAAGGTGCTCACCGGAGAGTCGGGCCGCCGGCGCGTGATCCGCGACCGCCTGGGCCGGGTCGTGGAGGACGCCTGGCTGCGCGAGCCGGTGTCCGGCAAGGACATTGAGCTGTCGATTGACTCGCGCATCCAGTACCTCACGTTTGATGCGCTTTCCAAGTCGGTGGCCGCCCACAAGGCGAAGGCCGGGGCGGCGATAGTGGCCGACGTGCGCACGGGCGAGATCCTCGCCCTCGCCAACATCCCGACCTACGATCCGAACGAGCGCCGCACGGTCACCTTCGAGCGCATGAGAAACCGCGCGCTCACCGACGTGTTCGAGCCCGGCTCCACGATGAAGCCCTTTGCGGTCGCCAAGGGCCTCGACATGGGCGTGGTCACTCCCGACACGATCATCGACACCTCGCCCGGGCGCTTCACGATCGGCAACCGCACGATCAGCGACACCCACAACTACGGGCGGATTTCCGTGCGGCAGGTGATCGCGAAGTCCTCCAACATCGGCACCACCAAGATTTCGTTCAAGGTGAACCGCGAGGTGATGTACAAGATGTACCGCGACCTCGGGTTCGGCACTGCGCCCGACGTGGGCTTCCCCGGCGCGGCCGCCGGCATTCTGCGCAACGGCAGGAACTGGCAGCCGATCGAGCAGGCGACCATCTCCTACGGCCACGGCGTGGCCGTTTCCCTGGTGCAGCTCGTGCGGGCCTACACGGCCTTCGCCCGCAACGGCGACGTGATTCCGCTCACCCTCTTCAAGACCGGGCGGGCGGCCGAGGGCGTTCAGGTCTACAAGCCGAAGACCGCGCACCAGATGCGCGGCATGATGATGGGCGTGCTCGAGTCGGGCGGCACCGCGACCCGGGCCCGGGTTCCGGGCTACTCGGTCGCAGGCAAGACGGGGACGGCCTACAAGATTCAGAACGGCCAGTACGTGCACCGCTACGTCTCCGACTTCATCGGCATCGTCCCGGCTTCCAACCCGCGGGTGATCATCGCCGTCATGATCGATGATCCGACGGAAGGCGGCCATGTGGGCGGCGTCGTGGCGGGCCCTGTGTTCGCGCAGATCGCCGAGGGAGTGCTCACCACGCTGCACGTGGCGCCCGACCAGCCTGACACCCTTCAGGGGGTCGTGTTCGCGAAAAACGCAGACTCCGGGCGCGGCGTTGAGCTTGCCGGAGGCCGCAGGCCCCGCCAGGGCGGCGCGGCGCCGTCTGCGCGCTGAAATGTCAAAGTCAAGAGGATTCAGAAAGCCAATGTCTGAGGCAACGCTGGGCGAAGCCCTTCAGTGGTTGAAGCAAAAGGCTGCCGCCGACGCGCAGCTCGAGCTGGATTCAAGGCGCGTCGCAAGGGGCGACGTGTTCCTCGCGGTTCCCGGGCTGTCGGCCGACGGCCGGCGCTTCATGCAGGCCGCGGCGGACGCGGGCGCGGGCGCCGTGCTCTACGATTCGCAGGGCGCGCAGGGGTTCCAGCCGCCCGATGCCGTCCCCAGCCTCGCGGTGAGGGGGCTGGCCGCCTCGCTGGGCGCGTTCGCCTCGGCTTATTACGGGGAGCCTTCGCGCCGCCTTTCGGGAGCGGCGGTGACCGGCACCAACGGCAAGACGACAACGAGCCAGTGGATGGGCGAGCTCTTCACGCGGCTCGGACAGCCCTGCGCGGTGCTCGGCACCATAGGCTGCAGCATGGCGGGGCGCTCCTATTCCGCGGTGCCCCTCACCACGCCCGACCCGGTGACCATCCAGCGCCTGCTCCATGCGGCCGCGCTCGACGGGGCCCGGGCCTTTGCGATCGAGGCGAGCTCGATCGGCCTGGCGCAGGGACGGCTGGACGGGACGCGGATCCGCTGGGCCCTTTTCACCAATCTCACCCGCGACCACCTCGATTACCACAAGACCATGCAGGCCTACGAGGACGCGAAGGCGCTGCTTTTCGAGCGGCCGGAGCTGGAGGCCGCGGTGGTGAACATCGACGATCCGGCGGGGGCCCGGATGTGCCGCACGGCGCTCGCGCACGGGGTGCGCACCATTGCGGCGACCTCGCGGGGCACGGCCGTGCCCGAGGGCTGCGAGGCGCTGGAGGCCCGGGACGTTGAAGTCGGGGCTTCGGGCGTGTCGTTCCGCCTCGCCTGGAAGGGCAGGCAGTACCCGGTGCAGGCGAGGGCGCTCGGCCTGTTCAACGTGGACAACCTGCTGGGCGCCGCGGGCGTGGTGCTCGCCTCCGGAGCGGCCGGGGCGGAGCAGGTCGCGGCGCTGCTCGGGGAGCTGCTGCCGCCGCCGGGGCGCCTGCAGCAGGTGTGCGCTCCGGGGATGCCGCTGGGCGTGGTCGACTACTGCCATACGCCTGACGCGATCGACAAGGCCCTGGAGACGCTGCGGCCGGTGGCCCGCGCCCGCGGCGGCAGGCTCTGGATCGTCGTCGGCGCGGGCGGCAACCGCGACCACGGCAAGCGCCCCCTCATGGGACGCTCGGCGGCCGCCGGCGCCGACCGGGTCATCGTCACGACGGACAATCCGCGCTTTGAGGACCCGCTGGCCATCGCGCAGGCCGTGGCCGCCGGAGCGGGCGGCCCCCGCATCATCCTCGACCGGGCGGAGGCGATTCAGACGGCGGTGTCCGAGGCCGCCCCCGAGGATGTGATCCTCGTGGCGGGCAAGGGCCATGAAACCTATCAGGAAGTGCGGGGCGTGAGGCATCACTTCTCCGATGCGGAGGCGCTTGAACGGGCCTTCGGGGAATGCGCCCGGACCGCCCGCAGGAACAAGGAACAGAAATGAGTGAAGAGTTGATTTCGGCAGCGGAAATCGCGGCCACGATCGCCGGCGCGAAGCTTCTGGGCGACGGCTCGGTCAGGGTGACGGGCGTCTCGACGGATGCGAGGACAGTGCGGCCCGGAGAACTTTTCGCGGGGCTGCGCGGCGAGCGCTTCGACGGCACGGACTTCGCGGGGGATGCGCTCGGCAGGGGCGCGGCCGCGGTTCTGGTCTCCCGCCCCGTGCAGGGCTCGGACGCGCCCCAGATCGTCGTGCCCGACGTCGGGCGCGCCTTCACCGAGTCGGCGGCGGCCTGGAGGCGCCGGTTTCAGATTCCGGTGATCCTCGTGTCGGGCAGCAACGGCAAGACCACGACGACCCAGATGATCGCCTCTGTCCTTCGCGCGGCTTTCGGCGCGCAGGGCAGCCTTGCCACCGAGGGCAACTTCAACAACGCCGTGGGCGTGCCGATCACCCTGTGGCGGCTGCGCCGCACCCACCGGGCCGCCGTGGTTGAGGCGGGGATGAGCCATGTGGGCGAGATGGCCGAGCTCGCCGCGGAGATCGCCCCGACGGTCGCGCTGGTCAACAACGCCCAGCGCGAGCATCAGGAGTTTCTGCCGAACGTGGAGGCAACGGCCGTCGAGAACGGCCGGGCGATCGAGGCCCTGCCGGAGGACGGCGTGGCGGTCTTCCCGGCCGACGACGCCTGCGCCGGCATCTGGTGCAGGGACGCTGCGGGGCGGCGCACGATGACCTTCGCGACCCAGCCCGGCGTCGCGGCGGACGTGACGGCGGAAGTCTTCTCCATGGCCTCGAGCACGGAGGTGCGCATGAAAACCCCCGCGGGCGACCTGATGGTGCGGCTCGCGATCGCGGGCGCGCACAATGGCCGCAACGCCTGCGCGGCCGCGGCCTGCGCGCTTGCCGCGGGCATTCCGCTGGAGGCGGTGGCCGAGGGGCTGCGCCGGTTCCGGCCCGTCGCCCGCCGCGGCGTGAGGACGGTGCTGCCCTCGGGAGTGCTCCTGATCGACGACACTTATAATGCGAACCCCGACTCGATGCGCGCGGCGATCCGCGTGCTCGCCGGCGCTCCCGCTCCCCGCGTGCTCATCGCGGGGGACATGGGCGAGGTGGGCTCCCGCGGCGCCGAGTACCACGAGGAAATCGGGCGCTTCGCCGCAGAAAGCGGGGTGCAGAAAATGCTCTGCTGCGGGGAGCTGATGGCCTGCGCGGCCCGGGCCTTCGGCCCCGGGGCGCGGCATTTCGCGGGCTTCGGCGAGCTGCAGCGGCAGGCGCAGGAGGAGGTCTCCGCCATGAAGGGCGGCACGGTGCTCGTGAAAGCGTCCAATTTCATGCACTTCGACCGGATTGTGAAGGCGCTGCAGGAAGGCGGATGCCGCTCTGACCAAACAACGAACTGAGTTCTGACATGCTTCTTTACCTTTTCCACTGGCTCTCCGGCAGCGTCCGGGCCTTTGCAGTCTTCGACTACCTGTCGCTCAGGGCGGTGCTCGCGACGCTGACGGCGCTCGCGATAGGGCTGGCCTTCGGCCCCTACACGATCCGCGAGCTCAAGAAGCTGCATTTCGGCCAGGCGGTGCGCACCGACGGGCCGAAGACCCACCTGAAAAAGGACGGGACGCCCACGATGGGCGGCATCCTGATCCTTGCCTCGATGACCATTTCGACGCTGCTGTGGATTGACCTGTCGAACCGCTACATCTGGGTGGTGCTTCTCGTGACGCTCGGCTACGGCTGGATCGGCTGGACGGACGACTACCGCAAGGTGGTGCACCACGATCCCCACGGCATGAGCGCCCGGGAAAAGTTCGGCTGGCAGTCGCTCATCGGCATCCTCGTGGCGGTCTACCTCGCCTTCGCGATCGAGGCCCCCTCGGGCTCCTCGGCCTTCTCGATGCTCTGGGACTGGCTCCGCTCGGGCTTTACGCTGCCCTACAGCGGCAGGCTCGACTTCACGATTCCGTTTTTCAAGCAGATCTCCTTCCCGTTCGGCGTGTTCGGCTTCGTCGTGCTCACGTATTTCGTCATCGTGGGCACGAGCAATGCCGTGAACCTGACCGACGGGCTTGACGGCCTCGCGATCCTTCCCTGCGTGATGGTGGGCGGCGCGCTCGGCATCTTCGCCTATGCGCTGGGACGGCCCGATTTCGCCGAGTACCTGCTTTTCCACTACATTCCGGGAGCCGGCGAGCTTGTCGTTTTCTGCGGGGCGATGGCCGGCGCGGGGCTCGCGTTCCTCTGGTTCAACGCCCATCCGGCCCAGATGTTCATGGGCGACGTGGGCGCGCTCGCGCTCGGCGGCGCTCTCGGCTGCATCGCGGTGATCGTGCGCCAGGAGCTGGTGCTGGCGATCATGGGCGGGATTTTCGTCGTGGAGACGCTCTCGGTCATCATCCAGACCACGTACTTCAGGCTCACGCACGGCAAGCGGGTGTTCCTCATGGCCCCGCTGCACCATCACTTCGAGCTGAAGGGCTGGGCGGAAACGCAGGTGGTGGTGCGCTTCTGGATCATCACGATCATTCTTGTTCTGATCGGCCTCACAACGCTTAAAATCCGCTGATCTCCCGCAGCGGGATCTGATGAAGGGATAAGGCTATGTCAACTCAAAAGGCTGTGGTTTTCGGACTGGGCTCCTCCGGCTTTAACGCCGCCCTGTACCTGGCCGGGCGGGGTTTTGACGTGCTGGTGCAGGACACGAGGCGGCAGCCGCCGCTGCTCGACAGGCTGCGCTCGGAGGCGCCCTCGGCGAAGTTTTCAAGCCCGATGGACCCGGCCGGCCTTGACGGGGCGCAGCTCGTCGTGATTTCGCCCGGGCTCTCGCCGCGGTTTTCCGCCGCGGCCCCCGTGGTGAAGGCTGCGCGGGAGCGCGGCATCGAGGTCGTGGGCGAGATCGAGCTTTTCGCCCGGGAGCTCGAGAGGCTGCGCGGGCAGCGCGGCTACAGCCCCTGCGTGATCGGCGTGACGGGCACAAACGGCAAGACCACGACCACCTCGCTCACCACGAAGATGCTGCTCGAAAGCGGCCTGACGGCCGTGGCTGCGGGCAACATCGGGCCGAGCGCGATTCGGGAGCTCTCCACGCGCGCGGCCTCGGGGGATCTGCCCCAGGTCTGGGTGCTCGAGCTCTCGAGCTTCCAGCTGGAGACGACCTCCAGCCTGCACTGCAGGGCCGCGGTGATCACCAACGTGACGCAGGACCACCTTGACTGGCACGGCGGCTTCGGCCCGTACGTTGAGGCCAAGCGCCGGATCTTCACTCCGGGGACGCTCGAGGTGCTCAACCGGGGCGACCGCCTGTCGATGGAAAGCGCGCGGCCCGGCGAGCGCACGGAGACCTTCGGGCTGGACGAGCCGAAGCGCCCCGGCGACTGGGGGCTCACGGAGTTGGACGGGGTGCAGTGGCTGTGCCGCGCGCGTTCGGACGACGCGGGCGGGCTGCGCCTGGAGCGGCTGATGCCGGTCCCGGCGCTTAAGATCCGCGGCCTGCACAACGCGCTCAACGCCCTCACCTCGCTCGCGCTGGCCCTTGCCGCGGGCGCGGAGCCGGGCGCCGCGCTGCGGGCGCTGCAGGCCTACCGCGGCGAGCCGCACCGCACGGAGTTCGTGCAGTCGGTGCGCGGGGTCGACTTCATCGATGACTCGAAGGGCACGGACGTGGGGGCGACCGCCGCCGGGCTCGAAGGGCTGGGCAGCGCGGGCGCGAAGCTCATCGTCATTCTCGGCGGCGACGGCAAGGGGCAGGATTTCTCACTGCTTGAGCCCGCGGTGAAGCGCTGGGCGAAGGGAGCCGTCACCTTCGGGCGCGACGGCGGGATCATCGCCCGGGCCATCGAGCCCTCGGGCGTTGCGCACAGCGCCGCCCCGGACCTTGAGCAGGCCGTCCGCCAGGCTTTCGCCATGGCCCGAGCGGGCGACACGGTGCTGCTGTCTCCGGCCTGCGCGAGCTGGGACATGTTCCCTAATTACGTGGAGCGCGCGAAGCTCTTTCGCGAGGTCGTCGCTCGAATCGCTTCCGAGGAGGCCGGCCGGTCGTGCTAGATAGGCTCCGCGGCCGCCTTGCGCGCCGCAGAAAGGACGAAGACGCGCTCAGGGTCGAGGCGGTCTATCCCAACGAGATGAGCACTCCCGTCTCGGGAGGCAGGCTCATGCGCGGCAGGAGCCTCGATTTCGACTGGGTGGTGGTCGCGGTGGTGAGCCTGCTGCTCGGGCTGGGCACCGTCATGGTCTACTCGGCCTCGATTTCGCTTGCCGACTCGCCCAAGTACGGCACCTCCCAGACCTACTTCCTCACCCGGCACCTCATTTCGCTTGCCATTTCCCTGGCCGCGGCCTACGGCGTCTACCACGTCCCGATGAGGGCGTGGCTGCGGCTGGCCAAGCCCCTCGGGGTGCTGGCCGTGCTGCTGCTCGTGCTCGTGCTCGTGCCGGGCGTGGGCGTGAGCGTGAACGGCTCCCGGCGCTGGATCCGCTTCCCGTTCATGAACCTGCAGGTCTCGGAGTTCACGAAGTTCGTGGCGGTGATCTTCGCCTCGTACTTCACCCTCACGCGCCAGGACTACATGCATTCCTTCCGCAAGGGGTTCCTGCCGATGGCCCTTGCCGTGGGGGCCGTGGCCGCGCTGCTCATCGTGCAGCCGGACCTCGGCGCGACCATTGTCGTCATCGCCATCGTGATGGGCGTGCTGTTCGTCGGGGGGCTCTCCTATAAAATCTTCTTTCTCATGGTCGCGGCCGTGGCCGGGCTCGTGGCGTCCATGATCATTTGGACGCCCTGGAGGCTGAGCCGGGTGGTGGCCTATCTCGACCCGTGGAACGAGGAGAACGTGCTGGGCAAGGCCTACCAGCTTTCCCACTCTCTCATCGCGCTCGGGCGCGGGGAAATCTTCGGGGCGGGCCTGGGCGGGTCGGTGGAGAAGCTCAACTATCTGCCCGAGGCCCATACGGACTTCATATTCGCAGTGATCGGCGAAGAGCTCGGATTTGTCGGCGTGGTCGTGGTGCTTTTCCTGTACTACCGCCTGATCCGCAGCGCCTTTGAGATCGGCCGCATCGCCGTTAAGATGGACAACGTCTTCTCCGGCCTTGTCGCCCAGGGCGTGGGCATCTGGATCGGGGTGCAGGTCTGCATCAACGTCGGCGTGGCCACGGGGCTGCTGCCGACCAAGGGGCTCACGCTGCCGCTCATGAGCTACGGGGGTTCGGCGATCCTGTCCACGCTGTGCGGCATTGCGCTGCTGCTGCGCGTGGACCACGAAAACCGCGTGCTGATGCACGGCGGCCAGATCTAGGCCGGCCTGCGGAATAAGAAAAAAGCGAAAAAGCGATGACTTCTGGAAAACATTTGGTAATAGCGGCTGCGGGGACCGGCGGGCACGTGATGCCCGGCCTCGCGGTGGCCGCGGCCATGCGCGCCCGGGGCTGGACGGTCTCCTGGCTCGGCACGGAGACGGGCATGGAGCGGCGGCTGGTCGAGCGGCGCGGCATCGAGATGGACGCGGTCGACTTTTCCGGCGTCCGGGGCCGGGGGCTCGCCGAGGCCGCCCGGGGCGCGGTGAAGCTGCTGCGGGCTTTCCCCGCTTCGCGGGACATCCTCCGGCGGCGCGGGGCGAACGCCTTTTTCTCCACCGGCGGCTACATCGCCGTTCCGTCGGCGATCGCCGCGCACAGGATGGGGATCCCCGCCGTGGTGATGAACTGCGACGCCTCGAGCCTGCTGTCGGTGCGGATGGTGCTGCCGTTCATCGACGTCCTCGCGTGCGGCTTTGACGGCGAGGCCGCCCGGCGGGCCGGGGCGCGCGCCGTGGTGACGGGCAACCCCGTGAGAAGCGAAATTGCCTCGCTGCCGCCTCCCGAGGAGCGGCTCGCGGGCCGCGGCGGGAGGCTGCGGCTTCTCGTCTTCGGCGGCAGCCTCGGGGCGCGCTTCCTCAACCGGCTGCTGCCCGCGGCGCTTGCGCTGCTGCCCCCCGAGTTCCGCCCCGAGGTCATCCACCAGTGCGGGGCCGGGGCCGAGGAGGAAGTCAGGGGGCTTTACGCGAAGGCGGGGCTCAAGGCCTCGATCCGCCCCTTTATCGATGACATGGCCGCGGCCTACGCCTGGTCGGATCTCGTGATCTGCAGGGCGGGCGCCACCAGCGTCTCGGAAATCTGCGCGGCGGGCGCCGCGGCGATGCTCGTCCCCCTGGTGGTGAAGACCACGTCCCACCAGCTGCAGAACGCCCAGTACATGGAGAAAAACGGGGCCGGGATCTGCCTGCGGCAGAGCGGTCTCACGCCGCAGGCGCTTGCGCAGAGGCTGCGCGGCGCGGATCGCCAGGAGCTGCTGCGCATGGCCTGCGCGGCGCGGCGCCTGTCGCATTCGGATGCCGCGGACCGCGTTGCGGATATCATTGAGGCACGGACGGATCTAACTTTTAAGGTGCTCTGATGGCATTGAAATTTGTAGTCAAAAACGTGCATTTCGTCGGAATCGGCGGAGCGGGCATGAGCGGCATAGCGGAGGTGCTCCTGAACCTCGGCTACCACGTGACCGGGTCGGACATCGCCGAGAGCGAAACCACCGCCCGCCTCAGGAGCCTGGGGGCCACGGTCTGGAAGGGGCACGACGCGAGCCACGTGAAGGGGGCCGACGCGGTGGTGGTCTCCTCGGCCGTGCATGAGGACAACCCGGAGGTGCAGGCGGCCCGCGCGGCGCGCATCCCGGTGGTTCCCCGGGCGGTGATGCTCGCCGAGCTCATGCGGCTGCGCAAGGGCATCGCCATTGCGGGCACGCACGGCAAGACCACGACCACGTCGCTCACCACCGCGCTCATTTCCGAGGGAGGGCTCGACCCCACCTTTGTGATCGGCGGCAGGCTCAACGCGGCCGGCACCAACGCGAAGCTGGGGACCGGGGAGTATCTGGTGGCCGAGGCCGACGAGTCCGACGCCTCGTTTCTCAACCTCTCGCCGGTGCTCGCCGTGGTCACCAACATCGACCACGACCATATGGACACCTACGGGCAGGATTTCGGGCGGCTGAAGGAAGCCTTCGTGCGCTTCGTGGAGAGGCTGCCTTTTTACGGCGTGGCGGTGCTGTGCATCGATGACGAGAACGTGCGCTCGATCATCCCGAGGGTGACCAAGCGCGTGGTGACCTACGGCCTCAGCGAGGACGCCCAGGTGCGCGCGGTGGACGTCGAGCGCAGCGGCCTGCAGATGAAGTACACGGTGCTGCGGCCGGGCTACGAGCCCCTGCCTGTGGTTCTGAACCTGCCGGGCATGCAGTATGTGGCCAATTCGCTCGCCGCGATCACGGTGGCCACCCTGGTGGGCGTCTCCGACGAAGCGATCCGCCGCGGCCTTGCTTCCTTCCGCGGCGTGGGCCGGCGCTTTGCCGTGACCGAGGGGCTGCGCGTGCCGCAGGAGGAGGGCGGCGGAACCTTTACGCTGATCGACGACTACGGGCACCATCCCCATGAAATGCAGGCGACGATCGACTCCGCCCGTGGAGCCTTCCCCGGGCACCGCATCGTGGTCGCCTTCCAGCCGCACCGCTTCACTCGCACGCGCGACTGCTTTGAGGATCTCGTGCAGGTGCTCAACCGCGGCGCCGACGTGCTCGTGCTCACCGAGGTCTATCCTGCAGGCGAGTCCCCGATCGTGGGGGCCGACAGCCGCTCCCTGGCCAGGGCGATCCGGCTTGCGGGCGGAGCGGATCTGATCTATGAGGAAAAAGTGGAGGATGTGCCCGCGGCAGTCCTCAAGGTGGTGCGCGACGGCGATGTCGTGCTCACGCTGGGCGCCGGCTCCATAGGCCGAGCCGCACCGGCCATCATCAAGCTTGCAGGGGGGAAGAAAAATGATTGACGCGGCGAGTCTGGGCCGGGTGGCGGTATTGATGGGCGGGCGCTCAAGCGAGCGCGAGGTGTCGCTGTCGAGCGGGCAGGGCGTGCTTGAGGCGCTTCGCCGCTGTGGCGTGGACGCCCGCGCCTTCGACCCGGGCCGGCAGAGCCTCGGAGAGCTTGAGTCCGGGGGATTCGACCGGGCCTTCAACATGCTCCACGGCCCGGGCGGCGAGGACGGAACGATTCAGGGCGTGCTCGAGTGGCTGAGAATCCCCTATACGGGTTCGGGCGTGCTTGCGAGCGCGCTGGCCATCGACAAGGACGCGACCTGCCGGCTCTGGCGCGGGGAGGGGCTGCCCGTGCCCGACGGCGTGAGGACGAACGATCCGCGGGAGGCGGCCTCCCTCATCGCCCGGCTCGGCGCGAGCCTCATCGTGAAGCCCGACCATGACGGCAGCTCCTTCGGGGTCGTGAAGCTCGAGCGGGCCGACGAGAGCTCGCTTGCGAAGGCGATCCGCGAGAGCTGCGGCGGGCGCGACTCAGTGCGCGTCGAGCGCCTGATCCACGGCCGGGAGTTCACCGCCGCGGTGCTCGGCGAGGGCGCCTCGGCGCGGATGCTCCCGATTGTGGAGATCATCGCCCCGGGCGGCGACTACAACAGCGTGAACAAGTACCAGGGCAGCGAGGTGAAGTACGCCTGCCCGGCCGCTCTTCCCGAGAGCACCGCGCAGGCGGTTGAGCGCGACGTGCTGCGCGCCTACCGGGTGATCGGGGCCCGCGGCTGGGGCCGCATCGACTTCATGATGGAAGAGGGGGCCTGGCGGCTGCTCGAGATCAACACGAATCCGGGGATGACTCCGCATTCGCTCGTGCCGATGGCCGCGCGCGCCGCGGGCATTTCCTACGAGGAGCTCGTGATGCAGGTGGCGGCCGCGGCGAGGCTCGACTGAGGCCGCAGGCGCCTTTTCAAGGCCGGGGGACGGGGACACGACAGCCATGCAGGAGAACACGGGGGCGAAGCGGCGGATCCGCAGGGGCGCGGGCATCGTGATGATGCTGTGCCTGGCGGCGCTCGCCTGGCTGGCGGGCGACTACGCGGTGCACCGGCCGTATTTCAGCATCCGCACGATAGAGATCGCCGGGGAGACGGACTTCATCGACTGCCCGGCGCTCGAGAAGTCGCTCTGGGAGAGCCTGCGCGGGAACTACTTCACCGCCGACATCGACGCGCTGCGCGGGGTGGCCGAGGCGGTGCCCTGGGTGTCGCGGGCGAGCGTCGAGCGGGTCTGGCCCGATGCGCTCCGCGTCACGATCGTGCGCCGGCGCGCGGCGGCCCTCTGGGGGGGCACCCGGCTGCTGTCGGACCGCGGGGAGATCTTCGCGCCGAAGGAGGTGAAGGCCTCGGAGGCGCAGAAGCTGCCCCGGTTCTCCGGGCCTGACCCGATGGCCCCGCAGGTGGTGGAGATGTTCGGCGTGCTCGAGCCCCTGGCGCGGCGGCTCGGCGCGGACGTCGAGGAGCTTTCCGTGACCGACCGGGGGGCCTGGTCGATGAAGATCGAGGGCGGCAGCGTCCCCGAAACGCGGATTATCCTCGGGCGCGAGACTCACGACAGCAGCGCGGGCAGCCGCTTTGCCCTGGTGGTCGCCCACTACGGCGAGGTCGCCCGCATGATGGGAGGGCCGCCCGCGCAGATTGACGCGCGCTATGTGAACGCATTCGCGGCCACGATGCCGGACCCCGCGAAGATCGCGGCCCATGAACAGAAGCAGGCCGCCGCGGAGGCCCAGGCCGCGCAGCCGAAGGACGCCGGGAAAGCGGATGGCCCGGCGGTGTAGGACGATATGGACAAAAGCAATTTACTGGCGGCGCTCGACGTCGGCACCAGCAAGGTCGCGGTGATCGTCGCAGAACCGAACAGCGAGGGCGCGGTGAAGATCTGCGGCCTCGGCTCCACGCGCTCCGAGGGCGTGCGCAGCGGCGTCGTGGTGGACATCGGGGCGGCCGTGGGCTCGATCCGCGCGGCCATTGACGAGGCTGAGAGAACCTCGGGGCTGCACATCACCGACGTGTACACGGCCTGCGAGGACTACCGGCTCAGATTCGTGAACAACGTGGGCGCCACGCCCGTGCGCGGGCCCGAGATCGGCCAGTCCGACGTGGACGCGGCCGTGGCCAACGCGAAGGAGGTCAAGCTCAAGAGCGGCGAGCAGGTGCTCAAGATCCTGATCCAGGAGTTCGCGGTCGACGGCGAGGGCGGCATCCTCAAGCCCATGGGCATGACGGGAAACCGGCTCGAGGCGTCGATACACGTGGCCTGCGGCTCGCCCACGACGGCGACCAACCTGCTGCGCTGCGTGCGCCGCAGCGGCGTCGAGGTGGCGCACTGGACCGTGCCCGTGTGGGCCTCGGCCTGGGCGGTTCTCACGCCCTCGGAGCGCGATCTGGGGGTCTGCCTGATCGATTTCGGCGGCGGCACGGTCGACGTGACCGTCTACATCCGCAACGTCGTCTGGTTCACGGCGATCGTCCCCCTGGGCGGCAGCGCCGTCACGAAGGACATCGCCGCGCTCTACCAGCTCGACGAGAAGGCGGCCGAGCTCGTGAAGCTGCGCTTCGGCGGGGCGGACGCGAGCCGCTACAGGGCCTGCGACGTCATCAACCCCGCGGAGCTGCTGCACGCCGACACCCCGGTGGGCGAGGCGCGCGTGATCGCGCAGCAGGAGCTCGCCGAGGTGATCGAGGCGAGGCTGCGCGAAATCCTGAAGATCGTGCGCGAGATGCTCAAGTGGACGGGGCTCGACCAGCGCATTCCCGCCGGCGTCGTGTTCACCGGAGGCGTGAGCCAGACCGAGGGCTTCCTCAAGCTCGCCCGCAGCGTCTTCGAGCAGCACTGCCGGATCGGCTCGCCGGACATCGGGCAGACGATCGGCGGCACGGGCAGCTCCCCGGCCTGGTCGACGGCGGTGGGGCTGCTCAGGGAGGCGGCCCGGGACGCCATGCTGCACCGCAAGGCGATGGACAGCGGAAAAATGCACATGGGCCGGGGCACCTGGGAGACGATCAAGCGCTGGTTCATCGGCAATTACTGATTTGCCCCGCCCCTGAGGCGGGCGCGCCGATCCTGCGAAAATTGAGCTGAACACACCAAAATCGTAGATAATGTTCCAAATTCACGCTCTCCGCGACGGAGGGCTTAAAGGCGAGCAGTCAGGGCTGCGTCACGGAGATGTGCAATGAGTAGTTTCGAAATGCTGGACAAAGACCCGCGCAACACGGTGATCAAGGTGATCGGCGTGGGCGGGGGCGGCGGCAACGCCGTCCAGTATATGGTGGATCAGGGCGCCGACGGCATCGAGTTCATCGCCGCCAATACCGACCACCAGGCGCTTGCGATGAACAAGGCCCACGTCCTGCTGCAGCTTGGCGAGAGCGGCCTGGGCGCCGGAGCGAACCCCGAGGTCGGAGCGAAGGCCGCGGTGGATTCCGCCGAGCGGATCCGCGACGCCGTCTCCGGCGCGCACCTGCTCTTCATCACGGCGGGCATGGGCGGCGGCACCGGCACGGGCGCGGCCCCCGTCATCGCCAAGATCGCCAAGGAGGAGGGCATCCTCACCGTCGGCGTGGTGACCAAGCCCTTCTCCTACGAGGGCACGCCGCGCATGACGCGCGCCGAAAAGGGCATCGAGAACCTGAAGAAGTACGTGGACTCGCTCATCGTGATCCTCAACGACAAGCTCGAGGACGAGTTCGGCGAGGACGCGACCATGGAGGACTGCTTCAATGCCGCGAACGAGGTGCTCTACAAGGCCTGCAACGGCATTGCGGAGATCATCCACACGCCGGGCCTGATCAACGTCGACTTCAACGATTTGTCCACCGTGATGCGCGAGCACGGCACGGCCCTCATGGGATCGGCCACCGCCTCCGGGCCGGACCGCGCCGAGAAGGCGGCCACGCAGGCCGTGTCCTCGCCGCTGCTCGAGGGCACCGACCTGCACGGGGCCCGCGGGCTTCTGGTTTACGTGACGGCGAGCAACTCGCTCAAGCTCTCCGAGCCGCGCAAGGTGATGAAGATCCTGAACAATTTCGTCTCGCCCGGCGCGAACGTGATTTTCGGCTCGGCCCGCGACGATTCGATGGGCGACAACCTGAGGGTGACGGTGGTGGCCACCGGCATGGACAGCCCGCTGTCGGGAGCCGACGCGCAGAAGCAGGGCGCTCGCCCCGACTGGTCGTCGATTTTCTCCGCTCCCTCGGCGGCCTCTCAGGCCGCGCCGGCGGCCGGCTCCGCCGAAAAGGCGCCCGCCCAGGCCGCTCCGGCCGAGGCCCCGAAGCCCGAGCCGATTCCTGCCTTCAAGGATCCGACGGAGCCCGAGCAGCCGCACCGCGCGGCCCCCGCGCCGTCCCCGGCGGGCGGCGCTCCCGCCGCCGCGGCGGCCCCCGGCTTTGCCTGGGAGTCTCCGAAGGCGGAGAGCGCGCAGCCCGAGCCCAAGGCCAAGCCCAGGCCCGAAAAGCCCGCCGAGAGCGCGGCGGCCGAACCGGGCGCCCGCCCGGAGGGCAAGCCCCTTGAAGTGAATGTCTGGAGCCAGGGCTTTTTCAGCGAGGAAATGCTCAGGAGCATGGAAACGCCCGCCTTCAGCCGCAACAAGCCGCATCACTGAGGCGGCGATTCCGCTAAAATAGCGGATCCAGAATTTTTCGCCGGCGCCCGGGGCGCCGAGGTCTTCGGCCTTTGAAGGGCCTTGAGGCGCCGGCCTTGAAACACAGCTAAAAAATGCTTAAGCAGAGAACGCTAAAGGAGCCGGTCTCGACGGTGGGGATCGGACTGCACAGCGGGCGCCGCATCCGCATGGTTTTCCGTCCGGCCCCCGAGAACGCGGGCATCGTTTTCCGGAGAACGGATCTGAAGGGCGCGCCGGACATCCCCGCCCGGCCTGAGAACGTGAACGACACCAGGCTGGCGACCACCGTCAACGTGGGCAGCGCCCGGGTGAGCACGATCGAGCACCTGATGAGCGCCTTCAACGGCCTGGGGATCGACAACTGCCTGGTGGAGGTCGACGCCCCGGAGATCCCGGTGATGGACGGCTCCGCGGCGAGTTTCGTTTTTCTGATCCATGCCGCCGGCATCGTCGAGCAGAATGCGCCGAAGCGCTTCGTGCGCGTGCTGAAGGCGGTCGAGGTGAAGGACGGCGACAAGAGCGCGAGGCTCGAGCCGCATTTCGGCTTCACGCTCGACTTTTCGATCAGCTTCCACCACCCCGCCATCGACGCGACGATTCAGCGCGCCCGGGTGGACTTCTCGAAGGATTCCTATGTGAAGGACGTCTCCCGGGCCCGCACCTTCGGGTTCGTGAACGACGTGGAGTTCCTGCGCTCGATGGGCCTCGCCCAGGGCGGCACGCTCGAGAACGCCGTCGTGATGGACGACTACCGGGTGCTCAACAGCGGCGGGCTGCGCAGCCGCGACGAATTCGTGAAGCACAAGATCCTCGACGCGATGGGCGACCTCTACGTGCTGGGGCATCCGCTGCTGGCCGCGTACACGGCCCACAAGTCGGGGCACGCGCTCAACAACCGGCTGCTGCGGGCGCTGCTGGCCGAACAGGGGGCCTGGGAGCTCGTCACTTTCGAGGAGGCGCAGAAGGCCCCCGTCGACTTTGTCTTCAAGCCCTCCGGCGCCCTCGCCTGAAAGAGGCGGGCGCGCCTCAGTCTTCGAGCGAGCGGGCCAGGTTTTCGAGCGACTCGCGGATGCGGCTTCCTTCGGGAAGCCGCTTTGCTTTTTCAAGAGCCTCTCTGGCCGCCTTCGGGCTGGGGAGCCGGGGCTCGCCCTGCGGGGCGTCGCCGCCCGAGGGCAGGGGGTCGTGCAGCGCGGGGTTCACCGATACCGAGACCGAGCGGACGGCCCCGCCGAAGGCGCGCTCGAGCGCGGCGCGGATGGTGGGCATGACGTTGCGGATCTGGTAGGCCTCGGAGGGGGTGCGCACGACCAGCCGCAGCGCCCCGCCCTCGAGGAGCACGGCCTGGCCCGGGCCGGAAAAACGGACGCGCAGGCGCCGCCCGGCGCAGGCCTCCTCCACGACCCGGGAGACTTCCTGCGCGGCGCGCAGCCTCGAGCCGAGGCCCCGGCTTGCGCTGAGGTAGCGGAACGGGCGGCGCAGCGCCGGTCCGCCTTTGGGTGCGGCAGTCATGATGTTCTGGCTTTGCTCCTGCGGGCCGCCGGTGCGCGTGCGGAAAGGGGCGGCCCAGCCCTTCCCTCAGCGGCAAGTATAGGGCAGGGCGGGGTTCTTTTCCCCTGCCGGGGCGCACGCCCGTCTGTCCGACTGTGCGATAATCCCCTATTCTTGTTTTCTTTTAAGCTCGGGGGCGGTGCGCGCTCCCGGACTTGAACGGTTTCCAGTGTATGGCTTCACGCCTGCGCTGCCCCCCTTCCCGCGCGCATCAGGCGGGGAAGGCAGAGGGCCGGCGCCGCAGGCGCAAGGGATGATATGTTCGACGGATTTCTCACAAAAATTTTCGGCAGCCGCAACCAGCGCCTCGTCAAGGCCTACCGCCGCCGCTGCGCCCAGATCAACGCGCTAGAACCCTCGATGAAGAAGCTCTCCGACGACGAGCTCAAGGCAAAGACCGGGGAGTTCCGGGCCCGCCTCGACCGCGGCGAGACCCTCGACAGCCTGCTGCCTGAGGCGTTTGCCGTGGTGCGCGAAGCCTCGGTGCGCGTGATGGGCATGAGGCATTTCGACGTGCAGCTGATCGGCGGCATGGTGCTGCACGACGGCAAGATCGCCGAAATGCGCACGGGCGAAGGCAAGACGCTCACCGCGACGCTGGCCGTGTACCTGAATGCGCTCACCGGGCGGGGCGTGCACGTGGTGACCGTGAACGACTACCTTGCCTCGCGCGACGCCCGCTGGATGGGGCGCCTCTACAAGTGGCTCGGCCTCAGCGTGGGGGTGATCCTCTCGGGCGAGCAGGACCCTGCCGTGAAGCGCGAGGCCTACGCCTGCGACATAACCTACGGCACGAACAACGAGTTCGGCTTCGACTACCTGCGCGACAACATGGAGTACGAGCCGGGCAACCGCCGCCAGAGGCCGCTCAACTACGCGATCGTCGACGAGGTGGACTCCATCCTGATCGACGAGGCGAGAACCCCGCTCATCATTTCCGGCCCGGCCGAGGACAACGTCGAGCTCTACCGCGAGATGGACGCGATTCCGGCGCTGCTCACGCGGCAGAAGGGCGAAAAGGAGCCGGGCGACTACTGGGTCGACGAGAAGGCCCATCAGGTCTACCTCTCCGACCAGGGCCATGAAACGGTCGAGCGCATCTTCACCGAGCGCGGCCTCATCAAGAACGGCCGCAGCCTCTACTCGCCGCAGAACATCATGCTGATGCACCACCTGCTCGCGGCGCTCAAGGCCCACACGCTCTTCAACCGGGATCAGCACTACGTGGTGCAGAACGGCGAGGTGATCATCGTCGACGAGTTCACGGGACGCCTCATGCCCGGCCGGCGCTGGAGCGACGGCATCCATCAGGCGATCGAGGCGAAGGAAGGGGTGAAGATCCAGCAGGAGACCCAGACGATGGCCTCCATCACCTTCCAGAACTACTTCCGCATGTACGACAAGCTCGCGGGCATGACGGGCACGGCCGACACCGAGGCCTACGAGTTCCAGGACATCTACGGGCTCGAGACGGTCGTGATTCCGACCAACCGCCCGATGATCCGCCGCGACGAGCAGGACCGGGTCTTCAAGACCGAGCGCGAGAAGTACGCCGCGATCCTGAAGGACGTCGAGGACTGCTACCGGCGCGGGCAGCCGGTGCTCGTGGGCACGACCTCGATCGACAACTCGGAGATCATCAGCAAGCTCATGGACAAGGCGGGCATTCCGCACAACGTGCTCAACGCGAAGCAGCACGAGAAGGAGGCCCTGGTCGTCGCCGAGGCCGGGCGGCCCGGCATGGTGACGATTGCCACCAACATGGCCGGCCGCGGCACCGACATCGTGCTGGGCGGCAGCATCAGCAACCGGATCGAGGCGATCACGCACGACGACAGCCTCACCGAGGAGCAGAAGGCGGCCCAGATCGAAAAGGAAAAGGCGCAGTGGCAGAAGCTGCACGACGAGGTGGTGAAAAACGGGGGCCTGCGCATCATCGGCTCCGAGCGCCACGAGTCGCGCCGCATCGACAACCAGCTGCGCGGCCGCTCCGGCCGCCAGGGCGACCCGGGCAGCTCCGCGTTCTACCTGTCGATGGAAGACAACCTGCTGCGCATTTTCGGCGGCGACCGCATGAAGTCGATGGCCGAGAGGCTCAAGCTCGAGGAAGGCGTGCCGATCGAGAGCCGGATGCTCTCGCGCATGATCGAGAACGCCCAGCGCAAGGTCGAGGCGCGCAACTACGACATCCGCAAGCAGCTGCTCGAGTTCGACGACGTGCAGAACGACCAGCGCCACGAGATCTACAAGGTGCGCAACGAGATCCTCGATTCGAAGGACCTCACCGAGAGCCTGGCGGAGATGCGCCACGGCTTCTACAGCGACCTCGTGCGCCGCTATGTGCCCCCGGAGACCGTTGAGGACCAGTGGGATCTCGAGGGCCTCACCACGGCGCTGCGCGGCGAATGGGCGGTCGACTTCGACGCCAAGCGCTGGATGGAGGAGGACGAGTCGCGCATTGACGACGACCTCGTGCAGAAGGTGATCGAGGAGGCCGACAAGGTCTACAACGCGAAGGTGGAGCTCGTGGGAGCGGACGCCTGGAACGCGTTCGCGCGCTCCGTGCTGCTGCAGGTGCTCGACCAGACCTGGCGGCAGCACATCAGCAGCCTCGACCTGCTGCGCCAGGGCATCTTCCTGCGCGGCTACGCCCAGAAGCAGCCCAAGCAGGAGTACAAGCGCGAGGCCTTTGAAATGTTCAAGGACCTGCTCGACATCACCCGCGAGGGCGTGATCCGCGTGCTGATGCAGGTGCAGATCCAGATGCCGGAGGAGGCCGAGGCGGCAAGCGACGCCACGACGGCCGAGGCGCAGCGCCAGGCCGCGGCCGCCCAGGCGGCGCAGCCCGAGCCCTCGTCCGTGACCGAGCCCGAGTCCGAGCCCGCGAGCCTGAGCGGCGGCGAACCCCGCGAGCTCGATCCCTCGATTTTCGAGCACGTGGGCCGCAACGACCCCTGCCCGTGCGGCTCCGGCAAGAAATTCAAGGACTGCCACGGCAGGCTGAGCTGAAAAGCGCAGGGAGCGGAGCGGCCGCAGGCCGCCCCGGCCCCCAGGGCGGCGCCCGGCAGGAGCCTTTCGGAATCCGGAGGCCGGCCGGGCTTTGTTTTTATCGATGGAGCGGGCAGACATGGCACAGCAGTGGGCGGATCTCAACGCGATTCGGGGCCTGACGGCCTCGGGCCGGGCGGGCGGCTTCAGGCTTCAGTTCCCGCGGGGGCGGGCCGGCTGGTCCGCCTCGCGGGACTGCGGGCTGCTTGCCCCGCAGGCCCGCGTGCGCGCCCTCCGGGTGCTCGCCTGGGAGCGGCCGGGGCGTCCGGAGCCGAAGAAGCACACCCTGGCGCTATACGCGGGCACGGGCCCGCGCCCGGAGGCGGGCGCCTCCGGCTGGCGGGAAGACGCGGAGCGCTCGGGGCTCGGGGCGCTCGAGGCCGCTGGAGCCGGCGCTCTGGCGGGGCGGGGAGAGTCGCGCCGCTGCTTTGTGGAGTTTTCGCCCGTGGTCGTGAACGCCTTCGCCTTCCGCCTGGACCGGGGGAGGGCGGTCGCGGCGGCGACCGACGCGGGGCTGGGGACGGACGAGCTCGAGCGGATCGCCGGGGACCTTCGCGAAGCGTTCGGGGAGGTGCGGTTTGCCTTTGCCCTGGCTACCGGAAAGCCCGGCGCCGGGAGGCGCTGCGCGGGCAGCACCCCCTTTGAGAGCCTGAGGGCCCTTGTGCTGTCGACGGCCGACGCCGCCCTCGCGGGCCTTGAAGAAACGGGAAAAGGAGGGCAAGCCTCATGAACGGAGAACTGGAAAAGAAACTGTCGCGGCTCATCGGCCGGCTGGAGGCGCTGCTGCCGCCTGATCCGGGCGACGTCGACTGGTCGCAGAGCGCCTTCCGCTGGGAGCGCCGCCCTTATCTCGGGATGACCGCGGGGCGGCTCGAGGCCGTGCTCTGCCCGGCCCTGATCAGCGGCGGGGAGCTGCTGCACGTGCAGCGCCAGAAGGAGCTGCTCTTCAGCAACACGGAGAGCTTCGTGCGGGGGCTGCCCGCGAACAACGTGCTCCTGACGGGGGCGCGCGGCTCGGGCAAGAGCTCGCTCATCCGCGCCTGCCTCATGGCCTACCGCGCGGAGGGGCTGCGGCTGATCGAGGTGAGCCGCGACTTCCTCACCGACCTGCCCGACATCGTGAAGGTCGTGGCCGGGCGCCCGGAGCGCTTCATCCTTTTCTGCGACGACCTCACTTTCGAGCAGGGCGAGGGCGGCTACAGGGCGCTCAAGGCCGCGCTCGACGGCTCCATCGCGGGCGGCAGCGGCAACACGCTCGTCTACGCGACCTCGAACCGCCGGCACCTGATGCCCGAGCGCGCCGCCGACAACCTCGACTCGAGCCTCGACGCGGACGGGCTGCTGCATCCCGCCGAGACGATCGAGGAGCAGCTGTCGCTGTCCGAGCGCTTCGGGCTGTGGCTGTCCTTCTATCCCTTCTCGCAGGACGAGTACCTCGACATCGTCGGGCTGTGGCTGCGCGAGCTGGGCGTGCCCGAGCAGCAGGCGGCCTCCCCGGAGATGCGCGTCTCGGCCCTGCAGTTCGCGCTGGGCCGGGGCTCCCGCTCGGGCCGCGTCGCCCAGCAGTTCGCCCGAGCCGCGGCCTCCTGCGTCGCCCGGGGCAGGCCCCTGCCGTGAGCGGCGCGGGCTTCGGCGGCCGCGAGCCGGTGGATGTCGCGGTGGGGGTTCTGATGGACGGCTGCGGGCGGGTCCTGATGGGCTCGAGGCCCGAGGGCAAGCCCTGCGCCGGATTCTGGGAGTTTCCCGGCGGCAAGCTCGAGCCGGGCGAGGATCCCGGCAGCGCCCTCAGGCGCGAGCTCGAGGAAGAGCTTGGGATCGAGGTCCTGCGCTCCTACCCCTGGTTCGTGCGGATGGTGGACTACCCGCACGCGCTCGTGCGGCTTCATTTCCGGCGCTGCTGGCGCTGGCGCGGGGAGCCGCGGGGGCTGGAGGGGCAGCGCTTCGGCTTTTACGAGCGGGGGCGGCTGCCCGGCGGGAAGCTGCTGCCCATGGATGACGTGATCGCGGGGTGGGCGGGGCTGCCCTTGAGGGCGGCGCTGCTTGAAGGCGGCGGGAACCTGGCCGGGAGGGCGCGCAGGGCGCTCGAAGCGGGCGCGCGGCTGCTTTTCCTTCCGGAGGGCGGGGCCTCGCCTCGCCTCGCGCGCGGCTTTCTTCCCGCCGGCGCCCTGCTCGTCTCCGGCCGGGGCGGGCCCTTCCGCGGCGCGCTCTGCGGACAGCCCGGGGAGGCTCCGTCCGGCACGGACTTCGTTTTTGCGCAGCGCTGCCCCGAGGCGGGCCCCGCCGGCTGCGCGCTGCCCGTCCTGAAGCCCTCCGCGGATTTCTCGCAGGAGGCGCTCGAGGCCGCCCTCGAGCAGGGCTGGCACGGCCTGTGGCGGCGGTTTTAGGCCTTCTTAAGGCTCTTTTTTGGCGTCGCCCTCGTCGAGCAGGTCCGCGCTTCCGGGCCGGCCCTCGATGCGGTAGGCGTCGCTGCCCCATTCGCCCAGGTCGATGAGCCTGCAGCGCTCCGAGCAGAAGGGCCGCCACGGGCTCTGCGGCCCCCACGGGACCTTTTTGCCGCAGATCGGGCAGCGGACCGAGAACGTTTCAGTTTTTTCCTTGCTTTCTGTCATGCCGCACAGTTCTCCATGAAGCGCCGGGCCATGGCGCAGTAGCGCTCGTGCAGGCTCTCCAGCCCCCGGAAGAGCTCGGGCTCGCTGCCGCAGTTCTCCAGCACGTCGTCGGCCGCCTCGAGCCGCTCGCAGCGACGCGACTGCGCGGCAAGGATCGCGAGGGCTTCGCCGCGCGAGAGGCCGCTGCGCCGCATGAGGCGCTCGACCTGCAGAGATTCGGGAACGTCCACCACAAGCAGGCGGTTCAGCAGAGGCCGCAGCTCCAGGATGGAGGGTAGCAGCGGCACCACGAGCACGCAGTACGGGGCGCTGCCGCCGCCGGCGAGCCGCTCGATCAGCCGCCGGCGCACGAGCGGATGGATCACGGCCTCGAGCCTTCGGCGCGCCTCCGGGTCGGAAAAGACGATGCGGCGCATCGCCCGGCGGTCGAGGCTGCCGTCGGGCCGCAGGCAGCGCCGCCCGAACTCGCGCTCGAGCTGCGGCATCGCTTCGCCGCCCGCGGCGGTGACGGCCCTCGATTCTTCGTCAGCGTCGGCCACCGCGCAGCCCGCGGCGGCAAGCCAGTTCGAAACGGTCGTCTTGCCCGAGGCGATCCCTCCGGTGAGGCCCAGAATCCATCGGCGGTCGGTCTGCATGAGCTTGTATGCCCTCCAGTGTTTTTTCGTCGCCCGCGCAGGAGGCTGCTCCTGCGCTTTTCGGCAGACAGGAGGATAACGCGCATGAAGGGCGCGCGCGAGCAGCTGCCGGGGGAGCGTCTGCGGGAGGCCGCGGGAAAGGCGGAAAGAAAAAAGCGCGCGGAGCTTTGACGCACCGCGCGCTTTTCGAAATCTGGTCGGGGTGAGAGGATTCGAACCTCCGACTTTCACGTCCCGAACGTGACACTCTACCAGGCTGAGTCACACCCCGAGCCGGCTGATCCGGCGGGTTCCCATGCGGGAAAAACCGTCGTTTCCAACGCCGAGGGCAACCATAATACTCTTTCCCGCGGGAATGTCAAATTTTCCTCCGTCCGCGGGAAACCGGCCGCCTTCCGGGCGCGGGATGAAAGCCCGGGAATTTATTTGACTTTATAGGAAAAACAGAAGATAATATCCTGCTCATCCCGCCCTAGGCAGGATGAGACACACAGGTCAGGTTCCTTGCTTCCCAAGGAGCCTGTTTTTGACACAAGAAGGTTTCACAGTTCCGGGGCCCGCCCGAGCGCGCAGCCGCCGGCTGAGTGAAACACTGGGGAAAAGAATGTACGCAATCATCAAGACCGGCGGCAAGCAGTACCGCGTCTCCGAAGGCGACCTGCTCAAGGTTGAGACTCTGGGCGCCAAGGTCGGCGATACCGTCACGCTCTCCGAGGTTCTCGCCGTGGGCGAGGGCAAGGAGCTCAAGGTGGGCGCTCCTCTCGTCGAAGGCGCTTCCGTGACCGCTTCCGTGGTCTCCGAGGGCCGCGCCGACAAGGTCCGCATTTTCCAGTTCCGCAAGCGCAAGCACTCCAAGAAGAGCGCCGGCCATCGCCAGAACTACGTCGAGCTGAAGATCGAAAAAATCGCAGCTTAATTCATTGAATTTTTTCTAGAGGAATAGAAAAAAATGGCACACAAGAAGGGCGGCGGCTCGACCCGCAACGGACGCGACTCCAAGGCTCATCGCATGGGCGTCAAGGTTTTCGGCAGCCAGGTGATTTCCGCCGGCTCCATCATCGTGCGTCAGCGCGGCACTGAATTCCACGCCGGCGACAACGTCATGATGGGCCGCGACCACACGCTGTTCGCGACTGCTTCGGGCACCGTCGAATTCGAGGTGAAGGGTCCCCGCAACCAGCAGTTTGTGAAGGTTGTCCCGCTTGCCGCCTGAGGCGGGCAGTCTGGCAATTTTCAGCAAAAGCCCTGTCGTCTCTGGCGGCAGGGCTTTTTTAGATTCCGGGCGAAGCCCCGGCTCACATTAGGACGGATTTCGCTGTGAAATTCATCGACGAAGCGAAGATTGAAGTTCAGGGCGGCAAGGGCGGCAACGGTTCGGCCTCCTTCCGGCGCGAAAAATTCATTCCCCGCGGAGGCCCCAACGGCGGCGACGGCGGCCGCGGCGGCTCGGTCTGGGCGGTGGCCGATGAAAACCTGAACACCCTCATCGACTACCGCTACACCCGCAGGTACCAGGCTCCGAACGGCGAAAACGGCATGGGGTCGGACTGCTACGGCAAGGCCGGCCGGGACATCGTGCTGCGGATGCCCGTGGGCACGGTGATCACCGACGAGGACTCGGGCGAGGTCCTCGCCGACCTCTCCGAGAACGGGAAGAAGGCCCTGATCGCCGCGGGCGGCCGCGGAGGCCTCGGCAACCTGCACTTCAAGAGCGCGACGAACCGCGCGCCCAGGCAGTACACGCTCGGCGAGCCCGGCGTGCACCACAGCCTGCACCTGGAACTCAAGGTGCTCGCCGACGTGGGGCTGCTCGGCTACCCGAACGCCGGGAAGTCGACCTTCATCACGGCCGTGTCCAACGCCCGCCCGAAGATCGCCGACTATCCCTTCACGACGATGTCGCCGCACCTCGGAGTCGTGCGCATCGAGCACGAGAACAGCTTCGTGATCGCCGACATTCCCGGTCTGATCGAAGGGGCGGCCGAAGGCGCGGGGCTGGGCCACGAGTTCCTGCGGCACCTGGAGCGCACGAAGCTGCTGCTGCACGTGATCGACATGGCCCCGCTCGACGGCAGCGACCCGGTCGCCAAGGCCCGCGCGCTTGTGAGCGAGCTTGGGAAATACAGCGCGTCGCTTGCCGCGAAGCCGCGCTGGGTCGTGCTCAACAAGCTCGACCTGGTGCCGCAGTCCGAAAGGCCCGCGCGGGTGGCCGAGCTGCGCGAGGCTCTGCAGGACGGGGGGGGGGCCGGGCGGCCGTTCTTCGTCATGTCGGCCGCCTCGAGGGAAGGCACGCGCGAGGTCGTGATGGCCATTGCGCAGTTCCTCGACGAGGCGCGGCGGGCTGAAAAGAAGGCGGCGCAGGACGCGGCCGACCCCCGTTTTGCTCAGTCCGGCGCGGAGCCTGAAGAGGGCGCCGCCCCCGCCGGGGATCAGGCCTGAGGGGAGCGCTGTCCGGCGCGGCGCCGCGGCAGGGCAGGCGGAAAAACTGGAAAAAAGGGGAGAAAAGCATCATGGCAGGCGAATCAGCAGCAGCGGCCCGCTCCGTCGCGGCCGAGGCGAAGCGCATTGTGGTGAAAGTGGGCTCGGCCCTGATCACGAATGACGGGCGGGGGCTTGACTTTCAGGCGATCGCCGCACTTGCCGGCGATCTGTCCGCCCTCACGCGCGACGGCCGCGAGGTGCTCCTGGTCTCCTCCGGGGCGATCGCCGAGGGCATCCTGCGGCTCGGCTGGTCGGAGAGGCCGACCGACGTGAGCCGCCTGCAGGCCGCGGCCGCCGTGGGGCAGATGAGCCTCGCGCAGGCCTACGAGCACGAGTTCGAAAAGCGCGGGATCAAATCCGCCCTGGTGCTGCTCACCGGCGGGGACCTCAACGACCGCACGCGCTACCTGAACGCGAGGGGGGCGCTGCTCACGCTGCTCAAGTTCGGCGTCGTGCCCGTGATCAACGAAAACGACACCGTCGTGACCGACGAGATCAAGGTGGGGGACAACGACACGCTGGGCTCCGTGGTCGCCAACCTGATCGATGCCGACCTGCTCGTGATCCTCACCGACCAGAAGGGGCTCTACAGCGCCGACCCGCGCAGGAACCCGGACGCGGTCTTCATCGCCCGGGCCCGCGCGGGCGATCCGGCGCTCGAGAAGATGGCGGGCGGGGCCGCAAGCTCCCTGTCCAAGGGCGGCATGATTACTAAGGTTCTCGCGGCAAAGCGCGCAGCCCGCACCGGGGCTGCGACGATCATCGTCTCGGGGCGCGAAAAGGAGCCGCTTCGCAGGCTGGCCGCGGGCGAGCCCCTCGGCACTGAGCTGGTGCCGGAGACGCCGAAGATTCTCGCGCGCAAGGCCTGGATTGCCGACCACCTCAATCTGTCCGGCGCGGTGGTCCTCGACCGTGGAGCGGCCCGCGCGCTGATCGACGGCCACACGAGCCTGCTGCCCGTCGGAGTAAAGGAGGTGCGGGGCGACTTCAAGCGCGGCGACGTGATCGCCGTGCTTTCTCCCGAGGGCGAGGAGATCGCCCGGGGGCTCACCGCCTACCCGAGCGCCGATGCCCTGAGGATCGCCGGGCGGCACACCGAGGAGATCGAGGCGATCCTCGGCTACATGGAGCAGCCCGAGCTCATCCACCGCGACAATCTCGTCGTGACCAAGCCCGCCGGTTTCGAAGCCGGCTGACTTCGTTTTAGAATGCTTTTTCGTTTAGTTTCGGACCGCCGGGCCTGTCCTGGGCGCGTGCGGCCGCTTATCTGACTGGAAGTTCCATGCGAGCTCAACAATTTTTTATCTCAACACTGAAGGAAGCTCCGGCCGACGCGGACATCGCGAGCCAGAAGCTCATGATCCGCGCGGGCATGATCAAGAAGCTGGCTGCCGGCGTCTACACGTACATGCCGATGGGCCTGCGGGTGATCCGCAAAATTGAGAACATCGTTCGCGAGGAAATGGACCGCGCGGGCTCCATCGAGATGCTCATGCCGATCGTGCAGCCCGCCGAGCTCTGGAAGGAGTCCGGGCGCTGGGAGAAGTACGGCCCCGAGCTGCTGCGCTTCAAGGACCGGCATGACCGCGACTTCGTGATCCAGCCGACCTCCGAGGAAGTGATTACGGACTTCGCGCGCCAGGAGATCACCTCCTGGAGGCAGCTGCCGGTGAACTTCTACCAGATCCAGACTAAGTTCCGCGACGAGCGGCGCCCCCGCTTCGGGCTGATGCGCGGCCGCGAGTTCATCATGAAGGACGCCTATTCCTTCGACCGGGACGCGCAGAAGGCGGGCGAGAGCTACAAGAAGATGTTCGACGCCTACTGCCGCATCTTCAGCCGCACGGGCCTGGTCTTCCGCCCGGTCGCCGCGGACACGGGATCGATCGGCGGCTCGCGCTCCAACGAGTTCCAGGTGATTGCCGACACGGGCGAGGACCTCATCGCCTACAGCACGGGCTCGGGCTACGCCGCCAACATCGAGCTCGCCGAGGCGCTGCCGCCCTCCTCCGAGCGCCAGGCCCCGAAGGAGACGATGCAGAAGGTGCCCACTCCGGGCTGCGACAAGTGCGAGTCCGTGACGGCGCTGCTCGGGCTGCCGCTCACCCGCTCCGTCAAGTCCGTGGTGCTCGCGGCCGACCGCACCGACGAGGCCGGCCGGCCCCTGCCCGCCCGGATCGTTCTCGTGCTGCTGCGCGGCGACCACAGCCTGAACGAAGTGAAGGTCGGGAAGCTGCCCGAGCTGAAGGACGGCTTCCGCTTCGCCACCGAGGCCGAGATCCTCGAAGCCTTCGGCAGCAAGCCGGGCTATCTGGGGCCCGTCGGCCTCGATCCGCAGAAGGTGAAGGTCTACGGCGACTTCGCGGTCCGCTGCATGAGCGACTTCGTGGTGGGCGCGAACGAAGAGGGCTTCCACCTGCGCGGCGTGAACTTCGGCCGCGACTTCCCCGAGCCGCAGTTCGCGGACCTGAGGAACGTGGTCGAGGGCGATCCCTCGCCCGACGGCCAGGGCACGCTCAAGCTGCAGCGCGGCATCGAGGTGGGGCACGTCTTTTACCTCGGCACCAAGTACTCCTCGGCGATGGGGGCCACCTATCTCGACGAGCAGGGCCATCCGCAGCCCCTTGAAATGGGCTGCTACGGCATCGGCATTTCCCGCGTGGCGGGCGCCGCGATCGAGCAGAACCACGATGACAAGGGCATCATATGGCCCGAGGCGATCGCGCCGTTCGAGGTGGTGATCTGCCCGATGGGCTACCGCCGCAGCGAAGCCGTGCGCGAAGCCTGCGACCGTCTGCACGACGAGCTGCAGAAGGCCGGGGTCGATGTGATCCTCGACGACCGCGACATGCGTCCGGGCCCGATGTTCGCCGACTGGGAGCTGATCGGCGTGCCGCATCGCATTGTGGTTGGAGACCGGGGACTGAAGAACGGCGAGGTCGAGTACACGAGCCGCCGAAGCCTCGACAAGCGGGAGATGGTGAGGCTGGAAAACGCGGCCGCCTTCATCCTGGAAAAGCTGAAGGCCGCGCGGGCCTGAGGCCGCTGGAAGGGGGCGGGCCGCTTCGGCCCGTCCCTTTTCAGGAAAAAGAAAAAAGCGTCTCTTTGAACTGTCTGAACTGTCCCCAGGAGGAAGAGGCGCTTTTTTCCTGCCCGGCAGGAGCGGCGGGAAAAAGGGGGAGCCAAAGCGGTTCTGGCGGGGGCGCGCTGCGCCGTTTCGCGGGCGTCAGACGATGCCGCGGGCCAGCGGTGTGATCAGGATAAGGACCAGCTGGCAGAGAATGAACACGAAGACCGGCGAGAGGTCCACGCCCTTGATCGGCGGAATTACCCTGCGGATCGGGCGCAGGAAGGGCTCGACCAGGAACCCCAGCGTGCGGATCACCGGCGAGGGCGAGCGCAGCCAGGTGAGCACCGCCCAGATCACGGTTCCCCAGAGCACGAGCTCGGTGGCCCAGCGGCCCAGAAGCGCGAAGGGCGAGACGAGGAGCCCGAGCAGCGACATGGGCACGCCGAACAAAAGCCTCGAGAGGATGGACGAGAGGATCGCCACCGCGAAGGCGCACAGCAGCGCGGGCCAGTGCCAGCGCCCGATGCGTCCGCCCGTGCTTCGAACCACGGGCTGCACGAGCCAGTCGGTGAGGACTTCACAGAATTTGGCGATCGGGTCGGAGGTGGGGATGGCAAGCGTGTAGACCCAGGCTCTCAGCAGCAGCACCGAGCCGAGCAGCGCTGCGAGCAGATCCACGACATAGCCGAGCAGATGTGAGATCAGGTTCATGGCGTTCAGTATATAGGGTCATCCGGTCAGGAGGGGCGGCCCTCCCCGGCAGATGTTAAAGGGGCGCGCGCCGCGGCGCCCGCGCCCGGGGCCTTTCCGGCTCCGGCGGCGAAGGGAAAGGCGACGCCGCGCTCGAGCAGGCCGCGCGTCATCACGCGGCTCCAGTCGAAATAAGGGCCGGGATCGGTCTTGCGCCCGGGGGCGATGTCGCTGTGGCCGGCGGCGGCCCGGATCGGGTAGCGGCGGGCGAGCGCTTCCATGACGGCGGCGAGGGACTCGTACTGGATGTCCTCGAAGGGCTCGAAGTCGGTGCCCTCGAGCTCGATGCCGACGGAGAAGTCGTTGCAGCGCGGCCTGCCTTCAAATGAGGAGCGGCCTGCATGCCAGCCCCGCACCGCGCAGGACAGGAACTGGATCACAAGCCCCGAGCGTTCAATGAAGAAGTGCGAGGCGACCCGCAGCCCCCTGAGGGACTCAAAGCTCGGGTCCTCGTCGAGCCCCAGCCGGCCGGTGAAGAAGCGCTCGACGCAGCCCGTGCCGAAGCGTCCGGGCGGCAGCGTGATGTTGTGCACGACGATGAGGCTCACGTCCCGGGGGTCGGGCCTGAGGTCGAAGTGCAGGCTCGGCATCGCAAGCGCTCCGAGCGCCCAGCCTTCGGGGCCGATCTCGAAGCGGGGCTGCCTCAGAAGCGGCTCGCGCATGTCTCAGGCGTCCTTTCTCGCGCAGGAGCGGCTGCAGTAGAGGCGGCCGTTTTTAATGACGCCGTCGCGCCGCAGGAAGTAAGTGCCGCAGTGCGGGCAGCGCGCCATCTCCTCGGAGGAGCCCTCCGCGGGACCCTGGCGGGCGTTGAGCTGGCGGCGCATGGCCTTGAGTTCCTCCTCCATGGCCGAGCGCTCCCGCTCCCGTTTTTTGCGCGACAGGAACACGAATGCGATGACGATGAGAATGATCCAGGGGAGAAGCCTGATTAAGCCCATAAATAGCTCCGCTCAGTCGATGAAGACTTCAATGAGGAAGGTGTAGCCCAGGTAGGCGACGAGGTAGATCGCGCAGAGGATCCAGCACCACTTGAGCGCGGTCGAGCCCCGCCAGCCGAGCAGCCGGTGGCCGGCCAGCAGCACCGCGCAGCACAGCCAGCTCGCCCAGGTGAGGAAGGTCTTGTGGTCGAAGTGCAGCCACACGCCGTAGGCTTCGTGCGTGACGAAAAAGCCCGTGACCAGCAGCGCGGTGAGCGTCGCAAAGCCCGTCCAGAGCATATAGAAGAGAACCTTTTCCATCGATAGGATGGACGGCAGGTTCGAAAGAATCCCGCGCTGCGGGATGGGATCGGGCGAGCGGCGGAAGCGGCCGTCCTGCAGCTGCATCAGCACCGCCTGGATGATCGCCGTGGCGAGCAGCCCGTAGGTGATCAGCCCGAGGCCGAGATGGACGCGGAAAAGCGGCGTCCACAGCGCGGCGTTCATCGGCTCGCCCGGAAACACGGCCGGCAGCAGCGCCGCGGCGGCCGCCGCGATCAGGGCGATGCCGAACACCGGGCCGATGCGCTGGAAGCAGGAGACGATCGAGAGAATCGCCACCGCGAAGAGCATGGAGGCGGAGACCGCCGGGCCGAACCCGAAGAAGATGCCGCCGTCGTGGAAGATCTGCCGGCTCACGCCCGCCGAGTGCAGGACGAGAGCCGCGAGAATGCCGGCAAGAAGCCAGGCCGGAGCCCGTCCGCCGCGCTTCCACAGCGAGCTGAGCGCGACTGCGCCGCAGCCGGCGTATGCGAGGGCCGCCAAAACCGTCAGAAGAGTGCCTGTCATCATCGTGTGGAGGTGCCCTGCGGCGAGGACAGCCGGGCCGCCTCGGCAGGAGCATCGAAAAGTTGCTTTGGGCTCATTGTAGGCTATTTGCCGGCGCCGCTCCGAGGCTCGCGGCGGCGCGGCGGCAGGCCCCGCCCGGGGGCCTGCCTAAAGGCGCCGCGAACCTTTAGAATGCACATCACGTGCAGGGCGCGGGCCGGGCCCCATTCCCAGGACGGGAGGGCCGTGCGGCTTTTTCCCCAGGCGCCTTCCTTCAAATAAAGCCTTTGATTCATCACCATGCTTGATACTCTTACCCAGCGTCTGGCCAAAGTGGTCAAGACGATGCGCGGCCAGGCCCGCATTACCGAGGCAAACTCCAAAGAGATGCTGCGCGAGGTGCGGCTGGCGCTGCTCGAAGCCGATGTGGCGCTGCCGGTCGTGCGGACCCTCACGAACCGCATCAAGGAGAAGGCCCTCGGCCAGGAGGTCGTCGGCAGCCTCAACCCGGGCCAGGCCCTCGTCGGGATCGTGCAGCAGGAGCTCACCGCCGTGATCGGTGGCGACCTGCCCGAGAAGCAGCGCAGGATCAACCTCGCCTGCACGCCCCCGGCCGTGATCCTGCTGGCGGGCCTGCAGGGCGCGGGCAAGACGACCACCGCGGGGAAGCTGGCGAAGTGGCTGAAGGACAGCATGAAAAAGAAGGTCGTCACCGTGTCGGCCGACGTCTACCGGCCGGCCGCCATCGAGCAGCTGAAGATGGTCTCCGAGCAGGCCGGCGCCGACTGGTTCCCGAGCACCGTCGAGCAGAAGCCCCTGGATATCGCGCGGGCCGCCCTCGACTACGCGAAGCTGCATTTTGCGGACGTGCTGATCGTCGACACGGCCGGCCGGCTTTCGATTGACGAGAAGATGATGCAGGAGGTCTCCGACCTTTCGGCCTTCCTGCATCCGATCGAGACCTATTTCGTGGTCGACGCGATGACCGGCCAGGACGCGGTGAACACCGCCCGGGTCTTCAACGAGCGGCTGCCGCTCACCGGCATCGTGCTCACGAAGCTCGACGGCGACTCGAGGGGCGGCGCGGCGCTGTCTGTGCGCGAGGTGACCGGCCTGCCGATCAAGTTCGTGGGAACGGGCGAGAAGCTCGGGGGCTTCGACGAGTTCAATCCCGAGGCGATGGCCGGCCGCATCCTCGGCATGGGCGACATCGTCTCCCTCGTGAAGGACGTGACGAGCTCGATCGATGCGGAAAAGGCCCGCAAGGTGGCCGAGCGCATGCGCAAAAACGGCCGCATGGACCTCAACGATTTCCGCGACCAGATGGTGCAGATGCGCTCGATGGGCAGCGTCTCGAGCCTGATCGACAAGCTGCCGGCCTCGATGCAGGAGGCGGCCGCCAAGGCGAACGTTTCCGATGAGGATGCAGACCGGATGATCCGGCGCACCATCGGCATCATCGACTCGATGACGCCGCAGGAGAGGCGCCATCCGGACCTCATCAAGGCGAGCCGCAAGAAGCGCATCGCCGCCGGCGCGGGGCTGCCCGTGCAGGAAGTGAACAAGCTGCTCAAGCAGTACGAGCAGATGACAGAGGTGATGAAGCGCATGAAAAAGGGCGGGCTGTCGCGGCTGCTCCGCATGGCCGGCGGCCGCATGCCCTTCGGGGGCGGGGGCTTTCCCGGCATGGGCGGCAGGCCCTGGTGAGCCCCGCCTCGGATGGAGCGCGCCGTTTCATGAGAATTCTAGGCATTGACCCCGGGCTCAACCGGACGGGCTTCGGCGTCATTGACGCGGCCGCCGGAGAGCCGAGGCTTGTGACTGCGGGCGTCATCCGCGTCCCGAAGTCCGAACTCGCGCAGCGGCTGGCCGTCATTTACCGGCGGCTGCAGGAGATCATCGCCGAGACCGGCCCCGACATGGCGGCCTGCGAGAAGGTGTTTGTGAACGTGAACCCGAACTCCACGCTGCTGCTCGGGCAGGCGCGGGGCGCCGCGCTTGCGAGCGCGGCCTGCGCGGGGCTGCGGGTGGCCGAGTTCACGCCGACCGAGATCAAGCAGGCCGTGACGGGCTCGGGGCGCGCGCAGAAAAGCCAGATACGCGCGATGATGGTCATGGTCTTCTCGCTGCCCGAGACGCCGCAGGCCGATGCGGCCGATGCGCTCGCCTGCGCGCTGTGCGCTGCGCAGGCCGCCCGGATGGTGGAGGCCGCGGGCGCGTCGAAGACCTCGATCGGGGCGGCGCGCTCGACCTCCTGCGGCGGGGCGAGGGCGGCGCGGCGGGCCTGGACGCAGAAAATCACAGGCATGGAGGAGAGAAAGCCATGATCGCGATGCTGAAGGGCGTGATCGCCGACCGCCAGACCACCGGCATAGTGCTCGACGTGGGCGGCGTGGGCTACGAGCTCGCGGTGCCGGTGTCGACGCTTGCGGCGCTGCCCGAGACGGGAAAGAGCGCCACGCTTTACGTGCAGATGCTGGTGCGCGAGGACGCCATCCTGCTCTACGGGTTTCTCACGCGCGAAGAGAAGGCGGCCTTCCAGACCCTCGTCAAGGTGAGCGGCATCGGCGCCAAGACGGCTCTGGCGGTGCTCTCGAGCCTGTCGGTCGCGGATCTCGCCGCCGCGGTCGCCGCGGGCGAGGCGGACCTGCTCACGCGGGTGCCGGGCATCGGGAAGAAAACCGCGGCAAGGCTCGTGCTGGAGCTCAAGGGCAAGCTCGACGGCCTCGCCCCGGGGCTGCCCGGGTCGTCTGCGGAAGGGCCGGCGCCCGGCAGCGTCCAGGCCGACGTGGCGGCCGGCCTCATCGCCCTGGGCTACAGCGAGCGCGACGCCGCGGCCGCCGCGAGAAGGCTGCCCAAGGGCGTGAGCGCGGCCGAGGGCATACGGCTCGCCCTGCGCTCGAAAGTGTAACCTTGCCTCCTGCAGGACGGATCGCTTTATGGAAAACGTTGAACGCATTGTGACCGCTGCGAGCGCCTCTCCGAACGAGGAGAACGTGGACCGGGCGCTGCGGCCTAAAACCCTCAGGGACTACGTGGGCCAGGAGTCGGTGCGCAGCCAGCTCTCCATCTTCATCGAGGCGGCCAAGAAAAGAGGAGAGCCGCTTGACCACCTGCTGCTCTTCGGGCCCCCGGGGCTGGGCAAAACGACGCTCGCGCACATCATCGCGCACGAAATGGGCGTGAACCTGCGGCAGACCTCGGGCCCCGTGCTCGAGCGGCCGGGGGACCTCGCCGCGATCCTCACCAACCTGGAGCGCGGCGACATCCTCTTCATCGACGAGATCCACCGCCTTTCGCACGTGGTGGAGGAAATCCTCTATCCGGCGCTCGAGGATTTCCAGATCGACATCATGATCGGGGAGGGTCCGGCGGCCCGCTCGATCAAGCTCGATCTGCAGCCCTTCACGCTCATCGGGGCGACAACCCGCACCGGCATGCTCACAAGCCCCTTAAGGGCGCGCTTCGGCATCATCAACCAGCTGCAGTTCTACAGCGCCGAGGAGCTCGCCCGGATCGTGAACCGCTCGGCCGCCCTGCTCAAGGTGAAGATCGAGCCCGAGGGGGCCGCCGAGATCGCGCGCCGCAGCCGCGGCACGCCGCGCATCGCCAACAGGCTCCTGCGCCGGGTCCGCGACTACGCCGAGGTGAGGCACGGGGGCGTCATCACCCGCGAAATCGCCTCCGAGGCGCTCGCGCTGCTCGGGGTGGACGAGCTGGGGCTCGACGGGATCGACCAGCGGTTCCTGCGCGCCATCATCGAAAAATTCTCCGGCGGCCCGGTCGGCATCGACAATCTCGCCGCAGCGGTGGGCGAGGACGGCGACACGCTTGAATTCGTGGTGGAGCCTTACCTCATCCAGCAGGGCTTCGTCCTCAGAACGCCCCGCGGGCGCATGGCCACCGAGGCGGCCTACCGGCACTTCGGCTTTGAGCCGCGCCCGGCCGCCCAGAAAACCCTCTTCTGAAGGCGCTCCTGCGCGCTCAAGGCCCTTCGCTCAGGAGCGCCTCCCGATGGACGGGACGGCCGCGAGCAGCGCCTTCGTGTAGTCGTCTCGGGGGTGCTCGAGCACGTCCCCCGCCTCGCCCGACTCCACGATCCTGCCGTTTTTCATGACGCATATCCGGTCGGCCGTGTACTCGACCACCCCGAAGTTGTGCGTGATGAGCAGGCAGGCGGTCGAGGTCTCGCGCCGGATGTCGGACAGAAGGTTGAGGATCTGGGCCTGCACGGAAACGTCGAGCGCGGAGGTGGGCTCGTCGCAGACCAGCAGCTGCGGCCCGGGGGCGAGCGCGCGGGCGATCGAGATGCGCTGGCGCTGGCCGCCCGAGAATTCGTGGGGGTAGCGCGCGAGGGCCGTCTCCCCGAGCCCCACGAGGTCCAGAAGGCGCCGCATCCTCGCGCGCCGCGCCTGGGCGTCGAGATCCGGCCTCAGGTTCACGAGCGCCTCGAGCAGCGTCTCCCCGACGGTCATCCTCGGGTCGAGCGAGGAGTAGGGGTCCTGGAAAACCATCTGCGCGCGGCGCCGCAGCGCCAGCAGCGCCCGGCCCCGCGCCTCGAGCACCTCGCAGCCTCCGATCCGGATCGAGCCCGAGATCCGGGCCCGGGAGGGCAGCAGCCGCAGGAGCGCCTTCCCCAGCGTGGTCTTGCCGCTGCCGGACTCGCCCACGAGCGCGAGCGTCTCGCCTCGGCAGAGGCGCAGCGAGACGCCGTCCACCGCCCTGAAGGCGCGGGCTCTGAAATCCGGAAAGCGGCGCCGCAGCGGAAAGGCGACCCGGCAGTCCGAGACTTCAAGGACGGGCTCGGGGGGCGTTTGTTCCGGCCCGTCCCCCTGCGCCGCGCGGACCGCCGCGGCCGCGCCCGGGTTTTCCGGCAGCTCCGGCCTCAGGCACGCGCACCAGCGCCCCGGGCCCGAGGGCAGGAGAGCCGGCCGCTCGCTGCGGCACTGCGGCTTCTCCCACAGGCAGCGCGGCGCGAACCGGCAGCCCCGGAACTCGTGGTCGAGCACCGGCACGGTCCCGGGGATGCCCTCGAGCGGAGCGCCGCGCGCGGCGAGGTTCGGCACCGCCCTGAGAAGCTGCCGCGCGTAAGGATGGCGCGGATTTGCGAAGAACTCATCGGCGGGGGCCTTCTCCACGATCTGCCCCGCATACATGAGGGCCACCCGGTCGGCAGTCTGCCTCACCACGGCGAGATCGTGGGTGATGAGCAGCAGCGCGAGGCCGGTCTCGCGCTTCAGGCGCAGGAGGAGGTCGAGGATCTGGCGCTGCAGCGTCACGTCGAGCGCCGTCGTAGGCTCGTCGGCGATGAGCACGCCGGGCCTGCCCGCGAGCGCCATGGCGATCATGCAGCGCTGCTTCTGCCCGCCCGAGAGCTCGAAGGGATAGGCCGCCGCCCGGCGCTCCGGCTCGGGGATCCCCACGCGGGCGAGCCACTCGAGGGCGCCGCGGCGAGCCTCCGAGCGGGTGAGCCGGAAGTGCCGGCGCAGCACCTCTCCGATCTGGTCCCCGACCGTCATCACGGGGTTGAGCGAGGTGGAGGGCTCCTGAAACACCAGGCCGATCCGGCGTCCGCGCACGTCCTGCATGCGGTATTCGGGCAGGGCGAGAAGGTCTTCGCCCGCAAGCCTCACTTCGCCCCTTGTGATCGCGGCCGCTTCCGGCAGCAGCCTCATGAGCGACAAGGCGGTGAGCGACTTGCCGCAGCCGGACTCGCCCACGAGCGCGAGGGTTTCGCCGCGGCGCAGCGAAAAGCTCACGCCGTCGACCGGCGTGACGCGGCGCTCCGCGCCGGCGATGCTCACCGTGAGGTCCCTCACTTCGAGAAGCGGCTGCTCGCGCGTCATCTGCGGCCTCCCTTTGCCGTCCTCGGGTCGAAGGCGTCCCGGACCGCCGAGGCGAGGAGGTTCGCGCTCAGCACGATCGCGACCATGAACATGAAGGCCGCGGCGAGGTTCCACCAGACGGCCGGGGTGCGCGACATTTCGCTGCGGGCCGCGTTGATCATGGACCCGAAGGAGTTCATCGAGGGGTCGACGCCCACCCCGATGTAGGACAGCACGGCCTCGTAGAGGACGATGTCGGAAAATCCGATGACCGAGACGATGAGCACAATGTGCAGCACGTTGGGCAGGAGGTGCCGCGCCATGATCTTCCAGGCCGGCGTGCCGCAGGCGACCGAGGCCGTGATGAAGTCGAGCCCGGAGAGCTTGAGGGTTTCGGCGCGCAGCAGCCTCGCGAGCGGCGCCCAGCTCGTCACGCCGATGATGACCGCGATGAAAAAGAGCTTCGCATCGGCGCGCTCGAGCGAGGTCGGCAGAAGGTCCGGGCGCCGGTCGATGAAGACCTGGATCATCAGCACGCAGGCCGCGATGAGCAGCACGGAGGGAATGGAGGAGATCGTGGTGTAGACGTACTGCACCAGGTCGTCCACCCAGCCCTTGAAGTAGCCCGCGGCGATGCCCAGCACAAGCGCGAAGGGCAGCATCGCGAGCGTGGCGAGGGTGCCGAGGGCGAAGGCGGTCCGGAGGCTCTTGAGCGCCTGGTAGAGCACGTCGTTGCCGGTCCTGTCGGTGCCGAGCGGGTGGTAGCCGCCCCAGAAGGCGAGGACGAGGGCGCTGCCCGCGAGCAGCAGCGCCGAGGCGGCGATGAAGCCGCCGCGCGAGACCAGCAGGGCGCGGGCGGCCTGCGCGAGGGAGCTCTTGCGGCGCCTCGCGGAGACTGCGGCGGGGATGAGAAGGACAAGCCCCCCGAGAAGCGCCCCGGCCAGCAGCCCGCAGGCCCCCCGGCGCAGGAGGTCGGCGCGGCGCCCGGAGCCGCCGAGGGCCCGGGGGGTGACGCCGCGCAGAGGCTGGCGGAAGCGCCGGGCGGAGCCCGAGGCGGGGTCGGAGGAGCGGTCGAACTCGCGGCCTGAGAAGGGCGAGGAGTAGCTTCGCTCGCGGCCCGCGATCCAGGAGCCGAGCGAGTGGTCGAGCAGCGACTCGGCGGCCGCCGCATAGACGGGGCCGTCCGAGCCCTGGGCGGGGAGCCTCGCGCGGAAGTGCACGGAGTCGGCCAGGGCGATGGCCAGGAAGAACGCGAGCACGGCCGCGCAGGCCTGCGCCGCGCGGCCCGAGAACACCTCGCCCCAGCGCTGCCGCGCGCGGGGGCTGCGGCGCGCGGAAAAAACCGCGAGGAAGAGTCCTGCGGCAAGCAGCCACATCACGGCGTCGGTCGGCAGGAAAACAAAAAGCGGCATGTCCCCTCCCTACTCCAGCCTCACCCGGGGGTCGGCCAGGGTGTAGGCGATGTCGGTGAGGATGAGCCCCGCGATGTAAAGCGCAGTGCCGAGAAAGACCATGGCGCGGACGATGGAGAAGTCCTGCTCGTTGATCGCGTCGATCGTGTAGCTGCCGAGCCCCGGGATGCCGAAGAAGCTTTCCATCACGAGCGAGCCCATGAAAAGCAGCGGGATGGCGGCCACGGTGGAGGTGATGATGGGCAGCATCGCGTTGCGGAGCACGTGCGTGAAGAGCACCCGCATCTCCGACAGGCCCTTGGCCCGGGCGGTCCGGACATAGTCCCGGCCGATTTCCTCGAGGAACATGGTGCGGTAGAACAGCGTGTCGGAGCCCAGCCGCGACAGCACCCCGATCGCGACCGGCAGGATGAGGAACACCGCGAGGTGCCAGCCGCTGCCGAAGCCCGAGATGGGCACGAGCCGCAGCACGCGTGCGAAGAGCCACTGCCCGAAGATGATGTAAAAGAGGCTCGATATCGACATGAGGAAGACGCAGGCGACAAGCCCCCGCCGTTCGGCCCGGGTGCGGCGGAACAGCACGAGCAGCAGCGCGAGCGACGTCGTCGCCCCCACCGAGAGCAGGAAGGTGGGCAGCGCGAGGGCAAGCGACGGGCCGGCCCGCTCGGCGATTTCCCGGTTGATGCTGCGGCCGCGGTCGCTCGAGCCGAAGTCAAAGCGCAGCAGCGGCACGGAGCGCTCCCAGAAGATGGTCCGGGTGGCCCGGGCGAGGCCCTGCTCGGCCTCGTTCCAGAAAAGCGGCTTGTCGTAGCCGTGGGCCGACTTCCAGCCGGCGATCGCCTCGGCGCTCACGTACCGGCCGCCGATGGCGAGCCGGGCCATGTCGTCGGGCGTGTTCACCGCGAAAAAGAGCACGAAGGTGATGAGGTTCACGCCGAGCAGGATGAAAAAGCCGTAGACCAGACGGCGCGCCAGGTATCGGATCATGGGCGGGTCTCCCGGCCGAGCCGTTTGGAGCGGCGGCGCACGAGCCGCACCGCGGAGGCCGCGGCCGCGGCCGCGGCGGCGGCGAGGATCAGGAGGGGCCACCACACCGGGCGGTTCCACTCCCTGATCCGGCGGGCCCGCAGCGCGGTGTCGAGCCGCAGGTAGGGCAGCGTGTTGCGGATCATGGAGGAGGGCTTTGCGTTGAGCACCCACTGATGATAAGCGGCGGCGGACAGCGGCGTGTAGCCGAAGCTCCAGGGCGCGTCTTCCTGGACGGTGCGCACCATGGCTGCGACCAGGGCGTCCTTGCGCGGGCCGTCGTCCTCGAAGCGCATCGCCTCGAAAAGCCGGTCGTAGGAGGCCGAGCGGTAGTTGGCGGCGTTTTCCCCGCTGCCGCCCGTCACCGCCTTGGCGTTGGGGCCGTAGAGCAGGAAGAGAAAGTTCTCGGGGTCGGGGTAGTCCGCGCTCCAGCCCCAGAGGAAGATCTGCGCGGCGCCCCGGATCATCTTGTCCTGGAAGCGGTTGTAGTCGGTCGCCCGGATCTCGAGCTGGATGCCCAGCTTGGCAAACTGCTTGCGGTACCAGTCAAGGAGCTGGCGGCTGCCCGAAGCCGCCTGCTGGTAGTCCAGGGCGAGCACGAGCGGGCGGCCCGTGGCCGAGTCGCGGCCGCCCGGGTAGCCCGCCCGGGCCATCAGGGCCCGCGCCTCTTCGAGCGTCCTGCGCACGGGGCGGCCCCCCGCGCCGCGCCTGTAGACGACGGGGTTGATCTCCTGGGCGGCGGAGCCCTGCCCCGCCTGCAGCCCCGGCGGCAGCGGCCCCATCAGGGCGACCGCCTGGTCCTTCTGGAAAATGGAGATCGCCTCCTCCCAGTCGATCGCGATGGAGAGCGCCTGGCGCAGCGCCCGGTGCCGCGCGGCCTGCTCCGGCGTGCGGCCCGCGCCCACCACGGGGTCGAGCATGTTGAAGCCCAGATACCAGTTGGAGAGGTCGGGCGAGCGCGGGAAGCGGATTTTCTTGCTCTCGTACTCGCGGGACTTCTCGGGCGAGTCCGCGGCCTCGATGAGGAAGCCCTGGCCGGTGTCGGAGCGGTCGATGGCGGGGCTGTCGTAGTAGCCCTGCAGGAACTTGGTCTTCAGCGGGATCGCCTCTTTCTCGATCGTGAAGACGATCCGGTCGATGAAGGGCGTGGGCCTGCCGCAGTCGGCGAGCAGCCCCGCCTCGCGGTCGCCGGGCCCGCCCTCGCAGGGGTAGGGCTCGCCCCGGAAGTTGGGATTGCGCACCATGCTGTGCAGGCGGTTTTCCTCGAAGCGCTCCATCATGTAGGGGCCGGTCCCGACCGGCCACCAGGCGAGCCCTATGCTGTTCTCCGCAAAGCCCGGGTTCGAGTAGAAAAGCTCGGCCTCCCAGGGCACCGGCGCGAAAAAGGCCATGGTGAGCCAGTACTTGAACTGCGGGTACTTGCCCCTGACGCGGATCTCGAGCGTATAGCGGTCCAGCGCCTTCACGCCGCCGCCGGGAAAGGCGATCCGCCGCAGGTCAAGGAAGCGGGGGCGCCGCCCGGTCTGACGGGTCAGGCGGTCTTCCTCCCGGGAGATCGCCCGGTTCATTTCCCGCAGCCCGATGATGTGGTCCGCAAGCACCGAAAAGGCGGGGCTCACGACCCGCCGGGAGGCGATCCGCTTGATGCCGTAGACAAAGTCCTCGGCCGTGAGCTCGCGCGTTCCGCGCCCGGGCAGCTCCAGCGGGCTTTTGAGCCTCGCGGCGTCCTTCTCGGGCAGGTCCGCGTAGAGCAGCTCCCCGCCGGGGCCCCGCGCGAAGCAGGGATGGGGCGCGAACAGGATGCCCTTCTTGATCGGGATGACGTAGCGGCTCTCGGCGATGAGGGCCGGAGGGGCGTTCCCGGGCAGCCTGCGGCCCGAGGCGTCGTAGTACTGCGGGGGGCGCACTTCGGCGGCCGAGCGGGGCACCACCTCGTAGGGCCGCTTCAGGTAGTGGTACTGGTAGGGCGGCTCGTAGATGCTGTAGGTGTAGGCGGTCTCGTCCGAAGAGTAGGAGACCGCCGGGTCGAGCGTTTTGGGGCTGCGGCCGGAAAAGGGCGAGTAGAGCGTGTTCTCGAGCCCCGACTCGCCCGGGCGCGGGGAGTTCACCGGCGCGCTGCAGGAGACGGCAAGCGCAAGCGCCGCGCAGGCGGCCGCGAGGGCGGCCGGCCTGGCAAGGCGTTGAAAGCGGGCGCGAAGGGGCTGGGCCATGAGGGAGTCGCTTTTTTTCCTGAGAACCGGGGTTTCTGGGCTGACGGTTCTCTAGTTTAGCGGTCTGCCGCCCGGGCGGCCCGCCTTGCCGCCTCTCCGGCGCCTTCGTCCTCCGCCCGTGCCTGCGGCCGCGCACCGGACAGAAAGGTTTCTTATTGTTAACCGCGCTCCGCAGGGATCCGCTCCGTCCTATACTGAGCGCACTTTCTCAAGCAGAAGGATTTTCCGGGGTGCGCAATGGCATCTGACAAGCAGTTCACCTACCCGGTCCGCGTCCAGTGGGAGGACACCGATGCGGGGGGCGTGGTTTACCACGCGAACTACATCAAGTTCATGGAGCGGGCGCGCAGCGAGGCGATCCGCAGCCTGGGCCTTTCCCAGACTGAGATGGCCGCGGAAAGCGGCGTGATCGTGGTGGTGGATCTCTCGATCAGCTTCCGCCGGCCGGCCGTGCTGGAGGATGAGCTCGTCGTGCGCTCGAGGCTTGTGCGGATGCGCCACGCCACCTGCGAGCTCGAGCAGGACATCTGGCGCGGCGAAGAGCTGCTCACCGAAGGGACGGTGCGCTGCGCCTTCGTGGATCCCGCCTCCAAGGCTCCCCGCCCTTTTCCCAAACCTTTTTACAATGCGATGCTGCCGGAGCTGACCGAGCCCCTGCATGCCCATAGACAGGCCCTGAAATGACGCCGAACGCAAATCTGTCCATCATTACGCTGATTCTGCACGCCTCCCTGGTTGTGAAGGTGGTGCTTTTCATCCTGATCGCCCTGTCGGTGGTGAGCTGGACCCTGATTTTCCAGAAATGGTTCCAGGTGCGGCGCGCCCAGAAGGCGACCGATGACTTCGAGCGCAGGTTCTGGGGCGGCGCGGAGCTCTCGAAGCTCTACGAGGGGGCGCAGATGCGCCGCGACAAAAGCGGCCCGGAGGAGAAGATCTTTGCGGCCGGAATGAGCGAATTCGCGAAGCTGCGGGAGCGCGGGATCGACGCCGCGCACGTGCTCGACGGCGTGAAGCGCGCGATGAGGGCGGTCTACCAGCGCGAGATGGACAGCCTGGAAAACGGCCTTTCCGTGCTCGCCTCGATCGGCTCGGTGTCGCCCTACATCGGGCTCTTCGGCACGGTCTGGGGCGTGATGAACGCCTTCACGGGGCTGTCCAACCTCACCAACGTCTCTCTGGGCGTCGTGGCCCCGGGCATCGCCGAGGCGCTGGTCGCCACGGCCATCGGCCTTTTCGCCGCCATTCCGGCCGTGGCCGCCTACAACTTTTACGCGACCCACACCAACCGGCTCTTCAACCGGTTCGACGCCTTCACGGAGGAGTTCCTCAACATCCTTGAGCGGCAGAGGAGCTGACGGCCATGAGTTCACTGCGCCCCGACAGCAACACCCGCCGCCGCGTCATGGCGGAAATCAACGTCGTGCCCTACATCGACGTGATGCTGGTGCTTGTGGTCATTCTGATGGTCTCCGCCCCGTTCGTGGAGCCCTCGGTCGTGAATCTCCCCACCGTGGCGAAGGCCTCGAAGGCCCCCGACCGGGTCATCTCCGTCATTGTGAAGGCCGACGGGTCGCTGTCGATGAAGGAGGGAGGCCGCGTGAGCGACACGGACATGCCCGCCCTGGTCGACGCCGTCCGCAGGGCGGAGTCTGCCGCGGGGCAGCCCGTGCCCGTGGTGATCTCGGCCGACCGCGACGTGAAGTACGACCGCGTGATCGCGGTGATGAAGAGCCTGCAGAAGGCGAACGTCGAGCGGGTCGGGCTCGCCCTGCAGGTTGACGCCGGGAAGTAAAGCGCGATGAAAGAAAAGAGGACCCGCCCCTTGAGCTGGACGCCCGAAAGCGAAGCCCGTCGCAGGGACTTCAGGCGGGCGCTCGTCTGCGCGGTCGGCGTGCACGCGCTGCTGTTTGTTGCGCTGTTTTTCGCCTTCCAGTGGAAGACTCAGGACGAGGACGTCATGGTCGAGCTCTGGGCCGAGACGCCCACGACCGGGACGAGCCCGAACGGAGGGCCCTCCGTCGAGCCGCCGCCCGCCCCGAGCCCCGCGCCCGAGCCCGCGCCGGCTCCGAGCCCCGCCCCGCGCGAGCAGAGCGCTCCGGCGGCCAAGCCCCAGCCCCAGCCCCAGAAAGATCTGGCCGAGGAGCGGCGCAAGGCCGACATTGTGCAGGCCGAGGAGCGCCGCAGGCAGGAAAAGCTGAAGGAGAAGCAGCTGCAGGAGCAGAAGCGGCAGCAGGAGCTCCAGAAGAAGGCCGATGAGGCGAAGAAGGCGGCCGAGGCGAAGCGCAGGGCCGCCGAAGACGCAAAGAAGGCCGCAGAGGCGAAGCGCAGGGCCGCCGAGGAGGCGCAGAAGGCCGCTCAGGCCCAGGCCGCCGCTCAGGCCAAGGCCGCCGCGCAGGTCCGCGCGCAGGAGGCCGCCCGCATGGCCGCGGCCCGGGTGCGCTCCCAGGAGCTCGCCCGGACGATGGGCGGGGCCGCCTCGAGCCGCTCCGCGGGCACCCCCACGGGCGACCGGACCGCTCAGTTCCAGAATCTGTCGGGCTCGGCCCGGGCGGGCTTCATCGCAAAGGTGCGGGCCTGCATCCGCCCGAACATCATCTTCAGCGTGCCCTCGGGCGTGCGCCGCGGCCAGCATCAGGCCGTCTACCGCGTGCGGCTGATGCCAAGCGGCGATCAGATCGGCTCGCCGCAGAAGCTGAAGGCCTCGGGCCTTGCGGGCTATGACGCCGCGGTGGAGCGCGCCATTGCGAAGTGCAGCCGCTTCCCGTCGGTGCCGGGGGTGGTGATGCCCGGAGAGGTGTCGCTTACCTTCGACCCGGTGGACGTGCGCTGAAGAGGGCGCGCTCCGGCCCGTCTCAGCGCGGCCTGCCGCCTTCGGGCGGCACGGGGAAGGGCTCGCCCCAGGCCTGCCTGTAGCGCTCCCGGATCTCCTGCCGCGAGGGGCGCCAGCCCTGCGCGCCCGGGCCTTCGAGCCTGAAGGCGGACATCAGCGCCCCGAGCTTCAGGCACTCGGGGTCGGACAGCCCCCGGGTCATCCCGAAAAGCAGCCCTCCGCGGAAGGCGTCGCCCGCGCCCACCGTGCCCGAGGCGATTTCCGCCGGCACGGCGGGAATGGAAAGCTTCCCCTCAGGCCGCAGCATCGCGCAGCCCCGGGCCCCGAAGGTGACGAGGTAGCGCCGCCCCTGCGAGGCTTTTTCCTCGAGGCTGAGGCCCAGGCGTTTCTCAAGCAGCGCCGCCTCGTACTCCGACAGGCAGGTGAGGCAGGCCCCGGACTCGATCTCGCGGAGGGCCGCGGCCTCAAGCTGCGAGGTCGCCTGCCCCGGGTCGAACACGTAGGGCACCGAGTCTTCGCGGCAGCGCGCGGCCAGCCGCCTCATCGCCTCGAGCCCTCCCGGCGCGATATGCACGAGCATGTTCTTCAGGCCGGCGGGCAGCGCGACCTCATGCGCCCTCTGCATGGCCCCGGGCACGAAGGTGGAGAGCTGGTTGCCGCCCGAGTCGGTGGTGATGAAGACCTGCGAGGTCCATTCGTCGCCGAAAACCCCGATCGAGGAGGTGGCGATGCCGGCGCGCCTGAGGTGCTGCAGGTATTCTTCCCCGTCGCGCCCGACCGCCGAGAGGATGACGGGCTCGCCCCCGAGCGCCTTCAGCGACCAGGCGATGTTGGGGGCGCAGCCCCCGAAGCTGCGGGTCATGGAGGAGGCGAGGAACGTGAGGTTGAGGTGCGCGATGTCGCGCGGCAGGATCAGGTTTTCGAAGCGGCCCTCGAGGCGGCACACGGTGTCGTAGGCGATCGAGCCGGAAATGAGGACGGCGGTCATGGTCCAATCCTTAAAAAATGAAGCGCCGGCCGCGGCGGGCTGCGCGGCCCCGCGCACGCCTCAGTCGAGGGCCTTGACCTGGCAGGAGGCCGGGCGGTCGCCGGCCAGGCTGAAGGTGAAGCGGACCGGGACGGAGCCCGCGCCGGCGATGGAGCCCTGGGCGTTCTGCCCCGCGTATTCGCTCGGCTTCAGGTATCTGCGCGTGGTGATCAGCCCCTTGTCATCGGAAAAAGACACTTCAATCACGGGCAGGCGCTCGCTGCCGGCGCCGTTGTTCACGAGCGTGAAGGAAATTTCGTACCGGTCATACGACTGGGGCCTGAGGGCGAAGTCCTCGATGGCGTAGGGGTTGGCCTTGTCGCTGCCCGGCCCCGGGCAGGGCAGCGCCGTGCAGACGCTCTGGCGCAGGGACACAAGCCCGGGGACGCGGCGGCTCAGGGCCGGACCGAAAAGCGACAGCAGCTGCCAGGCGAGCACAAGAAGCAGCACCGCGCTGCCGGCGGCCCAGAAGCCCCAGGGAAGGCCCCGGCGGCGGGCGCCGTCCGGAAAGTCCCTTTTCGGCGTGAAGACGGGGAAGTCCTGGGGAGCGGCCGCGGGGGAGGCGCGGAGCGGGGCCTGCTGCGGAGCTGCGGCGGGCGCCGCAGGCTCGGGCGGGGGCGCCGGAGGCTCGGGCGGCTGCGCGGCCGGAGCGGCTGCGCGGTTTAAGAGCGAGCTGAGGACCTCCGGGTCGATTTCCCGCAGCGACTCCTTCGCGTCGAACTCGCACTGGCAGACGCCGCAGCGGCAATAGCCGCCCCCTCTGTGCAGTTCCTCCACAGAGATCTCGTAAATGCAGCCACAGGTCGGACAGCGGGTGATGTATGCCATGAGCGAAATTCTAAGACATAGCCGCTCGCAGAGTCGCTAGGACGCGCGGGCGCAGATGACGTTCCAGCCCTCTTCCTCGCGCCAGCGTTCGAGCCGGATCGCGGGATCGGCCCGGCGGTAGGCCTCGGCGATGCGGTCGACCTGATCGGAGAGAATGCCCGAGAGCACCAGGAACCCGCCCCTTGCCACGTGCCCGCAGAGCACCGGGGCGAGGCTGATGAGGGGGTTGCAGAGAATGTTGGCGACAACGACGTCGTAGAGGCGCTCGCGCGGGATGCCCTCCGGCAGGCAGAAGCTGCCGGCGACTCCGTTGTTCTTCGCGTTGAAGCGCGAGGCCTCGACCGCGAGCGGATCGATGTCGCAGCCCTCGACGCTGCCCGCGCCGAACATGGAGGCGGCGATGGCGAGTACGCCGGTGCCGCAGCCGTAGTCGAGCACCGAGGCGCCGCGGCTCAGGTGCTCGTCGAGCCACTGGATGCACAGGTGCGTCGTGGGGTGGCTGCCGGTGCCGAAGGCAACGCCGGGATCAAGCCTCATGTTGAGGGCCCCGGGCTCAGGCGGCGTGTCCCAGGAGGGCACGATCCAGAGGCGGCGGGAGGCGCGTATCGGCTTGAACTGGGCCTGGGTCACGCGCACCCAGTCGACATCGGGGACCGCCTCCACGCTCTTCACGGCCGGGGGTTCGATCTGAAGCGACTTCGCGGCGATCGCGAGGGCCGTTTCCCAGTCAAAGCCGTCGTCGACCAGGATCGACAGCAGCGAGTGCTCCCAGGCGGGGACGTCGGGCTCGAGGCCCGGCTCGCCGAAAAGGGGCTTTTCGGCGGGCGTACCTTCGTCGGCGTCGCGCGTCGTGTAGCTGCTCGCGCCCGCCTCCATCATCATGTCGCCGATTTTCTCGGCGCTGTCACGGTCGGCAAGCAGTGTGATTTCCTTCATCTTCGGGCTCTCCCTGGACGCGCTTAGGGCTGGCGCTGCTTCAGCTTTTCCTCGAGGTAGTGGATGCTCACGCCCCCGAGGCGCACCATTTCATCGGAGGTGATGTCGCGCTGCAGCCGCACGTTGGTGCGGATGCCCTCGGCGGCGAACTCCGACAGCGCGATGCGCATCCTCGCGAGCGCCTGCTCGCGGGTGTGGCCGTGGGCGATGATCTTCGCGATGAGCGAGTCGTAGTACGGCGGCACCGTGTAGCCCGCGAAGATGTGCGTGTCGATGCGGATGCCGGGTCCGCCCGGCAGGTGCCATGCCGTCACCCGGCCGGGCGAGGGCACGAACGTGTAGGGATCCTCGGCGTTGATGCGGCACTCGATCGCATGGCCGTTGATCTGGATGTCGCGCTGCCTCAGGGTGAGCTTTTCGCCCGAGGCGATGCGGATCTGGGCAGCCACGATGTCCACCCCGGTGACCATTTCGGTGACCGGGTGCTCCACCTGGACGCGCGTGTTCATTTCAATGAAGTAGAAGCTGCCGTTTTCGTAGAGGAACTCGAAGGTGCCGGCCCCGCGGTAGCCGATGCGGCGGCAGGCCTCGACGCAGCGCTTGCCGAGCCGGTCGATCACGCGGCGGGGAATGCCGATGGCCGGAGCCTCCTCCATGATCTTCTGGTTGCGGCGCTGCATCGAGCAGTCGCGCTCGCCCAGATAGACCGCGTTCCTGAAGTTGTCGCAGAGGACCTGGATTTCGATGTGCCGGGGGTTCTCGAGGTATTTCTCAAGGTAGACCTCGGGGTTGCCGAACGCGGCCTTCGCCTCCTGGCGCGTGAGATTGACGGAGTTGATGAGCGCGGCCTCGCTGCGGACGACCCGCATGCCGCGTCCGCCGCCGCCTCCGCTCGCCTTGATGAAGCAGGGGTAGCCCACCTCGCGCGCGATCCTGCGGATTTCGTCGGGATCGTCCGGGAGGGCGCCGTCGCTGCCGGGCACGCAGGGCACGCCGGCCTCCTTCATCGCCTTCTTGGCCGTGATTTTGTCGCCCATGAGGCGGATCGTCTCGGGGCGCGGGCCGATGAAGGCGAAGCCCGACTGCTCGACCCGCTCCGCGAAGTCGGCGTTCTCGGCGAGAAAGCCGTAGCCGGGGTGGATGGCCTCCGCATCGGTCACCTCGGCGGCGCTGATGATGGCGGGAATGTTGAGGTAGGACTGGGAAGAGGGGGCCGGCCCGATGCAGACGCTTTCGTCGGCGAGCCTCACGTACTTCGCCTCGGCGTCGGCCATGGAGTGCACGACCACGGTCTTGATGCCGAGCTCGCGGCAGGCGCGCTGGATTCGCAGCGCGATCTCCCCGCGGTTGGCGATCAGAATTTTTCCGAACATGGGCGCTTACTCGATGACAAAAAGGGGCTGTCCGTATTCGACCGGCTGGCCGTTCTCCACCAGCACTTCCTTGATGACGCAGTCCTGTTCGGCCTCGATTTCGTTGAGCAGCTTCATCGCCTCGATGATGCAGACGGTGGCGCCCTTGGAGACGCTGTCGCCCACCTGCACGAAAGGCTTCGCATCGGGCGAGGGCGCCCGGTAGAAGGTGCCCACCATCGGGCTGTTGATGGTCTTGCGCGCTTCGGGGGCGGCGGGCCTGGGCTCAGGGGCGGCGCTCGAGGCCTCGGCCTCCGCGGGCGCCGCCTCGGCCGCGGCCAGCGCCGCCGGCGCGGAGGGCTTCCCGGCCGTGCCCGGGGCGTTGACGATCCGAAGATGGTCCTCGCCTTCATTCACCTCAAGCTCGGCTACGCCGCTTTCCCTCACAAGATCAATCAGGGTTTTGATTTTTCGCAGATCCATAGATCCCCCAGTCTTTCGGGACCCGTACGGGCGCCCGGTTTTCTTCTGCCGGCTTTTCCCCGGCAAAAGAGAACAACTGCATGGATAAATTCGTTGACACTCCGGCGGCGGCTCCGCCTGAAGCGGGCTTCGGGCGGGCGGCCGGCGCGGACTTAGCTGCAATTTTAGCCAATTGCTTCGAAAAAACACGCAACGGCCGGCAAATCTCGGCCGGTTGCATTGTATCGAAGCGTGCGCGGACCGTGCCGGGGGAGCGCACCCTGCATATGGGTTAATCCGCGCGGGAATCCCGGATGAGGCGGGCGAGGGCTTTGGCGCCGGCCCGCCCCGCGGCTTCGGCCGGCAGCTGCCGGGCGTCCGGCGGGCGGCGCCGGGGGTTGAGGGCGCGGCTCGCCTCGGGCAGGACGTCGAGCGTCACGCCCAGGGCCCGGCAGCGCGGCAGCAGCGCGGCGAGGACGCTGCCGCGGCGGATCGGGTGCAGCCACCCGAGGGTTTCCTCGCAGCGCAGGACAGGCGGCGAGACCGAATCGACGGGCTCCCAGGCGATCCCTGCGGCGAATGCCGCCGCCTCGGCCTCCTTCGGGTTGTCCGTGAAGCACTCGAGCACGATGTTGGAGTCCTCGGTGGCCGCGCCGTTGAGCACCGCCCCCGCAAGCCACGTTTCGAGCCCCGCCTCCCGCAGCCGCAGCATCAGGCTGAGGGCCTCGGCCCGCAGCGCCCCGAGCAGCTTCGCGTGCTCCGGGCAGAAAAGGGCGAGGTGCTCGCGGACCGCCGACTCGATCGCCGCCGAGGGCGGCAGCGGGACGCCCCCGGGCAGATCTTCGGCGAGCCTCGAGCGCATCAGCGGCCAGCTGCAGTGCTCGTCCACGATCAGCCTCGCCGCCCAGGCGGCGGCCTCTTCGGTTCTCATTTCGCTCTTCCTTCTTTTATATATCCGCGCGGCGGGCGCCGCGTGCGCAGTGTAGCGTTTTTTCCCGCAGCCCCCGGGGCCGGCCCGGCGGGGAGAAAAATGAGCGCCGCGGCCCGGCAGCCCTGCGGGGCGAGCGGCTACAATACATAGCCCCGGCCGGCGCACAAGGCGAAGAAAAAACGCGCGCCGCACGCCGGCCGGCAGCTTTGGGAGTCAACATGCACATCCACATCCTCGGCATCTGCGGAACCTTCATGGGCGGCGTGGCGCAGCTCGCCGCACAGGCCGGCCACACCGTGACCGGCTGCGACGCAGGCGTCTATCCCCCGATGAGCGATCAGCTCAGGGAGGCGGGCATCCGCCTCTACGAAGGCTACGGCGCGGATCAGCTCGCCGTAAAGCCCGACCTCTGGGTGATCGGAAACGCCATCTCGCGCGGCAACCCGCTGCTCGAGGCGATCCTGGACGCGGGGCTGCCCTACACCTCGGGGCCGCAGTGGATCAGCGAGCACATCCTGCAGGGACGGCACGTGCTCACCGTGGCGGGCACCCACGGCAAGACCACGACGAGCTCGATCCTCGCCTGGATGCTGGAGTCGGCCGGAAAGAAGCCCGGGTTTCTGATCGGCGGAGTGCCCGGCAATTTCGGGCACAGCGCCCGGCTCAGCCCGCAGAGCCCCTATTTCGTCATCGAGGGCGACGAGTACGACACCTGCTTTTTCGACAAGCGCAGCAAGTTCGTCCACTACAGGCCGAAGACCGCGGTCCTCAACAACCTCGAGTACGACCACGCGGACATCTTCGACAGCGTCGAGGCGATCGAAAAGAGCTTCCACCACCTCGTGCGCACCATGGCCTCCAACGCGCTCATCGTGGCCAACGGCCGCTCCGAGACCCTGAAGAAGGTGATCGGCATGGGCTGCTGGAGCCGCCTCGAGTGGTTTGACGATCCCTCCGGGTGGACGATTTCCGAGGACGGGGAGGTGGCCCTGCGCGGCGAGAGCCTCGGGGTGCTGCACTCGCCGCTGCTCGGGCGGCACAACGCGCTCAATACGCTCGCGGCCCTTGCCGCGGCGCGCAGCGCCGGCGTCTCGCCGCGCGAGGCGCTCGAGGCGATGCCGCAGTTCGCCGGGGTGAAGCGCCGGCTCGAGGTGAAGGGCACGGAGCACGGGGTCGTCGTGATCGATGACTTCGCGCATCACCCGACCGCCATCCGCGAGACGATCGCCGCGCTCAGGGGACGGATGGGCCGGGGCTCGGGGCGCCTCATCGCGATCCTCGAGCCGCGCTCGAACACGATGAAGATGGGGACGCTGCGCGCGCAGCTGCCGGGGTCGCTCTCCGACGCGGACCAGGTCTACTGCTACGCGGGGCCCGCCGTGCGCTGGGACGTGGCCGAGGCGCTCGCGCCGCTCGGAGAGAAGGCGCACGTGTACCACGACCTCGAGCCCCTCGTGCGGGAGGCGGTCGCCTGGTCAAAGCCCGGCGACCGGATGCTTGTGATGAGCAACGGCGGGTTCGGCGGCATCCACGGCCGGCTTCTGGCCGCGCTCAAGGCCCGGGAGAGCGCGAAGTGACCACCCTTTATCTCCACGGGTTCCTGTCTTCGCCGCGCTCGGTGAAGGGACAGATGCTCGCCGCCGCGCACGAGCGGCGCCGGGCGGCGTTTCTCGCCCCGGACCTGAACATCGGGCCCGCGCAGGCCGCCTCGCTCCTGCTGCAGCTTACCGAAGGGATCCCGGCCGAGTCCCTCGCCGTCGTCGGCTCGAGCCTGGGCGGGTTCTACGCCGCATGGCTCGCCGAGAAGCGGGGCTGCAGGGCGGTGCTGCTCAACCCGGCCGTGAGGCCCTGGGAGTTCGTGAAGGACTACATGGGCGAGCAGACGACCGTGGCGGGAGACCGGACGGTCAGCGTCACGCCCGACTTCGTGCGGCAGCTGCGCGAGCTCGACGTCCCCTCCGTGACCCGGCCCGAGCGCTACCTCGTGCTGCTTTCCACCGCCGACGAGACGCTTGACTGGCGCGAGGCGGACGCGAAGTACCGCGAGGCGACCCGCGTGCTCATTCCCGGCGGGGACCACCGGATCAGCGCGTTCGCAGACTACTGCGAGGCTGTGACCGACTTCTGCTGCAGCGGGCCGGGGGCCGCCTGAGGCCGGCCGCCATCATTTGCTTTCACACAGCTTCTTTTTATGACGAATCTTTTTTTCGACGACAACGGTTCATTCAAGGCGGGCGCCGTCCTTTCTGCAGACAAGAACACCTACCAGGTGGAGCTCCCGACCGGGCGGCGCACCAAGGTGAAGCAGGCGAAGACCTATTTTGAGTTCGCCTCGCCCGCGCCCGCCCAGTTCATGGAGCAGGCCCAGGCGAAGGCCTCGGAGCTCGATCCCTCGTTTCTCTGGGAGGTGGCTCCGCAGGAGGAGTTCGCCTACGAGGATCTCGCCCGGGAGTACTACGGCGGGGAGCCCTCGCCGGTGGAGCGCGGGGCGCTGCTGCTCGCCCTCTTCAACAATCCCGTCTACTTCTACCGCAAGGGCCGCGGGCGCTTCCGCCCGGCCCCCGAGGAGACGCTCAAGCGCGCGCTCGAGGCCCTGGAGCGCCGGCGCCGCCAGGAAGAGCGGCGCCGCGAGATCACCGCCGAGCTCGTCGCGGGGCGCGTGCCCCCCGAGATTGCCGCCGACCCCGTGGGGCTGCTCGTGCACCCCGACAAGAACAGCATCGAGTGGAAGGCGCTTTGCGACGCCGCCGCGGAGACGCGCCGCACGCCGCTCAAGCTGCTGCTGTCGGTGAAGGCGATCGGCTCGCCCTGGCAGTGGCACGTGCGCTCCTTCTACGAGGAGAACTTCCCCGAAGGCGCGGGCTTCCCGGACGATCTCCCGCAGCCCCCGCACAACGACTGGGCGGAGCTGCCGCTGTCGGACGCGGCGCCGTTCTCGATCGATGACTCCTCCACCACGGAGATCGACGACGCGACGTCCGTGACGCCGCTCGGCAACGGGCGCACGCGCATCGGCATCCACATCGCGGCCCCTTCCCTCGGGATGAAGCGCGGCGACGCGATGGACCAGTTCGTGCGCGGCCGGATGTCCACGGTCTACGCTCCGGGGCTGAAGACCACGATGCTGCCCGAGAGCTGGGTGAAGGCCTTCTCGCTCGACGAGGGCAAGATCTCGCCGTGCCTGTCGCTTTACGCGGTGGTCGATGACGCGACCTTCAGCGTGCTTTCAACCGACACGCGGCTGGAGCGGGTGCGGATGGACGTGAACCTGCGCTACGACCAGTGGGACGGGCAGGTGACCGAGGAGGCGATCGAGTCGGGCAGCCTCACCATCCCGCACGCCTCCGACATCACGTACCTGTGGCGCTTTGCGCGGCACCTGCAGGCCGAGCGCGAGAAGGTGCGCGGGCGGCCCGAGCCCCGCGGCAAGATTGACTGGTACTTCGACCTCGAGGGCGAGGGCGAGGACGCGGTGATCCACGTGAAGGGCCGCCGCCGCGGCGAACCCCTCGATCTTCTCGTGGGCGAGTCGATGATCTTCGCCAACAGCACCTGGGGGTCCTGGCTCGAGGAGCACGAGACGGCCGGCATCTACCGCAGCCAGAGGATGGGCCGGGTGCGCATGAGCACCACGGGCGGCCCCCACGACGGCCTGGGGGTGGCGCGCTACTCGTGGTGCACCTCGCCGCTCAGGCGCTACGTCGACCTCGTGAACCAGCAGCAGATCATCGCCGTCGTCATGGGCGAGAAGCCCCCCTATGAGCGCAACGACGCGGACTTCTTCTCCATCGTCGAGACCTTCGAGACGATCTACGAGAGCTACAAGTCCTTCCAGATCCGCATGGAGCGGTACTGGTCGCTGCGCTGGATCGAGCAGGAGGGGCTGCGCAGCATCGAGGCCGCGGTGGTGAAGGACGACCTCGTGCGCATCGACGGGCTGCCGTTCATGCAGCGCGTGCCGGGCCTGCCCGAGCTCGAGCGCGGCCAGCGGGTGATGCTCGATGTGATCGCGCTCGACTACGTCGACCTCGTGCTCGAGGTGAAGCTGCGCGAGGTGCGCGGCGGCAGGGAGGAGCTCGGGGACCCGGAGGAGGATCCCGAGCAGGAGCCGCTGCCGCAGCCGCAGGTCCCGCAGGAGCAGGAGCCCGGGGACGCGCCGGCGCAGGCCGATCCCCAGCCGCAGCCCGGCCCCCGGCCCTGAAAGGCCCCCTGCGGCGCAGCCCGCCCGGCCGCCGGGAGGCTGGCCCGCTGCCTCTTCTTGTGATAGAAAGGGAGGAAAACGGCACGAGGCGCCGCGGGCCGCCCTGGAGGGTAGCGGCGCAGGAGTCCTGAGTACTGGTCAAGGAGAGATCATGAAAAAGCCCGATCGCTACGCAGTGCTGGGCAATCCCATTGCGCACAGCCTGTCGCCGGAAATTCACCGCAGCTTCGCCCGCAGCCTGGGCGAGAGCATCGTTTACGAGAAGCTCGAGGTGCCGATCGGGGGCTTTTCCGACTTCGTCGACTCGCTGATCGAGCAGGGCTACAAGGGCTGCAACATCACGCTGCCCTTCAAGATGGAGGCGTACAAGTACGCCGAGCGGCTCACCGTGCGGGCGAGGGGCTGCGGCGCGGCCAACACCCTTATTTTCGGCAGCCGCGTGACGGGGGACAACACGGACGGCGCGGGGTTCGTCGCGGACGTGACGGGCCGCTTCGGCTTTCCGATCGAAGGCTCGAGCATTCTCGTGCTCGGGGCCGGGGGCGGCGTGCGGGGGCTGCTGCCGTCGCTGCTCGAGCTCAACCCGAAGTGGATCGCGGTCGCCAACCGCACGATGGAGCGCGCCGAGGCGCTCGCGAGCAGCTTCGGGATTGACGCCATCGCCTACGAGGAGACCGCGGCCGAGCACTTCGACCTCATCATCAACGCCACCTCGACGAGCCTGTCCAACCTGGCCCCGCCGGTGCCGAAGGCGGCCTTCGCCGAGGCCTCGCTCGCCTACGACCTCGTCTACGCGGCGCGGCCCACGCCTTTCATGGAGCTCGCGCTGAAGTCGGGCGCCCGAAAGGCGGTCGACGGGCTGGGCATGCTCATCGAGCAGGCCGCGGAGAGCTACGCGGACTGGCGCGGGGTGAGGCCCGACACCGCCTCGACCTACGGCGAGATCCGCTGCCTGCTTGAAAACCGCGCGGCCTCGGCGGCCGCAGCCCGGCCGTGACCGGGGCGCTGCGGGCCTTCCTGAGGCATCCCGCAAGGAACGCGCTGCTCGCGCTTGCGGCCGCGGCGCTGCTCTGGCACATCTTCATTCTGGGGGAGGCGGCCGCCTACCGCTGGGTCAATCCCACGATGACGCCCTACATGAAGCTCGAGCGCGAGCGGATCGCCGCGGAGGGCCGGCGCATTCCCTTCCGGCATGAATGGATACCGCTGTCGCGCATGGGGCCGAACATCAAGCGCGCGGTCATCGCCTCCGAGGACCAGAAGTTCCTCCACCACGACGGGGTCGACTGGGACGCCCTCGAGCTCGAGATGGAAAAGCACCTCGAAAAGGGGCGCGGCGGGGGCGCCTCCACCATCACGCAGCAGGTGGTGAAGAACGTCTTTCTCACCCACGAGCGCAGCTACATCCGCAAGGCCCGGGAGATCCTGATCTCGCTCGCGCTCGACCGCCTGTGGCCCAAGAGCCGCATCCTCGAGGTGTATCTGAACACCGCCGAGTTCGGCGAGGGGATCTTCGGCGTGCAGTCGGCCGCGAAGTACTACTTCGGCTGCAGCGCCTCGGCCCTGACCGAGGGCCAGGCGGCGTTCCTCGCGGCGATCCTGCCGCGGCCGCGCTACTACCAGCTCCACCGGGGCTCGGCGTTCATCAGGCGCAAGGCCGCCCGCATCGAGTACTACATGCAGCGCACGCCCCTGCGGGCCGGCGGCGAAAACCTCGCGCGCTGAAAGCCCGCGGAGCCGGGCCGCCGTTCGGTGCTGCGGGCCTCTTGCGGGTACAATCGTGCTCACCAACACCGGAGTGCCGGAATGAGCGGAGCTCGCACAGACATGGTCGAGGAAGAAAAAAAACAGCACAAAGAAGAGCCTGCCGCTGCGGCTGCGGCTCCCTCAAGCCCCATGCGCGATCCCGACGACGCGAGCAACGCGCTCGCGCGGGTGCAGCAGATTTTTGACGAGCTCGAGGAGCAGGAGGAGAAAAGCGGCCGGCAGCGCGGGCACGATGACGCCGAGCGCTCCGAGGCGGTTCCCGTCACGCCGGAGGCGGCCCGCGAGCTCAGGTCGATCTGCGAGCGGCTTCATCCCTCGGACATCGCCTGGGTGCTGGAGGCCCTGCCGCTTGACGAGCGCCTCGCGCTCTGGAACTTCGTCGGCAGCGACCGCGACGGCGAAATCCTGATCGAAGTAAACGAGGGCGTCCGCGAGACCCTGATCGAGGCCATGAACCGCGACGAGCTCGTCGATGCGGTGGAGACGCTCGACACCGACGAGATCGCGGACCTGGTGCCAGACCTTCCTCCCGACGTCTCCGCCGAGGTTCAGGAAGGGCTGTCGATGGAGGAGCGCTCGCAGCTGCGGGCGGCCATGTCCTATCCGGAGGACAGCGTCGGCGCCCGCATGGACTTCGAGCTCGTCACGGTGCGCGAGGACGCGACCCTGGGGTCGGTGCTCGAGCAGCTGCGGCGCTATAAGGCGCTGCCCGACCACACCGACAAGGTGTTCGTGGTCGACCGCGGAGGGCATTTCCGCGGCACGCTTTCCCTGTCGCGCATCCTCGTGAACACTCCTTCCAAGGTCGTGAAGGACGTGATGCAGAAGGACGTGCTCACGCTCTCGCCGCTTGACAGCGAGAGCGACGCCGCCCAGGCCTTCGAGCGCTACGACCTCGTCTCCGCCGCCGTGGTCGACGAGGCGGGCCGGCTGGTGGGCCGGCTCACCGTCGACGAGGTGGTCGACGTGATCCGCGAGGAGAGCCAGGAGGACGCTTTCGGCGCCGTGGGCCTCGACGACGACCAGGACATCTTCAGCAGCGTCTGGGAGACCGCGCGCTCGCGCTGGCTCTGGCTGGGCGTGAACCTCTGCACGGCCTTCATCGCCTCGCGCGTGATCAGCGCCTTCGACGGCACGATCTCGAAGGTGGTGGCGCTCGCCGCCCTGATGCCGATCGTGGCGGGCATGGCGGGCAACTCCGGCAACCAGACGCTCACCCTGCTCGTGAGGTCGATGGCGATGGGGCAGGTGACGGCGAGCAACATTCCCGACGTGCTGCGCCGCGAGACTCTGGTCGCCCTGATCAACGGCATCATGTGGGGCGTCATCTCGGGGCTGCTCGTGTGGTTCCTGTACCGCGATTCCGGCCAGGGCATGATGCTCGGCTTCGTGATGTTCCTCGCGATGATGCTCAACATCATCCTCGGCGCGATCGTGGGCGCGGCCGTGCCGCTCGTGCTGCGGGCCCTCGGGCGCGACCCCGCGATGGGCGGCTCGGTGCTGCTCACGTTCATGACCGACTCGGGCGGCTTCCTCATTTTCCTGTCGCTCGCAACCCTCTTCTTCCGGTGAGGCGGCGCCCGGGGATTATTTCCTAAGAGGTATGTCTCCGGCGCGCGGCCGGGTGCCTGCGGCCGAATAGATTAAACTAAACCCTGAAGGGGGCCTCCCGAAGCGGCGGCCCTGCAGTGCTTTTTGTGACCCGGATCCTCCGGGCGAAAGGACGGAAAACCAGAAATAACAGCGATCCGGCGCGCGGCGGCGCCCGCCCCGGGGCCGAGAAAAAAGCCCCGCAGGCAGCGGTGCCGCAGCAGACTGTGCGGCGCGCCTGACGCGAAGAAGCCTTATGAGACATAACTCGAGAAACCCCTTTTCATCGCTCGCTTCCCATCTTCGTCAGACGCTTGTCGTGCTGGCCGGAGGGATTTTCTGCATTTCCGCCTCCGCCGCTTCCGCGGCGGGCGCTGAAATCCAGAAAGCGCCTCAGGCCGAGGCGGCCGCCGCTGCGGAAGACCCCGCGGCCTACCGCAGCCATCTCGCCGATTACGTGGCGCGCGCCTACAAGGTGCCGCGCGACCAGATCGAGCGCATCATCGACGGCGCGATCGAGGCCGGGCGGCGCAACAACCTCGACCCGCTGCTCATCCTTTCCATTACGGCGGCCGAGTCCGCCTTCAATCCCAACGCCCGCAACCGCAGCTCCGGCGCGAGCGGGCTGATGCAGGTGGTGCCGAAGGTCCACGCGGGCCGCTTCAAGAAAAAAAGCGGCGGCGTCTTCGACATTGAGACGAACCTGCAGGTGGGCAGCGAGCTGCTGCGCGAGCTGATCGACCGCACCGGGTCGCTGCCGCGGGCGCTCAAGCTCTATATGGGCGGGGCGCTGCTCTCGCACGACCAGGGCTACGGCAACAAAGTGACGCGCGAGCACAGCCGCATGAAGCTCGCCGCGCAGGGCGACGTCTCCGAGGCGGTGAGCCTACACCGCTCGCGCAGGCCCGCTGAGAGCTTCGGCGACAAGATCTCCGGCACCTTCACCGAGTTCCGCAACTGGCTCTCGGAGGTGACGGGAGGCTGAAGGCGCGCGGCGGGAAAACGCCGCAGCCCCGAGCCCCCGCCGGCGCCCAAGGAAGAGCCGCTATGCTGAAGAAACTGCTCGACAGGTCCCGCTCCCTTTTCGGAGCCGGCGTTCTCGCAGTCCTTCTCACCATTGCGATCGCCGCCATCGTCTTTTCGCCCGGCGTGTCTGAGAAAGGCCGCTGGGGAAGCCTCTGGGGCGCCGCCGAGGAGATTTCGGTGAAGGACCTGCCCCCGGAGGCGCGGGCGAAGCTCGCGGCCATCAAGGCGGGCGGCCCCTTCGAATACAAGGACGACGGCCTCGTTTTCCGCAACCGGCAGAAGAAGCTCCCCATCAAGCGGCGCGGGTACTACCGCCTCTATATCGTTCCCACCCCCGGCGTGAAGGGGACGGGCAAGCGCCGCATCGTAGCCGGCCTCGGCAAGAAGGGCAGCGTCGCGACCAGCGGCGAGTACTGGTACACCTCCGACGACTACGAGGTGCTGCACCGGATCCGGGAGTAGCCGCCGCCCGGCTGTAAACAGGAGAAACGCCCATGTGGGTTCGCACGCTCATCGTCGCTTTCGGGCTTGCCCTGGGAATCGGGCTGTGCGCCTACGTGGCGCGGCGCCTGATGCGCCTGGGCGGACGCGGCGCGGTGGGCACCGCGCTGCGCTGGGGGCTCTTTCCGCTCGCGCTCTTTCTCGTCGCGGCGCCCCTGCTCGCGATGCACGGGCTGCTGCGCGCGATTGCCGGGATGACGCTGCTTGTGGCGGGGCTGTGCGCCATCTGCTTCCTGGTCGGGCTGGTGATCGGGCTGTGGAAGGAATCGCTTCGAAGCACCGGGCCCTATGTGCTCGACCCGACCATCGCGCTCAACCGGCCGCCCAAGAAATTCTTTGCCGCGCTGCTCGTGGCGAGCCTGGCGGGCTTCGCGCCCTGGCTTTTTTCCTACTCCGTGAGCCTCATCCTGCTCGACCTCACTGACCTGAGCCTCAACTCGCCGCAGCTCGCGGCGGCCTTCGAGGACTTCAGCGCGAAGGCCGCCCCGGCCGGAGCCGTCTGCCTGGCCGCGGCGGCGGTCTCGGGGGTGATGTCGCTCGGCTACGACTGGACCCTAGGGGCCGTGATCGAGCGGATCCTCACCGCAAGGGAAAAGCGCCGGCCCTGAAGAAGGCCCGGCCCCGCGGCGCCCTCAGAGGAGATAGTCGCCCGCGGCTGCGTTGGCCGCGGCGAGCGCCGCGAGCCCCGCGGTCTCCGTGCGCAGGATCCTCGGGCCGAGAAGGGCGCGCTCCCACCCGAGGCTGTCGGCCGCGAGCAGCTCCGAGTCTTCAAATCCCCCCTCGGGACCGACGGCGAAGGCGGCCGAGGCTGCGCCCGAAAGCGCGGGCGCGCGCCCGGCCGACGGGGCGAGGATGAAGCGCCTTTCGGCGCGCACCCCCGAGAGCATGGCCTCGAGGCTGGGCCAGGCCTTCAGCGGCGGCAGCACGCTGCGGCCGCACTGCTCGCAGGCCGCGATGGCGCACGACTCCAGCTTTTCAAGGCGCTTCCTGAGCTTTTCGCCCGAGAGCCGCGTCACGCAGCGCCGGGCCGGGAAAAGGTCGATTTCGGCCGCGCCGATCTCAACGGCCTTCTCCACAATCCAGTCGAGCTTCTCGGGAGAAACGAAGGCCTGGGCGAGCGTGAGCCGCAGCGGGGACTCGAGGCTGCGGTCGAGCGGCTTCGGGTCGAGCAGCACGGTGCCTTCGCTGCTGAACACGAGGCGGCCCTCCACGCACCTGCCGCGGCCGTCGAAGACCTCCGCCCGGTCGCCGGAGCGCAGCCGAAGAACGATCATCGCATGGTGCGAGGCCTTCTGCGGCAGCTCGATGCGGCCTTCGGCCCAGGGTCCGGGCACGTAAAAACGCGGGGTGGTCAACTTGAAAGCTCCTTTATTCCCGGCGGCGGCCGCCCTGGAGCCCCAGGACGCCTTTTGCCGCTGGAGGCCGCCGAAAGACATTAAAATTCCAGGGGACGGGGCGCGGCTCGCCGCCGCGTTTCCCCGACCGCAATATTAATTCACCTCTCAGAATCCTTAGCATACAAAAATGCCCAACTCTTCAGTTTCCCCGCAGCGGCTCGCCTCGGCGATCCGCGCCCTTGCCATGGATGCCGTCCAGAAAGCGAAATCGGGCCACCCCGGCATGCCCCTCGGCATGGCCGACATCGCCGTGGCGCTCTGGACGCGGCATCTGCGGCACAATCCCGCCGATCCGAAGTGGCTGGGGCGCGACCGGTTCATCCTCTCGAACGGGCACGGCTCCATGCTGCAGTACGCGCTGCTGCACCTCACGGGCTACGACCTGTCGATGGACGACATCCGCGCCTTCCGGCAGCTCGGCTCGCGCACGCCGGGCCATCCCGAATACGGCGTGACCCCCGGCGTGGAGACGAGCACGGGGCCGCTCGGGCAGGGCATTGCCAACGGCGTGGGCATGGCGCTCGCCGAGAAGATCCTCGGGGCGGAATTCAACCGCCCGGGCTTCCCCGTCATCAGCAACCGCACCTACGTGTTCCTCGGCGACGGGTGCATGATGGAGGGCATCAGCCACGAGGCCTGCTCGCTCGCGGGCGTCTGGCGCCTGGGGCGGCTCATCGCGCTGTACGACGACAACGGGATTTCGATTGACGGAAACGTCTCGGGGTGGTTCCGCGACGACACGAAGAAGCGCTTCGAGGCCTACGGTTGGAAGGTGATCGGGCCGATCGACGGCCACGACATCGACGCGGTCGACCGGGCGCTGACCGAGGCCGAGTCGCAGGAGGAGAGGCCGACGCTCATCATCTGCCGCACCACGATCGGCAAGGGCGCTCCGAAGCTCGAGGGCACGAACAAGGTGCACGGCTCGCCCATGGGCGAGGAGGAGATCGCCGCGACCCGCCGGGCGATCGGCTGGGAGTACGGCCCCTTCGAGATCCCCGAGGATGTCTACAGGGCCTTTGACGCGCGTCCGGCCGGAGCCCGGCTCGAGGCGGCCTACGACGAGATGTTCGCGCGCTACGAGAAGGCTTACCCGGAGCTCGCCGCGGAGCTGCGCCGCCGCATCGCCGGCGACCTGCCCGCGGACTACGCGGAGGTGGTGCGCGCGGCCGTCTCCGGGGCGCAGCAGGCCGCCGAGACCGTCGCCACCCGCAAGGCGAGCCAGAAGGCGCTTTCCGCCATCTGCCCGCACGTGCCCGAGATGCTCGGGGGCTCGGCGGACCTCACCGGCTCGAACCTGACCAACTGGACCGGGGTCGAGCCTTTCTCGGCCGACCACCTCTCCGGGCGGCACATCTCCTACGGGGTGCGCGAGTTCGCGATGTCGGCCATCATGAACGGCATCGCCCTCTACGGGGGGCTCATTCCCTTCGGGGCCACCTTCCTCACGTTCTCCGACTATGCGAAGAACGCGATCCGCATGGCCGCGCTCATGAAGATCCGCTCGATCTTCGTCTACACTCACGACTCGATCGGCGTGGGCGAGGACGGGCCGACCCACCAGCCGGTTGAGCAGACGGCGAGCCTCAGGCTCATCCCGGGGCTGGACGTCTGGAGGCCCTGCGACACGGTCGAGGCGGCGGTGGCCTGGGGCTGCGCGATCGCGAAGAAAGACGGTCCGAGCGCCCTCATCTTCTCGCGCCAGAGCGCCCGCTTCATGCATGAGCAGGGCGGCTGCGCCGAGGACATCAGGCGCGGCGGCTACGTGCTGCGCGACGCCGAAGGGGCGCGCGCCGTGATCGTCGCGACCGGCACCGAAGTCCAGCTCGCGGCCGACATCCAGGCAAAGCTCGCCGAGGAGGGGATCCCCGTCCGGCTGGTCTCCATGCCCTGCACCGAGCGGTTCGACGCGCAGGACGAGGCCTGGAGAAAGAGCGTGCTGCCCGAGGGGCTGCCGGTGCTCACCATCGAGGCCGGCGTCACGGCCGGCTGGGCCCGCTACCTCGGCGGGCGCGGCAGCTCGATCGGCATCGACCGCTTCGGGGCTTCGGCTCCGGCCTCGGCCCTGTGGCCGCTTTTCGGCTTCACGGTCGAAAACGGCGTGGCCCGCGTGAAGGATCTCCTGCGCTGAAGGACTTAACGAATCAACCCCTGGAAAGTACACGAAAGGACTAAAGGAACCTTAAATGACAATTCGCCTTGGCATCAACGGATTCGGCCGCATCGGCCGCTGCGCGCTGCGCGCCCTCTACGAGGAGAAGCTCTGGGATGACGTGAAGGTGGTGGCGGTGAATGCGACCGGCCCGATTGAAACCAACCGGCTGCTGCTGCGGCACGACTCGACGCACGGCCTGTTCAACGCCGAAGTCGAGGTGGCCGACGGGCGCGACCTCGTCGTGAACGGCGACCGCATCCGCACCTTCTCGACCTACAACCCCGAGGAGACCGACTGGGGCTCGTGCGGCGTCGACGTGGTGCTCGAGTGCACCGGCAAGTTCCGCACGCGCGACACCGCCGGCGTCCATCTCAAGACCGGCGCGAAAAAGGTGCTGATCTCCGCGCCGAGCAAGGACGCGGACGCGATGGTGGTGTTCGGTGTGAACGAGGGCATTCTCACGCCCGAGATGAAGGTGGTCTCGAACGGCTCGTGCACGACCAACGGGCTCGCCCCCCTCGCGAAGGCCCTCAACCGCAGGCTGGGCATCGTCCACGGCCTCATGACCACGGTTCACGCCGTGACCAACGACCAGGTGCTGCTCGACCGCAACCACAAGGACATCCGCCGCGCCCGCTCCGCGATCGCCTCGATGATCCCGACCAAGACCGGGGCCGCGAAGGCGATCGGCGTGGTGCTGCCCGAGCTCGCCGGCAGGCTCGACGGGTTCGCGATGCGCGTGCCCACGATGGACGTGTCCTTCGTCGACCTCACTTTCGAGGCGGCCCGGGAGACGACCCCCGAGGAAGTCAACGCCATCATGAAGGACGAGGCCTCGAAGCCCGACTACAAGGGCGTGCTCGCCTACAGCGACGAAATGCTGGTCTCCTGCGACTTCTGCCACACGAGCGCCTCCTCGACTTTCGACGCGACGCTCACGCGCGTGATCGGCGGCCGCTCGAACTTCGTGAAGGTCGGCTCCTGGTACGACAACGAGTGGGGCTTCTCCTGCCGCATGCTCGACACCGCCCGCGCGATGGCGCTCGCGAAGTAAGGCGGCCTGCGGCCCGGGGGAAAGGCCCCGGGGCCGCCCGGACGGCCCTCTTCTCCAGCCGAAGAAGACGGGCCGCGTCCGCCTTGTTCCCTGATTTTTCCCCCTTTGAAGCCTTTAAGCAGATGAAGGATTTCTTTTCGCGCGTGCGCTTCGTGCTCGCCGATCCCAGCATTCCCGCCAACATCGGCGCGGCCGCCCGCGCGGTGAAAACCATGGGCTTCGGCAGCCTCTGGGTGTCGAATCCCCGGGTGTGCGACTACCGCGGGGACCCGGATGCGGTGCGCCTTTCCACCCAGGCGCTCGACGTCCTGCGCTCGAGCCGCCGGACCGACACCCTGAGCGAGGCGCTCGAGGGCGTGCGCTTCGCCTGGGCGCTCTCGGGCTACGACCGGGAGTACGGCCCGCCGATCTGCGGGCTCGAGGAAGCGGCCCGGTCCTCGGCCCGGATGCTCGCCGACCCCGGGGCCGCGGGCGACATCGCCTTTGTGTTCGGCACCGAGCGCGACGGGCTTGCGAACAGCGAGGTGCTGCTCTGCCAGGGCATCGCCGCCATCCCCGCCTCGGAGTCGATGACGAGCCTCAACCTCGCGCAGGCCGTGCAGGTCTGCGCCTACGAGATGAGGCGAGCCCTGCGGCTCGCCTCCGGCGAGGGCGGGACGCTGCTGCCCTGGGAGAAGCGCTTCCGGCGCGCCGCCCCCGCCTCGGCCGAGGCGATGGACGGCTTCATGGGGCACCTGGAGCGGGCGCTTGAGGCGGTCGGGATGACCGCCCCGGGCGACCCGCACCGGATCATGGAGCGGCTGCGCACGCTGTTTGACCGCGCCGCGCCAAGCGACGACGAGGTGGTGCTGCTGAGGGCGATCTGCGCGGCGGTCATCCGCCCGAGAAAGGCCCGCCCGGGGCAGCCGCAGCGGGCGGCAGAGCCCGGGGGCGGCTGGAGGGCCGGCCGGGCGCGCTGAGCCGCAGGGCGCCCTGTCCTTTTGGCGGTGCGGCTTTTACAATAGACGCGCCTGCAAGGGGAGGCCCGCCGCCTCCCGCTTGATTCCTTTTTTCTTCCCACATTTTTACGGGAGTGATCCATGCGGGTCAAAACACTCGAAGAACTGGCCGGATCCGGCGTGCTCAAGGGCCGCCGCGTCCTGATCCGAAGCGACCTCAACGCCCCTCACGACGAGGCGGGAAACGTGACCGACGACACGCGCCTGCGGGCTTCGCTGCCTGCCTACCGCATGGCGCTCGAAGCGGGCGCGGCCGTGATGGTGATGAGCCACCGGGGCCGCCCGACCGAGGGCAGCCTCAGGCCCGAGGACAGCCTCGAGCACGTCGCCGCGAGGCTCTCGGAGCTGCTCGGCCGCAGGGTGCCGCTCGTGCGCGACTGGCTCGGCGGAGTCGAGGTGAAGCCCGGCGAGATCGTGCTCCTTGAGAACTGCCGCTGCAACAAGGGCGAAAAGAAGAACGACCCGGAGCTCGCGCGCCGCTATGCCTCGCTCTGCGACGTCTACGTGAACGACGCGTTCGGCACCGCGCACCGCGCCCAGGCCTCGACCGAGGGGGTCGCGCGGGCCGCGAAGGTCGCCTGCGCCGGGCCGCTGCTCGCCCGGGAAATCGACGCGCTCACCCGCGCGGTCGAAGAGGCGCGCCATCCCCTGATGGCGATCGTGGCCGGCTCCAAGGTCTCCACCAAGCTCACGATCCTCAACCACCTCGCCGGCCGGGTCGACCGGCTGGTGGTGGGCGGGGGCATCGCCAACACGTTCCTGCTCGCCCGGGGCGCCTCGATCGGCCGGTCGCTGGCCGAGCCCGACCTCGTGCCGGAGTGCCTGAAGGTGCTCGAGACGCTGAAGTCGAAGGGGGCCGAAATGCCGCTGCCCGTCGATGTGGTGGTCTCCAAGAGCTTTTCGCCCGAAGGCCCGTACCGCACCTGCGCGGTGGGCGAGGTGGCCGACGACGAGATGATCCTCGACATCGGGCCCGAGTCGCGCCGCGCGCTCGACCGCGAGGTCCGCGCCGCCAGGACGATCGTGTGGAACGGCCCGGTGGGCGTGTTCGAAATGGAGCCTTTCGCGGGCGGCACGAAGGCGCTCGCCGAATCCGTGGCGGCGGCCACCGCCCAGGGGGCCTTCTCGATCGTGGGAGGAGGCGACACGATTTCCGCGGTCCGCTCCTTCGGCGTTGCCGACAAGGTCTCTTACATTTCCACGGGCGGCGGCGCGTTCCTCGAATTCCTCGAGGGGAAGACTCTGCCGGCGGTGGCGGCGCTCGAGGCGAGGGCCGACGATCCGGTGAGCCTCTAAAAAAATGAGGGGCCCCGCTCAGGCGGGGCCCCGGAGGACTTTCTTCCCGGGCAGCGCCGGGCGCGGAGCGCCTCTCAGTCCCTGCGCGCGGCCGCGCCGCCCCGATGCTCGAATTTCTTGAGCTGCTGCAGCAGCCAGGCGACGAAAATCGGTCCGCAGAAGGCGCCCGCGACGCCGAGGGTCACGATCACCGTGAGGTTGTCGCGGACGATGGGGATGTTGCCGAAAAGGTAGCCCGCCCCGATGATGCTCACCGCCCAGGCGACGGCTCCGCTGAACGAATAGCATTCAAACCGCGCGGAGGTCATGCCCGCCGCGCCCGCGATGATCGGCACGAAGGCGCGCACGATGGGCAGGAAGCGGCCGAGGAAGACGGTTTTTCCGCCGTGCTTTTCGTAGAAGGCGGCCGCCTTGAAAAGCTTCTCGCGGTTGAGGAAGCGGAAGTTGTGGGTGTAGATTTTTCCCCCGAACCAGCGCCCGAAGGTGTAGGCCTGGGTGTTGCCGATCACCGCCCCGATCACCACGGCGAGCATGAGCCCGAAGGGGCTGGAGGTGCCGGCCGCGGCGACCGTGCCCGCGACGAACAGCAGCGAGTCTCCCGGCAGGAATGAAAAGATGAAGACGCCCGTCTCCAGGTAAAAGATCAGGCAGATGACCGCGTAAAGGGTGAGGCCGTGGCTGTCGGCAAGGTTCGCAAGGAACCCGTTCATGTCGGTAAACAGCTGGCCGATGGTCGCTAAATCCATAAAAAGAACGAACAGAGAAAAGGGCGGATGGATTCCGCAGATTTCCATATGATAACAAGGAAGCGGTAAAAAACCCGTTGCCGCCGACTCGAGGAAAGTGACGAATGCCAGAAGAAAAGCGCGCGGCCCGCAGGCCGATTGCGGAGCTCTCCGACCAGCTGATCAGCCAGATCGCCGCGGGCGAGGTGGTGGAGCGGCCCGCCTCCGTCGTGAAGGAGCTGGTCGAGAACGCGATCGACGCGGGGGCCGGCCGCATCGAGGTGCGGATCGAGGGCGGGGGGCTGCGCAGGATCGCGGTGTCGGACAACGGCTGCGGAATCCCGAAGGAGGAGCTGCCCCTCGCGCTTCGGCGCCACGCAACGAGCAAGATCCGCAGCCTTCTGGAGCTCGAGTCCGTCGCGAGCCTGGGCTTCCGCGGCGAGGCGCTCGCCTCGATCGCCTCGATCGCGGGGCTGGTGCTCACGAGCCGCGTGCCCGGGGCGGATCACGCCTGGAGCATCGGCCCGGAGGGCGTTCAGCCCGCCTCCGGGGAGACGGGCACGCGCGTCGAGGTGACGGATCTGTTCTTCAAGACCCCGGCCCGGCGCAAGTTCCTCAAGTCGGAGGCGACGGAGACCGCGCACTGCCTGCGCGAGTTCGAGCACGCGGCGCTCTCCCACCCCGGCGTCGAGATGCGCTTCTTCGCCAACGGGCGCGCCGTGTCGGTGCTGCCCGCACAGTCTGCGCGGGAGCGCGCGAACGCGATCCTGCCGCGCGATTTCGCCCAGGCCTCGCGCGAGGTGTTCGCCGAGTCCGAGGGGCTGCGGGTGAGCGGCTGGGCGGGGCTGCCGACCGCCGCGCGCTCGCGCAGCGACGCGCAGTACTTTTTCGTCAACGGGCGCTGCATCCGCGACCGGATGCTCCTGCACGCCCTGCGCCAGGGCTACAGCGACGTGCTCTACAACGGCGCCCAGCCCTCCTTCTGCCTCTTTCTCGAGGTGGATCCCTCGCAGGTCGACGTGAACGTCCATCCGACCAAAAACGAGGTGCGCTTCCGCGAGAGCCAGCGCGTCCACCAGTTCGTCTTCCATGCGGTGGAGGCCGCGCTCGCCCCGGCGATGACCGGAGGCGGGGCCCCGGAGTCGCTCTCCGGGGAGAGCCCGAAGCCCGAGGCGCAGGACCTGCCGCGCGCGGCCGAGTTCTTTTCCCGGCCGGCCGGGGCGGCGGAGGCGGCCGCGGCCTTCCGCGCCCCGAGGGAGGCCCCTCGGGGGGCCGCCCCAGGCTACGACCGGCGCAGGCCCCCGGTTCCCGGAATGGACTGCCTCAGGCTCTTCGATACCCGCGGCGGGACCGGGCCGGAGCGCGTTCCCGCCGAGTTTGAAACGCTCGCGCCCCCCGCGGGCGGCGCCGCAGAGGCCGCCCCCGCGCAGGCCGGCCCCGAGGAGGCGGGCGGCGGGGGGCTCGCGACCCGGGACACCCCCTATCCGCTCGGCGAGGCCCTCGCCCAGGTGGGCGGCATTTATGTCCTCGCGGAAAACCGCGAGGGGCTCGTGATCGTCGACATGCACGCCGCGCACGAGCGCATCTGCTACGAGCGGCTCAAGGCCCAGATGGATGCCTCGCGCATGCCCGTGCAGCAGCTGCTCATCCCGCTCGTTTTTTCCGTGGACCCGGTCGACATGGCGACCTTTGAGGAGCATGCGCAGGATCTGCGCGCCCTCGGGCTCGACGTCTCGGCCGCGTCGCCCGAGCACCTGAAGCTGCGCAGCGTCCCGGCGGTGATCTCCCAGGGCATCGACGAGGAGGGCCCCGGGCTGATCCGCGAGGTGCTCGCGGACTTCCGGCGCTACGGGGGCACGAGGCTGCTCGAGGAGCACCGCAACGAGATCCTCTCCACGATGGCCTGCCACGGGGCGGTGCGGGCGCACCGGCTGCTCACCCGCGAGGAGATGAACAGCCTCCTGCGCTCGATGGAGAAGACCGAGCGCGCCGACGAGTGCAACCACGGGCGCCCCACCTGGGTGCAGCTCTCGCTCTCCGACCTGGACCGGCTTTTCCTGCGGGGGCGCTGATGGCCTTTGACGCTCTGATGATCCTCGGGCCCACCGCAAGCGGCAAGACCGCGCTCGCGCTCGAGCTCGCCCGCCGGCTGCCCGCCGAGATTGTTTCCATCGACTCGGCCCTGGTCTACCGCGGCATGGACGTCGGCACCGCCAAGCCCACGCGCGCGGAGCGCCTCGCCGTGGTCCACCACCTGATCGACATCCGCGACATCGGCGAGCCCTACAGCGTGGCCGATTTCTTTTCCGACGTCTGCCGGCTGGTGCCTGAGATCCGCGCGAGGGGGAGGCTGCCGGTGCTCGCGGGCGGCACCATGCTCTATGCGAACGCGCTGCTGCGCGGGCTCTCGGACCTGCCGGGCACGGACCCGCAGGTGCGCGGGGAGGTTCTCCGGGAAGGCGCGCGGCGCGGCTGGGAGGCGATGCACGCCGAGCTCGCCCGGGTCGACCCCGAGGCGGCCGCGCGGCTCAAGCCCCTGGACAGCCAGAGAATCAGCCGGGCCCTCGAGCTTTACCGGATGACGGGCAGGACGATGACCGAGCTGCTTGCCGAGCACCCCCCGAAAAAGGCGCCGTTCTCGTTTTTCACGGCCGCCCTCATCCCCTCCGACCGGGCCTGGCTGCACGAGCGGATCGCGCGGCGGTTCGACGCGATGCTCGCCGCGGGGTTCCTGCAGGAAGTGAAGAGGCTCGCCGCGTTGCCCGGGTTCGACCCGGACAGCCCCGCCATGCGCTCGGTCGGCTACCGCCAGGCCCTCGAGTTCCTCGGGGGAGGCGTCTCCGAGCGGCAGTTCCGTGAAAAGGCGGTCGCCGCGACGCGCCAGCTGGCCAAGCGGCAGATCACCTGGCTGCGCTCCATGCCCGTCTCGGCCGTCTTCGATCCCTGCGCGAAGGAGGCGGGGCTGAAGGCCGCCGGGGCGCTCTCCGGCCAGCCCTGGGGGCTGCCCGCGGCTGCGGACAAAGAAAAGCCGAAGGCCTGAGGAGCGGCGCCCCTGCAGGCCTTCGGCCCGGATGGGCGCCCGCCCCCGGCATCAGGGGAAGGCGCCTCTTTCACCCCGGAAGGGGATCAGATCACGATGCAGCCGGGATCCTTCGGATCGCGGCGGGGGACGACTTCGCCCAGCTCGTAGACCTTTTCGCCCTCGCGCTCGAAGGCGGCCCGGGCGGCGTCCTTCGCCTCGGCGGGGACGACCACCACCATGCCGATGCCGTTGTTGAAGACGCGCAGCATCTCATCGTCGGCGATGCCGCCCTGCTGCTGCAGCCAGTCGAAGATCGCCGGCCGCTTCCAGGCGTCGCGGTGGATCACCACCTGGCTGTGCTGCGGGATGACGCGCGGAACGTTTTCGACGAGGCCGCCGCCCGTGATGTGGGCCATCGCGTGCACCGGCACCTGCTCGAGCACCTTCATCACGGACTTGCAGTAAATGCGCGTGGGCTCCATCAGCCGGTCGGCGAGGGTCGCTCCGTCAAAGGGCATGTTCCAGTCCGCGCCGCTTACCTCGACCACCTTGCGGATGAGGGAGAAGCCGTTGCTGTGCGGGCCGGAGGAGGCCAGCCCGAGCACGGCGTCGCCCGGCTTCACGGCCGAGCCGTCGATGATCTTCGACTTCTCCACCACGCCCACGGCGAAGCCCGCGAGGTCGTACTCGCCCTCGGGGTACATGCCCGGCATCTCGGCCGTCTCCCCGCCGATGAGCGCGCAGCCCGCGAGCTCGCAGCCCCGGGCGACGCCCTTCACCACGCGCTCGGCGATGTCGACGTCGAGCTTCCCGCAGGAGAAGTAGTCGAGGAAAAAGACGTTCTTCGCGCCCTGCACCAGCACGTCGTTCACGCTCATGGCGACCAGGTCCTGGCCCACGGTGTCGTGGCGGTTCAGCCGGAACGCGAGCATCAGCTTCGTGCCGACGCCGTCCGTGCCGGTCACGAGCACCGGCTCCCTGTAGTCTCTGCTGATTTCAAAAAGCGCGCCGAAGCCCCCGATGGAGCCGAGGACTCCCGGAATCAGGGTGCGCTTTGCGAAAGGCTTGATGCGTTCGACCAGTTCATCGCCGTTGTCGATGGAAACGCCGGCGGCATCGTACGAAAGTTGTGTCATGAGTGCGGTCTCAGAGAAACATGAGAAAAGAGGAGCGCGGTAAACTTCACCCTGCGCAGTTACATTATTCTAAAGATTCTAGTCTAGGCTTTCCGTGAAGTCAGTTTCAGACCGCCTGTTTTTCAGCGCGGCGCGGCTCACCGAGGTCCGACCGCTTTAAATGGCACAAGAGCAGCTCACACTGGACCTGCAGATCCGGCCGGCGCCGAGTCTTGGCAATTTCGCCGTAGGCGACAACGCTGAGCTCGTCGCCGTGCTCTCCGCAGTCGAGAACGCCCGGCCTTCCGCCCAGTTCATTTACATCTGGGGCGGGGCCGGCGTGGGCCGCACGCACCTTCTGCACGCGATCGATCCCCTCGCGGGATTTGAGCGGGTGCCCCGGTTCGCGCCCGGCAGGCGCATCTACACGGTCGACGACGTCGACGAGCTCTCCGAGCCCGAGCAGCAGCAGCTCTTCGATCTCATGAACGAGGTGCACGCGCACCCCGGCAGCGGCGGGGTTCCGGACTACTGCCTCGTCACGGCGGGCAGCCGCCCGCCCTCCCAGATGAAGGGCCGTCCGGACGTGCTCTCGAGGCTGTCCTGGGGGCTCGTGTTCCAGGTGCGGCCGCTCACCGACGAGCAGAAGGACCGGGCGCTCGCCAAGATCGCCCGCGACAGCAGGATCGAGCTGCCGGACGACGCCCGGCAGTGGCTGCTGCTGCACCTGCCGCGCGACATGGGCACGCTCACCGAGGCGGTGTTCGAGGTGGAGCGCTACGCGCTGAAGACTTCCCGGCGCGTCACCCGCGCGCTCGTGCGCCAGTGCTTCGCCCCGAAGCGCGCGGAGGAAGGCCAGGATGACGCCCGCCCGCAGCCTTCGGCCTGAAGGGCGGGCTCTTGATGAAAATAAAGAAATGGCAGTTTTTCAGACTTTTGTACGCAAGGTAAGGAACATGCTCGGCGTGACGGCCGGCACGCAGGTTCAGAAGACTCCGAGGATCATTCCGGCCTCGGTCCACGGCATCGACCCGAAGCTCGTCGCCTGGCAGGCGATACGGACCTGCGAGGCGCTGCAGCGGCGCGGCTTCAAGGCCTACATCGTCGGCGGCGCGGTCCGCGACATGCTGCTCGGGGTGACGCCGAAGGACTTCGACGTCGCCACCGACGCGACGCCCGAGCAGGTGAAGGCCTGCGAGCGGCGCGCGATCATCATCGGCCGGCGCTTCAAGCTCGTGCATGTGATTTTCGGCCGCGAGGTGATTGAATGCGCGACCTTCCGCTCGCTCGACACCCAGGGCGTGCGCAAGGACGAGAACGGGCGCGTGATCTCCGACAACATCTACGGCGAGATGTGGGAGGACGCGGCCCGCCGCGACTTCACGATCAACTCGCTCTACTACAACCCCGCCACCCAGGAGATCCTCGATTACCACAACGGCTACGAGGATCTTCGCGCGAAGTGCCTGCGCATCATCGGCGACCCCGAGGTGCGCTACCGCGAGGACCCGGTGAGGATGATGCGGGCGGTGCGCATCGCCTCGAAGCTCGGCTTCCGCATCGACGAGGAGACGCGGCGCCCCATCCCGAAGATGGCCCCGCTGCTCAAGAACGTGCCCGACGCGCGGCTCTTTGACGAAATCATCAAGCTGCTCACGAGCGGCCACGCCCTGGCCTGCATCAGGGAGTTCAAGCGCGAGGGGCTGCACCACGGGCTGCTGCCGGTGCTCGACCTGATGGACACCGCCTCCGAGGGCGAGAAATTCCTGATGCTCGCTCTCCAGAGGACCGACGAGCGCATCAATGCGGGCAAGAAAACCTCGCCCGCCTTCCTTTTTGCGACGCTGCTGTGGCCGCAGACGCTCAAGCGCTGGAACTCCTTCATCGCCAAGGGCGAGAGCCGCCCCCAGGCGCTCTACGACGCGAGCGGGCTCGTGCTTGACAGCCAGTGCCGCGACCTCACGATCCAGCGCCGCTACATCGCCGACATCCGCCTCATCTGGATGCTGCAGTACCGCTTCGAGCGCCGCTACGGCAAGGCGCCCTTCGGGCTGGTCGAGCACCCCAAGTACCGCGCGGCCTACGACTTCATGATGCTGCGTGCGCAGATCGGCCAGGTCCCGATCGAGGTCGTGCAGTGGTGGAAGAACTTCTACGAGGCCGACGAGCAGGAACGCCACGCGCTGGTCGCGGAGGCCGAAAAGGAGGCCCGCAGGGCCGGCTCCGCAAAGCGGCGGGCCTCGCCCCTGCAGCCCGCCGAGGCCGCCTCCCTCGCCCTCAATCCGCAGCCCGGCCAGGGGCCGATCCCGCGCCCGCAGGGCGAGGAAGCCGGGGACGCGGCCGGGGGCCGCAGGCGCCTGCGCGGCCCGAGGCGGCGCCGCAGCCGCGCGAAGGCCCCCGAGGCCCCGACCACGTTTTTCGTGCCGCCGGAATCCGACCGGAAGCTCACGCGCCAGCAGCGCCCCTACCGGCCGGCCAAGGCCGATCCGGACGTGAGGGAGGGCTGAGGCGATGACAGAGCGCTCTCCGGTGACGGCCTGCGTCGGGCTTGGCGCGAACCTCGGCGACGCGCCCGCGGCGCTTCGGGAGGCGGCGCGCCGGATCGCCTCGCTGCCGGGCGTGCTCTCGGTGCGGATGAGCAGCCTCTACCGCAGCGCCCCGGTGGACGCCGGTGGGCCCGACTACACGAACGCGGCGGCCCTGGTCGAGACGACGCTGCCGCCGCTGGAGCTGCTGCACGGCCTGCAGCAGATCGAGCGCGAGCTCGGGCGCGTGAGGCCGCCCGGCGTGCACAACGCGCCGCGGACGATCGACCTGGACCTCGAGCTCTACGGCGGGCTTCAGATCAGCCTCGCGCCGGAGCTTGTCGTGCCGCATCCGAGGATGCACGAGCGGGCCTTCGTGCTCGAGCCGCTGCTCGAGCTCGATCCCGAAGCCGTGATCCCCGGCCGCGGGCCGGCCCGGAATTTCCTCGGAGCCGTGTCGCAGCAGCGGATCGAGCGGCTCGGCAGCGGCGGCCGGGGGGAGGGGGGATGATATGGGCGACGTTCTCTACGCGGCGCTTTTCGCCGCCCTGGTGTGGCTCGCGCTGGTTTTCCTCGGCATTTGCCGCAAATACAGGGGGCGCAGATGACTGACCCGGCCTGGATCCTGTGGCTGGGGGGCATCGCCGCAGCGCTCGTGCTGATCTACCTCCTTGCCGTGCTGTTCAACGCGGAGCTGCTTGACTGATGAAACTTTCCGCGGTCTTCCTGTTGCTCGGGGTCTTCGCGGTGATCTTCACCGCGAGCGTGCCTCTCGGCCTGTACATGGACGCGGTGTTCAGCGGCAGGCTCGCGGGGCGCTTTGCCTGGATGCGCCGCGTGGAGGGCGTCTTTCTCTTTCCGCTGGGCGAGAGCGGGCGCAGGCCGATGGACTGGCACGAGTACTGCCTGTCGCTCATCGCGCTCACCGTCGTGGGGACGGTGGCCGCCTACCTCATCTTCCGCTTCCAGGACCTCCTGCCCCTCAACCCCCTGCACTATCCGGGGCTCTCGCCCGACCTCGCCTTCAACGCGGCCGTGTCCTTCTCCACGAGCACGACCTGGCAGTCCTTCGCGGGCGAGAGCACGATGAGCCTGCTCTCGCAGACCGTGGGGCTCACGGTGCTCGTGTTCCTGTCGTCCTCGATCGGCGTGGTCGCCGCGTTTGCCTTCGCGCGGGGGCTCGTGCAGAGCCGCGAGCCCTCGCTCGGCAACGCCTGGCAGGACATGGTGCGCTGCGTGCTCTGGCTCATGGTGCCCTCGGCGTTTCTCGTCTCGCTGCTTTTCGTCTCCCAGGGCTGCGTGCAGACCGACCAGGCCATGATCACCCTGAAGACGCTCGAGGGGGCGACGCAGCACATCGCGGTGGGCCCCGCGGCCTCGCAGGAGGCGCTGCGGCTGCTCACCGTGACCGGCGGCAGCTTCTTCAACGCGAACTCCGCCCACCCGTTCGCGACGCCCACCGCCTTCATCTGCCTCGTGCAGATCGTCATGATGCTGCTCATGGCGAGCAGCCTCGTGTTCGCCTACGGGCGCATGACGGGCAACGTGCGCGAGGGCTTTTCCATCCTTTTCGGCATGGCGCTCGTCTTCACCGCGGCGTTCCTGCTCATCGCCTGGTCGGAGGGGCGCGCCAATCCCCTCATCACCGCGCAGGGCGTCTCGCCCGGCTTCGGCAACATGGAGGGCAAGGAGGTGCGGCTCGGGACGATGCTCACCTCGCTGTTCTCCGCGACCTCGGCGGCGAGCTCCGCGGGTTCGGCCGCCGGCTCCTACGACTCGATGCTGCCGCTGGGCGGCGGGGTCGTGCTCTGGCTGATCGAGCTGGGCGACGTGGTCTTCGGGGGCGCCCGCTCCGGCCTTTACACGATGCTCGGGCTCGCCATCGTCGCGGTTTTCGTGCTGGGCATGCTCATCGGGCGCACGCCCCGCTACATCGGCAAGAAGATCGACGCCTACGACATGAAGATGGTGTGCGTGGCGCTGCTCGTGCCGGCGATCTGCACGCTCATCGGCACCGCGGTGGCCTGCGTGACCGAGGCCGGCACGAACGCCGTGACCTCCTCCGGCCCGCACGGCTTCACCGAGATCCTCTTTGCCTTCTCCTCGGTTTCGAACAACAACGGGGCCGCCTTCGGCGGGCTCGCGGCGAACTCGCCCTTCTACAACACGGCGCTCGGCATCTGCATGTGGGTGAGCCGCCTTTTCACGATGACCGCGCTGCTCGCCGTGGCAGGCAACATGGCCTCCAAGCCCCGGGTGACCCATTCCGCCCAGGGCATCAGCACCGACGGCCCGGTCTTCTCCCTCATTTTCATCCTGGTCGCCGTGGTGATCTCGATCATCACCTACCTGCCCGCGCTCTCGCTCGGGCCGGTGGTCGAGGGCATCCGGCTTTTCTGGGGAGGAGCCTGAGGCGATGCAGGAAGAAGACCGCGATGCCGCCAGGCTGCTGCGAAGGCGGCTTTTCACTCCGAAGCTCGTGCTCCAGTGCCTCGGGCTCGCCCTCTACAGGCTCAACCCCGTGGCGGTCATGCGCAACCCGGTCATGTTCGTCGTCTGGACGGCGGCCGTGGTGGTCACGATCCTCGCCGTCTACGAGTGGATCTTCCCCACCCCCGTGCCCGAGGGGCATCTGAGCGAGACCTTCTTCGCGTTCTCGCTCGCGGTCTGGCTCTGGATCATCATCTGGCTCGGCAATTTCTCCGAGGCGCTCGCCGAGGAGCGCGGGCGGGCGCAGGCCACCGCCCTGCGCGGCACCCGCAGCGAAATCCTCGCCAAGCGCATCCGCTCGGTCTCCGAGGCCGCCTCGCCTGAGCTCGTGCTCGCGGAGAACCTGAAGAAGGGCGACCTGCTGCTCATCGAGCCCGGGGACATCATCCCGGCCGACGCGGAGGTGATCGAGGGCGTCGCCGCAGTCGACGAGTCGGCCGTGACCGGCGAGTCCGCCCCGGTCGTGCGCGAGCCCCGCGAGGGCTCGAACCTCGTCGTGGGCGGCACCCGGGTGCTCTCCGACCGGCTGATCGCGCGCGTGAGCGTCGACCAGGGCGACTCGTTCCTCGACAAGATGATCTCGATGGTGGACGGCTCGAGCAGGAGGCGCACCCCCAACGAGGTCGCGCTCACGATCCTGCTCACCTCGATGACGGTGATCCTGCTGCTGTCGTGCTCGACGCTGGTGCCCTTTTCCTTTTACGCGACGAACCACGGGGGGCACGGGCTGCCGGTGCGGGTCATCACCGCGGTCGCCTTCCTCGTGTGCGTGATCCCGACTACGATCGCGGGACTGCTCTCGACCATCGGCGTGGCAGGCATGAGCCGCATGATGAAGGCGAACGTCATCGCGATGTCGGGCCGGGCGGTGGAGGCTTCGGGCGACGTGGACGTGCTGCTGCTCGACAAGACCGGGACGATCACGGTGGGAAACCGCGAGGCGATCGCCTTTCTTCCCAGCCCGGGGGTGACCGTGCTCGAGCTGGCGGAGGCCGCGGCGGCCGCCTCGATTGCCGACGAGACGCCGGAGGGGCGCTCGATCGTGAGGCTCGCGCGCGAGCGCTACAACGTGAAGCACGACGTCAATTTTTACAAGGGCGCGAAATTCTTCGCCTTCAGCGCCCAGACGCGCATGTCGGGCATTGACTTCGAGGGCAGCAGGATCCGCAAGGGCTCGATGGACGCCATAGCGCAGTGGCTGCAGGGCATGGGCGCCGCGGTTCCGCCCGAGATCGCCCAGAAGTCGGTCTCCGCCGCCCGGCGCGGGTCCACCCCGCTTATCGTGGCCGACAACGACCGGGTGCTCGGCATCGTGGAGCTCAAGGACGTGGTGAAGAGGGGGATCCGCGACCGCTTCAAGCGCCTGCGCGAGATGGGCATCCGCACGGTGATGCTCACCGGCGACAACAAGTACACCGCCGCGGCCATCGCCGCAGAGGCGGGCGTCGACGACTTCATCGGGGACGCGAACCCCGAGGACAAGCTCACCATCATCCGCCGCCTGCAGTCCGAAGGCAGGCTCGTCGCCATGAGCGGCGACGGCACCAACGACGCGCCGGCGCTCGCGATGGCCGACGTGGCGGTGGCGATGGGCAACGGCACCCAGGCGGCCAAGGAGGCGGGCAACATGATCGACCTCGACTCCAATCCCACGAAGCTGCTCGACATCATCGACATCGGCAAGCAGATGATGCTCACCCGCGGGGCGATCACGATATTCGCCGTGAGCAACGTGATCGCCGAATACTTCGCGATCATTCCGGCTGCGTTTTCCGTGACCTACCCGGAGCTCGAGGTGCTCAACTTCCTGCACCTCGCCTCGCCCGTGAGCGCGGTGCTCTCGACGGTGATCTTCAACGCGCTGGTCATGTTCCTGCTGATCCCGGTGGCGATCCGCGGCGTCTCGACGCGCGCGGCCTCGCCCATGAAGCTGCTGCGCCGCAACGTGATCGTCTTCGGCCTGGGGGGCCTCGCCGTCCCCTTCGTGCTGATCAAGGCGATCGACCTCGTGCTTTTTTACATGGGGCTTTACTGATGAGCGGGAGGGACACGAAAGCATGCTGAAGGCTTTGAAAAACGCGCTCCTGTCCTTCCTGATGCTCGGGGCGGTCTGCGGCGTGCTCTATCCGGTCCTCGTCACCGTGGCGGCCCAGTACTGGTTCCCGGAGCAGGCGAACGGCTCGCTCGTCTACAGGAACGGCGTTCCGGTGGGCAGCGCCCTGATCGCGCAGGACTGGAGCGAGGCGCGCTATTTCCACGGGCGCCCGAGCGCGAGCCCCGGCGGGCCGAACAACGCCATGGTCTCGGGCGGCAGCAACGAGGGGCCCGCGAGCGTGTGGCTGCTCGAGAAGGTGCAGGAGCGCGCCGCCGACCAGCGCAGGGACAACCCCGGGGCGAAAGGCCCCGTGCCCCAGGACCTGGTCACCGCCTCGGGCTCGGGGCTCGATCCCCACATCACCGTCGAGGCCGCGCTCTGGCAGGTTCAGCGCGTCGCCCGCGCGAGGCGCGTTCCGCCCGCAAAGATCCGCCGGCTCGTGAAGGACTGCACGGAAAAGCCTCTGCTGCATTTCCTGGGCGAAAAGCGGGTGAACGTGCTGCGGATCAACCTGGAGCTTGACCGGCTTTACCCCGCCGCGGAGCCCGCCCGCGGCAAGGCCGCGCGGGGCAGGACGAAGCGGGGCGCCGCAAGGCGCTGAACCGCCCCGGAAAGAGCATCCCGCCCCAACCGAAGAGGAGCTGACGCTATGGACGACAAAGAGCGCGACAAGAGGCCCGACCCGGACGCCCTGCTGGCCTCTCTGAAAAAGGAGGAGAAGGACAGGGGGCGCGGCCGCCTCAAGATCTTTTTCGGCGCCTGCGCGGGCGTGGGCAAGACCTACGCCATGCTGCAGGAGGCGAAGGAGCGGCTCAAGGCCGGCGTGGACGTCGTGGTGGGGCTGGCCGAGACGCACGGCCGGCCCGAGACGACGGCGCTGCTCGAGGGGTTCGAAATCCTGCCCAAGCGCAGCCTGCCCGGCCGCAGCACCCTCCACGAATTCGACATGCAGGCCGCGCTCAGGCGCCGCCCGGCGCTTCTCGTGCTCGACGAGCTCGCGCACACGAACCTGCCGGGCAGCCGCCACAGAAAGCGCTGGCAGGATGTCGAGGAGCTGCTCGACGAGGGCATCGACGTCTACACCGCGCTCAATGTCCAGCACCTCGAGAGCCTGAACGACGTCGTGGCGGGCATCACCGGCATCAAGGTCCGGGAGACGGTGCCGGACTGGGTGTTTGACGAAGCCTGGGAGGTGAAGCTGGTCGACCTGCCCGCCGCGGAGCTGCTGCGGCGGCTCGCCGAGGGCAAGATTTACCTGCCCAACGTCGCGGAAAGGGCGGCGAGGGGCTTTTTCCGCGAGGGCAACATCATCGCGCTGCGCGAGCTCGCGCTGCGCCGCACCGCCGACCGCGTCGACGCACAGATGAGGGCGTGGCGCGAGCAGCGCTCGATCGACCGGGTCTGGGAGGCCCAGGAGCGGATTCTCGTTGCCGTGGGCTCGAGCGAGGAGAGCGCGCGCGTGGTGCGCGAGGCCGCTCGGATGGCGAACCGGATGAAGGCCGAGTGGATAGCGGTGCATGTGGAGGATCCGGCCGCCTCGGACATGAAGCTGCGCAAAAGGAGCTTCGACAACCTCAACCTCGCCGCGCAGCTCGGGGCCGAGACCACGGTGCTCTCGGGCAGCGACCGGGCCGGGCTCATCGCCCGGTACGCGAGAAAGCGCAACGTCACCAAGGTGGTGCTCGGGGCGAGGGCGCGCACGGTCCGCTCGCTTTTCAGGCCGGGGATCGCCGACCGGCTGCTGCGCTCCTACCCGGACCTCGACATCGTGCAGATCGCCCTCGAGACCCCGAGGGAGCGCAGGCGCTCGGAGCTGCTCGCCTCGGGCGGGGTTCCGCCGGTGAACTACCTGTGGGCGACGCTCGCCTGCGCGGCCGTCATGGCCGCGGCCGCGGCGCTGCTCACCGTGTTCGAGCCCGCCAACGTCATCATCGTCGTGTTCCTGCTTGCCGTGTTCGTCTCGGCCCTGTGGGGCATCGGCCCGGCCGTCTGGGCCGTGGTGGCGGCGGGCTTCTGCTTTGACTACTTCTACATGCCCCCGGTCTTTGAGTTCACGGCGAACAACCCCCAGTACCTCTTCACCTTCGGGCTGGTGTTGCTCACCGCGGTCTGGGTCGGGCACATGTCCGGGAGGCTGCGGCGCGAGGCGGACCTCGCCTGCACGCGCGACTTCCGCAGCTCCGCGGTGGCGGGGCTCGCGCGCGAGCTCGCCACCGCGCTCACCCCCGGACAGGTCTCGAAGGTGGTGAGGACGCACCTGTCGCCGCTGCTCAAGTCCGATATCAGGCTCGCGCTGCCCGACCGGACCGGGGAGCTCGCCTACGTCGACTCGGCGGGCGACGCGGACATCGAGGTCGCGCAGTGGAGCTTCGACCACGGCAAGGAGGCGGGCCTGGGCACCCAGACCCTGTCGGCCTCGCCCGAACGGACCGTGCCGCTGCTCGCCTCGAAGAAAAGCTGGGGCGTGCTCGCGATCCGCCCCTCGGGCGCCTTTTTGTTCTCCGATCCCGACAACAAGCGGCTGCTCGACGCCTGCGCCGCGCAGATCGCGCAGACGCTCGAGCGCATCGACTACGCCGGCATCGCCCGCGACGCGCTCGTGAAGGGCGAGGCCGAGCGCACGAGGGCCGCCCTGATCGGAGCGGTGATCCAGGACCTCTCGCGGCCCGTCGCCCTGATCGCGAAGACCGCGGAGCGCATCCTCAAGGCGCCCCCGGGGACGTCCTATGAAAAGGAAGGGGCGGCGGCGATCCGCTCCCAGGCCTCGATGCTCCAGAGGCTCACCGGCAACCTGAAGGAGCTCTCCAGGCTGCAGGCGGGCAACGTGAAGCTGCGCACCGAGCGGGTTTCGGTGCCGGGGCTGCTCAACGAGGTCGCGCGCCGGGCCTGGGCCCAGGGCTACGGCAAGACGATAGAGACCGTGGTGCGGGGCGAGATCCCCGAGCTGGAGCTCGAGCCGATGCTGGTGCGCCGGGCGCTCGAATGCCTGATCGACAACGCCGACAAGTTCTCCCCGCGCGGCACCGCGGTGGCCGTGTCCGTGCAGCGCGCCTCGGGCGGGGTCGAGTTCTCCGTGCGGGACCACGGCCGCGGGCTGCCTGAGTTCCTGCTGCGGCTGATCAACAGCGAGGGCACCGACGCCGAGGCGCTCGAGGGCGCCGAGCAGGCCGGGCTCGGGCTCACGCTCGCGAGCCTTACGGTCGAGGCCCACCGCGGGCGCATCCGGGCCGAGAACCTGCCCGAGGGCGGAGCCCGGATCACGCTCTGGTTCCCCCTCGCCTCAGGGGCCGGCCCGCAGCAGCTGCCGCCCCCGGCCTGATGCAGGAAGGGGGAGCCTTCGGGTATGCTTGAGATACATTTCTTCACAAACGGGAGCCGCTGATGGACCTCGTCCTCAATCCGATCATTCTCTCCGTCGTCCTGCTTTGCGTGCTCTGCCTCGCCAAAGTGAACGTTCTCATCTCGCTGCTCGTCGCGGCGATCGCGGCAGGCGTCGCAGGAGGACTCGGGCTCACCAAGACGATGACGGTGCTCGCCAACGGCTTTTCGGGCAACGCGACGACGGCCCTCTCCTACATTCTTCTCGGGACGTTCGCCGTTTCCATCGCGAAGACCGGCCTCATGCAGCTGCTGGTCGACTGGCTGGGGCGGCACATGGCGCACCGGCCCGTCGTGTTCTGCCTCACAATCGCCTTCATCTCCTGCCTGTCGCAGAACGTGGTGCCGGTGCACATCGCCTTCATCCCGCTGCTCATTCCGCCGCTGCTCGCGCTGATGAACAAAATGAAGCTCGACCGGCGCGCGATCGCCTGCTCGCTCGGCTTCGGGCTCACCGCGCCCTATATCTCGCTGCCCGTGGGCTTCGGGCTCATCTTCCAGGGCATCGTCGCCGACAGCATGACCTCGAGCGGCATGAAGACCACGGTCTCGGACGTCGCCTCGGTGGCCTGGCTGCTCGGGCTGTCCATGCTCGCGGGGCTGCTCTTCGCGGTGTTCGTGCTCTACCGGCGGCCCCGCGCCTACCGCGACGTGCCGCTCGACGCCACGCTCGCGGAAGCCCCCCGCGGCGGCAGGCTCACCGCGAAGCACTGGGTCACGCTCGCCGCGATTCTGCTCGCCGTCGTGGTGCAGGTGACGCTCGAGTCGCTGCCGCTTGCGGCGCTGCTCGGCCTCACCGTGATGATGGTGGGCAAGGCCTTCCGCTTCAGCGAGCTTGACTCCCGGATCGACAGCGGCATTTCGATGATGGGCCTCATCGCCTTTGTGATGCTGATCGCGGGCGGCTACGCCGCGGTGCTCAAGGAGACGGGCGCGGTGAAGGAGCTCGTCGAGGGCGTGGTGCCCTTCATCGGCTCGAGCAGAATTCTCGCGGCCGCGATCATCACCGTGATCGGCCTCATCGTGACGATGGGCATCGGCACCTCCTTCGGCACCGTCCCGATCCTGGCCGTGATCTACGTGCCGCTTTGCTCGGCCGTGGGCTTTTCGTTGCCGGCCACCGTGCTGCTGATGACCGCCGCAGGCGCCCTGGGCGACGCGGGCAGCCCCGCCTCGGACAGCACGCTCGGGCCCACGAGCGGCCTGAACGCGGACGGCCAGCACGACCACATCTGGGACACCTGCGTGCCCACCTTCCTCGTTTTCAACATTCCGCTCATGCTGATGGGGATCATCGGGGCCCAGTTCCTGTAGGGCGGCCTGCGCGGCCCGCGGGGCCGCGCAGAAAAATTCCGGGCGCAGAGGCCGGGCCGGAGACGTTTTTTTCTGAGGAGCGGGCTGCGGCGGGCCGCAAAGGGGGAGGCTCCCGGCCCTGCGGCGGGGAAGAAGGGGAGGAAAGGGGAAAATCAAAAACAGTTTAAGTTTTTGATTTTAAAATAGAAACATGGTGCCCGGAGAGGGATTCGAACCCTCACGGCTGTTAACCGGCGGATTTTGAATCCGCTGCGTCTACCATTTCGCCACCCGGGCGGTAGCAGGTTTTGGATTATGCCAAAACGGCCGGGAGGCGGCAAGGCCTTCCGCCTTCCTTCCGTTTATAATAAGCCCCCTTTCCTTACCTCTGGCCAGTCAAGCCATGACCGAACAATACCTTTCCGACTTCGATTTCGAGCTCCCCCAGGAGCTGATTGCACAGTACCCCCTTGAAAACCGCGACGAATGCAGGCTGCTGCATGTGATTCCGCAGGGGGGCCTCGAGGACCTGGTTTTCCACGACATCGTGAAGCTGCTGCGCCCCGGCGACCTCATGGTCATGAACAACACCTTCGTGATCAAGGCCCGGCTCCGCGGCCACAAGGCGACGGGCGGCGCGGTCGAGGCCCTGATCGAGCGCGTGACGGGCGAGAAAAGCGCGATCGCGATGATCCGGGCGAGCAAGTCGCCCAAGCCCGGCTCGACCGTTGTTTTTGAAAACCCGGAAGGGGAGCGGCTCGAGGTGAAGGTGCTCGGGCGCGAGGGCGAGTTCTTCGAGCTCGAGTTCCCCGAGGCGGTGCTGTCCTGCCTCGACCGGTTCGGCAAGACGCCTCTGCCGCCCTACATCGAGCGCGACGCGAACGCGGCCGACGAGTCGACGTACCAGACCGTCTACGCGAAGATCCCGGGCGCCGTGGCCGCGCCGACCGCCGGGCTGCATTTCACGAAGGAGCTGCTCGAGGAGCTCCGCGCGAAGGGCGTCGAGGAGGCCTATGTGACGCTGCATGTCGGCGCGGGGACCTTCCAGCCGGTGCGCGAGGAGAAGATCTCCGAGCACAAGATGCACTCCGAGTGGTACTCGGTGAGCGAGGAGGTGGCCGAAAAGGTGAACCGCGCGAAAGCCGAGGGGCGCCGCGTGGTGGCCGTCGGCACGACGTCGCTGCGCACGCTGGAGGCTGCGGCGGTGGCCCCGGGCCGCATCCGGCCGGGCTCCCGCGACACGACGCTTTTCATCACGCCGGGCTACCGCTTCAGCACGATCGACGCGCTGATCACGAACTTCCACCTTCCGAAGTCGACGCTCGTCATGCTGGTGTCGGCCATCGCCGGGCGCGAGCGCATCCTCTCGGCCTACCGCCACGCGATCGAGCAGCGCTACCGCTTCTTCTCGTACGGCGACGCCATGTTCCTGGAAAACGCGCCTCAGGCCTCTTAACGGAGCACCCGCACATGGGATTATCCTTTAAAGTCCTCGCGCGCTCGGGCAAGGCCCGGCGCGGCGAGCTCACCCTCAACCACGGCGTGGTGCAGACCCCGATCTTCATGCCGGTCGGCACCTGCGGCACGGTGAAGTCCATGACGCCCGAGGAGCTCCTCGACAACGGAGCCCAGATCATCCTCGGCAACACGTTCCACCTGTGGCTGCGGCCCGGCCTCGATGTGATCGGGCTGCACCGCGGGCTGCACCGCTTCATGCACTGGGACCGGCCGATCCTTACGGATTCGGGCGGCTTTCAGGTGTTCTCCCTCAAGGGGCTGCGCAAGATCACCGAGGAGGGCGTGAAGTTCGCCTCCCCGATTGACGGCCGCAGGCTTTTCCTCTCGCCCGAAGAGTCGATGAGGATCCAGACCTGCCTCAATTCCGATATCGTGATGCAGCTCGACGAGTGCACGCCCTACGAGATCGACGGCCGCCCGGCCACCGAGCGCGAGGCGGCCGACTCCATGCGGATGTCGCTGCGTTGGGCGCGGCGCTGCCGCGACGAGTTCAGGCGGCTCGGCAATCCCAACGCCCTGTTCGGCATCGTGCAGGGCGGCATGTACGAGAAGCTGCGCGAGGAGTCGCTCCAGGGGCTGGTCGACATCGGGTTCGACGGCTACGCCGTGGGCGGCCTCTCGGTGGGAGAGCCCAAGGAGGTCATGAACCGGATCGAGTCCGAGATCGTGCACCAGCTGCCCGAGGACCGTCCCCGCTACCTGATGGGCGTGGGCACTCCCGAGGACCTGGTCGAGGGGGTCTCCAACGGCATCGACATGTTCGACTGCGTGATGCCGACGCGCAACGCCCGCAACGGGTGGCTTTTCACGCGCTACGGGGACATCAAGATCAAGAACGCGCGCTACGCGGCCGACCTCAAGCCTCTTGACGAGGGGTGCGGCTGCTACACGTGCCGGCATTTCGACCGCTCGTACCTGCACCACCTGCACAAGGCGGGCGAAATCCTGGGGGCGCGGCTCAACACCATCCACAACCTGCACTTCTACCTCACGCTGATGCAGGAGATGCGCGATGCGCTCGACAAGGGGTGCTTCGAGCAGTGGAAGGCGAAGTTCTACGAGGACCGCAGCCGCGGGATCGGCTGAGGCCCCGGCGCGGGGAGTGCGCGGTCTTCCTGCATCCCGCCACTCCTTCTTTTATAATCAGCAGATTATTTTTTCCTGCGGCCCGCGCGCCCTCCACTGGGGCGGGCCGCCCATTTAAAACCGGAGTATTCATGCTTTTCATTACCGATGCCTTGGCGGCCGATGCCGCCGCGGGCGGCGCCGCCGCTGCCGCGATGCAGTTCGTGCCCCTCATCCTCATCATCGTCGTTTTCTGGCTGTTCCTCATCCGGCCGCAGCAGAAGCGCGCCAAGGAGCACCAGAAGATGGTGGACGGGCTCAAGACGGGCGACGAGGTGATGACCGCCGGCGGCCTCATGGGCAAGGTGACGGCGCTCGACAACGCGAACATCAGGATCCAGATCGCCCAGGTCGACGGCAAGGCCGTGACGCTGCAGCTGTCGCGTCAGACCGTGGCCAACGTCCTGCCCAAGGGCACGGTGAAGTTCTAAGCCTGCGGACTCTTCCAGGGCTCAAGGGCAGGCCGGGACTCCGGCCCCGGCACGGGGCGGCAGCCCCGGCTGCAGGTGAATCCGCCCCGGGTTCGCCTGCTCTGTTTTTTTCAGGTTCGGCGCGCTCCGCGCCGGATTTGGGGTAGTCAAGATGAATCGTTATCCAATCTGGAAATACATCGTCATCCTGTTCGCCCTCGTCATCGGCATTCTCTACACGCTGCCTAATTTCTTCGGCGAGTCGCCTGCCATCCAGGTCTCCTCCGGAAAGGCAACCGTGAAGGTGACCGCCCAGACGATGACGCAGGTCGAAGCGGCGCTCAAGGCGGCAGGCATCAAGACCGAGAGCGTGAAGTTCGAAGAGGGCTCGCAGCAGGTGAGCTCCAGCGTGCGCGTGAAGTTCGGCGTGACCGACACGGAGCTGCAGCTCAAGGGACGCGAGGCGCTCGAGAAGGCGCTCAATCCCGACCCGAGCAACGCGGATTACGTGATTGCCCTGAATCTCGTGCCGAACACGCCCGACTGGCTCGCGGCGATCGGCGGCAAGCCCACCTACCTCGGCCTCGACCTGCGCGGCGGCGTGCACTTCCGCCTCGAAGTCGACATGAAGGCGGCCATCGAAAAGCGCGTCGAGTCCAATGCGGCTGACCTGCGCACGCTGCTGCGCGACAAGGACATCCGCCAGACGGGCATCGACCGGCGCGGCAGCGAGATCGTCGTGAAGTTCGCCGACGAGACCCAGCGCGACCGCGGCTACGACCAGATGCGCCTCTCGCAGCCTGACATGACCTTCACCACCGGCCGCGACGGCAGCGACTACATCGTCCGCGCGACGATGTCCGAGAAGGCGATCCGTGACGTTCAGGACTACGCCATCAAGCAGAACATCGGAACGCTGCGCAATCGAATCAATGAGCTCGGCGTGGCCGAGCCGGTGATCGCCCAGCAGGGCGCCACCGGCATCGTGGTCGAGCTGCCGGGCGTGCAGGACACCGCCAAGGCGAAGGACATCCTCGGACGCACCGCGACCCTTGAAATCCGCATGGTGGACGACACGCCGGAAGCCTACACGCAGATGGCCTCCGGCACCGTCCCCTTCGGCGACGAGCTCTTCACCGACCGCGAGAACCACCAGGTGCTCGTGCGCCGCCGCGTGGTGCTCACCGGCGAAAACCTCCAGGACGCCCAGCCGGGCTTTGACCCGCAGACCCAGGAGCCGACCGTGAACCTCACGCTCGACAACAAGGGCGCCCGCATCTTCAAGGAAGTGACCCGCGACAACGTCGGCAAGCGCATGGCGATCATTCTCTTTGAGAAGGGCCACGGACAGGTGGTGACCGCGCCTGTGATCCGCCAGGAAATCGGCGGCGGGCACGTGCAGATCTCCGGGGCCATGACCACGATCGAGGCAACCGACACGGCGCTGCTGCTGCGCGCCGGATCCCTCGCGGCCCCGATGGAGATCGTCGAGGAGCGCCTCGTGGGCCCGAGCCTCGGGCAGGCCAATATTGAGGCGGGCTTCCGCTCGTCGGTCTACGGCTTCATCGTCGTCGCGATATTCATGGCGCTCTACTACCAGGTCTTCGGCCTGATTTCCGCCTTCTGCCTGTTCTTCAACGTGCTGCTGATCATCGCGATCCTCTCGCTCATGCAGGCGACGCTCACGCTGCCGGGCATCGGCGCCCTCGCGCTTTCCATTGGCATGGCAGTCGACGCGAACGTGCTGATCAACGAGCGCATCCGAGAAGAGCTGCGCGCGTGGAAGACCCCGCAGGTGGCCATTAAGGAAGGCTACGACCGCGCCTTCGGCACCATCGTCGACTCGAACGTCACCTCGCTCATCGCCGGCATCGCGCTGCTCATCTTCGGCTCCGGCCCGATCCGCGGATTCGCCGTCGTGCACTGCCTGGGCATCATCACCTCGATCTTCACCGGCGTGTTCGTGTCCCGCGGCCTGGTGAACCTCATCTACGGCCGCCAGAAGCACCTGAAGAAGATCCATGTGGGCGAAATCTGGCGCCCCGATCCCAAGAAGTCCGGCGCGGCCGGCACCACGGGTTCCGGACAGTAAGGGAGGAGAGACAAAATGGAATTTTTCCGGATCCACAGAACGATCCCCTTCATGAAGTATTCGATTTACCTGAATATCTTCTCGATCGTTATGTTCTGCCTTGCGGTCTTCTTCCTCGCCACCCGCGGACTCGCCTTCTCCATTGAGTTCACCGGCGGCACGACGATGGAGGTGACCTATCCAGCGGCGGCCGATACGGACAAGGTCCGGCAGCTGCTGGTGGAGAAGATTTCTCCTGAAGCTTCCGTCCAGAACTACGGGACGGCGCGCGACGTGCTGATCCGCGTCCCGCTCAAGAAGGGCGAGAGCTCCGGCGAGCAGGCCAAGCAGGTGATGGCCGTGCTCTCCGAGCAGACTCCGGGCGTGGTGCAGCATTCCGTCGAGTTCGTCGGGCCGCAGGTGGGCCAGCAGCTCGCCACCGACGGGGCGACCGCCCTCGCGCTGGTCGTGCTGGGCATCATGGTTTACCTCGCCTTCCGCTTCGAGTGGAAGTTCTCCGTCTCGGCCGTGATCGCCAACCTGCACGACATTGTGATCGTGCTGGGCCTTTTTGCCTTCTTCCAGTGGGAGTTTTCGCTGCAGGTGCTCACGAGCCTCCTCGCGGTGCTCGGCTACTCCGTGAATGAGTCGGTGATTATTTTCGACCGCGTCCGCGAGCATTTCAGGACCATGCGCAGGGCGAGCACCGTCGAGGTGATCAACTCGGCCATTACGGCGACGATCTCCCGTACGGTGATCACGCACTCCTCGACGCTGTGCATGACGATCTCGATGTACCTGTTCGGCGGGCCGGCCCTGCACTACTTCGCCCTCGCCCTGACGGTGGGCATCTGCTGCTCGGTCTACTCTTCCGTGTTCGTGGCGGCGGCTCTTGCGATGTACCTGAAGGTGAAGCGCGAGGACCTCGTGCACAAGCCCCGCAAGCAGCAGATTTCCGAGATGGTGCCCTAAGGGGGACGGCGCAGCCTTTCCCTCCCGCCCGCGGTCCGGTTTCAGCGGGCCCCCGGGAAAGGAGCGCTTTCCGGGCCTTTCGGCTGATCCGGCTTTCCCGGCCTTTCCGGGGGAGCCGGATATTTTTTGGGCTGCTTTGGCTTGGGTCTGAAGCCCCCCGGGCCCTTTCGGGCGGAGCCGCCGCAGGGAGGCGGGGCTTTGCGGCCCGGGGCCTGCCGGCAGGGCTTTTGGGGGAAAAGGCAAGGCGGATTTCCGGGGCGGCGCCCTGAAAAGGGGCGGGGCGGCCTTGGGACTCCGGCTCCTTCCGGGGCGGGCTTCGGGCCGGGGGATGAAAAAAACTCCGGCCCGCCTTGAAGAGCGAACCGGAGTCTCAGGAAAGAGGATGCCTTTCGACGGAAGCCTTTCAGGCGGCGCCGCCTTCCTGCTTCGCGGGAGCTTCCTTCTTCGGTGCGGCGGCGGGAGAAGACTCGGCCGCCTGGCCGGCGGCGCTCTCCGCTCCTGCGGCCGCAGGCTCCGGGGCGGGCCCGGAGGCGTGCTCCTCCCCGGGTTCGAGAAGGCTGCGGAAATAGTCATCCACGGGAATGGCGACGCGGCGCTTCAGCAGGCGCAGCGCCGCGCTGTCCCAGGCGATCAGCAGCAGCCGCGGGATCACGATCAGCACAAGCGCCAGCAGGAAAAGCCGCGGCATCCACGCCGAGGCGGGCGCGATCCGGGAGGCGGCCTCTGGCGCCGCCGCGATGCGGTCGAGCCTCATGGCGGCCACGCCCTCCACGTCCGGCAGGGGCGGCAGGTTGAGCGCTTGGGGAATCCATCCCCAGAGGCGGCTGAAGAGTTCGCAGACCCGGTCGGGCGCGCTGTCAAACAGCGGCAGCTCCCAGCCGATGATGTAGGTGCCGCCCAGCCCGCGCACGATGAGGCTCGAGGCAACTCCGGCCGTGAGCGCGAGAAAAGCCCAGTGGAAGACCCGGGCGATCCGGAACTGCGCGAGCCTCAGGCAGGCGGGCGCCCAGATGGCGAGGAACGCCCGCCGCAGCCCCGAGCTGATCAGCTTCGGCGCGACAAGCCCCGAGGTGAGCCGCGCGAGCACCGTGCGGAAGGGCAGCTCCATGTGCCGCCGGCGCACGAGGCTGAGCGCGCCGTAGACGATCATCAGCGCGTAGATGAAAAGGCTCCAGAGGCAGAGCGCGCCATACACGGGAGAAAAGAGGTTCACCTCCGAGCCGGAGGAAAAGAACCGCTCAGCAAAAGCGCCGATCAGGTAGGCGCAGAGAATGATCGCCGCCGAGGTGAGGTAGCCCAGGGCCGGGCTGCCCCCGAACCTCAGGGTCCGCAGCGTGTGCGACTTTTTCGCCATGCGCGAGTAGGCGAGCTGCGCGCGCTGCTCGATGAAGCGGGCGGGCGGCGTCGAGCGGGAGGTCTCCGAGAGCAGGTCCCGCGTGACCTGCGAGGCTTCTTCCTGCGACCAGTACTTCTTTCCGGCCTCCGAGGTCTCGACTGCCTTGACGAGGCAGACGGTCCGGGCCGTCTCGATGGGGTACTTCAGCCTGCCGGGAATTTTTCCAGAAAAAAAAGCCATGATCCTGCGGTCCTTGCGGAAAGGGGGAGGGGAGAGCGGCAGGAGCCCTCAGGAGGGCTTCCTGCAGCGTCCCGAATCCCTTCATTTTAGCGGGAAAGCCCCTGTCGGAAGGCGTGCAGCAGCAAGGCGGCGGCCGCCCTGGGGTCGGGCTGTCCGCAGATGGCCGAGACCACGGCAAGGCCGTCCGCGCCGGCCCCGGCCAGCGAGGCCGCGTTGCCGGCGTTCACCGCTCCGATGGCGACCGCCGGGCAGGGCCTGCGGGCGGCAAGCTCGGCAAAGCCCGCAAGCCCGAGGGGGGAGGCCGCGTCGGGCTTCGTCGCGGTGGCCCAGACCGGGCCGATGCCGAGGTAGTCCACGGCGCCCTCCTGCACGAGCGGGGCGCACAGCGCGAGCTCGCGCCCGCTGGACACCGAGTAGCCGATGATCGCGCGCGGCCCCATCAGCCGCCTCGCGTCCTGCGGCTGCAGGTCCTGCTGGCCCACGTGCACGCCCTGGGCGCCGATCGCGAGGGCGACGTCGACGTGGTCGTCGACGATCAGCGGCGTGCCCGAGGGGGCGAGCGCTTTCAGGAGCGCGCGCCCGCACTCGGCGAGCCGGCGCTTTTTCCAGCCCGGGGCCCGCAGCTGCACGATCGTGCAGCCGCCCCGCACGGCTTCAAGAGCGGTTCGGACCATGCCGTCTTCGCCTCCGCACAGCACCGGGTCGAGGACGAGATAGAGCTCGAGGTTCACGCTGTTCATCGCTTGGCCTCAGGCGCTCATCAGACCGGCCGCTTCCTCAGGGCTGAGCAGGTAAAGCGCGTCGAGGTAGGCGTTGTGGAAGGATCCGGGCGCGCGGGCCGTCTGCCCCGCGCGCTCTGCCGCGCGCTTGGCGAGCAGGCAGCAGGCCGCGGTGCTCGCGAGGGGGTCGGACGCTCCGGCCGCAAAGCCCGCGGCCATCGCCGAGAGCGCGCAGCCCGTGCCCACGACGAGCGTGACCATGGCGCAGCCGCCCGAAACCGACACCGTCCTGCGGCCGTCGGTCACGTAGTCCGTCTCGCCGGTCACGCAGACGACGGAGCCGGAGCGCGCGGCGAGCGCCTGCGCGGCCTCCAGGGCCGAGGCGCTGGAGTCGAGCGAGTCGACGCCCTTGTAGCGGTGCTCGAACCCTGCGGCGGCGAGGATCTCGGAGCCGTTTCCGCGGATCACCGTGGGGCGCAGCGCGATCAGCTCCTCGATCGCCTTGTCGCGCCAGGCGGTGCCGCCCGCTCCCACCGGGTCGAGCGTCCAGGGCTTGCCCGCGTCCGCGGCGGCCGCGGCCGCGAGCTTCATGGCCTGCACGTTCTCCCGGTTCGGCGTGCCCACGTTGCAAAGCAGCGCATCGGCCGCGCCGCGGGCGAACTCGGCGCACTCCTCCAGCCCCGGCACCATGGCGGGCGACATGCCGCAGGCCAGAAGCACGTTGGCAGTCACTTCCTGGACCACGTCGTTTGTGATGCACTGCACGAGGGGGCGCAGCGACTTCATCCGCCGGATTTCCGCGGCGGCGGCTGAGGCCTGCAGCTGTTCAACGACACCGTTCATCTGAATTCTCCTCTGTTCTGAAAGAGCGCGCGGCGTGCGCTTTGCCGTCCGTTTCCTGAAGCCGGCGCGCCGGGCCGCAGGGAAGCTTTGGATTTAAGGCACAATGATATGCTAAGAGGAGGCGCCCGGACGGCGGCGGGAGCATCGCCGCGCCGCCGGGCAAGACAACAGGACTGACTACACGATGACATACACAATCAGGATCAAGGGTTCGGATGTTTCCTTCCCGGCCGAGCCGGGAGAAAGAATTCTCAAGGCGGCCGAAAGGGCCGGCATCGAGCTGCCGCACGCCTGCGGCAGCGGCTTCTGCGGAGCCTGCAGCGCCAAGGTGGCCTCCGGGTCGTTTCTCGCCTACGCCCCGGGCTCGAGCGAAGGGCACCCGGCCTCCGGCCTGAACATTCTCTGCTGCTCGTCCTCGGCGCTGAGCGATGCCGAGATCGAGATCGCCTGGAAGCGGCTGGTCGCCGCGGCCGACATGAAGGTGGAGAGCTGCGAGCGGCTCGCTCCCGACGTGATCCGCGTCGTGCTGCGCCCCTGCGGCGCCCCCGTCGTGTTCACGCCGGGGCAGTTTGTGGACATCGTGCAGGGCGAGGAGCGCCGCAGCTACTCGATCGCCTGCGACACCGTCGCGGGCGTGATCGAGCTGCACATCCGCCACGTGAAGGGAGGGCGCTTCACCGACCGGTTCTTCGGCGTCACGGCCAGCCCCCTCAAGGCGGGCGACACGCTTAAGGTCACGGCCCCCTCGGGCGAATTCCGGCTGCACAAGAGAACCGACCACGACCTGGTCTTCCTCATGACGGGCACGGGCTTTGCGCCGGCCAAGGCGATGATCGAGAACTACATCCGGCTGCCCGCCGCGAAGCCCCACCAGGTCTACCTCTACTGGGGCGGCCGCACGAAGGCCGACCTCTACATGGACGAGCTCTGCCGCCGCTGGGAGCGCGAGCACGACTGGTTCCACTACTGCCCCGTGCTCAGCCGCGAGGCGGACTGGGACGGGCGGCGCGGCCACGTCCAGGAGGCTTTCCTCGCGGACCATCCCGACGCCTCGGGGTTCGACGCCTACATGTGCGGCAGCGGCAGGCTTGTGGCTGACGCCACGGCTGCTCTCAAGGCGGCCGGGATCACCCCGGACCGCATCTACAGCGACGCCTTCACGGCGGGCTGAGGGCTTTCCGCGCCGCCCCTTCGGGCGGGGGGGGGAGAAGCGTTTTTCCCCCGCCCGGGAAGGCGCAGGCGGCTCTTTTTTTCAGCGCACGAAGCGCAGCTTCACGCCGCCCACCGTCGACTTCTTGTCGAACTCGGGCCCGGTGATGAAGATCCGGTTCTCCTTGATCCCGGCCTCCGAGACGGCGCGGGCGATGTGCCGGCAGCGCGCATCGGCGAGCTGCCCGATGTTCGAGCGGTCGGGGGCGACTGCCTTGTAGAGCCTGCTTTCCATCTCGGACACCGACAGCCCCTTCGGATCCTCTTTCGGGAACTGCATCGAGAAAAGCGCCCGCACGGCAGCCTCGCGGCTGCGCTCTTTTTCAGGCATGGTCGACTGGGCGACCTTCAGCAGCCCGTTGTAGGTTCTCTGGTGAAGCGCCTCGCTGTCGCCGCTCTGGTTGATGAGCGGCGTGATCTCGAGCTTCGCCTCAGGATGCTCCTTCAGGGCCTTCACGATCTGGGTGACCGTGCTCTGCTGGTCGGCCGTGAGCCTGCTCTGGCCCGACAGGAACGGCACCAGGACGGGCTTGGAAGACGAGCTCGTGCTGAAGTTCGCAAGCGAGGCGAGCAGGTTCACCGGCGAGGCGACCACCTTGATGATCAGGTTCTTCAGTCCCGTGAGCACGAGATCGCTCAGCGAGAACTGCGGGTCGGCGAGGTCGCCTGAAATCGGCAGCTCGAAGTCGATGTTGCCCTTGCCGTCGGTGAGCAGCGAGGTGGCCAGGGTGACCGGCAGGCTGATGGAGGTCTCGTTGGGGATGTACGGGCCCCAGCCGAGCTGCTCGATCACGACGTGGTTGTCCGCCTTGATCTTCGTCTTGTCGGTCATCGTGATGTCGCTTTTCACGCTGAGGTTGCCTTTCTGGATCGGGTAGGAGACGTAGTGGACGCTGTAGGGCGTGAAAAACGGCATGGAAACCGCCGTGAGGGTGCCCTTGGCGGTGAGCTTGCCCTTGTCGACGAAGGGCGAGCCGCTGCCGGTGATGCTCAGCTTTGAGGAGCCGTTGATGAGGGCGCTCGCGGTGAGGGTGGAGGGCGTGTTGTCGCCCCCGTAGACCACGGGCTTCACGCTCACGTTGAGGCTGCCGAAGCGGAACTGCCCGGCCGGCCGCACGACCTTGTCGATGAAGGCGAAGCCCCCGTCCCTGATGGAGAACTCGCCCACCCGCACCGGCTGGTTGGGCTGGCGGCCGACGCGCTTTTCCTCGGCTGCGACCTTCTTCTTGATTTCCTCCCGGGTCTTCTTCGCCTTTTCGGCCGATCCCCTCTTGCCCAGAAGCGGATCGATGTCGAGGTTGCCCTTGGCGTCGCGCGAGATGCTGTAGCGGGGCTTTTCAATGGCGATGCGGCCGATGTTCACGGTGCCGCTGGCCGGCGCGTTGACCCCCGTGACCGAGGCGAGGGCCACGCGCCCGAACCGGGCGCCGCCGCCCTCGATCTGGAAGGCGCTCGAGCGGGCCGCGGCCGACTCCAGCGTAAGGTGGCCCGCCGTCCCGCTCTGCCAGTCGAACTTCCGCACGGCCAGCGTGTCGGAGAGCGTGGAGACGCGGGCGGCGTTCACAGGCGAAATCGCCTGGGCCTTGGCGAGGTCGGCGCTGTCAAGCCTGAAGGAAGTCTCCGCGGCCTTTTCGAAGGCCGCGCCGCGCAGCGCCGCATGCTCGGCGTTGAAGTCAAACAGATCGACCGTGGACTTCACCCCGTCGGCGCTGATGTCGGGCGCGGAGAAGGTGATCCGGTCGGCGAGCCTGAAGGCGCTGCCCGAGACGGTGAGCGAGCTCAGGCTCGCCTTGACCGGCGTGTCTCCGGCCACCTCGATGTGCGAGGGCTGGGAGCTCACGCGCTCCACCCCGACGTCGACCGCGCCGTTCGGATTCGTGTCGACCGCGATGCGCAGGCCCTCAAGCCCGATCCGGTCGGTTCCTCCCTGCACGGGCGAGGCGCTGAAGGCGCCGCCAGAGACGGAGGCCGCCTTCGCGTTGACGCCGAGCGTCCTGGCCTTTCCCTTCCAGAGGACCGACAGGTTCTGGGCGTCGCTGCCGCGCGCCGTGCCGCTGAAGGAGCCGGCCTTGAGCGAAGTGCCCTCCGCGGAGAGCTTCATTCCGGAGACGGCGGCGTTTTCCGTCTTTCCGTCCCAGCCTACGCGCAGGCTCTCCGCATTGAGCTTCTCGAGCCTGCCCTCAAAGGTGCCGGCCTTCAGCTCCGGCGTGGTGAGGGCAAGCGAGCGCGCGTTGAGATCAAGCCGGCCGGACTCCGCGGCCCAGCCGAGCTCCAGGCTGCGGGCTGCGGCCGAAGTGTCGACCGAAAAGCCGCTTTCGGGCAGCGCGAAGTGCCCGTCTCCCAGGTCGAGCTTCGCGAATTTCAGGCTGAGGTCTTTTTTATAGGCGGCGTCAAACTGCCCGGCCCGGGCCGATTCGAGGCGGATGTCGAGGGAGGAGCCTCCGTTTTGCGCGAGGGCGGCCTTCTTCAGGCCGAGGTCGCCCTGAGCGTGCACCGAAAGCGGTTCGGAGCTCAGATCGAAGTCGAGGTTCGTCTTGAGGGTGGCCTGCCCGTCCAGGCTCCAGCCTGCGCTCTGCGCATAGCCCGACAGTTTCCCCAGGGCGAGCCGCTGGGCGTCGACGGCGGCTTTGCCGCGCAGCGCCCCGAGCTCGATGCCGCCGTTGGCCCGGAGCGATCCGCCCAGCAGCCTGGCCGAAACCTCGAAAGGCGTTGTTTCGCCCTCCTTCATCGTGATGTTGGTGGCGGCGGCCGTGAGGCTTTCCGCGTCGATGCGGGCGCCGTGCGCGGCCTGGTCTTCCAGCAGGAAGCGTCCGCCTTCGAGCGCCGCGCTGCGGACAACCCAGGCGAATTCCGAGCCGTCCTTCTTCTTTTCAGCCTCAGGGGCTTGCGCGGATCCGGCGGCGGCCGCTTCCTCGGGCTTTTCTCCGGCCTTCGCGGAAGCGGTTTTGATGAGGCCGCTCCAGGCGAGCGAACCGTCGGCGAGCCGCTGCATCCGCACGGTGGGCGACTCGAGGCTCACGGACTTCACCTCGGCCCTGCGGTTGATGAGGTCGATCTCGGCCGAGTCGACCTTAAGCGAGCTGAAGGCGATCGAGTTGGCCGCCGGCGCGCCTTTCAGGGCCATGGCGAAGTCCTTCGCCTCGGCGCTGAAGTCGATCAGGATCGTGCCCGGGGTTTTGGCCGTGCCCTGCGCGAAGGTGACGTCGGCCGCCGCCGTGACGGAGCCGCCGCTTACGGCTGCGTTGAGCGGCAGCATGCGCGCGAGGTGCGGCAGGCTGTAGTCCTTCAGGTCGAAATGCATCTGCGTGGCGCGGGTGTCCTTGAAGGGCAGCGAGCGGCCGTGCGCCTCAAAGGCCGAGCCGTTCGCCTTCAGCCTGAGCTCGGGCAGGACGTTGATGTTGCGGTCCGAGCCGATCGAGCCGATGAAGGGAATGCCAAGGTTGATCTCCGTGATCTGCTCATCGACCCCGTGGGACGGGATCGAGATGCGGAAGTCCGAATTCGAAAGCCTCACGTTGTTGAGGCTGAATCGGAAAGGCTCCTCGCCGGGCTTTTCGGGCTGGGGCGGAAAGCGCTTGTGAATGCTGTCGATCACGTCCTGGAAGTTCGTGACGCCGTTTTCGTCCACGCTCAGCGCGCCGCTCAGATGGTCGACCGACAGGGCGTCGAGCACGACTCCGAAGCGGGTGATGGAGGACAGGGCGGCCACGTTGGCGTAGAGGCTGCCGATGGTGACCGGCTTGTCGGCCTCCGAGCGGCCCGACAGCCGTATGTCCCGCGCCGTGAGCTCTACGGTCCAGGGGTTGAAGCGGACTTCTCCGATCGAGAGCTGGCGCCCGAGCAGATTCGAGACAGGCCCGGAGGCCGCCCACTTCAAGCCTGACGGCAGCGCCCACCAGCCCAGCGCTGAATAAATGCCGTACGCAGCCGCCACGCCAATGGCAACCTTTGAAACCCGGTTGAGCCTCATCCTCGAACCTTCCTTTCGCAAATGCCGATGAGGCCGGCTGACGCGGGATGCGCGGAGCCGGCAGTTGAGAAAAGTCTAATGCCTTTGGGGTCGTGCGGTGTCAGAACGGACTCTTCGGGGCGCTTCCGGTCGCCGGCCTGGACAAGAATTGTTTCAAATCTTGGATAAAACTTTAAGGAGGTCGGCCGGGTCCCTGAGCACCGCGAGGGGGGCGAGCGCCTCGACTGCGGCGCGGCCGCCGTCGTAGTAGCCCCAGGAGGCGAACACAGGCGCCGCGCCCGCCCGGCGGGCCGCCAGGAGGTCTCGGGGGTCGTCGCCGCAAAGCGCGCTCTGAGCGGGCTCTGCCCCGAGCCCGCTCAGAGCCAGCAGGACTCCGTCCGGGGCGGGCTTTGGAGGAAGCCCCGGTCGGGCGCCCACCACGCAGCCGCAGTGCTCAAAGGCCTTGAGCGCCCGGACGATCTTGCGCGCGAAAGGCTCGGGCTTGTTCGTGACCACGCCCCAGGCAATCCCCGTGCGCTCGAGCGCCCCGAGGAGCTCCGCAATGCCGGGAAAGAGGCTGGGCGCTGCGGCGCACCTGCGCTCGTAGTCTTCGAAGAAGGCCTGGCGCAGCTGTTCGTAGCCGGGCGATGCGGGCGTGACTCCGAGCCCCGCGCGCAACAGCGCGACAGACCCCTCCGAGGCCGCCGCCCGGTACTTTTCGGGCGGCAGGGCCTCAAGGCCTTTCGCACGGCGCAGGACGTTGACGGACGCCGCAAGATCGCGGACGGAATCCACGAGGGTGCCGTCCATGTCGAACAGGACGCACCGGCAGTTTGTCGAAGAAGAGGGCATTTTTGCAGGGAGGGCGAAAGACGGGCATAAAAAATCCGCTCCATGAAGGAGCGGATTTTTTTATCTCAGATCCTCGTGCGGAGGAGAGAGATTACTTGGCCTCGCGGGTGCCGACCACTTCGATCACAGCACGGCGGTTCGGCTGCAGGCACTTGACGAGCTGCTTGAAGTTCTTGATCTTGCCCTTCTTGGAGGGGTTCGGGCAGTTCACAACCGGATCCGCCTCGCCCTTGCCGGCGGTCTTGATCACGTTGGCGCTCACGCCCTTGCTGACCAGGTAGCCCTTCACGGCTTCAGCGCGGCGCTCGGACAGCTTCTGGTTGTAGGAGGCCTTGCCGAGGCGGTCAGTGTAGCCGGTGGAGTTGACCACTTCGAGATCCACGCCGGCGAGGCGGGAGACCAGCTCATCGAGCTTCGCCTTTCCGGCGGGCTTCAGAGTGGCCTTGTCGAAGTCGAACAGGGTGTCGGCGGAGAGGGTGACCTTTTCACGCTTCGGGGCGGCGGCAGGAGCCGGGGCGGGAGCAGGAGCCGGGGCGGGAGCAGCCTTCGGAGCCGGAGCAGCCTTCGGAGCCGGAGCGGTGCAGGCAGCCTTGCTCAGGATTTCCTTGTCGCACTGGCAGCCAAAGCCCTTAAGGCCCTGGGCTTCGGCGAGAGCCGGGGTCCAGTAGCCGGTGCGCCAGCAAAGGCCGTACGGATCCATCACAACCTTGCCGTCGCTGGAAATGACATAAGGATTTGCCGTTTCAGCAGCCATGACAGAACCAGAAGCGGCGAGCATGACGGCAGCCAGCAGACCACCAATCTTCGCGGAAGTGTTCATTTTTTCCTCTTTCCTTTTTTTTCGGCCCCCGTCTCCGGGAACCATTAATAATCCCAAAAGCAGATGAGCAGGGTACGACCCTATCGCTGATCACTGCCTGCATCCTCGGGAAACAGCCGCTCTCCTTTTTTACAGGAAAGACCTGTCTTCCAAGCTATGGCTCTACCATATTTTGCCACTTATGGGCAATGGAGAGTGCTCGACTACGGGACATCCCCGAGAGGGAACGGATGGTTTGCTGTTTTTCGACAACCAGCCGGCCATCTATCCACACATGGGTAATATTTTCCCTACCGGCACTGTAAAGCAACTGCGTGGCCGGTTCAAGTACCGGGACACTGGTAATTTCCTCAAGAAGAACGCTGAAAACATCAGCATTTTTACTAACTTCGAGGGAGCCGATCTCCTTGTCCCAGCCGAGCGCCTTCGCTCCGCCCATCGTGGCCGCATACAACATCTTGTGGACCGGGGCGGCGGTCGGGTCGCCCGCCGTGGCCTTGGCGAGCATGGCCGCGAGCCGGGTCTCCGCGAGCATGTCGAGCTTGTCGTTGCTCGCCACGCCGTCGGTGCCGATGCCCAGGTTGATGCCGGCCTTCATGATGCGGTCGACCGGGGCGAAGCCGCTTGCGAGCTTCAGGTTGGAACTCGGGCAGTGGCACACCGAGGCGCCGGCCTGCGCGAGGGTGCCGATGTCCTCGTCGTTCAGGTGCACCGAATGCACGGAGATGAGGCGGCTGCTCACGATGCCGAGCCGCCGCAGCCTTTCGATCGGGCGGCAGCCGTACTTCTCCATCGATTCGCGGATCTCGGCGGCCGTCTCGTGGACGTGAATGTGCACCGGCAGCCCGTAGCGCTCCGACAGGCCGGCCAGCGCCCGCATGGCCTCGTCGCCCACCGTGTAGGGGGCGTGGGGGGCCACCGTCACGTGCACGCGGGGGCTGCCCCGGAACTGCTGGATCACTTCCTCGGCTTTTTTCAGGTATTCGTCATCGGTCTTCGCCCAGGCCGACGGGAAGCCGATCAGGAAGGCCGAGACCGCGCAGCGCATCCCGGCCTCCGTGAGGCCCCGCGCGGCGTCGGCCGGGAAGAAGTAATGGTCGTTGGTGCAGGTGACGCCCGACTGGACCATTTCCTCGCCGGCGAGCCGGCTGCCCTCGTAGACGAACTCCGGCCCCATGCAGCGCCCTTCGGCGGGCCAGATCTTCTTCTGCAGCCAGTCCTGGAGGCACAGGTCGGGGCCGAGCCCGCGCAGCAGGTTCATCGCCGCGTGCGAGTGCAGGTTGACCAGGCCCGGCAGCAGCACCTCCCCGGGCAGCTCCACGGTCTCGCGGGCCTCGAACTGCCCGGCCTCGGAGGCGGGGGCGATCGCCGCGATCCGTCCTTCGCTCACGGCAAGCACATGGTTTTTGAGCACGACCCCCTCGGGGACGACGGGAATCATCCAGGTGGGCTTCAGGAGTTTTTCAACCTGCATGGCGGTGGGTTCCTCTGTAACGGGATAAAGCGAAGCCCCGGGGAAAAGCCCCGGGGCCGGTGCGCTGCGGGCGCGGGCGGCTGCGCGCCCGCGGAGAGAGGGGGAGTCTCAGCCCTTTCCGCAGGCGGCGCTGCCCCCGGCTCAGGCCGCGGGGAGCTTCGAGAGCTGCTCGCGGTTTTTCTCGAGCGCCTTGGAGAAGTCCTCGAGCCGGGTCTTCTCCTGCTGCACAATCGCGGCGGGGGCCTTCGAGACGAAGCGCTCGTTGCCGAGCTTCGCGCGGCATTTGCGCACTTCGCCCTCAAGCCGCGCGATTTCCTTCGCGAGCCTGTCGCGCTCGGCGGCCACGTCGATTTTGATCACGAGCATCAGGTGCCAGTCCTCGACGATGGAGACCGGGGCGATCGAGCCCGGGTTGATGCTGTCGATGCTGTCGACGAGCTCCACCGACTCGAGCCGCGCGAGGCCCTTCAGGTACGGGGCGATCTCGCGGGCCTCGTCGCCGGGACCCTGGATCGCAAGCGGCACGCGCTTCGAGGGCGCGAGCAGCATCTGGCTGCGCAGCGCGCGCACGGCCTCCACCATCTTCTTCGTGACGGCCATGCGGCGGTCGGCCTGCGGGCACTCCGCGAAGTCTTCGGGCTTCGGGTACGGGGCCACCATCACGGAGGCCGTCTCGCCGGGCGCCCGGCGTCCGGCCGCGACGGAGACCTTCTGCCAGAGCTCCTCGGTGATGAAGGGGATGATCGGGTGGGCGAGCCTCAGCGTCGCCTCGAGCACCCGCGCGAGCGTGTTGCGGGTGGCGCGCTGCTCGGCCTCGCTGCCGGAGGTGAGCCGCACCTTGGCCGCTTCGAGGTACCAGTCGCAGAACTCGTCCCAGACGAAGGAGTAGATGGCGTTTGCGGCGAGATCGAGGCGGTAGCCCTCATAGGACTTGATCACCGTGCGGATCGTGCGCGAGAGCTCGCCCTCGATCCAGCGGTCGATGAAGCCGGGCTTCATCTCCCCGCCCTGCAGGCCGCAGTCCCGGCCCTCGACGTTCATCAGCACGTAGCGGGTGGCGTTCCACAGCTTGTTGCAGAAGTTGCGGTAGCCCTCGCAGCGCTTCACGTCGAAATTGACGTTCTGGCCGAGCGTCGCGTAGGCCGCCATCGTGAAGCGCAGGGCGTCCGCCCCGTAGGCCTGCATGCCGTTCGGGAAGTTCTTCTTCAGCTTGGCGATCACCTGGGGCGCCTTCTCCGGGCGCCGCAGCCCCATCGTGTTCTTCTTGATGAGGCCCTCGAGGTCGATGCCCTGGATCAGGTCGAGCGGGTCGATCGTGTTGCCCTCGCTCTTGCTCATCTTGTGGCCGTCGGCGTCGCGCACGAGCCCGTGCATGTAGACGTTCCTGAACGGCACGCGCCCCGTGAAGTGCTTGGTCATCATCACCATGCGGGCGACCCAGAAGAAGATGATGTCGTAGCCCGTCACGAGCACCGTCGAGGGCAGGTAAAGCTCGTAGGCCTTCTTGTCGTCTCCCTGGGGGTCGGGCCAGCCCAGGGTGGAAAACGGCACCATGGCCGAAGAGAACCAGGTGTCGAGGACGTCGGGGTCCTGGCGCAGCGCGACGCCTTCGCCGGCCTGCCGCTGGGCCTCCTCGAGCGAGGCGGCGACGTAGCAGTGCCCGTTCTCGTCGTACCAGGCCGGGATCTGGTGGCCCCAGAGCAGCTGCCGGGACAGGCACCAGTCCTGGATGTTGGTGAGCCAGTGGCGGTAGACGCTCCTCCACTGCTCGGGGAAAATGTTCACCTCGCCGGATTCCACCGCCTCCAGTCCGATCTGCGCGAGGCTCTTGCCGGGATGGGTGGAGTGCTCGCCCGCGGGCTTGCTCATGGCCATGTACCACTGCTCGGAGAGCATCGGCTCGACGATTTCGCCGGTGCGCGGAACGCGCGGCACCATGTGGCGGATCTTCTTCTCGCCCAGCAGCAGCCCCTGCGCCTTCAGGTCCGCGAGCACCGCCCTGCGGGCCTCGTAGCGGTCCATGCCCACGTATTTGGCCGGGGCGTTTTCGTTGATCTTCGCGTCCTTGGTGAGGATCGACAGGCAGCGCAGGCCGTGGCGGCGTCCGACCTCGAAGTCGTTGAAGTCGTGGGCCGGCGTGATCTTCACGCAGCCCGAGCCGAATTCGCGGTCGACGTAGGCGTCGGCGATCACCGGGATGTCGCGGCCGCACAGCGGCAGATGGACTTTGTGCCCGACGAGATCCTTGTAGCGCTCGTCTTCGGGGTGCACCGCGATCGCCTCGTCGCCAAAAAGCGTCTCAGGGCGCGTCGTCGCAACGACGACGTCGCGTCCGCCGTCAGCGGCCGGGTAGCGGATCTCCCAGAGGAAGCCGTCCTCCTCCTCGGGCTCCACCTCGACGTCGGAGACCGCGCTCTGCAGCTTCGGGTCCCAGTTCACCAGCCGGGTGCCCTTGTAGATCAGGCCCTCGCGGTACAGGCGCACGAACGTCTCCCGCACGACCCGCGAGAGCTTCTCGTCCATCGTGAAGTAGGTGCGCTGCCAGTCGACCGAGTCGCCGAGGCGGCGCATCTGCTTGAGGATGGTGCCGCCGGAGAACTTCTTCCATTCGAGCACCTTGGCGACGAACTGCTCGCGGGTGAGCGACTTCGGGTTGATGCCCTGCTTCTCGAGCTGGCGCTCGACCACGATCTGGGCGGAAATGCCCGCGTGGTCCGTGCCCGGCAGCCACATCGTGTTGTAGCCCGCCATGCGGTGATAGCGGGTGAGCGTGTCCATGACGGTCTGGTTGAAGGCGTGTCCCATGTGCAGGATGCCCGTGATGTTGGGCGGGGGCAGCTGGATGGAGAAGGCCGGGCGGCCGGCTTCAAGGCCCGCGCGGAAGTAGCCGCGCCTTTCCCATTCCGGGTACCAGCGGGCCTCGATGTCGGCGGGCTCGAAGCTCTTGGCGAGTTCAGAGGTGTTAGCAGATGTCATCTTGGAAAATCAGATGTCTTGAATCCAAAGGGGTAATGAGGGGGAATTATCGCATTTCCGCCCTGGCGCGGCGTCAGTTTCTGAAATACCGCGCGATTTCCTCGGAAACGGCGTTTTTCACGATGAGGTCCAGCCGTCCGGAGACGTCGTTGCGGATGCGGTCGGCGGCCGAGGCGGCGGCCGAGCGGGCGGCCTGCTCGATCACCGGCTCGAGCTGCTCGAGAATCGAGCGCTGGATCCGGGGCTGCAGGTAGGCGATGAGCTCCTCGGCCGAAAGCGAGCGCGCGGGCCGCGGGGCCTCGGCCGCGGAGAGTCCGCTGAAGCGGGCCGGCCCGCGCGCTGCGGGCTCGCCCGGGCGCTCGGCGGGCCGCCCGGCAGGAGGGCTTAAGGGGGCCGGCTCGATGCGCCCGGCCGTCCCGGCGCCCGAGAACGAAGGCACGCTGAAGAAGGAGGCCGAAGGCTGCGCGCTGCGGGGCGCGGGATCCGGCTCCGGGGCGGGAGCGGGCTCCAGGGACGGCTCGCGGGAGGGTTCGGCCGGCTCCATCGCGGGCAGCGCCCCGGCCCGGCTCGAGCAGGCCTCGAGCTCGCTCCAGGAGGCCACGATGGGACGCGAGAGCGTCGGGATGACGCGGGCGGAGGAATAAGGTTCTGTCATGTCTTTCAGCGGCTTCCTTGGTCGTAAGCCTTCAGCGGGCAGTTGAGCTTTCGGTAGATTTTATAGCGGGCGCGCGCGGCGGCGGTTTCCTCCGGCACGGAGGAGACGATGTCCACCACGCGGTCGAACCTCTCGAAGAGCTGCTCGAAGCCGGGAGGCACCGACTCGTCGAGCAGCAGCAGCACGTCGGAGTCGGGCAGCCGCGAGGGATCCTCGCTCAGCACGACCCGCGCCTCCTGTGCGTCCTTCGAGCCGGCCATCGCATGAGGGATGAAGGAGAGGTCGTCGAAGGCCCAGAGCCTGCGGTTGAAGTCCGCGAGCCGCGCGGAGTCCGAGCTCCAGACGGCCACCGACTTGCCCATCCTCCAGACCTTGCGCACGAAGAGGCAGGCGTACTGCAGGCGGCTGCCCACGTTGAAGTGAAAATCAATCTGCTGCATTTTGGCTGTTCAAGGGGGAAAAAGTTCCGTTAGGCATGCCCTCAGTTTAACGGCGCCGGGCGGGTCCGCCTTTGCCATGCGGTGCTCCGCCGTCCATAATGTCTCCGTAGCCCTTCTCTTTTTCGGAGGATTCCATGGATTCTGTGCCAAAACTGCGCCTGTCGCGTTCGACCAACAACCTTGAGAAACTGATCGTCTTTTACTGCTCGGGCCTGGGCTTTGAGATCCTCGACCGCTACGAGCAGCAAAACGGATGGGACGGCGTGATCTGCGGCCACAGGGACTGGCCCTACCAGCTGGAGTTTTCCCAGAAGCGCGAGACCGAGGACGTGCCGCGCGCTCCGACGCTCAATCACTTCATCGTGTTTTCCATTCCCGATGACAAGGAGTGGAAGGCGGTGCTCGCCCGCATGTTTGAAAACGGCTTCCCGCAGGTGACCAACCCCCAGCTCTACGCAGACCCGTCGACGGCCGCCTATGAGGATCCGGACGGCTACCGCGTCGTGCTTCGCAAGGGCGTCTGGAAGAAGTAAGCCGGGCGGGCCCCAGGCGCAGGAATTGCTTTTTTCCTGGCAACGTGTAAAATACATCACCTCTCGTATGAGAGATCCGGGGAAGTAGCTCAGCTGGGAGAGCGCAGCGTTCGCATCGCTGAGGTCGGGAGTTCGATCCTCCTCTTCTCCACCAAATTCTCGAGGCGCAGTCTGCACGGCGCCTCAAAGGCCGCGAAGCCCCGCCGGGTTCCGCGGCTTTTTCGTCTGCGCGGCCCGCTTTCCGCAGCTCTCTCCCGGGGCTACTCGCCCAGCACGAGGAAGTCGAGCGCCTCGATCACAGCGAGGTACACCGCCGTGAAAAGGACGCCCCGGAGGTAGTTCGGCCTGTTTTTCCTGTGCCACTCGGTCCCGATCAGCCACACGGGTATGAATCCGAGAAGAAGCAGGAAATTGAGGATGGAGGAGAGCTTCACTTGGAGGGCCTCGAGGGTTGCGGGAAAAAGACGGCCGGCCCGCCGGGCGGGGCGGCCGGGCGCCGCGGGACATTTTAGCCCCGCGCCCTTTGGCCCGGCGCTTCAGGAGCGGCTCGCTTCCGAGCCCAGCTCCTGCAGCGCCCTCACGATGATCGTGCGGTAGCCCTCGAGGTCTTCCTGGGTGAGCGTCGGGATCACCGCCTGGCGGATGTAATCGCTCGTGACGTTCATGGACAGCAGCGCGCTGATCCCGGGCAGCGTTCCCGCTCCCCGCATGCGGTCGTGCACGGCGTTGCTCATGAAGGTGACGCCGCCCGCGTCCTCGCTCGCGAGCCGGTTGAGCCGGGCGATGATGCTCACTTTTTCGGCCGCGCTCTCCGCGTCCATGAACTCCTGCCCCAGCCGGACGATCTGCTCGCCCACCGCGCGGGTCGCCTGCCGCAGCGCCCCCGGCTCGAGCGGCATGGCGTCCTCGGCGAGGAAGATGGGCAGCCCGAGGCTTCGCCCTGCGCGAAGCAGTGCCTGCCCGAGCTCCCCGCAGTCCAGGTTTTTCTGGGCGCGCACGAGGTAGCGGTTTTCCTTCAGATCCCGGGCGGGGGCCGGGGCGTACGCCTTGGACTCGACGACAACGGTCGGGATGCGCTCCAGCCCCAGGCGCTCCATCAGGTCCTTCTTGACGCCCTCGCAGACGTTGCCCTCGAGATCCTCGTCGGGGCCGAGGCCGCCGCGGGTGCCGTTCACCACGAGCAGCAGCGACACGGGCAGCCCGTCGAGCTCGATCACCGTCCCGCCGCACCGGTCGTAGTTGGGCGGGGGCGAGACGGGCGAGAGCAGGAAGCGGCCTCCTCCCGCCTTTTCGAAGGAGTCGAGGGCCGCGAGCGCGCAGGCCCCTTCGAAGGCCGAGGGCAGGGGAAGGGCGCCCTGGCCGTAGACCCGCCCGAAGGTGTGGACCGCGGCGTTCTGGGGCAGCGCCGCGTCAAGCCCGATCGAGCGCTCGAGCAGCTCCTGCTCGGCCGGGGTGATCCCGCGCGAGGTCGAGGCGCAGCCCCTCCCCCCGCTCCCGGTCTCCACGGTGACGAGCCCCCGGTCCCGGTCGGCGAACGCGCGCGCGATGCGGGTGTCAGCCGGCAGCGCCTCCTTCAGGATCCGGGCTGCGGCCGCGAACCCTGCGGAGTCGTCCTGAACGAAGCCGCTGTGGCTGTGCACGTGGCCGACGCCCGCGTGCCCGACGATGCCGAAGCGGCCCTTTGCTTTCTCTGACAGACGGATAGTGGTCATAAAACGGAAGTCCCGCTGAAAAAAAAAACAGGCCGCGGCGCGCGTGCGCCTCCCCTGCTGCAAAAAGGGGGGGCGGGCGCGCGGCGGGCGGCCCCGGCGCTTAGCCGTAGATGGATTTGGGCGCGTTGAATTTATCGCGGTCGAGCGTGCCGAGCAGCGACGCGGTCGTCACCATGCCCACGGTGTCGCCGGTCACGTTGAGCATCGTGTTGGGCATGTCGATCAGGCGGTAGATGCCCGCCACCCAGGGCACGATGGTGAGCGGCAGGCCCATCGTCTGCATCATGATGGCCGACATCATGATGCCGCCTCCGGGCACGCCCGCGACGCCGGCGGCCATGATGATGCCGAGGAAGCAGATGAGCACGAGCTGCCCGAAGCCGAAGTCAAGCCCGAACATCTGCGCCGCGAAGATGGCGTAGATCGGCATTTCCGCGCAGCAGGCCTGCATGTTGATGGTGGCCGCGGGCGGGGCGAGCAGGTTCACGGTCTCGTCGGGCACGCCGGCGCGCTCCTTGGTGCACTTCATCGTGAGCGGCAGCGTCGCGCTCGAGCTGCAGGTCGAGAAGGCGAGGATCATCGCCGGGAACACGTTCGCGTAGTGGCGCAGGGGGCTCACCTTCGCGATGAACTTCAGGATGATCGGGAACATGACGAGCAGGACCGTCGCGTAGGCCACGTACTGCGTCACGAGCATCTTGCCCAGACCGGTGAGCACCTCGGTGCCCAGGGTGCCGGTGACGTCGGCCATGAGGCAGAGCACGCCCAGCGGGGCGAAGATCATCACGATTTCAACCACTTTGGTAATGGCCGTGTTGCAGACCTCGAACCCCTTGCTGAGCAGCCGCTTCGCTTCGGAGCCGGCCGGCAGCAGCGCGATCGCAAACCCGAGGAAGAGCGAGAAGATGATGACCTGCAGGATGTTGAAGTTCGTGAAGGAGGCGAACACGTTGTCGGGGAACCAGTTGACGAGGCTGTTCACGACGCTCACGTCCTTCGTGCTGAAGGCGGCCTTCTCGGCGAGGTGGATGCCCACGCCGGGCTCGATCACGTAGGCCCAGAAGATGCCGGAGACGGCGGCGAGCATCGAGGCGAGGAACCAGAAGATGAGGAAGGTTCCGCCTACTTTCTTGAGCCGCTGGAGGTTGGCCACGCTCGCCACGCCGCAGACGATGGAAAAGAAGACGAGCGGAATGATCGTCATCTTGAGAAGCCGGATGAAGATCGTCCCGATGGGCTGGGTCACCTGACCCCAGATGTCGTAGCTGCCCTTGAAGATGAAGCCGAACGCGGCGCCCACCACCATGGCCAGAAGAATTTTGGTGGCTAGGCCCAGTTTTTTAGTTTTTGAGGCCATTGCTTTCTCCCTTGTTGAGACCCGGCCCCCGGGGCGCGGGGAGAGCGCCTGAACTGGGGCGGGCTTCAAGGCCAGTGTACGCTGCGGCAGGGAGAAAGTCTTGAGCAGTTCTGATTAGCTTATTTTATTTAAGAACAATAACTTATGTCCAATTTCCGCAACAAAGGCCCCCTCCCCGGCCTGGCCGCGGAGTGAAGGCCCACGGGGGGCCGAAGGGGGGAGCCTGAAGCGCTCCCCCCGGCCGCGCCTTTTCAGGCGGAGGGCTGCGCGAAGGCTTTTTTGATGCGCCCGAGCGCCTCCTCGAGGACGGCTCGGGGCACGGCGATGTTCATGCGCACGAAGCCCCCGCCCGCGGGGCCGAAGTCAAGCCCGTTGCAGAGCCTCACGCCCGCCCGCTCGAAGAAGGCCTCGCCCAGCTTTTCGGCCCGGATGCCGAGCCCCCTGCAGTCGAGCCAGAGCAGGAACCCGGCCTCGGGGCGGTAGGCGCGCACCGCGGGGAGCTCCCGCTCGAAGAACTGCAGCGCGAGGTCGATGTTGCCGAGCAGGTAGGCCCGCAGCTGCCGCTGCCAGTCGTCGGCCCGGCCCTCGAGGACGGAGCGGGCCGCTGCGGCGGCGCAGGCGTTCACGGCGTAGTCGAAGCTGTGCGCCTGAGAGGCCTGCGCGAAGCGCTCGCGCAGCTTCGGGGAGGCCACGGCGACGATCGCGTGGGGCAGCCCCATCAGGTTGAACCCCTTGCTCATGCTCACGATCTGTATCGAGACCGCGCGGGCCTCGGCCGAGGCCGCGAGGATAGGCGTGTGGAGGTGGCTGCCGTAGGTGAGCAGCGAGTGCACCTCGTCGGAGATGATCGGGACGCTGTAGCGCGCGCAGACCGAGGCGAGCCGGGCGAGCTCCTGCTTCGTGAAGACCCGCCCCGTGGGATTCTGGGGATTGACCAGAACGAAGGCGGCGGGCCGCTCCTCGCGGACCTTCTGCTCGAAGTCCTCGAAGTCGATTTCAAAGCGCCCGCGCACCGGCTTCATCGGGTTTCTGAGAACCCGGCAGCCCGACAGCGAGATCATGCGGCGGATGGGCCCGAAGCTCGGGCACTGGAGGATGACCTGGCTGTTGGGCCTCATGAACAGCCCCAGGGCAAGCCGCACGGCGGCAAGCGTTCCCGGGACGCAAAAGAGCCATTCGCGCTCGATCCTGAGGCCGTAGGTGCGGCTGTACCAGTCCTCGACGGCGCGGAAATAGCCCTCGGGCAGGCGCCTGTAGTTGTAGGTGTTTTCTTCGACAATCGGCCGCAGCGCCTCGCGCACGCACGGCGGGCACTCGAAGTCGAGATCCGCGGTGTCCATGCCGATCACATCGCTGCGGCCTGCGGGCTGCTCCCAGCGGTAGGAGCCGTCCAGGCGATGGTCGGCGGTCTGGTCAAAGCAGAAATCAGGCATTTCGTCAACCTCCTGTCTTTGAAAACACATGGGGCTTTTTCTATTGTATGCCCCGGGCGGGACAGGGCGGACGGGCGAAAAAAAGGGAGGGCCGCTTCTGAGCGGCTCTCCCGTTTCTTCCGGCGGGGCGCGGCCTGCGCCCCGCGGGCTCCGGCTTCAGGCCTTGAAGGCCTGCTGCAGCGGCGGCACGATCTGCTTTTTGCGGCTCATCACGCCGGGCATCCACATCGTGGCCGGATCGGCCTTCAGGGCCTTCACGATGAGTCCGGGCTCATCGGAGCACACGAGCAGCTCGGAGCCCTCCCTCATGATGTCGGTGAGCACGAGCAGGGCCGAGTGGCGGCCTTCGGCCTTCACGCGCGAGAGCTCCTCGGAGAGGGCTTTCTTCAGCTCCGGGCCCACCATCGACAGCGAGATGAGCTCGAGCTGCCCGATGCCCACCTTGCGGCCGTTCATGTCGAAGTCCTTGAAGTCGCGGAAGATGAGATCGCGCGGGGAGGCCTCGAGGTTGCTCTTCGCCTTGAACATCTCCATGCCGAGAGCCTCGACGTCGGTGACGCCGGCGATCGAGGCGAGCTCGGCGGCAGCCTTCCTGTCGGCTTCCGTGCAGGTCGGGCTCTTGAAGAGCACGGTGTCGGAGAGAATCGCGCAGAGCATGGCGCCGGCCAGCTCCCGCGGCACCTTGACTCCGTAGAAGTCGTACATCAGCTTGAGCACCGTGTTCGAGCAGCCGACCGGCTGGATCCAGCACTCGAGCGGGGCGTCGGAAGTCACGTCGCCCAGCTTGTGGTGGTCGACGATGCCGAGCAGGCGGCATTTGCCGAAATCCGCGGGAGCCTGGGCGAGGTCGGAGTAGTCGACGAGATAGACGTCGCGGCCGGCCACGGACGTGACGACCTGCGGAGCCTCAAGGCCGAAGCGCTTCAGCACGAAGGCGGTCTCGGGAGCGGGCGCGCCCTGAGCGGCCGCAGCGGCGTCGATGCCGCGGGCCCGGTAAAGATTGGCGGCGGACAGGGCCGCGACGATGGAGTCTGTATCGGGGTTCTTGTGCCCCAGAACCAAAACGCTCATCAGTAACCTCAGAAAAGAAACAAACGGATGAAGGAAAAATGCCGCGGGCCGAATGCCGCCGCCCTCCGCCGCAATCCTACACGACGGGGCCGGCGCCCGTCCCGCCTCAGTACTTCATGACGCGGCGCAGGAACCCTGCGACGTCGGCCAGCGCCTCGCCGCCGAAGTCGTGCTCCGCCTCGTATTCACGCCAGGTGACGTTCACGCCAAGCTGCGCGAGCAGCCGCGCGCTGTGCTCCGCGAAGGGCAGCGGGACGATTTCGTCGTAGGCGCCGTGCCCGATGAAAAAGGGCGTGGCGCGCCCGCCGCTGCGGATCTCGGCGGTCAGGGACTCCGCGAGGGGCAGGTAGCCCGACAGCGCGATCACGCCGCCCAGCGCGAGCTCCTGGCGCGCTCCGGTGAAGAGCGCCATCGAGGCGCCCTGGGAGAAGCCCGCGAGGAAGATCCTCTGGCGCGGCATGCCCCTTGCGGCAATCTCATCCACGAGCCTCGTGATGCGGCCGCAGGCCTGGCGGATGCGCGGCTCGTCCTCTTCGTCGGAGAGCCCGCGGCCGGGCAGGTCATACCAGGCGCGCACGAGCTTGCCCGGCGTGGCGCTCAGCTCGAGCTGCGGCGCGTTCACCATGTAGAACTGGGCCAAGGGGCCGCGCAGCTCGGAGATCTGCTCGGGCAGCTCCGAGAAGTCGTGCACGTCGGTGCCCATGCCGCCCAGCCAGACGATCGCGCAGGGCGCGGGCAGCCTGCCGCCGGCGGGATCGAGCCGGAAAACCTCCAGCTGCTCCGCGGCGGGCGTGATCTCCACGGTCCTGCCGCCGGGCACGCGCAGCGGCGCGGGGTCCACGAAAGCGCGCCGGGCGCCTTCGGCTTCGGGGGGCTCGGACAGGGCCTCCGCGGAGGGCTGCTGCTGCGGGCGGCCGCCCTGAGGGGGCTCAGGCTCTGCCGGCGCGGCCGGCGCCGCCTCAGCCTGCGCCTCGCGCGAGAGCCTTTCCTGCCTCGCCTTGAGGGCGGACTTCGGCCTGAAGGCGCGGCAGACCGCCGGGTCGGTTTCAATCCACGGCCCGCCGATGAGGTCGATGCAGTAGGGGATGGCGGCGAAAATGCCCGGGACGATCTGCTCGCCTTCGGGGCCGCGCACGCCCCCCAGCGTCTCCGCGATCGCCTTCGGCTGGCCCGGCAGGTTCACGATGAGGGCTGCGTGTCCGGGGATTTCGCGAAGGGCCCCGACCTGGCGCGACAGGATGGCGGTGGGCACGAAGTGCAGCGACACGGCCCTCATCTGCTCGCCAAAGCCCGGCAGCTCGCGGGTCGCGACGGCCAGCGTCGCCTCCGGCGTCACGTCGCGCCGCGACGGGCCGGTGCCCCCCGTGGTGAGCACGAGGTCGCAGCGCTCGTCGTCCACAAGGGCGACGAGCGTGCGCTCGATGGCGTAGCGGTCGTCGGGGATGAGCCGCTTCACGAACCTCACCGGAGTCGTGATGGCCCGGGTGCACCATTCGACCAGGGCGGGAATGCCCTTGTCCTCGTATGTTCCGGCGCTCGCCCGGTCGGAGATCGACACGAGCCCGATTACGGTTTCGCCAGCGTTCGTCGTTTCCATTACTCGTTCTCCTGTTCAGCGCCTGCCCGGACCTGGGCCGCGAGGCCGGCCTCGCGCTCGGCCGTGAGGGCTTCGCGCAGGATCTGGTAGATCTCCCTGAAGGGGCGCGGGCTGCGCTTTGCGGGATCCTCCTTGGCTGCCTCCCTGCGGGCCATGCGGATCGTCTGCCGAAGCCGCTGGATGTCCGTCGAGGGATGCTCGTCGACCAGCCGGGTGAGCGCCTCGTCGGAGGCGAGCAGCTCGTCGCGCAGCCTCTCGCACTGGTGCTGGATCGCCACCATCGCGGCGCTCGCTCCGCCGGCGTCTTCCATGGCCGTCCGGATGGCGGAGGCGTCAGCCGCGCGCAGCAGCTTGCCGATGTGCTGGATGTGGCGCTGCTGGGCCTTGAACGTCTTGATGCGCCGGAACTCCCGGACGGCCTCCAGCACGTTCTCGGGCAGCACGGGCGAAACGCGCGCGAGCGTCTCCTCGGGCAGCTTCGTGAGCTCCCGGCCGAGCTCCTGCAGCCCGTGCATTTCGCGCTTGATTTCGGATTTGCTGGGGCCGGAGCCTTCGTCGTCGACCTCGCCGTCGTCGCCGAAGGCGTAAGGATCCCGGGTCATGATCTGCATAATTTCAGTGTCCTTCCAAAAAACGCCGTCCCGACGGCTCTCGGGGCGGCGCTGCCTGATGGAACCGGAAAAAGCGGCTGCCGGTCAGCGGTCGTATTCGCCGGCGTGCGCGTCGGTAAGGCGCTTTTCGAAAAGCTGCTTCCAGAGGGCCACCTGGCGGCGGACCTGGGCGGGCGCCGTGCCGCCGGTGTGGTTGCGGGCCTTGAGGGCGCCTTCGAGCGTGAGGCAGTCGTACACGTCATCCTCAATCTTATCGCTGAAAGAGCGCAGCACCGACAGCGGCATCTCGTGCAGGTCCACCTTCAGCTCCGAGGCCTTCCGAACCACGCGGCCCACGACGTCGTGGGCCGTGCGGAACGGCACGCCCTTGCGCACCAGGTAGTCGGCGAGGTCCGTGGCGGTGGGATAGCCCGCCTGGCAGGCCCGGCGCAGCTCCTCGCGCTGGGGCTCGACCCCGGGCATCATTTCGATGAACGCATGGAGCGTGTCCTTCACGGTGTCGATCGCATCGAAGACCGGCTCCTTGTCCTCCTGGAGGTCCTTGTTGTAGGCGAGCGGCAGGCCCTTGAGAAGCACGGCGAAGGCGCACATCTCGCCCACGACGCGGGCGGCCTTGCCGCGGGCGGTCTCCGGCACGTCCGGGTTCTTCTTCTGGGGCATGATCGACGAGCCCGTTGTGAAGCGGTCGGGCAGGTGGATGAAGTTGAAGCGCTGGCTCATCCAGTAGACGAGTTCCTCGGAAAGCCTCGAGATGTGAATCATGATCAGGCTGGCGGCCGAAAGGAACTCGAGGCCGAAGTCGCGGTCGGAGACGGCGTCGAGCGAGTTCTGCATGACGGCCTCGAACCCGAGCAGCTTCGCGCTGTACTCGCGGTCGATCGGGTAGGTCGTTCCGGCCAGGGCGGCGGCGCCGAGCGGGGAGCGGTTCACCCGGTGGCGCAGGCTGATGAGCCGCTCGCGGTCGCGCTCGAACATCTCCGCGTAGGCGAGCATGTGGTGGCCGAACGTGACCGGCTGGGCGACCTGCATGTGGGTGAAGCCCGGCATGACCGTGTCGGCCTCCTTGTCGGCCAGGTTCACAAGCACCTTCTGCAGGTCGTTGAGCAGGAACGTGATCTCGTCGAGCTCCTCGCGCAGGTAAAGCCGCAGGTCGGTGGCGACCTGGTCGTTGCGGGAGCGGCCGGTGTGCAGCCGCTTGCCGGCGTCGCCGATGAGGGCGGTGAGCCTCGCCTCGATGTTGAGGTGCACGTCCTCCAGGGCGAGCTGCCAGTCAAAGGTTCCGTTTTTGATCTCTTCGCGGATCTGGGCCATTCCGCGGCGGATGTCCTCGAGGTCCCCGGCGCTGATGACGCCGCACTTCTGCAGCATGGCGGCGTGAGCGAGCGACCCCTGGATGTCGGCCATCGCCATGCGCTTGTCAAAGCCGACGGAGGCGGTGTAGCGCAGCACGAAATCAGCCACAGGCTCGGAAAAACGCCCGGACCAGGCTTTGTTTTTAGCGTGAAGCGGATCGGAGGAATCGTTGATGTTTGCCATTGCTCAGTGGGGTTGCGGGAACCCGCTAATTGAAAGAAAATCGTTATTTTACCGCCCATTTGGCGAGCATGCGAAGCCCGCCGGCCGCGGAGCCGTCTGCAGTCTAAAAAAGAAACGGGCGCGGAAAGAAGCCGCGCACGAACCTGAAGCTTCCGGCCCCGGAAGGGGGACGGCCGAATGTATTCAGCTTGTCGAAATACTCGCTTGTTAGAATAATTCCAAGGCCTTCCCGCAGGGAGAGGCCGGTCGAAAACATTGAAAGGTTGTTTTGAATGGCAGAAATGAAAAAGTGCGTCATCGCCACCCGCGAGAGCCCTCTGGCCATGTGGCAGGCCGTTCATGTGAAGGAGCTTCTCGAGCGGCACAGCCCGGGCATGGAAGTCGAGCTGTTCGGCATGACGACCAAGGGCGACCGCATTCTCGACAAGACGCTCTCGAAGATCGGCGGCAAGGGGCTTTTCGTGGTGGAGCTTGAGGCGGCGATTCGCGAGGGACGGGCGGATCTCGCCGTCCATTCCCTCAAGGACATCCCCATGGAGCTCAGCGAGGGATTCGTCCTCGCGGCGGTGTCCTCCCGCGAGGATCCGAGGGACGCCTTCGTGAGCGCCCGCTACGCAAGCCTCGAGGAAATGCCGGCCGGAGCCGTCGTGGGGACGGCCTCCCTGAGGCGCGAGCTGATGGTCCGCTGCCGCTATCCGCATCTGGTCGTCAGGCCCGTGCGGGGCAACGTCGGCACGCGCCTGCGCAAGCTCGACGAGGGGCAGTACGACGCGCTCGTCATGGCTTCGGCCGGGCTCAAGCGGCTGGGGCTTTCCGAGAGGATCCGCTCTGTGATCGAGCCCGAAGTGAGCCTGCCCTCGCCCGGGCAGGGCGCCCTCGGCATCGAGGTGGCGCAGGACAACCTGCGGACCCGCGAGGCCGTCGCCTTCATCAACGACGCGGCCTGCCGCGCCTGCACGGCGGCCGAGCGCGAGGTCTCCCGCGCCCTCGGCGGATCCTGCCAGGTGCCGCTTGCGGCCTACGCGGTTCCCGAAGGAGACGGCGGAATGTGGCTTCGCGCCATGGTCGGCAACCACCGCACCGGCGAGGCGATCTTCGCCGAGACCCACGGGCGGCTCGAGGCTCCGCTGGAGGCCGCAGGGGAGGTGCTCGGGCGGCTTCGCGCAGAAGGCGCGGAGCGCATCCTCAAAGAAGTACTCGGGGGCTGAACCAAGTGCGCGCCGCGACAGCAAATCCGGTCATCCTCACGCGAACCGGCGCGGTCAATCAGCGGCTGGGAACGGAGTTTGAGCAGCTCGGCGCGAGGGTTCTGCTCTGGCCGGCCTTCAAGATCCGGCTGCCGGCCGACGAGCAGCCGGTGGCCCGGCGGCTCTCCAGCCTGGACGACGTCGAGCTCGTGCTTCTCGTGAGCCCTTCGGCCGTGGCCGCCGTGGCGCACTGGGTGGACCGCTGGCCCTCCCACATCACGCTGGCCGCGGTGGGCGAGGGCACGGCGCGGATCGCCCGGAAGGCCTGGGGCGAGGACGTGCCGATCGTCTATCCGCACGGCAGCGCCTCCCAGTCCGGCAGCGAGGCCCTGATGGCCGAGCTCCGGCACCGGGGAATCCCGTCGCGGGTGCTGATCTGCCGCGGTCAGACCGGCCGCGAGTGGCTCTCCCAGCAGCTGATCGCAGAAGGCGCGGACGTCCAGACGCTCACCTGCTACGAGCGCACGCCGCTCGCGTTCACGGACTCCGAGCGGCAGCAGATCGGGCAGCTCGCCCGCGGCCTGCCGCCGCCCGTCATCTATATCACGAGCTCGGAGACGGTGGGCACCCTCATGCACGCCCTGCACCCCGTGGAAGGCGCTTGGAAGTGGCTTGTTTCCGGCGGGGCCGTGGTGATCCACCCCAGAAGCGAGGCGGTGGTCCGCGAGGCGGGGTTCCGCTTCGTGCACATGAGCGATCCCCGCGACGAGGAGGTCATCCGCAGCGTCTTTGAGGTGATGGACCGGCTGAACGGGTGACCGGCGGGCCCTAAAATATCGGGGCAGGACATTCGGATGCGGCCCCGGGGCTGTCCCGCCGGCTGAATCCCTTTTCCCCAGGGCGCGCCGGCGGGGGGCTGATATGATACGGACTCGCCGCCCCGGGCGCGGCCTGTGCGGCCCGGAACTCGCGGCCGCCTCCGCGCAGGACTCTGCCGCGGCGCGAAAGGATGGTCTTCAGAGGAACCAACATGAAACAGATCGTAGCCATCATTAAACCATTCAAGCTTGACGAGGTCCGCGAGGCGCTGGCCGAGCTCGGCATTTCCGGCATGACGGTCACGGAGGTGAAGGGCTTCGGACGCCAGAAGGGCCACACCGAGCTCTACCGCGGCGCCGAATACATCGTGGATTTCCTGCCGAAGGTGAAGGTGGAGGCGGTGGTGTCCGACGAGCTGTGCGACAGCTGCGTGGAGGCGATTCAGAAGGCGGCCTACACGGGCAAGATCGGGGACGGGAAAATTTTCGTCAGCTCGCTCGAGCAGGTGATCCGCATCCGCACCGGCGAGACCGGCGACGCCGCGGTCTGAGCCGGCCCTGCCGGGGCGCGGCCGCCTTAGTGGCCGTGCCCGATGAAAAACGCGATGACTGCGCCCAGCCCGATGAGCAGGAACTGGCGCAGGAAATCGCGCCGGCTGGAGATTTCAGCGCCGAGCCGCGGAATGAGCTCGCACATCGAAATGTAGAGGAAGCTCGCTCCCGACAGGGCGAGAGCGTAGGGCAGCAGCCACTTGACGGCGTCCATCACGAAATAGCCGAGGAGGCCGCCCGCGGCCGCGGAAGCTCCGGCAATCAGCATGAGCCTGTAGGCGCGGCTCTGGCTGAGCCCCTGGCGGCGCAGCAGCACGAAGTCGCCGATCTCCTGGGGCATCTCGTGCATCAGGATCCCCGCCGTGATGGCCCATCCGAGGGCCGGGCTCACAAGAAAGGAGCTGGCGATCACAAGGCCGTCGGTGAAGGTGTGCAGCGAGTCGCCCACGATGATCGGCCAGACGCCCCGAAGCGCAAGGCTCTGCCCGCGGGCGCCCTTCTGCGCGGCGCCGTGGCTGTGGATGCCGAAGGCGTGCTCCAGGAAAATCAGCAGGAATATGCCCGCCCACACGGTGAAGCCGACTGCGTGGGGGTTCGAGGCCTGCTCGAAGGCCTCAGGCAGCAGGTGCGTGCAGGCCAGCGCGAGCAGCAGCCCCGTCGAGACGCAGGTCAGGCTGTCGCCCAGGCGAAACAGGATCCGGCCGTCGAGCAGCCGGGCTGTCGTGATTGCAAGAACCGTTGCAATCAGGCAGGCGATGAAAATGGAAAGAAGCGTCATTTCTTTTGCTCTGCCTCCGGAGGCTGCGGCCGTGCGGGAGCGTCCTTCACTCCGACAAAAGCCACCGTGTCGGCGTCGCCGTAGCGGATTTCCCATTTGTTGTACCAGCAGGCCATTCGGAACAGGCAGATGAAAACCGAAGAGATCCAGACCGCGGCGGTGCTGTCGATGTCCAGGGCGATCAGGCCGATGTACAGCCAGCAGCCGGCGAACGCCGCGGAGGCGTAGGGCTTGCGGTCGGAGAGCACCAGCGGCAGGCGGTCCAGGAAGACATCGCGCAGCATGCCGCCGCCCGCTCCCGTGCAGACCCCGAGCAGCGTGGCCGGCAGCGCGGGGATGCCCGCGGCGATGGACAGGGCGGTGCCGCCCGCTGAGAAGAATCCCAGGCCGATCGCGTCGGCCCAGATGTAGGCCGAATATGAAATGCGGTTGCTGAAATGCCGGATCAGCGCCGGAGCGAAGAAGGTGAGCACCAGCGTGAGCCAGACGTAGCCTTCGTGCGACACCCACCAGAAGGGCCGGTTGTCGATCACGACGTCGCGCATGATGCCCCCGCCGAAGGCCGTGGTGAATGCGAGCACGAACACGCCCACGGGGTCGATCTTTTTATTCTCGGTGGCCAGGATGCCGGCGATGTCAAAGGCGACGATGCCTATGAGGTCGGCGAGATCGGAAAAAGTCTGTGCGCTGATGTCCATGGCAGTGCTGGGAGCCGTCTGCTCCCGGAGAGCGGGGGGTCACATTATAAATGCGGCGCCCCCGTCGACAAAGTTCTCGCGGAGGCCGACAGCAGCACCAGCACGGCGCCCGCTCCGCCGTCGATTTCGGGCGCCTCGGCAAACGCCATCACGGCCCCGCACTGCTTGAGCCAGCGGCGGACTTTTTCCTTCAGCACCGGCTGGTGCCCCGGGCTGCCGTTGCCCTTGCCGTGGACGATGCGCACGCAGCGCGCCCCCGCCTTCTGAGAAGAGCGGAGGAACTCGAGCACCGCCTCGCGGGCCGCGTCGGTTCTCAGGCCGTGGAGGTCGAGGTGGTTCTGGACAGTCCAGTCCCCCCGGCGCAGCTTTCGGCAGATGTCGGGCGCGAGCCCTTCGCGCCAGTAGCAGCGCCCGTCCTCGCTTTGCAGGAAGACGAGCGTGTCGACTTCGTCGGAGACGGAGGCGTGGAGCACCGCCTTGCGTTCGGCGATGCTCTGGCGCGGAATGGGCTGCGGGCGGCGTCTCCCGGTGTCCGCGCGCTCCTCTTTTTTGAGGGGCTGGACCCCCATGTCGCTCATGGCGGAAGAAAACAGGCTCGCTTCCTGCCTGCGCCGTGCGGCGCGCTCAGCAGCGCGCCGCTTTTCCTCAAGCCGCAGCTCGGCCTCTTCCTTGAGCTTTGCGCCGACGGACTTCAGATCGGAGAAACTGCTGAGCGTTTTCATTTTCAGTTGCTGTTTTCCTCCAGCCACTTCTGAGCGTCAAGAGCGGCCTTGCAGCCCGTGCCGGCCGAAGTGATGGCCTGGGCGTAAACCGGATCCTGAACGTCGCCGGCGGCGAAGACGCCGGGGACGGAGGTGGCCGTATCCCCGCGGCCGTAGCGGCCCGTCACGATGTAGCCGCGGTCGAGCTCCAGCGCGTCGCCGAAAACGGCGGTGTTCGGAGTGTGGCCGATTGCGATGAAGACGCCGTCGACCGGAAGCTCTTCGGTTTCGGAGGTTTCAGGGTTCTTCAGCCTCAGCCCGGTGACTCCCGTGGCGTCCCCGAGCACCTCGTCGACGACTCGCGGCGTATGGATGACGATGCGGCCCGATTCGGCGGCCTCCTTCACCCGGTTCACCTCGATCGGCTCGGCTCTGAAGGTGTTCCTGCGGTGGATCAGATGAACCTTCGAGGCGATGTTGGCAAGGTAAAGGGCCTCCTCGATGGCCGCGGCTCCGCCGCCCACGACGGCCACTGTCTTCTTGCGGTAGAAAAATCCGTCGCAGGTCGCGCAGGCGGAGACCCCGCGGCCCTTGTAGGCCGTTTCACTCGGTATCCCGAGGTAGCGGGCGGAAGCCCCGGTGGCGATGATGACGCTGTCGGCCGTGTACACGCCGCGCGTGCCGGTAAGCCGGAAGGGGCGGGACGAAAAGTCAACGGACGTGATGACGTCGTTCACAACGCGGGTTCCAAACCGCTTGGCGTGGCTGGCCATGTCGGCCACCAGCTGCGGTCCCATGATGCCGTTGATGGCGCCGGGCCAGTTGTCCACCTCGCTGGTGGTCGTGAGCTGTCCGCCTTCTTCCATTCCGGTGATAAGCGTGGGGGACAGGCCGGCACGGGCGCTGTAAATGGCAGCGGTCCAGCCCGCAGGGCCGGAACCCAAGATCAGGACAGGACTGTGTTCAATTCCAGACATGTCGGGTGTTCCTTAAAATGATGTATAACGGTATGTTACTGAAAAGCGTTTACCCATGAGAGGCCGGCTGGTCCGGGACCGGCAGGCAGCTTTCCTATAATTCACGCATGACTTTATTTTCAACCAAGAAAGCGAGCCCCCGCGCTCATCGGGCCGCCGTAGGAAAGCCCTACCTGCCGAACTACAGGCAGCAGGAAGAAGCCGTTCCGCACAGGAGCTTTGCCGGGCTCGGCCGCTTTTTATACAGGGCGGCAGGCGTCTGCCTCTGGCTGGGGTGCTTTTCGGCCCTCGTGCTGCTGGGCATTGCGCTGGCCAGCTTCAGCGCAGCCGATCCGGGCTTTTCCATCAGCATGAGCGTTGCTCATACCCATAACCTGCTGGGGCGCCCCGGCGCCTGGATTTCCAACGCCCTCATGTATCTGTTCGGGGGGTCGTCCTGGTGGATCGTCATCGCCGGCGTTTTTGCGCTCTTTTCCCGGCTTCTCGAAACCCGGCGGTCGGCTGAAGCACGGGCCGGAGAGGGGCTGCTGTCGGTTTTCGTGAGCCTGGCCGGCTTCGTGTGCCTGATGCTCGGCTCCTCCTGCCTGGAGCGCTTCCTCGAGCTGGACTTCTTCGGGCTGCTGCCCGCCGGTCCCGGGGGGCTGCTCGGGCATTACTTCTGCAAGGCTCCGGTTCAGATTCTCACCCTTTACCCCGCCCTCGCCCTGTTCGTGGCGATGGTCGTGGTAGGGGTTTCAATTGTCTTCCGCTTCTCCTGGCTTGATCTGTGCGAGCGCATCGGAACAATCGTTGACCGCATTCTTCACTGGGGCAGCACCCGCAGGGAAGAGGCTGAGGACCGCCGCATCGGCGAGCAGATCCGGCAGGAAAAGCAGGCCTCGGAACTGCCCGCGCAGCATGAGGTGAGCATTGAAAAAACGGCCCAGCCTGCGGCCCTCGCGCCCGCTGCCTCTGCGCAGCCCCTGCCGGAGGAAGGACGCTCCGGGCCGGAGGCGCCCGCTGCGGAGGCGCAGGCGCCGGCCGAAGGCGCGCAGGACGAGGACTCCGTCCGGGAGCCTGATCTGCCGGGGCTCGCGGACGCGTCCTCTCCGAACCTGCCCCTGTCGCTGCTTGTGCCGCCCGATCCGGTTGTCGACGATGTCGACGAGGATTCGCTTGGCCTCACCTGCCGGCTGATCGAGTCGAAGCTGAAGAGCTTCGGCATCGACGCCCAGGTCGTTTCCGCCCGCCCCGGTCCCGTGATCACCCAGTTCGAGCTTCAGCCCGGGGAGGGCGTGAAGGGCTCAAGGATCGCCGATGTCTGCGACGACCTCGGCCGGGCCCTCGGCGTGGGCAGCCTGCGGCTTGTCATGAACCTGCCCGGCACGACCTGCATGGGGCTGGAAATGCCGAGCGCCAAGCGGCAGACGGTCCGTATTTCCGAGATCATCGGCTCGGATGAATTTCGGAATTCCACCTCGAAGCTGACGCTTGCTCTGGGCAAGGACATCGCCGGACGGCCCTATGTGGTGGACCTCGCCAAGATGCCGCATCTTCTGGTGGCGGGGACCACGGGCTCGGGCAAATCCGTCGGCATCAACGCGATGATCCTCTCAATCCTTTACAAGAGCACGCCCGAGGATGTCCGCTTTGTGATGATCGACCCCAAGATGGTGGAGTTCTCGCCCTATGAAGGCATTCCCAATCTGCTCTGCCAGGTGGTCACCGACATGAGCAAGGCGGTGAACGCCCTGCAGTGGCTCACCCGGGAGATGAACCGCCGCTACGCCGTCATGAGGCGGGTGGGGGTGAAGAGGTTCGAGGCCTTTAACGAAAAGGTGAAGGCCGCCCAGCTGCGCGGACAGCCCATTGCCGATCCTTTCAGCACTTCGCCTGACGAGCCCTCCTACCTGTCTCCCTGGCCCTACATCGTCGTGGTCGTGGACGAACTGGCCGACCTGATCCTGGCCGGCGCGCGCAGGGAGGTGGAGATGCTGATCACCAGCCTCGCGCAAAAGGCCAGGGCGGCGGGCATCCATCTGATCCTTGCCACCCAGAGGCCGAGCACTGACGTGGTGACTCCTCTCATTAAGGCGAATATCCCGGCCCACATCGCATTCCAGGTGGTGACGCGCTATGACTCGCAGGTCATTCTGGGCGAGCCCGGCGCGGAGAATCTGATCGGCAACGGCGACATGCTCTTCCGGGTTCCCGGCATGAGCTCCACCGTGAGGATCCAGGGCTGCTACGTCTCCGACGAGGATGTCGAGAATGTGGTGGCGGAGCTCAAAAAGCGCGGAGAGCCCGATTACATCAACGAAGTGATGGACAAGCCCGAGGAGCCAGCCGGCAGCGGCAAGGCTGGCGGCGAGGCCGACGCCCTCTACGACAAGGCGGTGGAGATCGTTCTCTCCACCAACCGGCCGACGATTTCTTCCCTTCAGCGCCATCTGTCCATTGGGTACAATCGTGCGGCAAATCTGATCGAGGCGATGGAGGAGGCAGGCATTGTGTCCGCCCCGGACGGGTCGGGCAAGCGCACGATCCTGGTTCCGGTCAACAAGGACTAGGCGGCGCCTGCGCCTGCAGGGCCGCCCCGCGCAGCCTTATTTGAGGATCGTATTTCATGGACGAGACGTCACAGATTAATTTGAGCGGCTTCAGCCGGAGAATGCCCGTCGGCTGGTGCGCGAACGGAGCCCCTTATCCCCTGGACCTGGGCAAGAGCCACGGGGTCATCGTCGGCGGGGGCACTGCCGCGGCGAGAAAGCAGACCGTCCAGGCCATGCTCGCCGCGTTTCTGCTCGAAGAGGGAACGGCCGCCGTCTGGTGCGGCGCAGACAGGCCGGAAGCCGAAGGCGTGGAATTTGCCGAGGAAGAAAAGGCGCTGGAGCGCCTGAAGGATTTCTGCAGCGAGCAGATCAGGCGCTACGGGCAGATGAAGGCGGCCGGGTCGAACAATCTTCCCCATTACAACGCCTTCGCTGCCGAAAGAAAGCTCGCTCCGATGCCGTTTCAGCTTTTTATCCTGGAAAACTATCAGGACTGCCTGACGAGGTTCGGCAGGCCCTTTACGGATCAGCTCTGCTTTGCCGCGAGGTACGGCCGGGCCTGCGGCATGCTGCCCGTCGTCTGCACGTCCAGCGCAGAGCCCGAAAGGCTGCCCTCCCTCCTTAAGGCGGAAATCTCCGACCGCATCTGCCTGGGCGTGCCCTCGCGGCGGGAGTCGCTGTCGCTGCTGGGCGCGCTCGGCGGGGAGAGCCTGAAAAAGGGCGATCTCCTCTACCGGCATGTGGCGGACAAGTCTGAGGCTGTCCGGCTGTCTGTGCAGCCTCTGAAAGGGGAAAACGCATGAGTTTCGCTAAATGGTGCCTTGCCGCGGCTGCGGCGGCCGCCTTTTCAGCCGCGCCGTCCTGGGCCTCCGGCATTGAGCAGCTTTCTGAGTTCCTTAAAAGCACTCAGTCGGCCTCGGGCAGCTTCGTGCAGGAAAATTCCGGCCGAAACGGTTCGGCGAAAAAAAACTTTTCGGGAACTTTTGTTTTCAAGCGCCCTGGAAAATTTGTGTGGTCCTACGACAAGCCCTATAAGCAGGACATTTACTCCAACGGACGCCAGGTCTCCGTATGGGACCCGGACCTCAGGCAGGTGACGGTGCGCTCGGTTGTGGGGGCGATGCCCGCGAGTCCGGCCGCCATTTTGTTCGGGAACAATGACTTCAGGCGGGATTTTACGGTGAAGGAGCTGGCCGCTGAAGACGGCGCCGAGTGGATCGAGGCCGTTCCCAAAAACAAGGATTCGTCCTTCAGGGATTTCAGAATCGGGTTCCGGGCAGCGATGCCTGTCGCGATGGTGATGCACGACAGCTTCGGCCAGACGCTCAGCCTGAAGTTTTCCGGCTGGAAGAAGAATCCCGCCGTCGCCCCGGCGCGCTTTGAGTTCAAGCCTCCCCGCGGGACTGAGATCCTGAAAGAATGACGCCTGCTCTTAAGGTGAGTGCGTTCCCCGTATAATCAACTTATCGTAAGCAATTAAGGCTGAATGTCGCCGGAGGCGTCCTTCAGCCGAAGCGGGGTTCCTTTGATGGATTTTCTAATGCGCGCGATGCGCATTGCCAGCCTGGGGGAGGGCCGCCCACGGGGCGGCGCCTTCTCGTCCGTGCCTTTTTTCTTTTCCGGCAGTCCGGCGCCGCGCCCTGCGGCCGGGCCGGTGCTTCCGGGTCGCGGAGGCCGGTCATGAGCTCTCATGGTCACCGGCGCCACGATGCGGGCCGCCGCGGCCCCCTCAAGAGGAAGGCGCAGCTCCCTGAGATTTTTTTCTGCGGCGATCCCCACGGCGAGTTTGATCAGATCAACACCGCCGCGCGGGAATACAAGCCCGATGCGATGATCATTCTGGGGGATCTCCAGCCGCCCGACGAGCTCGACCGGGTGCTGGAGGAGGCGCTTGCCTTCACCGACGTCTGGTGGATTCCCGGCAACCACGACTCCGATACGGACGCCTATTACGACCGCCTCTGGAAGGGGCCTCTGGCCAGCCATAACCTTCACGGACGCGTCGGCAATGTGGCCGGGCTGAGGGTGGCCGGCCTGGGAGGCGTATTCCGCGGACAGATCTGGATGCCCGACGGCGAGCCGAACTACAGCTCCGTCGGCAGCTTTCTGCGGCGCATCGGCCGCAACAACACCTGGCGCGGAGGGCTGCCCAGGCGGCACCGCACCACCATTTTCCCTTCGGTTTACGAAAACCTGTCGCGCCAGCATGCCGACATACTGGTCACGCATGAAGCCCCCTCGTGCCACAGGAAGGGTTTTGCCGCCATTGACCGGCTGGCCCAGGACCTGCACGTGCGCTGGCTTTTCCACGGCCACCAGCATGAAAGCATCGCCTATGGGAAATGCGGCGGCATATGGACCAGAGCGGTGGGCCTGCGCGGCATCGTGAATTTAAGGGGCGAGGAAGTCGTCGAGTCGCAGCTTGATCCCAAGGACGCGGCTGCGATGGCCGCCCGCGGAGAGCTGGTTCTCGGCAGCTCCGGGGGAGACGCCACGCTCGTCGTGATCGATGAGAAGTGCTGCTCCGCCAAGGCCCAGACGCTTAAGGGAAAGATAGTGGCTCAGCCCTGGCGGACTTCCGATCAGCTGTCAAGCAGGCCGAAGAAGGGCTGAACCAGAACCTGCTCGCCGGGTTCGACCGCGCCTCTGTCCTTGTCGAGCCAGACGATGCAGTTCCCCCTGCACATGGAGGTGAGCATGGCCGAGGACTGCATGCCCGTGCTCCCGTCTTTTTCAGCTAAAAATTGAGTAAAGCCCCGTCGGCATTGGGTCGGCGGGGCAAAAATTTTACACTCTACGTAGTTACAATGTAGTCCATTGGTGGTATAATGCTGGTATCCAGAGTCAGTTACCGGGAGCTCTCCATGTCCAAACACGTTGCCATCGTCACGACCCAGGGGCGCAAGTACGTCCGCGTTGTCGAGAGCTACCGCAATGCGGACGGCAAGCCCCGGTCGCGGCTCTTGGAGAATCACGGCAACCTCGACGTCCTTGAGCAAGAAGATCCCGACTATCTCAAGAACCTGCGTGCCCGCGTGGCAGCCGAGAACGAGGCGGTCAGGAAGGCCAGGCTGGAGGAGCTAGACAACTCGGCCCAGACAAGAATCCGCAAGCTCGAGCAGTCCCAAAAAGGCGCTGACTATTCGTGCGCCGCAAGGCTGAAGCTCGGCGCTGCCGTCATTCGGCAGGTATGGAAGGACGATCTGAATCTGCCGCAGGTGTTCCGCTATCTGCAGAGCAAGCGCAAAATCGAGTATTCGTACGACAAGGCAGCGTTCCTGCTGTGCTCGCAAAGGATCGTCAGTCCGGGCAGCAAGAAAAAAGCCTTCGAGGAGCGCGGCTCAAGCATCGTGCCGTTCGACGGCATCGCAGACAACAATGTCGTGTACCGGGTGCTCGACCGGCTTGCGGAGGACAAGGAAGCGATTGTCAAACACCTTAACCGCGAGATCAGCAGCAGGCTGAACCGCACGGTCTCAGCCGCCTTTTATGACGTGACGACATATGCCTTTGAGAGCCGGAAAGAAGGCGAGCTGCGCCAGTTCGGGCTGAGCAAGGACCACAAGGTCAACGAGGTCCAGGTAGTTCTCGGACTCGTGATGGATGCGTTCGGCATCCCCATTGATTACGAGCTTTTCCCCGGCAGCACCTCAGAGTTCGGCACGATGCTCCCCATGATCAGGCGGATCAAAACGGCTTATGACCTGCAGACGCTCATTGTCGTTGCCGACAGGGGGCTCAATTCAAACGAGAACCTGCTCGGGCTCAAGGACATCGGCTGCGACTTTGTCCTCGCGCAGAAGGTTAAGAACAGCACGAAGGAGCTGCGCAAACAGATCCTTGACGACGGAAATTGGGATGAGACCGTCATGGACGGCGACGAGATTGTCTGCCGCTACAAGACAATGGATCTGTCAAAGACGGTTTTCGTAACCAAAATCAGCAAAACCACAGGGCGCAAGTATCAGTCGTCGAAGAAAGTGGATTCTCTGGATGTCCGCTGGATCGTCTCGCATTCGCAGTCCCGGGCCAACAAGGACAATAGCGACATCGACCGTGCCGTTGAGAAGGCGAAAAAAGCCCTGCGCAGCAGGGGATCGCTGACCTCCAGCCGCGGATACAGGTCTTTGATCAAGGTGCCGAAAGGCGAAGGCGAGCCGTCACTGGATATGAAGAAAATCGAAGAGGCGAGGCGGTGGGCCGGCTATTACGCCGTCTGCACGAATCTGAAGACGAAGTCCTCTCAGGACATCATGAAGATTTACCGCAATCTCTGGCGCATCGAGGATTGCTTCTGGGTAAGCAAGACCACGCTCGAAGCCCGCCCCTGCTTTGTCTGGACAGACAGTCATGTCAGAGGACATTTTGCGAGTTGCTTCATCAGCCTCGTGATCGAAAAGTACATGCAGCATGTCCTCAAACAGAAGATCAGGGACATCACCTGTGACGAAATCAACGCGGCGCTGCGCGGTGCCGAAGTTGCCCTCGATGACGGCAATCCCCAAATGCCCCTGTACCTGAGGCTTTATCCAAAGGAGGGCCGCTTTGACTCGATCCTCAGGGCATTCAGCCTGGAGCCGCCCTGCCACTATGAGACGGCACAGTCACTATGCAAGAAGCTGCGGCTCAAAGACATTGCCCGACCGAAAAGTTGTACTACCAGAGATGAAAAATAATTAATGAATAAGCCCTTGCAATACAAGGGTTTATTCATTTTTAAGCTGATAAACTCGGGAGGAAGGGTTTTGCCGCCATTGACCGGCTGGCCCAGGACCTGCACGTGCGCTGGCTTTTCCACGGCCACCAGCATGAAAGCATCGCCTATGGGAAATGCGGCGGCATATGGACCAGAGCGGTGGGCCTGCGCGGCATCGTGAATTTAAGGGGCGAGGAAGTCGTCGAGTCGCAGCTTGATCCCAAGGACGCGGCTGCGATGGCCGCCCGCGGAGAGCTGGTTCTCGGCAGCTCCGGGGGAGACGCCACGCTCGTCGTGATCGATGAGAAGTGCTGCTCCGCCAAGGCCCAGACGCTTAAGGGAAAGATAGTGGCTCAGCCCTGGCGGACTTCCGATCAGCTGTCAAGCAGGCCGAAGAAGGGCTGAACCAGAACCTGCTCGCCGGGTTCGACCGCGCCTCTGTCCTTGTCGAGCCAGACGATGCAGTTCCCCCTGCACATGGAGGTGAGCATGGCCGAGGACTGCATGCCCGTGCTTTTCACCACAGCGCGGCCTTTTTCATCAATCCGGAAGATCCCGCGCTGCATTTCGTAGCGCCCCGGGCGCTTCTTGAAGCGGCCCTCCGCGGTCGCCGTGAGGCAGGGCGGGTCCACGTCGCCCAGCTCGCCGCCTGTTTTCCTTATGGCTCCCCGGGCGAATTCAAGGAAGGTCACGGCTGCGGCCACCGGGTTGCCGGGCAGGCAGAACAGGAGCTTGCCCGCCACGACGCCGACGGCCATGGGGCGGCCGGGACGCATGGGGACTTCCCAGTTGAAAATCTCTCCCTTCTGCGCGGCGACAAAACGGGTGAAGTCCGCTGCGCCGACGGAAACGCCGCCGCTGGTGAGAATGACATCGGCTTCAAGTGCTTCCTCGAGCGCCTGCAGCAGCTCCTTCGGATCATCCCTGACGATTTTCCTCATGGCGATCTCTGCGCCGGCCCGCTGCGCAAGCGCCGCGATGGAGAAGGAGTTTGCATCGTAAATGCGCCCTTTCCCAAGCGGCTGCCCGGGATCGGTGAGCTCGTCGCCGGTTGAGAGGATGGCGACCCGGGGGCGGCTGTAAACGCGGACCGTCCGCAGACCCAGCGTGGCCGTCAGGCCGATCCAGGCCGGCGTGAGCCGGGTGCCGGCCGGAATCGCCGGGCAGCCCCGGCGGAGCTCCTCTCCGCGCAGGCGCACGTTCCCGCCACGGCCGACGCCCGCCGCAAAGGAAACGAGGCTGCCTTCGACGCTGGCCAGCTCCTGCTGGATCACGGTGTCGCAGCAGTCGGGAACTTCAGCGCCCGTCATGATCCGGATGCACTCGCCCGGCTCAATCCGGCCGGTGAAGGGGTGCCCCGCGAAAGACTCGCCGGCGAGCCTGAGCGTGCCGCTGCCGTCGGCGGCGAGATCCGAAAACTTCATGGCGTAGCCGTCCATGGCGGAGTTGTTCGCCTCGGGCACATTGACGGGACTCACGATGTCTTCGCTCAGAACCCTTGAGAGGGCTTTTTCAATGGGGAGCTCTTCCGTCTCGCGCACGGGACGGACAAAAGACTGGATGGAGGAACGCGCCTCCTGGTAGGAGACGGGCCTGCGGTTGAAAGTGGGATTCATCTTTGAATAGCTGCCTGTGGTTCATTGGGCTGTGGGAATCTATTGTATAGAGGCCTGCTGTTTGAAGGCCATTGCGTCCTGAAACGGACGGTGAAGCGGGCGGAATGAAAACTTGTTTAAAAAATATTTGACATTTCGAAATTGATGATGCATAATAATGATCTGCGCCGCTTAAAGCGCAGTGATCTTTAAAAACTGAACAACGAACCGATAAGCGTGGGCATCTGGTTTTTGAGAGCCTCAGGGATTCCTTCGGGAGTTCCGCTCAAAAGAAATCAGGTGCTCGAAGAAACGAATGGAAGATAGGAAGCTTCGAAAGAAGCTTTCGCATCACCAGTCGATGATTTTGAGCGCGACGCCCTGGAAACAGGGCAGCAGTAACAGCAGTGATTGAACTCAAGAGTTTGATCCTGGCTCAGATTGAACGCTGGCGGCATGCCTTACACATGCAAGTCGAACGGCAGCGGGGGAGCTTGCTCCTGCCGGCGAGTGGCGAACGGGTGAGTAATGTATCGGAACGTGTCCTGTTGTGGGGGATAACTGGTCGAAAGATCAGCTAATACCGCATAAGACCCGAGGGTGAAAGTGGGGGACCGCAAGGCCTCACGCGACAGGAGCGGCTGATATCTGATTAGCTGGTTGGTGGGGTAAAAGCTTACCAAGGCGACGATCAGTAGCTGGTCTGAGAGGACGACCAGCCACATTGGGACTGAGACACGGCCCAGACTCCTACGGGAGGCAGCAGTGGGGAATTTTGGACAATGGGGGCAACCCTGATCCAGCAATGCCGCGTGCGGGATGAAGGTCTTCGGATTGTAAACCGCTTTTGTCAGGGACGAAAAGGGACCGGTGAACAACCGGTTTTGATGACGGTACCTGAAGAATAAGCACCGGCTAACTACGTGCCAGCAGCCGCGGTAATACGCAGGGTGCAAGCGTTAATCGGAATTACTGGGCGTAAAGGGTGCGCAGGCGGCTGTGCAAGACAGATGTGAAATCCCCGGGCTTAACCTGGGAACTGCATTTGTGACTGCACGGCTGGAGTCTGTCAGAGGAGGGTGGAATTCCGCGTGTAGCAGTGAAATGCGTAGATATGCGGAAGAACACCGATGGCGAAGGCAGCCCTCTGGGACATGACTGACGCTCATGCACGAAAGCGTGGGGAGCAAACAGGATTAGATACCCTGGTAGTCCACGCCCTAAACGATGTCAGCTGATTGTTCGGAAAGCAATTTCTGGGTAACCAAGCCAACGCGTGAAGCTGACCGCCTGGGAAGTACGGTCGCAAGATTAAAACTCAAAGGAATTGACGGGGACCCGCACAAGCGGTGGATGATGTGGATTAATCCGACGCAACGCGTAAAACCTTACCTAGCCTTGACATGTCAGGAACCCGGATGAAAGTCCGGGGTGCCCGCAAGGGAGCCTGAACACAGGTGCTGCATGGCTGTCGTCAGCTCGTGTCGTGAGATGTTGGGTCAAGTCCCGCAACGAGCGCAACCCTTGTCATCAGTTGCTACGCAAGAGCACTCTGATGAGACCGCCGGTGACAAACCGGAGGAGGATGGGGATGACGTCAAGTCGTCATGGCCCTTACGGCTAGGGCCTCACACGTCATACAATGGTCGGAACAGAGGGCAGCTAAGCCAGGAGGCGGAGCAAATCCCAGAAAACCGATCGTAGTCCGGACTGCAGTCTGCAACTCGACTGCACGAAGTCGGAATCGCTAGTAATCGCGGATCAGCATGCCGCGGTGAATACGTTCCCGGGTCTTGTACACACCGCCCGTCACACCATGGGAGTGGGGTTCGCCAGAAGGCGTTTGTCCAACCGCAAGGAGGACGACGACCACGGTGGGTTCCATGACTGGGGTGAAGTCGTAACAAGGTAGCAGTACCGGAAGGTGCGGCTGGATCACCTCCTTTTAAGAGAGCAAGGCTTTCAGGAGTCAGAGCCCACGCTTATCGTTCGTTGTACAAAAACAGAACGCGAGAAGGACAGGCCGGGTCTGTAGCTCAGCTGGTTAGAGCATCGTCTTGATAAGGCGAGGGTCGATGGTTCGAATCCATCCAGACCCACCAAGGGCCGCCGGGGGCATAGCTCAGTTGGGAGAGCGCCTGGTTTGCAACCAGGAGGTCAACGGTTCGATCCCGTTTGTCTCCACCAGTTTTCCCCATCGGAAGGCAATGACCGCGGGATGATGTCTGAAAGGACGCTGCTGAAAAGAAGCGTTTTTTCAAACAAGATCCCTGCGAAGGGGTTCTGTTCAGTTCTTTAACAATTAGGAAGGAATGAGAAGTTTCAAACAGCTGGAGATTGATGAGGTTTCCAGCGGCAGTTTGGAACATGGGTTGTGATTGCATTCACGAATTGCAAGTTTCTCCAAGTAGAAACCGAAGCAGATTCAAGAGAACAGCGACACGTTACAGGTCACTTGAAGCCCGTGCCGGCAAAAGGCGGCAGGGTTATAGGATCAAGCGACTAAGTGCATGTGGTGGATGCCTTGGCGATCACAGGCGATGAAGGACGCGGCAGTCTGCGAAAAGCTCAGGGGAGCTGACAACGAGCATTGATCCTGAGATGTCCGAATGAGGGAACTCCAGGCTTTAGCCTGATCCGGGGGTGAATACATAGCCCTCGGAGGCGAACGAGGCGAACTGAAACATCTCAGTAGCTTCAGGAAAAGAAATCAACCGAGATTGTGCCAGTAGCGGCGAGCGAAAGCGCAGCAGCCTGAATTCGATATTGAAGACGACACCGGAAGGACCTGGAAAGGTCCGCCGCAGAGGGTGACAGCCCCGTACGGGAACCGTCGACAAGGTACTAAGGATTCGAAAAGTAGGCCGGGGCACGTGAAACCCTGGCTGAAGACGGGGGGACCATCCTCCAAGGCTAAATACTAGTGATCGACCGATAGCGAACAAGTACTGTGAAGGAAAGGCGAAAAGAACCCCGGGAGGGGAGTGAAACAGATTCTGAAACCGCATGCATACAAACAGTAGGAGCTCCGCAAGGAGTGACTGCGTACCTTTTGCATAATGGGTCAGCGACTTATGTTGTGTGGCAAGCTTAACCGGATAGGGAAGGCGCAGCGAAAGCGAGTCCGAACAGGGCGAATGAGTCGCACGGCATAGACCCGAAACCAGATGAGCTAACCATGGCCAGGCTGAAGGTGTGGTAACACACACTGGAGGGCCGAACCTACTGGTGTTGCAAAACCAGAGGATGAGCTGTGGTTAGGGGTGAAAGGCTTAACAAATCTGGAGATAGCTGGTTCTCCCCGAAAACTATTGAGGTAGTGCCTCGTGCACGAGCTCGCGGGGGTAGAGCACTGTTATAGCTAGGGGGACATGGCGTCTTACCAAACTATGGCAAACTCCGAATACCGCGAAGCTTCGCACGGGAGACAGAGCACCGGGTGCTAACGTCCGGACTCAAAAGGGAATCAACCCAGACCGCCAGCTAAGGTCCCTAATACCGGCTAAGTGGAAAACGAAGTGGAAAGGCTAAAACAGTCAGGAAGTTGGCTTAGAAGCAGCCATCCTTCAAAGAAAGCGTAATAGCTCACTGATCGAGTCCTTCCGCGCGGAAGATGTAACGGGGCTAAGCCGATAACCGAAGCTGCGGATTTCGCGCGTTAAGCGCGGAGTGGTAGGGGAGCGTTCTGTAAGCCCGCGAAGGTGGTCCGCAAGGACTGCTGGAGGTATCAGAAGTGCGAATGCTGACATGAGTAACGATAAAGCGGGTGAAAAGCCCGCTCGCCGCAAACCCAAGGTTTCCTGCTCTACGTTCATCGGAGCAGGGTGAGTCGGTCCCTAAGGCCAGGCTGAGAAGCGTAGCTGATGGGAATCAGGTCAATATTCCTGAACCGGCGTTGAATGCGATGGGGTGACGGAGCAGCCAGAGTGGACCGGGTGTTGGATGTCCCGGCTTTCGAGCGATGGATGGCAGCAGGCAAATCCGCTGTCGAATATCCAGGACGAAGAATCGGGCCTTCTTTATGAAGGCGAAGCCACTTGAAGCGCTTCCAGGAAAACCCTCTAAGCTTCAGTTCAACGCCGACCGTACCGTAAACCGACACAGGTGGGTGAGCTGAATATGCTCAGGCGCTTGAGAGAACTCGGGAGAAGGAACTCGGCAAATTGACACCGTAACTTCGGAATAAGGTGTGCCCTGGTAGCTTGAAGGGAGAGAAACCCTGAGGGCGAAGGGGCCTCAGAGAATCGGTGGCTGCAACTGTTTACTAAAAACACAGCGCTCTGCAAAGATGAAAGTCGACGTATAGGGCGTGATGCCTGCCCGGTGCTGGAAGATTAATTGATGAGGTGCAAGCCTCTGATCGAAGTCCCAGTAAACGGCGGCCGTAACTATAACGGTCCTAAGGTAGCGAAATTCCTTGTCGGGCAAGTTCCGACCTGCACGAATGGCATAATGATGGCCACACTGTCTCCTCCCGAGACTCAGTGAAATTGAAATGTTTGTGATGATGCAATCTCCCCGCGGCTAGACGGAAAGACCCCATGAACCTTAACTGCAGCTTTGCATTGGACTTTGAACCGATCTGTGTAGGATAGGCGGGAGGCTGTGAAAAGCGGATGCTAGTCCGCTTGGAGCCGACGTTGAAATACCGCCCTGATTTGTTTGAGGTTCTAACCTAAGCCAGTGAACCTGGCCGGGGACCGTGCATGGTGGGCAGTTTGACTGGGGCGGTCTCCTCCTAAAGGGTAACGGAGGAGTGCGAAGGTACGCTAAGCACGGTCGGAAATCGTGCGGATACTGCAATGGGAGAAGCGTGCCTGACTGCGAGACCTACAAGTCGAGCAGATGCGAAAGCAGGTCATAGTGATCCGGTGGCACTGAATGGAAGGGCCATCGCTCAACGGATAAAAGGTACTCTGGGGATAACAGGCTGATACCGCCCAAGAGTTCATATCGACGGCGGTGTTTGGCACCTCGATGTCGGCTCATCTCATCCTGGGGCTGTAGCCGGTCCCAAGGGTATGGCTGTTCGCCATTTAAAGAGGTACGTGAGCTGGGTTTAAAACGTCGTGAGACAGTTTGGTCCCTATCTACCGCGGGCGCTGGAAGATTGACAGGGGCTGCTCCTAGTACGAGAGGACCGGAGTGGACGCACCTCTGGTGTACCGGTTGTGACGCCAGTCGCATTGCCGGGTAGCTACGTGCGGAAGAGATAACCGCTGAAAGCATCTAAGCGGGAAACTTGCCTGAAGATGAGTCTTCCCTGAGGCTTGACCTCACTGAAGGGTCGTTCTAGACCAGGACGTTGATAGGCTGGGTGTGGAAGCGCCGCGAGGCGTGGAGCTAACCAGTACTAATTGCCCGTGCGGCTTGATCCTATAACCGTGCTGCTTGAAGAGAAAGAAGCTGCAGAGGTTTTGAAAAGGGAAAAGCAAGGCGTGAAAAAAAGCGATCGCGCCCTTGAAAGTCTCATTCCTTCCGAAAGCCATTCGGTTCGTGCCTCGGAAAAATTTCCGCAGACAGGAGCCAAAGCCTTTGCCTGACGGCCACAGCAGGGCGGCCCCACTCCTTCCCATTCCGAACAGGACAGTGAAACGCCTTCGCGCCGATGATAGTCAGTTGTATTTCTGGTGAAAGTAGGTCACCGTCAGGCTCCTCCATCAAGCCCCTCCGGACATCCGCCCGGAGGGGCTTTTCCTTTCCCGGGGCCTCGCAGGGGGCGGCTCCTGCCTTGCTCGCAACGCTGCGGCCTTCGCCTGGCACTCCGGAAAGTGGACTAACAACAAACAACAGGCTGCGGCTTCTTTGGCCCCTTTCTTCCGACCTGAACTCCCGGGGTTTCTAGTCTTTAAGAACCCTGGGAGGAACGGGCAGACCAAGCATCGTGAACAAATCACGATGCTTTTTTGCTAACTGCTGGCTGACCCATTTGTTGTGAGTCTTCAACTTCGTGGCCTGGACGTTCCTGAGTTTGGCCAGTGCGAGGGTCAGGGAATTGCCCGGGAGCTTCAGATCAGAATTGCTTTGAGTCTGAGCCCTCGCACTGAAGGACATCCTGGTCCTGAGGGTCTGCGCGAGGATGTAAATGAACAGCCGGCCGATGTAGGTGCTGTCCGTCGAGCGGATCCTGTCGCCGTGGATTTCGTTTTTAAACTGGTCAAAGGACTGCTCGACCACATTCCTTTCCCGATAAATTTCCAAAGCGGCGAAAGGATCCGCAATCTCATTGGTGCGGATGACAAAGCAGCCGTAATAGCGCGTTTCCTTTTCGATTGCTTCGTAGTCAGGCTTCCATACCGGACGTCCTGAGTCATCCTTTGTGCAGGTCAGAAAATTTTTAACGTCCTGCCAGGCCTGGCTGTCGACAGAACGCCCTTCATTCTTCTTTTTCAAGGCTTTCTCGATGGCCTTGAGCAGGTCAAAAGATTCCTTTGCTGCCCGGATGTTGTTTCTGTAGAGATGGAGGGCAACCTTGACGTCCTGGCGGTTGGAGCGCCATTCGGCGTCAGGCGCGGTGACGGCGGCAACCTCCAGCAGGCCTGACTGGCAGGCAGGTTTTTCAAAATCCTTCCTGTGTTTGTCGAACTTTCGTTTGACCGAGTCCTCGACGACCCGCACGCCCTGGACGAACCGCAGGTTCATCTCCAGGGATTTCTGGGTGTTCATGATGCTGCTGTAGCCGCGGTCCGTGACAAGGAGCATCTTGTCCAGTTCAATGCCTTCGTCCCGCATCTGGAAAAGGATTTCACGGAAAGAGGCCGCGTCATTGATGGACCCCTCGTAAATGTGGGCGAAGACTGCCTCTCCGGTGACGTAGTCGCAGACGAAGGCGAGGTTGACCTGTCTGAGTTCCGGGTTCTGTTTGGCATGACCGTAGGCGGCGTCTCTGATCGTCTCGGAGTAGGTGGAGATGCTCGTGCTGTCCAGCGCCAGCATTTGCGGCGGGACATAGCTGCCGGGCTTGAGCGAGGCTTTGATCAGGGCGCTGCGCTGCCGGGCTTCCTCGGCAGAGCGTTTGAAGCGGAGCTTGAAATAGGCCTTGAGCTTGTCGCGGTCCACCTGTTCCAGAACTTCGGAAATTCTCTGGCTGGACAAAGGCCGGGCCCCCGGCAGATAAACCCCTGAGAGCCAGTCGCTGTAGAGCATCATGGCCTGGCCGGCGTCAAACTGGAAGATGGCCAGATCCATGAGCTTTTCAGCAAGATCCGCGCCAAACACGGACTTCAGGTCATCCCTGATGCCGTGGAGAATGCAGTATTCCCGGGCCGCCCAGGTGCAGCCCATGGAAACGGTCTCGTTCTGCTCCCAGCCTTCATCGGAAGCCGGTTCCTGCGGCTCCGCTTCTCCGACGTCCTGTGCGCTGACCAGTGAGTTTCCAGCCCAGTACCAGTCCCTGCCGGCGTATTCCGGATGAAGGGCAAGAAAGGCTTTTCCCACACGGACCTGGCGGGTCTGCGGATCCAGCCTGCCGACATGATGCCGCTCCGCAATGCGCGACTGATGCTTCTTTGGATCCCACTTGTTGCGGTAGGTGTAGACATAGGTCCTTCCCTGTTTGTCCGTGTAAGTGGAAAAGTTCATTTTGCCGGAGGCGTTTTCAGAAGAATCCATGGCGATAGCATGTTTTTATTAATTATAGACTATGTTACCATAAAATAAATATCCCGGCAAATTCAAATCATTGAATTTCCGGGACATTTGAAGTTAATTTGGCCTAAGTTTGTCCTGCGTCAACCCCTTCTGGAGCTAGGATAGCGGGAGTTTCCGTTCCGATTTCCGCCTGCCCTGTCTCAGCAGGGGCGCGGCACTGCCCCAGGCCTTTCTCCCGGGTGGGAATTAGGTCTTTTTCCTTATTTCTTTTGTCTTAAAGACTATTTCCTTCTTATTGCTCATGTGAAAGGTAGCCAATTTAGGGCATCACGCCTGCATTTTGAAATCAAATCTCTAAAATATATACAATTAGTTTTTAAAAAAATTTTCTTTCTACTCGCATTCGGGTGTTTTTTAGGAAGAGTGTCATGCAGACGCTTGCTCGTATCAGTCTGTTTTTTAATAAGACCTTCGCGCTCTGGGTTGTGCTCGTCGGCGCGCTGGCCTATTTTTTCCCCTCAACTTTCAAGCCCCTTGGCGGCTATATCGCGTACCTGCTCGGCATCGTGATGTTCGGCATGGGCCTTACCCTCACGACCTCTGATTTCCGCGAAGTGGTCAGGCAGCCCCGCGATGTTCTGATCGGCATTGTCTCCCAGTTCGTCGTGATGCCGGTCATCGCCTATGTCCTCTGCGTCGTCATGCACCTTCCGCCTGAAATCGCCGTCGGCGTGATTCTGGTTGGCTGCTGCCCTGGCGGCACGTCTTCGAACGTGATGACCTTCCTCGCCCGCGGCGACCTTCCGCTGTCCGTCACCATTACCGCCTGCACCACGCTGCTCGCTCCGGTGGTCACGCCGTTCCTCATCTGGCTGTTTGCCAAGCAGTGGATCCAGATCGACCCGTACGCGATGTTCCTTTCGATCGTCAAGATCGTGCTCATCCCGATCGCCCTCGGCGTTCTGCTGCACTCTCTCTTCGGTGAGAAAGTTGAGAACGTGGCCGCGGTGATGCCCCTCGTCTCAGTGACCGCCATCGCCCTCATTGTGGCTGCGGTCGTGGCCGCCACCGCGAACAAGCTGCTCGCCGTCGGACCGCTCGTCTTCCTCGTCGTGGTTCTGCACAACGGCTTCGGCTATCTGTTCGGCTACATTGTGGCAAAGCTCACGGGAATGTCGCTTGCCAAGCGCAAGTGCCTGTCCATCGAAGTGGGCATGCAGAACTCGGGTCTGGGCGTCGCGCTTGCCACCACGCACTTCGCTGCAATGCCGATGGCTGCCGTTCCGTCCGCCGTGTTCTCCTTCTGGCACAACATTTCCGGCCCGATCGTCGCGACCCTGTACCACTCCTGGCATGAGGCTGGAGAGAAGGAAACCTTCATCGACAAGATTGAAAAGAAGACCAGCCGCTGATCCTGCGGGACTGCTGGCCTGAACGAAAGAGCCGGACCTCATGGTCCGGCTCTTGTCATTTGGGGCTGCGATTCGGGCGGCCTGCGGTCTCAGCTCAGGTTTCTTCTGATCAGTCCCACAGCCTCCCCGATCAGATGCCGGCGCGCGGTCTCCGGACATTCCAGTTCATCGAGCCCGGGAGCATCTGCCTCAAAGAGCATCCGGCCGCCGTCTTTTCTGACGCGCCGCAGCATTGCCTTCCCGCCGAAGCGCACCAGCGCGATCCTGCCCTCCGGCGGCCACTGCGTCGTGCGGCGGATGGCGACCCAGTCGCCCTGCCGGATTCCAGACCTTTTCATGGATTCGTCCGGAGCGCTGTAAAGCCCGTCGGCGCGGGGAGAGAAAACATCCGGGGAGATTTTCACCCAGGCCGTTGCCCCTGCCTCTCCGGAGGCCGTTCCAAAGAGATCGACCGGAAGCGCCGCGTCGGAAGCGCGGAATCGCAGCGCGGGCTCCAGCAGCAGAATGCCTCTCGCTTTTCCGGGCACCAGCCTGATCAGCCCCTTGCGGGCGAGCGCGCGCAGATGCTGCTCCGCCGCGTTGGACGACGAAAAGCCGAATCTGCCCGCGATTTCCGCCCGGGTGGGGGCGGAGCCGTTTTCCGAGACGTAGTCGCGGATGAATTTCAAAATGCCGAACTGTTTCGGCGTAAGCCTGCGCGGCCGGCCGGCGCTTTCCGCCATAGTCGAGTTCCCTCAGGGGCGGCCTGACCCCGCGGCTGTGCCTGAGCCGCCGGAGGCCGCATGTTAAACTTCATTCCGTTGATTGGAGGTATTGTAGGTGCAATCCGGACTTGACCTCGGGGTAAATTCAGCCGATGAGCATTAACGATCCCGTCCTCGTCATCGAGGGGGCGCTTCTTACCGCCGGCCGCCCTCTGAAGGTGAATGACCTGGTTCGGCTTTTTGCACGGGCCTGGCCGCGAAAGCAGATTCTGCAGTGGCTCTCGGAGCTTCAGAGCAAATGGGAGGGCTCGGCCGTGAGGCTGGAGGAAACCGCGGGCGGCTGGCGCTTCGTCGGAAGCCGCGATCTGCAGCCTTACCTTGACCGGCTTTCCGAAGAAAAGCCGCCGCGCTACTCCCGCAGCTTCATGGAGACGCTGGCCATCATCGCGTACCGCCAGCCGGTGACCCGCGGCGATATCGAGGACATACGCGGCGTGAGCGTGAACAGCAACGTCATGAAGCAGCTCCAGGACCGGGGCTGGATCGAGTGCGTAGGGCATCGCGAAACCCCCGGCCGCCCGGCTCTCTGGGCCACGACCCGGCGCTTCCTGCAGGATTTTTCGCTGAAGTCGCTCTCGGGGCTGCCGTCGCTTGAGGCGCAGGACAGCCCGCAGCCGCCGGAGGGCTCCGCCCAGCGCGGGACGCCCGGACAGCAGGGGGAGTTCTCGGATATTATCGGGCGGCAGCCGGAGCGCTAGCGGCTTTTCTTCCGGTGAGAAGCCGCGCTCATCGACAATGAGGTACCAGCCATGGACAATGAGGTAAAGGAAGAGCTAGACAACCTGAAGGCAAAATGCCGCGAGGGCTCCGAGAAGCTGCAGAAAGTCCTCGCTGACGCCGGCCTCGGCTCGCGCCGCAGCATGGAGGCGGTCATCGCCGGGGGCCGCGTCAGGGTGAACGGGAAAATGGCCCGCCTCGGGCAGCGCGTGATGCCCGGCGACTGCATCGAGCTTGACGGGAAGCCGGTCGAGCGGCCGGCCCTCAAGGACCGGGTTCCGAGGGTTCTGCTCTACAACAAGCCCATGGGTGAAATCGTCTCCATGAAGGACCCTCAGGGCCGGCGCTCCGTCTTCGAGAGCCTTCCTGCTGCCGGGGAGGGAAGGTGGATCTCGGTGGGCCGGCTTGACTTCAACACCGAGGGGCTTCTGATTTTCACGACAAGCGGCGAGCTCGCCAACCTCCTCATGCACCCGAGGTACGCCATTGAAAGGGAGTATCTCGCGAGGGTTTCGGGGGCGCTTTCCGACGAGCAGGGGCAGCGGCTCGTCGACGGGGTGCAGCTGGAGGACGGCCCGGCGCACTTCTCGCACATCTCGGACCAGGGAGGCACAGGCGTCAACCACTGGTATCTTGTGAGGCTGTCCGAGGGACGCAACCGGGAGGTGCGGCGAATGTTCGAGGCGGTGGGCTTCACGGTGAGCCGCCTGATCCGGGTTCGGTTCGGGGAGGTCGACCTGCCCCGCGGCCTGCACCGCGGACAGTACGCCGAAATGAATCCCGAGTGGATCCAGAAATGGATCCTGAGCCTGCGCTCGCGCGAGGCGAAAGCGCCCGAACGGGGAGAATTTACCCGCGGGCATGCCGCCGGGCGCAGCAAAACGGCGCGCAACGGCGCCGCCGCGAAGCGCCGGCCGCCTTCTGCGCATCCGGCTGCGGGGGCTTCCCGCGGCCGCCCGGGCGGACACGGCGGGCGGATGGGCGGCGGCAGCCGCCCCTGAAGTTTCCTGCCCGTCTGCGGATTTATTCCAATGATTGAAAATAAATGGCTTTTTAGCTAGTAAAGAGGGAAAAAACAGGATATAATCCGTGCGTCTTTAAATCGCAGGGCTTCATTGGTTTTCGCAGCTCTGCGTCTCGATTTCATGTTCCCCGTCTGACGGAGCGTCGGATGCGCCGGCTGCGGCGGGGAATGTCGCTGGATCGGAGTTCTTCCGGGAAAGCTATGGAAATGGGCGTCGGGCCCATTTTTTTTTGGATTTTTTCTGAAACGGGCTTCTGCAGGGCCCGTTCTGGAGATAACGCATTTTCATGACAGCCAAGACTTTGGATTTGTCCGCTCTGGTCGAACAGACGCTCGAGGGCATGGGCTTTGAGCTCGTCGGCTTCGACCGCCTGCCGGGCTCCCAGCTCCGGGTGACGATTGACAGCAGCCGCGAGGGCGGGGTGACGGTTGACGACTGCGAGGCGGTCAGCAATCAGCTCACGGCTCTCTTTACTGTCGAAAACGTCGACTATGAGAGGCTCGAGGTCTCGAGCCCCGGCGTGGAAAGGCCCCTGAGGCGCGCCCGCGACTGGGCGCGCTTCGCAGGCTCCCAGGCGCATGTGGAGCTGTATGCGCCGCTGCATGCGGAGGGCTTCCCCGAGGCGGGCAGGAGAAAGCTTGACGGAAAGATCCTTTCCATCGAAGGCGAGCCGGGCAGCGAAACCGTCCGGTTCGAATTCACGGGCACCCGGCCTGTGCGGACGCCCTCCCAGGCCTTCCGCGAAAGGAACGCGGCCCGCAGAAGCGGCAAGCCGGCCGGCGAGGCAGTGAGCATCCCGGTGGAGTTCCCGCTGTCGGAAGTTGAACACGCACATTTGATAGCTGAATTAGATTTTAAAGGTGGACGTAAATGAGTAAAGAGATGAACGGCAGGGACCTGCTGGATATGGTCGAGGTTCTGGCGCACGAAAAGAGCGTGCCCCTCGACGTGGTGTTTGGCGTTGTCGAGTCCGCCCTGGCCACAGCGATCAAGCGCTCGACCTTCCCCGGCGAGGACGCCGACATTCAGGTTCACATCGACCGGGAAACCGGAGAGTATTCCGTGCAGCGCCGCTGGGTCGTCGTTCCCGACGAACAGGGCCTGCAGGAGCCGGACCGCGAGGAGATGTTCAGCGACATCCATGACGAATATCCCGACCTCAAGGTGGGCGACTACATCACCCATCCGGTTGTTCCGGAGCATGCCGACGCCCGCCGCTTCGCCCAGGACGCGAAGCAGGTGATCCTGCAGCGCCTTCGCGATGCCGAGCGCGCCCAGATCCTGCAGGAATTCCTCGACCGCGGCGACTCCGTGGTGAGCGGCCAGGTCAAGCGCATGGACAAGGGTGATGCGATCGTAGAGATCGGCCGCCTCGACGCCCGCCTTCCCCGCGACCAGATGATTCCGCGCGAGAACATTCACCCGGGAGACCGCGTGAGGGCCTACTTCCTGAAGGTTGAGGACAGCCAGCGCGGCAAGCAGGTGATCCTTTCGAGGACCTCGCCCGAATTCCTGAAGAAGCTCTTCGAGCTGGAAGTCCCCGAAATCGAGGAAGGCCTTCTTGAGATCAAGAGCGTGGCGCGCGACCCCGGCCTTCGCTCGAAGGTGGCCGTCTACGCGCACGACAAGCGCATTGATCCGATCGGCACCTGCGTGGGCATCCACGGCAGCCGGGTCAACGCCGTGACGGCGGAGCTCTCCAACGAGCACATCGACATCGTCCTCTGGAACGAGGATCCGGCCCTGTTCGTCCTCGAGGCCCTGAAGCCCGCGGAAGTTCAGTCCATCGTCCTGAACGAGGATGACAAGAGCGCCGACGTCGTGGTGCCGGAGGAAAAGCTCGCCGTCGCCATCGGCAGCCGCGGCCAGAATGTCCGTCTTGCCTCGGAGCTTACGGGCTGGCAGATCAACATCATGACCGCTGACGAGGCCGACGAGAAGCACAAGAAGGAAACCGCTGCGAGCCGCAAGGAATTCATTGAGCAGCTGGGGCTGGATGAGGAAGCGGCCGACGTGCTGATCGACGCCGGGCTCGCCTCCATCGAGGACGTGGCCTACATCCCTGAGAAGGAACTGCTCGAGATCGGCGCATTCGACGAGGATACGGTCAAGGAGCTGCGCTCGCGCGCGAGATCCGTTCTGACCCGCCGAGCGATCAAGCGTGAGGAGAACCTGCGCCAGGCCGACAAGAAGCTGCTCGAGCTGCCCGGCATCGACGGCGATACCGTGAGCTTGCTGGTGGGCAGCGGCATCAAGACGGTTGAGGATCTGGCGGATCTGGCGACCGATGAGCTGGTTGAAAAGACCGGCATGGACGAAAAAGCGGCGGCTGACCTGATTATCGCGGCCCGTGCGGTTGTGTATCCCTAGGCTGAAGCGGAATTCGAGAGGTAAAGAGATCTATGGCGAATAAAACAGTTTTCGAATTTGCCCAGGAATTGAAGGTTGCGGCCAAGACGCTGCTTGAACAGCTGAAGGCTGCCGGCGTGCACAAGAATTCCGAGTCCGACGAGCTTTCCGAGGGGGACAAAACGCGTCTGCTCGAGTCGCTGAGGCTTGAGCGTCACAAGGAGGACGAAGGCGATGCGCCCCGCAGGACGCTGCGCCGGATTACGGTGACGCGCAAGGAAAAGTCCGTGATCAAGAAGGCGGATGCCACGGGCCGGACCCGTACGGTCCAGGTCGAGGTCCGCCGCCGCCGCGTTTTCGTGAAGAATCCCGCCGCCGAGGCCGCCCAGAGGGCTGAGCTTGAAAAGGCTCTGGCCGAGAAAGAGGCTGCGGAGAAGGCGGAGGCTGCCGCCCGCGAGGCTGAGGCGAAGGCTGAGGCTGAGCGCGCTGCCGCCGCGAAGGCGGAGGCCGACAGGCTCGCCCGCGAGGCCGCCGAGGCCGAAGAGAAGGCGCGAGCCGAGGCCGAGTCCGCCAGGGCCAAGGCTGCTGAGGAAGCGAAGAAAAACGCTGAGGAAAAAGAGCGCCAGATGAAGGAGCAGAAGGTGCAGAAGCAGGCCGCCCGCGCCCGCAGAGCCGCCGAAGAGCGCGCCCGCATCGAGCGCGATGCGGCTGCCATGAGGGCTTCCCGCGAAATGGCCGCTCGGGCTGCTGCGAAGAAGAAGGAAGAGTCTCCGGAAGAGATTGCGCGCCGCGAGGCTGAGCGCGCCAAGGCCGCGGCCGAGGCTGCGGCCCGCGCCGCCCAGAAGGCCAAGGAAGATGCCGAGGCCGCCAAGCGCCGCGCCGAGGCCCGCGCCAAGGCTGAGGCGGAAGCCCGCGCGATTCGCGAAATGCTCAACCGCCCGCGCAATGTCCAGAAGCCGAAGCCCGAGGAGCCTGAAAAGAAGGCCGAGGCCGCGGCTGCGGCCAAGCCGAAGGCGGCCAAGAAGGATGAACCCAAGCGCCCGGCGCACCTGCGTCCGGCCGCCGCCCCGAAGAACGCGGGCGAAGGCGCTGCGCGCACCAAGAAGGGCCGCCGCGGCGGACGCCGCGATGAGGAGGAGCATCACCGTACGATCAAGACCCGCGGCGTGATCGATGAGAATCCGAACGGATGGCGCACCGCACGAGGCCGCCGCTCGCAGGATTCCCGCCGCAATGCGGAGCCGGCTCCTGCGCCTGTGGAGCCCGTGGTCCGCGAGGTCGAGGTCCCGGAGACGATTTCGGTGGCCGATCTGGCCAAGAAGATGGCCGTCAAGGCGACCGAGGTCATCAAGCAGCTGATGAAGGACGGTCAGATGGTGACCATCAACCAGATGCTGGATCAGGACACGGCCATGATCGTGGTCGAGGAAATGGGCCACAAGGCCATCCAGGCCAAGGCGGACGATCCGGAAGCCTTCCTGGGAGAAATCGGCGAGACCAACCAGGTCGAGCCGACGCCGCGCCCGCCTGTCGTGACCATCATGGGCCACGTCGACCACGGCAAGACGTCCCTCCTCGATTACATCCGGCGCACGAAGGTCGCCGCGGGCGAGGCCGGAGGCATCACTCAGCACATCGGCGCCTACCACGTGAAGACGCCGCGCGGCATCATCACGTTCCTCGACACCCCGGGGCATGAGGCCTTTACCGCCATGCGCGCCCGCGGCGCTCAGGTCACGGACATCGTGATTCTGGTCGTGGCCGCCGACGACGGCGTGATGCCTCAGACCAAGGAGGCCATTGCGCACGCCCGTTCGGCCAACGTGCCGATCGTGGTCGCCATCAACAAGTGCGACAAGCCCGACGCCCACCCCGAAGTGGTCAAGCAGGAGCTGGTGCAGGCCGGCGTGATCCCCGAGGAGTACGGCGGCGACTCGCCTTTCGTTCTCGTTTCGGCGAAGACGGGCCAGGGCGTTGACGAGCTGCTTGAAAACGTGCTGCTGCAGGCCGAGGTGCTCGAGCTTAAGGCTCCGGCCGAAGGCCTTGCGAAGGGCTTCGTGCTCGAGTCCCGCCTTGACAAGGGCCGCGGTCCGGTGGCCTCCGTGCTGGTGCAGTCCGGAAAGCTGCAGCGCGGCGACATCGTGCTGGCCGGAGCCCAGTTCGGGCGCGTCCGCGCCATGGTCGGTGAAAACGGCAAGGCCCTGAAGGAGGCCGGCCCCTCGATTCCTGTGGAAATCCAGGGCCTGTCGGGCATTCCTCAGGCGGGCGACGAGTTCTTCGTGCTGCCCGATGAGAAGAAGGCGCGCGAGATCGCGCTCTTCCGCCAGGGCAAGTACCGCGATGTGAAGCTGGCCCGCGCGCAGGCGGCCAACCTGCAGAACATCTTCAAGAACAGCGACGGCAAGCAGAAGACCCTGCCGCTGATCATCAAGGCGGACCTGCAGGGCTCGCAGGAAGCGCTGGTTCAGTCGCTCAACAAGCTGTCCACCGATGAGGTGCGCGTGCAGGTGGTCCACTCTGCGGTGGGCGGCATTACCGAGACGGACGTCAACCTCGCCATCGCCGCGGGGGCCGTGATCGTCGGCTTCAACGTGCGCGCCGACGCCGGCGCCCGCAAGCTCGCGGAGCACGAGGGCGTCGACATCCGCTACTACGACATCATTTACGATGCCGTCAACGAGATCAAGGCCGCCATGAGCGGTATGCTCGCCCCTGTGAAGAAGGAGACGAACCTTGGTCTGGCGGAGATCCGTCAGGTCATTCACGTGCCGAAGGTGGGCAACATCGCGGGCTGCCGCGTCACGGAAGGCGTGGTCCGCAGGAGCGCGAGCGTGCGGCTGCTGCGCGACAACGTGGTGGTCTGGACCGGAGAGCTGGCCTCCCTCAAGCATTTCAAGGACGACGTCCGCGAGGTTTCGGCCGGTCAGGAATGCGGCATATCGCTCAAGGGCTACGATGACATCAAGGCCGGAGACCAGCTGGAAGTGTTCGAAGTGACGGAGGTCGCCCGGACGCTGTAAGAAAAGGACGCAGGAAAGCCGCCTCATGTCCGTCCCGCTGGGCGGGTTTGCCGACGGCTTTCCGCTTCCTTTAAGAACAAGGGGAAGAAATCAAGTGAGAAAGGCAAAACCTGGACGCTCGACTCGCATAGCCGATCAGATCGCCCGTGACATCGCCGAGCTGATCCCGAAGGAAGTGCGGGATCCCCGCGTGGGCTTCGTTACAGTGACGGGCTGCGAGATCACGCCTGACTATGCTCACGCGACCCTTTACTTTACGGTGATGGGCGCGGATGTGGGCGAGTGCACGGCGGGCCTGAACGCGGCGGCCGGAATGCTTCGCAGCCTGATTTTCAAGAAGCTGAGGATCCATACGGTCCCCACGCTGCACTTCGTCCACGATGACAGCGTGGACCGCGGCTTTGAGATGGACCGGCTGATCGCCAGGGCCGTTGAGAAGACGGGAGAGTAAGGTGCCAAGAGCTCATCGGGGAGAGGAAGTGAACGGGGTGCTGCTTCTGCGCAAGCCCGGCGGCGTGAGTTCAAACCATGCGCTGCAGGTGGCCAGAAGGCTGCTCAACGCCGCCAAGGCGGGGCACTGCGGAACGCTCGATCCCCTGGCGACGGGCCTGCTCCCGATAGCCTTCGGCGAAGCGACGAAGTTTTCCTCCGACCTGCTCGACGCCGACAAGGCCTATGAGGCCGAAGCCCGTCTCGGGGAGATGACGGACACGGGCGATGTCACCGGAGTCGTTCTCGAGCGCCATACGGTGAACGTCAGCCTCGAGGCGATGCGGCAGGCCGCCGGCCGGCTGACCGGAGACATCAAGCAGGTGCCGCCGATGTACTCGGCGCTCAAGCGCGACGGCGTGGCCCTTTACCGTCTGGCCCGCGAGGGCAAGACCGTGGAGCGCGAGCCGCGCAGCGTCCGCATTTACAGCTTCAGCGTCCTTTCCGAAGAAAACGGTCTGGTGAAGCTGCACTGCGAGGTCTCGAAGGGCACGTACATCCGCACCCTGATCGAGGACTGGGGCCGGATTCTGGGATGCGGAGCCACCATGGCGGCTCTGTGCCGCACCCGCGTGGGCAGCCTCAGGCTTGACGATGCGGTCACGCTCGCGGAGCTTGAAAAGCTCCCCGGTCCCCGGGAGCGGGCGGCGATGCTGCGCCCTCCAGACGCCCTGATTCAGGCGCTTGAGCCGGTAGAGCTCAGCGCAGAGGATGAGCTCAGGCTTAAAAACGGACAGCGGCTCGCACTGCACCTCCCGAACAGGGGCCGCGTCAGGGTTTACGGCCCGGGCAGCAGACTGCTGGGAACCGCGCTGGTCAATGAGCGCGGGGTCCTGGCTCCGGAAAGATTAATAGCAACAAATTAGAGAAAGAGACAGAACAAATGACACGAGCTATTCGCAATATCGCCATTATTGCCCACGTCGACCACGGCAAAACCACGATGGTCGACGCCCTGCTGAAGACAGCGGGCACCTTCCGCGCCAACCAGGCGGTTGAAGAGCGTGTGATGGACAGCAACGCGATTGAAAAGGAAAGAGGCATCACCATTCTCGCCAAGAACTGCGCGGTGGAATGGAAGGGCGTGCACATCAACATCATCGACACCCCGGGGCACGCGGACTTCGGCGGCGAGGTGGAGCGCGTGCTGTCCATGGTCGACGGCGTGCTGCTGCTGGTCGATGCGGTGGACGGCCCGATGCCCCAGACCCGCTTCGTGACCCGCAAGGCGCTTGCCCAGGGCCTGAAGCCGATTGTCGTCATCAACAAGATCGACCGTCCGGGCGCGCGCCCCGACTGGGTCGTCAACCAGACCTTCGAGCTTTTCGACAAGCTGGGCGCCACCGAGGACCAGCTCGACTTCCCCGTGATTTACGCTTCTGCCCTTAACGGCTACGCCGGCGAGACGGAGGACGTCGAGGAGCTCAAGAAGATCGGAAACATGAACGCCATTCTCGACACCGTGCTCGAGAAGGTGCCTGTCCGCGAGGACGATCCCGACGGGAACCTGATCCTTCAGATCTGCTCGCTCGATTACTCCAGCTATGTGGGCAAGATCGGCATCGGCCGCGTTCACCGCGGCACGCTGCACGCCGGCCAGACCGTGTGCTTCATGGACGGCCCGGACGACACCCCCAAGCACGGCAAGATCAACCAGATCCTGCAGTTCGAGGGCCTCGCCCGCAAGGAGACCCCGTCGGCGCAGGCCGGCGACATCGTGCTCGTGACCGGCATCGAGGACCTGAACATCGGCACGACCATCACCAGCGTCGATCACCCCGAGGCGCTTCCGATGCTGCACGTCGATGAGCCGACCCTGAAGATGGAGTTCATGGTGAACACTTCGCCGCTGGCCGGCAAGGAAGGCAAGTTCGTGACGAGCCGCCAGATCCGCGAGCGTCTCGCCCGTGAGCTCAAGTCGAACGTCGCAATGCGGGTCGAGCCGACCAAGGACGAGAAGGTCTTCATGGTGGCCGGCCGCGGCGAGCTGCACCTCACGGTTCTGCTTGAAAACATGCGCCGCGAGGGCTTTGAGGTCGCAGTCTCGAGGCCGCGCGTCATTCTCAAGGAAGAAAACGGCAAGAAGCTCGAGCCCTATGAGCTCCTCACGGTTGACGTCGAGGAGGAAAACCAGGGCGCCGTGATGGAGGAGCTCGGGCGCCGCAAGGGCGAGCTCACCGACATGGAGCCTGACGGCAAGGGCCGCGTGAGGCTGGAGTACCGCATCCCCGCCCGCGGCCTCATCGGCTTCCAGAGCCTTTTCATGACCATGTGCCGCGGCACGGGCGTCATGAGCCACGTGTTCGACAGCTATGACGTCATCAAGCCCGGCAGCGTGGGCGAACGCCGCTCCGGCGCCATCATTTCCGGCGAGGACGGCAACGCGGTGGCCTACGCGCTCTGGTACATCCAGGAGCGCGGCCGGCTCTTCGTCAACCCCGGCGACCCGGTTTACGAGGGCATGATCATCGGCGAGCACTCCCGCGAAAACGACATCGTGGTGAACGCGATCCGCACGAAGCATCTGACGAACGTCCGCGCTTCGGGCTCCGACGAGGCGATCCGCCTGGTGCCGCCCACGCAGCTCACGCTGGAGAGCGCCGTCGAATTCATCAACGATGACGAGCTCGTGGAGATCACCCCGAAGTCCATCCGCCTGCGCAAGCGCTACCTGAAGGAGTACGAGCGCAAGCGCGCCGCCCGCGCGGCCCAGGCTGAGCTGGGAGACTCCGAGGCGACGGTCGCGAACTGACCGGACGCAGGAGTCCCGAGAAGATGAAGAAGGCCCTCAGCCCCGGCAGCCCCTGCCCCTGCGGCAGCGGGCTGAGCTACGGGCAGTGCTGCGGAGCGCTTCACGCGGGGGCCCCGGCCCCCGACGCCCGCGCCCTGATGGCAAGCCGCTACAGCGCATACGCGCTGGGGCTGGAAGACTACCTGAGGGACACGTGGGCGCAGGAGAAGCGGCCGCAGCGCCTTGACCTCGAAAACGACGGGATTAAGTGGCTGGGGCTGCGGATCCGCTCTTTCAGGGAAACCGGCGAAGACCGGGCCGAAGTCGAGTACGTCGCCCGCGGCAGAGTCGGCGGGGGCGCGGCCTTCAGGCTTCACGAAAAGGCGCGCTTCGAGCGCCGGCAGGGCCGCTGGCTCTATGTCGACGGGGACCTGCTCCCCTAGCCGCCCTGACGGGGCCCGCGCCCCGGGCGGCTTTTTCTTTTCTTTCCGAATCCGGAAGCCGGCGCCGGACTGCCCGGCACTGACGGGCTGACGCCCGGCGCTCTGGAGCGGCAACCTTCCTTTGCACAAAGATGACCGAAGCGATCAAACCGGAGTCCTGGCGTTTCTGCGTGGCGCCCATGCTAGACTGGACGGACCGCTGGTGCCGCCATTTCCACAGACTGCTTACCAGGCGCGCGAGGCTTTACACCGAAATGATCGCTGCGCCGGCCCTTCTCTACGGCGACCGCCGCCGGCTGCTTGGCTACGAACAGGGCGTGAATCCGTGCGCCCTCCAGCTCGGGGGATCGGATCCGAAGCTTCTCGCGAAGTGCGCGCGCTGGGGCGAGGAGGCGGGATACGATGAGATCAACCTGAACTGCGGCTGTCCGTCCGAGAAAGTCCAGTCCGGGTCGTTCGGCGCGGTGCTGATGCTCAGGCCCGCCCTTGTGGCCGACTGCGTCAGGGCGATGCAGGACGCCGTGAGCGTCCCTGTCACGGTGAAGCACCGCATCGGCGTCGACCGCAGCGTTTCCTATGAGTTCGTGCGCGATTTTGTCGGCACGCTCTACGAGGCCGGCGTGCGCGTGTTCATCGTGCACGCGAGGGCCGCCTGGCTGCAGGGGCTGTCCCCGAAGGAAAACCGCGATGTGCCGCCCCTTGACCGCGGTCTCGCGGCGCGGCTCAAGGAAGACTTTCCCCAGGCCGTCATCGTTGTGAACGGCGGCCTGCGGACGCTGGAGGAATGCCGCTCGGAGCTGCAGCGCTTTGACGGCGTGATGGTCGGGCGGGAGGCGTACAACAATCCCTGGCTGCTGTCGAGGGTGGACGAAGTTCTGTGGGACAGCCGGCCTTCGGGGATCAGCCGCACGGACGTCATCCGGGAGATGGCGGACTACATCGCGGGCGTGCAGGAGGAAGAGCCGCTTGCGGCCCGGACGGCTGCGAATCACCTGATGGGCATCGCCCAGGGGCTGGCCGGAGCGCGGGCCTGGCGGCGCGAGCTTACCTCGCCTGAGTCCTGGCGGCGCCTGCGGGCGCGGGAGATCATCCTGAGCGCCTGGCGTCATGTGGCGGACCCGGGGGTTCGCTCCTGAGCCTGAAAAAGCGGGCTTTTTGTTCCCGGGCCGCCTTTTGAAGCGGAGCCCGGCAGGGCGCGGCTCTCTCTGGCGGGCAGAAAAAAACGCCCCTCGACGGCGCAGGGCCGGGAGGGGCGGGTCTGCCGCAGCGGAAGGAATCAGTGCTTCGCGGCCTTCACTGCCGGGGCGGCTTCCGCAATCGCCTTTCTCACGGCGTTTGCCGCCGTTTCGTTGAAGCGGTACTGGAAGTCGGTCACGGGAATGTTGGCGTGGACGTGGTAGCCTGGCACCACCGAGACCGTGTTTCCTTTCTTCATCTCAACGAGGGCCGGGCTCACGGCGTTGCGCGAGAGCTCGAAAATGCCCGTGTCAGGCGCGCGCACCGTCGCCGGGAAGGTCATGGAAAGGCCGCGCGTGCCGTTGAGCGTGACGATCTTGTACGTGCCCTTGGCCGCGGGCGTATCGGTCGTGCGCTGGCAGAACACGGTGCCGGTCTTGACGTGCATCAGGCTCACCGGGCCGCTGGCCGGAACGCTGCTCTGGCTCGTGACGGGCACCTTTTTGGTGATGACTTTCTTCACTTTCTTGCCGCGCTTGTTCTTCACCCACGTGGTCTGCTTGACGGTCTTGTAGGTCGTGGCAGAACCGGCGGAAAGCGCAGACGGGTCAAAGGAGACGCCGTAGGCCTGGTAGCCCTCGCGGGACAGGTAGCTCAGGCAGTAGGGAATGTCCTTGCTGAAGTTGCGCACAAACCCTTCCACGGAGCCCGAGCCGGTGAAGGCATTGGGATGCAGGACGATGAAGGTGTCCTCCGGGGCGAAAACCTGGGGCATGTAGGCGATCGAGCCCTTGGGGAAGACTGCGGTCGTGTAGCGGGCGGTGTCGGTCGGGTAATTCGTGCGGGTGCGCAGGAATTTGTAAACCGGGAGCCCGGAGACGTCAAAGGCCCAGAGCTTGAGGCGCAGCGACAGCGGGGACGAGCCCGTGACGCCCGTCACCTTCACCGTGCCGTCGGATTCCTCCGTGATGTAGGACGGGTTTTCGATGGAGACGGCCTCGCCGTTGCGCACGACCGGCGTGAGGTTCGTGTTCATGGCGAATCCGTGGAGCTTGCCCTTGACGAAGGATTCCTGAACGGCGTAATGGTTCTGGCCGTCCTTGCCCGTGATGCGGAACGAGGATTCTTCCGTGTCGTTGAAATAGTAGACGCCCTTGTTTTCAAAGGCCTCGCGGGTGGAAAGCGACTTAAGCGGCCGGGCTCCCTTGATGGAGGGCACGGAAGAGAGCATGAAGCCGTAGGTGCCGTCGGAGAACCGGTCTCCGGTGACGGGGACGGGGGTCTCGGCCGCGGCGGCCGGAGCAGGCTCCTGCTTGGCCGGTGCCGCGGCCTTGGGGGCGCTCTGGCAGCCGCCCAGCAGCAGGGCGCAGGCAGCGGCGGCAGCGACAGCGCTGAGGCGGCTGAGTTTCACGGAAAGATTGTTTGCCATTATTTTTGCCGGAAAGTTAACGCGGACCGCAAAGCCTGGGTCCGCCGGATAAAACGCTGGGGTGATTTTAATTATTTTGCGGAGGGCGGGATGGGGCCGAAGGGCGGGAAAAGGCGCAAAGGGGAGAGCGCCCTTTGAATACAGAGAACGCCCCCGGCGCGCCGTCGAAATGCGCACCGGGGGCGTTCCCGGCAGAGCGCAGTCCCGGCCGCAGCCTCGCGGGCTTGCGGCCGGGGCTTCTCAGAGCCTGTTGTTACTTAAGCGCGTCAAAGACTCGGGCGGTGATTTCCTCGATCGTGCCCAGCCCGGAAATGGAGCGGTACTTCGGCGCGGAGGCGTCGCCCGAGGCGGCCAGGTCGGAATAGAACTTCACGAGGGCCTCGGTCTGCGCGTGGTAGACCTTCAGGCGGTTGCGCACAACGTCTTCCTTGTCGTCATCGCGCTGGATCAGAGGGGCGCCCGTCACGTCGTCCCGGCCCTCGACCTTGGGCGGGTTGTACTTGACGTGATAGGTGCGGCCCGAGGCCGGGTCGATTCTGCGGCCGCTGATGCGGGTGATGATTTCCTCGTCAGGCACGGAGATTTCGAGCACAAAGTCGATCGGGATGCCGGTCTGCCCGAGCGCTTCGGCCTGGGGAATGGTGCGGGGGAAGCCGTCGAGCAGGAAGCCCTTTTCGCAGTCCGGCTTGGCGAGGCGCTCCTTCATGAGGCCCAGGATGATGTCATCGCTGACAAGGCCGCCGGATTCCATCACGGCCTTCGCCTTCAGTCCGAGCGGGGTCCCCGCCTTGACGGCAGCGCGAAGCATGTCACCGGTCGAGATCTGCGGAATCCCGAAACGTTCCTTGATGAATGCAGCCTGGGTTCCCTTTCCCGCTCCGGGGGGGCCGATCAGAATAAGACGCATTTTGCTTGTGTCTCCAGTGTAAAGAAATAAACATGGCCTATTCTAGCCGCTCCGGACGGGACCCTGAAAGCGCTGCCGCCCGCGGGGCGCCGGTCAGGACGGAAGCGTGCCGCGGCGGTAGGCTTCGCGCACCCGCTCGAGGTCGGCCTCGGTGTCCACCCCGGGGGGAAGCGCCTCGGGAAGGACCAGCACGGCGATCCGCTCCCCATTCCAGAGCGCGCGCAGCTGCTCGAGGCTCTCGGCGCTCTCGATCGGCGAGGGCGGCAGCTTCGGATAGCGTTTCAGAAAGCCGGCGCGGTACGCATAGAGGCCGATGTGGTGCAGGGCCGTGAACTGCGCGGGCAGCCGCCCGGGGTCCTTTCGGAACGCGTCGCGCGGCCAGGGCAGCGGCGCGCGGCTGAACGTCATCGCCTCGGAGCGCGCGTTGAGCTCCACCTTGACAACGTTGGGGTTCATGAAGTCTTCGATCGAGCCGATCGGGTGCGCGGCCGTGGCCATGGCGCAGCCGGGCCTCGCGGCCAGGAGCGCGGCCACCTTGTCCACGGTCGAAGGCGGGATGAGCGGCTCGTCGCCCTGGATGTTCACGACGACTTCGTCATCGCCGAGGGCGAGCTTGTCGCAGACCTCGGCGAGCCGGTCCGTGCCCGTCGGATGGCTGGGGCTCGTGAGAAGCGCCTCGACGCCTCGGCTGCGGCAGGCTTCGAGGATCTCGCTGTGGTCGGTCGCGACGATGATCCTTGAGGCCTGCGTGAGGGAGGCCCGTTCGGCGACCCGCACGACCATGGGGCGGCCTTCGATGTCCGCCAGGGGCTTGCGCGGCAGGCGGGTGGAGTGCATGCGCGCGGGGATGATGATGGTGTAGCTCATGTGTCTGCTTCTGAGGTTGAGGCGGGGCAGGGGCGGAGCGCCCACCCCCCGTCAGAGGGGCTCGAGGGGAGCGGCCGCGCGCGCCGCGCGCAGCTTCTCGGCTTCCTCTTCGCTTACTGTCCGGGCGTTGTGCTCGATCATGTCGGGGATGCCGTCCTTCACGCTGTAGGCGAGCCGGCAGGCCGTGCAGACGAGCTCGCCGGCCTTGTTGGCGGCGAGCGGCCCCTTGCAGACGGGGCAGACCAGGACTTCAGTGATTTTGGGATCCATGGGGCTTTTCTTCCTTCCTTGGAAAATGCTCTCGAATTTTCCGCTCAATGAGATCGATCAGGTAGTTTTCGAGGGTGATGTCGTACTGGGCGACCCAAATGCGGGCATCCGAGCGGATTTCGGGAATCTGGCGGCATTTCACCGCGTCTTTTTCCGTAATGAGAATGCAGTCGGCCTGCAGCGCCTTGAAGGGATTCTCGGCGTAGTCGAAATGATCGCCCAGCTCCAGTGTTTCGGAGCAGACGAAGCCGTGGGCCCGCAGCATCGAGAAAAAGCGCGACGGGGCCGCGATGCCCGCGGCGGCAGCGGTTTTTCTGCCGCTCATCCGCTCGGCGAGCTCGTCGATGTCCGCCGTCTCGCCCGTGGCAAGCCTGCGGCAGGAGTCGAGCGACGGGGCGGCGGCAAACCGCGGCGTGCGCGTGGCGAGCACCTCGTCGGTTGAATTGAGGATGATCGCGTCGACGTGGTCCAGCCGCGACGGAGGCTCGCGAAGCGGCCCGGCCGGCAGCACCCACTCGTTGCCGAGTCCGCGGGCTCCGATGACGCACAGCTCGACGTCCCGGGCGAGCCCGTAGTGCTGCAGCCCGTCGTCGGAAATGATGAGGTTCACCTCCGGATGGCTTTTCAGGAGAAGCCGCCCGGCCTCGACGCGGTCCTGGCCCACGGCGACCGGCACGCGCGCTTTCCTCGCGATGAGCAGCGGCTCGTCGCCGCTGGAGGCCGCAGCGGTCTCGGGGCTGATCAGCAGCGGGGGATCTTCCCTGCGTCCGTACCCGCGGGAGATCACCCCGGGGCGCCAGCCTCGGGCGGCCATCTGCTTCACAAGCGCAATCGTGACCGGCGTTTTTCCCGTGCCGCCCACGTAGATGTTGCCGACCACGACCACCGGAACCGGCAGGCGCCTGGGAACGGCGTCGCGGCGCCGGCACTGCGTGACGCAGAGATAGATGAAGGAGAGCGGGGAGAGAAGCCAGGGGATGATCCCTTTTCCGGACCACTGCCGGTGCACCCACGACTCAAGCTTTGCGCGGGCGTTGAGGGCGCGGCTGCGAGGCATTCCCGGGGATGATTCTGAAATACGCGATCGAGGTCGATCAGTGTCCATATCCTGAAATTGGAGCCTCGGCCTTTCCGTAGCTGGAGACGGCGGTGCGGGCTCTTTCGAAGGCCTTCTGAAATGAATGCAATGATACCCGGGATGAAGGCGGAAAGGGGGGTGTGGAAGAAATCGGGGAAAAGCGAGGGAAAGAGGCCCAGCCCATTGATCACAAAGGATAAATTGGATTCTGTGGATAACTGGATAACTTTAAAAGAATAAATTTTTCAATGACTTGCGAAGGCGCTTCGCCCGGCCCGGACGGAAGGGCCGAAAGCGGCGGGCCGGGGCCGCCCGCGCGGCAGCCGGCGCCCCCTGAGGGGACGGGGCAGGGCGAACGGAATGCATCTCTTTGTTTTTAAACAAAAATCATCATTTATTCCCGCCGGACCCGCTCAAAGTCCCGGAAAGAGGCATGTGGAAAAGAAAATCTTTTGGAAACAAAGTAAAGCAGGTCATTCCACCGCTCAGGTGGAAAGCATGTCAGGAAGCTCAAGGATAAGTGGCTTAATTAAATGAATAGAAAGGAGAATGTACAAATTGCCTAAAATTTGAGCAATCAAAAATATTCAAATTAATCAAAAGGCTGAGGACAGGACTTTTCCCGTCCGGGAGGGGCGGAGGCCGTCCGGCGCTTTTTTTGCGCTCCGGGGAGTGCAGAAAGGGACTTTTCCTGCCTTTTCGCAGCTCCGCCGCAGTCCTGCTCCGGGCCTGCGCGGCGATTTTCCCCGCTTTTCCTCCCGCTGCTGTGGATAACTTTGTGCAAAAAAAAGAATAATCTCGCTAAGTGACTGAAGAAGCGGTACTTTTTCTGGAAGCGCGGGGAAGGGGAGCAAACACAAAAAGTAAAATAAAAACAATAATTTGCCAGGAATAATCAGGCTTCTTCGGAAGCGGGGGGATAAAAAGGGGGCTTGACAAAACGAAAAAGAGGAAAACTGTGCAAAACTGCAGCCCGGCAGATTCCCCGGCTCCGGAAAAAGGGGAGCCGCAGGCCCCCCATGCGGAGCGCCGGCGCGGGGATTTGCCGCGGTGTATGCTGAAAAGCCGGCGGCAGGCTTCCCTTCCCGCCGTCTCCATTACGGGTAAGCCATGGCTGATTTTTTTGATGCGGATTTTTTCGGGGCTGACGCGGCCGGATCTTCCAGGGGCCGCAGGCCCGCGGACGAGGCCCCGGGCCTGAGCGGGGCGGCCGGCGGGCCGCGGCCCGCCGCGCAGCCGGTTCTTACGGTCACGGCGGTCTGCCGCAGCTGGAGCGCCTCGCTGCAGAGAAACTTCCCGCCGGCCTGGGTCGGCGGCGAGATCGCCTCCTTCATGCGGGCCGCAAGCGGGCACTGCTACTTCGAGCTCAAGGATGCCTCGGCGCAGCTGCGCTGCGTGATGTTCCGCGGCAGCGCGGCCGGCCTCGCCTTCAGGCCCCAGCCGGGAGACCGCGTGGAGGTCTACGGGGCGCCCTCGATCTATGCCGCGCGCGGCAATCTGCAGCTGCAGGTGACCCGGATGCGCAGGGCGGGGCTCGGGGAGCTCTACGAGCAGTTTCTCAGGCTGCGCGAGAGGCTCGCCCGGGAGGGGCTCTTCGAGGCCTCGCTCAAGCGCCCCCTGCCTTTCATGCCCGCGACGATCGGCATCGTCTCGAGCCTCGCCGCGGCCGGCCTGCGCGACGTCCTGAAGACCCTCGAGAGGCGCGCGTCCTACGCCTCGATCATCCTCTACCCGGCTGCGGTGCAGGGCCGCGGCGCTTCCGCCGAGATCGTGCAGGCCCTCGGGGAGGCGGGCAGGCGGCGCGAGGCCGACGTGCTGCTGCTCGTGCGCGGCGGAGGCTCCTTCGAGGATCTCGCCTGCTTCAACACCGAGGAGGTGGCCCGCGCCGTGCGCTCTTGTCCGATCCCCGTGGTGACCGGCATCGGGCACGAGGTGGACACGACGCTTGCCGACCTCGCGGCCGATCTCCGGGCGGCCACGCCCACGGCCGCCGCCGAGCGGTGCGCGGCGGACGCCGGCGTGCTCTCCGGGCAGCTGCGGCAGCTCGCCTCAAGGCTGCGCGCCGCCGCCGAAAACGGACTCAATGTCCGCTACCAGAGGCTGGACGGGGCCTCGGCGAGGCTGCGCCCGCCCGGCTTTTACCTGCGCCAGCGCCGCGAGCGGCTCGAGTGGCTCGCCGAGCGGGCCCGCTCGATCGCGTCCGAGCGCCTGCAGTCCGAGGCCCTGAGGCTCTCGGAGCTTCGGAACGCGGCAGGCAGGGGCCTGAAGGACCAGGCCTCTGCCCGGGCCCAGGGGCTCGAGCGGCTCAGGGGGAGGCTGCTCGTCTGCGGCCGGAGCATTGCTGCGGATCGCGCCGAGAGGCTGCAGGGGCTCGAGCTGAGGCTCGCGCGGGTGAAGCCGCGCACCGCCGGGCGGCAGGCGCGCCTTACGCAGGCCGAGGCCCGGCTGCGGCTGAGGCTCAGCGGCGGCTTTGAGCAGCGGCGGCGCCGCTTCGAGGCCCTGGAGGCCCGCTTCCTCGCCATGGATTTCCTGAAAGTGCTGGGCCGGGGCTTTGCCGTGGTGGTTTCGGAAGGCGGCGCCGTGAAAAGCGCCGCGTCGCTGAAGGCAGGCGGAAAAATCAGGCTGATTTTCCGCGACGGCGAGGCCTGGGCGACGGTGGACGGCGTGCGGCTGGGCGAAGGGCTGCGGATGATGACCGGGAACGGGCGGGGGGAACCCGGTTCCTAGCGCGGCAGCCCCTGCACGCGCACCCCGGGCCTCAGCCCCCGCTTTTCCAGACTGCCCGCCGGCGCCTCGATGCCGTAGGCGGCGGGCTCGGGCGGACAGTGCAGGCGGGTCGAGAAGGGCTGCATCGGCTCCACGCTGATGACGCGCCCGTCTTCCGACACGAAGGCGATGGAAAGCGGCGCGGGGGTGTCCTTCATCCACATGCACCATCCCGAGGGGTGAGGGAAGACAAACAGCATCGCGCGGCCCTCGGGCAGGGCGGGCCGGCCCATGAGGCCGCGCTCGAGCTGGGCGCGCGAGCGGGCGACTTCGGCCTCAAGGACCGACCCGGCCGCCTCAAGCCGGACGGTTTCCGCCGCCGGGGCGCTCCCGGCAGACAGCCCCAGGGCCGCTGCGGCGGCGAGGCACCGGAGGAAAATTCCGAGCATAAAAAATCCGCCCCTTTCTTCTGAAAGAAACGGGCGGATCCGAGACCTGAAGCAGCTTATTCGGCCGGGGTGATGTTGGCGGCCTGCTTGCCCTTCGGCCCTTCAACCACGTCGAACGTGACGCGCTGGCCTTCCTTCAGGGACTTGAAGCCGTCCATCTTGATCGCGGAGAAATGAGCGAAGAGATCTTCACCCTTTTCATCCGGGGTAATGAAGCCGTAACCCTTGGCGTCATTAAACCACTTCACGGTACCAGTAGCCATTTGATAATTCTCCATCTGAAGCAAAAACCGCCCGGTTGCCCGACCATACGGGACGAACGGCGCAAACTTACCCGCGGAAAAGCCCGAAGGGTATGAGCAGCGAGCGTGATTACAGAGTACTGCCCATCAAGCTTACCGCACGAAATCAGACAATACGCCAACTGAAGAAAAGTTGCACAAGGGAAGAGGGATTTAACTAATAAAAAAATATCTTTCGTCAGGGATTCCCGCTTTTTGGCGGACCGCGGCCGGGCAAAAGGCTCACGCCCCGGCGTTTTTTTTAGCAGAATGGAGGAAGACGAAATCAATATAGAGACCTGAAGCCTCAGCAACCGATTCCAGATGAGCAAGAAAGACAGAGAAGAAGAGACCGACTGCGGCTGCCTCGCGCTTGCCGACAAAAAGACGCAGCTCTGGAGGCCGCGCCCCTGGTGCGTCTTTCTCCTGAACGACGACTACACGACCATGGATTTTGTGGTGAAGGTGCTGCGTTCGGTGTTCGGCCGCAGCCTCGAGGAGGCCGAGGCCATCATGATGAAGGTGCACCGCGAGGGCCGGGGGCTCGCGGGCGTCTATCCGCTGGACATCGCGGAGAGCCTGGCCGCGGAGACGATGGACAAGGCCCGCGCGGCGGGATTCCCCCTTCGCTGCGAAGTCAAGATACAGGGCGGAAAATGATAGACAAGCAGCTTGAAAAGAATTTCCAGAACATCTTTATAGCCGCCTCGTCCGAAAAATGCCGGCTGATCACGGTCGAGGCCCTGCTGCGCGAACTGCTCTCGAACGACGGTGTTTGCAGGGTGCTGGGCGCCTGCGGCTGCGACATCGCGCGGCTGCGCTGCGAGCTCGACGAGTTCGTCCGCACCCAGGTGCCGAAGCTGACGGGGCCGGAGGACGAGCCCCAGCCCTCGGTGGGCTTTCAGCGCGTGGTGGAGGGCGCCATGATGCATGTGCAGCAGTCCGAGCGGGCCGACGTCCTGCTGCACGGCGAAGACCTCCTGGTCGCGATTTTCGACGAGCCGGAGAGCTGGGCGGTCAGCTTCCTCACCGAGCAGGGGGTGACGAAGCTCCGGGTGACGGAGTGGCTGTGCCGTAACGGTTTTGCCGGCAGCCCGGACAGCCCCTGCCCCGGAGACGGGGAGGAAGAGGAGGAGGACGAAGCCGGGGCCGATGCCGCTGATGAAGCCGAGGCCGGCGCGTCTCCCTGCCGCGGCGCGCAGCGGCCTCCCAGGCGCCGCAGCGCCCTCGAGTCCTTTACCGTCAACCTCAATGAGAAGGCGGAGAAAGGGGGTCTTGATCCGCTGGTCGGCCGGGAGGAGGAAATCTGCCGGATGATCCAGATCCTCTGCCGGCGCAGAAAGAACAACCCGCTGCTCGTGGGCGAGGCGGGGGTCGGCAAGACGGCCCTGGCCGAGGGCCTGGCCGAGAGGATCGCCTCGGGCCGGGTGCCCTGCGTGCTCCGGAACCGCGTCGTGCGCTCGCTCAGCCTGGGCGGGCTCGTTGCGGGCACCAAGTACCGCGGGGACTTCGAGGCGAGGATCAAGGCCCTCCTTGACGAGGTGAAGGCGCATCCTGAGACGATCCTGTTCATAGACGAAATCCACAGCGTGATCGGGGCGGGCTCGAGCTCGAATTCGCAATCCCTCGACGCGGCCGATCTCTTCAAGCCCGCGCTCTCCGACGGCAGCCTGTCGTGCATCGGCGCCACCACCTACGACGAGTACCGGCGCATTTTCGAAAAGGACCACGCCTTCTCGCGCCGCTTCCAGAAGGTGGACGTGAAGGAGCCGAGCGAGGAGGAGACCTTCGAGATCCTTAAAGGGCTCAGGGGCCGATTCGAGAAGTTCCACGGGATCGCCTACAGCGAGGAGGCGCTTCGGGCCGCGGTGAAGCTCTCGCAGCGCTACATCAGCGACCGGCGGCTTCCCGACAAGGCGATTGACGTCATCGATGAAGCGGGGGCCGCGCAGCGGCTCCTCGCCCCGGGGGACAAGCCCACCGTGATCGGCCCCGGGGAGATCGCGGCCACCGTTTCCGCCATGGCCCGCGTGCCGGTGGACGCGGTAAGCGCGGGCGAGGCCGGCCGCCTGAAGAGCCTGGGCGAGTCGATCCGCAGCGCGATCTACGGGCAGGACGAGGCGGTCGACGCGGTCGTGAGCGCGATCCGCCTCTCAAGGTCCGGGCTGGGAGGCCACGACCGCCCCGTGGGCAGCTTCCTGTTCACCGGCCCCACGGGCGTCGGAAAAACCGAACTCGCCCGGCAGCTCGCCCGCGCTCTCGGCGTGGAGCTCATCCGCTTTGACATGAGCGAATACGCGGAGCCCCACTCGGTGAGCCGCCTGATCGGGGCGCCCCCGGGCTACGTGGGCTTCGAGCAGGGAGGACTGCTCACGGACGCGGTGGCAAAGCAGCCCTACGCGGTGGTGCTGCTCGATGAAATCGAAAAGGCGCATCCCGACATCTTCAACGTCCTGCTGCAGGTGATGGACCACGGCTCCCTCACCGACAACAACGGGCGGCACGCGGACTTCCGCAATGTCATCCTCATCATGACCTCGAACGCCGGGGCGAGGCTTGTCTCGAGAAACGTCATCGGATTCGGCGAGGCGGGCGGCGCGGGCGACGACACGGCGGAGATCAACCGCATCTTCCCGCCCGAGTTCCGCAACAGGCTCGACGCGATCGTGAGGTTCGATCCTCTCGGCGGGGAGCTCATCGCGAAAATCGTGGACAAGCTCCTTGCGGAGCTCTCCGAAAGGCTTGCCGCGAAAAAGGTGCGCGCCGTCTTCACCCCGGCGCTCAGAGCCTTCCTTGCGGAAAAAGGGGTCGATCCCCGGATGGGCGCGAGGCCCATGCGCCGGCTGGTGCAGGACAGGGTCGAGCGGCCGCTGGCCGACGAGTTGCTGTTCGGGCGCCTGCAGAAGGGCGGCTGCGTCACCGTCGGGTTCCAGGGCGGAGAGGTGACGCTGCGCTTCCCCCAGGAGGGCGGGGCCGCGCCCGCCGCGCGCGCGAAAAAAGCCCTCCGCGCTTAAGGGCGAAGGGCGGAGGGCGGGGGGCTTCAGGACAGGCCCGTGGAGCCGAATCCCCCTTCGCCCCTGCTGCTTTTTTCGAAGCTGTCGACCACGCGGAACTCCGGTTGGACCACAGGGACGATCACGAGCTGCGCGAGCCGCTCGAAAGGCTCGATCGTGAAGGCCGCATGGCTCCGGTTCCAGGCCGAGATCATGAGCTCGCCCTGGTAGTCCGAGTCGATCAGTCCCACGAGATTGCCCAGCACGATGCCGTGCTTGTGCCCGAGGCCCGAGCGCGGCAGCACAAGGGCCGCGTAGCGGGGGTCGGCGATGTGGATGGCAAGCCCCGTGCGGACCAGCTCGGTCTGCCCGGGCTCGAGCGTGAGGGGCCGCTCGAGCAGCGCCCGGAGGTCAACGCCCGCGCTGCCGCTCGTGGCGGGGCGGGGCAGGCAGGCGCGGATGCGCGGGTCAAGAATTCGAAGGTCGATCTGCATGCTGTGAAGAAAGGGAAAAAGTAGGTTTTAAAGAGGAGGTGGCGCTCAGTTCTTGCTTTTCACCGCGCCCAGGAAGCCGAGGAAGGCGACCGCCATGCCGAGCAGCACGAGCTCCTCGCGGTCGAGCGCGCCGCCGATCGCAAAGAGCGTGAAGCCGATGAAGGCCGTGAGGCCGCCGAAAGCGGCCATCGCCTGGCTGCGGCCCGCGCTGCGGGCGCGGCGCCGCATTTTCTCCTGGGGTGACTCCGGCAGTGCCGGGCCGCCCGGGGCGGGGCCGCTCTCCGGGGCTCCGCCCGGCAGCGAGATCCGGGCGAGCTCCTCGAGCGCGGAGCGATGCCGCCGCGGCGCAGCCGGGGACGGCGAGCCCTGGGAGCCCGCGATCTGCAGCGGGTCCAGGTTTCTGATGCGGCCGGCCTGCAGCGCCTGCAGGTAAGCCACGTAATCGCCATGGGGCGGTTCAAGTCCAAAGGGATCGTTCATTCGCTTCTCACTTCGATTGAGGGGGGGCTGCCCGACGCCTTCATCCTACTCCCCCGCCTGCGGCGGGGGAGGCCAAAAGGGGGGCTCTCTAGCGCCCGAGCGCGCCGGCCGCCCGGCGCAGAATGAACCGGGCCACCTCGTCCTTGCCCGCCGGGCCGAAGCTCTCGGCGCCTTCGCGGGTGACATAAAGAATCGTGTTGCGCTCCGAGCCGGCGGCGAGGTCGAAGCGGTTGCCGACGATCGCGTCGGCCTTTTTCACCTCGAGCTTTCTGCGCGCCCGCTCCTCGAGCCTGCTCGTCTCGGCGGCAAAGCCGATCGTGTAGGGGCGGAACTCAGGGCTCAGGGCGCCCACCTCGGCCAGAATGTCCGGATTTTCAACCAGCCTGATTTCCGGGGCCGCGTCCGTCTTGCGAAGCTTCTCGGCTGCCGCGCTGGCAGGCCTCCAGTCGCTCACGGCGGCCACGGACACGAAAAGCTCGGTCCCGGGCAGATGCCCGATCACGGCGCCGCGCATCTCCTGCGCGGTTTCGACGTCGATGCGCGTGACGCCCGCGGGGGTCTCAAGCGCGCAGGGGCCTGCGACGAGCGTGACGGAGGCGCCCGCCCGCGCGGCCTCGCGCGCGATCTCGAAGCCTTGGCGGCCGCTCGAGCGGTTGGTGAGGATCCGCACCGGGTCGATCGGTTCGGCGGTCGGCCCGGCCGTCACCAGCACCCGCCGCCCCCGGAGGTATTTTTCTGAAAAGAAGCCGATCACCCGCTCGAGGATTTCGCCCGGCTCGAGCATCCGGCCCGGGCCGCTGTCGCCGCAGGCGAGCCCGCCCGAGGCCGGCCCCCAGACGAGGCTGCCGTCCTCGGCGAGCTGCTCGATGTTTCTCAGGTTCGGGGGATTGCGCCACATGCGGGTGTTCATGGCCGGCGCGAAGGCCGCCGGGCAGCGCCGGGCGGCAAACAGCGTGCTCACGAGATCGTCTGCGATGCCCAGGGCGGCTTTGGCGATGATGTTGGCGGTCGCGGGCGCCACAAGAAGCAGCGAGGCCCCCTCGGTGGCCGTGATGTGAGGCATCGGCCCGCCGCGGCCGTCCCACTCCGAGACGGCGGCGGGGTGCCCGCTGAGCGCCTCGAAGGCGAGCGGCGTCACAAAGCGCGCAGCCTCCGCGGTCATCACCACGGAGACGTCGGCCCCGTTTTTCTTCAGCAGCCGCACGAGCTCGCAGCTTTTGTAGGCGGCGATGCCGCCGGTGACGGCAAGCACGATGCGGCGGTTCTCTAGGATCGGCATTGGAAGTCACTCCCGGCCGCCGGCTGCGGCGGCCACGGTCAAGGGGGAAAGTCCCCGTGAAGGCGCGCGCTTCGGGCCGGCGCCTTCAAAGGGGCGCGCCAGGGCGCGTTTTTCAGCGGCTGCGCGAAACGGTGTAGTCGATGATCGTCTCGAGCGCGTCCCGGTAGGGGCTTGCCGGCAGGGCCTGCAGGGCCTGCTTGCCGGCGCGGGCCTCCTGCGCGGCCCGCTCGAGCGAGGCCTCAAGCGCCCCGGTTTCGCGCACGATCGCGCTGATCGCCTCGAAGTCGCCGTGGCCCCGGCGGACCGCCTCCTCAATCATCGAGCGCTTTTCGGGCTGCGCGCGCTGCATGGCGTAGATGAGCGGCAGCGTCACCTTGCCTTCCTCGAGGTCGGCCCCCAGGTTCTTGCCGGTCACGGCCGCATCGCCCGCGTAGTCGAGGTAGTCGTCGGCGATCTGGAAGGCGTAGCCCAGGCGCCGGGCGTATTCCGCGAGGGCCTTTTCCTCCTCTTCGGAGGCCTCGGAGACCGAACAGGCGATGAGAGCGGCGCACTCGAAGAGGCAGGCGGTCTTGCGCTCGATCACCTGGTAGTAGCGGTCGATCCCGACGGCCGGGTCGTGCGCGTTGTCCATCTGCAGGACCTCGCCCTCGGCCAGGCGGTTGGCGGCCGCTGCGATTTCGGCCATCGCCCGGAGGTTGGCGGTCTTCACCATCATCTGGAAGGCGCGGGTGTAGAGGAAGTCGCCCACGAGCACCGCGGTCGGGTTGTCCCAGCGGGCGTTCGCGGTGGGCTTGCCGCGCCGCATGTCGGCCTCGTCCACCACGTCGTCGTGCATCAGCGTCGCGGTGTGCAGGATCTCGATCACGGCTCCGAGGTACACGGGCTTGTCGCCCGTGCAGCCCAGGGCTCCCGCCGTCAGCAGCACGAGGGCGGGGCGCATGCGCTTGCCCCCAGAGCTCGTGATGTAGTCGGCGACTTCGGCGACACGGCGGATTTCGCTGCCCAGCTCGCGGTGGATGGTCTCGTCGACCCGCTTCATGTCGGAGGCGATGAGGTTCATGGCGGCTTTGAGGCCGGCTCTGGAGATGATGTTTTTCAGCATGATGAAGGCATTATACGAAGTTTGCGGCGCCTCCCGCCGCTGCACGGCGCGCCGCAAAAAAACGCCTCCGGAAAAAACCGGAGGCGCAGGACCGGGCTGCAAAGGGGCGGGGGTCCGCCCGCCTTTTCAGCTGCGGCCGCTTTTCATCTCCTTCCGGCACAGCAGCGCCACCCCGGCCACGATGGCCGCGTCGGCGATGTTGAACGCGGGCCAGTGCAGCGAGCCGATGTGGAAGTCGAGAAAGTCTGTGACGGCGCCCGCGAGGAGCCGGTCGGCGAGGTTGCCGAGCGCGCCTCCGATCACAAGCGCGCAGCCCGTGCACAGCAGGGCGTCCGTCCGGTGCCTGAGGATGAGCGCGGCGAGGAAGGCGGAAATGCCGAGGGCGGCCGCGCCGAAGAAAAGCTGCTGCCAGCCGCCCGCGTCGGCGAGAAACGAGAAGGCGGAGCCGGTGTTGCGCAGCAGCACGAGGCTGAAGAATCCCGTCACCTCGATCCATCCGTCGGCGAGCGCCTCGTTCGCCCAGGCCTTGGCGGCCTGGTCGGCCGCAAAGACCGCCAGGGCGATCAGAAACCAGCGGGCCGCGCCGCCTGTCCTGCTGCTTGGCTTCATCGGCTGTCCTCCGGGGCCTCAGGCCTTCGTGCGGGTCTCTCCCGCCCCGAAGAGGTTCTCGACGCAGCGCGGGCAGAGGTCCGGATGGGCGGCGTCGGAGCCGACGTCCTCCTCATAGTGCCAGCAGCGCAGGCACTTCTTCGCGCGGCTCGCCTCGGCGGTGCAGGCCGTGGGAGAGCCTTCCTTGCCCTGCCGGAGTTCGGCGCGGCTCGTCACCATGACGAACTTCAGCTCGTCGCCCAGGCCCGCCAGCGCCTTGTAGGTGTCGCCCGAGGCGGTAATGCAGACGTTTGCCTGCAGCGACGAGCCCACCGCTCCGGTTCCCCGCAGGTCCTCCACCGTCTTCTGCACGACGGCGCGGGCCTCGCGGATGAGGGCCCAGCGCGCGAGCAGCTCGCGGGCCTGCGGAATCTCGGGCAGGCTGTGGTGCGTCTCGGTGAAGATCGTGCCGGTCTTGTTCGGGCTGAAGACCGCGAAGGCCTCCTCGGCGGTGAAGGTGAGCACCGGGGCCATGAGCCGCAGGTAGCTCGCCGTGATGTGCCACAGCGCGGTCTGGGCCGAGCGGCGGGCGAGGCTCTTCGCCCCGCAGGTGTAGAGCCGGTCCTTGAGGATGTCGAGGTAGAAGCTGCCCAGGTCGTCGGAGGCGAAGGAGTGCAGCCTCGAGACCATCGTGTGGAACTCGCAGCGGTCCGCGTCGGCGATCACGTCGCGCTGGAGCTGCGCGGCGCGCGCGAGCGCCCAGCGGTCGATGTCGAGCATCTGCGCGACCGGAACGGCGTCGCGCTCGATGTCGAAGTCGCTCGTGTTGGCCAGCAGGAACCGCAGCGTGTTGCGGATGCGCCGGTAGGAGTCGACGACGCCCTTCAGAATGGTCTTGCCGAGGCGCAGCTCCCCGGTGTAGTCGGTGGAGGCGACCCACAGGCGCAGGATTTCAGCCCCGAACTTGTCGGAGATCTCCTGCGGGCGGACGACGTTGCCCTTCGACTTGGACATTTTCTCGCCGTTCTCGTCCACCGTGAAGCCGTGGGTGAGCAGCGCGTTGTAGGGCGGGCGGCCGTCGAGCATCGAGGCGGTGAGCAGCGAGCTGTGGAACCAGCCGCGGTGCTGGTCGGAGCCCTCAAGGTACATGTCGGCCGGGAAGCCGAGATCGTCCTTGTGGCTGCCGCGCATCACCGTGTAGTGCGTGGTGCCCGAGTCGAACCAGACGTCGAGCGTGTTGTTGGTCTTCTCGTAGAGCTTCGCCTCGTCCTCGGGCATGAAGTCCTCGGCCTTCGCCGTGGTCCAGATCTCAATGCCGCCTTTTTCGACCTTCTTCGCGACCTCTTCCATGATTTCGAGCGTGCGCGGGTGCAGCTCTCCGGTCGCCTTGTTCACGAAGAAGGGCATCGGCACGCCCCAGGTCCTCTGGCGCGACAGGCACCAGTCGGGGCGGTTCGCGATCATGGCGTGCAGCCGGTTGTAGCCCCAGGGCGGATAGAACTTCGTCGCGTCCACGCCGCGCAGCGCGATCTCGCGCAGCGGCTCGGGCTCGGGGGCCCCTTCGGGCTGCAGCACGCCCCTGGTGTCGGGCGTCGAGCGGTCCATCCTCACGAACCACTGGGAGGTGGCCCTGAAGATGAGCGGCGTCTTGTGGCGCCAGCAGTGCATGTAGCTGTGGACGATCGAGTCCTCGTTGAGCAGGTTGCCGGCAAGCCGCAGCGTGTCGAGCACCTTGCGGCCGGCCTTCCAGATGTTCATGCCGCCGAAAAGCGGCAGCGAGGCCGCGTAGGTGCCGTCGTTCTGCACGGGGCTCAGGATTTCGTCGTTCTTCATCCCGTAGGCCTTGCAGGTGTTGAAGTCGTCCACGCCGTAGGCGGGGGCGGAGTGCACGATGCCCGTGCCGGCGGTGGCGTCGACGTACTCGGCCAGGTAGACGGGCGAGCAGCGGTCGTAGCCCTTGTCCATCTGCGCGAGCGGATGGCGGAAGCGGATCATCTCGAGCGCGCGGCCCTTCGTGACGGCCAGCGTCCGGCCGGTCATTCCGTAGCGCTTGAGGGCCTCTGCGGCGAGCTTCTCGCACAGGATGAGCAGCCTGTCGCCCGTGTCGATCAGGGCGTAGTCGAGGTCGGGGTGGACGTTGAGGGCCTGGTTGGCCGGAATGGTCCAGGGCGTCGTGGTCCAGATCACGGCCGCGGCGGGCTTCGTGACGGCCACTCCGAAGGCTTTCTCGAGCTTCGCGCGGTCCTCTTCTAGCAGCGGGAAGGCGACGTCGAGCGTGGGGCTCTTGATGTCCTTGTACTCGACCTCGGCCTCGGCCAGCGCGCTCTGGCAGTCGAAGCACCAGTTGACGGGCTTCAGGCCGCGGTAGACGTAGCCCTTGGCCATGATCTTCGCGAGGGCGCGGATTTCCGTCGCCTCGGTCTCGTGGCGCAGCGTGAGGTACGGGTGGCCCCAGTCGGCGAGCACGCCGAGCCGCTTGAAGTCCTTCATCTGGCGCGCCACCTGCTCGTGGGCGTAGGCGCGGCACTTGCTCTGGCGCTCCAGAACGGGGATGTTCTTCCCGTACTGCTTTTCGATCTGGATCTCGATGGGCATGCCGTGGCAGTCCCAGCCCGGCACGTAGGGCACGTCGTAGCCCTCGAGCAGCTTCGACTTGTTGATGATGTCCTTCAGGATCTTGTTAACAGCGTGGCCGAGGTGGATGTCGCCGTTCGCATACGGGGGGCCGTCGTGCAGGATGAACTTCTTCGCTCCCTGGCGGGCCCGCCGCACCACGTGGTAGAGGTCCTTGCGGTCCCACTCGTCGATCCAGCGCGGTTCGCGCTGGGGAAGGTTTCCGCGCATCGGAAACGGCGTATCCGGCAGGTTGAGCGGATACTTCCTCGTCTGATTGTCGCTGTTGGCCATGTTCTGTTAATCTCCCGGCCCCCTCGGGCTCTTCGGTTGGATTAAGTGTTGGAGGGACGCTCTTCGAAGGCCCGGCCGGGGCCTCCCTGCGTCTCCGAGAAAAAGGCGCGGGCCGCAGCCTCGTCGCCCCTGATGCCGGCCCTGAGCTCCTCAAGGCCGGAAAACTTGCGATTGTCCCGCAGCTTGCGCACGAGCCGCACCTGGATCATCCGGCCGTAGGCGTTTCCCCTCCAGCCGAGCACGTTCGTCTCGCAGGTGTAGCGCAGCCGCTCGCCCAGCGTCGGGCGGCAGCCGATGCTCGTGATGCCGGGCAGGGGCCGGTCGGCCAGCCCGCAGACCCAGGAGGCGAACACTCCTTCGGCCGCGGGCCTGGAGCGGCAGCCGGGCGGCAGCGGCCTCAGGTTGAGGGTGGGAAAGCCGAGCTTCCTGCCCATTTCCTCGCCGTGCCCGACGCGGCCCGTGATCGTGCAGGGGTGTCCCATCAGGCGCTCGGCCTCCTCGAGATCCCCGGCGGCAAGCAGCCCGCGCAGCCTCGAGGAGGAGACGCAGCCGCCGTCCTCGCGCAGCACTTCGGGCGCGAACACCTCGATGCCGAGCGGCTCGCAGAGCCGCCGCAGGTCGCCGGCCGTGCCGCTGCCCCGGCGCCCGAAGGTAAAGTTCGAGCCCACGGCGACGAAGGCCGCGTGCAGCCTCGCGCCAAGGATGCCGCTTACGAACTGCTCGGGGGTCATGTCCGCGAGCGCGCGGGTAAAGCGCGCGACGCAGGCCATCTCCGAGCCGTAGCGGGAGAAAAGCGCGATTTTGTCGCGCAGGGTCGAGATGCGGGCCGGAGCGCTGTCCGGGCAGAAGAACTCCTTCGGGTGCGGCTCGAAGGTGAGCGCGCAGGCCGTGACCCCGGGGTGCGAGACGGCGAAGTCCGCCGCGCCGCGCAGCAGCACCTGGTGGCCGCGGTGCACGCCGTCGAAATTGCCGATCGCGACGGCCGTGCGGGCCGCGGCGCGCTGCGGGGGGAAGCCTAGGAAGACCTTCATGGGAGGAGGAAACTGCGTCCGTTTCTGTGGGAACAAAGAGCAGACATTATACCGGCCGCGGGATCCGGCTGCGAAGTGCAGCCCCGGCCTTCCGTTACAATAGCGTCATTATGAAAAACATCGTCATTTTGATTTCCGGCCGGGGCTCCAACTTCGAGGCGATTCTGCGCGCAAGCCGCGAGCAGCGCTGGGAGCAGAACCCGGGGGCCCGCATCGCCGCGGTCATCTCCAACCGCCCCGGCGCCCGCGGGCTGGAGACGGCCCGGCGCGAGGGGATCCCCGCGGTCGCCGTGGACCACAAGCTCTTCCCGACCCGCGAGGCCTTCGAGGAGCGGCTCGCCCAGGAGGTCGACCGGTTCGAGCCCGACCTCATCGTGCTCGCCGGCTTCATGCGGATTCTCACCGAGCGGTTCGTCGCGCCGCGCGAAGGGAAGATCCTCAACATCCATCCGGCGCTGCTGCCGCTCTTCAAGGGCCTCGACACGCACCAGAGGGCGATCGACGCGGGCGTGCGCGTTCACGGCTCGACCGTGCACTTCGTGTCCGCGGCGCTCGACGGCGGGGCCATCATCGGGCAGGCCGTCGTGCCGGTGCTGCCGAGCGACACCGCCGAGACCCTGGCCGCACGCGGGCTCGAGCTGGAGCACGTGCTCTATCCGCGCGTGTGCCGCGCGGTGCTCGAGGGCCGCGTCCGCCTCGAGGGCGGCCGCGCGGTGATGGACGACGACACCGCCCGGGAGCTTGCGATTTTCGCCTGAACGGCCTTTCGTGCTTTTGTTCAGGAAACCTGTTTTCATCGGCCGCCCGCTTTCCGCCCTGATCGGGAAAGAGGCGGCCTGCATTTTTGCATTCTGGAGGCTTTGAGCTATGGGCATGCCCGGACAGCGGAACAGACACTTCGAGGGGAGAGCCGGGGCGCGCGGCAAAGGACGCGGCGCCTCCCGTCCCCGGGCGGCGGGCGCGGGGCGGCCGGGCGGCGGCCGCGGCCCCCGCGGCGAGGCCGTGGCGGGGACGCCGTTCATCGTGGGGCACCTCGCCGACGCGCTGCACATGGTGCTTAAGCTCGACGGCCCGGCCGACGTGCTGTTGTCGCTTTATTTCAGAAAAAACCACGAGCTCGGGTCGCGCGACCGGGGCCTGGTGGCTGAAACCGTGTACTACGCGCTGCGGCACCTCGCCTCGATCGCCTGGGCGATGGCGCCGGCCGTGCCCGAGCGCTCGCCGCGGCTTGCCGCCCTCGTGGCGCTCGCCCTGCGCTTTGGCCGCGGGCAGATCTCCGAGGCCGCCGCGGGGCGCGACGCCGCCGCGCTCGACGCGGTTCTCGCAAAGGCCAAGGACGTCAGTGAGGCCCCGGCCCCGGTGCGCGCGGAGCTGCCCGACTGGCTCTACGACAGGATCAGGGCGCAGTACCCCGACGCCGAGGCCTTCTTCCGCGCGATCGCCCAGCCCGCGCCGCTCGACCTGCGCGTGAACTCCCTCAAGGCCGACCCGAAGTCCGTCGCGGAGGAGTTCGCCGAGCGCGGCGTGCAGGCCTCCCCGATGCACTACTCGCCCGACGGGCTGAGGCTCGCCGAGAAGGTGGGCATCGGCTCCTGGCCCGTCTACCGCGAGGGCCGCGTCGACATCCAGGACGAGGGCAGCCAGCTCATCGCGAGGCTGCTCGCGCCCTGCCGCAGGCTGATGGTCTGCGACTTCTGCGCGGGCGCGGGCGGAAAGACCCTCGCCATCGGGGCGCTCATGAAGTCGACCGGATCGCTCTACGCCTTCGACGTGAACGCGAAGCGGCTCGCCGGCATGGTGCCCAGGCTCCGCCGCTCGGGCCTCACCAACGTGCACCCGATAGCGATCCGCGACGAGTACGACCGCCGGCTCGGCCGCCTGATCGGAAAATTCGACCGCGTGCTGGTCGACGCCCCGTGCACCGGCACGGGGACGCTGCGGCGCAATCCCGACCTGCGCTGGCGGCTTTCGGTGGCGGAGCTCGAGCGCATCAACGCGGTCCAGGCCTCTGTGATCCGCTCGGCGGCCCGCCTCGTGAAAAAAGGCGGCCGGCTCGTCTACGCGACCTGCTCGGTGCTGCGCGAGGAGAACCAGGGCGTGGTCGAGGCGTTCCTCGCCGAGCACCCGGAGTTCGAGCTGCGCAGCGCCCCGGACATCCTCGCCGCCCAGAAGGTGCCTTTCACAGCCGAGGAGCGCGAGAGGATGGGCAGCTATTTCGTCATGCTCCCGCAGGCCAACGCGACCGACGGCTTTTTCTCCGCGGTGCTTGAGCGGGTGGCCGAGGACCCGGCGCGGGCCGCGCACGAGGGCGGGGCCCCCCGCGGCCGCTGAAAAAAAAGAGGGCCCGCCCGAAAGGCGGGCGCTCCGGGGGACAAAAAAGCCGCGCTGGGGTGCCCGCGCGGCTTTTTTGGTAAATAGAAAACTCCCAGCTAGGCTGGGAGTTCAGTAAAGCTTATAGCTTTGCACAAAAAACAACTCCTCCGAGTTTGGTAAAAAGAGCAATGCGGTCTAGCCACTGCATTTGCTCCAGCCTAACTAAGAGGAGTTGCGAGAATGAATGATACAAAAACCTTGGCGCACACGACGTGGAACTGTAAGTACCACATCGTGTTTGCGCCAAAGTATCGCCGGCAGGTGTTTTACGGCGAGAAAAAGCGGGCTGTCGGAGAAATACTTCGCAAGCTCTGCGAGTGGAAGGGCATCAACATCGTAGAAGCGGAGTGTTGCCCGGATCACGTGCATATGCTGTTGGAAATGCCCCCGAAGTACAGCGTCTCAGCAGTTGTGGGGTATCTCAAGGGGAAAAGCAGCCTAATGATTTACGAGCAATTTGCGAATTTGAAATTTAAGTACCGAAACCGAGAATTTTGGTGCAGAGGGTACTACGTGGACACGGTTGGCAAAAACAAGACCAAGATCGCGGAGTACATCAGACACCAACTGGATGAAGACAAACTGGGTGCCCAATTAAGCATGCCGTTTGCCGAGGACCCATTCAAGGGCAGGTAATCTGCAAATAGCCCGTTTTACGGGCGGCTGGCAGCAGATATGCGAATGACAGACGCATGAGCGCCCGTTTGGGCGCGGCTGGTATGAGAGCCTTTCAGGCGCTCAGGGAGAACCACCAGCTATGCTGGTGGGTCTCTCTTGAAGCATATGCGCACAAAAAAACCGGATGGAGCGAGCCATCCGGTTTTGTGAGGAAAGTGCAGCCCGAAATTACTTGAGCTTGGTTTCCTTGTAGATCACGTGCTTGCGGGCCACCGGGTCGTACTTGCTGAACTCCAGCTTGCCCGTAGTGGTGCGCTTGTTCTTCGTGGTCGTATAGAAGTGACCGGTACCGGCGGTCGACTCCAGCTTGATCTTTTCGCGATTTCCCTTTGCCATGGTGAAGCTCCTGAATTACATCTCACCGCGGGCGCGGAGATCCGCTAAAACCGCATCGATACCAACCTTGTCAACCGTCCGCAGACCCGCCGTCGTCAAACGCAGGCGGACCCAACGGTTTTCGCTCTCAACCCAGAAACGACGATACTGCAGGTTGGGCATGAAGCGACGCTTGGTTTTATTGTTCGCGTGCGAGACGGTATGGCCGACCATCGGCGCCTTGCCGGTGACTTGACACACTCGTGCCATCGCTATCTCCAGTTCAAAATGATAAAAAAACGCCGGGTGCTGAGGAAGCAAAAGTTATCTCGCACGCAATGGCGTTGCTGAAAACATTAATTATACGTCAAAAAATATTTATTTGCCACAAGCGGCAACTGCTCTTCCGGAGTCCGCGGCGAAGTGCCTCTCCTGCGGCCGGAATTTTTCAACGCGGGTCGGATTGTATACGAACCGAGGCGATCGCGCATCAGGAGGAATACTGCCGCCTCTTTTAAAATACGCGGAAGGCGCCGCCCGGCAGAGGCGCGGCGCTTTCCCTCATAAGGAGCTTGCGATGGTGAAAATCCTGCTCGCCCAGCCCCGCGGATTCTGCGCGGGCGTCGACCGCGCGATCGCGATCGTCGAACGGGCGCTTGAAATTTACGGCCGCCCGATCTATGTGCGCCACGAGATCGTGCACAACCGCACCGTGGTCGAGCGGCTCAGGCGCCGCGGCGCGGTGTTCATCGACTCGCTCGCGGACGTGCCCGAGGGGGCGACGCTCGTGTTTTCGGCGCACGGGGTGCCGCTCGCGGTCGAGCGCGAGGCGAGAAGCCGCGGTCTGAGGGTTTTTGACGCCACCTGCCCGCTGGTGACCAAGGTGCACCGCGAGGTGGCCCGCATGCGCGAGGCGGGCCGCGTCGTCATCATGATCGGGCACCGCGGGCACCCGGAGGTCGAGGGCACCATGGGGCAGGCCGAGGGCGGCATGGAGCTCGTCGAGACCGCCTCCGATGTCGCCGGCCTGAAGGTTCCCGCGGGCGCGAAGACCGCCTACGTCACGCAGACGACGCTCTCGCTCGACGACTCCGAGGAGGTCGCCCGGGCGCTGCGGCGGCGCTTTCCGGACATCGACCGCCCGAAAAAGGACGACATCTGCTACGCGACGCAGCACCGGCAGGACGCCGTGAAGCGGCTCGCCGCGGCCGTGCAGCTCGTGCTCGTGATCGGCTCCTCGACCAGCTCGAACTCCAACCGCCTGCGCGAGGTGGCCGAGCGCGTCGGCGTGCCCGCGCACCTGGTCGACACGGCCGGCGACGTGCGGCTCGAATGGCTCGAGGGGATCGAGCGGATCGGCATCACGGCGGGCGCCTCGGCTCCCGAGCCGCTCGTGCGGGACGTGGTCGAGCGGATCCGCAGCGCCTGCGGAGGCGCCCTGGTCGAAGAGCAGGAGGGCGAGCGCGAGTCGCTGGTCTTCCCGCTGCCCAAGGGGCTCTGGGACCGGGACCTCGAGGCGGCCCGCGCCGCCCGGGCGGCGCCCGCAGGGGAGGCCTCATGAGGCGGTCCTCGGCGGGCCGCGCGGTGCGGCTGCTGCGCTGGCCGTTTGCCGACGTCGAAATCCTCGCCGACGGCTCGGGGATGCTCTCGGGCGTGGAGGTGTATCCTCCCGGAAGCCGTCCGGAGGCCTCCGCGACCTGCGGCTCGGAATCGGTGGAGAGGGCGCGCGCCGCGCTTGAAGCCTATGCCGAAAATCCGCAGAGCCTCGACTGCAGGGACTGGACGGACGAGCCCTGCCTCGCGCGCGGGAGCGCCTTCGAGCAGCGGATCTGGCGCGCTCTCGCCGCCATCCCCTGCGGGGCGACCGAAACCTACGGGGAGCTCGCCGCCCGGGCGGGCAGCCCCGGGGGCGCCCGGGCCGCGGGGCACGCCGCCCGGACGAACCCGCTCGCGATCCTGCTGCCCTGCCACCGCGTGGTGGGGGCCTCGGGGCTTGTGGGCTACCACGGGCGCACGGACGGGCCGTTTTTGGAGGTGAAGCGGGCGCTGCTCCTGCGCGAGGCCGAGCAGACGATCCGCTGGTGGTTTTAACTGTCAGGAAAAGACCGGAAGAAATGTCAAAGGAAAAACATGTGAGCGCGACGCCCGCTACGGACTGGCTCAAGGCGCACAAGGTCGACTTCAGGCTGCACACCTATGGCTTCGTGCCTCACGGCGGGACCGACCAGGCGGCGAAGGAGCTCGGGGTCGACCCCCACATCATGATCAAGACCCTCATCATGGAGGACGAGAACGGCGAGCCGCTTGTGATACTGATGCACGGCGACTGCGTGGTGTCGACGAAGAACCTCGCCCGCCAGGTGGGCCGCAAGCACATCGCGCCCTGCGAGCCGGAGCAGGCGCAGCGCAATTCCGGCTACTTCGTGGGCGGCACGAGCCCCTTCGGGACCCGGAAGCGGATGCCCGTCTACGTGCAGGACACGGTGGCGCAGCTGCCCGTGATCTACATCAACGGCGGCCGCCGCGGGGTGATCGCCGAAATGGCGGGCAGCGTCCTCACCGAGGTGCTGAAGGCGGTCCCGGTGCACGTCGCGAACCCCAAGGAATGACGGCCTCCCGGTAAAGCCTGCCGCGGGCGGAATGTTTCCGCCGCGGAAAGTGGAGTTTCCAAAACTGCCTAGCGGCGGAGCCCCTCCGGTTCCTACACTGGTTTCAGCCCTGAAGAGCCCTCTCGCGCGGACCGACGCGCGGGGGCGAAGGTTCGGGCGTTCCCAGATTCCTTCCCGGAAAAAGAGAGGCAGACATGAAGAAAAGGAAGTTCCTTTTGTGCGCCGGCGCCGTCCTGATGGCTTTCGCCGCGGCATCCCAGGCCCAGGTTTACACAGGCACGGCCCAGGGCAAGAAAGGTCCGGTTGCGGTCGAGGTCACTCTGGAGGGCGGCGCGATCCGCAGCGTCCGCGTGACGAGCCAGCATGAAAGCCCCGGGATTTCCGACCCGGCCATCGCCGCTGTGCCCGCGGCGATTGTGAAGCATCAGTCTCTCAACGTTGAAGCGGTGAGCGGCGCGACGGTCACCTCCAACGCGATCATCGCCGCTGTAGCCGACGCGCTTTCAAAATCAGGCTCCGGGCTGAGCCGGTACCGGGCGGCCCCCAAAGCCGCCTCCGGGCGTGCGGCCGCGGCCCATGAGACGGTCTCCGCGGACGTGGTGGTTCTCGGCACCGGCGCGGCGGGCCTCGCGGCGGCCGATACAGCCGCCGTCAAAGGCGCGCGCCGGGTGCTCGTCCTTGAAAAACAGGGCGTCCTCGGCGGCTCCACCGGACTGTCCTCGGGCTGCGTGCTGCGCGCGACCGACGGCCGCGATGCCGACAACAGCTTCTCGCCTGACACGATGTTCCGCTACATCATGGGCCGTTCGAACGGCAAAGCCTATGCGCCCATGGTCCGGAAAATCGCAGACATGTCCAACGGCACCTACCACTGGATCAAGGATCTCGGCGTGAAGTTCACGTCCTTCAAGCCCGTGTATCCGGGCTATCCGGCGCTTCGCCTCGAGAACCCGGACCCGGAGGGAAAATTCGCCCGCACGAGCGGCATGTACATCGTGAAGGCCCTCCACCAGGACGCGCTCAGGCACCATGTGGTCTTCCGGATGCAGACGCCTGCGCAGAGCCTGATTTATAAGAACGGAAAGGTGACCGGCGTGATCGCCCGCACGCCCGGGGGCGGCAGGCTCACGGTGAATGCCCGCTCGGTGGTGATCGCAACGGGCGGCTTTAACCGGGATCCGGACCTGCAGCGCCAGTATGCGGGCCCCACGGTGGGACTGCCGGACGAAACCTCTCACGGCAACACGGGCGACGGCCACAAGATGGCGATGGCGGTCGGCGCAGACACCGTGTTCCAGGGCGGCAAGGGCACGATGCTGTCGGTGCGGGCTGACGCAACCGCGGGGATTCCGAAAAATTTCCTCTATGTGGACGGGCGGGGCCGCCGCTTTGTGAACGAGGCCGGGTTTTACGATGACATCGGCAAGGCGATGGTGCTCAATGACTCCAAGCGGTACTTCCGCGTCTACGACAGCAGCGAGGATACCGCGGGCCTTGAGAAGGCCGCGCGCGAAGGCAGGGCCCTCAAGGCTTCAACCCTTGAGGAGCTTGCCGACCGGATGCGCATTGACCGGAAAGCCTTCCGCAGGACGGTCGAGCGCTACAACAACCTGCCCTCGGATGTCGATTTCGGCAAGCCCGACAAGCTGCTCACCGGGGTGAGGAAGGCGCCGTTTTATGCGATTCACGCAGAGCCTGAAATCGTCGCCTCCTTCGGCGGGCTGAAGACCGATGAAAACGCGCGGGTGCTTAACAGGAACGGCGCCCCGATCGCCGGGCTCTACGCGGCCGGCGAAGTCGCGAACGGCATTCTCTACGACGACTGCTACGCCTATACGGGCGTGTCCATCCAGAGCTCGCTCTCAACGGGGCGCATCGCGGGCGAGGAGGCAGCGAAGGGGCTCCTGCGCTGAAGGCTTGAAACCCGGAGCTTCCCCTGCGAAGCTCCGCCGCGGCGGGCTTTCACTCTCCGAAGCCCGGTGCGGCGGAGCCCCGCAGGGGCGTGTTTTTTATAATGGATAAAAGCCCGTGCGCGCCTGCGCCGGGCGAAGAAGCGGAGCGCGCCCGTGGCCGTAGACATTACTGACAATCTCCTGGTCTGGAAAGTGATCGACGCCGTGTCCCGCACCGGCTCGCTCACCGGCGCGGCAATTGAGCTCGGCCTGGAGCTCCCGCATGTTTCCAGGCTTGTCTCCCAGCTTGAGTCCGCGATGGGGGTGAGCATGCTCGAGCGCACGTCAAAGCCCGTCCGGCTGTCCGAGTTTGCGGACAAGCAGCTTCCCCTCATCCGCCGCATGATCCGGATTTCCGAGCAGATTGAAAGGGAGGCGGAGTGCTGCCGGCATGCGAATCCGTCCGTGCGCATACGCTTCGGGCTTGCCACGGTGCTGCTGGCCCGGCATGTGCTCGAGATGCTGCGCAGCTACGAAGCCGGACACCCCGGAACCCGGGTCGAGGTGAAGCCCGACAACTCGCTCGACTCCCTCTTCAAGGGAAAGGCCGACATTGTTTATCTATACGGCCATGCAGACAATCCGCTGCTCTATGAGCTGCCGTGCGTGCGCTGCGCGAACTGCCTCGTCGCGACGCCGGCCTACCTGAAGCGCCGCGGCACGCCCCTGCGGGTGGAGGATCTCGCGCGCCACACGCTGCTGCTTTCGCAGCGCAGCGACGTGCCGGCGACCTCGAGGCTGATCTGCGGCAGCGAGGAATTTTCCCTTGACTCGCTCGAGCACTGGGTCTTCGACCCCCGCAGCGGGCGCCGGGAGCTGATCGGCCGGGCCGGCGGGCCGGGGCCGGAAAAGCGCAGCAGCGACGAGTACGTGAGCTATGCCGCCGTCATGAACGATCAGGGCATTGCGGTCGACATTCCCCTCAGCTTTCTTGAGCCCAGGCTGAAGGCGGGGCTTCTGGTGCCCGTGCTGCCGGGCTGGCACCGGCCGGTCTAGCACAAGCATGTCGCCATCCTGCGCAGCAGCCTGAAAAACATCGAGCTGCTCAGCTTTGCAAACTGGTTCCGGCAGCAGGAGGCCCGGACCGGGGGAGTCCGGTGGCGCCGGATATACCGGGAGTTCGGTCTGCCCGTGGAAAGCGTCCTCGATGCGGACGGGCCTCTGGCGGCCGGGGAAAAGGCCGCTTCGCAGTCCGCGGCCTGATCGGAAGAACGACGAAGGTGGGGAAAAAGAAGGGGCGCCCTCCGGCGCCCCGTTTCCTTGTTCTTCTGCTTTCAGAGCTCTGCCGCGCCGTCCGGGTGCGCGGCCTCGGTGAGCGTCCAGCGGGGCTTGGCCGTGAAGGCGAGGCGGTGGCGGCAGGCCTCGCGCTCTTCTTCCGTCATGGCCTCGAGCCGCTTCAGGCCCGCCACGGCGATCATCGCGCCGTTGTCGGTGCACAGGGCGAGGGGCGGAAAGAAGATCTTCCCGCGGCGCGCCTCGACGGCGGCGGTGAGCGCGGCCCGCAGCTGCTTGTTCGCGCTCACGCCCCCGGCGACCACGAGCGAGCTGAGCCTGGTTTTCTTCAGCGCCCGCACGGCCTTCGCGGTGAGCACGTCGGTCACGGCGTCGACGAATCCGCGCGCGACGGCGGCCCGGAACTGCGGATCCTCCGGGTGTTCGGCCCGGGTGACGGTGTTGAGGACCGCGGTTTTGAGCCCCGAGAAGCTCATGTTGAGGTCCGGGGAGTGGATCATCGGGCGCGGGAACTCAAAGGCGCCGGGGCGCCCTTTTTCGGCCAGCGCGGACACCGCGGGGCCGCCCGGGTAGCACATGCCGAGCAGCTGCGCGGTCTTGTCGAAGGCCTCGCCCGCGGCGTCGTCGAGCGTCTCGCCGAGCAGCTCGTAGCTGCCGAAGCGCTGCACGCGCATGAACTGGGTGTGTCCGCCCGAGACGAGCAGCGCCACAAACGGGAAGCGGGGAGCCGGGTCGGCCAGCAGCGAGGCGAGCAGGTGCCCTTCGAGATGGTGAACCCCGATCACGGGCAGCCCGAGCGCGTAGCCGATGGCGTGCGCGACCGACACGCCGACGAGCAGCGCCCCGGCCAGCCCCGGGCCCTCGGTGACGGCGACCGCGGAGAGGTCGCCGCGGCTGCGGCCCGCCTCCTCGAGCACTTCGTCGGTGAGCGCGAGCACGCGGCGGATGTGGTCGCGGCTCGCAAGCTCGGGCACCACCCCGCCGAAGGCGCGGTGCATGTCGATCTGGGTGTGGATGCGGTGGGCGAGCAGCCCCAGGCCGGAGTCGATCAGGGCGACTCCGGTCTCGTCGCAGGAAGATTCAATACCTAGGATAAGCATGGCCGTATTGTAAACGAGCCGGCTCCGGTCCCGTCCGGGGGGAGGGTTTCTCCTGCGCGGCCCCGGTCCTGCTGCGCTACACAAAGCCTTTTATTTGTGAGAGAATCACCAGTCTGCCGTTTCCCTCCGCGGAGGGAAGCGCAGGGTTTTATTGTTTTTTGGGAAAACACTCTTCCCTTTCATCATTAATAAAGGTTTTTACTCAATGCCAACCATTCGCGTCAAGGAAAACGAACCCTTTGAAGTCGCCCTGCGCCGTTTCAAGCGCACCATCGAGAAGTCGGGCCTGCTCACCGAGCTGCGCGCCCGCGAGTTCTACGAGAAGCCCACGGCCGAGCGCAAGCGCAAGAAGGCTGCCGCCATCAAGCGCCACTACAAGCGTCTGCGCAGCATGATGCTGCCGAAGAAGCTCTACTAATTCCACACACCAGCGTTAATTTTTCAGCATCCAGGCAGGAAAATGGCTCTCAGGGAACAGATTCAGTCTGATATGAAGGACGCCCTTCGCGCCCACGACAGCGCGAGGCTCAACGCGATCCGCATGCTCTGGTCTGCAGTGAAGCAGAAAGAGGTGGACGAGCGCGTGACCGCCGACGACGCCATCATCACGGCCCTCATCGCGAAAGCGGTGAAGGAGCACCGCGACTCCGTCGCGCAGTATGAGAAAGGCGGCCGCCAGGATCTCGTCGACAAAGAGAACTTCGAGATCAAGGTTCTGACCGGCTATCTGCCCAAGCCCCTCACGGAAGACGAAGTGAAGGCGGTCATCGACGAGGCGATCGCCAAGACGGGCGCCTCGGGGCTGGCCGGCATGGGCCGCGTGATGGGCGCGGTGAAGCCCAGGCTCACCGGCCGCACCGACATGAGCCGCGTCTCGGCCCTGGTGCGCGAGCGCCTGACGGCCGGCAAGCAGGCCTGAGGAAAGAAAAACGCTGAGCCGCGGGCCCCGCCCCCGGCATTGTTCAAACGCATTGAGTTGCTCCGGGTGAAGGAGGTGTTTCCGCCCGCGAGCCCGAACGCCCGGAATGGTCTAGACTGTCCGGGCGTTTTTTCTGCCCCTGCCCTTCAGTTTTCTCCACAAGCCCGCCCCGGGAGGCCCGCGCGATGATCCCTGAGTCGTTTATCAAAGACCTGCTCGACCGCGTCGACATCGTCGATGTCGTCTCGCGCTTCGTCACGCTCAAGAAAAAGGGCATCAACTGGTTCGGGCTGTGCCCCTTCCACCACGAAAAGACGGGCAGCTTCTCGGTCAACCAGAGCAAGCAGTTCTACAAGTGCTTCGGCTGCGGGGCCCACGGCAACGCGATCGGCTTTCTCATGCAGTACAAGGGCATCAGCTATCCCGAGGCGATCCGGGAGCTCGCCGCGGAGGTCGGCATGCAGGTGCCCGAGGAGCCGGGCTCGAGGCGGCGGCGCGAGAAGACCGAGTCGCTCACCGAGCTCATGGACCGGGCCCGCGGCTTTTACGCGCTCGAGCTCAGGAAGTCTCCCGCCGCTTTGGCCTACCTCCAGGGCCGGCAGATTTCCGAGGCGACGCAGGCGAAGTTCAGCCTCGGGTACTCGCCGGACGCCTGGCAGGCGCTCGAGGCGCTCTTCGGGGCGCACTACGGCGACAAGGCTCTCGAGGACTGCGGGCTTGTGATTTCGAAGGACGGGCACCGCTACGACCGCTTCCGCGGCCGGGTGATGTTCCCGATCCGCAATCCGCGCGGGCAGGTGATCGGCTTCGGCGCCCGCGTGATGGGCCAGGGCGAGCCCAAATATCTGAACAGCCCGGAGACCGACATCTTCAGGAAGGGCCAGGAGGTCTACGGCCTCTGGGAGGGGCGAGAGGCCATCCGCAGGGCCGGGCGGGCGATCGTCTGCGAGGGATACATGGACGTGATCCAGCTCTCGCAGGCGGGGTTCGGCGAGGCGGTGGCCGCGCTCGGCACGGCGATCGGCCAGGCCCACATCAGGAAGCTCTTCAAGATCGTTCCGCGCATTTATTTTTCCTTTGACGGGGATGCGGCCGGCCGGCACGCCGCGCGGCGGGCCCTCGAGCAGGTGCTGCCCGTGATCGAGGACACGCTCGAGGCCCGCTTCGTGCTGCTGCCCCCGGAGCACGACCCCGACAGCCTCATCAAGGCCGAGGGGCCGCAGGCCTACGAGCGCGAGCTCGAGCACGCCTTCCCGCTTTCCGCCTTTCTCGTGAATTCGCTCAAGGAGGGCAAGGCGATGGGCTCGCCCGAAGGGCGCGCCCAGTTCGTGAGCGAGGCCAAGCCGCTGCTCGCCTCGCTCACCCACGCCCCGATGCTGCGCCGGCAGCTGCTCGGATCGCTCGCGATGGAGGTCCAGATGGCGCCCCAGGAGCTCGCCGAGCTCATCGGGATCCCGACCCTCGTCGCCGCAGAGCCGAGCCAGGCTCAGCGGACAGGCTGGGCCCCTGGCCGGGCGGCCGCGGCCCCGGCCCCAGGCTTCGGGCGCTTTGCCGCCGGGCGCAGGCAGGGGGCGGTGCCCGTGCCGGACCTGCGCGAGAAGATGCTGCGCTGCCTGCTCGCCTGGCCCGAACTCGGGCGCGAGTTCTCCGGACAGATGGAGGACTGGGTGGCGGGCGGCCGCACCGAGCTCGACCGCCGGCTGCTCGAGGTCTGGAGAGCCTGCTGCGGCACCGAGGACGACGCTCCGCAGACCAGCGGCGCGCTGCTCAACGCGCTGCGCGACAGCCCGAACCTCGAGCTCTACCAGTCGCTGCTCGACCGGGAGCTCGAAATCGAGACCACGCTCGAGCAGGCCCGCGGGAGCCTGAACCTCGCCTTTCTCAAGATCGCCGAGGGGGAGCTGCGACGGCGCTGCCAGGAGGCGGGCGCGAAGGAGCCCTTCGACGAGGAGCTCTACAGGTCGCTCGCGAAGCGCCTGGCCGAGGTGAGCCGGGAGATCCGCGAGGCGGGCTCGGGCGAAGGCGCGCCCCGGCGCGAGCCGTCCGCGGGGATCTGAGGCGGCGGCCCTCCTGCCTCCGGGCGGGGCCGGGGAAGAGCCCGGCGCCGCAGGCCCGCCGGAAAATTTTCCTGTCAGGAAAAGAGGGGCCTGTGTTATAATTTCATCTATATTTGCCTGCAGAAACGGCAGCGTTTCGCGCAGGGGCGCCCAGGAGACACCATGGTCGGAGGCGCCGGCACAAACTTTTTCCAGCAGCATCGAGCGCGAGGGGAGCCGGATGACTAGTCCCGGCAGCACAACTTACGATCAGTCCCCGCATCAACGGGCGCCGGCTGCAGGAATTCCAAGGGCAGACTGCGCCGCCCGCAGCCTGCGGGACAAAGCGGCCGCCTCGGGCGGCGCTTCGACCGCGGGCCGGCCGGCGGCCGGCGGCGCGCGCGGTTCGCGCCGATGCGGAAAGCTCGCCCTTCAGAGAATTTAGGATTCAAATGGCAAAAAACAAACACTCGGCGGAGACGGCGCAGGAATCTGTTTCGCGCCCGGCCTCTGATGACGATGCTCTCCAGTCCGGAGAGATCCTTCTTGTTTCAGATAAGGAATACCAGGAGCTGATGAAATCGGAATCGGACGGCGGCAAAGGCGCCCCGGAGGACGGGGAAGACTCGGACGGATGGATCTGCCTGGTCTCCGATGAGGAGTTTGCCGAGCTCGCGGGCGGCGGGGCCGGGGCGCAGCCCGAGGCCGCGAAAAAGCCCGCGAAGGGAGCCGGCCGCGCGAAGGCCGCCTCCGGCCGGGGCGCGAAGAAGGCCCCGCGGGCCGAGGCCGCCGCGCCCGAAGACTTCGACGAGGACGGGGACTTCGAGTCCGGGGAGGACTCGGACGAGGACGGCGACGAGGACGCGCGGATTGCCGAGGAGGCCCTGGGGAAGGCGCCTGCGCGCCGCCGCCGCTCGAGCAAGCAGGAGCGCGAGAAGGCGATGCGCGAGGCGATCGCGAAGTCCTACCACGCGCAGGAGGAGGACGCGGAGTCGAGGCAGCAGAAATGGCGCACCCTGATCAAGCTCGGGCGCGACCGCGGCTACCTCACCTACGCCGAGCTCAACGACTACCTGCCTGAAACCATGGTCGAGCAGGACGACATCGACCAGGTGGTCTCGACCCTGGCCGACCTCAACATCCAGGTCTACGACCAGGCGCCGGACGCCGAGGCGATGCTGCTTAACGACAACGCCGTCACGGACTCCGACAGCGACGACGAGGCCGACGCCGCGCTCTCCTCGATGGACAGCGAGTTCGGGCGCACGACCGATCCGGTGCGCATGTACATGCGCGAGATGGGCTCGGTCGAGCTCCTCACCCGCGAGGGCGAGATCGCCATCGCGAAGCGCATCGAGGACGGCCTCAACCACATGGTGATCGCCATTTCGACCAGCCCCACGACGATCCGCGAGATCCTCTCCGACGCGAAGAAGATCCGCGAGGGGACGCTTGCGATCGACGAGGTGGTCGACGGCATCAACGACCCGAAGAGCCGCATGGACGACGACATGGCCGACATCGGCGCCTCGGGCATGACCGCCGGGCAGCTCGAGGACCTGAAGAAGAAGTCGCTTGCCATCTTCGACCGCGTCGCCGCGCTCTACGAGGACCTGAAGAAGGTCTACGACCGGGACCGCTCCCGCACTCCGGAGTTCATCGCCAAGCAGGAGGCGATCCGCTCCGAGCTCTCGCTCGTGCGCTTCACCGCGAAGACCGTCGACCGGCTCTGCGGCACGCTGCGCCGGACGATCGAGGAGGTGCGCGGGATCGAAAAAGAGATCAAGGAAATCGTTGTGGACCGCTCCGGGGTCGACGTCGACTTCTTCCTGTCGGACTTCATGAAGCATGAGACGGACCTCGACTGGGCGCCGCGGCTTCTCGACTCGGGCAAGCCCTTCGTCGAGGTGCTCCGGCGCAACATCCCGGCCGTGGTGCAGCTGCAGCAGAAGCTGATCGGCATGGAGACCGACGCGCTGCTGCCGATCGCGGACCTGCGCGACATCTACAAGCAGATGGCCACGGGCGAGGCCAAGGCCCGCAACGCCAAAAAGGAGATGACGGAGGCGAACCTGCGGCTCGTGATCTCGATTGCGAAGAAGTACACGAACCGCGGCCTGCAGTTCCTCGACCTCATCCAGGAGGGCAACGTCGGGCTCATGAAGGCGGTGGACAAGTTCGAATACCGCCGCGGCTACAAGTTCTCGACCTACGCCACGTGGTGGATCCGTCAGGCGATCACCCGCTCGATCGCCGACCAGGCCCGCACGATCCGCATCCCCGTGCACATGATCGAGACGATCAACAAGATGAACCGCATCACCCGCCAGGTGCTCCAGGAGACGGGCATGGAGCCCGATCCCTCGGAGCTGGCCGAGCGGATGCAGATTCCCGAGGACAAGATCCGCCGCATCCTGAAGATCGCGAAGGAGCCGATCTCGATGGAGACGCCGATCGGAGACGACGAGGATTCGCATCTCGGGGACTTCATCGAGGACACGGTGACGGAGGCCCCGGCCGACGCCGCCCAGAACGAGAACCTCGAGGAGGCGATCCGCCAGGTGCTCGACTCGCTCACGCCGCGCGAGGCGAAGGTGCTCCGAATGCGCTTCGGCATCGAGATGTCAAGCGACCACACGCTCGAGGAGGTCGGCAAGCAGTTTGACGTGACCCGCGAGCGCATCCGCCAGATCGAGGCGAAGGCGCTGCGCAAGCTGCGCCATCCCTCGCGCTCCGACAAGCTGAAGAGCTTCATCGAGGGCGAGGGCAAGAAGTAAGAGGAGCCACCCGGTTTGAGCGGGCGGACGGAAAGAACATCATGCGGGCCGCCTCCGGTGGCGGCCTCCCGGCTTTCGTCGGGCGCCCTGTGGTCCGGGGCCCGGAGCCGGCAACGAACATTGCTTGGGTGTCAGAAGTGACTGAATCAGTGCAGAACACGGAACAGGAAAAACCGAGGAAGAAGCGCAGCAGCGCCCGTTCTGCGGCAGCGGCCGACGCTGCCCCGGCCTCGAAGAAGAAGGCGCCGTCCCGCGCGGCTGTCAAGGGCCGGCGCGGCCGCCCGAAGACAAAGCCCGAGGCGGCCGAAGGCGCCGCCGAGGGCGGCGAGGGCATCCTCGATCTGGGCGACGACAGCTTCATGGAGGATGAGGACGAGGCCTCGGAAGAGCAGCGCGATCTCGAGGAAGCTGAAAAAAGCGCCTCGATCAAGGAGCCGCTTGCGCCCTCCGAGGAGCTCACGAACAGCTACAAGGCCCTGGTCCACCTGGGGCGCCAGAGGGGCTGGATTTCGATCGAGGACATCAACGACCACCTGCCCGAGAGCGCCCTCAGCCACGAGGACGCGGTCTCCGAGGTCGCCGAGCGCATTGCGCTGCTGGGCATCCAGGTGTTCGACCAGGCCCCCGACAGCGACGACATGCTGCTCGCCTCCGTCACGGCCGATTCGCAGGACGACATCGATGAGGACGACGCCGCGGAAATCCTCTCGCCCGAGGAGTCGGCGGGGCTGTCGCGCGATCCCTTGAGGGCGTACCTGAGGGGCGTGGGCACGCACAAACTGCTCACCCGCGAGGAGGAGATCGAGGTTGCCAAGCAGATCGAGCTCTACACACAGAAGCTGGTGTCGGTGCTCGCGGGCTTCCCGCTTGTAATGCCGAAGCTGCTTGAGATCCGCGGCCAGCTTGAGGCCGACGAAGTCACGATCGACAATGTGGCCGACGGCTTCAACGAGGCGCTCGAGAACGAGGCCCCCGAGGCCGACGGCCAGCAGCCCTCGGGCGACATCGGCGCCTCGGGCATGAGCACCGAGCAGCTCAAGGCGATGAAGCAGCGTGTGGTGGACATCATCGGGCGCTGCGAGGGGCATTACGCGAAGGTGCGCGAGTGCTTCCCGGATCCGCAGCGCCAGGCCGAGTACAACCGCGAGCGGATGGCGATCGTGAAGGAGCTCTCCGTGATCCGCTTCTCCGGAAAGACCGTGGCCGCACTCTCCGAGCTCGTGAGCGATCACATGAAGAAGGTGAACGAGCTCATGTCGCGCATGAGGGCGCTCGCGGTCGAGGACTGCGGCATTCCGCTTCAGCACTTTCTCGACGAGTTCTCGCTGCGCTCCTCCGAGCCCGACTTCTTCGAGCGCTTTGCCGCAGAGAAGGCGCCGTACGCGCAGCGCGTGCAGGAGAAGATGCCGCTGCTGCTCGCGCTGCAGGAGGAGCTCGGAGAGCTGGAAAAGGGCATGTGCCTGTCGCTGTCCGAGCAGCGCGAGCTCGCCAAGTCCGTGAAGATCGCCCAGAACAACCTCTCGGCCGCCAAGAGCCGGATGATCGAGGCGAACCTGAGGCTTGTGATCTCGATCGCCAAGTCGTACGTGAACCGGGGGCTCGCCATGACCGACCTCATCCAGGAGGGCAACCTCGGGCTCATGAAGGCGGTCGACAAGTTCGAATACCGGCGCGGCTACAAGTTCTCCACCTACGCGACCTGGTGGGTGAAGCAGTCGGTGACCCGGGCCGTGGCCGACTACGGCGCGACGATCCGCGTGCCGGTGCACATGACCGAGTCCTACAACAAGCTGCGCCGCATCAAGCAGCGCTATTTGCAGACCCACGACGGGCGCGCCCCGACCGACTCCGAGCTTGCGAAGCTGGGCGACATGCCGCTGTCCAAGGTGCACCTGCTCATGAACGCGATGCGCGGCGTCGAGTCGATCGACGCGCCGATCGGCGATGACGACGACGCGACGAAGCTCGACTTCGTGCGCGGCGATGAGGACACGGATCCCCAGCGCCGCTACATGGAGACGGCGATGAGCGACGAGATCGTGAAGTCGCTCGATGACCTCACGGCCCGCGAGGCCTCCGTCATCCGGCTGCGCTACGGGATCGGCTCGAATCGCGACCACACGCTCGAGGAGGTGGGCAAGGCGCTCGGCCTCACCCGCGAGCGCGTGAGGCAGATCGAGTCTGCGGCGCTCCGGAAGCTCCGCAGCAACGCAGCCAAGGCCCGGCTCAAGGACTACAAGGACTTTGAGGATTAGGCCCGGAAAATTTCTGTACAATACCTTCCTCGTTGCGACCGTCCGGTCCTTCCCGATTGAGGGGCGGACCGGTGCGGGCCCGGGCCAGTAGCTCAGTCGGTTAGAGCAGGCGACTCATAATCGCTTGGTCGTAGGTTCAAGTCCTACCTGGCCTACCATTTTCATCCCGTTCCCTCCAGGCCCAGCCTGCGTCGGCGCGCCTCCCGGGCTGTTCCGGCCCCGGCAGTTTCGTATGTCTCGTGGAGTGACCCTTTGCCTATGACAGAACCTCAGGATTTTTCCTCGTTTCAGCTTGATCCCCGAATCCTCGCGGCGATCAGTGAGGTGGGCTATGTGAAGCCCACCCCGATTCAGCAGAAGGCGATTCCGGTGGTGCTCGCGGGCCAGGACGTCATGGGCGCGGCCCAGACCGGCACGGGCAAGACCGCGGGCTACGGCCTGCCGCTGCTGCAGAGGATCCTGCCGCACGAGAACTCGAGCGCGTCGCCCGCCCGGCATCCCGTGCGGGCCCTCATTCTCGCGCCGACCCGCGAGCTCGCCGACCAGGTGAACGAGAACCTGAAGGCCTACGCGTCGAAGACCCGCCTGAGGGTGGGCGTCGTCTTCGGCGGCGTCGACATCCGTCCGCAAAGCGAGATGCTGCGCCGCGGCGTTGAGGTTCTGACCGCGACTCCGGGGCGGCTCCTTGACCATATCGAGCAGAAGGCCACGAATCTCTCCCAGGTGGAGATCGTCGTGCTCGACGAGGCTGACCGCATGCTCGACATGGGGTTTCTGCCTGATATTTCCCGCATTCTGCAGCTGATTCCGAAGGGGGTGCAGAGTCTGATGTTTTCGGCCACCTTCTCGCCGGAAATCAAGAAGCTCGCCCGTCAGTTCCTCAAGACTCCGATTCTCATCGAGGTGGCGCGCCAGAACGCCGCGGCCGACACCATCACTCAGCAATGGTTCGTCGTGCGGGATACCGAAAAGTCGGCCGCGCTCATCCAGCTGCTGCGCACGGGCGGCGAGGACGGCGCAGCGCTGCGCCAGGTGCTCGTGTTCGTGAACTCGAAGCTCGTGTGCCGCAGGCTCACGAGGCTGCTGGTGAACGCGGGGATCGCCGCCGACTCGATCCACGGCGACAAGACCCAGGAAGAGCGCCTGAAGGCGCTCGAGGGCTTCAAGAGCGGCGCGACCCACGTGCTTGTGGCCACCGACGTCGCCGCCCGCGGGCTTGACATCGCGGAGCTGCCCGTCGTGATCAACTTTGACGTGCCCTTTGCAGCGGAAGACTACGTGCACCGCATCGGCCGCACGGGCCGCGCGGGCTCGAAGGGCCTTGCGATCACGCTGGCGACCCGCGAGGACGAAAAGCAGCTCGCCGCGATCGAGGAGCTCATCAAGAAGAAGGTGGAGCGCCAGGCGCTGGCCGTGCACCGGGAGCCCCGGGAGGGGGCGCGCGTGCACCGCAGGAGCGGCCGCGCCTGCACCTACACGCCTCCGGCGCCGCCCGCCGATCCGATCTTCGACCATCCCTACGAGCCGAGCGCCCCGGCGGCCGTCCGCCCGGGCGCCGAGCCCGCTCCGCGCGGCAGGAGCCTTTCGGGCCTTGCGGGGGGCTCGCGGCTTGCGCCGCACCGCAGCGCCGTGTGCGCACTGCTTGGCGGCGGCTTCAGGCGCAATTCCCGATAAAAAACGCCTTTTCGCCCCGCGGGGATCCCTTGGGGTCCGCCCTGTTCAGGGCGGACTTTTTCCTTAAGTTGTTTCCCTCGCCCGAAGGGCTCCGGAGCGCCGTCCGCCTTATCATTACAAACAGGATCGTTTGCCGTATTTCTGATGATTCCGCTTGATCCGGATCAGGCTACGTACGTATTCAGGTTCGGAAAATCAGGGAACCACAACACCGGCTGCCGACAAAGCTTTACATCCAATAAAGGCAGCTTTCCTTTAGGAGAAAAATATGACTCAGCTCTCCCGCCGTTCCATTTTGAAGGCCGGCGCGGCCGGCATTGCCCTTTCCGCAGTGCCGGGGCTCACGTTCGCCAAGGTGAAGGCTCGTCCCGCCAAGGCCGAAACCTATGACGCCCTCATCATCGGCGCGGGCGCAGCCGGCCTTGTCGCCGCGATTTCCGCCATCGACAGCGGCGCGAAGAAAGTCGCCGTCATCGAACAGAAGGACCGCCCGGACGGCAACGCGATTTATGCTCTGGGTTCCGTCTGCGGCTGGGGCTCCAAGCGTCAGATCAAGCAGGGGATCAAGGATACCGAGGAAGATTTCTACAAGGCCATGATGGCGGTCTCGAACGGCCGCGCCGATCCGGACCTGACCCGCACCTATGCGAAGGAAATCCCCGCCGGACTCGACTGGCTGGCCGATGTCGTGGGCATTGAGTTCAGGCCTGTGAAGAAGGCTCCTTATCCGCGCGAGTACCGCGTGAACTCGATCAACGGCAAGGGCATCACCGGCGGCTCCCAGATGGTTCAGATGCTGCTCAAGCTCGCGAAGTCCAAGGGCGTCGTGTTCCTCTGGGAAAACCGCGCTCTCGAGCTGCTGACCGACAACCGCCTGCGCGTGATCGGCGTGAAGACGATGACCCCCGAGGGCTACAAGACCTATATGTCGAAGGGCGGCGTGACGCTCGCGACCGGCGGCTTCTCGGCCAACCCCGAGCTCACCGACCAGTACATCGGCGGCTGGGCCTCCCGTCTCGCGATCCGCGGCTCGCGCTCCACCACCGGCGCCAACATCACGCTGGCCCGTCCGCTCAACGCGAAGTTCGTGAACATGGACCAGTTCCACGCCGGCCCGATTATCGCCTCGACCCACGTGAACCCCAACGAAGTGCTCAACTCCGGCTACGGCATCATTGTGGACAACCGCGGCAAGCGCTTCGTCGACGAGCGCAACACCTACGTGATCAAGGCGAAGGCCTGCGCCCAGCTGACGATTGAAAACCACGCCTACGCCATCGTGGACTCCGACTGCAAGGTGATCGATCGCATGGTCAAGCGCTTCGAGATGCTCAACACGCCTTACTACAAGGCCGACAGCGTCGAGGAGCTCGCCAAGAAGATCAGCATCGACCCGAAGGTCCTCAAGAAGGATGTCGACGACTACAACGACGCCCTTAAGAACGGCACGCTCGGGAAGATGAACCCGCCCTGCACCTACAAGCAGCCCTTCCCGATCGCAAAGGCCCCGTTCTACGCGATTCCGTACGAAGGCGGCATGACCGCGACCTTCGGCGGCCCGCTGATTAACACGAAGGCGGAAGTCCAGAACCTCGAAGGCCGGAGCATTCCGGGCCTCTACGCGGCGGGCAACGCCGCGGGCGGACTCTTCTTCCGCGATTACATCGGCGGTGCGCAGCTTGGCGGCGCGACGGTTTTCGGCCGCATCGCCGGCCGCGAAATGGCCGCTCGTGCGAAGGCTGCCCGGTAATCCCATCGAACAGGACTTAGGAGACTTTGATGATGAAAAAGACTTTCGCGGTTCTCACCGCCCTCGCCATGGGACTCACGCTGTCGCTCTCCGCGGGCGCTGCGGAACAGAGCATTTCCCAGCTGCACGGCAAGCAGTGGCCGGTGAACAAGGACGGCTACGTGACCAAGCAGGCCTGCAAGCAGTGCCACGGCGACTACGACAAGCTCGCCAAGATGACGGAGAACCTGGATCCCAATCCTCACCACAGCCATCTGGGCGACGTGAACTGCACGGACTGCCACAAGCCGGATCTGGCCAAGCCGCAGATCGTCTGCAATGACTGCCACAAGTTCACGATCCGCAAGAAGGCGGCCGCTGCCGCGAAGTAAGGCGGGCGAGAGCCCCTTGCAGGGGGCTTGAGCGAAGCAACGCGAAACGCCCGGGGGTACCCCTCCGGGCGTTTTCTTATGCCCCCGGGATGCGGCGCGCGGCCTTCGGCCGGCCTCAGGAAGAGCTGGCGAGGATTTCCACCACGCTGCCCCAGGGCGTCTCGCCGTAGATTCAGCCGGTGTCCTCGCCGGGACGGCCGTCCGCGCTGCCGGCGGCCCGGTAGAGCCTGCCCCCATCGCGGTGAAGCGGCGGCAGACCTCGGGAAGGTTGTCGACGAGCACAGCCATGTGCTGGTAGCCGATATCGCAGGTGCGGGCCGGCGGCCGGGGTCTGCCGGTCACATAGTTGAAGAGCTCGATGCGGGTGCCGTCGTCCGGCGCGAGCATCCTGCGCTCGTAAAGCCCATGAAGATTGGAATGGAGGAGCAAGAGCAGAAAGGTGTCACCGTCCCACAAGCAGAGCGCTTACAGAGGGTGTAAAGAATTTTGTGGGCGCTCTGAGATAATGCTTCTTGGAGAGCCTAAATATGAGACGCACACCTGATCCTTTTGACAAACTCGCGGAACAGATTCTGGAAGACCTGAAGAAGTCCGGCCGGGAAATCAAATCCTCCGGGGAAGCGGATGATTTCATGGCCCACCTGCTGGGGCGGCTGCTGACGAAAATGCTGGAGGGCGAAATGACCCATCATCTGGGTTATGAAAAGGGCCAGGCACGTCCGGGTGACAATGAGCGCAATGGCCACAGCTCCAAAACCCTGAAGTCTCCCAAGCTTGGAACCATCCATGTGGACGTACCCCGGGACCGCAAAGGCCGCTTCACACCCCGGATTGTTCCGAAGCACAAAAGGACGCTGGATGGGTTCGACGAAAAAATTTTGGCCCTTTATGCCCGAGGCCTGACGACACGGGAAATCCAGGGCTATCTTTACGACGAATATGGGATGGAAACCAGCGCCGAGTTCATCAGCGATGTGACCGACGCCATACTTCCCGAGCTTCAGAAATGGCAGGACCGTCCTCTCAGCCCTGTCTATCCGGTGATTTTCTTTGACGCCATCAGGATCAAGACAAGGGGCGAAAACGGGGTGGTCACTCCCCGGGCAGTCCATATCGCCCTGGGCGTGGATACCGATGGAAAGAAGGATGTCCTGGGTCTTTGGATGGCCGAAAATGAAAGTGCCAAATACTGGCTTAAAGTCTTTAACGAGCTGAAGAATCGAGGCGTCAACGACATTCTTATCGCCGTCACGGACGGGCTTAAAGGGATGCAGGAGGCTTTGGAGACGGCTTTTCCGAAAACGATGCTGCAGACCTGCATCGTCCATTTGATCCGCAACAGCCTCAAAATGGTCAACTACAAGGATTACAAGGCGGTTGTTGCTGCGCTGAAGCCTGTTTACCGTGCTGTCAACGCCGAGGAAGCACGTCAGGCGCTGAACGATTTTGCCCAGTCGGAACTTGGGAAAAAATATTCCTACATCGAAAAAATCTGGCTGGACGCATGGGATCGCGTGATTCCTTTCTTTGAGTTCTCACCCGCCGTCAGGCGGTTGATCTACACCACCAACGCCATTGAAAGCTTGAACCGGGACCTGCGAAAGGTTGTCAAGACAAGAGCTTCTTTCCCAAGCGAGACCGCTGCGCTGAAGCTGCTTTACCTGGCGATCCGAAAGGTGGAGAGGAGATGGGTGAGGCCATCACCTTATTGGAAAACTGCCATGCGAGAATTAACCATTGAGTTCGGAGACAGGATCGCACCTTTCTTCGATTAACCTAAAGGGGGCGCCCACAAGAATTTCCATACCCTCCGCTTACAGCATTTGCTCCTATTCCATGAAATTTTCCCATGATCTTCCTGCTCCGCTCCGGAGGAAAGAAACTCTGAATGTAAGAAATCAGAAAGATCAATACACAGAGCAATACCGTGATTTTAATTGTGTCATAAATGAAGAACTGTATACTGCCGCCAATCCGACTATCTAAATTAAGTCCAACCATGAGCAGCAACTGCTCAATCAGGGCATTCAACCACCTCATCCCAAGGATCTGATCCTGAACAAAAGTCCACATTACGCAAAACTCGCTTTCGTTTTATTTGCTATTCGCACTAACAAGAGCATGACGGGCACCTCCGTCAGAACGCCTACAGTAGTAGCGAGCGCTGCAGGGCTTGTCGTACCAAATAGTGCAATCGCCACAGCTACCGCAAGTTCAAAGAAATTTGATGCACCGATCATCCCGGCAGGAGCCGCAATATCATGCGGTAATTTCAGTAGCTTGCTTGCTCCATAAGCGATAAAGAAAATCAAAAATGTCTGAATGGTTAGCGGCACCGCGATCAGCACAATATGAAGTGGATTAGACAGAATCACCTCTGCCTGTGAACTGAAGATAATCACCAGCGTCAACAGCAGACCTATTGTTGTGGCATTGTCGAATTTGTGGACAAACGTGCTCTCAAAATAATCCGCGCCTCTTTGTTTCGTGACGGTTATCCTAGTGAGGATACCGCCCACAAGCGGAATCACGACGAACAGAAAAATGCTGACGAACAGAGTGCTGTAGGGAACAACCACATTGGAAACACCTAAAAGGAATTTTACAATCGGAACAAATGCCACCAGAATAATAAGGTCATTGGTGGCCACCTGCACAACCGTATAAGCAGGGTTCCCTTTTGTAAGCGTACTCCACACAAACACCATCGCTGTACATGGAGCAGCTCCTAAAAGCACAGCTCCGGCAAGATACTCCATTGCCAGTCCCGGAGATATGAAGGCTTTGAATACGACAAACAAAAACAGGTAAGCAATTCCATACATAGTGAAAGGCTTGATCAGCCAGTTTGTCACCCATGTGACCAGAAGTCCCTTTGGATTCTTCCCAATCTGTTTTACGCTCTGAAAATCTACTTTCATCATCATAGGGTAGATCATGACCCAGATGAGAGCAGCGATAGGAATCGAAATGCCGGAAATCTGAAATTTGCCGAGTGTGGCAGGAATGGCCGGGGCAAAATGCCCAATCAGTACCCCTATAGCCATGCAGAGCAGTACCCACACAGAAAGATACCGCTGAAATGTATTCATGCCTTTGCTTTGATTGTTCATGCCTTTGCCTCCATTAGTTTGATGTATTGATATATATCTATGCTTATGACCTTTATATAGGCAGTCCCAAAGGACTGCCTGTGAATGACAGCTATGGATTACTTCTTTTTTTTACATCCGCAGGATACGCTGCTGTCTGTTTCACATTCGCATCTTGCATAGGAACCGATCATTTCCCGGAAATCTTTGACGCCGTCTGCGGAGATGGAGTAATGCATCCATTTTCCCTCTTTGTAGTAATCAACAAGGCCGCTGTCTGCAAGAATTTTCATGTGGTGCGAAAGAGTCGGCTGCGTGATATTCAGTTCCCTCAGCAGATCACATCCACACTTCTCTCCATGCTGGAGCGCAAGCATGATCGCAAGACGGTTCTCATCTGTGAGCGCCTTTATTTTTTTGGCGTCTTCTCTGAATCCCATGATTTTCACCTCCGAGAGAGGTACATATTATATCGTATACATTCATAGTTGTAAATGTGTGAATGTAATATTGTTTAAAAAGCTTGTCGCCTCTGATGGTAGTGTGGAAGCTTTTTCCAACATCTATCTCGCAGTCACAACTACCCAACATCTAACCTGGCAACTCAACATAGCGGCATCTATCGCGGCAACTCAACCCTCGCACTATTTGACCTGATTTGCCTTTAGAAAGTTACCGAGAAGCGTTTGTCCTGCACTATGCTAAATTTGCCCGATTGCCCGAAAACCGCAGTATACCTAAACTTTCGCGGCTATTTCCCTTCGACCCTTGACATCAACGCTACTGTCTCAACATGCAGCGTTTCGGGGAAGAGGTCCACGGGGCACAGGGCCGAGACCCGGTAGCCGAGCTGCGCGAACCTCCGGCAGTCCCGGGCGAGGGCGCCCGGCCCGCAGGCGATGTAGACCACTTTTTCGGGCCTCAGGGCGCAGATCGCTTCGGCCACGCCCGCTTCCAGCCCCTTTCTCGGGGGATCGGCGATCACGATGCGAGGCGAGAAGCCCGCGCGGGCGATTTCCGGCAGAATCCCGGCGGCCGGCCCGCAGGCAAACCGGGCGCTGCGGATGCCGTTGGCCTCGGCGTTGCGCTCAGCCTCCTCGACTGAGGCCCGCACGATTTCAACGCCGAAGGCCTCGCGGGCCTGCCGGGCCGCCAGAAGCGTGAGCGTGCCGACGCCGCAGTACAGGTCGAGCACGCGGTCCTGCGGGCGGATTTGAGCGAGGGACAGGGCCAGGTCGTAAAGCCTCGGGGTCTGAAGCGGATTGACCTGCAGGAAGGTTTCCGGGCGGACCCTGAAGCCGAGCCCGCACAATGAGACCCTGACGGAGCCGTCGCCCAGAATCGGGGTCATCTCTCCCCTGAGCGGCGCGTTCCCAGGCTCGGAATTGACGCAGACCGAAGCGGAGGTGACGCCGGCCGAGCGCATGGCCTCGCGGATGCAGGACAGGGCCTGCGCGGAGAGCTTTTCCCCGGTGACGAGGGCGGCGAGCCTTCCGCCCTCGCCGGCGTCCCGCATCAGCAGCGCGCGCAGCGCGCCTTCGAGCCTGCGTTCGTCCCAGGCGCCGAGCCCGAGCTTGGCGCCGGCCCGCGCCACGGCCAGCGCCGTCTCTCCCATCCACGCCGGGCACTGAGGGCAGCGTGCGGTTTGTTCGAGCACTCGGTGCGAGCCCGGGGCGTAGAGCCCGACCGAGAGGGCTTCGCTGCGGCCCGCGAAATGCAGCAGCGCCTTGTTCCGGACAGGGCGCTCGCCGGGCTCGAGCCCCAGGACCGGCCGGATCAGGCCTTCGGGCACGATGTCCCTGAAAAGCTCCGCCAGGCGCCTGCGCTTGAAGTCAAGCTGCGCCGGATAAGAGAGGGCGGCCAGAGGACAGCCTCCGCAGACGCAGGCCTGCGGGCAGAAGGGTTTTTCGCGGCGGGACGGGCTTCGCTGCAGGAAGCGCTCGGGGCGCGCGCTCAGCGAGTGCGAGCCGGCCGGGCCGGGCATCAGCCGGGCCTCGAGCACGTCGCCCGGGAGTCCCCCGGGCACGAACACCCGCACCGAACGCCCTGCGGCCTGCCTCCAGGCAATGCCGGCGCCTGAGTCCGCGATGTCAGTGATGAAGAGCTTCTGGAGTGTCATGGAAAACGCCGCTCAAACGGATAAGGATAAAAGCGCAGCCTGAACCGGCTCCACGAGGCTGACGGCCCCATCATAAGCGAAAAGGCGGCCCTGCATTCCAGGCGTCTACAGTCCGGCCGTCCGGTGGCAGAATAGGGCTTCCGCCGCTTTTTTCTTTCGGTTTCCTCCGGTGATGAAAAAAACAGTTCTTCTGCACAGCTGCTGCGCGCCCTGTTCGGCCGCGATCCTGGAATGGATGCTCGCGAACGACTGGGAGCCCGTTCTTTTTTACTACAATCCGAACATTTTTCCCCAGCCGGAGTACGAGGTCCGGAAAAATGAGCTCAGCGCCTACGCCGCGAGATTCGGACTGCGCGTGATCGACGGGGACTGGGACCACAGCGGATGGCGCGAGGCGGTCCGGGGGCTCGAGCAGGAGCCCGAGCGCGGGGCGCGCTGCCTCGCCTGCTTCCGCTACCGGCTGCTCGAGGCGGCGCGAGTGGCCCATGAACAGGGCATTCCCGTGCTTACGACCACGCTCGCCTCCAGCCGCTGGAAGCGCCTCGACCAGGTCTCGGAGGCCGGCCGATGGGCCGTTTCGCACTATCCCGACGTCGAGTTCTGGGATCGGAACTGGAGAAAGGGCGGCCTGCAGGAGCGCCGCGGCGCCCTGCTCCGGGAGAACCATTTCTACAACCAGCTCTACTGCGGGTGCGAATTCTCGATGTCCGCCCTGCAGGAGCGCCGGGCGAGGCAGTCCGAGCAGGCGCGGGAGGATGAGGCCGCGGCCAGGAGCCGGCTCGCAGAGGCCTCCGGCCGCTAGCCCGGCCTGTCTTTTCAGGGCGCGGCGGCCCGGGAGGCTTCAGGCAGCGACTGTATGAACGAAGCCGGATCCGTCAGCCACGCCGCGATGCCGAAGCCGATGAAAACGAGGGCGGCGGCTGCGTGCAGCAGCTTCATTGGAATGTATTTGGCAAAGCGGTCGCCCACGAACACGACCGGCACGTCCGCCAGCAGCATGCCGATGGTGGTGCCCATCATCACGGGGATCACGGTTCCCAGCTTGGCGGCGAGCGCCACGGTGGCAATCTGGGTTTTGTCTCCCATTTCGGCCAGGAAAAACAGGATGGCGGTGGCGGCGAAAGCCCCGTATTTCGCATACGGGCTTTTTTCCGCGCTGCCGTCGTCCCGATCGGGGATCAGCATCCACAGGCCCATCGCGATGAAGGAGACGACCAGCACCCAGCGGAGAAGGCCCGGGGTGAGCCAGGTGTTGATCCAGTAGCCCAGAGAGGCCGCGAGTCCGTGGTTGAGAAGCGTAGAGGCGAAAATGCCGAGCACGATCGGCAGGGGATTTCTGAAGCGCGCGGCAAGCGCGAAGGCCAGCAGCTGCGTTTTGTCGCCGATTTCAGAGAGCGCAATGGCGCAGGTGCTGAGAAGAATGGTTTCCAGCATGACAGGGGGTCTTTTATATTTTGGTTAAAGAGGACCTCAGCGCCGCAACAAAAGCGGTGTCGGGCGGCGGTTCCGAAGAGCCGGACAGCAGAATCCGTCTCCTTCCTCTGGTCTTGCCGTTTCCGGGTCTGCGCCCGGGAAGCCTTCGCCACAGCCCGTCCGGGCCAGGTATGTTGACGAAGGCAGGGCCCGGACTTCAAGGACCGGAACCCGCGACTACTCCCCATCGAGCCGGGCAGTATAGCATTTTGCGCGGACTTTGGACGGAGCCGGTGCCCTCCCTTCTCCTTCGGGCAGGGCGAACGCATGAGTAAATCTGGCTGAACGAATCAAGTGCCTGAAAAAGAGACAAAAGGAACTTGACTTTTTTATGTTATATGCATATAATATATATGCATAGAAATAATGGTGACTCCCATGCCGGTTGATTCGAAAATTCTGGAATCGATCCCCGAGGGCTGCGGGGTGAACTGGAATGCCAAAAACCAGCGCTACGGCGTCTTCAAGTCAAAGTATGTCTACAACCCGGAAAAAAAGCGCGGGCAGTAAATCAGGACCCAGGCGGGTACCGTAGTGGACGGCAAGTTCCGGTATTCCATGAACTATCAGCTCCGCCAACAGGTTGAGCAGATGGAACAGGACAAGACCGCACGGGCGACCCCTTCGGCAGCAGAGTCCGCCGTCAGGACGTTCATGCCGGAAATCAAGGATGAGCGGCAGCAGTTCAAGGTGGTTTACCCCCTGGACTATGTGTACCTCGTTGCGCTGCCCGCCGGCCTTTCCGGACAGACGAGCTGCGTGCAGATCGCGGATTACTGGGCCAACAACCGCCCGGCGCCGGAAGAATATTTTCCTGACTTTCCGCGGGAAAACATCTCCCACGACACCGTGCGAAGGCTGCTGATGCTTATTGATCCGCAGCAGTTTGCTTCCTTCTACAGTCGTCTTGTCACGCCGCTGCTGGACAAGATGGCATCCCGCATTGTCGCAGTGGACGGCCAGGCGGTTCGGGCCAGCAAGAATCCGCAGGCTGCCTCGGGCCGGTACCTTCTGTGCTTCTGGGATACGGAAAACGGGATAGCCCTCGGGCAAAAGCTGATTGGACCCAAGGGAAACGAGATCACGTATGCAGCGGAAATGGTCAAGGATTTTGATCTGGCAGGCTGTGTCGTGACTGCGGACGCCCTCAATACGCAGAAGGAATTTGCCCGGGAACTGGTCGACGCCGGCGGCGACTGCTGCCTCGCGGTCAAAGGCAACCAGAAGCATCTGTACCTGGACATACAGATGGCGTTTGCCGATGTCACGGAAACCAGGGGGAAGCTTTGGGGGTCGAAGTGCACCCTGGCCCACGGGCGCATCGGGCACAGATCCGTGTGTGTGCTGCCGGCCTCTGTGCTGGCACAGGATCATTTGGACGACTGGGGCGGACTGGAGGAAGGCTGCATTGTCAGGGCAACAACCTCCTGCGAAAACAAAAAGAGCGGGGATGCCTCACAGCTCGACCGATTCTTTATCTCCACCTTGCGCTGGGACCATCCCTTCGTTGCAGACCAGGCAGCCCGTGCCGTCAGAAGGCACTGGGGCATAGAGAACGAACTGCATTGTGTGCTCGACGTCGACTTCTACCAGGACCGAACCCAGTGCAAGAACGCAAACTACATCAACAACAGGATACTGCTGAACAAATTCGGCATAGCCGTCCTCAACAAGCTCCAGCAGAAAGAAACTGAAAAGACCGGGAAGGACGCAATGAGCAAGCGGCGATCCATGCACAAACTGCATGCAGTCCCAAGCGCACTGAAGGCCCTCTCAGAGGTTTATGCCGAGGTTATTCATGCGTAGGCCCTGTCCTTCGGGAGAAAGGGGCGCTGATGGACTAAAATAACCTGTTATTTTCAAGAGAAAGTCCGGCTTCGGACGGACGTCGGATGTTTTTTACTTTCTGGAATTAAAAGAATCGAGATGACAGAAGTTCGCACACGCATTGCTCCCAGCCCCACCGGCATGATGCATCTGGGCACGGCCCGCACGGCGATTTACTGCTGGGCGGTCGCCCGCCATTTCGGAGGCAAGTTCCTGCTCCGCATCGAGGACACGGACCAGGAGCGCTCCACTCCCGAGGCGACTCAGGTGATTCTCGATTCCATGAAGTGGCTGAACCTGGACTATGACAACCAGGGAGCCGTGGTGTATCAGATGCAGCGCCTGCCGCGCTACAAGGAAGTGGCCGACCAGCTGCTCGCCAAGGGGCTCGCCTACTGGGACTACTGCACGAAAGAGGAGCTCGACGCGATGCGCGAGGCGCAGCGCGCCCGCGGCGAGAAGCCCCGCTACGACGGCCGCTGGAGGCCCGAGCGCGCCGCGGCCCTGGGGCTGGTGAAGCCCGAGGGCGTGAAGCCCGTGCTGCGCTTCCGCAATCCGGACGAGGGCGAGGTGACCTGGAACGACGCCGTCTACGGCACCATCACCGTCTCCAACAAGGAGCTCGATGACCTCATCATCATGCGCGCCGACGGCATCCCCACCTATAACTTCGCGGTGGTGGTCGACGATATCGACATGAAGATGACCCACGTGATCCGCGGCGCGGACCACATCAACAACACGCCGCGCCAGATCAATCTCTACCGGGCCCTCGGCGTCGAGCCCCCGATCTTCGGCCATCTGCCGCTCATCAACGGGCCGGACGGCAAGAAGCTCTCGAAGCGCCACGGTTCGGTCGCCGTGACCGAGTACAAGAAGGCGGGGTACCTGCCCGAGGCGATATTCAACTATCTCGCGCGCCTGGGCTGGGGACACGGCAACATGGAGAAGTTCAGCCGCGAGGAGCTCGCGCGCGTTTTCGATCTCGCCGACTGCTCGCGCGCCGCGGCCCGCATGGATTTCAAGAAGCTCGCGTGGCTGAACGGCCAGTACATGAAGGAAGCCGATGACGCGAGGCTCGCCGGCCTCGTGAAGGAGAGGATCGCCGCGCGCGGCGGCGACCCCGAATCGGCCGATCTCGTGAAGATCTGCGCCCTGCTCAAGGGCCGCTCCCAGACGCTTGAAGACCTCGCCGACCAGGCGATGATCTTCTTCAATCCCTACAGCCCGGTGGAGGCCGACATCGCGAAGTCGCTGGAAAACGGCGGCCGCGAGGCTCTTGCGGCGCTGCTGCCCAGGCTCGAGGCGCTGCCCGAGTGGAAGGCCCCCGGCATCTACGCCGCGATGAAGGCGGTCTGCGAAGAGCAGGGCGTCAAGTTCGGGGTCATTGCCTCGCCGGTGCGCGTGATTGCGGTGGCCGCGGCGAAAGTGCCGCAGATCGACCAGACGCTTGAGATCATCGGGCGCGACAAAGTGCTCGAGAGGCTGCGCGCGAGGCTTTGAGCCCTGCGGCCCGCCGGGGCGGCCTTCAGGCCCGGGTCCTAAACCCGGGCCGGGAAGCCCTCCGGGGCGGGTCCCTCACGAAAAACTTGCTTTTTATATTTCTTTGATGTATTATTCTGTCTCTTGCTGATGGGCGCCAAGCCCTTCGGGAGCGTTAAGTCCCTATCGTCTAGAGGCCTAGGACATGACCCTCTCACGGTTAGAACCAGGGTTCGAATCCCTGTGGGGACGCCATGAATTCAATGAATTCAGGCCTTGTGAGGCAGGTACAACTGCGTGGACTACATGATGGACTACATCAAACGGTTCACTGGACCTGAGTTGACGCCGGGAAACTCCGGCATAAAATAAAAAGTAGATTGATTTCTCGCTCTATCTACTTGAACCCATCCTTTCGCCCGGATGGGTATTTTTTTGCCCTCCGCCTGAAGTGGTATTGGTTTTTTGGACACAAAGGAGCCCAAAACCATGTCTATCCCACCTAAACTCCCGGTTAACTGATCCCTAACGCAGGACTTTAGGCGGGAGGGGCACCGACAGAAGCAGCGAGAGAAAATCCCGCTGCTTCTTCGTTATGGGCCGCGTCACCTAAACTCCCGGTTAACTGATCCCTAACGCAGGACTTTAGGCCTGAACTCCCGGGGTTTCTAGTCTTTAAGAACCCTGGGAGGAACGGGCAGACCAAGCATCGTGAACAAATCACGATGCTTTTTTGCTAACTGCTGGCTGACCCATTTGTTGTGAGTCTTCAACTTCGTGGCCTGGACGTTCCTGAGTTTGGCCAGTGCGAGGGTCAGGGAATTGCCCGGGAGCTTCAGATCAGAATTGCTTTAAGTCTGAGCCCTCGCACTGAAGGACATCCTGGTCCTGAGGGTCTGCGCGAGGATGTAAATGAACAGCCGGCCGATGTAGGTGCTGTCCGTCGAGCGGATCCTGTCGCCGTGGATTTCGTTTTTAAACTGGTCAAAGGACTGCTCGACCACATTCCTTTCCCGATAAATTTCCAAAGCGGCGAAAGGATCCGCAATCTCATTGGTGCGGATGACAAAGCAGCCGTAATAGCGCGTTTCCTTTTCGATTGCTTCGTAGTCAGGCTTCCATACCGGACGTCCTGAGTCATCCTTTGTGCAGGTCAGAAAATTTTTAACGTCCTGCCAGGCCTGGCTGTCGACAGAACGCCCTTCATTCTTCTTTTTCAAGGCTTTCTCGATGGCCTTGAGCAGGTCAAAAGATTCCTTTGCTGCCCGGATGTTGTTTCTGTAGAGATGGAGGGCAACCTTGACGTCCTGGCGGTTGGAGCGCCATTCGGCGTCAGGCGCGGTGACGGCGGCAACCTCCAGCAGGCCTGACTGGCAGGCAGGTTTTTCAAAATCCTTCCTGTGTTTGTCGAACTTTCGTTTGACCGAGTCCTCGACGACCCGCACGCCCTGGACGAACCGCAGGTTCATCTCCAGGGATTTCTGGGTGTTCATGATGCTGCTGTAGCCGCGGTCCGTGACAAGAAGCATCTTGTCCAGTTCAATGCCTTCGTCCCGCATCTGAAAAAGGATTTCACGGAAAGAGGCCGCGTCATTGATGGACCCCTCGTAAATGTGGGCGAAGACTGCCTCTCCGGTGACGTAGTCGCAGACGAAGGCGAGGTTGACCTGCCTGAGTTCCGGGTTCTGTTTGGCATGACCGTAGGCGGCGTCTCTGATCGTCTCGGAGTAGGTGGAGATGCTCGTGCTGTCCAGGGCCAGCATTTGCGGCGGGACATAGCTGCCGGGCTTGAGCGAGGCTTTGATCAGGGCGCTGCGCTGCCGGGCTTCCTCGGCAGAGCGTTTGAAGCGGAGCTTGAAATAGGCCTTGAGCTTGTCGCGGTCCACCTGTTCCAGAACTTCGGAAATTCTCTGGCTGGACAAAGGCCGGGCCCCCGGCAGATAAACCCCTGAGAGCCAGTCGCTGTAGAGCATCATGGCCTGGCCGGCGTCAAACTGGAAGATGGCCAGATCCATGAGCTTTTCAGCAAGATCCGCGCCAAACACGGACTTCAGGTCATCCCTGATGCCGTGGAGAATGCAGTATTCCCGGGCCGCCCAGGTGCAGCCCATGGAAACGGTCTCGTTCTGCTCCCAGCCTTCATCGGAAGCCGGTTCCTGCGGCTCCGCTTCTCCGACGTCCTGTGCGCTGACCAGTGAGTTTCCAGCCCAGTACCAGTCCCTGCCGGCGTATTCCGGATGAAGGGCAAGAAAGGCTTTTCCCACACGGACCTGGCGGGTCTGCGGATCCAGCCTGCCGACATGATGCCGCTCCGCAATGCGCGACTGATGCTTCTTTGGATCCCACTTGTTGCGGTAGGTGTAGACATAGGTCCTTCCCTGTTTGTCCGTGTAAGTGGAAAAGTTCATTTTGCCGGAGGCGTTTTCAGAAGAATCCATGGCGATAGCATGTTTTTATTAATTATAGACTATGTTACCATAAAATAAATATCCCGGAAATTCAAATCATTGAATTTCCGGGACATTTGAAGTTAATTTGGCCTAAGTTTGTCCTGTGTCAACCCCTTCTGGAGCTAGGATAGCGGGAGTTTCCGTTTAGGCGGGAAGGGCACCGACAGAAGCAGCGAGAGAAAATCCCGCTGCTTCTTCGTTATGGGCCGCGTCACCCAGGCATTGCCGCTGGGGCGTTTGTCCGCCTTGATGCACCTTAGCTTTGCCAGCAGGCAGTCAATCGAGTTGTGCGGGAGAGAGACTCCCGGAGCAGCACAGTCGCGGGCCCGCTTCAGCATCATGAGCCTGATGGCGGCGGCCAGAGTGCAGATGAACAGCTTTCCAATGTACCCGGTCTGCGAGCAGCGCAGACGGTCTCCGTCTACCTGGTTCTTGAACTGGTTGAAGTCGAGTTCGACCCGTCCCCTCAGGCGATAAGCCCAAAGAGCGCGGAAGGGATCCTCTTCCTCATTGGTCCGCAGAACAAACATGCCGGCATAGCGGCAGGCGTCCCGCATTGCGTCATCTTTCCTGACCCATCTCACCGCTCCGTTCCTGCCAGAGACCATTTCTACAAAGCGCCCGCAGCTTCTCCACAGATCATCGGACCGCCTGCCGCCTTCATTGAGGGTGTCAAGCAGATCCTCGATCCTGTCCGCCAGCTGCTTCATCTCAAGCTCATCTCCTCCCGGAAAGCGGTAAAGGTGGACGTAGATCGGTTTTCCAACGGGGCCGAAATCCGTGTTCTGGGTCCAGTCTTCCTTGATCGTCTTTGCGTATACCCCGAGCCTGGAGTTGTAGAAGCTCACATTGCGCAGAGACGCGCTGTAGCGGTCAAGTGCACGCAGGATCGAGTCTTCAGCTATGCGGACGCCCTGAATGAAGCGCAGCTCGAGATCGAGCATCTTCTGCACGTTATAGAGGCTCCCATAGCCCCGGTCCGTCACAAGAACCGTGTCTTCAAGGTCGAATCCGGCGCTTTTCATTCGGTAACCGCAAAGTTCTGACTTGGTTTCATGAATCCCATCGCGACTGTGATCTTTATAGTCCGAGAAGCTTCAGGAAGAGCTGGTCGCGCCTGACGGATGTTGTGAAGCGAAATAAATTGACCACCAATTATTCAAAATGAAGTGGCCGCCCCTCCCATTTTTTTCGACATGAGAGGGTTCCATTGTGGATCGCGATTCGTTAAAACATCAGAGCAGAAAGTCGAAAGGTCTGACTTCATGCTCTCACAATCAATTCGGCAAAGTATTCTGGCACTGCACGAGCAAGGCCAGAGCATCAGGTCCATTCACCGTGCGCTGCACGTTTCTCGCCAGGCCATCAGGCGATGCATCAGAGGCATTGCTCCTCGGAAAGCCGGCCGGCATCCAGGTCCCGGCCTGGCATTCCTCCAGGCAAAGGCCGAGGAATCCAGGGCGCTTTTTCTCAGGGCAGAATGCAGCGCCCCGGTGACTGTTCGGTTGATCAAGGAAAACTATGGGGTGGTGGTGCGGCAGGACACTTTCAACCGTTTCATCAAAGATTTCCGGCACCAGGTCAAGCTTCAGAACCAGCCTTCGCCCGGCAGATTTGAGACCCAGCCGGGAGACCAGATGCAGATTGACTTTGGAGAGAAAGACGTCGAAATAGCGGGGCTGCGGACGCGAGTGCACGTTTTTGTCGCCGTCCTGGGTTACTCGAGACGCATTTTCGCCATGGCGTTTGAAAAAGAAACACAGGAGGCCTGGCTGCAGGGCATAGAGCAGGCATTTATTTATTTCCAGGACGTTCCCCGGCAGGTGATCAGCGACAACGCGGCCTCGCTGGTGGCTTCCCACAAGCGCCGGGGCGAGGTTCGCTTCACGGATCGTTACCAGTTTCTGACAGACCAGTACGATTTCACCCCTGTCGCCACCGCCGTACGCAAGCCCCGATCCAAAGGCAAGGTCGAGCGCAGCGTCGGGTACGTCAAGCACAACGCGCTGGCGGGCATGCGCTGCGAGTCTCTTGAACAGCTCAACCTGAGTCTGCGGGCCTGGTGCGGCAAGACGGCCGATCCGGCTCTGCACACCCGGGTGCTGACGCTCAGCCGCTGTGTTCCCTACCGGTGCGAGTTGCATACAGGCGCCGGTTCCCATCATGGGGTTCAGGAAGACGCGGCCGATAGAGCGCGCCCTCCTGCGCCCGGGCAGTCCGCGTTAACAGCGCGGACCTGCCCGTTCAGATGTAATACATGCCTATCGTAACGACTACAAGCGCGAACAGGCAGGGAACCGTGGTCCGTTTAACAACCAGCATGGGATTGACGTGCGCAATGCCGCACAGCACGATCAACCCGCCCGCAATAGGAGAGATGGTCCGGCCGATGCCGGCCGCAAGCTGAGCGACGGCGCCGAGCTGCACGATCGTCATCCCGAAGTCTGCCGCATAAGGCGTGATGGCTTCATTGAAGGCTAAAGCTGCCGCGTTGCCGGATCCGCAGACAACAGCCATGAGGAAGGGGCCGATGACAGCGGAGATCATGGCAATCGACCGGGAGCCCTTCATGGCTTCGATCATGGCTCCGGTCAAGCCGATGGACTTCATTCCAGCGGCGAAAAGAGAAGCGGCTGCAATTAAGATGACGATATTGTTAAATCCGTCTCCCGCCCCCTTGCAGAACTGACGCGAGATGTCACCGGGATCCTGCCTGCGAAACAGGCCCACGATGAAGCCCAGGCCGGTGCCAATCAGCATGCAGACAGGCACGGAGAAGGTTTTCGTCGGCAGTAGTCCTACCTGCTTAGAGGCGATGACGAGCAGGAAAAGAGGAACAATAGGAATGAGCGCCATGACGGGATTGACTCTGAAGTGCCTGACTTCTCCGGCCGGGCTGAGCGCCGGATGCGCTGTTCCTACGCCTTCCTTGAGAATACAGCAGATAACCGCAAGCACGACGGCTGACACGACAGCACCGCAGACGGCCGGACCAGCTTCCTGGAAAATGACGATCATGGCGTCGGGCGCAGAGATTTCTCCAGCCTTGTAAGCTATGTCGGCGATTTGAGGGTTGAACATGAGCCCGGGGCTGATCGTCGAACCCCAAGTTCCTAAAAACACGGCGGCGGCCGCCATGACCGGGTTGACCCGCAGAGTAATGAGTGCGGGAATCAGCAGGACGCCTACAGCGGCTGCTACGCCTGCTGCCGACGGCAGGACGATGTTGAGAACCCAGGTAATCAAAACAGTCCCCGGGATGACGATGGCCGGCACATGCGTCAGCGGCCGGACCAGTGCGTTGACGAGATGGTCGGAGCAGTGGGTATAGGTCATAACCGCGCCAAATCCCATCACCGTGGTGATCGTCGGAACCAGTCCTCCGTTGACCAGTTGATTGACGAAGGCGTTGACTGCAGTGCCGACGGTGACCGGAGAGCCTTCGACCAGCCAGCCGATTGCGGCCATCACAATTCCGGAGAGAGCGAGGATTAGGCGGGCTTCATAATTTTTGTAGATGAGGTAGAAAGTCAGAATGACAATGGCAATACCAATCCAGATCATAAAGATTCTCCCGTTGCTGGAAGTTTTAAGAGAGTGCCGCAGGACAGGGCTGCGGAGAAAAGTCAAAGACCGGAGGAGAGCTTTGCGCCCCGTCGCTTTTGGAGCAGAGACCTCACGTTGATCACGAGCTTGCCCAGGCTGGGAGCAAGCGGCGCGCGCGCGCCCTGCGGGGTGGTGATCAATACGCCGCCGGAGACTGGAAATTGATTGTTCTGGTAAATGATCCGGCCCGCATTGATCGTGTAGACGGCCTTCTGTCTGGCGGGATCCGCAACCGTAACGTCGGCGTCGGCACCCGGTGAAAAATGTCCCTTTGAAGTCAGCCCCATCTGGCAGGCGGCTTTGTAGCTGCTCTTCAGGACAAATTCATTTAATGACAGCGCCTTGAAGCGGACAAGGGCCAGACCGCAGGAAAGGATCACGTTGCGGGGTATTCCGCCGCCGTCAGTGCAGAAACTGTCGACAAGAAAGCGTCCGTCGGGGCGTTTGCCGACAGCGAAGAAAAAACGCGACAGCCCGGGGTTGACGCTGAAGCTTACGGGGACATCACTGTTTTTTTGCTTCCAGAGCTCAATCCCTTCAGTTGCGTTCACGAGTACGGTTTGTCCGTCCCGCAGGGCGTGAACCTGCGCGATGCCGTCCCGGATCGCTGCGGCAAGTCCCGAGCGCGTCGGTTCATATCCCGACGCGATTAGGCAGTTGCGGGTGACCCCGCTTTCAGGAATCCCTGACGAGCACCGCCCGCTGCAGCCGTTGATTGGGGAAAGGTAGGACTCTGTCTCGATTTCAGGGTGCGCAAGAAGCAACTCCTCGGCCCGCGAGAGTTCGTCCTTCAGCGGCAAGACCATGCCTCGGCAGTAGGCGTTGATGTGAGCGAGGTGAAAGGGATTCCCTGCCGCGAGCTCTATGATTTGGGACATGCCTGAAATATTGGATCCCTGCTGCGTCGTCCCGGCATGTATGGCAAGGAACGCATTGTTTTCCGCGCACAGCCGGATCAGGCTGGCCGTGGACTCCGGGGTCATCGGATAGTGTCCGCCGAGAAGCTTGACGCCGTATGCACCGTTTTCCAGAGCGGCCTCGACCGCCGCTTTCAGTTCGGCCTCATTGGGGGCAGGACCGGAAATGTTTTTGAACGGCCGCAGCTGTTCGAGCAGCGCGATGTTAAGTCCAGTACCGTAAGCGGCCAGATATTGTTTCACTGAATCGACGGGGCCGGCCATTTCCATGGCTGTGGTGACGCCCGCCGCCGCAAGCATCCTGAAGCTCATGGGACCGCCCAGCCATGAGGAGGCATGCATATGACTGTCGATGATGCCGGGAATGACCAGCATGTTCCGGGCGTCGATTTCCTTTTTGGCCGCAGCATCGCATCCTCCGGCAAAGACAATGCGGCCGTCCTTTATTCCAAGATTGCCGATCTGGTTCATATTGTTCTTCCAGTCGACAATGCGTCCGTTCCGAATGATCATATCGAGCATCTCTGTCTCCCCGATGAGTAAATATCCGACTGAGTGAAAGGCTGAAAAGATGCGCTTGTCACGCCTGCCTGATAGGAATGGGGAGGATCGTAGACTGCGGAATATGTTTTGACTATTATTAATTTTGTTGATAAAAATTAGGATAAAAGTTAACGCTTGAAACAACCGCCGGAACCGAATGTTTCAGCCTGGTTCGAAAAATTAATTAGGGGAAATTGCGATGACCGGTAAACCCCTTCGTTATCTGGAAGCCGTTGCTCAGACCGGGGCCATTTCCGCTGCCGCGCGGCAGCTGTTCGTTTCTCCGCCTTCGCTGTCGCAGTTTGTCAAGAGGCTCGAAGAGGACAACGGAATCGTGATTTTCGACCGAAGCGGCGGACCTTGGAAGCTCACACTGGAAGGAAAATATTTTCTAGACTGCGAAAGGCGTATCGAGGCCATTCTCAGGGAGCGCCACCAGTACTTCGAGGATCTCAAGACTGGTCTGTCCGGCGAGCTGAGAGTCGGGTCTACGCAGTACCGCTCGGAGACTCTTCTAAGCCGCATTCTGCCGGTTTTTGCCGAGCGTTATCCTGGAATCCGCGTTCGGATTACCGAGCTCACGACGCAGGAACTGGTGTCCGCGGCCGGTAACGGCGAGGTGGACTGCGCCTTCGTGATTTCCCGGATGATGACGAAGGAACTCGTCGGAGTAGAGGTCTATCAGGAAAATGTGCTTCTGGCGGTGCCTCGGAAATTGGCCGCAAGGGGCGGCATGAAGGTACCCGGCCCCGGCCGGCCGCCGTTTCCCCGGATTTCCTTTTCCAAGGTTGCGGACCTGCCTTTCATCATCATGAAGTCGGGTCAGGCTTTCCGGGAGTATTTTGAAATCTTGTGTGCGCGCTACGGCGTCAAGCCCGCGGTGGCGCTTGAAACGCAGTCGATTCTGACCGTGCCGGCCCTGGTCTCCGCAGGACTGGGAGCGGCATTGGTTCCGGACACGTTGTGCCCGGAGCTGGGCGAGAAGGAGGTCGAGTTCTTTTCCCTGGGCGGGGACCTGCCAGTCAACACACTGTCACTCGTCCGCAGGCGCGGCAAATATGTGCCGCGAGCCTGCCAGCTGTTTTTCGAAACAGCTTATACAGTGCTGAAAGGGTCCGGCGGACTCAGGTCTGCGGATTTTTAGCGGAGCTTCTCCCGGCTCTGGGCAGCCCGCCGGCCTTCATCCGAGCAGCATGTTGTCGGGGATGTCGGCCTCGCCCCCGGAGGCCTTCTCAAAGAGCGCGAGCAGGTCCGCCACCTGGAGCTTCTTTTTCTCCTCTCCGCGGACGTCCACGATCGCCCGGCCGTTGTGCATCATGATGAGCCGGTTGCCGAAGCGCAGCGCGTCGCGCATGTTGTGCGTGATCATGAGCGTGGTGAGGTGTCCTTCGCGCACGAACCTGTCCGTGATCGCGAGGACCTTCTCGGCCGTCTTCGGGTCGAGCGCGGCGGTGTGCTCGTCAAGCAGCAGCAGCTCCGGGCGGCGGATCGTCGCCATGAGTAGCGTCACGGCCTGGCGCTGTCCGCCCGAGAGCAGCCCCACCTTGGAGTAAAGCCGGTCCTCGAGCCCGAGGTCGAGCTGCGCGAGCAGCTCCCGGAACTTCCTGTACTCGGCGGCGTTCTCGCTCCAGCGCAGCCCCAGACGCTTGCCGCGGCGCATCGCCATTGCGAGGTTTTCCGCGATCTGCATGCCGGCGGCTGTTCCCATCATGGGGTCCTGGAAGACGCGCCCGATGAAGCGCGCCCTCAGGTGCTCGGGCATCCGCGTGACGTCCGTGTCCCCGATCACGATGCGGCCCCGGTCCACCGGGAAGACGCCCGCGACCGCGTTGAGCAGCGTGGACTTGCCCGCTCCGTTGCTGCCGATCACCGTGGCGAAGTCCCCGTCCTCGAGCCGCAGGCTTACGCCCTGCAGGGCTTTCTTTTCGTTGGGCGAGCCGGGAAAGAAGGTCTTGTAAACGTTTTCAACCAGCAGCATGGTTCAGGCCCTCCCTGAGCTGTGGCGAAGCGCCTTCAGCCTGGACTGGATGAGAGGCAGCGACAGGGCGAGCGCCACGAGGATCGCGGTAAAGAGCTTGAGGTCGTTCGGCGGCATGCCCATCTCGAGCACCGCGGCGATCACGAGGCGGTAGACGATGGAGCCGAGGATGACCGAAATCAGGCAGTTCTTGAAGCTGCGCGTGCCGAAGAGCACCTCGCCGATGATGACCGAGGCGAGGCCGATCACGATGGTGCCGATGCCCATTCCCGCGTCGGCAAAGCCGTTGCTCTGGGCAACGAGCGCGCCGCTCAGGGCGACCAGGCCGTTGGAGAGCAGCAGCCCCAGCACCACCATGCTGTCGGTGTTCACGCCCTGTGCGCGGCTCATCTGGGGATTGAAGCCGGTGGCCCGGATCGCGAGCCCGATCTCCGTGCCGAAGAACCAGTAGATGAGGCCGGTCACCGCCGCGACGGCGATGACGCCGACCAGCAGCGTCGACTGCACCTCGGTGAGGCCGGCCGAGGTGCCCAGGCTGTAGACGGTGTCGGAGCCCAGCAGCGAGAGGTTTGCGCGCCCCATCACGCGCAGGTTCACCGAGTAGAGCCCGATCATCGTGAGGATGCCCGAAAGCAGCGCCGGAATCCGCAGCTTCGTGGTGAGCAGCCCGGTCACGGCTCCCGCGGCGCAGCCCGCCGCAACGGCGAGCGCGAAGGCGGTCACAAGCGAGTGCCCCGAGGCGATGCAGGAGGCCGCCACGGCGGCGCCGAGCGGGAACGTGCCTTCAACCGAGAGGTCTGCTATGTCGAGCACGCGGAAGGTGATGTAGACGCCGAGCGCAAGCAGCGACCAGAGCAGCCCCTGCGACACGGTGGGAATGAGGATGTCAAGCATCGGAAGAGAGTCCAGGATGGAGTAAGGCGGCAGGCCGCGCCCCCAACTGCGGGAAAGCCGCATGAAGGGGGCGGCGGGAGCCTTTTATTTGATGATCTCAGCGTTCGCGCGCACGCTCTCGGGGAACTTGCAGCCGATCTCGGCGGCCGCCTTTTCGTTGAGCGTCACCTTGAAGTCCTTCTGGTAGCGGATCGCGGTGGTCTCGGGCTTGGCCTTGCCCTCGAGAATGTCGGCGCCCATGTCGCCCGTCATGCGGCCGAGCGTGTAGTAGTCGATGCCGATCGTGGCGAGCGCCCCGGACCTCACCATGCCGGGCTCGCCCGCGATCACCGGCAGCTTCGCCGGATTCGTGACCTTGACGAGGGTGGGCATGGCCGAGGCGAGCACGTTGTCGGTCGGGATGTACAGGGCCTGGACTTTGCCGACCAGGCTGTGGGCGGCCTGCTGGATGTCATTCACGTTGGAGACGGTGGCGACCTTGAGCTGCATGCCGAGCTTGCCCGCCTCGGCGCGGAAGGCCTTCACCTGAACTTCGGAGTTCACCTCGCTCGAGTTGTAGATGACGCCCACGGTCTTCACACCGGGCACGAGCTGCTTGATCAGCCCGGCCTGTTCGGCCACCGGGTTCATGTCGGAGGTGCCCGTGACGTTCGTGCCGGGCTTGTCCCGGTTCTTCACGAGCTTCGCGGACTCATAGTCCGTAATGGCGGTGCCCACGATCGGGATGGTCTTCGTGGTGTTTGCGACCGTCTGGGCCGCGGGAGTCGCGATGGCGAAGATGATGCCGCATTTGTTCGAGACGAAGCGCTGGGCAATGTTCTTCATGTTGGACTGGTCGGCCTGGGCATTCTGGCGGTCGATCTTGATTTTTTCGCCGTCACGGTATCCCCTGTCGGCGAGCGCGTCCACGATGCCTTTGTTCGCGAGATCAAGGGCAGGGTGCTCCACGAGCTGGATGATTCCCACGTTCGTCGGCGAGGCCGCCGGGGAGGCTGCGGCTGAAGAGGCGGCGGGCGAGCTGCCTTGCCCTCCGCAGGAGGCAAGCGTCAGGGCGGCCAGGCCGGCCAGCACCCAGGTCAGAGACTTCCTGTGTTTCATAGTTCTGCGACTCCCTTTCAGTTTGAGGCCCCGCCGGCCGCACGGGGCCGGAGGTAATGTTTTTTATTATGCCTTGAACCGGAAGGCCGGGAGCTTCGGAAAGGAAGGGCGGGAGAAAAAAATCGCGGAAGCTTCTGGCCTCCGCGGAAGCGGTTTCTCCGACTCCAATAGAACCCGCCTCCCGGGCGGGTCCGCCTGGCCGGTCAGGCTGCCGCGTAAAGCGGGGTCGAGTAATAGCGGTCGGCGTTGTCCGGGAAGAGGACGACGATCGTCTTGCCCGCAGCTTCCGGACGCTTGGCGATCTCGACGGCGGCCCAGAGCGCGGCGCCGGCCGAAATGCCCGACAGGACGGCATCCGTGGCGGCCACTTCCTTTCCGGCGGCAAAGGCGGCGTCGTTCTCGACGTCGATCACTTCGTCATAGACGCTGGTGTCAAGGGTCTTCGGGATGAAGCCCGCGCCAATGCCCTGGATCTTGTGCGGACCGGCCTTGCCCTGGGTGAGCACGGGTGAGGAGGCGGGCTCCACGGCCACCACCTTCACGGAGGGCTTCTTTTCCTTGAGATAGCGGCCGACGCCGGTGAGCGTGCCGCCGGTGCCCACGCCGGCCACGAAATAGTCCACGGCTCCGCCGGTCTGTTCAAAGATCTCCGGACCGGTTGACTCGTAGTGCACCTTCGGGTTGGCCGGGTTCACGAACTGTCCGGCCACGATCGAGCCGGGATCCTTTTCATGCAGCTCCTCGGCTTTCGCGATGGCGCCCTTCATGCCGTCCTTGCCCGGCGTGAGCACAATCTCCGCGCCGTAGGCCCGGATCATGCTGCGGCGCTCCACCGACATGGAGTCCGGCATGGTGATCACGACCTTGTAGCCCTTGGCGTGGCCGATGGCGGCGATGCCGATGCCGGTGTTTCCGGAAGTGGGCTCGTAGATGGTGGCGCCGGGCTTGAGCCTGCCGGTGGCCTCCGCGTCTTCAATGATGGCCTTGGCCACGCGGTCCTTCACCGAGCCGGCGGGGTTGAAGGCCTCGAGCTTCGCGATGATCTTCGCCTTAAGGCCCAGCTTTTTTTCAAGCCCGGCGAGTTCGAGAACGGGGGTATGCCCAACGAGGTCGGCAATGGAGGTAAAGACGGTCATTTGATGTTTGTCTCCGAAACAAGGCGCTTGTACGTGCGCCCGCATGAAAGAAGTCTGACGCAAGGCGCTTTCGCTGCGCGCCCGCGGCCGGGGAATTCTCTTATATCCGAGTAATTCTGTCGGATAATCTACCAGTAAACGGGTGAAAATGCAAAACCCATTCCGCGGACAGGGGAAGGGGGAGCTTCAGGGAAGAAAGACGCAGGGGCCTTTGGCGGCGTCAGAGCGCCCGGTGGTTCGCTGGGAACGCTTTCAACGAGGCCCCCCCGCAGAGCACTTCACGAGTGCGGATAAAAAGAAACCCGGCCGGAGCCGGGTTTGCGCCTTAAAAAGGTTGTCCTTCAGTCCGGACCTGTCAGATCTGGCGGATCGGGATCAGCTTCTTCGGAGTGGGCAGAACCTTGTCGTAGTTCTTGATGCCCTGCTCGGCCATCTTGCGGCGCACGAAGGCGATCTGGGTGCGCAGCGGCAGCTTCTTCGGGCAGAAGTCGTCGCAGCCGAGCAGCGACATGCAGCCAAAGACGCCGGAGTCGTCGCCCACGAGCTCGTAGTAGTCCGCGTCGTTGCGGTCGTCGCGGGGATCAAGGCGGAAGCGGGCGATCTTGTTGATTGCGACCGCGCCGACGAAGTCCGGACGCATGCGGAAGGTGCCGCAGCCGGCCACGCAGCAGCCGCACTCGATGCAGTGGTCGAGGTTGTAGAGGTCTTCCGCGAGTTGCGGATCCATCGGCTTTTCGAGCTTGCGCATGTCGATGTCGACTTCCTTCGTGTGCACCCAGGCTTCGATGCGCTCGGACATGTTGCGCATCCACTTGCCGGTGTTCACGGAAAGGTCGGCGATCAGCTCAAAGCCCGGCAGCGGGGCGAGCGTGAACTCCGTGGGCAGGTCGCGGGTCAGCGTGCGGCAGGCCAGGCCCGGCTTGCCGTTGATCAGCATCGCGCAGGAGCCGCAGATGCCGGCGCGGCAGACGAAGTCGAACTGCAGGGTCGGGTCCTGCTCGTCGCGGATGTCGTTGAGCGCGATGAACAGGGTCATGCGGTCGCCCTCGGGCAACTCGTAGGTCTGCATGTGCGGAACGCTTTCCGGATCAGCGGGGTTGTAGCGCAGAATGCTGATCTTAAGCAGACGGTGCTGGGTTTCGTTGGGTGTCTTGCTCATTTTTTTCTGTCTGCTCCTAATTAATCGTTCAGAGGCTCGTAGGTGCGCTCATTGCGGCCGCGCAGGCGCTTGGGCAGCTTGTCCTGATAGGGCATGAGGGCGTCCTGAATCTGGAAGCGGTCCTTGCCTTCGGCTTCCATCTTCGCGCGGATCTCGTCGACCTGCTTCTGGCGGGCGACGGACTCGGGGTTCTCGATGTAGTTCTTCGCGCCGTAGCCGCGGAATCCCGGAGGCAGCTCCATCTTGGAGATGTCGAGCTTCTCGTAGGAGATGTCGGGCAGGGTGGACTTCGGATCCTTCCAGGTCGTGATCGTGCGGTTGAGCCAGTTCACGTCGTCGCGGCGCGGGTAGTCCTCGCGGGAGTGGGCGCCGCGGGATTCCTTGCGGGCCAGAGCGCCGGCGGCCACCGTGAGGGCGACCTTCAGCATCTTGCGGGTGCGGTACGCGTAGACGAGCTCGGGGTTGTTGCCGACGGCGTCCTTGACCGGGATGTGGTAGGAGCGCTCGAGCAGCTGCTGCAGCTCGTCGACCGCTTCCTGCATCGCCTTGCCGTTGCGGAAGATGCCGATCTTGGAGGTCATGATCTCCTGCATGCGGGTGCGGATCTTGACGGCGTTCTCATTGCCGGTGTTGTGGATGAAGCCGTTGATCTCGTCCTGGACCTTGCGGGCGAAGTCGTAGACGATGGAGGTCGGGATGTCGATCACGTTCTCGGGCTTCTCGCAGAAGTCGGCGATGTACTCGCCCACGATCATGCCGGCCACGACGGTCTCGGCCACGGAGTTGCCGCCCAGGCGGTTGAACCCGTGCATATCCCAGCAGGCCGCCTCGCCGGCCGCGAACAGGCCCTTCAGCTGGCGCGATTCGCCGGTGTAGTCGGTGCGGATGCCGCCCATCGTGTAGTGCTGCGCCGGGCGCACCGGGATCCAGTCCTTCACAGGATCGATGCCGAGGAAGTAGTGGCAGATGTCATAGACCTCGCGCAGGTTGTGCTTGATGTGGTGCTCGCCCAGCAGCGTGATGTCGAGCCAGAGGTGGTCGCCGTACTTGGAGTGGGCGCCCTTGCCCTGGGCGATGCGCTCCTCCATGCGGCGGGAAACCACGTCGCGGGAGGCGAGCTCCTTCTTTTCGGGCTCCACGTCGGGCATGAAGCGGTAACCGTCGACGTCGCGCAGCAGGCCGCCGTCGCCGCGGCAGCCTTCGGTCACCAGAATGCCGGCCGGGAAGATGCCGGTCGGGTGGAACTGGATCGCCTCCATGTTGCCCAGCCCGGCCACGCCGGTTTCGAGGGCGAGAGCCGCGCCGATGCCTTCGCAGATCACGGCGTTCGTCGTGACGCGGTAGATGCGGCCGCAGCCGCCGGTGGCCATGGCGGTCGCCTTGGCGACGTAGGCCATCAGCTCGCCGGTGATCAGGTCACGCACGATCGCGCCGTAGCAGCGCTTGCCGTCGTGAATCAGGGCGAGGGCCTCGACGCGCTCCATCACCGGGATGTGCTCGGCGATCACGCGGTCGGAGACGGCGTTGAGCATGGCGTGGCCCGTGCCGTCGGAAGCAAACACGCAGCGCCACTTCTTCGTGCCGCCGAAATCACGCTGGCGCAGCAGCCCCTGGCATTCCTTGCGCTCGGTGATTGTGACGCGCTGGCCGTTGATCACTACCTCGTGGTCGCCGGCGGTGATGCGCGACCAGGTCACGCCCCAGGCTGCGAGCTCGCGGGCGGCCTTCGGGGCCGTGTTCACGAACATGCGGCAGACGTCCTGGTCAGCGCCCCAGTCGGAGCCGCGGACAGTATCGACAAAGTGCAGGTCTTCGTTGTCTCCCAGGCCCTTGATCATGTTGCCGAGGGAAGCCTGCATGCCGCCCTGCGCAGCCTTCGAATGAGAGCGTTTCGGGGGGCAGAGGGACAGAACAATGGCATCCTGGCCGCGGCGCTTGACCGCCACAGCCATACGCAGGCCCGCCAGCCCGGCACCGATCACCAATACGTCGGTGTAGATGATTTTCATGTTTGCTAGGTCTCCTAAGTTGGTTCGCGCGGAACCCGGCGCTTCGAGCTCCGCGAACCACGTTGATTGTGCCGAGCTCCAGGGCTCGCGTCCAATTGGGGCCGGCCGACCCCGGAAGGATCCGGGGACTGCTTCCAGTTAAAAAAGATCGACATCAGCCAGAGCACCACGGAGTCTGCATCTCCTGCGCTCTGAAAGGCAGGGAGGCGCATGCCGTGAGTCTCAGGGCGGGCAGGACGCTGTTTCGCCTTGCCGCGGGTCTGCATGCACCTCTTTGCGGATAGGTGGGATTCCCTAACCAACTTTATTTTAAAAGGACGGACGAAGTGTAGTGAACGATACGCCGTTCGAACTAGTAGGGAAAACCCTTTTAAATGCCGTTGTCCATAAGGCTGTGCCGGCTCCACGCAAACAGGGACCGGGCCGGATCACGGAATTTGATACGGAGACCGCGGCCTCCTCCCCTCGGGGAGGAGACCGTCAGAAGGAGAAACTTTATACCTATTTAGATTTATATAGTAAACACCTAATACCTTGACTTCGACCGTGTTTCCCTCCTGAAGGGACGGGGATCGGGCGGATAAAATGATAAGCGTACAGACAATAGAGAAGGAAAGCCGCTCCGAAGCGCCCAAGCCATGCCAGCACCGAAAGAAGACTATTACCACGGAGCGGGCCGCCCGAAGCTCAGGCAGAAGGGCGAAAAGCTCGCGCCGCTTTCCGAGCGGCTCGCCCGAATCGGGCTCGCCTCGGACTGGGACTTCGTGCTGCACCTGCCGCTGCGCTACGAGGACGAGACCGCGATCGTCCCGATCGGCTCGCTCAAGGCCGGGGTGACAGCCCAGGTCGAGGGCGAGGTGACGCTCGAGCGGGTGACGCCCCGGTCGCTCACCGCCGAGGTCGCCGACGCGACGGGGCGGCTGCAGGTGAGGCTGCTGCACTTCTATCCCTCGCAGGTGCGCCAGCTCGAGCGCGGCTCCCGCGTCCGCCTTTACGGCGAGGCGCGGCCCGCCTGGGGCGCGGGCGGGCTCGAGATGGTGCACCCGAAGGTGCGCCGGGCCCTCGCCGAGGGCGAGCGGCTGCCTTCGACCCTCACTCCCGTCTACCCGGCCGGCGAGGGCATCACGCAGCTCTGGCTCAGAAAAAGGATCGCCCGGGCGCTGCTCGACGTGGACCTCTCGGATCTGATGCCGCAGGCCCTGCGCGAAAAGCTCGGGCTGCCGCGGCTGCGCGAGGCGCTCCTTTATCTCCACCGCCCGCCGCCCGGGGCGGATCTGTCGGCGCTGCAGGAGCGCACGGCCCCGGCCTGGAAGAGGCTCAAGTTCGACGAGCTGCTCGCCCAGCAGATCGCGCTGCGCCACTCGAGGGCGCTGCGCTCGGCGGCCCGCGCGCCGAGGCTTGCGCCGCAGGACGGAGGGCGCCTCACCTCGAGGCTGATCGAAGGCCTGCCCTTTGCTCTCACCGGGGCGCAGCTGCGGGTCTGGAAGGAGGTCGCCGCGGATCTCGCCTCCGCCTCTCCCATGAACCGGCTCGTCCAGGGCGACGTGGGTTCCGGCAAGACCGTGATCGCCGCGCTTGCCGCCTGCCGCGCGATCGAGTCGGGGCGGCAGGCCGCCCTTATGGCGCCCACCGAGATCCTGGCCGAACAGCACTATCGGGGGATTTCGCGCTGGCTCGAGCCCCTGGGCGTCCGCACGGCCTGGCTCTCGGGCCACATGAAGGGGTCGGAGAAGCGCGAGATGTCCGCCCGCATCGCCTCGGGCGAGGCGCAGTTTGTCGTCGGCACCCACGCCCTCATCCAGGACGGCGTCGCCTTCCACAGTCTGGGGCTCGCGATTATCGACGAGCAGCACCGCTTCGGCGTGGAGCAGCGCCTCGCGCTGCGCGGCGGCTCGGGCGGGCTCACGCCCCATCTTCTCATGCTCTCGGCCACGCCCATTCCCCGGACGCTGGCGATGAGCTACCTCGCCGACTTCGACGTCTCGGTGATTGACGAGCTGCCGCCGGGCCGCAAGCCCGTGTCGACGAGGCTCGTGTCGATCGCCCGGCGCGACGAGCTCATCGCCGCGGTCGGCTCCGAAATCTCCCGGGGCCGCCAGGCCTACTGGGTCTGCCCGCTGATCGACGAGAACGAACAGCTCGACCTCACCCCCGCGAAGACGGCCTTCGAGGAGATCCGCTCAAAGCTGCCCGCGGCGAGCGTGGGGCTGATCCACGGGGCTCTTCCCCAGGCCGAGAAAGATGCGGTCATGGAGTCCTTCAAGGAGGGAAAGACGGATCTGCTCGTCGCTACCACGGTGATCGAGGTGGGAGTGGACGTGCCCAACGCCACCGTGATGGTGATCGAGCACGCCGAGAGGTTCGGGCTGGCGCAGCTGCACCAGCTGCGGGGGCGGGTCGGCCGCGGGTCTGAGAAAAGCTGGTGTGTGCTGCTCTACGGCGAGCCCCTGTCCGAGACCGGCCGCGAGAGGCTGCGCGTGATCCGCCAGAGCAGCGACGGCTTTGAAATTGCGAGAAAGGACCTCGAGCTGCGCGGGCCCGGGGAGTTTCTCGGGGCGCGCCAGTCGGGCATGCCGATGCTGCGCTTCGCGAGCCTTGAGGAAGACGGTGATCTGATCGACCTCGCGCGCGAGGCCGCGGCCGAGTGGCTGAGGACCGATCCGCAGACGGCGCTGCGGCACGCGAAGCGCTGGTTCGCACAGCGCGAGGGGTTCCTCGAAGCTTGAAGGCGGCCGGGTCTCCGGCGGTCCCGTCCTCCTGAAAAGGCGCGCCGTTCAGTGCCCGGGGCCGTAGTCGCGCGGGCCGAAAATGGCGCTTCCGATCCGCACCATCGTGCTGCCGCAGGCGATCGCTTCCTCGAAGTCCCCGCTCATGCCCATGGAGAGCGTGTCAACCGGCAGCCCCGCCTCCTGCGCCGACAAAAAGAGGCTTCGCATGGCCTTGAAGGGCCCGGCCTGGCTGGCGGGGTCGCTGGCCGGAGCGGGAATCGCCATGAAGCCGCGCACCCGCAGCCGAGGCAGCTTCGAGGCCTCGAGCGCGAACGCGACGGCCTCCTGCGGCGCGAGGCCGCTTTTGCTCGCTTCGCCGTCGATGTTCACTTCGACGAGGACGTTGAGGTCGGGCAGGTCCTGCGGCCGCTGCTCGGAGAGCCGCCGGGCGATTTTCATCCGGTTCACGCTCTGCACCCAGTCGAAGCGCTCGGCCACCATCCGCGTCTTGTTGGACTGCAGCGGCCCGATGAAGTGCCATTCGAGCTTGAGCCCGGGGCGGTTCTCGCGGAACCAGTCCACTTTTTCGCACCCTTCCTGGGCGTAGTTCTCCCCGAAGGCCCTCAGGCCCGCGGCCGCGGCCTCCTCCACCGCCGAGGCGGGGAAAGTCTTGGAGACGGCGAGCAGCCGCACCTCCCCCGGGCCGCGCGACGAGCGCTCGCAGGCCGCCTTCATCCTTTCCTGAATGCTGCGGATCCGACCCTCGATTCCTGGCAAGAGCACTGACATAAAGCGGTTTCTTCTCCGGAAAACACCCCTCGCGAAGGACCGGTCCGCGAGGATTAGCCTATCCGCGCTATGACCTTCGAAAAGCCGCCGGCAGCGGACCGGGAGGTGTTTTCAAAATTCTTAAAAGATTAAAAAATCAGCACATTATGGTGTGTAACCCGAAGCCTTGCGCGGCATCTTAGGGTTTGTGCTTAAAAACCCTCTTTTTTTCTGCCGGGCGCGGCTCCATAGAATACATCCACGCTAAAGGAAGAAGAGGCTTTCCCCAGCGCAGATTTACCTCCGCGCGGCGAGCCGATCCGTTTTTTGTCTCTTTTTTAGAAGAAAAATGACTCATTTCAGAAAACTCGCCGCTGCGGCGGCCGGTGTGGCCGCGGCGCTCGCCTCGAGCGGCGCCTTTGCCGCAGGCTTCCAGCTTAACGAGCAGTCCATCGTCGGCATGGGCCGCTCTTATGCGGGCGAAGGCATCATGGGCGACGACGTCTCGGCCGCCTGGTACAACCCTGCGGGCCTCACTCTTCTGCCCGGGACTCAGATCCAGGTGGGCGGCGTGGACGTCGAGCTCGACCTTGACTACAAGGGCAAGGACGGCAGTTCTGAGAACGGCCGCAAGCGCTCTTCGCCGATTCTGCACCAGATGATGAGCCACCAGTTCAGCGACAGGCTCTGGGGCGGGCTGGCGATCGTCATGCCCTACGGGCTGTCGACTTCCTACGGCGTCGACTGGGCGCAGAACCAGCGCGGCTATGACGCGAGGCTGCTCGCGGTCACGATCAATCCGTCGCTCGCGTGGAAGCTCACCGACAAGGTCTCCGTGGGCGCGGGCTTCCAGGCCCAGCACATCGACGCCACTGTTTCCATGAAGAAAAACGTCATGGGCTACGGCGCCTACAGCCGTCTGGAGGCCGACGACTGGGGCTTCGGCTGGAACGTCGGGGCGATGTGGGAGCCGAGCGAGACGCTTCGCTTCGGCTTCGGGTACCGCTCGCAGATGAACCATAACGCCCACGGGCACGTGAAGCTCACGGCAGACAGCGCTTCCCAGAGCGGCATCCAGAACCTTTTGAAGGCCGCGAGCGCGAATTCTGCGATCATGGCCCAGCTGAAGGCGCTGGCCGCTCAAAACGGCATCAGCTCCTCGGCCCTCATGAGCCTCGCCTCGAGCGGCTCGATGACGCTGCCGGGCGGCGCGAACATGAAGTCGCCGGCCAACGCGAACTTTACGGTGGTCTGGAAGTACTCTCCGAAACTGCGCCTGTCGAGCACCATCCGCTGGACGGACTGGAGCAGCTTCGACAAGCTCATCATCACCGCGGGAAACCTTCCGCACAGCTCGACCGACATCCCGATGAAGTGGCGCGACACCTGGTTCGTGTCCCTCGGCTATGACCTCGACATCACCCCGAAGTGGACGATCCGCGGCGGCGTCGCCTACGACCGCTCCCCGATCAAGGACGCGCGCTACCGCACGGCGATCATCCCGGACGCGAACCGCGGATGGCTGTCGCTGGGCGCCTCCTACCGCCTGAATGACCGCTGGCAGTTCGACCTCGCGGCCATGCACGTGCACGCCTTCGGCAACCGCGACCTCTATTCGGACTACACGAGCTCGGGCGAGAAGGTGGGGCACTTCAAGAGCCTCAACTCCTACCTGCTTGGCGCGGGCTTCGTCTACCGCTTCTAAGGGCATCCGCAGGGCTTCGGCCCGGCGTCCCTCAAGGCGCGGAACTCCTCATCGGGGAGCTCCGCGCTTTTTTCCCTGCCTTGACTCTGCAGTTACTGCAGGCTTTTTAATGAAGCCATAAGACTTGAGGGAGGCACGGAAAATGCCTGATTCTAAGAGTAGCCTGGTGATCAGCGTGCCGGACATGGACTGTCCGGTCGAGGAGGGCGAGATCCGGGCGGAAATGAAAAAGCATCCGGAGATACCGGAAGGGATTTACAGCACGGGAAAGCGCACGATCCGCTTTGAGGCGGACGCGGCCCTCGTTCCCGAAATCCTAGCGGCGCTTAAGGCCGCGGGGCACCCGGGCAGCCTGCAGGAGGCGTCCGCCGCGCGGCAGATCCTCATCCGCGTGCCGGACATGGACTGTCCGGTCGAGGAGGGCGAGATCCGGGCGGAAATGAAGAAGCATCCGGAAATTCCGCAGGGAACTTACAGCACGGAAAAGCGCACGATCCGCTTCGAGGCGGATCCGGCGCTCGTGCCGGAAATCCTCGCGACGCTTGAGGCCGCCGGGCACCCGGGCAGCGTGCAGACGCAGTCCGGGCAGGAAGACGGCGGCATTGTCATCTCGGTTCCGGAGATGGACTGCCCGGCCGAGGAGGCCGAGATCCGCCGGGCGCTTAAGGCGCTGCCCGGCCTGCCCGAAGGGACGTACGACACGGCCCGGCGCACGATCGCCTTCCGCACGGGGCGCGGGGCCGCCCCCGAGATCATCGAGGCGATCCACCGGGCGGGGTTTGAGGCGAGCCTGCAGATCGGGCGGCGCGCGGCGGACCCTGCTCACTCGAGCCGGATTCCTTGGAAGCGGCTCGGTCTCGCCTTCGCGTTCGCTCTCTGCGCGGAAATCATCCCCGAGGCGCTCGAGGCGGCCGGGATTCCCGGCCCGGCGATCGGCTCCGGGGTCTGGTCCGTGAGCGCTGCCGCGGCGGCGGGCTTTGTTCTCGCGCTGGCGGCCGTGGCGCTTTCGGGCTTGAAGACTCTGAAAAAAGGCTTCGCTTCGTTTTTCAGGCTGCGCTTCAACATGAGCGCTCTCATGGCGCTGGCGGTGGCAGGGGCCTTTCTTACCGGCAACTGGGCCGAGGGCGCCATGGTGATGGCGCTTTTCGAGCTCTCGGAGGGCATTGAGCAGCTCTGCCTTGAAAAATCCAGGAACGCGGTGAAGTCCCTGCTTTCGATTGTTCCGCAGACGGCCTCGGTGAAGCGCGGCGGGGCTTTCGTTGACGTGTCCGTCGAGGAGCTGCGCGTGGGCGACACGGTCCGGGTGCTCGCCGGCGAGCGCATACCGGCCGACGGCGAAGTGATTTCGGGCGAATCCTCGGCCGACGAGTCCATGCTCACGGGCGAGCCCATCCCGGCCGCCAAGCGTCCGGGCAGTCCCGTCATGGCCGGAACCGTCAACTCCACGGGGGTGCTTGAAGTGCGGGTGAAGGCCGAGGCCCGCGACTCGAGCGCCTCGCGCATCATCGCCTCGGTCGAGGAGGCCGAGCAGAAGAAGGCTCCGGTGCAGCGCTTTGTCGACCGCTTTGCCGCGTGGTACACGCCCTCGGTGTTCGCGCTGGCGCTGGCCACCGCGCTGCTGCCTCCGCTTTTCCTTGGCGGCGAGTGGCTCGAGTGGATTTACCGCGGTCTCGTGCTGCTCGTGATCGGCTGCCCCTGCGCCCTCGTGATCGGCACGCCCGTCACGATCATCTCCTCGCTGGCCTGCGCGGTGCGCGAGGGCATCATCATCAAGGGCGGCGTGTACCTCGAGATGGGGCGCAGGCTCAGGAACGTGGCGCTTGACAAGACCGGGACGATCACGACCGGCAGGCCGGTGTGCACGGACGTGATTGCGCTCGGGCCCGCGAAGGACCGCGCCTCGCTGCTGCGCGCCGCGTCCTCGCTGTCGAGGCTTTCGGACCATCCGGTGTCGGCTGCCATCACGAGGCTTGCCGCCGCCGAGCACGCGCTGGGCGAACCCGCTTCGTCTCTGAAGGCGATTCCGGGCTCGGGCATCGAGGCCCGGTGCGGCAGCTGCAGGCTGAGGCTCGTGTCCGCGGCTGCGGCCGGAGCACTGTCGGCTTCTGCGGCCGCCTCGGTCAGGGCGCTGCAGACCGGGGGCAAGTCGGTTTCGATTCTCCTTGACGCTCTTGGGCCGGTCGCCGCCTTCGGCGTCGCCGACCGCGTGAAGAGCGGGGCGCGCGAAGCCGTGGCCGATCTGAAGGCCGCCGGGCTCGTGCCCTGGATTCTCACCGGCGACGGCGAGCAGGCGGCGCGCGCCGCGGCCGGCGAGGTCGGGATAGAGCACGTCGCCTCCGGGCTGCGGCCCGAGGGAAAGCTCGCCAAGATTGAAGAGATCAGGAAGGAGGGCCTCACCGCGATGGCGGGCGACGGCATCAACGACGCGCCGGCCCTTGCGGCCGCCGATATCGGCTTCGCGATGGGGGTGAAGGGCGCGGACTCGGCGCTGGAGGCCTCGGGCGTGATGCTGATGGACGACAACATCGGCAAGATCGCCTTCTTCAAGCGCCTCTCGCAGAAGACCTGGCGTTTCCTCGTCGGGAACATCGTCTTCGCGCTTTCGGTGAAGGCCGCCTTCGCGCTGCTAGACTTCATAGGGCTGGCCACCATGTGGATGGCAGTCTTCGCCGACACGGGCGTGACGCTCATCGTGGTGGCGAGCGCCCTGAGGCTGATGCGGGCTGCCCCGGAGATCAAGAAGGACATCGAGCGCTCGCGCGGCCCGCTGCGCGTGGTCCGGGGTTCTTCCGGAACCGAGGGCCTCGCTTCCGGCGCGGCCTGATAAAAAGTCCCGGCGTCCGGCCTCAGGGGCGGGCGGCGGGAAGGGCGCCTTCCGGGTCCCGGCCTGAGTGCCGGGGCTTGGCAGGGCGCCCTTTTTTATGCGGAAGTCCGCCCTGCGCGCAGGCGCTCCGTCCCTCCCCCCAGCTGCTTTCTCCACCCCGCTGCTGCGGGCCGGCCCCCTGTCGTTTTCAGATTCCTGTATTTCCTATAAACAAAAATGAGAATAACAATTACTAAAATGAACAGCAATAAAATTATAATATAACATATTGATATTTATATATTTATAGCAAATAGCTCTCAATAAACTACATACTATTCCCTAAGACAAAATAATATGGTATAGTTTCGTCTCGTAGGTAAAACGCCTTAGGTAAAAAATTGTAGTCAGCGAGGGCGGGTGCATGCCTTCCCTCCACCCCGAAACAATGCATGACCCGGGCGGGACCCGGGTCTTTACAGGAGAGAGCGATGTCTCGAATCGAACACGATTTCCTCGGCGATCTTGAGATCCCGGATGACGTCTACTACGGCGTGCAGTCGCTGCGCGGCAAGGAGAACTTCCACATCACCGAGCACTCCATGCGCGAGGACAAGTACTTCATCGAGGCCTTCGCCCAGGTGAAGAAGGCCGCCGCCCGCACGAACAAGGAGCTGGGCACGATTCCGGCCAACGTCGCCGATGCCCTCATCTCCGCCTGCGACGACCTGATCGCGGGCAAGTACCACGACCAGTTCGTGACCGACTGGCTGCAGGGCGGGGCGGGCACCTCCACCAACATGAACACGAACGAGGTGATCTGCAACATCGCCTGCGAGAAGTTGGGGCTGCCCAAGGGCTCCCAGAAGCAGGTCTCGCCCAACGACCACGCGAACTTCGGCCAGTCCACGAACGACACCTATCCGACCGCGCTGCACCTCGCGATGTACCTGCGCTCCGAGGATTTGCTGAAGGCCCTGGGGCAGCTGCGCGACTCCTTCTACAAGAAGGCCGATGAATTCAAGAACGTGCTCAAGATGGGCCGCACCCACCTGCAGGATGCCGTCCCGATGTCGATGGGCCAGGAGTTCCACGGCTGGGGCCGCACGATCGAGGACGAGATCGAGACGATCAAGGACGCCCAGAAGCATCTGCGCGTGATCAACCTGGGCGCCACCGCGATCGGCACCACCGTCACCTGCCATCCGGACTATCCGGCGAAGGCCGTGAAGTACCTCTCCGAGCAGACCGGCATTGACTTCCACAACAGCACGGACCTCATCGCCGCCACCTCCGACTGCGGCGCCTACGTCGCGATTTCCTCGGCCCTGAAGAGCCTCGCCGTGAAGCTCACGAAGGTCTGCAACGACATCCGGCTGCTCGCCTCGGGCCCCCGCACGGGTCTGTCCGAAATCAACCTGCCGATGCGCCAGCCCGGCTCCTCGATCATGCCGGGCAAGGTGAACCCGGTGATCCCGGAGGTGACCAACCAGGCCTGCTTCCTCGCGATCGGCCTTGACACCACCGTAATGCTCGCCGCCTCCGCCGGCCAGCTCGAGCTCAACGTGATGGAGCCGGTGATCTCGTTTGCGGTCTTCACCTCGATGAAGGTCCTCACGAACGCCATGGTGACGCTGCGCGAGAAGTGCGTTGACGGCATCACCGCGAACGCCGAGCACACGAAGGACCTCGTCATGAACTCCTTGGGGATCGTGACGCTGCTCAAGCCCCACTTCGGCTACATGCTGTGCGCCGAGATGGCGAAGGAAGGCTACCTGCAGCACAAGTCCCTGCACCAGATTGTGGTCGAGGAGCGCAGGCTCATGACCGAAGAGAAGTGGAACGAGGTGTTCTCCTTCCAGAACCTCATCGCGCCGAAGTTCGAAATGTAATTTGCCCCCAGGGCAGACCGGAGGCCTGTTCAAAGGGGCCTCCGGGCCGGACCGCCGGAACAAAGGAGCGGGCGGTCCGGCAGACGACCGGATCCGGAAGATGACGGGAGCCGGTGGACGGGCGGGCCGCAACCGAAGGCCCCCCGCATATCAATCAACCAGGGACAGCGAACCCGGGAGAGCTGTTTTTTCCCGGGCGGGCTGATAAAAGCAAAATGGATATCATGTTGATTCTGCAGATCATCGTTCTGCTGGGCGCGATCTTCATCGGCGTCAGGCTGGGCGGCATCGGCATCGGCTACGCCGGCGGCGCCGGCGTCCTTATTCTCGGGCTCGTGCTCGGCATGAAGCCGGGCAACATCCCGTGGGACGTGATCCTCATCATCGCGTCCGTGATTTCGGCTATCTCCGCCATGCAGCTCGCGGGCGGCCTCGACTTCCTCGTGCAGATCGCCGAGCGGATCCTGCGCAGCAATCCGAAGCACATCAATTACCTCGCCCCGATCGTGACCTACTTCCTCACGATCTTCGCGGGCACCGGCCACACGGCCTTCTCCATGATCCCGGTGATCGTCGAGGTCGCCAAGGAGCAGCACATCAAGCCGGTGTGCCCGCTGTCGATCGCAGTGGTGGCCTCCCAGATCGCCATCACGGCTTCGCCGGTTTCCGCGGCCGTGATCTACATGAGCGGCGTGCTGGAGAACTTCGGCTGGAGCTATCCGGTGCTGCTCGTGATCTGGCTGGCGACGACGTTCATCGGCTGCATGATCACCGCCTTTATCATGACCCACATCCAGAACATGGATCTGGACTCCGACCCGGTCTATCAGCAGCGCCTCGCCAAGGGGCTCGTGAAGGCTCCGGAGCCTTCCGCCGTGAAGACCCTCAAGCCCTTTGCCAAGCGCTCCGTGGGGATCTTCCTGCTGGGCGTGCTCGCCGTGGTGTTCTACGCCTCGGCCATCTCCCCGGCCGTGGGCCTCATCAAGCATGTGATCGTCCCGCGCGACGCGGCCATCATCAGCCTCATGATGCTGGTCGGCTTCCTGATCACCGTGTGCTGCAAGGCTGACATCAGCAACGTCGCCTCCACGAGTGTCTTCAAGAGCGGCATGGTTGCCATCATCTGCGTGCTGGGCGTCGCCTGGCTTGGCGACACCTTCGTCTCGGGCCACAGCGCCGAGATCAAGAGCTTCGCGGCCTCTACGGTCGCCGCCTACCCGGCCCTGCTTGCCGTCGTGTTCTTCTTCGCGGCCATGCTGCTGTACTCGCAGGCCGCCACCGCGAAGGCGATCACCCCGGCCATCGTTGCCGCCCTCGGCATCACCTCTTCGAACCCCGGCGACTCCTACATGCTGGTCGCCTGCTTCGCGGCCGTCTCGGCTCTGTTCGTTCTGCCCACCTATCCGACCCTGCTCGGCGCGGTTCAGATGGACGACACCGGCACCACCCGCATTGGCAAGTGGGTCTTCAACCACGCCTTCTTCCTTCCCGGCATCCTCGCCATCGTGTTCAGCGTGGCGCTCGGGTTCCTTGCGACGAAGCTCTTCTAAAAAAGCTTCCCGTCGTCAGGCCGCCCTTCGGCCCCGGGGCCCTGCGCCCCGGCCGCAGGGCCGCCGACAGAAACGCCGCCCCGATCAGGGCGGCGTTTTTTATTTCTGCTGTTTCATAGCTTCGGTTCAATATAATGGAATTGGTGAGAACACTAGGGGCCGCAGGCGCCTGTCGCTGTTTGAAGCCGCGCGGAGCGACCTCCGCGGCCGGATTTGAAGAGGAGCAGCCATGAAAGAGATTTCCCGCAGAAGTTTTCTCAAGGGCAGCGCCGCCGCGGGCGGCCTGGCGGCGATGCCGGCCCTCGCCTCGGGACCCTCGGCGCTGCCGCGCGCCTGGACCTATGAGGCCGATGTGGTCGTCGTGGGCGGCGGCGGGGCGGGCCTGCCCGCTGCGATCGGGGCGCGCGACCGGGGGCTTTCCGTCATCGTGGTCGACGCGAACTACGACGTGGGCGGACACGCGATCGTCTCGGGCGGCAACGTGCCGCTGGGCGGCGGTACGGCTCAGCAAAAGAAGTACGGCATCAGGGACGACCCCATGACCTATTTCCGCGACCTCACGGACTGGTCGGTCGTGGAGACGAGCGGGATGCCTGACTACCGCTACAACGACCGGACCGTGCAGTACGCGATCGCGATGAACGCCGCCCGGACCTACGACTTCCTCGTCGCCCACGGCGTGCGCTTCGAGGACCGCGCCCCTGACAATCTCGGCGCGCACGCCGTGGGCATCTCGGCCCGCCGCGAGCACCACTGCGTCTGGAAATCGGGCCAGTGCGCTGAGAGCCCGGCGGGGGCCGGAGGGGCCGCTCTCATGCGGCCGCTTGAGTACTCGGCCCGGAAAAAGGGCGTGCGCTTCCTTCTCAACTACCACATGGACGAGATTTTTCGCGAGGACGGCGGGCGCGGCCGCGTCTGCGGGATCCAGGCCCGCTACACGCCCCGGATCCTGCCCGACGGGAAGCGCCTCGAGAGCTTCAGAAGCGAGGGCGGCATCGACTGCCGCGAGCCCTCCGTCACGGTTCGCGCGAGAAAGGCGGTCGTGATCGCGACCGGCGGGAACTCCGGCAACGTCGAGTTCCGGCGCATCTTCGACCCGAGGCTCACCGGGGAGTATGCGAATGCCGCGGGCGAGTACTCGCCGCAGGACGCCTCCGGGGAGCTTGCGGCGATGGCGGTGGGCGCTTCGCTCTGGGGCGCGGCCAACCAGGCGATGGACAGGAACGGGTCGCTGCGCAAGCGCCAGGTGATCGGCGTGCGCACGAACTACGTGAGCTGGACGAAGAAGTCGCCTGTGTTCCCGTTCGTGAAATACCCGGGGCTGCGGATCCTCAACTGGCAGGACGCGATCATCGTGAACCAGGCGGGCCGGCGCTTCTACAGCGAGCTCGAGAACGGCTACCCCAACGGCACCCACGAGGGCTTCTACAAGGACGGCGCGCCCTATGTGCAGGGCAGCTGGCGCAACACGACGAGAATCAAGTTCCGGCCCCGCAACTACATCGACGCGGCGCTGGCGCTGAACGAGGGCTCGAAGCCGCCGCTTTTCTCCGCCGGCCCCCAGTGGGCGGTCTTTGACTCAAAGGGCGCGGCTCGCGAGCACATGAAAATCGAGCCGGGCTGCTGCGATCCCCAGGTGTTCTTCTCGGCCCCCACGATTGAGGAGCTCGCGCAGAAAATCAACACCTCGCCCTGGCAGAGGTCGAAGATGGACCCGAAGGTGCTCGCCGAGACCGTGCGGCGCTACAACGGGTTTGTCGATGCGCGCAGGGACGAGGACTTTGACAAGCCGTCGCCGCGCTTCAAGATCGAGACCGGGCCCTTCTACGCGGCCTGGGCGAGCTTTGCGGTGCACGACTCCTATGCGGGTCTGCGGATCGACGAGAACTGCCGGGTGCTCGACCTGAGGGGACGGGTGATCGAGGGCCTTTACTGCGGAGGAGAAAGCGCCGGGGGCTGCAGCCAGCACGGGCTGGGCCGCACACTGACGCAGGGCTACATCATCGGGCAGAAGGCCGGGGCCTGAGCGCCTGGTCCAAGAGAAAAAGGAAGCCCTTTTTTCATCGGGACTTCCTTTTTTTTCCACAAGACGGCGCAGGAAGGCCGCGGCGCTCCCCGGCCGTGGGCGGGAAGGGCGGGGGAGCCCTCCTCCTGCGGCCTTCTCAGGGCGTGCCGGGGCGGCCGGCGCCGCCTTTTTTCTGCCTGCGGTTTGAGCCTGCGACCAGGTCGAAGCGGAAGAAGCGGCATTCGAGTGGGCCGTTGAAGAGCACCGTGCGGCGGCTCTCCTTCAGGTGCATCTCTCCCGGCAGGTGCAGGTCCGAGGTGAGCATCCACGCCCTCCAGCCCGGGAAGGCGTGCTTTAGGTTGTCGGCCACCTTTCGCATCATCGAGCCCACCGTGGCGCTGCGCGGCGAGGACTGCTCGCCGTAGGGAGGATTGGCGACGATCAGCCCCGGCTCCGTTCCTTCGGGAGGCACGATCTCGCGCGCGTCGCCCGTGCGGAAGGAGAGCCTCCCGTCCTCAAGCAGCGGCGCGAGCCCGGCGCGCAGGGCGTTCGCGTGCGCTTTTCCGACCACGATCGAGGAGATGTCGCTCGCCTCGATCCGCAGCTCCCGGTGCAGGTTCACCTCGCTTTTCGCGTCTTCGAGGAGCTCCTGCCAGGTTTCCGGCTCGAAGCTGAGCAGCTGCTCGAAGGCAAAGTGCCGCCGCAGGCCCGGCGCGACGCCGCAGGCCGCGCAGGCCGCCTCGATCGCGATGGTGCCCGAGCCGCAGAAGGGGTCGAGCAGCGTCGTCCCGGGCTCCCAGCCCGAGAGCATCAGCAGCCCCGAGGCGAGATTCTCCTTGAGCGGCGCCTCGCCCTTGTCCGTGCGCCAGCCGCGCTTGAAAAGGGGCTCCCCCGCGAGGTCGACGTAGAGGGTGCAGTACTTTTCATCCAGGTAGGCCGCGATCTGGACGTCCGGGCTGTCGCGGTCCACGTCGGGGCGGCTGCCGCAGGCCTGCACGAAGTGGTCGCAGACCGCGTCCTTGATGCGCAGCGTCGTGAAGTCGAGGGACTTGAGCGGCGCGCGGTGCGCGGAGACCGAAACGCGGATCGACTGCGAGGGCAGGAAGTAGTTTTCCCAGGCGACGGATCTGGCGAGCGCGTAGATGTCCCGGCTGTCCCAATAGTCGTGGAATCCCACTTCCTCGAGCACCCGCGAGGCGAGGCGAGACCGCAGGCAAAGCTCCCAGGCGGCCTGGCGCGGCCCCTCGAAGGCAACGCCCGAAGGGGTCGCACGCGTGCGTTTCGCTCCGCACGAGCGGGCCTCCTCTTCGAGGAGCTTTTCAAGCCCCCAGGGGCAGGCGGCGTAAAAACGGTGGTTCTTTCGGTCTGTCATCGCAGCGCTCTTCTGTTTAGTTTGCAGGCGCAGGCCCCTTTTCTCAGGCCCGCAGCTCCCCGTGCCCGAGCACGATGTACTTCTGGCTTGTGAGGCCCTCGAGCCCCACGGGGCCGCGGGCGTGCAGCTTGTCGGTCGAGATGCCGATCTCGGCCCCGAGCCCGTACTCGAACCCGTCGGCGAAGCGCGTCGAGGTGTTCACCATGACGGAGGCGGAGTCCACCTCGCGCAGGAACCGCTCGGCCGCCTCGTGGCTCGAGGTGATGATGGCGTCGGTGTGGTGCGAGCCGTGCTCGTTGATGAAGTCGATCGCCTCGGAGAGGCTCCTGACCACCGCGATCGAAATCACGGGGGCGTTGTACTCGGTGTCCCAGTCCTCGGGCGTAGCCTCGATCGCGGCGTAGCCCGCGTTCTGCACGAGCGAGAGGCTCGCCTCGTCGCAGCGCATCTCGACGCCCTTGTCGTGGAAAATCCGGGCGATGCGCGGCAGGAACTCGACGGCGGACTTCTCGTGCACGAGCAGCGTTTCAGTCGCGTTGCAGGGCGAGTAGCGCTGGGTCTTCGCGTTGTCGGTCACCCGCACGGCAAGCTCCAGGTCGCAGGGGCTGTCCACGTAGGTGTGGCAGATGCCGTTCAGGTGCTTGATCATCGGCACGCGCGCTTTTCCCATGAGCCGCGAGATGAGCCCTTTGCCGCCGCGCGGGATGATGACGTCGATCCACTGGGGCGAGGTGATCATCTGGTCGACCATGGCGCGGTCCGTCGTCTCCACGTACTGAACCGCCAGGGCCGGCAGCCCCGCCTTCTGCAGCGCCTCGGAGACGAGCCGGGCGAGCAACCGGTTCGTGCGGATCGATTCGCTGCCGCCGCGCAGGATCGCGCAGTTCCCGCTTTTCAGCGCGAGGGCCGCGGCCTCCACGGTGACGTTGGGGCGGCTCTCGTAGATGATGCCGATCACGCCGAGCGGTACGCGCATCCGGCCCACGATGATGCCGGAGGGCTGCGGGCGCAGCTCCTCGACGCTGCCCACGGGGTCTGGGAGCCGCGCGGTCTGCTCGAGGCTTTCGGCCATGCGCGCGATCACCGCGGGGGTCGCGGCAAGCCGGTCGAGGAACGCCGCAGGGTAGTTTTCGGAGCGAGCCGCCTCGAGGTCCTTTTCGTTTTCGGAGCGGATGTCGGCCGCGCGGGCGCGGATCAGGGCCGCGAGCGCGAGCAGGGCCTCGTTCTTGGCCCGGGTGGAGGCTCGCGCGAGCTCCCTGGAGGCTTTGCGGGCGTCCTGCCCGAGGCGCTTCATGTAAAGCGCGGGATCCAGATTTTCGTCTGCCATTTCCTTGTGTGTCCTCCCGGAGCGAGCCGGGGCGCCTGCGCTGGAGGCCGCCGCCGGAGTTCCTTCAACAATTTGTTTGAGCCATCGGCCTTTTTTTCAGCGCGAGAGAAACGCCGCGACCGACTTGAGTTCGATCCACGGGTCGGAGTCCCTGCCCGGCACCTCGAGCCCCTTGTAGATCTGATCGATGTCGGCGCACACGACAAGCGCGTTCCTGAGCTTTGCGGTGCTCAGGCGCTTCGCGCCCGCGATGACCGCGGCGGCCTTCTCGCGCGGGAATATCCGCAGCTCGTGCGCCGCAGCCTGCGCGTTTTCGCCCTGGTCGAGCCGCGCCCGCAGGGCGATCATCCGGCGGATGTCCTCGCTGAATGTGTAGAGCAGGATGGGCATCACCTGGCTTGTCGTGAATTCGCCCCGCAGCCCTTCGATCGCCCGGCAGGCCCGCGCCCCGTCGCCCAGCATCGCTGAGGTCGAGACCGTGGCCACATCGTAGCGCGAATTGTCGAGCACCGAGGCCTCGACCTCCTCGAGCGTCACGGGCCCCTCGGAGTCGTGCAGCAGGGCGAGCTTGCGGATTTCCTGCGCCGCGGCAAGGAGGTTTCCCTCGGTCTGGTCGGCGAGGCACCGCAGGGCCTCCTCGGTCGCCTCGAGCCCTTCGCCCTTCAGCCTGCGGCCGAGCCAGGCAGGAAGCTGCGCGCGCGCGACGGGGTCGCAGTCCACCAGGTTCCCCGCGGCGGCGAGGGCCTTGAACCACTGGCTTTTGGCGACGCGCCAGTCGGCCTGCGGAACGGAAACCATGACGCACAGGCCCGGCAGGGGCGTCTGCGCGAGCTGCTCGAGGGCGGCCGCCCCCCGCACTCCGGGCGAGGGGGCCGAGAGCCTCGCCTCGATGATCCTGCGCTCCGAAAAAAGCGAGGTTTCGCCCACGGCCTCGGCGAGCTGCCGCCAGTCGCTGCCGGCGCCCAGCACGAGCACGCGCCGCTCCGAGCAGCCGGCGGCCCGCGCGGCCGCCCGGATCGCGTTGGCCGCCTCCTGGGCGAGAAGCGGCTCGCGGTCCGCGATCAGCCAGAGGGGATCGACCGCGCCCGCCTTCTTCTGGGCGGCAAGCTTCGGGGAGAGCGCCGCGCTATTGAACCGCATGGGGCTTGGCCGCCTCGAGGCGGCGCAGCAGCTGTATCGCGATGTCTTTTTCAATGTCGCGGTAGAGCGTCGCCTCTTCCGTTTCGCGGGAAAGGTAGTTCTTGTAGGTGTAGGGGATGTCGCGCCTCGCCGAAAGCGTCGTGGCCGGCATGAACTCGTAGCCTTCGGGCGAGGTGAGCCTGAAGGTGATGTCGAGCCCCAGGCGGTATTCGCGGGCGTCGCCGCTGTCGTTGTAGGAGTTGACGACGCGGGTGCGGCTGGTCGAGTCGGTCGAGAGGATCGCCTCGGCATCCCGGATGTCGTCCACTACGGTGGCGGAGGTCTCCGCCTCGATCCGGCGGCGGATTTCGTGGGTGAGGGGCGACTGGCCGCTCATCTCGATGTAGAGTGTCTTGAAGGGAACGGAAAAGCGGCCGCGCGGACGAAAGCCGCACCCCGAGGCGAGAGCCGCTGCGGCAACGGCGGCAAGGATCCCTCGCCTTGAAAGGCCGAGTTCTGACATGACGCTCCCCCAAACGGTGAAAAGACGATGCGTTCATTATACGGGGTGCCTGAGGGCGTTGCGGGGTCCAGTGGCAGCCTCTTCGGGCGGCGGGACGGAAGGAGGCCGCCCTCGGCACCCTTTTTCCGGTCAGCCCCGGCCGGACTCTTTTTCCCGGGCTTCCTGCAGCCAGCCGAGCACTTCCTTTTTCGAGGGAACGCGCCCCGAGCAGACAACCCGTTCGTCGATCAGGACGGCGGGCGTGGCCATGATGCCGGCGGCCACCATTTCCTTCAGGTCCGTCACTTTTTTCACCTCGGCCTGCAGCCCGGAGTCCTGCAGCGCCTCGACGACGATCTCTGCGGTCTTTCCGCACCTCGGACAGCCCGGCCCAACGACTTTAATGTTCATCAGATGCTCCGTTAAGAAAATGAAGGGAAGAGAAAAGACTGGCACAGGTTGAAAAACCAGCCTGTGAGCGTGAAAAGCACCAGGAGGGTCCCGAAAAAAAGGACAAGCAGCCTGCCGGTCATGACCTGCCGCAGCATCATCGCCTCCGGCAGGCTGGCCCCGACGGTGCTCATGCAAAAGGCGAGCGTGGTTCCGAGCGGAAGGCCCTTTGTCATCAGGCTTTCCATGACGGGGATAATGCCGGTGGCGTTCGCATAAAGCGGGATGCCCAGAGCCACGGCCGCGGGAGTTGCCCACCACTGACCCGCGCCGAGGCGGCTTTGGATCCAGGACTGCGGCACATAGCCGTGTAGCAGCGCCCCGACGGCGACGCCGGCCAGAACCCAGGGCCAGACGCGCTTCAGGATGTCCCTGGTTTCTGTTGCGGCAAACGCATGGCGCTCGGCAAAGCCGAAAGGTCGAGGGGGCGCTCCTGCGGCGGCTGGCGCGGGAGCCTGTCCGGAGAGTTCACGGGCGAAGGGACGCAGCCAGCGCTCGGCGCGCATCGCGTCCATCAGCAGGCCGCCGGCCACCCCGGCGGCCAGCCCGGTCAGGACGTACAGGATTGTGAACTTCCAGCCAAGCAGCCCCCAGAGCAGCAGCACGGCCACTTCGTTGACGAGCGGCGAGGTAATCAGGAAAGCCATCGTGATCCCGAAGGGAATGCCCGCAGAAGTAAAGCCAAGGAAAAGCGGAATGCTGGAGCAGGAGCAAAAGGGAGTTACCGCCCCGAACAGCGCGGCCAGGGCGTAGCCTGGCAGCCGTCCCCGGCCGGCAAGGCAGCTGCGGACCCGCTCCAGCTTCAGCCCGGCTCTGAGCCAGCTGATGACATAGATCATCAGCACGAGCAGCATCAGGATCTTGGTCGAGTCATAGAAAAAGAACTCCGCGGCCTGCCCGGCGGCTGAGGCGGGATCCAGTCCTAGGACGCGAAAGGCAAAGAGCCGGGAAGAGGCAGGAAGCGCCGCGTAAGTGGCGGACCAGCCAGCGAAAAGGACCAGGCCGAGCAACGCCGGGCGAAGTCGAAACGGGAGCGCCTTCACTTCCCGGCCCTCCTTTCGTCCCTGAGGGCCCGAAGGGCGTCGTCCAGAATTTGCTGCCGGGCCGCGCAGCGTTTTTCAACAATGTCGCAGAGACAGCTCAGGAATCGTTCGAGGCAGGGCATGGCGAGCCGGTAATAGATGCTGGTGCCTTTTTTTTCAGAAGTCACGATGCCGGCCTGCCGGAGCACGGACAGATGCTTGGACACAGTGGACAGATCGCTGCCGACGAGGGCCTGAAGCTCGCAGACGCAGCGCGGGCCGCCGCGCAGCGTCTCAACGATAAGAAGACGGCTGGGGTGCCCGAGGGCCTTGAAAATCTGGGCCTGTTCAAGCAAAAGAGGATCTTGCAGCTGCATACATTCTTTCCTTTTTTGCCAAATTATAAAACAAGTTTCGTGCGCCCGAAGTGTTCTAGAAAGCTTTTTGGGGAATTCAGATGTCTTCAAGCGCAGTCCTTGCTCATAGAGATAAGGGGCGGCAGAGGCGGTTGGTATGTCAGCCATGAGGGTTACGGCGTTTTTAACGCTATTACCTTTTGCAATAATAGATATCTTGTTTTTCAGAAAAAATAACTAGAGACATCTCTTTAAAATGCCTGCTAATTGGCAAATTAGCCAATTAGCTAATAAATAGAAGGAGGTGTCCGTTGTGAATTGAAATTAGGCGCTTGCGGATGAGGCGGCATGAAGCCTCGTCTCTTCAGTTCGGCCAGGCAGGAAGGTAATGCGAAGGAAAAAACAAAACGCCGAACCGTTATAGAACGAACCATCTGTAGGTTTCATTGGTTTAGCTTCGCATAATCAAAAACCCGCCGCTCTCCTTCGATGCGAGCCAAAGGAGGGCGGCGGGTTCAGCGGCCTGTAAGCCTCAGTTCTTGGGAACGGAGGCCACGATGTTCACAAGACGCTTGGGAACGATGATGACGCGCTTCACGGGCGCCTCGCCGATGAAACGCTTCACGTCCGGGTTCTCGAGCGCGGCTTTTTCGATCTGCTCCTTCGCCGCGCCGGCGGGCACCATGATGCGGCCGCGCAGCTTGCCGTTAACCTGGACCACGAGCTGGATCTCGTCGGCCGCGAGGTCGGCCTCCGTCGGGCGGGGCCACGGCGCGTCGATCAGTTCGGAGATCTGGCGCACGAACCCCAGCTCGTCCCAGAGCGAGGTCGTGATGTGGGGCGCGAGCGGGTAGAGCACGCGCAGCAGCAGCGACATCGACTCGCGCAGAACCGCGGCCGCGCCCTCGCTGCCGTCGTCCTTGAAGGCCTCGATCGCGTTCATCATCTTCATGGCGGCCGAGACCACCGTGTTGTACTGCATGCGGTCGAGGTCGGCGGTCGCCTGGGCGACGTTCACGTACATCTCGCGCCGGAGCGCCTTTTCAGGCTCGGAGGCGCGCGCGGCGTCGTAGGGGCGCGCCGCGAGCAGCTCGTCGTGGTGCGCGTAGACCCAGGCCCACAGGCGCTTGAGGAACCGGTAGGTGCCCTCCGCGCCCGCGTTGCTCCAGGCGGCGGACTGGTCCGGGGGTCCGGCGAACATCACGAACGTGCGGGCCGTGTCGGCGCCGTACTTCTTGATGATGTCGCGCGGCTCGACCACGTTGCACTTCGACTTCGACATCTTCTGGATGCCGGCCGAGACGACGGGCTGGCCGTCTTCCTTCGCGACCGCTCCCGCGGGCCTGCCCTTTTCGTCGGTCTTGATCTCAATCTCGTCGGGGTAGTACCAGCGCTTGTGCCCGTCGGGCAGGTCGCGGTAGAACGCCTCGGCGCAGAGCATGCCCTGCGTGAACAGCCGCGTGAAGGGCTCGTCGAACTTCACGAGCCCGAGGTCGCGCATCACCTTCGTCCAGAAGCGGGCATAGAGCAGGTGCAGCACCGCGTGCTCGATGCCGCCGATGTACTGGTCCATCGGCATCCAGTAGTCGTTGCGCTCGTCGACCATGCGGTCCTTCGCGCCCGGGCAGCAGTAGCGCATGAAGTACCAGCTCGAGTCGACGAAGGTGTCCATCGTGTCGGTCTCGCGCCGGGCCGGGCCGCCGCACTTCGGGCAGCGCACGTTGAGGAACGCCTCGTCCTTGTTGAGGGGGTTGCCCGAGCCGTCGGGAATCTGATCCTCGGGGAGGATCACGGGAAGGTCCTTTTCGGGGACGGGGACGGCGCCGCATTTCGGGCAGTTGATCATCGGGATCGGGGTGCCCCAGTAGCGCTGGCGCGAAATCGACCAGTCGCGCAGCCTGAACTGCACCTTCTTTTCTCCGAGGCCCTTCTCGTGCAGCGCCTCGGCCACTGCGTCGATCGCCTCGTGCAGGTGCAGCCCGTCAAAGCGGCCGGAGTTCACGCAGTAGGGATTGAGCGTCTTGTCGCCGTACCACTCCTGCCAGTGATCCGTGGTGAAGGGCTCGACGCCGTCGACGTTCACCGCCTGGCGGATCGCGATGCCGAATTTCTTGGCGAAGGCGAAGTCGCGCTCGTCGTGGGCGGGCACGCCCATCACGGCGCCTTCGCCGAAGGTCATGAGCACGTAGTTGCCGACCCAGACCGGGATTTCCTCTCCGGTGAGGGGGTGGCGCACGGTGAGCGAGGTCTTCACGCCCTTTTTCTCGCGGGTGGCGAGGTCGGCCTCGGAGACGCCGCCCTTCGCGCACTCCTCGATGAAGGCGGCGACCTTCGGGTCGCTCTTGGCCGCGTACTTGGCGAGCGGATGTTCGGCCGCGACGGCGACGAAGGTGACGCCCATGATCGTGTCGGCGCGGGTCGTGTAGACGCGCAGCTGCCGCTCTTCTCCTTCAAGCGTGTACGGGAAGGCGAAGTCAACGCCCTCGGAGCGCCCGATCCAGTGGCGCTGCATCGTGCGGACCTCTTCGGGCCAGCCTCCGAGCTTGTCCAGGTCGTCGAGCAGCTCCTGGGCGTACTGGGTGATGCGCAGGTAGTAGCCCGGGATCTCCTTCTTCTCGACGATCGCGCCGGAGCGCCAGCCGCGGCCCTCGATCACCTGCTCGTTGGCGAGCACGGTCTTGTCGACCGGGTCCCAGTTGACGACCTGGGTCTTGCGGTAGGCGATGCCGCGCTCGAGCATCTTGAGGAAGAGCCACTGGTTCCAACGGTAGTACTCGGGCTTGCAGGTGGTCACCTCGCGCGACCAGTCGAAAGCGAGCCCGAGCGGGGCCATCTGCGCCTTCATGTCGGCGATGTTGCTGTACGTCCACTTCGCGGGCGGGACCTTCTTGGCGAGCGCGGCGTTCTCTGCGGGCAGCCCGAAGGAGTCCCAGCCCATCGGCGTCATGACGTTGTAGCCGCACATGCGGCGGTAGCGGTAGAGGACGTCGTTCAGGGTGTAGTTCCTCACGTGCCCCATGTGCAGCTTGCCCGACGGATAGGGCAGCATCGAGCAGACGTAGTACTTCGGCTTTTCCCTGCCGTTCGCGTCAAGCGCGTGTTCCACGGCCCGGTAGACGTCCTGCGCCTTCCATTTGGCCTGGATTTCGGCTTCGACGAGCTCCGGGGAATAATTCTCACGCATTTGTGGAGTTCCAGTCTTTGAAAAATGAAAACAATCCAGTAAGTATAGTACCGGCAGACCCGCGCCTAGGGCGGGCGCGAGGTGCGCGGAGCGCTTTGCGGGTAGAATGCGTGTGCTTCTTTTCATCCCTTCTTTTTCCGGCGGGCGGGCGCGGCGCGCTCCCCGACGTCTGAATCCATGACCCAGGAAGATCCTTTGACCGCGGGGCTCAACCCCCAGCAGCGGGAAGCCGTGACATTTCCCGACCAGAACGTGCTCGTGCTCGCAGGGGCGGGCTCAGGAAAGACCCGCGTGCTCACCAGCCGCATCGCCTGGCTGATCCGCGAGGGCCGGGCGAGGCCCTCGGGAATTCTCGCCGTCACCTTCACGAACAAGGCCTCGCGCGAGATGCTCGAGCGAATTGAGCGGCAGATGCCGGGGGTGTCGACCCGCGGCATGTGGGTGGGGACGTTCCACGGGCTGTGCAACCGGTTGCTGCGCGTCCACGCGGCCGAGGCGGGCCTGCAGCCGTCCTTCCAGATCATCGACCAGGCCGACCAGCTCTCGGTGGTTAAGCGCGTCATGAAGGCCGCGGGCGTGGGCAAGGAGACGATCGAGCCGCGGGCCGTGCAGAACTACATCTCCCGCATGAAGGAGGAGGGGCTGCGGGCCTCGGAGGTGAAGGGACCGGACATGCACACCGCGAACGCCGCGGTCGCGCTGCAGCTCTACCGCGCCTACGAAAGGCTCTGCGTCGAGGAGGGCATCGTCGACTTCGCGGAGCTGCTGCTGCGCAGCTACGAGCTGCTGCAGCGAAACGAGCTCATCCGCCGCCACTACGAGCAGCGCTTCTCGCACATCCTCGTCGACGAGTTCCAGGACACGAACGTGCTGCAGTACCGCTGGCTCAAGACCCTCGCGGGCTACGGCCGGGGGCCGGTGCGCGAGGAGGGCGCCGCGAACACGATCTTCGCCGTGGGCGACGACGACCAGTCGATCTACGCCTTCCGCGGCGCGAACGTCGGGAACATGGACGACTTCAGGCGCGAGCTGGGCGTGCGGAAGGTGATCAGGCTCGAGCAGAACTACCGCTCGACCGGCCACATCCTCGGGGCCGCCAACGCCCTGATCGGCTGCAACACGAAGCGGCTGGGCAAGAACCTCTGGACGGACGCGGGCGAAGGCAGCCGCATCCAGGTGATGCCCTGCCCCTCGGGCGAGGCCGAGGCGCGCTTCGTGGCCGAGGAAATCGAATCCGGGCACTCCCGGGGGCGCGCCTACCGGGACTTCGCGGTGCTCTACCGCTCCAACGCCCAGTCGCGCGCGATCGAGTCGGTGCTCATGGCGGGCGGGATCCCGTACCGCATCTACGGCGGGCACAGGTTCTTCGAGCGCGCGCACGTGAAGGACGTGCTCGCCTACCTGCGGCTCGTGGAGAACCCCTCCGACAACACCGCGTTCCTGCGCGCGGTGAACACGCCCGCGCGGGGCGTCGGGGCGAAGACGCTTGAAAAGCTGGCCGAGACCGCCCGGGCCGCGGACCTCTCGCTCATGGGCGCGGTCTCCGAAATGAAGGGCGCGGCGGCCTCGAAGCTGCGCGGCTTCGGCGAGCTCGTGATGGGCATCCGCCGGGCCGCCTCCGGGCGCAGCCTCACCGACCTGGTGAGAATCGTGCTCGAGCGGTCGACCCTCAAGGCCTATTACGCGGACCTGGACCGCCGGGAAAAAAGCGCGAAGGCCGAGGACCTCGCCGAAATCGTCAACGCCGCCGCGGCCTTCCTGAAAAGCGCGGACATCGACCCGGAGGCCGACGCGATGGAGCCCCGGGGCGAGGACGAGCTTTCGCCCCTTTCGTCCTTCCTCGCGCTGGCCACGCTCGAGGCGGGCGACAACCAGGCCGGCGCCGAGGCCGACGCCGTGCAGCTCATGACGGTGCACGCGGCCAAAGGGCTCGAGTTCCCGGTGGTTTTCATCACCGGGCTCGAGGAGAACCTCTTCCCGCACGTGAGCTCGCTGCGCGAGGGCGGGCAGGCGGGGCGCGAGGAGGAGCGCCGGCTCATGTACGTCGCGATCACCCGCGCGAAGCGCGAGCTCTACCTCACCTACGCGGCGCGCCGCTTCATCAACGGCACGTACCAGAACGAGCAGCAGTCCTCGTTCTTGGACGAGATTCCCCGCGAGCACCTCGTCTGGCGCCGCAGCCCCGCGGGCCTGAGCGAGGAGGCGGGGGCCTGGGACGAGGGCGGCGGCCGCAGGGGCGCGGCATCGGCCCGGGGCGGCTGGGCGGGACGCCGCAGCGGGGACGAGGACTCCGGGCAGGAGCGCGCCTCCTACGGCTACTCCTGGCGGCCCCGCGGCGCGGACAGCTCCTACAACGGCTCGAAGACGGAGCCGCTTCTTAAGAAGAGGACCGAGGCGGGATGGAGCGCGGGGCAGCACGTGAGGCACCCGAAGTTCGGCAAGGGCGTGGTGATTTCGGTCTCGGGCTCCGGAGCCCTCACCAAGGTGCAGGTCGCTTTTGCGGGAGCGGGCGTGAAGCAGCTGCTCGCCGCCATGGCAAAGCTTGAAAAGATCTGAGGCCTGAAAAGGCAGGGCGGGGACAAAAAGGGGCGGCGGGCCCGTTTTCCCCGCCCCTGCCCTCAAAAAAGAGATGGGGTGTTCAGGGCTCCCTTATCGAGCGGTGATTTTTTGCGCTTTCGGTCTCCTCAGACTTTCCTTCGAAGTCGCCAGCGTTTAATATTCTTCGGACGAAATCCGCGCGCCAGGCGCAGAAAAGCTCTCGAAGAAGGCGGCTTCCGGCTCTGAAAGGAGCCCGGGGCGGCCCGGCGGCTCACCGGTTTTCGGCCTGCGGTCTTTGCCTCCATTTCCACGTATGGAAACCTTTTATCTAGTCATTCTTGGCTTTCTCGCGCTGCTTGCCGTCATCGACCTCTTCGTGGGGGTGAGCAACGACGCCACCAACTTCCTTAATTCGGCGGTGGGCTGCAGGATCGCCCCCTTCAAGGTGATTCTCGCGGTGGCGGGCGCGGGCGTGCTGCTGGGCGCCACCTTCTCGGGCGGCATGATGGAGATCGCGAAAAGCGGCGTCTTCAACCCCGGGATGTTCACCTTCAAGTCCGTGATGGTGATCTATCTGTCGGTCATGGTGACCGACGTGATGCTGCTCAATTTCTTCAACACGCTGGGGCTGCCGACCTCGACTTCGGTGTCAATCGTCTTCGAGCTGCTCGGCGCCTCCGTGGGGGTCGCCGCCAACGAGATACTCGCGGACGGCGGGACGCTCTCGGAGCTGGGCGGCTACATCAACAACGAGAAGGCCTTCGCCATGATCGCGGCGATCCTCGCTTCGGTGGTGGTCGCCTTCGTGAGCGGCGTGGTCGTGCAGTATCTCATGCGGATCGTCTTCACCTTCCGCTACGAGAAGACTTTCCGGAAGCTGGGCGGCCTTTTCGGCGGCTTCAGCCTCGCGATGGTCTTCTACTTCCTCGTGATGAAGGGCGCGCGCGGCGCCTCCTTCATGACCCCGGAGCTGCTCGCCTTCCTTGACGGCCACACCTGGCAGATCCTCGGCACGATCTTCGCCGCGGGCAGCGTCATCCTGCAGCTGGGGATGGTGTTTTTCCGCCTCAACGTCTTCCGGGTCGTCATCCTTGCGGGCACGTTCGCGCTCGCCTTCGCCTTCGCGGGCAACGACCTCGTCAATTTCGTGGGCGTGCCGATCGCCGCGCTCGACAGCTGGAAGATCTACAGCGCGGGCGGCGGGGCGGTTCCCCCCGAGGCCTTCTACATGGACGCGCTCGCGCTGCCGATCGCCCCGCCCACGATCCTGCTGCTGCTCTCGGGCATCGTGATGGTGCTCACGCTGCGGTTTTCCAAAAGCGCGCGGCGCGTGATCGAAACCTCGCTCAACCTCTCCTCATCCTCGACGGGAGACCGCGAGCAGTTCGGGGCCTCGGCGCCAGGCCGGCTCATCGTGCGGACCATGATGGGGGTGGGGCAGGTCGTGCTCGCCTTCATCCCGCTTTCCCTGCAGAGGGCGGTCAACCGCCGCTTCGAGCCCGTGGAGCCTCCCGCGGGGACCGAGCCCCTGCCCTTTGACTACGTGCGCGCCTCGGTGAACCTCATCCTCACGGCGATCCTCATCTCCACGGCCACTTCGATGCAGCTGCCGCTGTCGACCACCTACGTCACCTTCATGGTCGGGATGGGCTCGTCGCTTGCCGACCGCGCCTGGGACCGGGAGTCGGCCGTCTACCGCATCTCCGGCGTCCTCGTGGTCGTGGTGGGATGGTTCCTCACGGCGCTCACGGCCTTCATCGCCGCCTCGCTCGTGGCCACCCTGGTGCTCTACGGCGGGCGCCCGGTGAGCATCCTGCTCATCGTGCTCGTGCTCGCCGTGATCGTGCGGATGAATCTGTCGAAGCGCAGGGACCAGAAGAAAAAGAGAATCGACGTCCGCAGCCTCGACCGGTTCGGGGTGCGCACGCTCCTGAACGAAGACGTCGCCCGCAACTACATTGCCTCGGTGAGCATCTTCGGCGAAGTGGTGAACGCGCTGCTTGCCGACAGCGAGCGGGCGCTGCGGCACACGAACAACCGCGCCACGGTGCTGATGGACGAGGTCTCCGCGAGCCGCTCGCTCTACTACGCGATGGCGAAGTACCACGGCACGCACGACGACCTCGACGCGCGCTTCCTCTACTACCGCAGCCTCACCAACATGAAGGAGGTGTGCCGCTCGCTGCAGCGCGTGGCCTCCCAGGCCCAGGAGCACGTGGCCAACCGCCACCGCATCTTCAGCGGAGACCTTGCGGAGAACCTGGTGCACCTCGCCGGGCAGCTCTCCGACACCGAGGAGGTGATCCGCGACTTCAGCGAAGGGTGGGCGAGCGCCGCGGACGTTCAGAAGAAGGCCCAGAAGATGATCGACCAGGTCGCGCGCGACCAGGAAGCGCTTCTCGCGGGCATTTCGGAGTACCGCCTGTCGCTGCGCGGCTGCGAGCTCTACATGACCTTCCTGCAGTTCGTGCGCGACATCGTGAACCACTACAGCATCGTGGTGGCGCTGCAGAACCGGCTCAATGAGATCTGCGCGGAGGATTCGAACGATCTGGGTGATCCGAAGGGCCGTCAGGCTTCAGCCCCAGCCCCTCTCGGAAAAGCCTGAGCGCGAGGTCGGGCAGGCCCCGGGGGCCGTCCTTCGACCAGGAGCCGCCGAAGCCGAAGCCGCCCGCGATGAGCGCGGCCGCGCTCCAGTCGGTGTACGCGAAGAGGTACCAGGCCGTGAGCAGGCTTGGAATGAGCGTGAGCCGCAGCGCGAGGCAGGCGGCGGCTGCGGCCGCCGCCGCGGCCCAGGAGCCCGAGAGCCTGTGCACGAGCAGCGCCGTGCCCGCGAGAATGGCCGCGATCCAAGCCGACAGGGCGAGCGCGAGGAGAAGTTTTCCAGGCCGGATTTTCATTTTTTGCGGGAAGAAAGAAAAAAGACTTGCTTTTTTTAAATTGCAGGCGTAGTATTCTAAATCTCGATTGCGCCCGTAGCTCAGTTGGATAGAGCACCTGGCTACGAACCAGGGGGTCGCGGGTTCGAATCCTACCGGGCGCACCAATTTTTTATTAGCCCTGAAAGCGGAAGTTTTCAGGGCTAACTGTTAGGGGGCGGTGAATCAAAGCCGCTTCCCGGCAGCAATACAATCGGTTTCGGCGAAGCGATTCGCCTTGGTGGAGAAGTGGCCGAGTGGCTGAAGGCACACCCCTGCTAAGGGTGCAGGTCCAAATTTACGGGCCTCGAGGGTTCGAATCCCTCCTTCTCCGCCATTAAGAAATATGGATCCCCGGAGTCAAGCGATTGATTTCCGGGGATTTCTTTGTCCGCAGCCTTTGTGCTTCCCGCCCGCAGAGCCCGGAGCCGGGAGAAGGGGCGGCGGGGAAAGGGGGCCTCCCGCCCCCCGCTCTTTCTTCTCAGAGCCCGATCAGGCGCTCGGGGTGCGAGTAGACGTTGGCGCTGCCCCTGCGGCAGAAGCCCGCGAGCGTCATTCCGGCCCTGCGGGCGAGGTCGATCGCGAGCCCCGTGGGGGCGGAGACGGCCAGCAGGATCTCCACGCCGCAGAGCGCCGCCTTCTGCACCATTTCAAAGGACGCGCGGGAGCTGATCAGCAGCGCCCCGTGCCGCCAGCCCTTCTGCACCCTCATGCCGAGCAGCTTGTCGAGGGCCACGTGCCGGCCCACGTCCTCGGCTCCTCCGGCCAGCGACCCGTCCGGGCGGATCCAGACGGCGGCATGGGTGCAGCCGGTGAGGCTGCCCAGCTGCTCGACCTTCTTCAGGTACCTGAGGGCGCCTTCGTAGTGCCTCATGCTGAACGTCTCCTCGTGGCCCACGGGGCCCGCCGCGTGCGCGATGCCGCGCAGGCTCTCGATGCCGCAGATCCCGCAGCCCGTGCGGCCGGCCATCGAGCGGCGGTGATCCTTCAGCTTCCAGAAGCATTCGGAGGAAATCCGCATCGACACCTCGTATCCCCCGCAGGCCTGCCGCGCCTCGATGTCGTAAAGGCAGGAGGGGTCGGGGATGATGCCCTCCGACAGGGAGAATCCGAGCCCGAAAGCCTCCAGGTCTTTCGGAACGGCCATCATCACGGCGTGCGATATCCCGTTGTAGACCAGCGCCACGGGAGCCTCTTCGGCCACCCAGTCCGTTTCGTCGGCCGGGGCGTTCATGCGGCGCATGCCCACGGTGCGCGCTCCCATCAGCTTGACCTCCGGGCCGCCCTCGGGCGCGCCGCTCAAGGTTTCCGCGCCGAAGCCCGCCGCCGCGGCGCGGACCTCCATTCCTTCGTTTTCCCAGACGTTCATGGCCGGATCTCCCCAGTGTGTGTTCTGCCTTTCAAAGAAGCCGCCGCTCAGCGCCCGGACTGCCCGGCGTAGAAGGCCTCGAGCCCCGACATCACGATTTCCTCCACTTCGGGCGAGAACCGTTCGGAGTCTTTGGCAAAGACCGTGGGGAAGGCGCTGCCGCAGTGCCTGCACAGGTGCAGCCGGTGCTCCTGGTCGGCCTCGTCGTGGACGTAGGAGAGGTCGGAGACGACCTGGGTGCCGCAGTGCGCGCAGCGGATCCGCTCGAAAAGCCAGTCGGCCCCGCAGCAGGTGCAGAAGAGGCGCTTCACGCTGCCGTTGCTCTGGGTCTCGGCCACGCAGGCCACGGCGGCCTCCGAGCCGCAGACCGGGCAGCGAAGCGGCCGGTTGTGGTGGGCGTAGTCCCGGATGAGCGGATCGATCCGCCTCGAGGCCGCGTCAGCCGCGGCTTCGAGGAACACCCGCAGCGTGAGGCCCAGGACGGGCAGCACGTAGGAGTCCAGCGCGGGCAGCCCGGCGGCTTTTTCCTCCACCTCGGCGAGCCACGCCATCGGATCCCGGGCGGCCAGCTGCAGCGCGGAGGCATCCGCATAGGCGGAAAAATCGACGGCCTCGAGCGCCCCGGACTCCTGCGGCCCGAGCCCCCCGCGCAGGGCGGCGGCGATTTCCCCGGCGGCCTCGAGGAACTGCCCGGGGTCGATCTCCGGGGCTCTCGCCGACAGCAGGCTCGCGCGCCCGAGGGCCGCCGACTTGATCTCCTGATCCGACCATTCGGGCACCGGGCGGTCGAGCCTCGCCCGAAGCTCCGCGGCCTTGAGGAGCGCCGGGGCGAAGGCCCTCAGATTGGCGCGGACGCTCTCGTCCTTGTGCGAGGCGTAGTGCGTGACGGCTTTTTCAATTTTCTTTGCGTTGAGCATCAGGAAAATCTCCTTTTCTTGTTTTTGAGGCGAGGCTTTTGGGGGGCCTGCGTCTGGAAAGAAGCCGCTTCATGCGGGCCTTCAGGGCTTCTTTCCGGACGGGCCTCCCGCCCGGAGAACCGGAGCGGGAGGCGCCCCTTGAGTTTCAGGCTCAGGCTTTTCCTTCCTTTTCGTCCTTCACTTCAGTGACGTTCTTGCCCAGCGCGAGCTCCTGGTTCGCCCAGTAGCCCCAGTGGTAGGCGGCGTCGGCCTCGCTCACCTTGCCGTCGCCCCACATGATCCGGGCAGTGCCGCGGTAGGGCTGCCAGATGCCCGCGCCGAGGTAGATGTGCGCGAGGCTCAGGATCACCGTGAGGCAGAAGAAGACGTCGTGGACCAGCCGGGCCGCGAGCAGCGTCTCGGCGCCGAAGGCCACTTTGGCGCCTCCGCCGGGCAGCAGCCCGGTGTTGAGCCAGAGCACGAGGCCCGAGAGCGCCATGAACAGGCAGCAGAACACGAGTCCGCCGTCAGCCAGCCTCTGGGCGGACTTCACGTGGTGCTGCGGGGGCATGTGCACCTTCGCGGGCGCAAACAGGTAAAGCGGGAACTTCATCGCCCAGGCGACGTCGTCCTTGTCCCACTTGCCGAAGATGTCCTCCTTGAAGAGCTTGGCGGCTCCCTTGGGGGACCTGAGCAGCGAGTAGATCGGGAAAAGGATGAAGGGTATGGCGATGATGCGGTGCAGGACCCTCATCACGTGGGTGAAGCGCCCGCCCATCAGGTCTCCGCCCAAGCTCGGGACGAAGACGAAGACGCCCGTGACGGCGAGCCCGATGCAGGCGATGGCCACCACGCCGTGCGTGACCCGGGTGAGCAGCGAATGGCGCTGGATGTAACGTGTCATGATCGGCTCTCCTTATTTTCCAGACGCTTCTTTTTCAAGAAGTTCCTTGACTTCGCGGTCCGCCTTCGCGCGCTGCTCAGGCGTCCAGCTCTTCTTGGCCTCCTCGAGCGAGACCTTCTTCCTGCGGTAGCCGGCTGCGGCGGCAAACGAAACCGCGAGCCCGGCCACGACGGCGGCGGTCCCCACGCCCGTGACGGCCTTCATGCCGCGGATGGCGCCGAGCACGGCCTTCGGATGCGGGTCAGTGGGCAGCCCGTAGGCCTCGTGGCCGTACTGGCAGACCGTAAGGATGTGCAGGCCGCCGCATTCCTTCTCGCCGTAGAGCTCGGCCTTTTCGAATCCCTTTTTCTTCAGGAATTCGACCCTGGCGCGCCCGGCGGCGATCATCTTCTCGCGCGGCCCGAACTTGAGCGCTTCGGGCTGGCAGGTCTTCACGCAGGCGGGGACGCCGCCCTCCTCGATGCGGTCCATGCACAGCGTGCACTTGTCGACGATCCCGTCGCCGGGGCGGTAGCGGGGCACGTCGAAGGGACAGCCGCTCTGGCAGAAGGTGCAGCCGTTGCACTTTTCCGGGTCAATGGCGACGATGCCGTTTTCCTTCTTGTAGAGGGCGCCCGAAGAGCAGGCCTTCACGCAGCCCGCGTCCGTGCAGTGGAAGCACGAGCGGCGGCCGATCGCCAGGTTGATCGGATGGTACTTGTCGCCCGACTCGGTCTCCTTGAAGGTCATGATGAGCCGGGTGTCGCCGTTTAAATCCGGCGGGCACTGGTAGGACCCCGTGAAGGGCGTGGCGTTGAGCCCCAGCGGGGACGGAAGGACGTTCCACTGCTTGCAGGCGACCTGGCAGCCCTTGCAGCCCGTGCAGTGCGAAGCGTCGAAAAGTATGGCGACTTCCTTGTTGTTAGCCATCTGTATCTCCTAAATTCTCTGCGCGCATCAAGCCGCTTTCTCAAGGTTGACGAGGAACGCCTTGTACTCCGGGATCCAGGAGTTCGGATCTCCGACATTGGGGGTCAGGTCGTTCACGTTGTCGCCGGTGGCGAACTTCGTGGCCCAGGAGAAGTGGTGCGGCATGCCGACGACGTGCACGGTCTTGCCCTCCACCTGCATCGGCTTCATGCGGATCGTGACCATGGCGGGCACCTTGACCGAGCCGCGCTTGTTCCAGACGCGGACCATGTCGCCGTTCTTGATGCCCTTTTCCTTGGCAAGCTCGGTGGAAATCTCGATGAAGTTGCTGGGCATGATCTCGTCGAGCCAGGGGATGTTGCGGGTCTGGGTGCCGGACTGCCAGTGCTCGACCACCGAGTAGGTCGTGACCGCGTAGGGGAACTCCTCGGGGGTGCCGCGCTGCACGGAGGGATCGTCGGCAAAGCGCATGCAGGGGTTCGAGCCCTGCCCGTTCAGGCCGTTCTTGACCGGGGCCTCGAGCGGCTCGAAGTGCTCGGGCAGCGGTCCGTCGGCCATCGGATAGGCGAAGAGCCTGGCGCGCTGCTCCCAGGTCATGAAGAAAGCGTTGTCGTCGGGGCCCTTCGCGGTGACGAAGTCGCCCACGTCGTTCTGGATCCACTTCTGGCCGTCCCAGGCGACGAGCGCCTTTTTCGGGTTCCAGGGCCGTCCCTGCGGGTCGGCCGAAGCGCGGTTGTAGATGATCCTGCGGTTCGCGGGCCAGGCGAACGACCACTGCGGGAAGAGCCCGAGCCCGGTGGGGTCTTCCTTGCCGCGGCGCGCGGTGGGCTGCTTCATCGGGTCCATCTTGTCGGCCTCGTTGTTGTAGTAGCCCGAGAAGATCCAGATGCCGCAGGCGGTCGAGCCGTCGGCGCCGAGCTCGCTGTAGCCCTTGAGAAGCCGGCCGCTGTCGCACTCGTAGCCGTTGATCGCCCAGCACAGCGCGCGCAGGTCGGGCTTGCCGTCGATCGTGTAGTCGAAGTTCGCCTTGAGGATCTGGTCCTTGCAGGCGCCGCCTTCCTTGTCGTAAAGCGCGCGGATGTGGGCCCAGAGGTCCATCATGATCTCGAAGTCGGACTTCGCCTCGCCGGCGGGCTCCACGGCCTTCTGGCGCCACTGCATCCAGCGGCCGGAGTTGTTGATCGAGCCCGCCTTCTCGTAGATGAGCGCGGCCGGCAGGAAGTAGACCTCGGTCTTCACCTCCTCGGGCTTCATGTCCGGGGCTTCCCAGAAGGTCGAGGTTTCCGTCTGGAACCAGTCGGCGACGACCATCCAGTCGAGGTTGGCCATCGCGTGGCGCACGTGCTTCGCGTTCGCGGCCGAATGCGCCGGATTCATGCCCCAGACGAAGTAGCCTTTGATCTTGTTGTCGCGCATCTCGTTGAACGACATGATCGTGGAGTAGTCCCCGCCGTCGCGGCCCACGCCGATCTTAGGCAGCAGGTCGTAGCAGTAGTCGTTGTCGTAGGTCGCGTTTTTGCCGAACCATTCCTTCAGGGCCGAGACCCAGAACTTCGGCTTGTTCGAGTAGTAGCCGGCTGCGTAAGTTTCGCGCGAGAGGTAGTCGGCGAGCGTCGGGTGCTTGTTCGCGTCAGGCCAGTTGAGGTAGCCCGGGGCCTGGTGGGAGGTCGCGCCGACGTCGGTCGAGCCCTGGACGTTGGGCTCGCCGCGCAGCGCGTTGATGCCGCCGCCGGCCACGCCCACGTTGCCGAGCAGCAGCTGGATCACGCACATCGCGCGGCAGTTCTGCGAGCCGTAGGTGTGCTGCGTGAGGCCGAGGGCGTAGATGAAGGTGCCGGAGCGCTCGGGCCTGCCGGTCGAGGCGTAGACCTGCCAGACCTTCTTCATCACGTCGATGTCCATTCCGGTCACGCGCGAGACTGCCTCGGGGGTGTAGCGCGCGTAGTGGCGCTTCATGATGTTGAGCACGCAGTTCGGGTCCTTGAGCGTCATGTCGCGCTTGAGGATCTCCAGATCCGGCGTCTTGAACTTCGGGGTTCCGGGCTTCTTCACCCAGGCGAACTGCGAGCCCGCGTCGGTCTTCCAGGCCGCGGTCTTGTCGTAGTTGTAGCCCCAGGTCTTGTTCGAATAGCGCTTCGTCTTCGGATCCCAGCCCGAGAACAGGCCGGTCTCGGGATCGAAGCTGAAGTCCGGGCTGATCAGGCAGGCCGCGTTCGTGTAGTGCAGGACGTACTCTTTCTGGTAGAGCTCGTTTTGCAGGATGTAGTTGATGAGGCCGCCGAAAAAGGCGATGTCTGTGCCGGGGCGGATGCGCGCGTAGATGTCGGCGCGGGCTGCCGAGCGCGAGAAGCGGGGGTCGACCACGATCCAGGTTGCGCCCTTGTCCTGGGCGCGCTCGACCCAGCGCGAGGACAGCGGGTGGTTTTCGACGTTGTTCGAGCCGATCGTCATGAGGACGTCGGAGTTGGCGAGATCGCACCAGTGGTTTGTCATCGAGCCGCGGCCGAAGCTCGGGGCGAGGCCCGAGACGGTCGAGGAGTGGCACACGCGCGTCTGGTTGTCGATCGTGACCGAGCCGAGGCTGCGCGTGAACTTCTGTACGAGCCAGGCCTCCTCGTTGTTGAGCTGGGCCGCGCCGAAGGTGGCGATGCCGTCGCAGCGGTTCACGGTGACTCCGGACTCCTTCTCAACGAAGGTCGCGTCGCGGGTCTTTTTCACGTGGCGCGCGATTTCGCTGGCGGCCTGCTCCCAACTGATCCTTTCCCATTTCTTCGAGCCCGGGCGGCGCACCATCGGATAGATGACGCGGTCGGGGTGCGCCTGGACGCGGCGGTCCGCGGTGACGATGCTGCGCAGCCCCCACATGGCCGCTCCCTTCGGGCACAGGCCGCCGAGGTTCACCGGATTGTCGGGGTCGCCCTCGAGGTTCACGAGCTCGCCGTTGCGCGTCGAGCAGATCGTGCCGCAGCCGCCGGAGCAGTAGCAGCAGATGTTGGTGAATTCCTGGACCCCGGTGAGCTTGTAGGGCGCCTTTTTATGGCCGGAGGCGGCAGCTGCGGCGCCGGACAGTCCGGTCCCGAGTCCTCCCAAAAGAAAACCGCGCTTAAAGAAACTTCTGCGGGAAACTTCCATTGTCGATCTCCTACGGTGGAGTGTTTTTTTAGTGGCTCCTGCCGCCTCTTTTTCCCCGTCTGGTCTCCCGGGGGAACAGGTTCAGCGCGAGGCGGCCGAGTGGATTCAAAACAAGCCTGCTTCTTGTTTCAAGAGCCATCTTCCACGGGCTTGACCGCGGGAGGAATTCGCCGCAAGGAGGGGTGCCGCCTTCGAAAGCCGAACGTTTTTCCTTTTTTGAATGCGGTTTGCGTAAACTTGTAGTAGTAAGCGTTTACACTTAGCGCATTTTTTCTATGCGTGAAGCACGTTTCGGCTATTCTTTGTTTGAATAACGATGAAAACACGGTAGATACAAAGTCTATACCGCATTTATGGGATTGCTCGAAAATTTGTTTTATGTATTAGGTAACTCGTTATTAATAAATAAGAATTTCTTCTTATGCGGGACGCTTCGGATCCTGCATAACGCTTGTGCGGGATGCGCCTTTGCGGGAGCGGCCTCCCGCGTAAGAGGGATTCCTGCGGGACGGTCCTGAAGGAGGCCGCGAACCCGCGGCGGTGCGCGCCCGGGCGCTTTGAGGCCGGAAGGGGAAAAGAGGCTGCTGTGCCGGCCTCACTTCCCCAGCCTTCAGCGCTCCTTCTGCCCGTCCTGCCCGGCGCTGAAGTCCGTGACCGCCTTCCAGGCGCAGCCCTGCAGGAAGCGGGCCAGAGCGGGCTCGAGCGGCTTTTCGCAGCCTCCGCGGTAGGCGAGGCCCTCGGGCGAGCGGCCGAAAAGCGATGAGTAGAGCACAGCGCCGTAGAGGTAGGTGCCGGCGGCCGACGGATGCCGCCCGTCGGGCATCCGAAGCTTCGCCCGCCCCGTTTTTTCAGCGAGTTCGAAGGCGAGCCCGACCGGGATCACCTTCAGGCGGGCTTCGCGTCCGGCCCGAAGCGCCTCGCGGCCTCGGCCTGGACGAGGACTCCGCGGCGGTAAAAGCCGGAGTGCCCCGCAGCCGCAGCGGCCGAATTGCCCTGCAGGATCACGATGCCGGGCCCCGGGAGGCCGCCGCGTGACCGGAGCAGCTGCGGCAGCGGATGCGCGGCGACGGCGCCGCCCTCACCGCCTCAAGCGTGACCTTGGAGCGCAGCCGGAGCCTGGTCTCCCGCATGAGCCCGCGCAGAACTTCGTCCGCGCCGCAGTTGTAATAAGAGTAGGAATTTCCGGTGATCAGGATGCCCGGGGGCTGTCCGGCCGGGGCCTGGGAGGCGGCCAACAGCAACGCGGCAAGGACCGAGGCCGTCCGGGGACGGCCGCGCTTTCCGCAGGACGCAAAAAAGCCGCCGCATCCGGGCCTGGGAGGGTATGGCGGCGGACGCAGCGGCCGGGGAAGCATTTTTTTTAAGGCAGCTTCCAGCCGTAGAATTCCGTCACGGTCTTCCAGGCGATTCTGCGCAGGAACTGGGCGGTCTCGGGGGGCAGGGGCTTTTCGCACTCGCCGAGGTAGTTGATCGCCTCGGGCGACTTATGGAAAAGGACCGAGTAGAGCACCGCGCCGTAAAGGTATGAGCCCGCGGCGCTCGGGTGGCTCTTGTCGGGCTGGTACATCACGAGATCGGGCTTCTCCTTGAGCGCTTCGGCGAAGGCGAGCCCCACGGGCACGACACGCACGCCGGCTTCATTGCCGATCTCGATCGTGCGGTCGGCGATCTTTTTGATGTCGGCGGGCTTGTTCTGGCGCGGCCAGGTCATGACCAGCAGCGGGGTGCTGCCCGCCTCGCGCACGAGCTTCGCGTCCTGCACCGCGTACTTGCGGAAGTAGGGCAGGCGCTTGTCCGAGGTGGCCGCCTCAGAGTGCCCCTGCATGATCACGACGTCGAACATCGGTTTCGTGAGCCTGCCGTTTTCCACATGGGCGTACGGATCCTGCTCATGCGGGCTCAGGTAGAACTTCATGTCGTGGAAGGAAAGCGGCCCCGAGCTGATGGTGATCATGCGCGTCTTCATGCCGAGCTTCGGATTCGACTCCTTCATGAAGCCGCGCAGGTAGCCGTGCACGCCGCAGTTGTAGAAGGAGTATGAGTTTCCGATCAGCAGGGCCACCTTCGGGGCTTTGGCGATCGGTTCGGTGACCTGGGGCTTCACCGTGTTTTCCAGGGCTGCGGCCGACCCCATCAGGGTCATGACGGCCGCTGCGCAGATGCACTTCTTCCACATCGTATTCATTGCCTTCTCCTTTTTCCGGGCCGCGGGGCCTTCGTTTCGGCCGGCCCAAGCGGCCCGCGGGGCCGCTGCGGCGAAACTCGGCTTTATGGGCCATACGAAGAGCATAGGTTGGCGCCGCCCTCTTCCCAAGACCCGTTGCCCAAAATAGTTTTGCAGTTTGCGCAAAGGGAAAAGAGGGGGCGGAGGGTCCCTGCCGGTCAGGTTCTGTAGAGCTCCTTCTTGTCCCAGCGGCCGGAGTCCTTCGGCAGCGCGACGATGCCTTCCACCTGCGACTCGTAGAAGGCGAACTGCTTCTGCATGATCGTTGCGTACCACTCGAGGAAAATGCGGATGCGCTTCAGGTGCCAGGCGGAGCGGCTGGTCACGATGAAGCACTCGAGGGGCGGCCTGAACCAGCCCGGAAGGATGGGAACGAGCGTGCCCTTGTTGAGGTCCTGGTAGATCTGCACGAGCGGCATGTCCACGGCTACCCCCAGGCCGTCGAGGAGCGCGGTCCGGATCGCGAGAATGTCGGTCGAGCGGGTGCAGGTGGAAAAAATGACCGGCTCGGTGCGCTCCCCGCGCTGCAGCGCCCGGGTCTCCGGCCTCACTGGCCCGTTGTAGACGAGGCCCGCGTGGTTCTTGAGCTGCCGCGGCTCGAGCGGCATGCCGTGCTGCTCGATGTAGCGCGGACTCGCCACCGGCAGGTAGACGTTGCGCCCGCGGCTCATGAAGCACAGCCCCGGCAGCTGCGGCACGCCGGTGAGCGTCGCCACGTCGCACAGGCCCTTCTGCACGTCGCTTTCCTTGAATCCGGTGAGGATTTCCACGGTGATGGCGGAATAGAGCTTCTTGAACTCCTGCAGCAACGGGATGAGCTGCCGCGAGGCGAACCCCGGTGCGGAGGACAGGCGGATGTTCCCCGAGAGCGTTTTCTTGTCGTCCATCAGGGTCTGCTTGAGAGACTCGTGGGCCCTCAGGATCGGCGTGATGCGCTTGAGCGCAGTCTGTCCCGCCTCGGTGAGGGTCTGGGGGCGGGAGCTGTGGCGGATCAGCGCGCAGCCCAGCGCCTTCTCGAGTCCCGAGATGGCGCGCGAGATGCTGGAGACTTCCACCTGCAGGGCGTTCGCGGCGGCCGTGAGTGTTCCGGCTTTCGCGAAGGCGGCGAAGTAGCGCCAGCAGGTCAGATCATCGGCTTTTGACATGGGTTAATGGGTATAAGATGCTGCTTATGCATAGGATTATGCACTTTTGGAAGCTCCGCCGCCCTGGGGCGGCCGGGCTTCGCGGTTTGCCCCTGCCGCAAAATAGTTTTGCAGTGAGAGCGTTGTGAAGCTTCTTTCAAACTAAGACACTTTGCTTAACAAATCAAGCTTAGGCCCAAAAAGGAGGTCGAAGTGAAGCGTGACGAATTTTTCTGGATCTCTGAAATCAACAAGGCGACCGTCGTCGTCAACCTGAAGCACGGCCTTCTCACCAGGCAGCTCGCCTCCGAGGCGGCGCGGGGAATCGCCGCGGTCGAAAAGGCCGCGGAAGAAGATCCCGCAAAGCGCGTGAACAAGTACATCACCTATGAGCCGATGCTCATTGCCGCCACCGGCCCCGAAGTGACCGCGATTCACGCAGGCCGCTCGAGCCAGGACATCCTCTCGACGATGAGAGTCGCGATCGACCGCGACGACGCGCTTTCCATCTGCGGGGCGCTCGATGCCGTGATTGAAAAGATGCTGGAGCTCGCCCGCGCGAACCGCGGCACGATCGTCCCCAACTACACGAACGGCGTGGCCGCGCAGCCCAACAGCTACGCGCACTACCTGCTCGGCTTCATCGCCGCGTTCCAGCGCGACCGCGAGCGGCTCGCGCAGTGCCTCGTGCGCAGCAACGAGTGCTCCATGGGCGCTACGGTTCTCAACGGCACCGGCTGGCCGCTGGACCGCAGGGCCATGGCCGAGGCGCTCGGGTTCGACCGTCCGCGCCGCAACGCCTTCGACTGCACCTGCGAGACGCCCGTGGACTTCCCGCTCGAGGTCGCCTCAATCGCTGGCTCGATTGCGATCCACGTGGGTTCTTTTGTGAGCGACGTCATGGTCCAGTATGCGCAGCCGCGCCCCTGGATCATCCTGCAGGAAGGCGGCGAGAACACCTACGTGTCCTCCGCAATGCCCCAGAAGAGGAACCCCGGGCTCATGAACAACTGCCGCGCCGACGCCTCCGACGTGCTCGCCGAAATGAACGCGGTCTACATCCGCGCCCACAACCTCGTGCCTGGCATGGTCGACGGCAAGAGCTCGGCCAAGAACAGCCGCATGGCCTCCCGCGCGGTGGCGATGCTGCAGCGCTTCCTCAAGGTGCTGGGTGCGCTGCGGATCAACCCAGAGCGCGCTCTCGAGGAGCTCAACAGCGACTGGACGGCCTCGCAGGAAATCGCCGACCGGCTGATGCGCGACCACGGACTGCCCTTCCGTATCGGGCACCACATGGCCAGTCGCATGGTTTCCTGGGCTCGCGCGAACAACGTGCTGCCGAAGGCCTTCCCTTACGAGCAGATGAAGAAGATCTACCGCGAGGAGATCGAGCAGGAGTTCCCCGAGGCCTCCCCGGAGCTGCCGTTGAGCGAGGCGGAGTTCCTGGACGCCCTGGATCCGAAGAAGATCGTGGAGGGCAGGAAGACCGAGGGGAGCTGCGCCCCGGCTGAGGTGGACGCGATGATCAAGGAGTTCGGCGCGAAGCTTGAGGCCGGGAAGGCCGAGGCGCAGAAACTGCGCGCTCAGATCGACAGTGCCCTCGAAAAGCTCGAAGGCGAGTTCAAGGCCTGCATGTAACGGCCGGCAGGAAAGACTCCGGCTGATGGCTTCGGGATAAAAGAGGGGGATTCGGAATAGACTAACCCTTAAAGTTTAGGCACTCTGTTTTTATCCCAAAGCCTGAACTCCCGGGGTTTCTAGTCTTTAAGAACCCTGGGAGGAACGGGAAGACCAAGCATCGTGAACAAATCACGATGCTTTTTTGCTAACTGCTGGCTGACCCATTTGTTGTGAGTCTTCAGCTTCGTGGCCTGGACGTTCCTGAGTTTGGCCAGTGCGAGGGTCAGGGAATTGCCCGGGAGCTTCAGATCAGAATTTCTTTGAGTCTGAGCCCTCGCACTGAAGGACATCCTGGTCCTGAGGGTCTGCGCGAGGATGTAAATGAACAGCCGGCCGATGTAGGTGCTGTCCGTCGAGCGGATCCTGTCGCCGTGGATTTCGTTTTTAAACTGGTCAAAGGACTGCTCGACCACATTCCTTTCCCGATAGATTTCCAAAGCGGCGAAAGGATCCGCAATCTCATTGGTGCGGATGACAAAGCAGCCGTAATAGCGCGTTTCCTTTTCGATTGCTTCGTAGTCAGGCTTCCATACCGGGCGTCCTGAGTCATCCTTTGTGCAGGTCAGAAAATTTTTAACGTCCTGCCAGGCCTGGCTGTCGACAGAACGCCCTTCATTCTTCTTTTTCAAGGCTTTCTCGATGGCCTTGAGCAGGTCAAAAGATTCCTTTGCTGCCCGGATGTTGTTTCTGTAGAGATGGAGGGCAACCTTGACGTCCTGGCGGTTGGAGCGCCATTCGGCGTCAGGCGCGGTGACGGCGGCAACCTCCAGCAGGCCGGACTGGCAGGCGGGTTTTTCAAAATCCTTCCTGTGTTTGTCGAACTTTCGTTTGACCGAGTCCTCGACGACCCGCACGCCCTGGACGAACCGCAGGTTCAGCTCCAGGGATTTCTGGGTGTTCATGATGCTGCTGTAGCCGCGGTCCGTGACAAGGAGCATCTTGTCCAGTTCAATGCCTTCGTCCCGCATCTGGAAAAGGATTTCACGGAAAGAGGCCGCGTCATTGATGGACCCCTCGTAAATGTGGGCGAAGACTGCCTCTCCGGTGACGTAGTCGCAGACGAAGGCGAGGTTGACCTGCCTGAGTTCCGGGTTCTGTTTGGCATGACCGTAGGCGGCGTCTCTGATCGTCTCGGAGTAGGTGGAGATGCTCGTGCTGTCCAGCGCCAGCATTTGCGGCGGGACATAGCTGCCGGGCTTGAGCGAGGCTTTGATCAGGGCGCTGCGCTGCCGGGCTTCCTCGGCAGAGCGTTTGAAGCGGAGCTTGAAATAGGCCTTGAGCTTGTCGCGGTCCACCTGTTCCAGAACTTCGGAAATTCTCTGGCTGGACAAAGGCCGGGCCCCCGGCAGATAAACCCCTGAGAGCCAGTCGCTGTAGAGCATCATGGCCTGGCCGGCGTCAAACTGGAAGATGGCCAGATCCATGAGCTTTTCAGCAAGATCCGCACCAAACACGGACTTCAGGTCATCCCTGATGCCGTGGAGAATGCAGTATTCCCGGGCCGCCCAGGTGCAGCCCATGGAAACGGTCTCGTTCTGCTCCCAGCCTTCATCGGAAGCCGGTTCCTGCGGCTCCGCTTCTCCGACGTCCTGTGCGCTGACCAGTGAGTTTCCAGCCCAGTACCAGTCCCTGCCGGCGTATTCCGGATGAAGGGCAAGAAAGGCTTTTCCCACACGGACCTGACGGGTCTGCGGATCCAGCCTGCCGACATGATGCCGCTCCGCAATGCGCGACTGATGCTTCTTTGGATCCCACTTGTTGCGGTAGGTGTAGACATAGGTCCTTCCCTGTTTGTCCGTGTAAGTGGAAAAGTTCATTTTGCCGGAGGCGTTTTCAGAAGAATCCATGGCGATAGCATGTTTTTATTAATTATAGACTATGTTACCATAAAATAAATATCCCGGCAAATTCAAATCATTGAATTTCCGGGATATTTGAAATTAATTTGGCCTGAGTTTGTCCTGCGTCAACCCCTTCTGGAGCTAGGATCGCGGGAGTTTCCGCCAAAGCGCCCGCCATCCGGCGGGCGCTTTCATATTCTGCAGAGTATTCAGCGAAGGGTTTCCAGCCTGTGCGTTTGCTGATGCGCTCCTGTTGTACCAGCGAATCATGGCCGGCAAGGCATCGATCAGTTCCTGGGCGGTTTTGAATTTCCTCTCCTGCCCGTAGAACAGCTCCACTTTGAGCCTCCCGAAGAAAATCTCGATGATTGCCTTGTCAAGGCAGTTACCCTTGCGGCTTATGCTTTGCCGCATCCCCATCCGGGCCAGGGCGCTGCGATAGGTGCCGTGCTGGTACTGCCATCCCATGTCGCTGTGCAGCAGCAATCCTGCCAGGCTGACGCCGCGCGCATCCATGTTTTGCTTGAAGTCATCGAGCATGGCCTTGATCAAGAGCCTGCTCTGGCCGGTGCCGCAGGCAAGCCCGACAATCTCGCGGCTGTACAAGTCCATGATCGGCGAGAGGTACACCCACTGGCCTTTGACGCTGAACATCGAGATGGCGGTGACGAAGCTCCTGAACGGAGCCGGCGGGTTGAAATCCCGCTTGAGTTCATTGGGAATGCATCAGTGCGCATCGCCCTTGCAGGAGCTGTACTTGCGCCGGGCAGCCCTGCCGGCGATGTCCATCTCCTTCATCAGCCTGTACACGGTCTTGCGGTCCAGGGAGAGGCCAGCCTCGGCCTTGAGGGATGGGTAAGGCGGTCATACCTGCAGCAGCTCCTGTGGCGCTTCCAGATCTCCAGAATGCCCTGTCTGGCGGCGGCGTACTTGTCCAGACCGGCGGCAGGCTTCTTCTGGTAGCAAAACGTCTTGACGCTGAAGCCGGCAAGCCTGCACAGCAGGGCCAGCGGATAGCTTCGCCTTAGTTCATCGATCGCTTTCACAATCAGCACCCGCCGCTGTTTTTGAGTGAGTCGCGGACTAAGGCTCCGAATTTTTTAGCAGGTCAGCCCTGCATTAGCTCCTCCTTAAATGCCTTGAGCAGGTCTGCCTGTTTCCTGCACAGTGCCCCGAGCTCCTGCCTGATGGCCCTCGGCTTTATCTCCGGCAACTTTTCGTTAAGCGGGTCAGGAGCCTGGGCCCCGGGATCCTTTGGCCGACGGCCGCGCCGGCAGGGACTTTTCACTCCTTGATTTCTCCAAGGCGACGCAGAGGTTGCCTGTGTTCTTGAAGCCGTATTTGACGCAGGCTTGCAAAAGCGATAATCCGTTGTCCAGGTCGAAAAAGATGCTCTGAAGTAGCTCCTCAGTGATTTTTGGCGGCTTGTAAGCGGGCTCATAGAGCTCACGGCGGCCGGCCTTCTCAAATGCCGTCCAGGAATCCACTTGCGTTGCGGTAATGCCGAAGTGGCGGGCGGTGCCTGAGTTGCCGTGCCTCGCGGCGTATTTGACGACATCGATGCGTTCTTGGAAGGTGAGGCGTTTGACCACGGAAGACACTCTTTTTGAATATTACGGAGTGTCTTAACTTTTTGGGTCAGTCCAGGAAGGAGCCTCCTTTTTCCGCTGCCCGTCTGGGGGGCGGGCTAGCGCCGCCGGCGGCTTTTTTTAGGGCGAAAAAAACGGACTGCGCCTTCACTTCAGGCGCGGGCAGCCGCCCGCCGCCTTGAGGCCGAGAATCCGGCTCACGGCGCCGCTCAGCATGAGAAAGCCCGGCCCCATACTTTCCATGCCCCCGATGTCGAAGTCTGGCCGGTGATGCCCCCGGGTGTTGCAGCCGTAGAGGAAAAATCCGGCGTTTCCGCCGCGCTCCACGACCCGGTGCATGTAGAGCGTGCAGTCGTCGCTGCCGGCCGCTTCATGCACGAGCATGGGCCTTGCGCCGGGAATCGCGGCGGCGCACTCCATAAGCAGGACGCAGGAGGCCTGCGTCGAGGTGATCGCATCGGCCTAGCCCGCCCTGGGGATGTCGGAGCGGACGCCCAGGGCGGCCGCGCTTCCGCGCACGGCCTCGATCGCGCGCGAGGCCATGAAGGCGTTGGCCTCGTGGGTGCTGCCGCGCACTTCGAACTTGAGGTGGGCGTGGGTGATGTTGCGGCCCTCTCCCGCGTTAAGCAGCCCGACCGAAACCCGGGTGTCGCCCTGAGAGGCGTGGGGAATGGCGGTGAGCAGCAGCGGAAGCGGTCGCGGCCGCGATAAGGGCGCTTCGGCCCGCCTCCGGGCGGGATCCCGCATGCGAGGCGATTCCGGTGAAGTCCACATCGAACTTTGTGGTCGCTATGAACCTTTCGGCGCAGATGCGAATCTCCCCGAGGCGGGCGGGGGCCTCGACATGGGAGCCTATGAACCAGTCGGCGTCGTCGACCGCTCCTGCGGACACCATGGCCGCGGCCCCGCGCGTGCCTTCCTCCGCAGGCTGGAAGATGAGCTTCAGCTTTCCGCACAGCTCCGAAAGGTGCGCGGCCGCCCAGCGCGCAAGGACAATGCCCTCGGCCGTGTGGGCATCGTGCAGGCGTGCATGATGCCGGGCCGACCGCAGCCTGAGGGCAGGAGGCCTGTCCGTCAGCTGTCCATGACCTTTTCGAGCGCCGCGGGATCTCGAGCGAGCTCGGGGCGCTCGGAGAGCACGATCATGAGCTTGAGCCTGGTTTTGGCGCCCGAGGCCTCCCCGCCGCGGACCGCGCCGTGCTTCTTCGAGTCTCCGACCGAACCGGGATAAGCGTAGGTCTCATAGGGGCGTCCGGCGAAGGCGCGGGTGGCTATGACGACAGCGACGCCCTGAGCGGCGGCCCTTGCGATGCCGTCCTCGAGTGCCGGCGGAATGTTCCCGCGCCCGTAGCCCTCGATCACAATGCCCTGGCAGCCCCGCGACAGCGCGAAGTCAATGTACTCGGGCCCCAGCCCGGTCTGGGCGGGAATGAGGTCGACCCGCGCCGTGAGGGTCCTTGGGTGAAAGACCTGGCGGCCGACCGGGGCGCGCCTGAAGATGACCCGGTCTTGGTCGCAGTAGCCCAGAGGGCCCCACCAGGGCGACTCAAAGGTGGCGCAGTTGGCGGAGTGGGTTTTCCGAACCTGGCCGGCCGCGTGTATGACGTTGTTGAGGACGACCAGAACCCCTTTGCCGCGGGCATTTTCGGAAGCGGCGGTCTGGACGGCGCAGTAGATGTTCGCGGGGCCGTCGGGCGAAGTGTCGGAGGCTCCCCTCATGGCGCCCACGACGCAGACCGGCTTGTCCGAACCGTGCAGGAGGTCGAGGAAATAGGCGGTTTCCTCCAGGGTGTCCGTGCCGTGCGTGATCACCGCGCCGGCTACTTCGCTGTCGGCCAGAGCGGATTCGATCTGCTGCGAGAGTTCAAACATCTTCTGCGGGCTCATGTTGCAGGAGGCGACGTTGGAAAACTCCCGGACCTCCACCCGGGCGAGGCTGCCCAGGCCGGGGACGGCGGCGGCAAGATCCTCGCCGCTGACGGCCGGGACGAGTCCTCCGCGGGCCTCGTCGTATTTCATGGCGATGGTCCCGCCGGTTGTAAACACGATAACTTTTTTCATTTTTTTGTCTCTTTTGTTTTTTAGGGAGCCAGAATCATTCATTTGCTGGACTGAAGGAAGGCGGCCGGCGGAGTGCTCCGCCGGCCTGCCGGTTCCTCAGCGCGTCAGACCAGCGTGAGGATAACCGTGATGATGAAGGCTACCAGGCAGCCGAAGAGGATGGAGGGACGCTGGAAGGCGTTCGCGGTCTTCAGGTCGGAGCCCGGGATCACCGGGATCACGGTCGCCAGGGCAGCCACGGGGCCGCCGGTGAGGAAATACTGGATGAGGGACGCGCCCGAGGCGGCCGCGAAGGCAGCGGCGAACGGGTCGGCCCCGGTGCCCAGAACCACCTGCAGGAAAGGCACCAGCACGGCCACTGAGGCCGCATAGGACTGCGTCATGAAGCCGGTGACGAAAGCGACGGCAAACATCACGAGGATCGGGGAGAGCGACAGCACCGGGGCGGCGAACTGCGAAATGGTGCTGACCAGGCCGATCTGCTTGATCACGGTCGACATGAACAGAAAGCCGATCGTGGCCACCAGCGGAGTGGCGATCAGGCCCACGCCCTTGAGCATGTCCTTTTCAGCTTCCTTGAAGTTCTTCGCAGCAAGCAGGGCGGTCACGATGGCCGCGGCTACGCCCACGAGGAAAATCGGCAGCCCGATCACGAACCCGATGAACAGGATCAGGAACGGGGTGAAGGCGCGCAACGAGGTCGTGGTGTACTTCTTCGCCTTGATCTGCTCGATGACCTTCTCGCGGTCTGCAGCCGAAATGTTGACGCCCCTGCGGCGCATGTCGGCGATAACCCGGAAGTAGGACAAGGCGAAGATGGACAGCGCGGCGATGAGGCCGAGCACGTTGAACAGTCCGTAGCCGATGCCGGCCGTGGCGAGAATGGCGACCTGGGTCGGATGGGTGAAGCCCGCCAGGTTGCCGATGTGCCCTGCGTGGGCCTGGATGCCGGCCACCTTGTTGGGGTCAACGCCCAGACGGACAGCCGCCGGGCCGGTAATCACAGCAGTGATTACCGGCTGGGTGAATCCGGTGAGGGCGCCGATCAGGCCGGCGGCGATGCCGCCCGCGGTGCACACGCCCGGGCCCCCGCCTATTTTGTTGCCCACCAGGACGATGTCGCGCACGATGACGTCAAGGAAGCCGGTGGCCTGCATGATGCCGATGAACAGCAGGATGCCGGTCATGTCCGCGATCACGGGGTTGAGGCCCGCATTGATCATTTTGGCGATGGTCATCGGGGCTTTGCCGGATATCGGAAATCCGGCCGCAATGCCCGCCACGGCGGCCCCGACGATGGCGGTGAGGTAGATAGGCGTTTTACCGGTGATCATGATGATCAGCGTGATCACCATCAGCACCTGAGCGATGATCATTTGAGTTGTCATGGCTTCTTCTCCCCAACAGCCGCGCCGCAGCCGTCGGGGCGGCTCCCCCTCGGGCTGTGCACGACAATGGAAAACAAGTTGTAAATAAAATCACGAAAAAAGCAGCTTTCTGGAGACTTCAGCATCCAGAATAGCACTTATTTTTACAAGTTTTACCAAAAGAAGTAAATTATTTTTACTTTTTTGACGCATGACAAACAACTAATTATTACTAATTTTTACTTGTATAGGCTGAAAATGCCCAAATAGTTGGGAGTTCAGTTCCTTTTCGAGCAGAATTTTCGAGAGAAGTTGTATTTTCCAGTATGAAGACTACCGCCGCGTGAGGCGGGACTCCAGGGGAAGCCCCTGCATTTTGTTCGTCAGCTCGGTGGGCAGAATGGAATCGCGGGCGTTCTGGATGTGAAGCATCATGGCGGCCTTCGCCTGCTCCGGGTTTCCGTAGAGGATGGCGTTCACGATCCAGCTGTGCTCATCGGTGAGGATCTGGATGTGGCGCGCGGGGTTGCCGCTGAAGATCTTGACGATCATCAGCATGGTGGCCTTCATCTGATCGAGCAGCGCCTGAAGGGCCTCGACGTAGTAGTGGTTGTGGGTGGCCCGGGCCACCGCCATGTGAAAGGCCGTGTCCCGATCCATGTCGGAGTCCGTTCCCGGGACCGTCCCGTCGGTGTTGCTGTGGTACTCGTTGATGACGCGCAGATAGGCGCGCCGGATGCTTTCCTTGTCCTCGGTCGTTGCCCGGAGCGCGGCAAGGTAAGCGATGTTGCTCTCGAGCACAGACCGGTACTCGTAGCCCTGGAGCAGGTCGTTCCAGTTGTCTACGGTCTCGCTGTCGGGCAGCAGCGGCTGGGGCTTGCGCACGATAAAGGAGCCGGCTCCTCTCCTTGACTGAATGATGCCGTCTTCCCTGAGCTGCGACAGGGCCTCGCGGACGATGGGGCGTGAGACCTTGAACTCCTGGGCGAGCCGCTCCTCGGAAGGCAGTCTTGCGCCGGCAGGGAAGGCCGCGGGGGAACTGATCTTCTTGAGCAGTTCGTTGTAGACATAGGTGCCAAGAGAGGGAACGTTTTGTTTCATCGAAGGGAGGCCCAAAGGGTAAGCCCCGTCGGAAGAGGGCGTATCTGGGGCTATTTTAACCCGGCGCTGCGGCCCGACGAAAGGGAGGAGACGCCCCGCCTCAGGGGCTCTTCCCCCGCGGCGGAGCAGCCGTTCAGCAGGCTTTATCTTCCCCAGACCTCGTCGGCGATTCGGCGGATCAGCCGGAGCTTTTTCCACTGATCCTCCTCGGTGAGCACGTTGCCCTCCTCGGTGGACGAGAAGCCGCACTGCGGGGACAGGCACAGCCGCTCGAGCGGCACGAATTTCGAGGCTTCCCTGATCCTCGCCTTGACGGCCTCAGGATCCTCGAGCTGCGGGAACTTCGAGGTGACGAGCCCCAGCACCACGATCTGGTCCCTGATGAAGCGCAGCGGCTCGAAGCCGCCGGCGCGGTCTGAATCGTATTCGAGGAAGAAGCCGTCGACGCGGGCGTTGGCAAAGAGGATGGGGGCGACCGGGTCGTAGCCGCCGGAGGAGAACCAGGTGGAGCGGAAATTGCCGCGGCAGATATGCATCGTGACCGTCATGTCCTCGGGCTTCACTTCGAGGATCCGGTTGATGGTGTCGACGTAGCGGCGCTCGAGCCGGTCGAGGTCGATGCCCTGGGCGCTGTAGGCGGCGCGCTTCTCCCGGTCGCAGAACTCGCCCCAGGAGGTGTCGTCGAACTGCAGGTAGCGGCAGCCTTCCCGGTAAAAGGCGAGAAGTGCGTCGCGGTAGGTCTGGACGATGTCGTCAAACAGCACGTCCTCGCTGCGGTAGCGTTCGATGGGCCTGTAGTTCTGCAGCCCCCGCACGCACGGGATCAGATGCAGCATGGACGGCGACGGGATGGTGAACTTCACGAGCTGCTGCGGGCCGGCGATGTCCCGGATGTTCCTGAAGGCCTGAAGGAACGGATGGTTCCCGAAGCCGATTTTCTCCGTAAAGACCAGCTGGGCGCCTTTGGGCGAGGCTCCCTTGAAATGGACGGACCATTCCTCGGCGCTCACCTTCTTCACCCCCTCGAGGGCCTCGAGGAAGTCCAGGTGCCAGAGCGCGCGGGGGAACTCCCCGTCGGTGACGGCCTGCAGTCCGCACTCTTTTTCATGCCGGACCAGCTCCGCGATCGCCCGGCGGGTGACGGCGTCAAGCTCTTCGCGGCTGATTCGTCCGGCGGCGAAGTCGGCGCGGGCGGCCTTTACCTCGGGCGGGCGCAGGAAGCTGCCGACGATGTCGGCTCTGAATGGCGGGCGGGTTCTCTGTGACATGGCTCTGGGCTCCTGAATTTCTGAAAGGAAGGGACGGCCGGGCGGCGGGGGCGGGCCGCAGGGGGCGGACCCGGCCCTGCCCGGGCTGCATCCTGTGGCCCCATTCTGCCTCACCGGGTGCAAGGCTGCGTCGCCGGCGCGGGCCCCGGGCAGGTAATGGCTCAAAAAAGGAATAAAAAAAACGGGAAGGGGGAGAGAGTCCCTTCCCGGTCTTCGCTTCAGAGAGGCCTGGCGCGGGCAGCAGGACGCGCCGCGCCAGACCGCTCAGGCGCCTGGTGCCCCGTCAGGCCGGAACGCCGAAGGCGAGCGGCGGCGGAGGGGTCATGCGGATCATCCGGCGGCTGATGTCCTTCACGGAGGCCGCGCCGGTCAGGGTCATTGCGACGACGAGCTCGTTGCGGATCGTGCGGGCGAACAGCTCCACGCCGTCGGCCAGCGCGCCGTGGGCCGCGCGCACGAAGTGCCGCCCGGCGAGGCAGCCGTTCGCGCCGAGCGCGATGTACTTTTCAACATCGGTGCCGCGCTTGACGCAGCCGTCGACCAGGATCATGCAGCGTCCCTTCACGGCGTCCGCGATTTCAGGCAGAACTTCTGCCGTCCCCGGGGTGTCGGCAAGGGTGCGGCCGCCGTGGTTCGACACGACGATGCCGGCGGCTCCGGCGTTCAGGCAGGCCTTCGCTTCGTCCACGGTCATGATGCCCTTGAAGAGCAGCGGCAGGGGCGAAGCCTTCACCAGCTCGCGCAGCTGCGCGGGGGTCTTCGGCTCAACGGTCTGGCCTTTGGTCGCGCGGGCCGCGCGGCCGGCGGAGTCCAGGTCGATGGTGAAGGCGACCACGCCGGCGTTTGCGGCGATCTTCATGCGTTCAATGATGTCGGCCTGGCGGCGGGGCTTGAGGCCCACGATCGCCTTGAAGCCCTTGGACTTCAGGGTCTGCAGTCTCTTTTCAAAGACCTCGAGGGGATCCCCGATGCCGTCGGCCACGGCGCCCAGGGTGCCGGCGGCCGTGCAGCCGCCGCAGATCGCGGTCACGAACTCCTCTTCCGTGAGCCGCCCGCCCATGTTGTAGGTCGTGCCGCCGGTCGGGGCCGCCATCACCGGCATGGAGAGCTTCGTGCCGAAGAAGTCGATCGAGGTGTCGGGCTTGTGGACGTCGTGAACCATGCGGGCATTGAGGCGCACTGCGGCGAGGGCGTCGTAGTTCGCCTGGAAGGAGCGGCTCGCGCCCATGCCGCCGAAGCCCGGCACCTGGCCGATGCACGGTCCGCGCCCGTTGCACTCGGCGCAGACGTAGCAGCGCGGCATCATCATTTCACGGGCCCGGTCGAGAACGTCCTTCATCTTCAGGTTCTTGCCCGTGAGCGGGCGGACCTTTTTCTGTTCCTCCGCGGCCTGGGCCACAATCGGAATGCCGCTGATCGTCGTGGCGGCGGCCAGAACGGCGCCGGCGCGGAAGACGCTGCGGCGGGTCAAGTCAATGCCTGTCATTTTTAAGTCTCCTTTTTAGCGGGCCGCGGCGCTGGTTGAGTTGTGGTTGGAATCGCCGCGGACTTTCTTAATCATATAAATCCGCATAATCTGACAAAATAAATATGCATTTTTCGAATATTCTTTATGTTGTACCGTTAAATCGGATAAGTTCTGAACATGGGAAAGAAAGCGCTGGGTCGTGAAAAGCAGCCGGACGTGACCGCCGGAGTCCTGCAGGAGGGCGTGCGCGCCTTCCTGGTTCTGGGCGAGACCATGAGCTTCCAGGAAGCCGCGGCCCGGCTGGGAAAAAGCCAGCCCGCGGTCTCGCGCTCGGTCGCCGCGCTCGAGGCGGATCTCTGCGTGGAGCTGCTTGACCGCAGCGTGCGCCCGGTGCGGCTCACCCCGGAGGGCAGGGCCCTGAGGGAATTCCTGAAGGGCGAGCACGCGAGGCTGTCGCATCTGCTCACGGGCCTCAGGAGCGAGAACGCCGTCCGGCAGCCGTTGCGAATCGGCATCTGCGAGAGCCTGAGCTGGAGCTTCTCCTCGGCGCTCGCGCAGGAGGCGAAGAGCGGCTTTTCCTCCATGACCATTCTGGTCGGGGCGAGCTACAGCCTGCTCGCCCAGATGGACGCGGGGGACCTCGACATGCTTTTCTGCTCGAACCCCTTCGTCAACCGCAACGACCTCGCCTTCCATTTCGTCTTCGAGGAGCCGATGGTGCTCATCTTTCCAAAGGGGGCCCCGCTTGCCGCCGCCGGCAGTGCTCCGGGCTGGCACGATCTGCAGACCTGCGGGCTGCCTTATGTAAGGTGCGCCAAAATGAACGCCACAACCGAGGAGGAGCAGAAGAATATGAGCGAGCAGGGCGTTGTGTTCCTCAGCCGGCTCGTGGTGAATGAAAACGCCCTGCTGCTGCAGTTTGTGGCAAGGGGCCTCGGCTGGGGCGTCACCAAGCCGGCGACGCTCGCCCAGCACCCGGAGCTCGCGCGCGAGGTGCGGGTTTTTCCGGTTCCGGGCGCGCAGCTGATGCGCCGGGCGAGCGTGGTCACGAAGGCGGGGGCGGATCCGCGCTGCGCCGAAAAGGTGGCCGGGGTGCTCAAGGCCGCCTATGTGCGGGATGTGGTGCCCGAGGAGGTGAAGATCATTCCCTGGATCCGCGGCCTTGCCGGCACGGAAGACAGCGCCCGCAGGGCCGGAAGGCCGCGGCCTGCCAGAGCGGAGAGGCACTCATGAACCTGCGTGTACTGAAGTCTTTTTTAATGGTCTGCCGCACGGGCAACATCACGCGCGCCTCTGAACTCCTCCACCTGTCGCAGCCGGCTCTGTCCAGGCAGATTCAGGAGCTTGAGGAGGAGCTCGGGGCGCCGCTGTTCCTGCGCAGCAGGCGCCAGGTGACGCTCACCGAGGGCGGGCTGCTTTTCCAGAAGCGCGCGGCGGCCATTCTGGCGCTGGCCGAAGACGCTGCGGCCGAGGTCCGGCAGGCGCTTCGCTCCGGGGAGCTTGCCGGGCGCGTGAGAATCGGCGTGGTCGAGTCAAACGCCATGAAAGTTCTCGCGCGCGAGATCGGCCGGTGGCGCGCCGAGCACCCGCGGGTCGAATTCGAAATCCTGTCGGCCACGAGCGACAGCATCTCCTCGGGCCTTGACCGCGGCACCCTGGACATGGGGGTGGTGATAGAGCCGGTGGAGGTGGCGAAGTACGAATCGCTGGTGTTCCCCGTCACCGAGCGCTGGGGCGCGCTGGTCGGGAAGGCGAGCGCGCTTTGGGAGCTCGACAGCGTGAGTCTCGCGGAGCTCAAGGCTCAGCCGCTCATCCTGCCTTACCGCAGCATCGTCGACGACGCCGTCTCCGGCTGGTTTGAAAACGTCCCCGGGACGCTGCGCACGGCGGGCAGGGTGAGCCTGGTCTCAAACGCGTTTCCTCTGATTGAGGCGGGCATCGGAGCCGCCGTCTGCATCGAGGGCGCCTTCGCGATCCGCCCCTCGCCCGAGTGCCGCTTTGTGCCGATCGAGCCGGAGATCCGGACCGGCCACCGGCTGATCCGCCGCCGCCAGGGGCGGCTCGCCCGCGCGCCCGAGCTTTTCTGGAACGAGCTCTCGGCGCTTTGCGGGGGAGCCTGAGCCGCCTCAGGCCTTTCTCACGACGGCCAGGGCGTTGAGCGTCCTCGGGAACCCCAGATAGGGGGCTCCGGCCTGGAGCGCGTCGATCAGGTTCTGCCGGGTGAGGCCGCTTCTGAGGCAGGCTCCCGCGTGGGCCGCGAGCTGCGGCTCGCAGCCGCCCAGCGCCGCGATGGCGGAAAAGGTGACGAGCTCCCGCTCGCGCACCGCAAGCCCCTTTCGGGTGTAGTAGTCGCCGAAGCACCACCCGGTCAGGTCGTCCACGATGAGCGCCCGCTCGGAGTCGGCCGCCGACTGGTGCATCTTGTCGATGGCGGCCCCGAAGATCTTCTTCTGGACTTCGAGCCCTTTGCTGAAGCGGTTCGAGTCGTCGGTCGTGCCGAGCCCCCGGGGAAAGCTCCTGCCCGCCTCCCGGAGGGCCAGCGCCGCGGCGCGCAGCGCGGCCTCGGCCCGGGCGAGCCCGCTGTAGGGCGAAGTCTGGAATATGCTTTCATGGATCACCTCGGGGGAGACCCCGTCGCGCAGCGCGAGCCGGGTGAGCAGCCCCGCTTCCCCGGGCGTGCCCCCAGCGGTCACCACGGCAAGCAGCACGCAGTATTTCTGATCCGTGGAAAGGCTTGGGGCGCGGCTCTTTAATGTCAGGAGCCGGCGGCGGATCGCGTCAAGCTCTGGATCCGGGCCGGCCTCCTGCGGGGCGGAGGCCGAGGCCTCGCCGGTCAGACCCGCTGCCGCCGCGGCCATGAGGACAGAACGTCTGGAAAAACTCGTCATGATGAAATGGCTCCCTGAACTGACGGCGCGGGACATCCGCGCTTAGGCCCGAGTTTAAAAAGGCAGGTCATGAATAGCCAATGGTTATTTTTTATTATTAATAATGCAGTTTTCACATTTCATGCGATCGTCTTAGTCCGGCCGGACGAGGCCGGGGCGCCGGACCAGGCCTCCGGGCCCTGCCGGACGGTTCTCTCCCGCCTGCGGGGCGGCCCCCTGGGCGGGAGTAGCGCCCGCGCAAGGCTTCGGCCGCGCGGTTTTTCAGGCGGCGGGGGCTGAAGATCCCTCAAAGGCGGTACTTCGTTTGTGCCATTTTATTGACAAGTTTTCTTTTTCTCAGTAATATGCCCCATCCGTGCGCGCCCGTAGCTCAGTTGGATAGAGCACCTGGCTACGAACCAGGGGGTCGCGGGTTCGAATCCTACCGGGCGCACCACGAATCCCAACCCTTTTGGAATTGTTTCCAAAAGGGTTTTTAACCGGCGGAAAACCGTCCGGCGATGGGAAACGAAGTTTCCTCGGAACGCTCCGTTTTTTCAGGGTTTTATCCGATTGGTGTTTGTTCTAATTTCACTTGCAAGCATCTCTCGGACGTGGAAGAATGACGTCGTTCACCAGAAATGAAGCGGGTAATTTATCTACCGTCACTTCTGGGAGGAACAAATGATAAATTTCAATTCCATCCTAGATGGACGTTTTTGAGGTGTATACCGATGAATACCGCTCTTAAGATCGTCGCTGCCGCTGCCGTTGCCATGATGGCTGTTGCCTGCTCGAAGCCCGCTTCCGCTCCGGCCTCTTCCGCCGCTGCTTCCGCCCCGGCTTCTTCCATGGCCGCTTCCGCTCCGGCTTCTGACGCCGCTTCCGCCCCGGCTTCTTCCGCCGCCGCTTCCGCTCCGGCTTCTGCCGCTGCTTCTGCTCCGGCTTCTGCCGCTGCTTCTGCTCCGGCTTCTTCCGCCGCTGCCAAGAACTAATCTGGAAGCCTGCACCCGCGCGGTGTAGCTGCTGAAGATTAATTCAGAGCCCCGATCTGAAGTTTCAGACCGGGGTTTCGTTTTGCCTGCTTTTTCTGCGGGCGCCCCTTCAAAGGGCGCCAAAGGCCCCGGATCCTGAAAAAACACCGCACCCGTCCCCGCGGGCTAAGATCAGGGGCGCGGCGTTTCCGTTCGATTCCTTTTTCACCAGGCCTCCTTCATGCCCAGCATTCCCCTCTATGCCGTTCTGGTTCTTCTCGCGCTCGCGGCAGCGCCTGCCGTCCTTTTCGCGCTGCGGCTGCGGCGGGACCGCGAGGAGCTGAGGCGGGAGCTCCTCGCGGCCCTCCAGGAGGGGCTCGGGCGCGAGGCCGAGGCGGCCGAGGCCCGCGACAACCGGCTTCAGATGAGGCTTGCCCAGGCCGACAGCCTGCTGCGCGGCTCGATCGATCAGATGCGCGAGTCGATGCTGCGGCAGGCCCAGGGGCTCTCCGACGTGCAGAACCGGCAGCTGGCCGGAATGACCCGGGCGTTTTCCGAGAACTTCGCCTCCGTGAGCCAGGCCGTGAACGCGCAGCTCTCGACGCTGCGGGCCTCCAACGAAGAAAAGCTCGAGGCGATGCGCGCCACGGTCGAGGAGAAGATGGAGACGGTGCTGCAGTCGCGCCTGAACGAGCACTTCAGGCTGCTCGCCGCGCAGCTGGGCGAGGTGGAAAAGGGGCTGGGCGAAATGCGTTCCCTTGCGGGTAGCGTTGACACGCTCACGCGCGTGATGACCAACGTCAAGGTCCGCGGCACCCTGGGCGAGGTGCAGCTCGGGGCGATCCTCTCCCAGTTCCTCGCCCCCGGGCAGTACGCCGAGAACGTCGAGACGGTGCCCGGATCCGGCAGGCGGGTGGAGTTCGCGCTGAAGATGCCCGGCGCCGCCCCGGGCGAGACGGTCTGGCTGCCGATCGACTCCAAGTTCCCGCGCGAGGACTGGGAGCGGCTCGAGGACGCGCGCTCCTCGGGCGACCGGGAAATGGAGCAGGCCGCGCAGAAGGCGCTCCGGACCCGCTTCGAGTCCGAGGCGAAGGACATTTCCGCGAAGTACCTGCGCGCGCCCGAGACCACGGCCTTCGCCGTGATGTTCCTGCCCACCGAGAACCTCTATGCAGAGCTGCTCCGAATGCCCGGGCTGGCCGAAAAGCTGCAGCGCGAGCTGCACGTGATGCCCGCGGGCCCCACGGTGACCGCCGCCCTTCTCAACTCCCTTCAGGTCGGGTTCCGGACGCTTGCGGTGCAGGAGCGCTCCGCCGAGGTCTGGAAGCTGCTCGCGGCCGTGAAGTCGGAGTTCGCGGCCTTCGCGGGCGCCATGGACTCGGTGCAGAAAAAGCTCTCCCAGGCCGAGGAGGCCGTGAACCGCGTGCAGAGCCGCACGCGCCGGATGAGCCGCAGCCTCGAAGGGATCGAGGCCCCGGAGCGCCCCGGGGCGCTCCAGAACGGCGGGCAGGCGGCGGCCGAAGCTCCTCAGAAGCCCTCCGGGGAGTCCGGGGAGGCCTGAAAAAAGGGCCCGGCCCCTTACTCCCGGGGCTTCCGGAGCGCTTCGGCGGCCTGGGCCGGCATGAGGATCCGCAGCCCCGAGCGCGCGGTTTTCCGCCCGGCCTTCAGCACCAGGCGGTCCTTGGTGACGATCAGGCTCGCGCCCGCAGCCTCCGCGAGGTCGAAGAGCTTCTGGTCGAGGGGGTCGCGGCAGCCGAAGGGCGAGCAGGCGCGCCCCGGCGCGGGCCGCGCGAGCCGGTGCCAGCGCCCGAGGATCTCCTTCTGGCGCTCGAGGGGCTCGCCGAACTGCGGCCGGCCGAGAACCTCCGCGAATTCGTTTTCCGTGTCCTCGTCGCGGACCGCCGTGAAGGCTCCGGCCTCAAGCAGCGCGAGCAGGGGCAGGGCCTGCGGATCCCTGAAATGCCAGAAGTCCATGAGCACGTTGGTGTCGATCACCGCCGCGGGGAGGCCTTTCGGGATTTCAGCGCTCTCGCCGCCTGAGCGCAGGAGGCTGAGGAATGCCTTTATTTCTGAGCTTTTGGGCATGAGTCTTTTGGGGAAAAACAACGCCTGCCGGAGAACCGCCCGGCAGGCGAGGAGCGGGCGCCCCGCTTGGCCGGGGCGCCGCAAAGGACCGCGCTGCTTACTCGCAGAGCTGGGCGACCGTGTCGTGCTCCTTCACGAGCTCGGCGATCGTCGCATCGAGCCTCGCGCGGCCCGAGGCGGTGATCGGCAGGTCCTTCACGATCTCGTACTCGCCGCCGCCGGTGCAGATGCAGGGGAAGCCGCAGACCAGGCCCTCGGGCACGCCGTAGGAGCCGTCGGAAGGAACGGCCATCGTGACGATGCGGCCGTTCGAGCCGTTCCACCAGTCGTGCATGTGGTCGATGGCGGCGGAGGCCGCGGAGGCCGCGGAGGACTTGCCGCGCGCCTTGATGATGGCGCTGCCGCGCTTGGCGACGGTGGGCAGGAAGTAGTCGTTGTACCAGGCTTCGTCAACGAGCTCCGTCGCCTTGACGCCCGCGATCGTGCACTGGGAGATGTCGGGGTACATGGAGTTCGAGTGGTTGCCCCAGACCTTGAGCCCGGAAATCGAGCACACGGGCCTGCCGGTCTTCTGCGCGAGCTGCGCGACCGCGCGGTTGTGGTCGAGGCGCATCATGGCGCTGAAGCACTTGGGCGAGAGCGACGGGGCGTTGTGCATCGCGATGTAGGCGTTCGTGTTGCAGGGGTTGCCCACCACGAGCACCTTCACGTTGCGGTCCGCCGTCTGGTCGAGGGCTTCGCCCTGGCTCTGGAAGATCGGGCCATTTGCGAGCAGCAGGTCCGAGCGGGCCATGCCGGGGCCGCGGGGCATGGAGCCCACGAGGAAGGCCGCCTGGGTCTTTTCGAAGGCCTCGAGCGGGTCGGTCGTCGTGATCACGCGGGTGAGCAGCGGGAAGGCGCTGTCAAAGAGCTCCATGCACACGCCGTTCAGCGAGGCCTTGGACTGCTCGTTGTCGCGCTCGAGCAGCTGCAGCTGCACCGGCGTGTTCGGGCCGAAGACCGCGCCGCTTGCGATCCTGAAAAGCAGCGCGTAGCCGATGTTGCCGGCCGCGCCGGTGATGGTGACGCGCACCGTAGGATTCAGTTTGGGGTGATTGGCTGGACAGGTCATAAGTTTTGTTTCTCCTTTCGCCGCTCCCGGCGGAGTCTGTGCGCCGGAGGCCTAGGTAAACGGGTTCATTTTAACGAAAGGGCCGGGGCCCTGAAAGGTTTCCGCAGAGCTCTTTTTCAGCTCCGGCCCGGGCGGGATTCGAAGCGCGCCTCTTTTCTTCGGCCAATGCCTTTAAAATTCCCCTGTTGCCAGAAGGTTTTTCTTTTCGGGTTTGCTTTTCATGAAACAACGCATGAAGTCCACCGTCTTCTGCCTGTCGATGCTTGGCTGCGCGGCCGCCCTGGCCGAGCCCCTGGGGGCCGTGCTTGAAGGCTCGCAGATCGTCACGGAAAAAGGGAGCCCGGCTCCCGTTGTTTCGCGGCCGGCGCCGCAGAACGCCGCCCCGGGCGGGGACGAGGCCGCGCCGGACTTCAACATCTACGACGAAAGGCAGATCCCGCAGCGCTGGCCCGAAGGGTCTATTCAGACGCCCGGGCAGGCCCGCCAGGCCCTGAAGGACATCGAGGAGCTGCGCGGCCGCGTCCATGACGCGGCCCTGAAGAAGCACCTCGCCTGCAAGGACGGGACGATCTTCATGGACTACTGCCGGGGCCGCGTGCGCTCGGCCGCGAACGCCCGCATGAAGGAGCTCGACCGGGCCGCCGCCGAGGCCCGGGCCGTGATCGCGTCCACGACGCCCGCGAAGGACCCGGCCGCGCCGGCTAAGAGCTCGGTGCTCAAGGACAAATGGGACGCGCTTTTTGCGAAGCTGCCCGCGGGGATCGACGACCGCTCGATTCTCGAGCGCTGGCCCGAGGGCTCCATCACGAGCCACGACAAGGCCGAGGCGGCCCTGAAGGACGTGGACCGCTCGAGAAGCGCCATGGAGCGGGAAGCCGACGAGGCGCACGATGTCTGCATCGGGCATTTCCTCGTCTCGAACTGCTGGGATCGCGTCCGCACCGCGCGCTTTAACCGCGAGAAGGAGTTCCGCCGCGTGGAGCTCGAGGCGAAGAACTTCATCCGCGCGGAAAACACGGAGAAGGAGCAGAACAAGAAGCTCGCGGCGAAGATTGAGGAGGGCGTCGAGCTCACGCCCGAGGAGCGCGCCCTCGCCGCGGGCAGCATCGAGCGGGCCACCCGCCGCCAGGCCGACGCCGACGAGCGGCTGCGCCGCCAGGCCGCGGCCGAAGAGCGCGTGGCGAAGGCCCGGGCCGACGCGCTGGAGAAGCAGAGCAAGGAGCTGCAGGCGCAGGCCGACGCCGCCAAACGCGAGGCTTCGCTCGCGGAGCGCCGCGCGAAGGCCGAGGAGAACCGCCAGAAGGCGGCCGAGCGCGCCGCGAGCGCTGAAAAGACCCGGGAGCGCGTGGCGGCCAACCGGCAGAAGGCCGCGCAGCGCCGCGCCGAGGACCCGAGCTATGAGAAGGCCTCACAGCGCCGCGAGCAGCAGGCCGCCGAGCGCGAGAAAAAGAGTGCTGAGCAGGGAGCCCGGCTGCAGGAGCAGCGCGAGCGCCGCCGCGCCGCCGCCCAGGCCGAGCGCGAAAAGCGCGCCGCGGCCCAGCAGCGCTACGACGAGGAAAAGAAAAAGCGGCAGAAGTCCCTGAACCCCTTCCAGTGACCTCCGGGAAAGGGAGTCCGCACGCCATCATGCCGCTCGCAAACGAAATCAAGGCCGGGGAGGAGCTCCTGCGGAAAGTGCAGGAGGCCTTCAGCCCCGGGGGAGCCCTGCAGCGCGCGCTTCCGGGGTTCGTCCCCCGCGACAGCCAGCGCGGCTTCGCCCTCGAGGTGGCCCGCACGATCATCAGCCGCGGCACTCTCGTCGCGGAGGCCGGCACCGGCACCGGCAAGACCTTCGCCTACCTGGTGCCGGCTCTTCTGGCCGGGGCCCGGGTCCTGGTCTCCACCGCGGGCAAGCCCCTGCAGGACCAGCTCTTCGGCAGGGACCTGCCGCAGATTCTTCGGGCGCTGCGGCTGCAGGCCGACTGCGCGATCCTCAAGGGGCGCTCGAACTACATCTGCCTCAAGCGGCTGCGGGAGGTGCAGCGGCTTCCGACCCGCGAGGACGTGGCCTACCTGCGCGACATCCGGATTTTCGCCGAAACGAACGCCGCGGGGGACCGCTCGGAGCTCGTCCACATTCCCGAAAACGACCCGATCTGGCCGCTCGTCACCTCGACGAGGGAAAACTGCACCGGGCAGAAGTGCCCCTGCTTCAAGGACTGCTTCCTCAACAAGGCGAGAAAGCGCGCCCGGGCCTCCGACATCCTCGTCGTGAACCACCACCTCTTTCTGTCCTCGCTTGCGATCGGGGAGGAGGGGGCCGAGGAGCTGCTGCCCGCGATGCCCGTCACCGTGATCGACGAAGCGCACCAGCTGCCCGCGATCGCCACGGACTTCTTCGGCAGCGTCTTTTCCACCTACTCGGTGGTGGACTTCGCGCGCGAGGCGCTGCTGCTGGCCAAGACGAAGGCGCCGGGCGGCGCCCGCTGGGACGAGCTCACGCAGGCGGTGAGCCTCGCGGCCAAGGAGATTCCGGCCGCGGCGGCCGAAAGCCTCGGGCTCGAGGAGGGCGACCGCGTGAGGGCCGGGGAAAAGGAGCTCGGGGGGCTCTCCGGGCCGCTTTCCAGGCTCTCTTCGAAGCTCTCGCAGCTGGCCGCCGCGCTCTCGGAGAACGCGGGCCGCGACCCCGACCTCGACCTGCTGCTGCCGCGCTGCGCGGGCTACATGGAGCAGGCCGACTCGTGGAACGCCTTCATCCGGGACGGGGAGCCCCGGAGTGAAGACGGCACCGCCCCGCATGTGCGCTGGCTGCAGATGGGCAAGCTCGGGCTGAGGCTGTGCGACACGCCGCTCTCCGTGGGGGACAAGATCCGCGCGATCCGCGAGGAGAAGGGCGAGGCCTGGGTGCTCACCTCGGCCACGCTCTCGACCGCGGGCGACTTCACGCACTTTCTCACCGAGCTCGGGCTCGAGGACGCGAAGACCGCGGCCTGGGAGTCGCCCTTTGACTTTGCCACGCACGCGGCGCTCTACATTCCGAAGGGGCTGCCCTCCGATCCCCGCGCGCCCGGCTTCCCGCAGTTCGTGGCGGAGTGCGCCTGGCCCTTCGTCCGCAAGGCCGGGGGCCGCGCCTTTTTCCTGTGCACGAGCCTGAAGGCGGTGGAGGCGGTGGCCGACCGGCTCGAGTCCCTCGCGCTCGAGGCCGGGGTGCAGCTGCGGGTGCTCCGCCAGGGCAGCGGCACCCGAAAGGGGCTGCTCGAGCAGTACCGCGAGGAAAAGCACGCGGTCCTCGTGGGCTCGATGAGCTTCTGGGAAGGCATCGACATCAAGGGCGACGCGCTTTCGATCGTCGTGATCGACAAGTTTCCCTTCGCGCCGCCCGACGACCCGGTGGTCGCGGCGCGCCGCGAGTGGATCGAGCAAAACGGCGGCAGCCCCTTCCTCGACTACCAGGTGCCGGAAATGGTGACGGCGCTGCGCCAGGGCGCGGGCCGCCTGATCCGCAGCGAAACCGACCGGGGCGTGCTGATCCTGTGCGACCCGAGGGCCTTCGACAAGTGGCATTCCTACGGCCGCAGGGTCATCATGAGCCTGCCCGGCTTCGGGCGGACCTCGAACGAGGAGGTGGCGCTCAGCTTCATCCCGGAGCCCGGCAGCGCAGCCGCGGGGCGCTGAGCGCCGGATCCCCCTTTCGGAGGGTTCGGCGGGCCATAGATTGTGGTATTCTTTCGAAGCCGGCCCAATCAATTGGGCCAAGATGAATATAGAGGGGATGCGGCCCGCCGTGGGGCGGGTGCGTCCCCCGGAGGAAAAAAGATGAGTGAAATCGAGCTGAAGGACAGCGAGCGGCAGAAGTGCGAAGTCTGGACCCGGGTGATGGGCTATCACCGTCCGGTCCAGTCCTTTAACATCGGCAAGCAGGGCGAGTTCCTCGAGCGGAAGTTCTTCGTCGAGTCGAAGTGCAGGCTCGGGACCGCGCCGAGAAGGGAGAAGGCGAGCGCCTGAGGCGTTTGTTTTCCGGCCCCTTAAGGCGAAAAAGCCCGGCGTCCCTTCAAAAGGGAGCCGGGCTTTGGCGTTTCCGGCCGCGCCTGAAGGGGCGGCCGGAGTCCTCCTTCAAAAGGAGGCCCTGATCAGCGCTTCGACCACTTGCCGGCCTGGATGGCCGACGGGTTGAGGGCGACGGGGGCTTCGACCAGCTGGAGCGTGTCGCGGTCGGTGTGCAGGAAAGCCTGGTCGCTGCCCGCCACCTTGAGGACCGTCGTCTCCTCGTAGCTCACGGTGCCGTCGTCGTTGTAGGTCAGCTTGAAGCTGAAGCCCACGGTGTTGAAGTTCTTCTCGAGGAAGGGGTTGGAGAGGATGCCGCTCACCTCGTCGCCCTTGGCGGCCTGAACGGTCCACTCGAGGGCGTTCTCCTCGGTCGTGCCGACGGCGAGCACCGTCTGGCCGCGCGGAATGGAGGCCGTCATGTAGAGCTGCTTGGTCGCCGGCTCCCAGAGCAGATAGCCCACCTGGTCGTGGAAGGCCTCGAGTTCGCCCGGGCGGGTCACGTGCTGGTGGTAGCGCAGCCCGTAGAAGAGCTGCGGGCCGTTGGTCTGCGGGTCGATCACCTCAAACTCCCAGCGTTCGACGTACGGCTCGGTCACCGGGCCGCTTTCCTCCGGATGGGTGTCTTCGCCGAGCTTGCCCTCCCAGACTCCGGCAAGGTGCTTGAGGGGGCCGAGGTTCCTGCGAGTGTCCGGATCAAAATCGGGTTCCTGGAAAATATTCTCCATGTTCTGTCCTTTACTCAGGTAACGGATAAAGTGCTTCAAGGGCCGCTCTGCGGGGGCGCCAGCCCAGAGAGGGGCTCGTCCTTACGAAGTGCGGCTGATTGAAAAAGAATTTAACACTTATTTAAGAAGAGACCTAGTCTTTTTAGCCCGGCCGGACCGGGCTTTGGACGCCCATATTAGCAGAGGCTAATCAATATAGCCGCAAATAAAAAGCTAAAATCCGCCTCCACCGGCCGGAAAGCCGTAAGATGTTGGACAGCTTTTTATAAGAAAATTTTCACCCAAGCCGCGGATGCGGAAAACAAAAATGAAAAACAGCCTCGCTCTGCAGCCACTGCTGGCCGCGCTTCTGTGCGCGTCGGCCTGCGGCTGTGCTTCGGCCTCGGAGGCCGCGGCGCCCGCAGAATCCCTTTCGGAGATCGCCCGCGGCAGCGCCGCCCGGGGGCTTGCCTTCCAGGAGGCCCGCGCGCTGCTGCGGGGCCGCTCGGACCGCCTGCGCGCGAGCGAGGCGGAGCTGGAGGCCCGGCAGCAGGCGGCCGAGGCCGACCGCAGCCTCTCGCAGCCGAAGGTCGTCGTGAACACCCAGTACGACTGGGGCACGAAGACGATCGACTACGGGACGCTGGACGTCGGGGGCGCGGCCCCCAGGGCGCTTTCTTCAAGCCCGGCTCTGGGACAGGCCCTGCAGGGGCTTCCCCAGGGGCTGCGCGAAGGGCTTTCGGGACTTCGCATCCCGCTGCACGCCAAGACGGATCTGGACGGCCCGCGGGTGACGCTCGAAGGCTACTGGCCGATTTACACGGGCGGCCGCATCGAGGCGCGCCAGAAGGCGAGCGAGGCCGCAGCCCGCGAGGCGAAGGACAGCCTGCAGAACGAGAACGACAGGCTCGACACCGAGCTGGCGCGAAAGTACTTCGCCGTCCAGCTCGCCCGCTCGATTACGAAGCTGCGCGAGGAGGCACTCGAGGACCAGGAGCGCGAGGTGCGCCGGGCCCGGGGGTTCGAGCGCGCCGGAACGGTAAGTCGCCTCGAGCGGCTTTCCGTCGAAGTGAACCGCGACAAGGCAAGGCGCGAGCTGCTTGCCGCGCAGTCCGACCAGAAGGTGGCCGAGGCCGAGCTCGGGCGGCTGCTGCGGGAGGGCAGCCTCGGGGGCCTGTCCACCCCGCTTTTCGTTCTCCGCGGGCCGATCGATCCGCTCAGGCGCTGGCAGGACCAGGCCCTCGCCTCCAGTCCGGTTCTCGCCGCCTACGGCGCGAAAACCGAACAGGCCGAACAGCTTCTGCGGGCCGCGCGCGGCGCCTGGAAGCCGACCCTTTACGCCTTCGGGGCGAAAAACGTGATCAAGCACTACCTCACGCTCACCGAGCCGGACTGGATCGCGGGCGTCGGGGTGTCCTACACGCTGTGGAACAACCGCGACCGCAACGCCTCGATCGCCTCGGCGCGCGCCACCCGGGCGAAGGCCGAGGCGGGGACCGCCGAGGCGAGAAACCAGCTGCTCACCGGAGTCGAGGTGGCGTGGCTGCGCACGACGCAGATGCAGAGCCAGTACGAGCTCACGCGCAGCACCGTGGATCTCGCGGCGGAGAACCTGCGCATGCGCGAGTCAGCCTTCGCGACGGGCCTGTCGACCGCCAACGAAGTCTGGGACGCCCGCACCAAGCTCACCGGGGCGCGGGTCGAACAGAAGGTGGCGGCCTATCGATTCGTCGTCGCCTGGGCGGAGCTCAACTCCGCCGCCGGCACGATGGAGCGCTTCAGCGAGTCGCTCGAGCGCTCCGATAAAACCATTGAGAAATAAGGACTGTACGGATGCCTACGCCTACGGAAAAAGAAACGTCGCAGACTCTCCCCGAGCGCCCGGACGAGCGCACGGCGCGCCGCAGGAGAAGCCGTATCCTGGGCGCGGTCGCCGCGGCGGCGGGCCTCGCTCTGATCGGCTTCATCGTCTGGGGCGTGTGGCTCGCAAGCCACCCGAAGGCGCCTCCGCTGCAGGGGCAGATGGACGCGACCACGATCGATGTGGCGGCCAAAGTGCCCGGAAGGCTGGAGACGGTGAATGTGAAGGAAGGCGACCAGGTGAGCAAGGGGCAGGTGATCGCAACCCTCTACGTGCCTGAGATCGAGGCGAAGGTGCGCCAGGCCGAGGCCTACGAGAAGGCCCGCCAGGCTCAGGAAAGCCTCGCGCAGGAAGGCGCCCGGCCGCAGGAAATCCAGGCGGCGAAGGCGCAGTATGAGCGGGCCCAGGCCGCAGAGGAGCTCGCGCAGAAGACCTACGAGCGCATCTCGAGGCTCTACCGCGAGGGGTTCGTTCCCGCGCAGCGCCTGGACGAGGTGACCGCGAACCTCAAGGCCGCCCGCAAGCAGTCGCAGGCGGCGCGCGAGCAGTGGAGCATCGCGCAGACCGGCGCGCGGCGCCAGGAAAAGCAGGCCGCGGCCGCGCTGGCCGCCCAGGCTGCGGGCACCGTGGCTGAGGCGAAGTCCTATGCCGAGGAGGCGAAGATTGTCTCGCCCATCTCGGGCGAGGTCTCGCGGGTGCTGCTGCGCGAGGGCGAGGTGGCCCCCCAGGGCTTTGCCGTCGTGACCGTGGTGAACCTCAACGACCAGTGGGCCTCCTTCAACCTGCGCGAGGACGAGCTCAAGGACCTGAGGATGGGCTCCGTGATCCGGGTGAAGATCCCGGCGATCGGCGGCGGGGCGCATGACTTCAAGATCTACTTCATCAATCCCAAGGCCGACTACGCCAACTGGCGCGCCACGCGCCAGAACTCGGGCTACGACCTGCGCACCTTCGAGGTGAGGGCGCGGCCCGTAAGCCCGGTCGAGGGGCTGCGGCCCGGGATGACGGCGCTCATCGAGCGCTGAGCTTCGGACGGGCCGGGACATGTCTGCCGGAAGCTGGTTCAGAAGCCTGCGCAGGGCCCTCTTTCTTGAGGTCTCGACTGTGTTCTCGAGCCCGAGGGAGGTGCTTTCCTGCTTGGTGATGCCGGTCGTCTGGTGCGTGCTTCTGGCTGGGCTGTTCAACCAGGGCCTGTACAGGAGCATTCCCTTCGGCATTGTGAACGAGGACCAGACGCCGCTTGCCTCAGAAGTGGTCCGGCAGGTGCGGGCGCTGCCTTCCCTGAAACTGGTCGAACTGCCCCAGCAGCAGGCCGTGGAGCAGCTGCGCTCCGGGGAGCTCAAGGGCATGCTCCTCATTCCCCGGGGCTGGTCCGAGACCTGGCGGCGCCCGGGCGGGAAGTCCCTGCAGCTTTATGTGTCTCGCACGCTTTTTGCCGTGAGCACGATGCTCGAGCTTGACGTGAAGAAGGCCCTGAGCAGCTGGTCGGTCGATAAGACGCGGCTGCAGATCATGCCGATGGGGGGCACCGAGGGGACGGCGAGGATCACAGGGCTTTTCGAGCTGAACGAGGTGCTTCTCGGCAACCAGGCCTTCAACTTCCGCTCCTATCTGCTGAGCGGCCTCATCCCGATGCTGATCGGGCTCTCCTGCGTGCTCGCGGTGAGCAACTCGCTCGTGCGCGAATGGCGCCGGAACCGCGAGGCCGTGCTGGTGCGGGCCGCCGGATCGCCCTCTGCGGCGGTTCTTGGCAAGCTGCTTTTCTGGTTCGGGGTCTACACGGTCTACATGTTCACTTTCATCGCCTGGTTCTCTGCGGTTCAGGGCGCGCAGCCCGCGGGCAGCATGGCGGTGTGGCTGCTCTTTGGCCTCGCCTTCGTGGCGGGCATGGTTTCGCTTGCGGTCCTCTTCTGCTCGGTCGCCCCCACCTGGTTCGCCGCCATGGTGATGTGCGTGATCACGACCGCGCCGACCATCCCGTTCACGGGCTTCACCTTCCCGGACTTCAACATGGATCTCGGGGCGAGGACGCTCTCGCACCTGCTGCCGCTCACCTGGTATATCCACGGCCAGGAGCAGCAGTGGGTCCTCGGGTCCCCGGCCTCCGTCTGGCTGCCGACGCTGGGCATCGCACTGCTCTTTGCCGTGGTGCCCCAGGCGCTGTGCCTGCCGCTGCTGCTGCGGCGCATCAGGCGCCGGGCGCAAAGCCCGGCAAAGCCGCCCGCGCAGCCCCGCGAGGAGCCCTGCAGCTGCGCCTGGGACGTTTTCCGCATCACGCTGAAGCGGATCATCTTCAACGTCAATTCCTTTCCGGTGCTTGCGGGCGGCATCGCCTTCTATCTCATTTTCTACGGCTGGCCCTACAGCGCCCAGCAGATCACCCAGGTGCCCACCGTGATTGTGGACCTGGACGGCTCGGCCGCGTCGCGAAACCTCATCCGTGACATTTCGGGCACCTCCAAGGTCAAGCCCGTCGCGCTGGTCTCTGACGAGCGCGAGGCCGTGGAGATGCTGCGCGCCGACAAGGTGAACGCCGCGATCCTGATCCCGCGGGACTTTGAGTCGGATCTCGGCGGGGGCCGCCGGACTTCGGTCACCGTTTTCGGCAACGGCGCCTTCCCGGCCCAGGCCCACACCGTCTACGGCATGATGATGTCGCTTGTGAACGCGAGGGCCTCCGCGGCCTCTGCCCACTACCTGCTCACCCACGGGGCGCCGGCCGACTCGCTCGCCCGCTCGAGGCTCGCGCCGCCCCTGCTCGTCCAGGGCGACATGTTCAACACGATCGGCGGCTACCGGAACTACCTCGTGCCGATGGTGGGCGTGCTGATCATCCAGTCGGTGCTGCTGATCGGCATTTCGGTGAGCGTCGGGGACTTCATCTCGAGGCGCCGGCGCGAGCCGTTCGTGCGGGCCGCGATGGAAAAGCCCTGGGGCTTTTTCGGAATGTGGGCCGCCGTGTTCGCCGTCGCGCTTTTCTGGGTGCTATACGCCGAGGGCTTTTACTTTGGAATCACGGAGTTCCCGACCATGGGCGATGTGACCGGAACCCTGGTCCTCGGGACAGTCTACGCGGCGCTGCTCGCCTTCTTCGCGCTCGCCTTCACCTTTGCCTTCGGCAGCAACCACAACACCACGGCCTTCGCCGTCATCACCTCGGCGCCTTCGGTCTTCCTCGCGGGCTGCATCTATCCTTCCGAGAACTTCGCCTGGTGGGCCCACGCGTTTGCGCAGATCATCCCCGCGGTGCCGGGCATCAACGGCATGCTCGCCGTGAGCCAGAACGGGGCCTCGCTCGCCTCCGCGCGGCCGATCGTGCTGCAGCTTCTGCTGCTTTGCCTGCTCTGGGGGACGGTGGCTTATTCGGCCGCCATGCTCCGCGGCTCGCGGCTGCGCCGCGGCTTCCCGCCGCCCGACGACTGAGGCGCCTTCGTCAGACGGCGCCGCGAGCGGCCTTCGTCCGAGGCGGGCCTGATGCAGCGCTCTTTTTTTCAGTCCCCGTCGTCCACCCGCAGCGCGACGAGGTCGTGCTCTTCGGTGCGGACGATCTTCGCCTCGACGAAGTCGCCCGGATTCACGGGCTTTCCGGTCGTCACATAGACCACGCCGTCCACTTCCGGGGCTTCGTGGACCGTGCGGCCAACGGCCACTCCGTCCTCGTTTTCCGGCTCGTCGATCAGCACCTTTTCAACGCCGCCCACGCGGTGCGCGAGCTTCGCGGCGGAAATCTCCGCCTGCAGCTCCATGAGCCTCTGCCTGCGCTCCTCCTTCACCTCTTCGGGCACGGCTCCCGGCAGGCTGTTCGCCTTCGCGCCCTCGACCGGCGAGTAGGCGAAGCAGCCCACGCGGTCGAGCTGCGCCTCGCGCAGGAACTCGAGCAGGTTCTCGAACTGCCGCTCCGTCTCCCCGGGGAACCCCACGATGAAGGTCGAGCGCAGGGTGAGGTCCGGGCAGAGCTTCCTCCAGGCCTCGATGCGCTCGAGCGTGCGGTCGGCGTGCGCGGGGCGGGCCATCGCGCGCAGGACCTCCGGGTCGGAGTGCTGCAGGGGCATGTCGAGATAAGGCAGGATTTTTCCCTCGGCCATGAGCGGGATGATCCTGTCGACCGCGGGGTAGGGGTAGACGTAGTGCAGGCGGATCCAGAGGCCGAGCCTGCCGAGCTCCCGGCACAGGTCCTCGATTCTCGTATGAACGGGCCGGCCGCCCGCGAAGGAGAGGCGGTAGCCGAGGTCCGAGCCGTAGGCCGGCGTGTCCTCGGCGATCACCATGATCTCCTTCACGCCGTCTTCCTTGAGCGCCTCGGCCTCCATCATGATGGAGTTCATCGGGCGGGAGACGAGCCTGCCGCGCAGCTGCGGGATGATGCAGAACGTGCAGTGGTTGTTGCAGCCCTCGGAGATCTTGAGGTAGGCGTAGTGATGCGGCGTGAGGCGCACGCCCGCGCCCGGGCGCAGCTCCCCGAAGGCGGGGTGCGGGGCGGGCAGGTGCCGGTGCACGAGCTCGAGGACTTTCTTTTCCTCCTCAGGCCCCACCACGCCCAGCACCGCGGGGTGCAGCCCCTGCACGTAATTGGAGCCGTCCGCGTTCTTCTTTCCCCCGAGGCAGCCCATGACGATTACCCGGCCGTTTTCGCGCAGCGCCTCGGCGACCGCGTCAAGGCTCTCTGCGATCGCCTCGTTGATGAAGCCGCAGGTGTTGATGATGACGAGGTCCGAGTTCTTGTAGTCGCCCGCGATCCGATAGCCTTCGGCGCGCAGCTCGGTGATCACCCGCTCGGTGTCGACCAGGGCCTTCGCGCAGCCGAGCGAAACAAAACCAATGGTGGGAATATGTGCTGTCATTTGTTGCCTTTGTCGGGGTCTTTGTGGTTTTCCAGGCGAAGCGGGCCGGCCCGGGAGAGTCAGGGCTCCATCCACACGAGGGTGGCGTGCCGGCCGGTCCTGCCCTTGTCGCGCCGGTAGCTGAAAAAGCGCTGCGGATCGGCGGCGGTCGAGAGCCCGCAGTCCGAGACGTCCTCCGCGGCGACGCCTTCCTGGGCGAGCGCCTCGCGGGCGAGGCAGGCGAGGTCGGCCATCCATTTCCCGGGCTTCGGCCCGGGGGCGAAGGCCAGATCCGCCCGCGGCAGGGTCTTTCCCATGGCCTCGAGCACGTCGCCGCCCACTTCGAAGGACTCGGGGCCGATTCTCGGGGCGAGCCAGGCGAGAATCCTCGCGCCGGGGCCGAGCGCGCCGCGGAGCGTCCTCACGCCCTTTTGCAGGATGCCCGCGGCCAGTCCCTTCCAGCCCGCGTGCAGCGCGGCCACCGCGCGGCCTTCGGAATCGGCGAGGACCACGGGCAGGCAGTCCGCGGTCTGGATGGCGAGGACGACCCCGGGGGAAGCGGTCCACAGGCCGTCGGCCTCCTGCTCGGGCGCGGCGAGGTCGGCCTGAACGACCGCGGTGCCGTGCACCTGGCGCAGCCAGTGCGGCTGCGCTCCGGCCAGGGAGGCGAGGATCGCGCGGTTCGCGCGCACGCAGGCGGGGACGTCCCCGCAGTACAGGCCCACGTTCATTCCGCTCAGCCCGTCGATGCCGCCAAAGGGCCCCGAGGAGACGCCCCCGGTGCGCAGCGTGAAGAGGGCATGGACGCGCTTCGGGGCGGCCCAGTCGGCTCGTATGAGCCCGAGGGAGGGGTTCTGCAGGTTGGTCATCAGGTCTGCCGGGTGAGGAATGAAGGGGCGGGCGAAGCGGCGCTGCGCCCGGATGCGTTCATTTTAAAGAGGCTTTCCCCCGAGCGCTTCCTCAAACACCGAAACCGGGCGGTCGAGCGGCCCGAAGCCCAGGAATTCCATGACCCGGGCGAGGTCCTGCGGCGGGGGAGCGAACCACTCCAGGCGCTGCCCGCTCTCCGGGTGGACGAGCCCGAGGCGGCTCGCGTGCAGGCACTGCCGCTTCATGGCAGCCAGAGGCGTCCCGTCCTGCGGCCAGGGCGCGAGCCCGCCGCGGTAGACGGGGTCGCCCAGCAGCGGCAGCCCGATGCTCTCGCAGTGGACGCGGATCTGGTGCGTGCGGCCGGTCTCGAGCCGGCAGGCGGCCCAGGAGATGGCGCGGCCGCCGCAGCTCGCGCGGGCGACCGTGGCGAGCCGGGTGCGGGCCTCGCGCATCGAGCCCGGCACCTCCACGGCAAACCGCAGGGGATTCCTCGGGTCGCGGCCGATCGGGCGGTCGATCAGGGTGCGCTCGGGGGCCTGGCCGCGCAGCAGCGCCCAGTACTCGCGCTTGACGCTGCGGCTCTGCAGCTGGCGCACGAGCGAGGTCTGCGCGGCCAGGGTTTTTGCGACCACCATGAGCCCGCTCGTGTCCCGGTCGAGCCGGTGCACGATCCCCGCCCTCGGAAGCGCCGCGAGGGCCGGGCGCGCAAAGAGCAGGCCGTTCAGCAGCGTGTCGTCCCAGTGCCCGGCGCCGGGATGGACCACGAGCCCCGCGCGCTTGTTGACGACAAGGAGGGCCTCGTCCTCATAGACCGTTTCGAAAGGCACGTCCCGGGCGGTGAAGGCGAGCTCCTCGGGCGTGGGCTGGGCGCTCACCGAGATCACGTCGCCTGAGAGCACGGCGTCCCTCACGCGGCGCGCGGGCCGGCCGTTCACGAGCACCGCGCCGTCTTTGATCCAGCACTGCAGCCGGGAGCGGGACACTGAGGGCATCAGGGCGGCGAGAGCCTTGTCGAGCCTCACGCCGTTCATTTCCGCTCCGACCACGAACTCCGAGAGGCTGTCCTCGGTTGCGTCAGCCCCCGGGTTGTCCCGGTTATAATCGACAGAACCTTTCAATTGATCGTTTGTCCTCTAAATGAAGAAAGCCCTTCACCGCTTTGCGCTAGCCGCCTGCTTTTGCGCCGTTGCCGCCGTCACGTCGTCGTGCTCGTGGATGTCGTCGAAGACCGATGACCCGACCGCGGAGTGGTCTGCTGACCGGCTCTACAGCGAGGCCCGCGATGCGCTGGACGACAGCAACTGGTCGCTTGCCAAAGAGTACTACACGAAGCTGGAGAGCCGCTATCCGTTCGGCCGCTACGCGCAGCAGGCTCAGATCGAAATGGCCTACGCCGCCTGGAAGGACGAGGACCCGGAGGCCGCCATCCAGGCCTGCGACCGGTTCCTGCGCTCCTACCCGAACCATCCGGCCAGCGACTACGTGCTCTACCTGAAGGCGCTCGCGACGCTCAACGAGGACGAGGGATTCTTCGCCCGGCTCACCAAGCAGGACATCTCCGACCGCGATGCGAACGCCGCGCGCGATGCCTTCGACGTCTTCAAGCTGCTGGTCGAGAAGTATCCGGACTCCCGCTACGCCCCCGAGGCGCGCAGGCGGATGCACGAGCTCGTGCTCGCCCGCGCGAACCACGAGCTGAAGGTGGCGAAATTCTACTATGACCGCCACGGCTACGTGGCGGCGATCCAGCGCGCCCAGCGCGTGGTGACCGACTATCAGCAGACGCCCTATTCCGACGACGCGCTGAAGGTGCTCGCCGACAGCTACGCGAAGCTCGGCATGAAGGACCGCGAGGCCGACGTCCGCCGCGTGATCCAGATGAATAAGGACAGAAAGCTCGACTGACGGGGCGGGCAGGGGAAAGGCCCTCTGTCTTAAGCCTTTAAGTCCAGCACGCCCGCGCCAGTGCCTGGCCCGGGCGCTTTTTATTGGCCCGCGGGAAAAAACAAGGGGCTGCGGAGCGGAGGGTAAAAAAATATCCCCGGGCGCGCCTTCAGGGCGCATCCGGGGATCGGAGAAACTGCTTCGGAAAGGGGAAAGGGCGGAGGCGCGCCGCGCCTGCCGCTCCTTTCTTTTCCTTCGGCGGTCAGCCTTCGGTGTACGGCTCGGAGTCGAGGTCGCCTTCGGACTTGGTCACCACCAGGGCCGAGGCCACGTCGCCCACGACGTTGATTGAAGTGCGGATCATGTCGAGAATACGGTCAATGCCCGCGATCAGGGCGACCGCCTCGAGCGGAATGCCGACCTGCGTGAAGACCACGGTCGTCATGATGAGGCCGGCGCCCGGGACGCCCGCGGTGCCGATGGCGGCCATCACGCCCATGAGAACGATCGTGATCTGGTCGGTCATCGAGAGGTCCATGCCGAAGATCTCAGCCGCAAACACAGCGCACACGCCCATGTAGATGGCCGTGCCGTTCATGTTGATCGTGTTGCCGAGCGGGATGGAGAACGAGGCGATCGACTTCGTGGCGCCCAGCTTGCGGCAGGCCTGCAGGTTCACGGCCAGGGCCGCGGCGGACGAGCAGGTCGTGAAGGCGACGAGCCAGGGCTCGAAGATGCCCTTCAGGAAGCGGCCGACCGGCATGTGCAGGTAGAAGACGACGATCGCGCCGTAGACCACGATGCAGAAGAGCGCGGTGGCGACGAAGGAGGCGAGGATGAGCTTGCCCAGCGGCAGCAGCACGGCCAGGCCGTGCTTGGAGACGGTGTAGGCGAGCAGGCCGAACACGCCGATCGGGGCGTAGTACATGACCGCGTTGGTCACACGGATCATGGTGTCGCCGATCAGCTGGAAGATCTCAAGCAGGGGCTTGTTGCGCGGCCCGAGGCCAGCCAGGCACACGCCGAAGAACACGGCGAAGAAAATGATCTGCAGCATGCTGCCCTTCGCCATGGCTTCCATCGGGTTGATCGGGACGAAGTTGAGGAAGGTCTGCACGATGCTCGGGGCCTTCACCACCTTGGCGGCGAGACCGCTCGTAGACAGGTCGAGGCCGACGCCCGGCTGAATGAGCTCGGCAAAGCCCAGGCCGAAGCCCACGGCGATGGCGGTGGTCACCATGTAGGTGATCAGGATCTTCACGGCCACGCGGCCGAGCTTGGAGATGTCGGTGATGCTTGCAGCGCCCGCCACCAGCGTGGCGAACACCAGGGGCACGACCACCATTCGGATCAGGCGAATGAAGAGATCGCCCAGAGGCTTGAACCAGGTGGCGCCCACGTCGGCGGAAACGAATGCGCCGACGATCACGCCCAGGACCAGGCCGACAATCATTTGAGCCGGCAGGCTAAACAGCCAGCTTCTTTTCTTCTCAGCCATAAACACCCTCCCTTTGCTTTGTCTAGAGCCAGCCGCAGACGGCTGCAGCAGCCCTCCCCAAGTTTCAGCTTCCTTTGAAACAGCCCCGCGGGCCAGGGGGAATAAGTGGACCGAAGAACTGCCGCTCCCCTAGCGCGGGGGCGGACCTTCCTCAAAGGAGGCCATTCACTTGAATATTACACTTTGTAATATCTTTAAGACTCTCGGAAGGCGGGGGCGCCCTGCCTGCGGAATTTCGATTAAATTATTTAATAATCAATTAATTAAACGAAATAAGCGGGCGGCCTGAAATGTAAAGACGCCGATTTATGGGACGAAGCCGTTGATTCTGATACAACGCATTGTTTTTAAATGAATAATCGATGTCGTTTCGCCGGATTTTCCTTTGGAAATGAACTATTTGCCTTGATGTAAGTCAACTGGAGGCTATTTTTTATAGCTTTAATTCAGCCATGCGGCTTCTTTGCATAGTTTTTAAGGAATAAGCCGTAAGGAAAAAACCTTTCTTTATTCGAAAGGAGCCATGGAAACGGGAAAAGCTGGTCTTTAGAGGCTCTGGGCGGCGTGCGACAGGAGGCTCTGCAGCGCGAGCGAGGCCTCCCGCAGCAGGGCGGCTCTTCCAGCCTTGTCTTCAGGCGGCGTCTCCACGGCCCGCACGAGGCTTTTGAGAAAGCGTCCGGCCTCCCGGCCGAAGGGCTCGCCGGTCCCCAGGTCGGCGAGGAAGTCGCCGAGGACCTCCGAGGCGCCCCTGGGGTTTTCAAAGCCCACCTCGGGGTGGTCCGCGAAGTAATTGAGGTACCAGAGCGCCTTCTGCAGGTCTTCGGCCGGATGCGCCTTGAAGCGGCACCGCAGCACGTACTTCATCGAGTTGCCCGTCGTGAAGTCAAACAGTCCGGTGAGCTCGATCACCTCGCGGCGGTAGTGGGCTGCGTAGTGCGCGGGATGGTTCACGGCTTCGCGGGAAGCTCCCTTCACATCCGTGGTCTTCATGTGTCAGCGACTCCTTTGTCTGCAGGCGGAAAGTCCCTATTTTGCACCCGGACAAGGGCGCCCGGGCCTCCCCCCGCGGGCCGTATCCGGTTGTTATTATTAATTCTCTGATAACAAAACTTAACGCAAACCGTGCTTATCATACAGGGGCCGGAACAGACAGGCCTCAGAGTGCGATCGCCGAAAGACGTTGTTTCGTCCTGCCTTTTCTATCCCTACATCTTTATTTCGTCTCTCAGACCCTTTAGAACATGAACTTAAAGAAAGCTCTTATCGCCGCGGGCGTTGTCGTTGCGCTTGCTGCGGCCGGCTACGCGGGCTTCCGCGGCTGGCAGTCGGCCCGGATGAGCAAAATGGGCATGATGCCGCGCTCGGTCGCCGTTCAGGTGGCCCAGGCCGTCCGCCAGGACGTTCCCACCATCGTGACCGCCCTGGGCACGGTGACCGCGAACCAGACCGCCGACGTGGTCTCGCAGGTTCAGGGCCACCTCACGAACCTTTACTTTAAGGAAGGCGACTTCGTGAAGAAGGGGGCGCTGCTCGCCAAGGTCGACACCCGGGGCTACGAGGCGAACCTTCAGCAGTACCAGGGCACGCTGGCTGAAGCGCAGGCGCAGCTTGCCAACGCGAAGAGCGTGCTCGAGCGCTACGAGCGGCTCTACCGCCAGGACTCCATTTCCAAGCAGGACCTCGAGGCGCAGCGCGCCGCGGTGAAGCAGTACGAGGGCGCCGTGCGCAGCGCCCGCGGCCAGATCGCCAACGCGAGCGTCTCGGTGGGCTACGGCCGCATCACGGCCCCCATCTCCGGCTACATCGGCATCCGCCAGCGCGATCTCGGCAACCTCGTGGGCCCGAGCGACTCGACGCCGATCGCCGTGATCACCCAGACCGCGCCCATTGCCGTCGAGTTCTCCATCCCGCAGGGCAACCTCTCCGAGGTCGTGGGGCCGGTGAGAAGCGGTCAGAAGCTGCAGGTCGACGTCTTCGACCAGAGCGGCCTCGGGCTGCTCGCCCGGGGGACGGTCTCGGCCGTGGGCAACACGATCGACCAGGCCACGGGCACGGTGAAGGTGAAGAGCCTTTTTGACAACCGCGACTCGAAGCTCTTCCCGAATCAGTTCGTCAACGTGAAGCTCGTCACCGGAACGCTGAAGAACGCGGTCGTCGTCCCGACCTCCGCGATCCAGACCAGCCAGAACGGCCTGTACGTCTTCACGGTGGGCGACGACCAGGTGGCGCACAAGGCCGCGGTGAAGATCGGGCCGGCCACCGAGGACGGAAAGACCGCCATCCTTGAAGGCGTCGCCGAGGGGGCCCGGGTCGTCACGGCCGGGGCCGACTCGACCAGCGACGGCTCGAAGGTGACCGTCGTGGAGCCCAAGGCCGTGGACACAAGCGCCGTGGAGAAAAAATCCAAGGGAGTCGGCAGGGGACGCCGCTGATTGAAGCCGCAGTCTCGCTCGAGCGAACATGAATCTTTCACGCCTATTTATTTTCCGGCCGATCGCGACCCTGCTGCTCACGATTGCGGTGATCCTCGGAGGCCTGCTCGGCTACCGGAGCCTTTCGATCTCCGCGCTGCCCGAGGTCGACTATCCCGTCATCCAGGTGACCACCCTGTTCCCGGGCGCCGGCCCCGAGGTGATGGCCACCAGCGTCACCGCGCCCCTGGAGCGCCAGCTCGGGCAGATGTCGGGCCTGAACCAGATGTACTCGGTGAGCTCCGGCGGCACTTCTGTGATCACGCTGCGCTTCAACCTCGAGCTCTCGCTTGACGTGGCCGAGCAGGAGGTGCAGGCGGCCATCAACGCCGCGGACTCGCTGCTGCCCTCGGACCTGCCCAACAAGCCCACCTACAAGAAGGTGAATCCGGCCGACACCCCGATCCTCACGCTGGCGGCCACCTCCGACACCCTGCCGCTCACGCAGGTGCAGGACCTCATCAACACGCGGGCCGCGCTGAAGCTGTCGCAGATCTCCGGGGTGGGGCTCGTGAGCCTCGCCGGCGGCCAGCAGCTCGCGGTGCGCATCCGCGTGAACCCCACGGCGCTCGCGAGCCACGGGCTTGCGCTCGCCGACGTGAACACCGTGATCAGCAACGCGAACGTGAACGGCTCGAAGGGCGGCTTTGACGGCAACGAGCGCTCGATCACGATCGACGCGAACGACCAGCTGCGCACGCCCGCCGAGTATGAGAACCTCGTGCTCAAGTACGAGAACGGACAGGCGCTGCACCTGCGCGACGTGGCCAAGGTGGAGTACGCCCCGCAGGACGAGTACCAGGAGGCCTGGGCCAACGGCAAGCCCGCGATCATCATCAACATCCAGCGCCAGCCGGGCACGAACGTCGTGTCGATCGTCGACCAGATCAAGGCGAAGCTGCCCGAGATCGAGGCCGCGCTGCCCGGATCGGTGAAAATCGCCACGCTCACGGACCGCACCCAGACCATCAGGGCCTCGATCGAGGACGTGCAGTTCGAGCTGATGCTGTCCATCTCGCTCGTGGTCATGGTGTCGTTCCTCTTCCTGCGCACGATCGCCGCGACCTTCATTCCGAGCCTCGCGGTGCCGCTCTCAATCATCGGCACCTTCGGCGTGATGTACCTCGCGGGCTTCTCGCTCAACAACCTCTCGCTCATGGCGCTCACGATCGCGACCGGATTCGTGATCGACGACGCCATCGTGGTGGTGGAGAACATCCAGCGCCACATCGACGACGGGATGAAGCCGCTTGAGGCGGCGCTGCAGGGCTCGAAGGAGATCGGCTTCACCATCATGTCACTCACCATCTCCCTGATCGCGGTGCTCATCCCGCTGCTGTTCATGGGCGATGTCGTGGGCAGGCTCTTCCGCGAGTTCTCAATTACGCTCGCGGTGTCGATCGCGGTTTCCATGTGCGTGTCGCTCACGCTCACCCCGATGCTGTCGGCCTATCTGCTCAGGCATGTGCCGGAGTCCGAGCACAGCCGGATCACGCAGGCCTTCGGGCGGGGCTTCGACTGGCTGCTCGACCTCTACAAGCGCTGCCTGCGCTTCGTGCTCGGGCACCAGAAGGCCACCCTCGCCGTCGCGGTGGGAACGCTCGCCCTCACGGCCATCCTTTATCTCTGGGTGCCCTCGGGCTTCTTCCCCTCGCAGGACACGGGCGTGATCCAGGGCATCACCGAGGCGCCGGGCGACGTCTCCTTCAAGGAGATGTCGCGCCGCCAGCAGGCCCTGAGCGAGCTCATCCTCAAGGATCCCGCGGTGGCCTCGGTCGCCTCCATCGTCGGCGTCGACGCGGCCAACAACTCCTCGCTCAACAACGGCAGGCTGCAGATCACCCTCAAGGACTTCGGCAGCAGGGACGGCGCGAACGCCGTGATCGACCGCCTCAGGAAGGTCTCCGGGCAGGTGCCCGGCATCAGGCTCTACGCGATCAAGAGCCAGGACCTCAACGTGGACGACATGGTGACGCCCTCGCAGTACCAGCTCACCTTTGACTCGACCGACCGCGGGGAGCTCGACGAATGGGTGCCTAAGTTTGTGAAGGCCCTGTCGCAGAGGCAGGGCTTCCGCGGCGTGGTAACCAGCCTCGACAACTCGGGGCGCGTCGCCTACGTCGACATCAACCGCGAGGCGGCCGCGCGCTACGGCATCAGCGCGAGCGACATCGACGCGGCGCTCTACAACGCCTTCGGCCAGAGGCTGATCTCCACCATCTACACCCAGGCGAACCAGTACCGGGTCGTGCTTGAGGTCTCGCCCGACCTCAAAAAGGACTTCTCCGCCTTTTCAAAGGTCTACCTGAAGAGCGGCACGGCCGACTCGAGCGCGGCGGGGGCCGACCTCATGGTGCCGCTCTCCAACCTCGTCACCATCTCCGAGAGGACGGGCCCGGTGAGCTACTCGCGCATTTCGCAGACGCCGGCCGCCACCGTCTCCTTCAACCTCGCCGAGGGCTTTTCCATCGAGGAGGCGCGCGAGGCGGTGAACGAGACCCTGAGCTCGATCAAGATCCCCTCCACGATCCGCGTGAAGCCTCAGGGGGCGCTCTCCTCCTACGAGAGCTCGAACGCGAACATGCTTTGGCTCATCCTCGCCGCGGTGGCCGTGGTCTACGTGGTGCTCGGCGTCCTCTACGAGAGCTGGATCCACCCGGTCACGGTCATCTCCACGCTGCCCTCGGCCGCGATCGGGGCGCTGCTCGCGCTGAAGATCGCGGGGATGGAGTTCACGCTGATCGCGCTGATCGGCATCATCCTGCTCATCGGCATCGTGAAGAAGAACGCCATCATGCTGATCGACTTCGCGCTGGCCGAGCAGCGCGCCGGAAAGCCCCCGTTCGAGGCGATCTACAACGCCTGCCTGCTGCGCTTCCGCCCGATCATGATGACGACCTGCGCGGCCCTGCTCGGGGCGCTGCCGCTTGCGTTCGCCTCGGGCTCGGGGGCGGAGTTCCGCGTCCCGATGGGCATCGTGATCGCTTCGGGGCTGCTCTTCAGCCAGCTGCTCACGCTCTTTACCACGCCCGTGATCTACCTCTTCTTCGAGCGGCTCTCCGGCCGCTATGACGGGGCGGTGTCCTTTGCGTGGCTGAAAAAGCCGGCGGCGGCCGGGGAGGGGGCGCCGTGAACTTCTCCCGGCTTTTCATCCTGAGGCCGATCGCGACGCTGCTCATCTCGCTCACGATCACGGTGCTCGGGGCCGTGGCCTACCGGTTCCTGCCGGTCGCGCCGATTCCCCAGGTCGACACGCCCACCATCATGGTGAGCGCGTCGCTGGCCGGAGCGAGCCCCGAGACCATGGCCGCCACGGTGGCGATGCCGCTTGAAAGGGCCATGGGCCAGATCGCCGGCATCACCGAGCTCACCTCGAGCTCGAGCCAGGGCTCGACCCATCTCGTGATCCAGTTCGATCTCTCGCGCGACGTCGACGGCGCGGCCCGCGACGTGCAGGCCGCCATCAACGCAGCCCGCACGCTGCTGCCCTCGGCCATGAAGACGCTGCCGACGTACCACAAGGCGAACCCCTCCGACGCCCCGATCGTGATGCTCGCGCTCACCTCCGACAAGCTCAACCGCGGCCAGCTCTACGACCTTGCGAGCTCGAAGCTGCAGCAGCGCATCGCGCAGGTGAAGGGCGTGGGCCAGGTGTCGCTGCGCGGCGGCGCGCTGCCCGCCATCCGCATCGACCTCAAGCCGAAGATGCTGGAGAGCCAGGGCCTCGCGCTCGACACCGTCCGCTCGGCCATTGAGGCGGCGACCACGGATTCGCCGCGCGGCCTCATCGCGGGCGACGCGAGCACCTGGTGGATCGAGGCGAACGGCCAGCTCACGCGGGCCGCGGACTACCGCGACATCATCGTCGCCTACAAGAACGGCGCGCCGGTGAGGCTGCAGGACGTGGCAAACGTCTACGACTCGGTGCAGGACATCTATTCGGCGGGCTACCTGAACGGCGTGCCCTCGATTTCGATCTCGGTCACGAGGCAGGCCGGGGCGAACATGCTCGAGACGATCCAGGCGATCAAGGACCTGATGCCGACGCTTAACGCGATGCTGCCCGGGGGCACGAAGCTCACGCTCGCCATCGACCGCTCGGCCAACATCCGGGACTCCCTCTACGAGACGGAAAAGACGCTCATCTTCTCCGTGATCCTCGTGATCTGCGTGGTCTACCTGTTTCTCAGGAACGGCCGGGCGGTGCTCATTCCCGCGGCGGCCCTGCCCATTTCGCTCATCGGCACCTTCGGGATCATGTACCTGTGCGGCTACACGCTCGACACGCTGTCCATGATGGCCCTCATCGTGAGCACGGGCTTCGTGGTGGACGACGCGATCGTGGTGCTCGAGAACATCAGCCGGCACATCGAGGAGGGGGCGAGCCCCATGCAGGGGGCCCTTGCGGGCAGCCGCGAGATCAGCTTCACCGTCTTTTCAATGACCTCGTCGCTGATCGCGGTCTTCATTCCGCTTTTCTTCCTCTCGGGCGTGATCGGACGCTACTTCCGGGAATTCGCCGTGACGCTGGCCGCCGCGCTCGTGGTCTCGATGTTCGTGTCTCTCACGCTCACGCCGATGCTGAGCGGGCGGCTGCTGGGGCGGCCGCAGGACCGGGCCCCTGAGAGCGGCAGGAAGAATCCCGCCGTGCGGCTGCTCGACTGCTTCAGCCGCTTTCTGAAGAAGCTGCACGCGGGGTACGTGAAAAGCCTCGGGGGCGTGATGCGGCACAAGGCCCTCACGCTCTTCATCCTGCTGCTCACGGTCGCGGGCAACGTCTTTCTCTTCATCGTGATCGACAAGGGGCTCTTCCCCAACCAGGACACCGGCATGCTGATGGGCGCGGTGCGCACCGACCAGGCCACGAGCTTCACCGCGATGGAGCCGGTCCTCAAGCAGGTGGCCGCGCGGATCGAAAAGGATCCCGACGTGCGCTACGTGATCTCCTCGACGGGAGGCGGGGGCTTCGGCTCGCGCAACACCGGCATGTTCTTCGTGCGCCTGAAGACCTGGGGGACGCAGCGCCACACCTCGGCCGCGGAAATCGCCAACCGGCTCACCCGGCAGGGCGCGGGGGTACCCGGCGCGCAGCTCTTCATGATGGCCGCGCAGGACTTCCGCATCGGCGGCAGGAGCGCGAACGCGACCTACCAGTACAGCCTGCAGTGCGACAACCTGGAGACGCTTCGGGCCTGGAGCCCGAAGGTCTACGCGGTGATGGCCGGGCTCAAGGAGCTCACGAGCGTCGACACCGACGAGGAGTCGGGCGGCATCGAGGCGAAGCTCGAGATCGACCGCGAGGCCGCGGCCCGCTACGGGCTGGACGTGAGGGACATCGACACGTTCCTGAACAACGCCTTCGCGCAGCGCCAGATCGCCACCCAGTACCAGGTGCTCAACCAGTACTACAGCATCATCGGGCTCGACCGCAGCTGGACGAAGGATCCGCAGGTGCTCAGCCGGCTGCGGGTGACGACCTCCTCGGGAGAGCTCGTGCCGGTCTCGGCTTTCGCGAAGATCACCTACGCGGCCACCCCGCTTTCGGTCGCCCACCAGTCGCAGATGGCCACCACGACGATCGCCTTCAACCTGGCCGACGGGGTGACCCTGAGCCAGGCGAAGGAAGCGATCGACCGCGCGCTGGTCTCGATCGGGCTGCCCGATGAGATCCACGGCAGCATGCAGGGCACCGCCAAGACCTACGACAAGCTGGTCGCGCAGATGCCCGTGCTGATCGCGGGCGCGATCGTGGTGATCTACATCCTGCTCGGCATCCTCTACGAGAGCTGGATACACCCGCTCACCATCATTTCGACCCTGCCCTCGGCGGGCATCGGTGCGATGCTGCTCATGATGGCCACGGGAACGCCGCTTACCGTGATCGCGTTCGTGGGCATCCTGCTGCTGATCGGCATTGTGAAGAAAAACGGCATCCTGATGGTGGACTTCGCAATCGCCGCGCAGCGCTCCGGGATGACGCCCGAGCAGGCCGTCATCGCGGCCTGCGACAAGCGCTTCCGTCCGATCCTGATGACCTCGCTCGCCGCCTTTTTCGGCGCGGTCCCGCTCATCATCCAGACCGGCGCGAACGGGTCCTTCAACCGGCCGCTGGGCATCGCGATCTGCGGCGGCCTGGTGGTGAGCCAGGTGCTCACGCTTTATACGACGCCGGTCGTTTACGTATACCTCGACCGGGTCGGCTCGAAGGTGAAGGCGGTCCGCCATCGCATTGCCTCGAAGCTGTTTGCATGGCGAGAGCCCGCGGGCTCGTGATGGAGAAAGTCACTGACATGAAGCAACACAACAGAAAAGCTCTTTGCGTGTGGACAGCCTCCGCCGTTTTCGCCTCGCTTCTGGCGGGCTGCGCGGTGGGCCCGGACTACAAGGCGCCAGATGCCTCCGCGGCACCCGCTTCCTTCAAGGAGGCGGCTCCCGAGGGCTGGAAGAGCGCCCGCCCGGCCGACTCCGAGCTGAAGGGCGAATGGTGGAGGATGTACGGCGACCCGGTGCTCGACGACCTGGAGGCCCGGGTGGTCTCCGGCAACCAGACGGTGGCCCAGTACGTCGCGAGCTTTGAGAAGGCCGCGGCCCTGGTCTCCGAGTACGAGGCCTCGCTTTATCCGGCGGTGAACGCCGGCGCCTCCGGGTCGAGAAGCCGTCAGAGCGGCCGCACGGGCAACAGCGTGTCGCTGAGCGCCTCCCTGTCCTGGGAGCTTGACCTGTGGGGCAAGCTGCGCCGCCAGGTGACCGAGGAGAAGGCGCTCGCGCAGGCCGCGGAGGCCGATCTCGCCAACACCGCGCTTTCGGCGCAGGCGAGCCTCGCGCGCAACTACTTCACGCTCCGCTCGCTCGATGAGCGCATCGCGCTCTACGAGGAGACGATCCGCGCCTATGAGTCGAACGTGCGGGTGCTGCAGAACAAATACCGCTCGGGCGCCGTCGTGAAGTCCGACCTCACGCAGGCCGAGCAGAGCCTGTATTCGGCCCGCTCGTCGAAGGCCTCGCTCGAGGCCGAGCGCGCCCAGTACGAGCACGCCATCGCGGTGCTGACCGGCCGGGCCCCGGCCGACTTCAGCCTGCCGGCCGCCGCCTCCGCGCTGCCGGCCGTGCCCGCCGTCCCCGCGGGGGTGCCCTCGAGGCTGCTCGAGCGCCGGCCCGACATCGCCTCGGCCGAGCGCAGCATGGCCGCCGCGAACGAGGAGATCGGAATCGCGATCGCGGGCTATTACCCGGATCTCACGCTCACGGGTGAGGCCGGGTACTCGGGCTCGAGGCTCTCGCACTTCGTGAACGCCCCCCATTTCCTCTGGTCTCTGGGCGCCTCCGCCGCCGCGCCGCTCTTTGACGCGGGAAAGACCTCCTCGCGCGTGAGGCAGGCGAAGGCCGACTACGAAAAGAGCGTGGCCGCCTACAGGGAGACGGTGCTCGAGGCCTTCCAGGGCGTGGAGGACTACCTCGCGGCCGCAAGGCACCTCGAGCGCGAGATCGAGCAGAGCGAACGGGGCCTGCAGGCGGCCTCCGAGACCGCCCGCGTGAAGTCGAGCCAGTACGCGGAGGGCATGATCGACTACACCGACGTGTACACCTCCGAGACGACGAGGCTCTCAAGCCAGCAGAGCCTCATTTCACTCAAGGCCGACGCGCTGGTGAACAGCGTGCGGCTGATCGAGGCGCTGGGCGGAGGCTGGGAAGGCCTCGGAAAGGTCAGGGAGCGCTGAAAAAAGCCTCCCCCGCCTCTCCTCTTTAAAAGAGGCGGGCCTTCAGCCCCCGGCGAGGGCCGCCTGCCGCCAGCGCTCGCCGTCCTCGAACCAGGAGAGCACGGAGTCGAGCCCCAGGTGGTTCACCTGCAGGGGGACCTGGGCGCGCACGCGCGGTTTCGCGTGATAGGCGACGCCCAGGCCCGCGAAGCGCAGCATCGGCACGTCGTTCCAGCCGTCGCCCAGGGTGATCAGCTGCTTTGGAGACGCCCCCGCGTCGCGGCAGAGCTGCTCGACCATCCGGCGCTTGCCCTCGCCGTCGATGATCTCGCCCCCGTTCTCCTGCGGCCCGGAGACCCGCCCGGTAAGCACCCCGTCCTTCACCTCGAGCCGGTTGCAGCGCCAGCCCTCGGCCGCGAAATGCCGCGCCCCGGCCTCCATGATCTGGTCGAAGCCCGCCGAGACGATGTAGCGGCGCAGCCCCGCGGCCCGGAAGGCGGCCATCAGGGTCTCGGCGCCCGGGTTGTAGCGCAGGCCCGCGGCGTAGTCCGTGAAGGCTCGCTCGGGGCAGCCCGCGATGAGGCGGATGCGCTCGCGAAGGCTCTCCGAATAGTTGCGGATCTCGCCCCTCATCGCCCGCTCCGTGACACGCGCGACCTCTTCTCCGTAGCCCTCGCGGCGGGCCACCTGATCGAGCGTCTCCTCGGCGCAGAGCGTGCTGTCGAAGTCGCTTGCGGCCACCCGGAAGTCCGTGAGGAGCAGCCCCGAGGGGACGAGCGCTGCGTCGAGCCCCAGGGCGTCGAGCCCGGGCAGGAGCGCGCGGGCCCGCGCGGGGTCGACCGCGCGCAGCCGCAGCGCGCCGGGACCCGCGGGGACCCGCTCGGCGGAAAGCTCGAGCGCGGCCTGCGGCAGGGCCGAGGCCGTGAGATCCGGCCCCTGGATCACCAGGTCAAAGGTTCTGTCCATCAGCTGTTCTCCTTGTTTTTTTCCTTTCCCGGCTCCCCTGTCAGGCGAGCTTCGCGAGAAAGCCGCGCAGCATCGCGACGCGGTCCTTCGCTTCGGGCAGGCTCTGGGTGATCTTAATGCGCTGGGGGCCTGCCATGCGCACGTCGGTGCGGCTCTGCATGAGGTCGATCAGCTTCAGGGGCTCGAACTTCGGGTGCTCGGAGACGGTGATGAGGGTCGCCTCGCGCGAGGAGTCGATCTTCTTGATGCCGAGCCCCTCGCAGACAAGCCGCAGCCTGTGCGTCGCGACCAGCATCCGGGCGGGTTCGGGCGGCTCGCCGTAGCGGTCGGCGAGGTCCTCGACCACGTCGTTGAGGGCCGCCGTGTCGCCGGCCGCCGCAAGGGCCTTGTAAAAGGAGAGCCTCTGGCCGACGTCGGGCACGTAGTCCGAGGGCAGCAGCGCCGGGGCGTGCAGGTTGATCTCCGCCACCGAGGCGAACGGGTGCTCGATGTCGGGCGTCTCGCCCCTGCGAAGCGACCGCACCGCGTCCTGCAGCATCTGGTTGTAGAGGTCGAAACCGACGCTTGCGATCTCGCCCGACTGGCGCTCGCCCAGCACCTCGCCCGCGCCGCGGATCTCCAGGTCGTGCATGGCGAGGTAAAAGCCGCTGCCCAGCTCCTCGAGGTTCTGCAGGGCCTCGAGCCGCTTCTCGGCGTTTTTCGTGATCGAGGCCTCGGGCGGCACGAGCAGGTAGGCGTAGGCCTGGTGGTGGCTGCGGCCGACGCGGCCCCGCAGCTGATGCAGCTGCGCGAGCCCCAGCTTGTCGGCCCGGTGGATGATGATCGTGTTGGCCGTCGGGATGTCGATGCCTGTCTCGATGATGGTCGTGCACAGCAGCACGTTGTACTTCTGCTGGTAGAACTCGCGCATCACGTGCTCGAGCTCGCGCTCCGGCATCTGCCCGTGGGCGACCGCGATGCGCGCCTCGGGCACGAGCTCCGAGAGCCGCTCGAAGCGGCTTTGGATCGTCTCCACCTCGTTGTGCAGAAAGTAGACCTGGCCGCCGCGCTTGAGCTCGCGCAGGATCGCCTCGCGGATGAGCGCGTTGCTCTCGGGCCTCACGAAGGTCTTCACGGCAAGGCGCTTCTCGGGGGCGGTCGCGATCACCGAGAAGTCCCTCACGCCCTCGAGCGACATCGACAGCGTCCTCGGGATCGGGGTGGCGGTGAGGGTGAGCACGTCAACCTCGGCGCGCAGCTCCTTGAGCTTTTCCTTCTGCCGCACGCCGAAGCGGTGCTCCTCGTCGACCACGACGAGTCCGAGGGAGGCGAACTTCACGCTCTCGGAGAGAAGCTTGTGGGTGCCGATCACGATGTCGGCGGTTCCGTCGGCGAGCGCCTTGAGCGCCGCGGCCGTTTCCTTCGCGCTCCTGAAGCGCGACAGCTCGACCACCGTCACCGGCCAGCTCGCGAACCGGTCCCGGAAGGTCTGGGCGTGCTGCTCGGCCAGCAGCGTGGTCGGGCACAGCACCGCCACCTGCCGGCCGCTCATCACGGCGAGGAACGCCGCGCGCAGCGCGACCTCGGTCTTGCCGAAGCCCACGTCGCCGCACACGAGCCGGTCCATGGGGCGGCCGCTGGTCATGTCGGAGATCACCGCGTCGATCGCGGCCTGCTGGTCGGCGGTCTCCTCAAAGGGGAAGCCCTCGGCGAAGCGCTCCATGTCCTCCTGCGGGCAGGAAAAGACGAGCCCGGGGCGGCTCGCGCGCCGGGCGTAGAGGTTGAGCAGCTCCGCGGCGGTGTCGCGGACCTGCTCGGAGGCCTTTTTCTTCGCCTTCTCCCAGTCGCCCCGGCCGAGCCTGTGCAGGGGCGCGTGCTCGCGGTCCGCGCCGCTGTAGCGCGAAATGAGGTGCAGCTGGGAGACCGGCACGTAGAGCTTCGCGCCCTGCGCGTACTCGAGCTGCAGGCACTCGGAGGGCCCCTCCTGCGTCTCGAGCGTGACCAGGCCCTCGTAGCGGCCGATGCCGTGCTCGACGTGGACGACGGGGTCTCCGATGCGCAGCTCCGAGAGGTCGCGGATCATCGCGTCGACGTTCGTGCGGTGCTCGCGGCGGCGGCTGCGGCGGCGGGGCCCTGCGCGGTACAGCTCGGTCTCGGTCACGAGCGCGAGGTGCTCTTCGCGCAGCAGCAGCCCGCGCGAGAGCGGGGCGTGGGTGATCGCGAAGTCCTGGCCGCCCTCGGCGAAGGCCTCGAAGGATCCGCACGGCTCGGGCTCGAGCCCGTGCTCGCGGAAGAGCTCCCGCACCGTCTCCTCGCGCCCGGGCGAGGCCGCGGCGACCAGAACCCGAAGCTTTTCCGCGCGCGCCGAGGCGAGCCACTTCCTGAAGTCCGCGAGGGGATCCTTCGCGCGGCGGTCGACGGCAAGCGGCGGCAGGGGCGATTCGGCCTGCGCCTCGAGCTTCCAGTGCGGCAGGGGCCCGAGCGTTTTGAAGAACTCCTCGGCGGAGAGGTAGAGCGACTCGGGCGGCAGCGCCGGCCGCTCGGCATCGTGCGAGAGAAAGACGTAGCGCTGACGCGTCTCCGACATGAACCGCTCGAGGGCGTCGTTCACGGGGCCCACGAGCAGAAACTTCGCGTCTTTGCCCGCGTAGTCGAAGATCGTGGCGGTCTGCTCGAAGAAAAGCGGCAGGTAGTACTCGATCCCCGCGGGGGCGACGTGCGAGGCGATGTCGCGCACGACCGGGCTCGAGGCGGGGGCCTTCGGGAAGGTCTTCTGCCAGTTCTTGCGGAAGAGCTGCGTGCCCGCCTCGTCCATCGGGAACTCGCGGCCGGGCAGGATGCGCACGGTCTGCACGTCGCCGGTCGTGCGCTGCGTGGTCTCGTCGAAGGTCCGCAGCGTCTCGATCTCGTCGTCGAAGAGCCCGATGCGGTAGGGCGAGGGGGCGCCCATCGGGTAGATGTCGATGATCTCCCCGCGCACGCAGAATTCGCCCGGGGCCATCACCTGGCTCACGGCCGAGTAGCCGGCCATGACGAGCCGGCGCTTGAAGTCCGTGGTGGAGATGACGTCGCCGCGGCTGAAGAAAAAGGTGGTGGCCGAGACGAAGGCGGGGGGCGGCAGCCTCAGGCTCGCCGTGGTCGCCGAGACGAGCAGCACGTCGATGCCGCCGCGGGAGGCGGCTCGCCGGCCCGGCACCCGGGAGGCGAGCCGGAAGAGCGTCTCGAGCCGTTCGGAGACGAGGTCTTCGTGCGGCGAGATCATGTCATAGGGCAGCGTCTCCCAGTCGGGGAAGACGCGCACGGACAGCTGCGGCTCGTACCAGGAGATCTCCTCGGCGAGGCGGTCCGGATCCGAGGCGTCCGCGCAGAGCACGATAAGGGGGGCCGCGTGCTGCGCGCACTCGCGCGCCGCGAGCGCGGCCGCCAGGGCGTCGCTCACGCCCGGGGCGGCGGTGAGCCGCCGGTTCGTCCCCGCATGGGGTTCAAAGAGCTTTTCAGAGAGCAGGCCTTCGAAGGTCATGGATGATTGCCAGTGCGCTGCAGGGCGGCCGCCTTGCGCCCCTTGCGCCGGGGCGGGCGGCTCCTGCCGGAAGAAGAGGGCGGCCCGCTTTCCAGGCCGCCGCCATTCCGATTATATTCAGTAGCGCGGCCGGGCCCGCAGCGGGTCCGGCCCTGCGTTTCTTTCCGGGAAAGACCACTTTTTTCATGTCGGAGGGCCGATGAGGCAGACCAAAGCAGCCGAGGGGGCGTCCCCCAGAGTTTTCGCCCTTGTTCCAGCCGCCGGGGTCGGCTCCCGCATGGGGCTCGGGCGGCCCAAGCAGTACATGGAGCTCGCGGGCCGCACGATGCTCGAGGCGACGCTCGAGGCCCTCTCGGCCGTGAAGGAGCTCTCCTGCATCGCCGTGGTGGTCTCCGCAGACGACCCCTGGATCGGCGGCCTCAGGCTGCCCGCCTGCGCCCGGGTGGTGAGGCGGGGCGGCGCAAGCCGCGCGGAGACGGTACGCGGGGGGCTCGAGTGGCTGCTGCGGGAGGCGAGCCCCGCGGCACGGCCTGACGACTGGGTGATGGTGCACGACGCGGCGCGCCCCTTCGTGCCGCCCGAAGACCTCGAGCGGCTGCTCGCGGCGGCGCGCTCAGGGGGCGGCAGCGGGGCGATTCTCGCCCTTCCCATGACCGACACCGTCAAGCGAGTCGACCGTTCGGGGCGGGTGCTCGAGACGCTTGACCGCAGCGAGCTCTTCCGGGCCGCGACTCCGCAGGTGTTCCGCGCCGGGGAGCTCGCGGCCGCGCTCTCGGGAGACCTTTCGGGCGTGACCGACGAGGCCTCGGCGATCGAGCGCTCGGGCGGCGGGGTGCGCGTCGTGCCCGGCAGCCCCTGCAACTTCAAGGTGACGCTGCCCGGCGACGCGCGGATCGCGAGGCTCATCGCCCGCGAAGGAGAGGAGAAGATGGATTTGCGAGTGGGACAGGGCTGGGACATCCACAGGCTCGAGGCGGGCCGCAGGCTGATCCTGGGCGGGGTTGAGATCCCCTTTGAAAAAGGGCTCGCGGGGCACTCGGACGCCGACGCGCTGCTGCACGCGGTGACCGACGCGGTGCTCGGGGCCGCGGGACTGGGCGACATCGGGGAGATGTTCCCGCCCTCGGAGGCGCGCTGGAAGGATGCGGACAGCCGCGAGCTGCTCGCCTGCGCGATGGAGCGCGTGCGGGGGGCCGGCTGGGAGGTCGTGAATCTGGATGCCACGGTGACCGCCGAGCGCCCGAGGCTCACGCCCTGGAAGAGCGCGATCCGCGCGAGCGTGGCCGCGGCGCTGGGCGTTCCCGAGGCGCTCGTGAACGTGAAGGCGAAGACCAAGGAAGGCCAGGACGCGGTGGGAGAGGGGCTGGCGATCGAGGCCTCGGCCGCCGTGCTGCTCAAAAAAGCCTGAGGCGCGGCGGGGCTCAGGGCCCCGCCTCAAAAGAGGCCTTGCGCCCGGAGGAGAGCCGGGTCAGGGTTTGTCCTTCTCCCCGGCGGCGGGCTCCTGGGACTCCTTCTTTTTATCGTCCTTGCGGCGGGTCTTCTTCGGGGGCTCTGCGACGGGGAAGCGGATTTCGACCGCGAGCCCGCTCGGGTTGTTCTTCGAGAGCTTCACTGCGCCGCCCGAGCGCTTCGCGATCCGGTCGACGATCGCGAGCCCGAGGCCCGAGCCCGTCGAGCCCGTGCGGGCCTTCTCGCCGCGCTCGAAGGGCCGCAGCACGCGCTCCATCTCGGACTCGGGCAGCCCCCTGCCGTGGTCGCAGACCGACAGCAGCGCCTGCCCGTTTTGTATTCCGACGCTCACGAAAACCTCGAGCCTGCCGTCCTCGCAGCGCCCGTAGCGGCTCGCATTGACGAGCAGGTTCTGTACGATGCGGCCGATCTCGACCGGGTGGGCCATGATGAAGACGTCCTTGCGGATCACGCAGTCGAGCGAGACATTCGGGTCCTCGTCCATCCGGGAGGTGGCGATCGCCGAGGCGACGGTCTCGCCCAGGTTCGTGAGCTCGAGCGGCGTGTTCGAGCGCCTCGCATAGGCGAGGAACTGGTTGACGATGTTCTCCATCTGCTCGAGGTCCTGCACCATGGCGTTTCTCGAGTCCTCGGGCAACGAGGCGAGCTCGACCTCGAGCCGCAGCCTCGTGATCGGGGTGCGCAGGTCGTGGCTCACGCCCGCGAGCAGCAGCTCGCGGTCCTCTTCCATGCGCGCGAGGTCGAGCACCATCGTATTGAAGGCGCGGTTCACCTCGCAAATCTCCTTGGGGCCCGCGTCCGGGAGCTTGTCGGGAACTTTGCCGTGGCCCAGCGCCTGGGCGGCGCGCGTGAGGTTGGCGAGCGGCTCGACGATGTGGCGCGTGAGCATCGTCGCGCCGATCGTGGAGAGCAGGAAGGCGATCAGCGCCCACCACAGCCAGTTCGAGCCTGAGGGCTTGTCGAAGATGTTCTGGCGGGTCATGAGCCAGTACTCGTCGCCATCGATCGACAGCGACACCCACAGCCCGGGCTCGCCGTTCACGCGGCCTGCAAGCACGGTGTCGTCGCCCAGGTCCTCCTTCACCATCGACTCGATCAGCTCGACTGTCGAATTCTGCTTGAGCGGCTCGACCCGGTCGCCCGGCTCCTTGGGAAGGATCCGGATCTCGAGCGAGGCGAGGCTTGTGAGCAGGTCGGTGCGGTAGAGGGGGTCCGCCGACACCAGGGCGAAGCGCGTGAGGTTCGTCATTGAGACGATCTGCATTTCAACGCCCTTGGCGACCGGCAGCTCATTGAAGGTCCAGTACGTCTGCAGTCCCCCCAGCACGGACAGCGTGATGAGGAGCATCAGCATGGTGAAGGTGCGCCAGAACATGCTGGAGCCCCGGTAGGTCAGCTCTTCCCGATCCTTGCTCATAAGCTTGTGATTCTAAGGGCGGGCGGCAGGCGCCGCCCGCATGGCCGGTCAGTTATGGCCGTCGGGGATGAAGACGTAGCCCAGGCCCCAGACGGTCTGCAGGTAGCGCGGCTTGCTCGGCTCGGGCTCGATCAGCTTTCTCAGGCGCGAGACCTGCACGTCAAGCGAGCGGTCGAAGGCCTCGTACTCGCGGCCGCGGGCCATCTCCATGAGCTTGTCGCGCGACAGCGGCATGCGCGGGTGGCGCGCAAAGGCCTTCATCACGGCAAACTCCCCGGTCGTGAGCGGCACGGCCTGGCCGTTTTTCCTGAGGACGCGGGTGCCGAGGTCGAGCTCGAAGTCGCCGAACTTCACCACTTCGTTTTCACCGGCGGGGGCCCCGGGCGTCTCGACGGCGGGCTGGCGGCGCAGCACCGCGTGGATGCGGGCGAGAAGCTCGCGCGGGTTGAAGGGCTTCGGAATGTAGTCGTCGGCGCCCAGCTCGAGCCCCACGATGCGGTCCACGTCCTCGCCGCGGGCGGTGAGCATGATCACCGGGGTCTTGTCCTTCGCGGCACGTAGCCGCTTGAGGATGGCCAGCCCGTCCTCGCCCGGCAGCATCAGGTCGAGGATGAGAGCGTCGAAGCGCTCGCGCATCCACAGCCTGTTCATCGACTGGCCGTCCTCGGCCACGAAGACCGTGAAGCCGTTTTCCCCGAGATAGCGGCGCAGCAGGTCGCGCAGCCTCGGGTCGTCGTCCACCACCAGAATCTTGGGTTTGCGCTCAGAGGGCATCTCTTGTTTCCTTTTAAAGCAATTTTCCCCGCCTCAGCCACGGGCGGGAACTCTGTTACATTTTCCTCTGTTACAAATTTTCTGCCTTGCAATAAAACAAGCTGTAACAATTGAATTGCGGTTGAAAAGAATTTCACGGGACATCCGGCGGCATTTGACATACGATAGGAATCGCGGGGCAGCAGGCTGATTTCCTGCCGTCCCCTTCCTTAAAACCCATTGCCTGCTTCATGAAAAAGAGTCTATTCATCGCCGCGCTGGCCGCGACGCTCGCCTCCTGCGCCACGCTTGCCCAGGAGGCTCCGGCCTGCAACCGCTCCTGTACGGCGGCCGAGTGGTCGGGGCTCTCGCTGCAGGAGCGCGCCGATATCTGGCCTGCCATGAGCCGTGAGGCGAGAAAGCGCCTCTGGTCCTACATGACCGAGGGCGAGCGCCAGGAGCTGCGCGACAAGCTGCGCCCGATCCGCCGCGACCAGATCCGCCGCCGCTATGACTGCATGGTGGTCCCCGCGGGCGGACCCGCGGAGTTTGACTCGCTTTCGCCCAAGGAGCGCCGGTACCTGCGCCGCCAGATCATGGAAGTGCACATGGAGTACCAGCACCACGGGCTCTTCCCGCACGACCGTCCGGCCTCTGGCCCGGGTCCGGCCGGGCGCCCCTGAGGCCGTGCGCCGCTTCCTTGCAGGGCCCGGGGCCGCGTTAAAATCCGAATGCTGAGGCTGCGCGCCGCTTTTGATTAAAGAAGCGGCTCCTTTCGCGCACCGTTTTTTTTGATCCTATCGTCATGCCGAACACCGACCCGCTCATTCTCGCCCTTGACACCGCCACACAGTTCTGCTCCGTCGCGCTTGCTCGCGGGTCCCAGTCCGTTCTCGAGGACGAGGGCACGGGCAGCGGGCACTCCGAGAAAGTGCTCCTTATGGTGGACTCGGTGCTTAAGAAAGCGGGCGAGGACTTGGGCGGCCTCGACGCGGTCGCCTTCGGAGCCGGCCCGGGGGCCTTCACGGGTCTGCGGGTCGCCTGCGGCGTTGCCCAGGGCCTCGCCTGGGCGCGCGAAAAGCCCGTCGTCGCGGTCGGCAACCTGCAGGCGCTTGCCTTCAGGGTTCTGGAGCGCGAAGCCCCCGGCACCCGGGTGCTCGCGGCGATCGATGCGAGGATGCACCAGGCCTATGCCGCGGTTTACGAAAAGGGCGGGGACGGGCAGGCTCCGAAGGAGCTCGAGCCCCCTGCGCTCTTTAATCCGGAGGAGCTCGCGCCGCTGGCCGGGCGGCTCGGGGCCGGGCTCGCGGCAGGCAGCGCCCTTGCAGCCTTCCCCGACGCGCTCCGGGGCACGGGTCTGCGTCTCCTGCAGGACGAGCCGCGGGCGACGGCGCTTGACATCGCACGGCTCGCCCGGATCCTTTTCCTGGAGGGCCGCGCCGTTCCCGCCGAGCAGGCCGCCCCCCTTTACGTCCGCAACCGCGTGGCGCTCACGATCGAGCAGCGCGCAGCCGGAGAGAAGCTTTGAGCGCGGCGTTCACCCTTCGGGACATGACGGCCGGAGACCTCCCGGCCGTGATGGCGATCGAGCTCGAGGCCTTCGAGTCCCCCTGGACTCTCGCCGACTACCGCTCGGCCCTCGCCGGCCGGGCCCGCTGCCGCGTCGCGGTGGACTCCGAAGGCGTCCTTCTCGGCTACTGCGTGACCGGCCAGGCGCTTGACGAGGCGGAGGTCTACACCGTCGCGGTCTCGCCGCGTGCGCGCCGCCGGGGCGTCGCCCGCGCGCTGCTGCACGATTTTTTCCGCTACTCGAAAGAGGGCGGGGTCACGAAGATCTTCCTCGAGGTGCGGCCGAGCAACGCCGCGGCCCGCTCGCTCTACGCGGGCGAGGGGTTCGTGCAGGTCGGCCGGCGCCGCGGCTACTACAGCTGCGCCGACGGCAGCCGCGAGGACGCCCTCATCATGGAAAGGAGCGAGCCGGATGCCGCTTGACGCCGAAAGGTCGCGAATCTGGGAGGCTCTCGGCATAGGTCCCCAGTGGATCGAGCGCGGGGCCGAGGATCCGCTGCTTCCCTCCGGAACGCGCGCCAGCGCAGCTCCCGTCTCCGCCCCCGCCCCCGCCCCTGCGCCAGTCCCTCCGCGTCCGGCTCCCTTCCGGTCGCCTGAGCCTTCCGGGCGGGCGCAGCCCGCGGCGGCGGCCGCCGTTGCTGCCCCGCAGGCCCGGCAGGCTGCGGCCCCCGCTCCGGCTCCGGCCGCCTCCGGCCCCTCCGCCCACGAGAAGACGCTTGCCATTTTCGAAGGCATCGGGTCCGCCACCTGGGAGGAGCTTGCGCGGCGGGTTCCGCTCTGCGAGGCTTGCGGCCTTGCGAAGACCCGGATCCGGACGGTCTTTGCCGACGGAGCCCCGGGCTGCCCGCTTGTCATGGTGGGCGAGGCCCCCGGCGCGGAAGAGGACATGCAGGGAAAGCCCTTCGTAGGAAAAAGCGGGCAGCTGCTCACCCACGCGCTCGAGGCGGTGGGGATCGAGCGGGGACGCGACGCCGCGATCGTGAACGTGCTCAAGTGCCGCCCGCCGCACAACCGCGACCCCGAGCCCGGCGAGGTGACGCTGTGCCGGCACTTCCTCGACCGCCAGCTCGAGCTTCTCGCTCCGAAGGCGCTCGTTCTCATGGGCCGCCCCGCGGCGAGCACGGTGCTCGGCACGGACCTGTCGATCGCGAGGCTGCGCGGCGTGGTCCACGAGGTGGAGATCGGCGGCCGGCGCGTGCCCGCGATCGTCACCTACCATCCTTCGTACCTGCTGCGAAGCCTGACCGAAAAAGAGAAGTTCTGGCACGACCTGCTCGCCGCCAAGCGGCTCCTCGCGGCGGCATAATGCCTCCTGAACCCCGGGCTGGCCGGGCACAGGAAGTTTTTCGCTTATGAAAAAGCTGGTCATTACGTCAGGCGGCTTCGCGAAGGCGGATCCGCAGCTGTTCTCGGAGCTCGAGAGGGCGGGCTACGAGGTGCAGAACCTGAGCGGCAGGTTTCAGCCGAACAGCCCCGAAGACGACATCATCGGGGCGCTTGAGGGGGCGCGCTCGGTGATAGCGGGCCGGGAGTCCTACAGCCGCCGGGTGCTCTCTGCGCTGCCGGAGCTCAGGCTCATTTCGCGCTGCGGCGTGGGCTGCGACTCGATCGACCTTGAGGCCTGCCGGGAACTCGGGATCACGGTCTGCAGGGGCGTGGGCTCGGTCGAGGGAGCCGTGGCCGAGCAGGTTATGGCCTACATTCTCTTTTTCGCCCGCAGGGTCGACCTGCAGAGCTCGATGATGCACGGCGGCATCTGGAAAAAGGTGCTCGCAAGAGGCGCGAAGGGTTCCACCCTGGGCCTCGTGGGGTTCGGCGGAATCGGACGCGAGATCGCACTTCGCGCGAAGCCCTTCGGGATGAAGATCCTCTATTTCTGCCGCCATCCGGATCCCCGCTGGGACGAGGCCTACGGGGTGAGCTACGCGCCGCTGCAGGAAGTCATCGCGCGCAGCGACTACCTTTCGGTCAACACGCCGCTCACGCCCGAGACGCGCGGCATGTTCGGCGCGAAGGAGTTCGCCGCAATGAAGCAGGGGGCCGTTTTCATCAACATCGCGCGCGGCCCGGTGGCCGACGCCCGGGCGCTGGCCGCGGCGCTAAAAAGCGGGCACCTCGGGGGCGCTGGGATCGATGTCTACGACAGCGAGCCCTGCACGGACTCGCCGCTGCGGGAGTGCGAAAACGCGGTTCTCACGCCGCACTCCTCCACCTTCACCGGGGAGACCCGCCTGCTGATGGCGAGAGCCGCCGCGCAGAACGTCCTCGACTGGGAGCGCGGCGCCCTCAGCCCCAGGGCCCGCGCGGTTTGAAAAGGGAGCTCGCCGGGGGCGGCGGTTTTTTCAGAACTTCTTTTCCTCTCCGATCTGCCCGGAGAGGTCATGCATCAGGGCGTTCTGCCGGTGGGTGCGGATCACGAGCACCATGCCGAGCGCGACGAAAGCGCCGAAGATTGCCATGATGGAGCTGGTCGAAAGCCCGCCTTTGATCATGAGCGAGTAGACGCCCAGCATGATCAGCATGGAGCTGTTCTCGTTGAAGTTCTGGACCGCGATCGAGCGCCCGGCGCTCATGAGGACGTAGCCGCGGTTTTGCAGCAGCGCGTTCATCGGGACCACGAAGAAGCCGGCGAGCGCCCCCACGACGATCATGATGAGGCCCGCCACGATGATGGAGGCGCCGATCGTGATGCCGCCGGGCAGAGAAATGTCATAGGGCAGCATGCTGCGCTTGAAGAAGGCCGCGAGGATCACGATCACGCCCATCACCACGCCCATGGGCAGCACGGACAGGGATTTCTTGATGGGGATGAAGCGCGCGGCGCTCATCGCGCCGATCGCGATGCCGATTGAAACGGTCGCCTGCAGCACGGTGGCCTGCGACAGCGACAGGCCGAAATTGGTGTCCGCCCAGGCGAGCACGAGGAACTGCAGGACCGCCCCCGCGCCCCAGAACATCGAGGTCACGCAAAGCGAGGTCTGCCCGAGCTTGTCCTTCCAGAGCACGAGGCAGGAGCGCATGAAGCCGCAGAAGGTCTTCACCGGCTCGAAGGAGCTCTTCGGATAGCGCGCCCCGGTGTCAGGAATGAACAGGTTGATGAGCGCGGACAGGCCGAAGATGAAGAAGATGATGAAGATCGCGGCGCGCGCCGTCGTGTCGATCCCGATCGCCCGCAGCGCGGGCAGCGCCGCGAGCGGCCCGGTGACCGAGGGTAGGATGAGCGCGCCGCCCAGCACCACGCCCAGGATGATGGCGATCACCGTGAGGCCTTCGATCCAGCCGTTGGCCACGACGAGCTTCGAGGGCGGCAGCATTTCAGTGAGGATGCCGTACTTCGCGGGCGAGTACGCAGCCGCCCCCAGGCCCACGATCGCGTAGGCGAGCAGCGGGTGGCCGCCGAAAAGCATGAGCAGGCAGCCCAGCATCTTTACGTTGTTGGTGAGGAACATCACCCGCCCCTTCGGCATGGAGTCGGCGAAAATGCCGACATAGGCCGCAAAGACGATATAGCTGATGGTGAAGCACAGCCTCAGCAGGGGCGTCATCCAGTCCGGGGCGGATATTTCGGTCAGAAGAGCGATGGCGGCGATAAGCAGGGCGTTGTCGGCCAGGCTTGAAAAAAACTGCGCCGCCATAATCGTGTAAAAGCCGCGATTCAATTCTTTTCCTCTCAGGAGTCTCTTTTTTTATAAGCACCCGCCGGCGTGGGGCCGCGAGAATTTTCTGGAAAATTGTAAAGCCTCGGGACGTTTGAAATAAAGAAATAAACGAATTTAAGTAACAGGTGTAACTGCGGGGATGCCGCGGCGCGGGCATCGGCAGGAGGGGCTGGTCTCCTGCCCCTGCCCGGAGGCCGTGGTGGTAGAGTGGTGCGGAGAAAGCGCGGGCGGCGCGAGGGAAGGCCGCCGCGCTGTTACAAAAAAGGAACTGAAATGCCCCGTCCAATTGAGCTCGTGATTGATATGAACGCGCTGCGCCACAATGAGGCGAAGATGCGGGAGGCGGCCGCCGGCCGCACGCTTTGGGCCGTCTGCAAGGCCAACGGCTACGGCCACGGCCTTGCCAACTGCCTCAAGGCCTTCGAGGATGCCGACGGGATCGCCATCCTCGACATCGAGGACGCGGTGAAGGCGCGCGAGCTCGGCTGGAAGAAGCGCATCCTCATGATCGAGGGCTTCTTCGACGCGGAGGACCTCCCGGTCCTCGAAAAGGCGGACGCGGAGGTCGTGGTGCGCGACCTGCGCCTGATCGAGCTGCTCGAGCAGTCGCACATCCGCCACATCGCCTGCCACCTCAAGGTGAACACCGGCATGAACCGCCTGGGCTTCAGACCCGCTGAGATTCCCGCGATGAAAGAGCGCCTGCAGAAGATCCCCTGCGTGGAATACAAGGGCATCGTGACGCATTTCGCGAACGGCGAGCGCTCGTACACGGCCGACGGCCCCGCGACCGTGGCGAGGCAGATGCAGCGCCTGGGCGACCTGGCCAGGACGGAAAAGGGCGTGTGCCTCGCGGCGACCACCGGCATTCTTTTCCACCCGGAAGTGAAGGGCGACGCGGTGCGGGCCGGCATCGCCCTCTACGGCGTGAGCCCCGACAGCACACTCACGAGCGAAGATCTCGGCATCATCCCGGCTCAGACCCTGCGCGCGAAGCTGATCGCCATCCAGCACCTCGAGCCCGGCGAGGCCGTGGGCTACGGCTCCAAGTGGATCGCCCGCAGGCCCTCAAGGATCGGCGTCATCGCCTGCGGCTACGCCGACGGCTATCCGCGCGCAATGCCCAACGGCTCTCCGGTTTATGTGGCGGGCCGCATTGCCCCGACCACCGGCGCCGTCTCGATGGACATGATGGAAATCGACCTCACGGACATCCCCGAGGCGGGCGAGGGCGACTGGGTGGAGCTCTGGGGCAAACACAACCCGGTGAACAAGGTGGCGGCCTGCGCGGGCACGATCGGCTATGAGCTCATCTGCTCGGTGATGCCGCGGGTGCCGGTGCGCACGGTCGGCTGACGGCAGCTTTTTCCTGAAGGAATGAAGGGACGGATTTTCTACTCCGTCCCTTTTTTAAAAACTTATTGTTTTGTATAAGTTTTTATATATTAGAGATTTAATCTGCGGTTGTTCGCTCCGGTCTGGGAGATGATGTTCCTGAACAGCAGAAAGGAGCATGATCATGAAAGCCAGAGAGAAACAGAGACTGGAAAGGGAATTCTTCCGCCTGATGGCCTCCGACTTCACGGCCGAGCCCGACGAGGGGCTCTTCGGGCCGCAGAGGGCGGCCAAGCCGCGCGCTGCGGGCAAGCCGCGTCCTGCGGCCAAGAGGGGCCGCAGACGCGCCGCGGCTCTTACCGGGGAGGAATACGCTCGGTTTTTCGGCGTCGAGGGCTCGCCCCAGGGCGCATTTTCCTTTTAAAAGAAGGCACGCGCGGGAGCCGCCGCGGGTGCACAATAGGCTGCCCGCGCTGCGAGGGCGCGGCAAACCAAGCAAGGAGCGCCTTTGAAAACCAAGACCGTCTACGTCTGCAGCCAGTGCGGGGAGAGCTTCCCGAAATGGATGGGGCAGTGCCCGTCCTGCAAGGCCTGGAATACGCTGTCCGAATACAAGGTGGAGCAGGGCTCGGGGGCGAGGTTCGGCTCGGCCCGCCACAAGAGCCGCTCCATCATCGAGGCGACGGAGGTGAAAAACCTCGCCGACGTGAAGGCAGAGAACCTGCCGAGGATTCCCACCGGGCTGCGCGAGTTCGACCGCGTGCTCGGCGGCGGGCTAGTGCAGGGCGCCGTCACCCTGATTGGCGGGGACCCTGGGATCGGCAAGTCGACGCTGCTGCTGCAGGTGACCGCGAAGCTTGTCGCCCAGGGGCTGAAGACCCTTTACGTCTCGGGCGAGGAGAGCGCGGGGCAGGTGGCCATGCGCGCCCAGCGCCTCGAGCTGCCGCCCGAGGGCATCAGGCTCATGAGCGAAATTGAGCTTGAAACCATCGAGCGGGTCATCGTCGCGGAAAAGCCGGACTTCGTGGTGATCGACTCCATCCAGACGATTTTTTCCGACGAGCTCGAGTCCGCCCCCGGCTCGGTCGCCCAGGTGCGCGAATGCGCCGCGCGGCTCACCAGGCTTGCGAAGACCTCGGGCACCACCCTCTTTTTCGTCGGGCACGTCACCAAGGAAGGGTCGCTCGCCGGCCCCCGCATCCTTGAGCACATCGTGGACACCGTCCTTTACTTCGAGGGCGACACCCATTCGAACTTCCGCATGATCCGGGCCTTCAAGAACCGCTTCGGAGCGGTGAACGAGCTGGGCGTCTTCGGCATGACCGACAAGGGGCTCAGGGGCGTCTCCAACCCTTCCGCGATTTTCCTCTCCGAGCACCGCGACAACGTGCCGGGCTCCGTGGTGCTCGTCACTCAGGAGGGCACGAGGCCGCTGCTGGTCGAGGTGCAGGCACTTGTGGATGAAACGCATTCGCCCGCGCCGCGGCGCCTTTCCGTGGGGCTCGACGGCCAGCGCCTGTCGATGCTGCTTGCGGTGCTGCACCGGCATGCGGGCCTGAGCTGCTTTGACCAGGACGTCTTCATCAACGCGGTCGGGGGCATGAAGGTCTCCGAGTCCGCGGCCGATCTGGCGGTTCTGCTTGCGATTCTCTCCTCCATCCGCAACAAGCCCCTGCCGCGCGGGCTCGTCGTCTTCGGCGAGGTGGGGCTCGCCGGCGAGATCCGCCCGGCTCCGCGCGGCCAGGACAGGCTGCGCGAGGCGGCCAAGCTCGGGTTTTCGCGCGCCATCATCCCGAGGGCCAACCGCCCCCGCGCTCCGATCGAGGGGCTCGAGGTGACGGCCGTCGAGCAGCTCTCGGAGGCGATCAGCGCCGTGCAGGGCATGTCGTAAGCCTTTAAGATTAGAAGACTGCGTTATTTTTCCTTCTGCTCACTTCGGATTCTGAAATGATTACTCTGAACCGTCTCCTCCCGCCGGGCTCTGCGCCCGCCCCCGTGCTTCTCGCCCGCATGAAAAAGATCCCGCTCACGTTCTCGCAGCGCCTCGATCTTCCCGCGGCGTTCGAAGCCGCAGGCGAATCCTACGAAGTGAAGGCCCCGGACATGCGCGTGCTCGAAGTGGGCGACATCTTCATGGACGAAAAAGGCGCGATGTACGCGGTCGACGCGGCACCGGAAGCGGTTTATCACGTGACGGGCGACCCCACGATGCTCGAGCAGGCCGCGGCCGCCCTCATGATGAGAGGCTTTCGCGTGATGCAGACCGAGGACGGCTTCGGAGTCGCGGCCGATGAGGCGCTCGGCGCCGCCCTCAAGCAGATCGGGCTGGCCTGCGCCGAGGTGACCGAGCCCTTCACGCCGGTCATCCCCTGCTGCGGCCATCATCACCATGACGGCTGCTGCTGCGGGCACCACCACGACGAGGACGAGGAGTGCGGCTGCGGCCACCATCACCACCACGACGGCGATGAGGACGAATGCTGCTGCGGCGGACACCATCACGACGAGGACGGGGAGTGCGGCTGCGGCCACCATCACCACCACGACGGCGACGAGGGTGAGTGCTGCTGTGGCGGGCACCATCACGACGAGGACGGGGAGTGCGGCTGCGGCCACCATCATCACCACGACGGCGACGAGGGCGAGTGCTGCTGCGGCGGGCACCACCACGACGAGGACGGGGAGTGCGGCTGCGGCCACCATCACCACGGCGAGGGCGAAGAGGGCGGGTGCTGCTGCGGCGGACACCACCATGACGAGAAAGGCTGCTGCGGCCATTCCGGCGAAAAAGCCTGATTTTTCGTCGATAAAAGGGAGCGGGGCGCTCCGCCTGCGCTCCCTTTCCATTGAAGATTGAGTACAATGGGCGGTCTGCGCGCGGGAATGGCGAAATTGGTAGACGCCCGGGGTTTAGGTCTCCGTGCCCGTTGAGGGCGTGTCGGTTCAAGTCCGACTTCCCGCACCACTTTTTTCTACTCTCGTTGATTTTGTTTGATTTTTCTGGTACCCCCAGTTACTATAACTGGCGTTTTCTGATTATTTCTACGCACAGATTACGCATGCGTTTACGCACGGGCATCAGATGGCATCCTTCAGAAAAATACCCAGCGGCAAGTGGCGGGCTGAAATAGTCCTCCACGGCGTCCGCAAGTCGGCAACATTCACTAATCGCCGCGATGCGATGGCCTGGGCGGTCCAGACCGAAGAAAGCATCAGAACCGGGAAAATACACGCCGACATGACATTCGGCGAGATCATGGAGGAATACCGGCAGAAGGAAACTCCGAAGAAAAGAGGCTGCGTTTTCGAGGACCGCAGGCTTCGCTTCTATGAAAACGACCCCATAGCCGCACTATCCGCCGGATCCCTTTCGGTTAAAGACTTCGACGAATTCGTTTCCCGTCGCCTCAATACCATCTCGCCCCGCACCGGCAGGAGATTGACCAGAGGGACGCTGTCGCGGGACATGAACGTTCTCAGTGCCGTGCTTCACTGGGCGATGAGGAGAGGCTACATCAGTTCTTATCCGCTGGACGGATTTAAGTGGCCTGTTCCTGAGCCACATCGGGAGAGGGTGGCTACGGACGAGGAAATCGACAGGCTCTGTTTCATCGCCGGATGGGACAGAAAACACACTCCCAAAAATCAGACCCAGATGGTGGTCGCGGCCTTCTGCCTGTCCTGCGAAACCGGGATGAGAGCCGGGGAAATCGTTGCGATCGAACGCTCGTGGATTTCGGGCAAAGTGCTGCGCATCCCGACAGATGTCACTAAGACCCAGCAGCCGAGAAACATACCTTTGTCGGCCAAGGCGATGGAAATTTTCAAGCTTGTAGAGCAGGCTGATGTAGAGCCTCGGATCTTCGGGCTGGCTATATCCACGAGGGAAGCTCTCTGGAACAAGATCCGGAACAAAGCCGGCCTGGGCGAGGTTAGAGATTCTGCAGGGCACGTCATCAAAGAAGCGCTGCGCTTTCACGACGGCCGGGCAACGTTCTGCACAAGAGCAGCGCAAAAGATCTCCGTTCTCGACCTCGCCCGCATCACGGGTCACCGAGACCTGAAGATGCTGATGAAATACTATCGGCCTACTGCTGAAGAAATCGCCGAGAAACTGTCGGGGGCTGATGATCATGGCTATTAAGGGCAATGGCAATGGCGTTTCCGATTCAATAGCCGATGAGGTTATAGGCGTCCCTAAGGTCGGAATGGTTCAGGAATGGATCTACGAGGCCCAGGAGGTAGAGAAAAAGGGAAGGCGAAGCAGGCAAAAAGCTTCAGACATTCCTTCGGAGCGATCCATGTATATGCCTGTCAAGAGGAAGGATGGGCCGACAATGAAGGAACTGTCTGTCCGGATCGTTCAGACGGACAGGCTGAAGAAGGTCAAGATTTCTCGCTCGACGATGACTCTGTGGCGAAAAGATCCGGATACAGGAATAAATGAGCGGGTTGTTGACGTGGACGTAGTTTCTCCTCTCGAGCCAAACAGCGAAAACACTGAAAGGTGGCCGCATTTCCACAGAGGAAAGAAAAGAGAGAGGTTTGACAAAGATAAAGCGAAAGCTCTTGGTAATCCCAAAGAACAACTGGATTTCTTCCTGAAAATGTCTAACATGGAACTAGACAAACCAATTGACGATATTGATCCGAATGATTTCAAGCTGGTGTGAAAATGTCTCTGGAACTCAAAACATTGGGCTTCGATTCCTATGCCGTCCCTACGGTTGACGGCACGCCAGCTTATGAGATTGAAACCCCCTTCCGCTTTGTCAATGAAGATGCCTTCTATATTTTCGGGGAGTTCCCCAAAGGGCTTATTCGTTTCTTCGACGAGGGCATGACCGTTCATTCCATGCTGGCGGCCGGGATGGACTTCAGGAACGGGAAAAAAAGAAATTCTTTGAAAAATTTTCTACTGAAAAGAGGCGTCACTCTTCTGCCAGACGGCGAGATGGAGATCATCGCAAAGGACTCCACGCCAGTTTATTCCGTGTTCGCCAAATACCTGAAAGCCGTTCTTGATCTGGATTCGTGGGCTCGTGAAAACTTGAGAGAGCCGAAATCCAGGGAGAACTTCGTTTCAACAGTCATGCACTGCTACAACAAAATTCTTCCGGAAGAAAAGATTTCTCTGAAGCCCAGGATCAAAGGACTGGGGGGCAAAGATTTTTATTTTGATCTCGCTGTTGGCAATAACCGCGTTGTTGACGCAATGTACCCCAATCAAAACGAGTGCGCTGGCTTTGCGTTAAAGGCAGCTGGCATCCGCAATCATGGCCGGATATGTGTTGACGGAATTATCGATGATTCCGGGAACCGAGACGAAGCGTTTAAATACCAAGCCATTTTGGCCAGTTCGGGGAACGTGGCCATTCTGTCTGAATTGTTAAAAAAAGCGGCCAATGAATCGGCCTATGCGGACAACCGGGTTCGGTTCGCCTGAAATAATAAAGCCCCTGCGGCGTCTACAGGGGCCTTGTCGCGCTTCATGCGAAAGCCTTTCTTTTCGAATTCGCCCAGGCCAAAACGTCTCCGAGTTTCCACCGCTTGCTTTATTCGAGCTGAAAGCGGATTGGGGTGGGAAAAGTAGGATCTTCGAGGATCGATTGCACGGAGGACGGGCTTGATTTAGTTGTTAACCGTAGAAAGATCGAACTGGCTGCCAATTGCAATCAGGGCGTTTTCAATCGCCTCCATGCTCGCCTTATCCTGCGACATGTCGGTGAGCCTTGAAGCGTTGGCTTGGGGAATGCCGAGTTTCCTGGCCAGTTCATTGACTCCGATTCCTTTCTCAATCATTTTGTTCCAGAGAAGGATCTTTGCCTGAACGCGAGCCGGAACATAAATGTAATGGTCGCCGGCCGCTTTGGGCATGGGAATGGGTTTCCTGTGCTTTCTATACAGGAGATACATCATTCCCGGAAGGGCTTCGCACATGAAATCGAGCGCTTCGGACTCCGTGCTGAATTCGTCTGTTACAGAAGCGCCAAGATCTTCGCTTTCGGCTTTGTATTTGCCATTTGAAAGCTTTGTAAGTTTTACGGCGTATCTCATAAAATATTCCTTGGAGGTGCTTGCTTTGGCGGATGACGCCCCCGGTTTCCCGGGGGCTTGCGGTGCTACTTCTTACGGGGCTCCGCTTTCCGTTCTTCGGTTGTTTCCTTCGGGATCTCTATCTTGACTTTGAGGATCTTGAGATTGATCTCGAAGGAGAACTTCCGTACTACCTTTGTTTCATCCAGTAAGCATCACCTCCTTTCTGATTCAGACAATATCATATTTAGACATTAATAATGGTTTGATATGATATTGGTTTGATTAAAGAAAAACCGTGGCTCTGCTCCACATCTGCGCCTATCCGGGATGTCAGGCGCCATACCTATGTCCGACAAGTACTGCGCAAGGCACAAAGAGAAAGGCAAGGAGCTGACACTGGAGCGCGGCCTCAAGCGGTGGCTTGAGGCGCATTCCCTTGTTCAGATTCTGGAATGGTTTGATTGTGTTGAAACGACGACGGTTCTGACGCCCAAAGGTGCTCAGCGCTGGAGCACGGAGTCCATCCGGCGAGATGAGTTGTTCCTTGAAATGCTGGGGATCACTCACTGAGTTTTCGTGGTTTCATTAGACGACTTTCAGGTTAATAACAATTTGAATAAAGCTGTATTTTCAAGTCCGACTCCCGCACCGCCATCACTCCTTATCCTTGATTTCCTTTTGTTTTTTCCTCAGGTCCGCGGAGCGCTGGCAGCGCGCGCCGTGATTCAGGCTGCCTGTCATGAGCGGGCGGGCAGCTTCTCCCAAAAACTCTGTCCTGGCGGACTATTCCCGGATTTCAACTGGCAAAAGCCCGGTGCTGATGTGCTGAAGTGGTTCGGCCTGCCCGGTGCTGTCCCGGGCTGCGCTTTGGATGACGAAAAGGCTGAAGCCTGGCGGAATCAGTCTGCCCGCTCGCGGTGTGCGGCAGGCATACAGGCGGGACTAAACAGAAGAACCGGCAGGGAAAGCCGCGGCACCTGAGGATTGATTCCCCAGGAAAATCCCCGCGTGAGTCTCCTGTTTTTGGGAAAAAAGGGTTGTTCTGACACAATGGGAAACAAAGAAAAAGCGGGAATGAATTAAAAATCAATGATTTTGAAACGATTGGGGGACGGGGAGAAACCCCATGGTGGTATCCGAGGAGGGGAGCGTACCACTCGTATTTACGGGCTTCCAGTCGGGGATATTTTCTCGTGCCACCCTTCCTGCCACCAGTCCCACTTCACCGAACGCGGTGATGGTTAGAGTCCCACGCTGCTACCACAACGAAATCATTTTCGTCAAGTGGTGAAAATGGTCGCCCGGATTAATGAACAGCTTTCAGAATCGTATCTTTATCCGCTGCTATTTTTGTAGATAGTCCTGCACCTTCCGCTGCCAGGTCGACACTTTCTCCGAGAAGCGCTGCACTTTCTGCGAGAAGGTCTTCGCATTTCCCGAGTCGCTCGCTGCTACTGTCTCCGGCAGCGGCGTGGCTTGCGGCGGCTCGGGACAGTTGAGTACTGAGGTCTTTGGTTGACTGGCGCAGCCGAACAGCGTCAGCCCGCACAGCGCCAGCATCAGCCAGAGCCTTGTCTCGCGCAGCCAGAGCCGTAGCGACCCTCTTTGCATTTTCATTTTCTTTCTCCCTGTATTCGGTTTCGAGTTTCTGGGCCGCTTCAGCCTGTGCGGCCCTGTCTTTCGCTATCTGTGCCTCGTAGGCCGCAGCTGTCTTCTGGTGCCCGTACTGGTAGCCGGCGGCGAAGAGCGTAACTATGTATGCAATGAAGGCAAGAATTTTCAGTAGCGTTAGTTTTGTCATGGCTGCCCCCTCAAGCACGTCCGGTATTCCTTCTCTCTTCTCTCGACTAAACCGGGTAACTTTTTTCCCTTGAAGTAGCACCAGCGCTTAATCTCCGAGCACGCTCCGGCGTAATCGCCGCGGTTCAGCCTCTTCACAAGCGTCGACTTGCAAAACGCCCCGGCCCCGATGTTGTAAGAAAGCGACAGATACGCATCTAGTTCCCCTTGGCTTATCGGGACTTTGATGCAGTTACTTATTCCGGCCTTCGCCGTCTCGGTATCCCGGTACAGTCTCTGGAGCGCCTGCGTCGGCTCGATAGTGTCGCCTTTCTTCACTCCCGTTGTCGTACCCCATCCGATAGTCGGGGCATCGCCCTTTACCGGAACATAAGCCACCGAGGAGTAGCCTTCGTACCCGGCGATCCCTACCAACGTGGCGGCTGATACGGTCATGGCTGCTATTTGATAGCGATTCATGAGAAAAGCTCCCTGAGTCCTCACAGTGATCGGACGAACCCGATTACGCCGAGAACACCTCCGATAAGAGCGCAAGCGACTAAGACTCTCTCTTTCCAATAATGGAAACGCTCTTTTTTGTAGTTATCAATGGCGGCTTGCTGAACTTTTTCCAACCTTTGCTCATCCATAAAAGCCTCTAGCCTGTCTAATCTTTCTTTGGTATCATCTTCCATATAGATGCCACCCATCTATGTCGTGTATTTAGTGCCCGGCCGGAGTTCCAGCTCCCGCCGGGTTTGCTTTTATTCTTCTTCCTTCCCCTTGGATCTAAACCGATCCTTCAGCGCCTGGATGCCCGCTATCGCTTTCGGGATCGCCCCGAGGATGAGAAGCGCTGTATAGATCAGAGTCAGCAGCTGAACCAGCTCGCCAAGCGTCAGTCCTGCAAAATCCATTCCAGCAACTCCCATCGGTAAAGCCCCCTTAGCTAGATTCGGGGAATTAAAAAAGCCGCCTATTCGGGCGGCCGTCTTGTCTAAAAATCTTGACTGAGTCGTGCACATGGTCAGCCCTCCGCCGGCGCATACGATTCGAGCGTCAGGCCAAACAGCAGCCAGAACACAGACTGGAAGATTGCGAACTTGTACGCGAACTCATTCTTACAGGTGAGCGTGCGCGCCAGCCCTTCGATCTGCGGGCATGCGCCGCGGCACATGGACAGCACAAGGCATCTGCGGCACTCCGGCCTCTCGCTCCATGGTTTAAAACAGCGAGAGATATCCACGCCCTCCAGGTCCTCTATCCTCCCGACAAACTTGTCCGGTGTGCAATGATCGTGGCAAGAAAGTACATCCCCGTTGAGATTAACTGCAGCATTATCAGGAGAATGCATGCAGCACTTAACTGCTCTCGGGTTCAGTCTCTTTCGATTCACTAGCATCTGGATAAGGCTGCGGCACTGCTGCTCCAGCGCCGGAAATTTAGCCCACGGTCCGGATGTCATTGCTGTAAAAATGTTTTTTTGGAGCGTGAGCAACTGCTTGTCTGAGAACATCAATTCTTTATCTGTCACTCCTACATGGGTCATGATGCCTTCGAAGTTGATAGGCACAGCCCCGAGTCGGGAATGAATGTGTTCAATGATCTGCTCTATATCTGTATTTGCCGGGGATAGAACGCAATTGATGTTGCAGCGAAGTTTTGAGAACGCAAGCCTCCACAGATCAACCATTTTTGGATCGTCCAGGGGATCCGCACCGCGGAGCTGATAGCCCTGTCCATCATGGCTAAATGTAAGATCAATACGATATTTCTCGCAGAATGAAATCTTGTCTTCAGTTAGAAGCGTCCCATTTGTGATCATGGCAAACCGGACGTTGGGATACATTTCGCGCAACTGAGGGACAAGATTTTTAATAGTCTTCCAATAAACAAAAGGCTCTCCACCCCAGAGTTCGATGACGCCAGTCACATTGACGTTGCCGGCCTTGAGTTTTGCGATGAACGCGGGTACGTCCTTGGGCCCCCAGCACACCTTCTCTAAAGCTCGATCCGACTGCGCGCAATAACGGCAATGCATGTTGCAGCGGAGACCTAACTGTATTCTCAGATCGTAGAGATCCTTGCTCTTGCTGTCGGAGAAAACCTGTCCTCTATGAGTCTGGCCGCTCATATACTGTGATAAGCGCCCATCTTTCGACAGATCAAGAAGTTCGCCCTCTCGCCACAGCTCGTTCGTCACGTTGTCGTATTCCCACCCGTGGCGCGATCCATCTCGCTCCCTAACATTAAGACGCAGTTTCATTCAAAGATCTCCCTAGCCGAACGTACCCCCGGTAGAATCGGCACTCTGCTTTTCGATTTGAAGTAAGAAAACATCCGCCTCCGCAATGGTCCCAAGCAACACATTCGCGGCATCCAGTTCTGACGTTTTCAGCTCCGGACATTAGACGATGAGAACTCAATGTCTCAGGCACCGGATTGTGTTGACATAGGTATTCACGGCCATGTAAATCAACTGTTAGAACCGACTCGTCCCCACAATCAGGCCTCTCTCGCCCGCGCCTGGATGCATGGACAATGATGCTTTTTCGAAGAAACGCAGAAAAACGGTCCTGAGGGTTGGCGACAAGGATTCGAATGTATTCAAGGGCATCATCAACGCTTTTAGCGGTGAGCTTGTCATCCTCAGAGCACTGGCCCACAAGGTGGACTGGCCATAGCTGTACCGGCAGGCTCAGGCCAAGAGATTCATATTTATCTCTCATGGCAGGAATTTCATCTCTCCACCGGCTAGTGACCAGACCCGTTATAAAGCAGTTAGCAAGACGTCTCAGAACTGACCACTGGCTCTCTGATATAGAACCGTCGTGCCAACTCACCGTTGTCAGCCACCCTGGGGTGCTGTTGGCGAACTGCACATAATCTTCGTTTATAAGATCCCCGTTTGTAGCAACACGGTAAATGGATTCTGGATAAACGCCGTCGTCACACAGAACCTGGTAGAGCGCCTTAACAACGCCCCAATAAAGCATGGGTTCTCCACCCCAGAAACTGATGCGCTCAAGCTTTCTGAAGGCGCCACGCTCGTTATAAAAGCGAAGCTTTTCTCTGAGATCCGACCAGTCTGTTTTGCCGCACGACAACCTGTCTGCGGGAGCCGCCTGGCAACAGTAGGAGCAATGCCTATTGCATGCCGCACCCAGTACGATATTCAGGCGCCGGATCATACAACGAGCACCGTCTTTTCAGCCGCACCAGTGAAATACCGCCATCCCACCTTCACCTTGAACGACTCGCCTGCCTTGAGACCCAGAGCCCGGATGCGGAATTTACCCACTCCATTGCTCAGTTCAAGCCTGCGCAGAGGAACGTATCCACCGGTGGAATCAATATAAATTTCAGAATCGTGTTCAATTGCTGTTCCGTCTTCCCATGACATGGAGACAGAGAATTCCGCATCTTTGTCTTCCTCGGTCGATTCAGGACCAGAAAGAGCCAAAACCGGGTTCGGAGACCATCCGTTCCCGTGATTCTGGAGCTGTTCAAGCGTGAATTCTTCAACAGGAAGGTTGCAACGATACCCGTATGTGGGAGAGTAGTTGAACTGAATGCTGTTGTAGTCGCTCGTCACCGACTCAGAGGCAAACGGCATAATGAGCTGTACCGCAAGCTGCATGCGTTCAAGCTGCAAAGTGCGCATCGTCCCTGCTTTCGTGAAGTAGCTCATCGGGTTACGAGTGGTCGGGGCAGAAAGCCATCCATTTTTTACAAACCACGCCATGGAGCGACGATCCGTGATTTCCCCGCTCCCATAACACTCTACAGAAGCATTTTTTGCGGCAACAGGGCTGGAAAAATACGTAGTTTTTCCAATGCAGATGAATTTACCTGCCAGACCTTCCTTGAGGTCTGCTCCCGCCACAACGATTCCGTTATTGAGCATGAAGGGGGATGTGTTGTGCTGATTCAAAAAGGTTCCGCACTGGTCAGAAGAGATCGCGTCCTGGTCCCCGCTATACGGCGAAAATAGCGCAACACTCATGGCCTCGTCAGTAACGAAAATATTGACAAAATGATTGTGGTCTTCAAGGGCGCACGCTGCTATTTTTTTCATAAATCCCCCCTAGTTGTCGCAGCAGTCACTGCTGCCACTACAATTGCTACAGTTTGTGCATTGCCCTGAACATTGCGAACACTGCACCTGATTGCATTGAACCTGACCGCATTGAACCTGGCTGCAGTGAACGTTGTTGCAGCGCCCGCAGTTAGAGCAGTACGTGCAATGGCTGCAATAGGAGCAGTGCGCGGTCTTGTATTTGTTGTCGTTAGTGAGCTGTGAGACTTTTGTTAGATCAGACTTTTTCCAGTACCCAACATCGTCTGTAAGGCTCGCAAGAGTAAGAGCATTTTTTGTCCAGATTCCGCTGTCCTCTGTCAGCTGAGATAGTTTTGTAGGCAACTCTGAAAGCCTGGCAAGACTTGTTCCGCCCGCCGTTACTCCGTCATGCACAACAAGGATTTTTTTGTCTGTGTCGACGGTGACTTCGCGGGATTTGCCCGTGTAGACGGATGTGGCTGTGATCGTTCCTCTCTTTAAAAGAATTTTCTTAACCATAACAGCCCCTTATGCGTCACAACAATTGCAGTTGCAATCACAGTTGCAATCACAGTTGCTGCAGTAACTGCAGTCTGTATAAACAGAACACTTAACGGTTGTGCAATTTACGGTTGTGCAGTTCACGGTCGTACATTGAACCGTGTTGCAATTGAGGCAGTTATTGCACTGTGAACAGTACGAGCAGTAAGAGCAATACGAACAGTGCCCGGTTTGAAAGCCGCTGTCGTTCGTGAGCTGAGAGATTTTCGTCAGACCTGACTTTTTCCAATAGCCAACGTCATCGGTCAGCTGAGACAGGGCTGTCAGGGCGCCCTTTGCCCACATTCCAACATCGTCAGTCAGCTGGGACAGCTTTGTCGGCAGGTCGGACTTGAGGGCCAGAGCCGTTCCTCCGGCGGTCGCTCCGTCATGCACCCTGATGCGGTGATTGTCCGTATCGATGGTGATTTCACCAGGCTCTCCGGTGTAGGCATCATTCTTGGCCGCAGTTCCGCCCTTCCACAAGATTTCCTTTAAAGACATCTAAAACCTCATGTGCAGTTTGTGCAGTACGAACAGTAGGTGCAGTAGGTGCAGTGACCGGCAACGAACCCCGTGTCATTCTCCAATTGAGAGAGCTTCGTGAGCTTCGCCTTCTTCCAGTACCCCACGTCATCCGTCAGTTGTGATAGCTTGCTGAGAATGGCCTTTGTCTCGAAGGCATCGTTCTCAAGCTCGCTTGTCTTTGTTGGAATCTCGGACGCTTTCGCTACGGGATGGCCGCCGGCCGTTGTGCCGTCATGAACCCGAAGGCGCTTCTCGTCCGTGTCGACCGTAAGCTCCCGATTTTTTCCTGTGAAAGCGTCATTCTGATCCGTCGTCCCTCCGCGAAGCTGCAGATACTTGGATTTCATGACAGCCCTCCAAGATCAATTGTTTCCATTTCTGTTTCAATCGTATGGAGGCTGGCCGTTTCCTGAGCTTTGACAGCAGAAACAGCTGCGGACTGAGCGGATGCAACAGCGGTTTGCGCGGTGCTCTGAGCATCGCTCACAGCTTTAACAGAAGTGGTCTGCTGCGCCTGTACTGCCGCTGTTGCAGCCGCTTGAAGATCTGTTATCGCCTGTTTTCCATCCGAAACCGTGGTTGCAGCAGAGGACGCGCTGGCCGCAGCATTCTCAGCGTATGTTTTGGCATTAGATTCAGAGGTTGTGATCTGATCGAGGATGTCCTGCGCCTGCTGCTTCACGTAAGCGGCCTCGGTTCCTCCCTCTGTATCCAGCTTTGCAATCAGCTCTGTGAGCTTGGTCTGCAGGGCGGTTTTACCTGCCTCGATATCCGAAGAAACGGTTGATCCTGCGTCCTGAACAGCCTTAACCTGCTTGTCGCCCTCGGCGTCAATTTCCTTAATCTTTGAAGCAGTTTCGGTGACAACGCCGTTAGCGGCCGTTTCAGCCCGGGTCGCGGCCGCTTCAGCCGCTGTTTTGTAAGCCTCGGCCCCTGCGGCCCGCGTCTTGAAGTCAGCAAAGACATCCGCCAGCTGATGCAGGTTTGTAAGCGACGGCTCCAGCCCGGCCTGCTCGATCACCGCCATGAATTCCTCGGTGATCATGTGATACCAGTAGGCCCCGATCACTGTCGGCATTTGCTTTTTCGCTCTGTTTCCATCCTGCGGATATTGAGTTGTGATCGGATTCTTGGGCGGAGAAGGCGGCGTGTCAGACGCGTCTGAGTAATAAAGTCTCTTCATCTTTACCTCTAAAAGAAAATGCTTTTCATCTTCTCGGCAATAAGCAGGATCCCGTAAGCGAGAACAAAGATCGTCACTCCCCAACGCAACACTCGCAGATAAGCAGGAAGTTCCTTGTCTGGCTTCATCATGGCCTCTCTCAGCGGCAGAAGTGCCGCCAGCACGGGTATAATTTCATTCATCGGGAACCGTTTCTTCTCGATAACAAAAACCCCGCTCAGATGGCCGTCTGGGCGGGGCTTGTCTTTCTACTAAAAGCTTAAATATGAATGCACGGGAGCAAAACAAGAGCCGGAGGCTGCACTGTGCCTGACCGTCCATAAATCCCGTTGGAGCGAGAGGCGTCGAAGTGATACCGCCCCTCATCACCGCCGGATCCGCCCTTCAGACCACGGCTTGTGACATCTGACGCGTAGAAAGAACCGTCTGCCGAGGCGTTCCCACGAGTCCAGTTCAGGAAGGTGCCGGTAATGTTCGGAAGGCCGGCGCTTCTCTGCTCGCCAACGTTGCTCTGCCCGCCCCACACCGTCTTGTCGATCAGATACGGCAAATTGAATGTCGTGCTCCCGTTGCCCGAGCCATATTTGGTCCCAATCGCGGAGAACAGGCCCGCATAGGCCGAGCGGCTCACCGCCTGGCCGTTGCAAATCAGCCAGTTCGCGTTCGGAGAAGAAGAAGTCGGAAAGAACATAATGGCTCCTGCCGGTACGATTTCCACCTGAGCCACCTTGGCCTGAATCTGGGCCACTGCGTCTGACAGAGCCTGATTCACGGTCTTGATCTGGGCCTTGATGGCCGCGTCGAGCTGGGCATTGTCATGCCTGTCGGGGGTAACGCCACCGCCTTTGATCGCGTTGATCAGCTCCATCATGACCGCGTTGTACCAGATGGCCCCGGGAACGGTTGACGCTATGCCGCCGCCGGACGAACCGTCTGTCGGATACCCTGGGTCGACGTCATCGGGAATGTTGGGCTCGTTCTGCACGGCGCCGGAAAGAAAGATCCTGTCCATTACGCGTTGTCTCCTTCAAAGCTGTAGTAGCCGAAATACAAGTCGGTATGAGCTGGCTTGTACCGCTTGATCAGGCACTCAATAAGTCGGTCGCCCCACCAGGCGAGCGCCTCGTTCACCGGCCCCAGCATGTTGTGGTACCCCATAACCGACCCGGCCCCTGTCATTACGTCGACCCGCCAGATGTGCCGCCAGTTCTCCCCGCAGACAGCGTCCATTGAGGTTGACTGCACGGAGTGCTGGCGGAACTCATCGATGACGATTCGGTATCCGAACATCTCTGCAAGCTCGACAAAGTAGGACCGATCCTGCCTGCCGATGTTCTTGATCTTGTACATGAGCAGTGTGCGCAGCGTCGTCTGATTGGCACTGGACCAGGCTCGAATGCAGTCGTCAGGCAATCCCCAGTCGTCCAGCCAGTTCTCAAACGTCTCCACCGCGAAGCGAGGGTCGGCTTCTCGCATCAGCGTCCGCACTCGGGAATCAACGCGGCTGAACTCCTCGGCCCAAACCTCGATCATCATGCCCATGAGGGATGTGGCGTCGCCCCTCGGCCAGGCTGGACCAGGAGGAAGCAACTGCTTCAGCATCCGGGAGTACTCTTCCTGCGTCGTCAGTTCCATGTGATCGTCCCCAGGGTGAGCAGCTCATTAGTCCCCGCCGTCGGATTGGAAGTCGGGGAAACAAGAGTGTGGTCGACTTCGCCCGCGGCTGCGGAGATGGCCGCTCTTATGTGCGACAGATAAATGCTTCTCGAGGGCTCGCTTTCCTTCATGAAGAGGTCCTTAAGCTCGGCCTCGACCGCCGCCCTGACGTCAGACGTGTCCGGCGTGAGCGTGCTGATTTCGATGTCGACCGCCTTAAGCGTCGGGCCCATGACTGTCACATCGGCGGTCACCGGGCGCTTCTCGTCGATGTAGGCCTGGACCTGCTTCACCATTTCGGTGGTCGGTGAAATGTCAGCCAGATCGTCGCAGACAAACCTCACGACAACGGTCCCGTCCCCGTTTTCAAGCGGATAGCACCAGGCTCGAGTCACCCCCGGGACGGCCAGCGCCCACTGGACATAGTCGGATGAGGTTCCGCCGTGCGGCGTTTCTCTCTGCCTTGCGAGCACGCGGGCCCGCAGGCTTTCGTCGTCCTCTGCATCAGCTCCGCCCGCTATTCCCTGAGACTCAGCCTCGGACATCACGCCTTCGATCGGAGAGATCAGCGTGAGAGTGTCGCCCGATTCGATGTTCCCCGCCTCGCCGGCCACCAGAGCTTCAACAGACGCAACGCCGCTCGAATCCGGAGCGACAGTCACCTGGAACTGCTGCTCGTCTCCGCCCTGCAGAATGGTCCCTACAGGCACGTTCACAACGCCGTCCTGAAAGCTGAATTTCACTGTTCCAGAGGCTTTCGAAGCGGCCTTCCTTGTGATCCCGAAGATTGAAGCATGGCGGTCGAGATGCTCGGAGTCTGCCGTGTCGACGAAAATCTGCTTGGAGACGTACTCAATGAAGCCGTGCAGCTCATGGCTCGCCCCTGCCAGCACCCGGCTGTAAACAGTCGCATTGCTTCTGCGCACCTGCGGAACGCTCAGGCGCGACTGGATTCCCGAGCTGATGCGGGAAATCAGCTCCCGCAGTGTTGGTCTAACAAATGCCATCATTCGCTCCAAATGTCTTGAAACCTCATGCCGATAAGGTCTGCATCGCTCGGCCTCTGAATCGTGACCGTGAGATTCAGCTGGTCGGCACCTCCCCGTTCTGCGGAAACGTCTACGCTTTTGGCAATGCCGTCATCGATCATCCACTGCAGCGCCGCCGCGGCGTATTCCTGCGCTTTAAGCAGCGTCTCCTGAGTCACCTTCGAGCGGGCCAGCAGCCAAAGCTTCGACCCGAACTGATCGCCGGTGTCATCCGCGTAGGTATCACCCCACCAGCCCTGCTTCGAGTCCCCAGGGAGCTCGTCTGAATCCGAAGCCCGCGCCCATGAAAAAAGGCTGTTGTACACAGCCCGTCTTAACTCATCGTCACAAAAATCGGACAAAGTCGACTCAACGCCGTTGAGCATCAGAATCATTTGATCAAGCTCCACGAAAAAGCCCAGCCAGATGCCCGTCTGACTGGGTTTTACTTTTCCTCGGCGGTAAAGAGCGCAGATTTACCGCATGAAATAAGAAACGCAAAAAATCACGCCTACAAGCAGAACAACAAAGATGAATACCGTCACGCCACCAGCCACAAAGCCTTTGGCAAAAATCTTCATAAAAAGTCTTTGCGCTTCATCTTCTGCCAGTTTGTCGTAATCAATCATCTTCACCTCACATCTTTTGATCCGGGCTAACGCCGCCGTTATGCGTATGTCCGTTGTAGGTGTCCCTGATACTCTGCATCCGGCCCTTCGAGTCGTAAATCTGGGCCTTGCCCTGAATGTCCCCATTCACGATCAGCTTTCCCGTGATGGTGGTCTCGGGCGCGTCAATCGTCACAGATCCAGAGCTCTTTACTGTCACTGGCGAATCCTTGCCTTCGACCACGATCCCGGATCGAGAGAAGTAGACCTTTCGCCCCAGATCGTCAAAAACGCAGACCTCGCCATCCTTGAGTCCCGTTGGGCGGTAGCGCCGGTCGGTGATGCAGAAAGCGATCGTGTGCTCTCTGTCGCCTGCCAGGGAGGCCGCAAGCACTTCAGCCCCCGTTTTAGCCTCGGATGTGAAGCCGTACGGTTCGAAATGCTCGACATCGTCCCGCAGGTCATCGGCAAAGAGCTGCACCTGCACCGTCCGCATCTTCCGGGCGGCGTTCTTGGCCAGCAGCACTCCTCTCGTGACCAGATCAATCAGACCGTTGCTCATAGTTTGCCGGACCCCGCTTTGGCAAGGAATGTCGTTCCTTTCTTGGCCTGCTTCGTTTTAGTTTTTTTGGTCGTTTTGCCTTTTTCGGCATCTGGTAGATCCGTCACCGCAAACGCCCAATGGGATTTCAGCACCATCGTTGTCGTAGATCCGTCTTGATCAAGCTTATAGCTAATTTTTGAAACAAAGAGCGTTTGGCTAATGTCAAGCATTGGGTCTTTTACTACGACATTCATGTTTTGTTTCCACAAATCCCCGTTGCTTTGCCGCCAACCCTGCACTTGATAGGTTAAAACATCCGCATTTCCTACAGAATTGAACTTTAAATTATCTGCTCTAGTTTTAAGCTCTTTTCTTGTTCTATTTCCTGATTGTTCAGTAACCAAGACCCTATTTCTAGGAAACTCTGCATTTTCCGAAGGCTCAGACAAAGAATTTGCCGGATTTTTGCTTTTACTTTCCGGATCTGTGCCTTGCCCAATAACAACATATGTTTTGAAAACCTTTGATATATCGTGGTCCCTTGACCCACTCAAAATATTTTTACCATATATAAGTTGGTCATGAGCGTCACCATTTTGACCAATATCGCATATAACTAAATCACCAAATTCATCATCATTTATAAGAAGGCTGTCAGCTTTAAGCAGGTTTACGATCCCCTTGCCTATAGTTTCGTGGGTAGAAAAATCAATATTCCGAGCGTTTTTAGCTAAGCCATTATCAATTGTTTCTATTCCGTAATACCCAGCCACCGTTTTTATTACTGAAGAAATCCGCGCATTTTTCCATTGATTTGGTTTTTTTGGCGGAATCATGCATTCTTCCAAATCAACGGTTTTACTTTTAATCGTTATTTGGATCTGTGTGCTGTTTTCAGAATAGCTAACTTTTTTGCTAACGACATATCCTGTCAAAACAGTATCAGAACCTATTTTAACAACAGCATCAGCGCCTTCTTCTATGCCATCGCAAAGACTCGTTCTATTGGAAGTTCGTGCCGCACCAAGTTCGCATACGCGAACTAAAGAATTCACACTGACATCAATTTGAACAGACCGCCAGCCAATATATTTACGACCGTTTATATATAGTGTGACTTCGTTTTCTGGTGCCATAAAAAAAAAAGCACCCCAATTTCTTGAGGTGCTCCTATTTAAACCAATCCCATTAAGGCTTATCTATTTTGATAGTACCGGTTTTGGGATCTACCAAAATACTCTGCTTCGTTACAGGGTTATAGTAATTGGTGTATTTTCCTATTGTTCCGTTTTCTACGAACTTATTGTGTTCATCGCGCCAGCGTTGCTCTTCCTGTATTTCTTTTAATTTCCGCTCATAATCCGCTTTAAGCTCCTGCTCGCGCGTCAATTTATAAGGGGCATACTTTGTTCCTGGAGGATCTGGAACCAAGATAAGTTCCTGATGCTTTACTCCTTCTGCATCAACCCATTCTTTTGCAACACGATGATACGCAAATGCGTTGACGCTTAAGCAAACACCAAGCACAGCAGCAACAACAGCAAGGATCTTTTTCATGGCGGTCACCGGCTCAGAAGCTTCAACTCCCTGGCGGGGACGAACCCGCCGTGCCGAATGCCGTTGCGGTCGATGATCTCTTTCTCCCGATCGGCATCCTCATAAAAATTATAGGCAACCACCAGGGCCGGCTGTACGTCCGGAGGTGTAACAGATATTAAACGAGCCGAGTCCTGAGCCCGAGTCGTCATGTCATCAGACACCGCCGATCGGGCGTCTTCCAGCGCCAGATAAACATCGTCGCTCTCGGTCTCCAGCATCTCAGCGTCGAGCGCCGCAAGAACCTGGTCGCGCACCGCGATCATGTCCTCGTAGGCTATGCCGCCTTCTGCCGTATCTTCATCACCGCCAACCTTAGCCGACGCCGAAACGGCCTCAGCAAGCAGCGTCTGACGAGCAAGAGACTGGAGGGTTGAAGACTGAGCCGTCGTTCTCGCTTCTTCATCGGAAACCTGCCCCGTCTGGTAATCGTTGTTCATGCCGTCCGATCTCACCAGGCGGCTCAAAAGCCTCGTCACACGCCTCCAGTTGTTGACGCTGTAAGCCAGCCTCGAATACCCGAAGGAGTCGACGACGGTCTTCGCAAACACCTCGACATCGCTGCTCACAAGGGAAATTGCCTTGGCCGACAGCTCAGACATCTCGTCGGACACGGAAAACAGCCGGCAGAGCTCCTTGTAGTCGCTGAGCTCGAAGAACTTCGAAAGATTTCCCGTAACCGCCGCCTTCACGAAGTCCTGGGCGCCGGAAAGATCAAACTTGTCGAGAAATGCGTCCAGTGCGCTCTGCTTCAGGGTTTCTGAGGCCGAGGCGCTTACCGCCGCCGTATCATTCGAGGAAGTCGGGAAAACATAGTCCCCGGATTCGACGAAAACGAGATCGGCGGACGAAAACCCGAGCTTGGTCGTCGAATAAGTGACCTTGGTCGTTGCTTTGGGCGTCACCGTCATGCTGCCAAGCATTGGGTGGACGAGGACGCCGGAGCCCTCCTGCTCCATCGCCTCAAGCAGGCGGTTCATGCCAGTGATGTACTCGGGGCCCGCGAAAACCGCTGTCAGAGTGATTTCGCGAGCGCTTTTGCCCAAGTCTTCGACAAAGGGCTTGTCGCGCTGCGGGTATTCAAACACATGCGTCCGGCGGCCAATCGTGAGCGTGCTCGCCGTTGCGTTGAACGGCACGCCCCGGAAAGACGCCGGCCACAGCTTTTCTTCAAAAGTAGCCATCAATCAGTCCCCGGAATCGCGTCATAGCTGTAATCGGTCGTAAGCGACATCGGACCGCGCGACGCAACGCCCTCTGTCCTAACCGTTGTTCCCTTATCCGTCTGGATGCGAAGGCGCACTTCACTTTGGGCGGTCACTCTGCCGTTGCCTGCCACCACGCCTTCGTCCACGCCCCTGAAACCCGCAGGAAGCCTGCCGTAGCTGTCGGAGAGCCTGTTCCCACGGCTCGACAACTCTTCAGTTTCACCAAAAAGCTTCTTCAGGAAACCGCCGACAGCGGACAGTTTGTCGAGGAAGCTGTCCAGCACCGGCATCCAGGTGTCTTTGAACTTGATGGCCAGCGCAATGCCGGCGGCCAGCGCCGTAAGGACAAGTCCCACAGGATTCGTCATGGCCGCGACTCCAAGGAGCCTCAGCGCACCGATCACTGTGGCGATCGATTTCACAAACGCCCCGACCTTGATCACAAGGTCCATGCCGATCAGCACGCCAAAAGCCTTCAGAATCGTCGATACGCCGCCAACGGATCGAATGAAGTCCGTGAAAGCACGGATCGAATCAAACGCGCCCTGGATCATTGACTGCCAGTTGACGTCTTTCAGCTCTTTTGTCAGCTCTTCCACAAAATACTGGACATTGGTCGCAATCAGGTCCCGGCACTTGACGATCGTCTGCTCCATAGGCTCGATCAGGCCCTGAAGAACCGGCTGGAGCCTGGATCCGATCGCGGTAGAGAGCGTTTTTGTGACCGACTGGAGCTCGGAGAGCTGATCGCCGAACTCGTTGGCCGCCTTGACGTCCGCGGCCGACATGACAAGGCCCAGCTCTTCGGCTCGCTTTCCGAAAGCCTGGAGCCCCTCGGCCCCATCCTTGAGAAGCGGGATCAGCCTCGCTGCCACCTTGTCGCCAAAGGCCGCTGTCAGAATCTGCATCCGCGCCGCAGTCGATTCGTTGTTCTTCACCGCCTGGGCGAGGTTATTCATCACATCGGCCGCGCTGCGGATATGCCCGTTGCTGTCCTTAAGCGCAATGCCAAGGTGCTTAAACATGGCCACAAGGTCGGCGTTCTGACCCGCGGCCGCCTTGCTCATGTTGGACGTGAGCTTGGTGAGCGCTCCGTCGAGCTCATCGGCTGTCATGCCAGAGAGCTGAGCCCCGTAGCGAAGCTTCTGCAGAGCCTCAACCGATACTCCAGCCCGGATCGAAGCCTTGTCAATCGCATCGGCCAGCTCGAGGTACGAAGAAACCGCGCCTTTAATGGAAAAACCGCCGGCGCCGGCAAGGATGGCGAAGGGCTTGGCGATCACCCCGGCCAGATCCATCGAAGCCTGATTGAGCTCGCGAATCGACCTTCCAAACGCGTTCATGCGTCTGCGGACATCCTTCAGCGGAGCTGACAAATTGTCCCTCAGCTGAAGAACGGTCTGCAGTAAATATTCCTGCCCTGCCATCACTCACACTCCTCGGCATGAACCTTATTCGTCATTTCCGCGTACTGGCAGATGCGCTCAAGAGTCATGCCGCCGAATTCCTCCGGCGACATGCTCCAGAACCTCGCCATTCGAAAGATCGATTCCTCGACGCCGTCAATCGCTTTCAGCCACCGGCGGCACTCCAAAAAGAGGAGCTATCGCCTTCGCGATGGCCATGCTGTCTTCAACCGTCACCTGCCCGAAAGCCTTCGAATCTATGGTTGTGCAAAGACGCTGCGCGTATTGCATGACATGATCAAAGGCCTCAGCGTTGGTCTTCTCATCGCCCATCATCTTGAGCGCCCGGACGTCCGCAAGGATCGGCACGCGAAAAGAGAGCTTTTCGTATGTCGTGCCCTGGTAGTTAACCGGTGTCTTCAGACTTACCTCAACCGGACTCATGACCAGTCACCTCTTACGCCGTTGAAAACAAGCTGAACCGTTCCGTCCTCCGGGGCGAAATTCGCATTGTCGCCCGCGAGGAAAGCGTCAGAGAGCGTGTAGCGCATGCCGTTCGCAAGCTCCGCCACGATCGTCATGTCAGTCGCGGTTCTCAGCTTCTCAAGCGGGAAATCCGAATCAACGTAGAAGTTGCCTGAAATGGACGGCACGACCGGCGTTTCGGAATATCCGATCACCCGGCCCGAGGCCGTCACGGCCTGACGCGTGTACTTGTTGACCGGGATCTGGAGGGATCCGCTCAGGTTGAGCTCCTCGCCGTCCACCGTGATATAGCAGGTTCCTGAAATTCTCTGGTTTGCCATTTAACACTCCTTAATTCAGACGGAACTGGGCGAGAACCGCGAAGATCCTCAGCTGGTTCACAAGGTCAGGCGGCAGAAGCACATCGACCCGGTTCGGATCATCCGCGTTCCTCTCCACGATGAGGTTCTCCTTGAAGGCGTCCAGGTTCTCGACAAGAGCCTTCTCCTCGAGCTTCTGATACTCGGCGATGAGCTCGGCGCGGATGATCGAGGGCGTAACGACAGCCTGTCCGGAGCCAAAGTGCGTGCCATCGGAGGCAAGCTTGTGCCTCGGGTATTTGCTCGTGATGACGGTCTTCAGATCCCTCAGAATGTACGCGAGGGTAAAGAGCGTGCAGTCATCCAGGTACGAGTTGTCGGCCGACCCGAAGGCGTTCGTCTGATAGGTCGTGATCGCCCTCTCAATCCTCATGTAGCCGCCCTGGGTGTACTCGGTCGCAATGCCCGAGGTGAGGAGGCTCTGGCGCTCCGAGAGGTTGAACCTCGAGCCGGCCTGCGCCGCCGCCACGCCAATCAGCTCCAGAGTCTGAAGCGGACGGGCGGGATCGTTGTTGAGAGCGCTCGCGGCCCGGGCGGCATATGCGCCGAGGACTTCAGAGCAGGAGGAGGCCACCGCGGACTCGATGCCAAGGACGGTTTCGTGCTGGTTGTTGCGGCTCTTTCCAAAGGAAACAAGATCAGAAACAGAGCCGCGCTTGACCGTGAAAACGTGCCCGTAAAGCTGGCGCATCGGAGACCATCTGCCGGATTTGTCGTTCAGCTCTTCCGCCAATGTGGTCAGGCTCGCCGCATCCGCAAACGGGCAGGCAATCACGTCATACTGCTCTTCGCCCATCGCAGCTACCACTCCGGCCAGATCAGGCGTTCCAGTCCCGCCCGAGAACGCAGTCAGCACAACATTCACGCCCTCGGGAAGCTCCTCGCCGGCAGAATAGCCCTGCAGGTTCACGCCAAGCTGGATGTCGTTTCCGACAAGGCCCGCGTTCTTCGCGTTGAAGGTCACCACCCCGGCGGCCGCGGCGGCTGTAACCGGAAGGTCGACATTGGCGGTCACAGCAGAAGCGATGGCCGAAGCAATGGCGGTCGCCGTATCATCAGTCGCAACAGCGACAGCTACCCGCACCGACCCAATGTAAAGATTGATCGTGCCCGCCTCAGCCGGAGTACCGGAAATGGTTGCCGTAGCGGAAGCCTTGGTCCCGGTCGGATCAGCAACAGGAATGCACCAGACCTCGCCGAAAGTATCATTCTTGCGATACATCGTGTTCATCAGCGCGAGCTGGGAGCCGTGGCCGAACAGTTCTTCGCCCTGGGCGGAGGAAGAAACAAGCTGCGGCTTAAGGGCCGTGGCCTTGCCCTTTGTCATCTGGCCGATCAGCAGCGTTTTCAGAACGCTCGTCGCCGTATTAGCCTGAGAGTTGTCGAGCTCCGCATAAAAAAGCGGAACGCGAATCCCGGACGGGATGTTGGAGAAGGAAACTGCCATAGTTGCCTCTTATTTAGTTAAAAGTTCAGCGGTGACGAGTTTGTCATCCTCGTCCGTAGTGGAAAAATCTTTAGCTTTGAGCCTTACAGACTGCAGAACCGGCAGGGCGTCAATGATTCGCTGCTGCGCCGTAATACTTCCCATCAAAAGCTCGCCGTAGGCAAAGTCGAGCGTCTCGACGAGCCTCGCGCGGTTGCAAGCCGACGTATTTACGCTCTGGCTCTCGAAATAAATGATCCGGTTTGTCTGCTCCGGATAGCCAAGCGGAAGCCCCAGCACGGCCTTGAAAACCTCTTCCTTCAGATCTTCGAGGTAGTCGTGCCCGGTTTTCCCCAGGGCGTCGTCGCTCGTGAGCGAAACGCATATGTTGATCGAAAAGTGGTTTTCAATCGGCTGACGGTACTTGGTCGATGTGGTCGCCGTTTCCGCGGTCACGCCGGACGGGAGAACGAACGCACAGGGCATCGCCGGACTCACGCTGTCGTCGATGTTGAACCACGCGTAGGCCCCGAAAACCCGGCGTTCAAAGGACGGGCAGTTCTCGCGAAGGCATTCGATAATCGGTGCAAGCTTCATTTAAATGTGATCTCCTTCGCGGCCAGCGCCTTGTCCATCAGGTGCGCGAGATTCGATTCGATGCGGTCTTCGCCCACCATCTTTGTCGCGTCCACCATGAAGTTCTTGCGGGGCTGGGCCACCTTCTTCCCGGCAGTCTTCTTCCTTCTCCGGTTGTCAGCCGCGGTCCGCGTTCTGGGACCCCTGTGGCCGTAATAGACATATGCCGGGTAGAAATCCTTCCCCATCTGGTCCGTCTTCCAGGGCTTGATCACCACCGAAAAACCGGACCTCGAGGGCTTGGGCTTGATGGACTTCTGCAGCACGCCGGTGTCCCGTCCCGGGTATTCGTCCGGCTTTGAAACGCCCTTTTGGCGAACAAGGTTCTTTGCGACTCGCGCGATCTCGCGTCCCTCTTTCCGAAGTCCGCTTTTTAGTGTCTTCACATCGAAGTCGGCGTACTTAAAGCACTTCGGGAAGCGAACCTCGACATCAAGAAGCGCCATACTGGGCCTCGCATTCCAAAGCCGTGAAGCGGTGGGCATCGTTCATGTCCGTCAGGCGCTTCACGAGATACCAGACGCCCTCGTAGAGGACCTTTGTCGCATGAGTCAGGTCCTGAGGCCGCGTTCCATCCATGTAGCGGACGATGAAGCGGTGAGTCACGTCATATCCCGCCTGCACCGATCCCCAGTAGTTCACCCCGCCGATCACCTCCACCTTCGCCCAGGCGTGCAGCTTCAGCGTCAGGTTATTCGTACTGTCGGAGGCATCCTTCGGGCTCGTGTCCAGGCTGTAAATGTCGATGGGACGCTTCAATTCGCCTACTTTTGGAAGCTGCATACGGCCTCCTAAAAGATCCGATAGCCGTCGAGCAGGTGGTCATAGAACCGCCTGCCAGTCGCAATAGGGCTCTCTGATGCCCCGCGGTGCTCGTAAAGATCTGTCACAGTTAGAAGCACCCATGTCCTGACAGCCTCCGGAACATCGTCAACAGAGTCACAAAGCGCGTTCTCATCTGATCGCTTCACAATTTCACGACCGCAGATCTGCTCACACTGAGCGGTCGCTGCCATGATGTAGGTGACTATGAGCTCATCCTCATCGGCGTAATCAACGCGAAGCTGCTTCTTTGCGGCATCAAGCGTCACGGCGCCGAAATAGTCACTCATTTTTTTCTTCCTTAGCCCTGCGGGACCGAACGGGCTTCACAGCGACAGGCTTTGCGGCCTGGGCAAGCCCAGACTCAATCAGCACAAGGGCGTACGGGTCGTAAACCTCTTCGACATCGCCCGCTTTCCGGCGGCCGATCATCGAAAGGCAGTCCTTGAGAAATTCAATGCGCATATAAGAAAAGCGGGAGAGTTTCCCCTCCCGCCTCTGTCAAGCGTTTACGGACTTATCAGGCCGTGGGAACGCTGAGCGCGCCGCCGATAACGGCAGTGGAGTGCTCAACCGCCAGCGCAAGACGACGCTCCGCACGGATCGTGTAGAGGTTCTTGATGAAGTCGTCTTCGTTCTGCGCGGCAATATCAACCACGGTCTGCATGCGGTCGTACACCGTAGCGGCGCGGGCGAAATCGCCGGCGAGGAACTTACCCTGAGCCATCGCGGCGGACTCTACAACGCGCACGCCCCAGATCGTGGAGGCGGAGAAGCTGTTGGCCGGAGATCCGAGCAGATAAGAACCGTCAGAGGCCTTGAGGCCCTGCAGCACAGCCCAGTCCATCGGGTTCAGCACAACGGCGCTGGTGCGGTAACCCGCGGCGTTGACGGTCGCGAAGGATATGCGCAGCAGATCAAGCATCGTCGCTCCGGATCCTCCCAGCTGAGCGAGTTTGAACGCCTGGGCGGTGTAGTTTCCTGTCGCCATAATGCCGGACAGATTGGGAGAAGTTCCATTGCCTGAAAGCAGCTGATCCTCGGCCGCGAGATTCACGCCGTAGATCATGCGGGCGTTAATGAAAGCCTGAAGAGCCGGGGCGTCGTCAGCGAGCTGGCGGGTGATCTTCGTCCAGTGGGCGATCACCTGCACCGGAGTCTGCATGAGTTCGAACTCGAACGCGGACGAGGGCTTCTTTGCGGCTTCAGCAACGGTCGCGGCGCCGTTCGTGAAGGTCTTTTCACGGAGGTACTCGATCGACTGAGCAGAGGTCGGAAGCTTCGGGAAGAGGGCTTCAATCGAAAGCTCGCGGGTTTCGAGCGGAACGATGCCCGGGACGCGGTACGGCGTCAGGTGAGCCTGCGCGGACGTGACGGGGTTTTCTGCCGCCTTGTTCGCGACAACAGCGGACGCAGAGCGAACGCCGGTCACGCCCTTGAAGCGCTTGTAGGACTCGGAGTTCACAAACTGCGCACCGATAGACTTGTCGGCGACTTCAGAGCCATCGGCCTTCTGAGCCTTCTGCTGAATGTCGAGCAGCTGGCGGGAAAAGAGCACCTGCTTTTCACCCAGTTCGTCAATTTTCTTCTGAACGTCCGCTTGGGCGGCTTCGCCCTTCTTGACGGATTCCTGCATGGTCGCGATGGAGGCGTCAATCTTGTTCAGAGCCTCGAGAGCGATTTTGATATCTTCTGCCATTTGTATTTCCTTTAGTGGTTAAAACCTTTCGGCGATGGCCTTAATTCTTGCCAACACCTGTTTTTCAGCCTCAGACTCAGAATCCCTCTGAACCTTTTCGCTGATGATCAGCTCCTTGGCCTTAGCAATAAAGGCCTGAGCCTGAGCTTTCGACAGGCCGGCATCCCGCAGGCTCTCTTCCAGCTCTCGAATTGAAACTGCTTTCTGAATGTCTTCAGACTTCACGAGACCGATCCTCGCCCGGTCGTCTGCCGGGAAAGTGCAGACCGAGATTTCGCGGAGACCGGAAACCGATTTGATGTTCCTGCCGCCCGCCTCGTTCCACTCGTA